>NZ_JAANOY010000099.1 GCF_011320095.1 Cognatiluteimonas telluris | reverse complement strand
AAACCATGATGGGCCAGCCCAGAGCGCCCCGAGGTGGATGACCACACCAGCCAGTGCGATGAGAACGGCAAGGTAAATCCAAACGTTGCGCATAAGTTCCATTGCGGGGCCTAACACCTGAATTAAGCCGACCTGCGTAGTGGAGGCAAAAGGTGGCACTCTTTTCAGTGCCGCCTTTTGCTGGAACGAAGCGGGTTCGGCTTGAATGAATAGTTAGCCTTCAGCAAACGCCGCCTGGACAGATCCGCGTGAGTAGGCCGATTAGGACTGCCAAGGCGAGTGCGCCAAGTGAAACAAACCCATAGGCCTGCTTTCCTCCCGCACGTTGCGTCATAGGCAGCGAATCCTCCATTACCAGCAGAAATGTAAAGGAAACCCCCACAAGCGCGGCATAGATTACGACCCGAAGAGATGACTCGAATAGCAGCAAGGCTAGCGTGGGAATTAGAAAGAAGACTGGTTGAAATGGACTATCTACGCTGCCGCCGGTGTTAGCCACTAGAAGCGTAGTAACTACAATGTCGATGAGGAACACGATGAGAGTAGCGGTAGAGTCAGGGAGGCCAGCAAAGTGAGTGTTCTGGAACAGGCCGACCCAAAAGCCAGATAGTGAATGTGTAAACACGAGCGTGGTAACCGAAACCAGAAGCAAAACTAGAATCAGCCAGATGTACTCGCCGCTTGCTGGCTCGCCGCGAAATGTTGCTGTTCTTGGTGCGTGCGCCCGCATAATGCTAGCGGCAATGAACATAAGTAAGCCGAGCAGCACCTGCGCTAGAAGTGCTCCCGTAATTATCGTTGCTGGATTCACGACCTTCTCCCCATGAAGGCTAACACCTGAATTAAGCTGACATGCGTAGTGGAGGCAAAAGGTGGCACGCTCTTCAGTGCCGCCTTTTGCTGGAACGAAGCATGTTCGGCTTGAATGAATTGTTAGACCCATCCCTTTGAGCGATT
>NZ_JAANOY010000098.1 GCF_011320095.1 Cognatiluteimonas telluris | reverse complement strand
TCGCCAGGCAGACTGCGACAGAGCCACGACCAAGCTCAACCGCCGACCGAGAAAACGCTATGGCTATGAAACGCCACTCCAACGACTTCAGCGGTCAGGGGTGTTGCACTTGGAGTGTTAATTCACCCCTCGCCCGAGCTTGGCCGCGTGCGACGCCTTTCAGATACCCGAATGATAAATGCAAGTACCAGGCCAAGCACAGCAAAGGCTGCGGCAACGGCGTACCGATGCTCACCAGGAACTATGGGAATGCTCTTACTAATTGGGCGATCTGGATCTTGAGCCAACGTCATACATGCCACTACGAGCATTAGCAGCGGAATAAAGTAACGCCGTAGAGCGGATAGCAAATAATTCATAGGCTCGCCGGTTCAGTTAGAGCCACTAGTTTCCTCAGTGCGGGGCCTAACACCTGAATTAAGCCGAGCCGCGAAGCGGCTTCGGCTTGAATGAATTGTTAGGGGGCAACGGAATAGCCGCCTAAGTAAGGGTCAAATATGCACGCATTGGGGCGAACCACTAAGTCCAGCACCCGTACTCCATCGTTGCTGTTGTAAGCAAACTCAAGTTCTACATTTTTAGCTAGCAAGTTCTTAGTTTGATTGGCGCAGGTCTCGTTGACAGTTTGCTTCCTAATGGCAGCAATATTCGCCGCGGTTAATCGATCGGAGCTGTAATTAACGAGAGTGTACCTATAGATCATTCTCTTGCCGCCGACAGCAGTGACCGGGTTTAGGCGCGTTTCTTTGTCGAGCATCATTGGAAGTGCTTTGTTGGCTTTTATAGCCAAACTATCGAGTAGCTCTTCGTTGGATGGTTTACTCGCGGCGCGACCTAGAAGCTTGCCGAAGACAATGGCTAACAGCATTACAACAACGAACGCCGCTTTTCCGAGTCCCGAAATTAGTTTCGCCACATTTGCCCCCTAACACCTGAATTAAGCCGAACCGCGAAGCGGTTTCGGCTTGAATGAATTGTTAGCGGTCACTGGCGGGGAGAACAAATGCGAGCTCTCCACCAGGACACGCGATGACGTCTATCCGATCCCCAG
>NZ_JAANOY010000097.1 GCF_011320095.1 Cognatiluteimonas telluris | reverse complement strand
GGTTGCCGCGCCGGCGCCCACGGCGCCGGCCCCGGCCGCACCGGCCACCACCGCACCGGCGGTCCCCGCACCGGCCGCCAACCAGTCCTGAGCGCCAGTGCGCGCGGTCGCACCGCGACGCGCCCGCGTTCACGACGCCTGACCCCCAGCGCCGGCCAAACTCCTTGGCCGGCGTCGTTCCATCCGGCCCACTGAACGAGATCCGTCACGCCCCATGCGCACGATCCGCCCGTTGCCGGTCATCCTGGGCTGCCTGCTGGCGGGCCTGTTCGTGCTCGCGGCCTCGGCGGCACCCGCGGCCGCGCCAGTCGAGGGCATCGATTACGTCGTCATCGCCGATGGCCAGCCCTATGCGCCGCTGGCCGGGAAGGTCGAGGTGGTCGAGGTGTTCGGCTACTGGTGCCCGCACTGCGCGCAGTTCCAGCCCGAGCTCAAGGCCTGGGCGCGGACGCTGCCGGCCGACGTGCGCTTCACCTATGTCCCGGCGGTGTTCACCGCGGGCGACAACTTCGCGCGCGCCTATTTCGCCGCGGAACACTTCGGCGTGCTGGCCCGGACCCATGACGCGATGTACCAGGCGATCCACGCCGATGGCCTGCTGCCGATGAACCCCAGCGTGTCGGAGTTAGCGGCCTATTACGGCGAGCGCGGCATCGACCCGGCCAGGGCCAGCGCCTACATGCAGGGCCCGGAGGTCGAAGCCAAGCTTGAGCACGCGCGGCAATTCGCGTTGCGCAGCGGTGTCGAAGGCACGCCGACGCTGATCATCGATGGACGCTACCGCATCACCGCCGCCACCCACGAAGACGGGCTGCGCATCGCCCGCCAGCTGATCGACCAACGGCGTGCCGCCCGGCGCGCACCCACGCAGCCCTGACCGGAGCCCTCCATGACGCGCATTGCCCTGTTGTTGTCGCTGCTGCTGCCCCTGGCCGCCTGCCAGCAGGCGCCGGCACCCGACGCGTCCGCCAGCGCCGACGCCGTGACCGCCGCCCCCGCCGACGGCACCCCGAGCGCGGCCGCCGAAGCCGCGGCTGCCGCGGCGAATTCCGGCGCCATGAGA
>NZ_JAANOY010000096.1 GCF_011320095.1 Cognatiluteimonas telluris | reverse complement strand
TACACGGTGCATGGCTCTGCTCTCGTCATTCTGCGTATCTGGCATCACTACGAGAACTCACGAGGCAGCACCTAACTATTCATTCAAGCCGAAGCCGCTTCGCGGCTCGGCTTAATTCAGGTGTTAGACCCCTAGATGACGATCACGACCGTCTCGGAAATCCTCTTTGAGAAGCATTGCAATATTCGCGGGATCCGTTTCGGGAGGATCGCCGAGGGCGAACTAAAGTCTCCTGATTATTGGGTTCAGATCCGCCGGCGACCGATCGTTGCCGAGATTAAGCAACTTGACGCAAACGAAAAAGATCGATTGAGGGAAACTTTCGATTCTTGTGTCGAGTCTGGACTAGGCCTTGCTCCCGCAAAAAGAGTGCGGCAAAAGCTTGCCGAGGCATATATGCAACTTCGCGCCCACGCAAAGCGTGGTGTCGCAGCCATCGTCGTCGTCTACAACAACGCTGGACTGATTAACTTCATTGACGAGTTCACTGTTACAAAGGCGATGTTCGGAAGCCCACAGCTTTACCTTGCACTCAATCAGAAAGGCTTCTTCACCCTGGCCGGCGAAGCTTTTGGCCCAGGTCAGAAGCTGACGAAAAATACATGTCGTGGGATCAGCGCTGTTTGTGTTCTAGAAACAGGCGGAGCAAAGGAGACCCATATGAGCGCCTACCACAACCCATATGCAGAAAACCCTATAGACCCGCCTGATTTGTCTGATCTTGTGGATTATCAGTACGTTTATGACCCACCTAACAGCACGCACACATTTTCCATCTTGCCTCGACTGCTAGAGGTCTAACAATTCATTCAAGCCGAACTTGCTTCGTTCCACAAACATGGCAGAAAGAGCTTGCCATGTTTGCTCCACTACGCAAGTCGGCTTAATTCAGGTGTTAGGCCGCTAAGAGCAGGCTTGTTGTGGCAATGCGGCGGTTCGAATTGGCTCGCTTCGGTGAGTAACTTGTCGCTTTCGTCCACCCTCTTCGGTCGCGCTTGGAGTCACCTAAGCGGCGCTCGTATTTCCACGCGGCAGTCCTGGCGATCGAGGTTATTGGCGGCATCAAGGCGGGGCGCTCGCAGTCCCCGA
>NZ_JAANOY010000095.1 GCF_011320095.1 Cognatiluteimonas telluris | reverse complement strand
CGCAGGTTAACAAAGTAAGTGCAACACCTGCGACGCCCAAGGAAGAAGCGGCGAGCTGGCAGACTGAAGGGGATCACTCCGGGAAGAGAAGATCCTTGAAGTACTGCCAGCTCACCGAGGCGGAACGATACACCCTGTCCATGCTGAAGCGGGAAGGGCGCTCGCTCCGCGCGATTGCCCATGCATTGCAGCGCAGCCCGAGCACCATCAGCCGCGAGGTCCGGCGCAATGCGACCATTGACCCCAACCGGCCGCGGCCGCTGTATGTGCCAAGCAAGGCGCACGAACACGCCAATGGGCGACGCCGGCGCAGCCGCCGGGTGAAGCACCACGCGGCGGAGGTGTATGCCCACGTCGAAGTGCTCCTGGGCCAGCGACAGTGGAGCCCGGAACAGATCGCCAGCCAGTTGGCTGAGCAACTGGGTGTACGGCTGAGCCACATGACGATCTACCGCCATGTGCGGCGAAACCAGCGCCAGGGCGGCCGGCTGTACATGCACCTGCGACAGGGTGGAAAGCGCCGGCGCAAACGCACGCATGGCCCGGAAAAGCGCGGGAAACTAGCCAACAAACCCATGATCGATACGCGCCCACACGCCGTGGAGGCGCGCGAAGAGATCGGTCATTGGGAAGGCGACACGGTGATGGGTGCAGCTGGCGAACGGGCCTGCCTGTTGACGCTGGTCGAGCGCAGTACAGGCTATGCCATCGTGGCGTGGTTGCCGCACCGCACCGTGTTGGCGGTGAACCGCGCGGCCGTCCGTGCGATCGGCAGCAGCGGCCTGCCGTTCAAGACCATCACCTGGGACAACGGCACCGAGTTTCACGGGTACCGGGAGCTCGAGCAGGCGCTAGGCGTGCAGTGTTACTTTGCCTACCCACACCATCCGTGGCAACGGGGCAGCAACGAGAATTTCAACGGCTTGCTCCGCCAGTACTTCCCGAAGCGCAAGAGCCTGGCACGCATTCGCCAGGCAGACTGCGACAGAGCCACGACCAAGCTCAACCGCCGACCGAGAAAACGCTATGGCTATGAAACGCCACTCCAACGACTTCAGCGGTCAGGGGTGTTGCACTTGGAGTGTTAATTCACC
>NZ_JAANOY010000094.1 GCF_011320095.1 Cognatiluteimonas telluris | reverse complement strand
AGCCTCTCCAGCAGAGCTAGTGCAACACATGCGATTGCGAAAACAAGCGAGAAGCGGCGCAGCCAGAAGTTGAAAAGGATGCTGGTCATTGAGTTCCCTTCGTGCGGGGCCTAACACCTGAATTAAGCCGAGCCGCGAAGCGGCTTCGGCTTGAATGAATTGTTATGCACCACTAGAAGATGTCTGAGGCAACAACTTTTGCGCGCAACTTTTCCGTCAGCGTTGCGTAGTGGGGCGGGAGCGAATCCAACAGCTTATTTAGAGATGTGATTTCTCTTGCAGTTAGTTTCCCGCCCTTGTCAATTCGCTTCAGCATGAAATGGATGATGTCCGGCACTTCATCTACGCTTCTTGACGCGCAGAGCCGAAGTGTACTTAAGGCGTGGGACAGGGCGATGCTATCGCTGGAGGTGTCTTCCATTTTGCCTTTAAGATTGATCAACTCCAGTCCAAAAATCTGGTCGGATAGCTTTGTAATAACTGCGGTTACAGTCCTCTCAGAATTTGCGACCGCAGCTTCAACTTGCTTTGAAACAGCCTCTGAGAGCTCTCCAGCCTTTGCAGAAACGGACGAATCAAGTTCCGCTGTCTTTAAATTGATTGCGCTTTGCAGTTCCGCTTTCAAAGCTTCTTTGTCCCGCTCGTAGACCTTGAAGTTAGCGAACCAACCGAAGCCGAGCAGCAGGCCGACAACAACAAATATTCCGCCGAGTGCCCAATAGACGGTCTCGATCATGGACTCTTGAAACCTTTGGGTCACATCCAGTTGAGCTTGCAACAGCGCGACCTGTTGCCTTGCGGCTACAAGTTCAGGATTTGTGTCCTTAGTGGCGGTACCGGTGACAGTCGACGACTGTGACTGAATTTGCGGAGCCTTCTGTGCATTGACTGGCCCAAATGCGAGTAGCGCGCTCACAAGCAGAGCAATGGTGGCAATTTGACGCACGATGATCTCCCCTGTGGTGCATAACACCTGAATTAAGCCGAGCCGCGAAGCGGCTTCGGCTTGAATGAATTGTTAGGCCTCGCAGGTTAACAAAGTAAGTGCAACACCTGCGACGCCCAAGGAAGAAGCGGCGAGCTGGCAGACTGAAGGGGATCACTCCGGGAAGAGAAGA
>NZ_JAANOY010000093.1 GCF_011320095.1 Cognatiluteimonas telluris | reverse complement strand
CCAGGCAGACTGCGACAGAGCCACGACCAAGCTCAACCGCCGACCGAGAAAACGCTATGGCTATGAAACGCCACTCCAACGACTTCAGCGGTCAGGGGTGTTGCACTTGGAGTGTTAATTCACCCCTATGCACCTTGAAACAACAGCCAGCAGACAACAAGTCCACCAATCATAAGCGCGCCACGCAGGATCCAAACTGCATGCACGTACTCGGTGCTCTTGGCCTTTGCCGCCCAAGTGGCATAGAACTCTAGTCCAAGCTTTTCGCGTGCCGCATCCAGGCGAGCCTGACGAACAACAATAGAGTGCTGAAGCTTGTTGAGCAGGGTGAGGCCAGCAATGACTACGCAGGCAACTAGAGCCACGAGAACCGCAAGCTCCCATGCCTCAATAGGCTTGGCGAGAAGTTGTCTTGCTCCAAGAAGGCCAACGAGCAACAGAAAGCAATGATTCGTAAGGGACCATTGCTGAGACTTGAAATAGGTCAAGTCACCGACAGTGATCTGATAAAGCATCATCTGCCCTTCTCTCGAACTGCCGGAATCATTGGGCATAGGTCTAACACCTGAATTAAGCCGACTTGCGTAGTGGAAGCGAAAGCGCGGCAGGCATTTTATGCCACGCTTTTGCTGGAACGAAGCAAGTTCGGCTTGAATGAATTGTTAGGCCGCCGCCTCTAGCTGCGACCGATACACGCTGTATGCGACAAAGGGCATGGCGATGAATGCCAGAACGAATAACAAGATACCTTCCTCGCGCACGGCACCAGACGGAAGGGTAAGCGAACTGGCCGCCAAGCCAACAATCGCAGCCGTCGCGAAGCCGCCGCACAGAATTTTGCGTTGGGTCCAAGTCGCCACCAAACAACAGGCGACGAGCAGATTGGCCAGACTGGCTAAAGACCAAATGCGGTAGCCGGGAAGAAACATGAAGGCCGCAACGGACAAGAGAGCCGTCAGCGCGAAGTGGAATACCGCGAATGCTCGAGAATTATTCATGCGGGGCCTAACACCTGAATTAAGGGGAGCCGCGAAGCGGCTTCCCTCTTGAATGAGTTGTTAGGCGCTACGGCTACGGGCTTCACGCATTCTCGCTCGGATATTGGCCCACAGCACCCAGACCGAAAAGGCG
>NZ_JAANOY010000092.1 GCF_011320095.1 Cognatiluteimonas telluris | reverse complement strand
CCAGCAGGAGCGTCCCGGCCCGGCGAGGGTGCTGGCGGCCCCCTGCTCGTCTCGGCCCTGAGCGGCGAGGGCCTGGATGCCCTGCATGCGCATCTGCGGCGACTCGCCCAGGGCGATGCGGCCGCCGACAGCGGCCCGCAGGGCACGTTCACCGCGCGCGCGCGCCACGTCGACGCGCTGCGTCGCGCCGGCGACGAACTCCAGGCGACCCGCGCGGCCCTGGCCGCCGGCGCCGTCGACCTCGCGGCCGAAGCCCTGCGCTGCAGCCACGACGCGCTGGGCGAAATCACCGGCCGCGTCGTCGCCGATGCGCTACTGGGTCACATTTTTTCGAGCTTCTGCATCGGAAAGTAGCGATCTACCGGTCCACAGCGCCGCAGGGAGTTGACAAACGCCTCCGCCTGCCGCGTGCTACGCACACGTGCGTCCACCGCACACCCAGGGGAGTGTCCCAATGTTTGTTGCCAAGCCTTTGCAGGCACGGTCGTCCGGAGCGCAGGCGCTCCGTTGGGCGGGGTGCCTGGTCGTCATGGTCGCCTTCGCCGGTTGCGGCAAGAAGGATGAAACGGGCACCACCGTGCCCGCCACGAGCGGACCGGCCGCCACCCAGGCCGTCGCGCCCCCGGCTACGGCCGTGTCGGCGCAGGTCGCCGCGATGGGCGCCGACCAGCTGCGCGCCGCGGCCAGCAGCGCCCTGCGCGAGCAGCGCCTGTACGCGCCGCCGGGCAACAACGCGATGGAGTACTACCTGGCCCTGCGCGACAAGGCGCCCAACGATGCCGCGATCGCCAGCGCGCTGACCGACCTGTTGCCCTACGCGTTGATCGCCACCGAACAGAGCATCAGTCGCGACGATTTCACCGAAGCCCAGCGCCTGTATGCGCTGATGGAGAAGGCCGATCCCAAGGCGCCGGCGTTGCCACGCCTGAAGCAATCGATCGCCGATGGCCAGGCCGCCCTGGCCAAGCGCACCGCCGACCAGGCGACCAAGACCGAGGAAAACGCGAAGAAGCAGGCCGAACTGGAGAAGCAGCGCCTGGCCGACCAGCAGAAGGCACAGCAGCAGGCGGCCCAGCAACTGGCCGCGCAGCAGGCGGCCGACCAGCAGGCCGCCGCCCAGCGCGCCGCCGCCGACCGTGCGGCCGCCCAGCGTGC
>NZ_JAANOY010000091.1 GCF_011320095.1 Cognatiluteimonas telluris | reverse complement strand
ATGCCGCCGGTAACCTCGATCGCCAGAACTGCCGCGTAGAGATACGAGCGCCGCTTAGATGACTCCAAGCGCGACCGAAGAGGGTGGACGAAAGCGACAAGGTGCTGAGCGAAGCGAGCAACCCGAATTGCCGAATGGCCGCAGCGGGCCCGCTCTTAGCGGCCTAACACCTGAATTAAGCCGACCCGCGAAGCGGGTTCGGCTTGAATGAATTGTTAGGGCGCGCCCGCATTGGGTAGGCCCGCTGCTGCTGCCTCCACGTCCGAGCATACTGTCTCGTAGCCGTGCATTGGCAGATCCCGGATCTTCTTGGATAGCTCTTGGGGCGAGCCAGTCTGCTCAACGGCATTAGCGATCATACCCATTGCGTTGGAGTAGCACTGACCTGCTCCGAACTGCTCGGAAAAAGCGCCAAGCCAAAAGAAAAAGGGAGCTGCTGCGGCAATGGTTGCGATACCAAGCCATTTGGTGCGCCGTGGGGTCGTCCATACAGCGGCGATGAAGAGAAGGGCGAGAACAAAGAAGCCGATCGGCAGAACTAGCAGTAGCATTGTTGTTGCCATAGCGCCCTAACACCTGAATTAAGCCGACCTGCGTAGTGGAGGCAAAAGGTGGCACGCTTTTCAGTGCCGCCTTTTGCTGGAACGAAGCAGGTTCGGCTTGAATGAATTGTTAGATGCCAGACCCTTTTGCGGAAGACCTGAGCTTCTTGGGTTTTGGCAGCGGTAAATCTTGCGCCGTTCGCACGAGCAGCGACTTTAGCGCATCAGAGTCATCCAGCAGTTCGTCAGCCACCGGATAGGGCTTCGCCTGTGGGTAAGGCGACCGCTTGGGGAGTGCCTGCGTAATTATGTCAGTCGCCCCAGTTGGCTTAACGAAGAGGCTGTTGTCGCATATAAAAGCGATGACCTTGCCATCCAGGTAAACGCCGTACTCCCCAAACATCCGCTTGAAGGAAAGAGCGCCTCCCAACTGAGCTTGCTCGGCAACGTAGTCTACGAAGTCCTTGTCAGTTGGCATAACCGGTTTCGATGATGGTGGCCATGGCATCTAACACCTGAATTAAGCCGACATGCGTAGTGGAGGCAAAAGGTGGCACGCTTTTCAGTGCCGCCTTTTGCTGGAACGAAGCATGTTCGGCTTGAATGAATTGTTAGGCGCCGTGTCCGGGATCCAC
>NZ_JAANOY010000090.1 GCF_011320095.1 Cognatiluteimonas telluris | reverse complement strand
ACCTCAGGTTGCAGGCGAATGGTGGTGACACTCATGGGCGGGCCTCCGGTGGGGATGAATGCACTGTATTACATTGCATTCACTACAGCAACAGAAGCCCGAGCAGCACCTAACACCTGAATTAAGCCGAGCCGCGAAGCGGCTTCGGCTTGAATGAATTGTTAGATGCCAACATCAGAGATGTACAGCCGCTTGATATTCCCATCTTGCAAATGCGCCTTGGCTCGGACTGGTAAGGGCTCACCGGCTGCCATGGCTAAGGTGTACGGACTGTTAAGCTGCTTCAACAACGGGTCCGTAATGATCGCGTTTATGCGGCGATCCTCTGGTTCTGTTGTGATGCGGGCTTTGCAGGTGCCGCGCTCTAGATCAAGTTCTGTGATTAGGACAACCCAGTCCTGCAGGTCGGTGATCTCATCACTCAACGGGAGAAGCAGCGCCGCTTTGTCCGTTTCGTCGTAGGTGTCAGATCGCTGCGGAGCAATAATTGTAAGAGTGCGGCATGAAACGCCGACTGGCGCAAATGCTTGCCGAAGGGATGGCCGAAGATCTACAACCATTCTCTCCATGATCCCAAGCAATCTATTCGTTTGGGCAGCGTTCTGGCCTGCCAATTCTTTCAGTGTTTCGAGCAGCTGTGAGCTGAGATCGGGAGCGGATGTGTCCTTCTTTGTCGCTCTGTGTAAAAGCCATGCAATTAGGCCCGTTAGAGCCGCTGGGAAGGCGCCAGACAACATCTGCTGTTGGCGAATGAACTCAAAAACGACGTCGATGGAAAAGCAGTTTGCCCGAGATTCTTTGGCGAGAACTTTGAGTTCGTGCGATCGGAAGTAGCGACTATATTCCTGTGTCGCTACAAGATTTCCCACGGTACCCGCGACGCGAGCGATCCCCTGCAATGACTCGCCGAGTGTAAAAAGATCAATTTCATGTTCCTCAGCATCGAGGCCGTCGAAGCGGATTGTGATCTTGTACTCGATTGTCATGCCGCTGCCCCCATTGGCATCTAACACCTGAATTAAGCCGACATGCGTAGTGGAAGCAAACGCAGCTAAGCTTTATCTAGCTGCGTTTGCTTGAACGAAGCATGTTCGGCTTGAATGAATTGTTAGAGCGCGTCACGGACTGCCGCTCTTACCAAAGTGCGGATTCTCGATGATCCCGAACCGATTGCCGAAGGGATCGATGACGGCGCCGACCTTAAT
>NZ_JAANOY010000009.1 GCF_011320095.1 Cognatiluteimonas telluris | reverse complement strand
TGGGTGGTTGAGCGATCGATGGCCAGCGACCCCGGGTGCGCTGCGCTTACCCGGGCTACGGCGAGCGGCGGGCGAGCGGTGGGTGGTTGAGCGATCGATGGCCAGCGACCCCGGGTGCGCTGCGCTTACCCGGGCTACGGTGAGCGGCGGGCGAGGAGCGGGTAGGGGTCGATCGGTGTGCCCTTCCACCATTGCTTCTCCGGCCCCAGTACGAAGATCGCGAAGTGCAGGTGCGGCGCATCGGGACTGGCGTTGCCGGTACTGCCGACGTAGGCGATCACGTCGCCGCGCTTGAGCGCCTTGCCGTTCGCCAGTCCCGGGGCGTAGCGATCCAGGTGCGCGTAGTAGTAGGCGTAGGTACCCGTCGGGTCGAATTCGTAGACCGTCAAGCCGCCAGCCACGCTGGTGAACAGCTTGGCCACGGTGCCGTCGGAGGCCGCCAGCACCGGTGTGCCGCGCGGCGCCATGATGTCGAGGGCTTCGTGCCGGCGCGTTCCATCGCGCGTGTCGTTGAAGGTGTCGGTCAGCTGGTCGGCGCGGATGCCTGCGACCGGCAGCAGCAGGGCGCCAGGCGACAGTGGCGGCATGGGCGATGCCGCCATGGGTGCGCTTGGTGGCGCAGGGGTTGCGGACGGCGTCGACGTGGTTGCCGGCAGCGGCGGGGCTGTCACCATTGGGGATGCGGATGCCGGCGCTGCGGTCGCAGGTGCGCTGGTGGCAGGCGCCGATGGCGACGCGCCGGCGGCCGCACGGTCGGCCGAGGCAACGACTGCATCGGGCGGCGTATCGACGACCGGCGCGCGCGCGCGATGCATTGCGAAGTAGACGAGATTGGCGCCGACCAGCACGCCGGCAAGGAACAGCAGCAGGCTTTTCATCGTTGGCGTCCGTGGTCCATGCGTTGGCGACGGTGAGCGGCGCGTCAATCCTGAAGCAGCGCGTCCGTTCCGGGCGCGACCGCATGCGACAGCGCCAGCGCGTCCCAGTTGGTCAGCCGGATGCAGCCGTGCGACTGGGTCTTGCCGATGGTCGCGGGTTCCGGCGTGCCATGGATGCCGTATTGGTCCTTGGACAGGTCGATCCAGACTACGCCGACCGGGTTGTTGGGGCCGGGCGCGATCGTGGCCTTGGCGTGCGCGGGATTGGCATCCCAGAACAGTGCCGGGTTGTAGTGGAAGGCAGGCGCCTTCGCCACGCCCTGGATCTTCCACGCGCCGATCGGCAGCGGGTCGTGTTCGCTGCCCATGGTCGCCGGGAACTGCGCGATGGTGTTGCCGGCGGCATCGACCAGGCTCACCGTGGCGTCGGATTTGTCCACGAGGACATGGTCGGCTTTCGGAAGCTCGGGTTCGCCGAGCACGTTGGGCACGACGATGTCTTCGCCAGCGGCGAACGTCGCGCCGGGATTGAGCCGTTGCAGCAGCGCCGGGCTGGCGTGGAATTTCTCGCCCAGCGCTTCCTGCACCGATGCATAGCCCAGCGCCGGCAACTGCGCCTTCTCCATCATGTCCTGGGGAATCGCGGCGAACGGCCCGGCGACGTCGGCATCGCCGAGCGTGTAGAGGACCAGCGCCGGTTGCACGTCCCCATCGAGCGCCGCCCATGTCTTCACATCGAGTTCGCCCGTGGGCGCCAGCCCGCGGCTGGCCTGGAAACCCGCGATCGCGCGACGGCTGTTGGAGCCGGCCGCGCCGTCGATTTCGCCCGGCGAGAAGTGCGCGCGATCCAGCAGCACCTGCGCACGAAGCATGGCAATGCGCGGAACGGCGGGCACGGGTGCATTGACATCGTCGGCGGCCGAAGCGCCACCTTCCGGCCCGGTCGGTACCGTTGGCGCGCCAGCGGGCAACTGGACGGCTTGCGCCGGCGACCCGGTCGAGCTTGGCGCGGCGGGAGCTTCCTGCGCCAGGACCGGCGCAATGCCGGCCAGGGTGGCCAGCGCCAGGGCAAGGGCATTCAGAGCGTATCGGTGCGGGTGGCGCATGGACGACTCCGGAAACAGATCGGCGCATGCTCGGCGACGCTCTCGCGACAGGGCGTGAATGCGCGGCGGTGGGGCACGGGTATCCGTCGCCTTGTCGGTGCGACCGCGCGCCAGTGCACGCGATGCCGCGCGGAACACGGGAGCGCGGTCACCTTCGCGCTCAACTGGCGACCAGGCGGGCGCGTGCGGATGACGGGCGAATGGCTACGGATCGACAGCGACCGCGACCGCGACCAGCGTACGCTGGCCGGCTGGCAGGCCGGCGGGTCGACCAGCAGCTTCAGCTGAGTTTGCGCCTGCCGTTCTGATCCGCGGCATTGCCCGGGAGGACGGCCTCATGGGCTTCACGCGTGGCGTGACCGTGGACTGCCGGATGTACCGCAACGATGCGCACGACACTGAACATGCCGTTGCCGACGTTGCGCCAGCTCTGCACCCCCGGTCGCATGTCGCCCTCGATCATGTCGCCCACGCAGCCACCGCTTCCGTTGTTGAGGTCCGCGAACACGACCCGGTCGGCCAGCCGCAGCGTGAGGCGGCCACGCGTGTTGATCAACTCGATGACGCCGCGTTCGACCATGCGCCAGACGCTGCCCCCAGCGGGGTGAACAGGCGGTGAGACCCGCTGCGGCCTGTGGCGCGGCGCGCTTCGCCTGGGCGACGCCGGGTGCTGAAGGCGCGCGCAAACACGCCCGTACTTCCATGCCGCCCTGTTGCCGATCGTGCGTCGCCCGGCGTGCTTGGGCGCCCGCAATGACAATCACCACCAGCCCCACCAGGGCCAGGGCGCCGGCCGGGTCACCACATCGATCCGCTCGCGCTCCGGCCACAGGTAGACGACATCGGCCGCCAGCCGCGGGAAGCGATAGTCGTAGCCGCCGATCTGGCGGTTCTGGTAGCCGTCGATGCGCCCGGTGAAAGTGACTTCGCGATTCTTCTCGAACAGCGCCGGATCGTAGAAGCCGGTGCGGCAGGCGATGAAGCGTCCGCCGACTTCATCGGTCTTCCAATAGGGACGGCCGCTGGCATCCAGGCCGGTGGACAGCATCTCGAAACAGGTGCGGTTCTCCCCCGGTTCCACCGAAACGATGCGGCCTCCCCAGCGCACCATGGCGCCGGTGGAATCGTGTTCGACCGCTTGGCGGGGAGTGATGGCCGTGTACTGCCCCTGCAGCGGTCGCGGCTGGGTGGCGCAGGCGGCGAGGAGAACGCCGGCGAGCGCGACGGGAACGATGCGCAAAAACAGCATGCTTGGCGATTTCATGGGCGCTCTCCGTGGGGTGCGTCTGTCGCGCCGGGGCGATGGCGGCGCAGGGCCTGGATCAATTCCGCGCGTCGCGCGGCGACCTCGCGGGCCGGTCGAGGACCAGCGTAACGCCAGTTGTTGAAACGGCGGCTTAGCTGGGATAACGCCGGGGCCAGTGACGGATGCGTGAGACCGACGCGTCGCGCCCAGTCCCCTGCCGTTTCGGAGGGCGCCCGTCCCAGGCCCAGGCGTGCGTAGCGTCGATCGACGCGATGCCATGCGCGCAGTACCGGATCGCGCTCGCGTTCGGCCCGCGCCACCAGCCAGCCCATCCAGGCGACCGCCAGCAGCGCGACGAGGACGAACAGCAGGGCCAGGCTGGTTGTGTCCACGTCATCCACGCCCAGGCGGCCCAGCAGTTGGCGTTGGCGGGTGGCATCGAAGCCCAGCGCGAAATCGTTCCAGCCATGGCGCAGCCAGTCGCCGATGTCGAAGACCTGGGCCGGCACCTGGGCACCCAAGAGGTTGCCGCCGGAAGCGCGGTCGGCGAGGGTGTCGTAGATGCGATCCGGCGCGACGGCCGCGGTGGGATCCTCGCGGACCCATCCACGCCCCGGCAGCCACACCTCCGCCCAGGCGTGGGCGTCGGATCGACGCACCTGCCAGTACCCACCGACCTGGTTCCAGTAACCGCCGACGTAACCGGTCACCACCCGGGCCGGGATCCCCGCCGCGCGCATCAACACGACGAACGCGGAACTGAAGTGCTCGCAATAGCCCGCCTTCTGGGTGAACAGGAACTCGTCGATGCTGTCGCGCCCGAGCGGTGGCACCGCGAGCGTGTAGGCGAAGTCGCGACGGATCATGGCCATGGCGCGGGCGACGATGGCTTCGTCGCTGCCGCCGGCAGCCCGCCAGGATCGACCCAGTGCGACAGTGCGGGGGTTGTAGCCGGGCGGAAGGGACAGCGCCAGCCGGTGGATCAGGGGCGACAGCGCCGGCTCGAACTTCGCCGGCCGTGCCGACTGCATCTGCCAGCGCGTCAGCGTATCGAGCGAGCGGCGTGAATTGAGCGTGTGGTCCTGCGACAGATCGATCCCGGCGGGCACCGTCGTCGGCAAATCCAGCGCGACCAGCTGGTGGCTGCTCGTCGGCTCGACCTCGAGCTGGTAATTCCAGTGCTGGCGACCGGGTTCGACCGCCGCGACGGGATAGGCACCCAACCAGCCCGGCTGGCGCCAGGTGCGGCCGTCGAATTCCCACAACACCAGCCCGCGCCAGTACATCTGGGACGGCGCCGGCACCGGGCCTGAAAACTGCGCCCGCAATGCTGTGCTGTCGTCGCTGAGCATGTCCACCCAGTCCCCCGGCGACATGTGGTCCGAGAGCCCCGGCCGCGCCATCGTTCGTTCCGGCACGCCCCACAGCGGCGCCGCGAGGCGAGGGAACAGCCAGAACGCGGCCAACGCGAGCGGTAGCCCGATCGCCACGAGCTTCCCGACAGCGACCAACCGCTGCCAGCCCGGCGCGGGGTCGACCTGGAAACCCGATTCCAGGTCGGTCAGGCGTAACAGCGCCACCAGCACCAGCGCCGTGCCGACCAGGCCCAGCAGCAGCGATAGTGGGCCCTGGTCGAGCAGGAACGTGGCGAACGGCGCGAACAACGCGAACCCGAGCAGGCTGCGCGCGTCGCGCAGGGTGAAGGTTTCACTGGGCTTGATCGCCAGCATCGCGGCCAGCAGTGCGCAGCCGGTATCGCGGCCGATCGCGAAATGCGAAAACGCCAGCACCACCGTGGCGAGGATGCCGGCCAGCAGCATCCGCACGACCGCGTGGAGGCGGTTGCGCCACGATGTCGCCGCCACCAGCAACGCGGTGGCGCCGATGCCCATCGCCAGCCCTGCCGGCAACTGCAGCAGCAGCGGCAGCAGGCACGCGCCGCCGGCGGCCAGCGTCCAGCCGCGGCTCTGGGGGTCCAGCCGCAAAGGCGAGCCGGTCATGCGCCGCCCGGGGCCGATGGCAACAGGGCCAGCGCGCGAAGGCAGGCATGGCGCTGCTGGGCGCCCGAACCCGGGCCGATCGGCGGCTGCCCGGGCAGGACCAGGCGATAGCGACGGCCCTCGCGCTCGGCGTCGTCGACCCACCGCGCCAATCGGCAGATCCGCGCCTCGGTCGCCAGGCCATGCAGCTGGCGCCAATCGAGCACGACATCGGCCCCCAGCGGCTGCTCATATTCGCGGACCAGCAGGCTGTCGCGGCGCGCCGAAGGTTTCCAGGCGATCGCCCGGCGCGCATCGCCACGCCGGTAACTGCGCAGGTGGTGGACGTCTTCGCCGGTAGGCCGCAACCGGGCGAGCGCATTGGCGCCGGAGCCTTCCGGCAAGGGCGGGCCGTGGGCCTCGGGCGTGGGGTAGACCAGCAACGGCGCGTCCGGCCAGACGTAGGCCCAGGCCCGCGCCAGGCCCAACGGACGCGTGGTCGAGACCTGCAGGCGATCGACCTCGAGCCAGCCCCGGCGGTGGGTCGGCAGCACCAGCGTTGCCTGGCCGGCGCCGTTGACCAGGGACAGGACGGCGCTGGCCTCGCCCAGTTCGACCTGCAGGCCGCGCCGGGTGCGACCGGGATCGGCGCGTGCGTATAGGTGCAGTTCCAGTGGCGCACCAGCGGGAACCGGCTCGGCGTCGATCGCGCCCACCTGCAGGCCGGTAAGTTGCAGGTGTGCGGCGAGCAGGCTGGTATTGGCGGCGCCGGCGAGCAGCAGGGCCAGCATCAGGGCCGGGTTGTTGTTGTAGTTCAGGCCGCCCAGCCACATCGCCAGCAGCAGCACCGCGAAGAACAGCCCGAAACGGGTCGGCAACACGTAGACGCGCCGGCGATCGAGCCGGACCGGCAGGGTTTCCGGCGCGCGCGGACGGGCCCACGCCTGCAGCCATCGCCGCGCGCGGGCCGTGCCGTGCGCCCACGCGCTGGCCGGGCCCGGAGGGCGCATTGCCGCGGCCATCGTCAGTCGACCGGCACCGCGTGCAGGATCGCCTTGGCCAGCGAGGCGTGGTTGCCGGCATCGGCGTCGACCACCAGCCGGTGGGCGGCGACGGCGGCGAACAGCGCCTGCACGTCGTCCGGCAGCACGTGGTTGCGGCCCAGCAGCAGCGCGTAGGCGCGCGCGGCCCGCAGCAGCGCGATCCCCGCTCGCGGTGACAGCCCCACGCGCACCCCGGGATGCTGGCGGCTGCGCGTCATCAGCGCCTGCACGTAGCCGATCAGCGCATCGCTGGCATGCACGCCACCGACGGCGCTGCGCAGCGCGAGCACGTCCGTGGCGCCAAGCAACGGCGTTGCCTGCGCGATCAGGTCGCGGCGATCGATACCCGCGAGCAGCGCGCGCTCGGCATCCTCGCCGGGATAGCCGAGCGTGAGCCGAAGCAGGAAGCGATCGAGTTGCGAGTCCGGCAGCGGATAGGTTCCGGCGAGGTCGACCGGATTCTGGGTCGCGATCACGAAGAAGGGATCGGGCAGCGGATGCGTGCTGCCATCGACGGTGACCTGGTGCTCGGCCATCGCTTCGAGCAACGCGCTCTGCGTGCGCGGCGGCGCACGGTTGATCTCGTCGGCCAGCAGCACGTGGGCGAAGATCGGCCCCGGGTGGAATTCGAAGCGCCGTGCCTGCGCGTCGAACACCGAGACGCCGACGATGTCCGAAGGCAGCAGGTCCGAGGTGAACTGCACGCGCTGGAACCCCAGCCCCAGCGTCGCTGCCAGCGCATGCGCCAGGGTGGTCTTGCCCAGGCCCGGCAGGTCCTCGATCAGCAGGTGGCCGTCGGACAGCAATGCGACGAAGGCAAGCCGGACTTCCTGCGGCTTGCCCAGCACCAGCGTGTTGACCTGCGCCAGCGCGCTGCGCAAGACCTCGCGCAGCCCGTCGGTTAGCATGTTGTCGGCCACGGGCGTTGCGGACATGCGCACCTCGGGGAATGGGAAGTCTCGATCGATGGCCGACGGCGCCTGCCTTCCGGCCGGCCCTGGCGTGCCCCCCCCCTTCCACGGGCGGGTGACCACCCGGCCCGCGTCGGGCGACCGCGTTGGGCGCAGGCCCGTCCATGGCGAGTGTAGCGAGGCGGCAACGGATGCGGAACGAAGGGCTGGCGCGAAACTGCTTCGTCGCCTTGTGGCTCGTGGCATTGCTGGCCCGCCTGGTCATGGCGGCGCACCTGCCGTTGTTCGTCGACGAAGCGTTCTACTGGCAGGAAGGCCAGCACCTGGCCTGGGCCTACTCCGACCTGCCGGGATTGACGGCATGGATGGCGCGCCTGGGCGTGGCGCTCGGCGGCAATACATTGTTGGCGTTGCGCATGCCCTTCATGGTCGTTGCCGCGTGCCTGCCGTGGCTGGTCGTGCGCATCACGACGCGCGCATTCGGCCGCACGCAGGGCTGGCAGGCAGGGATCCTCGCGCAACTGCTGCCGCTGGCCGGGACCCTGGGCGTGCTGGCGTTGCCCGACGCGATGATGACCTTCGCCACGCTGCTGTGCATGGACGCCGGCGCGCGGTTGTTGCGCCAGGTCGGCGCCGGTGCCGCGCTCGAGCTGGCGATCGGGCTGGCGATCGGTGCGCTCAGCCATTACCGCTTCCTGGCCGTGCTCGGGGTGGGCTTCCTGGTCCTGCTGGCGATGCCGCAGGGGCGAAGGGCGCTGCGCGATCCGCGGGTGATGATCGCGATCGCGTGCGGTGCGGCCGCATGGGCTCCGTTGGTCGCCTGGAACCTGGGCAACGCCGACGCCGGCCTGCGCTTCCAGCTGGTCGACCGGCATCCGTGGGCATTCCATGCCGACGGCGGCTGGTTCGTGCTGATCCAGGCAGCCCTGGTCACGCCCCTGCTGTTCGCGGCGATGGCGCAGGCGGCGTGGAGCCATCGGCGCGACGAGGATCCTTCGGCACGGTATTTCGCCTGGCTTGGCGGGCTGGTCGTGCTGGGGTTCTTCGTACTCGGGTTTTTCGCCGATACCGAGCGCGTGAGTTACCACTGGCCGCTGCCCGGGTACATCGCCCTGCTGCCACTGCTGCCGTCGACGCTGCGGCGCTGGCCGGGCTGGCTGCACCTGCTCGCCATCGTCCTGGCCGCCCTTGGCGTGGCTGGCGTCTGCGGCTATTACGCCGCGGCTTCGGTGCCGTCGCTCCGGGAGCGGCTCGTCGGGGAGAGCGGATATCCACAGAATTTCGCCGGCTGGACGGTGTTGGCCGATGCCGTCGCGGAACGGCGCGCGACCATGCCCCCGGGCACTCGGATCCTTGCCGACAATTTCAAGGTCGGCGCCGAACTCGGTTTCGCGCTCGGCCAGCCCAACATCCGGGTGCTGCCGCATCCGCTCAACCACAAGCATGGCCGCTCGCCCCAACTGCGCCTGTGGAACCTGACGGCGCGCAGGCGCGAGGCGCTGGGCCGGCACCCGCTGTTGCTGGTGGTCGGTGCGTCGGAGGTGGAATTGAAGAGCCTCCCATGGCAGTACCACGCGCTCTGCAGGCGTGTCGGGCCGTTGCCGGCGCCGCAGGTGGTCAATGTCGACCACGGCGCGCAACGCTTCCTGCTGTTCGCCCTCGGCCGCGCGCGCGCGCCGGGCCCGTGCACCACGCCCGCGATCGCGTGGATCGACCAGCCACTTGCCGGGGAACGGGTGGAGGATCGGTTCGATGTCTCCGGCTGGGCGTTCAAGGACGGCGTGGGGCTCTCCGGCGTTGAAATCACCCTTGATGGCCAGCCCGTTGCACGGTCGCGGTACGGCCTGGTCAACCAGCGGCCGGAGTCAGCCTGGCCGATGTCCAACGACCCACAGCATCCACGGGTCGGATTCAGCGCCCAGGTCGACGTCTCGGGCGTGGCGGTCGGGCGCCACTGGCTCGGCCTTCGCCTCCACGGCCGCGATGGCAGCGTGGAGGACTGGAGCGAGCAACCGCTGGACATCGTCCGCTAGCGGGCGGGCGCCGCGTCAAGGCAGGGCGAATCCTGCTTCCCGCAGCAGCCGGGCCGTTGCGATCAACGGTAGTCCCACCAGTGCGGTGGGGTCGACGGTGCGGATCGCACTGAACAGCGCGATCCCCAGTCCCTCGGACTTGAAGCTGCCCGCACAGTCGAGCGGCTGCTCGGCCTCCACGTAGCGGCTGATCTCGCCAGCGGTCAGCGTCCGGAACGCAACCCGCGTCTCGTCCTGGGCGTCCAGCCGGCGCCCGTCGGAGTGCACGAGGCTCAGCGCGGTCCGGAACACGACCTCGCGACCCGACATCGAGGCCAGTTGGGTGAATGCGACGTCGGGCCGACCGGGCTTGCCCAGCGCCTTTCCGTCGAGTTCGGCAAGTTGGTCGGACCCGATCACCCAGGCGCCCGGCGCGTGCGTCGCGACCGCCGAGGCCTTGTCGAAGGCCAGCCGGCGCGTGAGCGCCAGCGGGGACTCGCCAGGGCGCGCGGATTCGTCGACGCCGGGGGCGGCGACGTCGAACGGAAGCCGCAGCCGCGCCAGCAGCTCACGCCGGTAGGGCGAGGTGGAGGCCAGGATCAGGCGCCGCGGGGCGGGTGCGGTCACAGCAGTTGTGCGCGGGCGCGCTCGATCTGGTCCAGCTGCTGCTCGATCCGCACCCGCGCGAAGTCGATCGACTCGCGCACCGTCACCAGCTGGTCGAGCGAGGCATCCGCGCCATGCTGCTGCAGCCAGAGGCGCTGGCGCAGCATTTCCTGCATCGCGTCCCGGACCGGATTCTCGTCGTTGCCGACGATCGCCTCGATCTCCACCCGGGCGGTGCGCAGGCGTTCCTCCAGCGCGTCGGCGGCATCGAGCAGCTGGGTCATCGCCCGCTGCCGGCGACCGGCGCGGCGGCGGAGCCCAACGGCCACGCCGGCAATGACCGCCGCGACGAGCAGCAGCAATACGATCCTGGTCAAGCGCGCCATCCGGCCGGGCAGGACCCGCAGTCTGCCGCGCCCCCCGCCACGGGGCAAATTATCCGCCGCGGCAAGGACTTGGGTTTGACAGGGCGGGGGCCGGCGCCTAACATTTCGCCGCTTATGTCTGCCGAATCACCCGAGTCGCAGTCCCCCGGGCGGGTGCCCGAGGTCCTGGACGCGTGGCGCATGGTGGCCGCGCGGCGGGGATTCGAGGGCGTGCTTCCACTGTCCTCGTTCACGCGCTTGCGCGACGCGCTCTGCGAGGGGCCGGCGGATGGCGGGCAGGACGGTGACGTGCGCTTCGCGATCGATTTCGATCGCGATGGGCTGCAGATCCCCTATGTCGAGTTGCGGATCGATGCGCGGTTGCCGCTGGAATGCCAGCGGACGCTGCAGCGTTATCTCGAGCCGGTGCACGTGGTGCAGCGACTGGGCCTGATCCGCGACGAGGCCGAGGAAGCGGGCCTGCCCGAAGGTTACGAGCCGCTGCTGGTGCCCGATGACGGCATGCTGCGGCCGGCGGAGCTGGTGGAGGACGAACTCATCCTCGCCGTTCCGGTGGTTCCGTTGATGCCCGGCACCGAAGCGATGGAACGCGACTGGCCGGTGCAGGAAGAAGAGCAGGCGCAGGCCAACCCGTTCGCGGCGCTGGCCGGCCTGAAGAAGCACGACAAGAAGCACGACGGTTGACGCGCCCGCGCCAGCGTCGACACACGAATCGCAATTGACCGATTGAAGGTTGGAGCACTCCCATGGCTGTCCAGAAGTCCCGCGTTTCCCCCTCCCGCAAGGGCATGCGCCGCGCCCATGACGCGCTGAGCGCCAAGCAGCTGTCGACCGACCCGACCACCGGCGAGACCCACGTCCGCCACCACGTGACCGCTGACGGCTACTACCGCGGCAAGCAGGTGATCGCGCCCAAGGTCAAGGTCGTCGAGGAAGATTGACCGCGGCGACCGCGACGGATCTCCCGTCGCGTCGCTGCCCGTCCTGGAGCCGCGCGCCCGCCTTTGCAGCGGCTCGCGGCGTCCGCGCGCAACGTGCCGCCAGGCACCCGACCAGAACCGCCGTACGGCACGGGATCGCACATGAGTGAGCAGGCCGTTGGCCGCGCAGTTTCGTCGCAGCAACCGGGCAGCCGGATTTTTTCCCGCATCGCCGGCACCGGCAGCTACCTGCCCGAGAAGGTGCTGACCAACGACGACCTGCGCCGGTTCGTCGATACCAGCGACGAATGGATCGCTTCGCGTACCGGCATCCGCGAGCGCCACGTCGCCGCCGAGGGCGAGACCACCGGCGACCTCGCCTTCCACGCCGCCACCCGCGCACTGGAAGCCGCGGGCGTGCAGGCGTCCGAACTCGACTTGATCGTGCTCGGCACGACCACGCCCGACCTCATTTTCCCCTCGACGGCCTGCCTGCTGCAGCACCGCCTGGGCGCCGAAGGCTGTCCCGCGTTCGACGTCAACGCCGCCTGCTCGGGTTTCATCTACGCGCTGACGGTGGCCGACCAGTTCATCCGCTCCGGTGCCGCCAAGACCGCGCTGGTGGTGGGCGCCGAAACGCTGACGCGCATGCTCGACTGGACCGATCGTGGCACCTGCGTGCTGTTCGGCGATGGCGCCGGCGCCGTGGTGCTCAAGGCCGACGCCGAGACCGGCATCCTCAACACCCACCTGCATGCCGATGGCAGCAAGAAGGAACTGTTGTGGAATCCGGTTGGCGTGTCGGCCGGATTCAAGCCCGCCGAGCACAACGCCGGCGTCAAGGTGCTGATGATCGGCAACGAGGTCTTCAAGCACGCGGTCAAGGCGCTGGACGCGGTGGTCGAGGAGACCCTCGAAGCCAACGGCCTGGATCGCCACGACATCGACTGGCTGATCCCGCACCAGGCCAACCTGCGCATCATCGAGGCCACCGCCAAGCGGCTGGACATGCCGATGGATCGCGTCGTGGTGACCGTCGACAAGCACGGCAATACCTCGTCGGGTTCGGTGCCACTGGCGCTGGACGTGGCGGTGCGCTCGGGCAAGGTCCAGCGCGGCCAGCTGCTGCTGCTCGAAGCCTTCGGCGGCGGTTTCACCTGGGGCTCTGTGCTGCTGCGTTACTAGCCCCGGCTCCGCGATGGGCTGCCCGGGCGCGGCTTGCGCCCAGTGGCCCCGCTCGTTTTCCGTCCATGGCCGCGAAGCGATCACGACGGGATGCCGCGATGCAATACGCGACGGTACAGACGATCGGTCGCCCCGCCACGTATCATGCGCGCCCTCGCCGCAGCGCCACCGACTGTTGGGATCGCCGATGACCGTTCTGCCATCGCTCGCCTTCGTCTTTCCCGGCCAGGGCTCGCAGTCGCTGGGGATGCTTGCCGAGCTCGCGACGCTGCACCCGATCGTGCGCGAGACCTTCGTCGAAGCGTCCGAAGGGGCCGGCGCAGATCTCTGGGCGCTGGCGCAGCAGGGTCCCGAAGAAGAACTCAACCGGACCGAATTCACCCAACCCGCGTTGCTTGCCGCCGGGATCGCGGTGTGGCGAGCGTGGCAACAGCAGGGCGGGGCCGAGCCGTCGCGGCTCGCCGGGCACAGCCTGGGCGAATACACCGCGCTCGTCGCCGCGGATGCGTTGTCGCTGCATGACGCCGCGCAGCTCGTGCGCCGCCGTGGCCAGTTGATGCAGGAAGCCGCGCCCGCGGGCGTCGGCGCGATGGCAGCCGTGATCGGCGCCGACGACGATGTCGTGCAGCTGGCCTGCGAGGATGCCTCCAATGGCGAGATCGTCGTCCCCGCCAACTACAACTCGCCCGGTCAGATCGTCATCGGTGGCCACGCCGCCGCCGTCGACCGCGCATTGGCGCTGCTCGTCGAACGCGGCGTGCGCAAGGCAGTGAAACTTGCGGTCAGCGTGCCTTCGCATACGCCATTGATGCGCGATGCCGCGGCGCGGCTGGGCGAGGCAATGGCGCAGCTGGCGTGGAACGAACCACGCATCCCGGTCGTGCAGAACATCGATGGCCAGGTGCACCACGGCATGTCTTCGATCCAGGACGCGCTCATGCGCCAGCTCTACCTGCCGGTGCAATGGACCGGCTGCATGCAGGCGCTCGCCGCCGACGGCATCAGCCGTGTCTTCGAATGCGGTCCTGGCAAGGTCCTGGCCGGGCTTGCCCGGCGCATCGACAAATCGCTGGACGCGCGCGCGATCGGCGCGCCGGCCGACTTCGATGCCGCCCTGCAGGCATTGCCATCACAGCCCGGGAGCCAGGCATGAGCCACCACGACGCATTGAAGGGCGAGGTCGCGCTCGTCACCGGCGCCAGCCGCGGCATCGGCGCGGCGATCGCCGACGAACTGGCCGCGCAGGGCGCGACGGTCATTGGCACGGCGACATCGGACTCCGGCGCCGCGGCCATCGGCGAGCGGCTCGCCTCCGTGGGTGGCCACGGACGCATGTTGAACGTCACCGACGCCGCCTCGATCGATGCGCTTGTCGACGCCATCGCCTCCGAATTCGGCCCCATCTCCATCCTCGTCAACAACGCCGGCATCACCCGCGACAACCTGCTGATGCGGATGAAGGAAGAGGATTGGCAGGCGATCATCGACACCAACCTCACCAGTGTCTTCCGCACCAGCAAGGCGGTGATGCGCGCGATGATGAAGGCCCGCCGCGGTCGCATCATCAACATCGCGTCGGTGGTCGGCGTGACCGGCAATGCCGGACAGGCGAACTATGCCGCCGCGAAGGCCGGGATCATCGCGTTCTCCAAGTCGTTGGCCAAGGAAATCGGCTCGCGCGGCGTCACCGTGAATGTCGTGGCGCCGGGCTTCATCGACACCGACATGACCCGCGACCTGCCGCAGGCCGCGCGCGACGGCCTGGTCGGCCAGATCGCCCTGGGCCGCCTTGGCGAGCCCGCGGACATCGCCCGCGCGGTCGCGTTCCTGGCCGGCCCTGCGGCGGCCTACATCACCGGCGAAACCCTGCACGTCAACGGCGGCATGTACATGCCCTGAGGCCTGTCCGGGGCCGCCCGGGCCTGCGCGCGGGCGTCACCGCTTTCCCTTACACTACCCGTCTGAACAGACTCCCCGGAGGAGCAAGCACCCATGAGCAGCATCGAAGAGCGCGTCAAGAAGATCGTGGTCGAACAGCTGGGCGTCAAGGAAGATGAAGTCACCAACAATGCCTCGTTCGTCGACGACCTGGGCGCCGATTCGCTCGACACCGTCGAACTGGTGATGGCGCTCGAGGAAGAGTTCGAGTGCGAGATCCCCGACGAGGAAGCCGAGAAGATCACCTCGGTGCAGCAGGCGATCGATTACGTCAAGGCGCACGTCAAGGCGTAAGCCCGCGCGTCATGTGGCAAGCCGGGGCCGCATACGCGGCCCCGTGCATTTTTGAGACGTCCGCGATCGCGCCAGCGATCGCGGCGTGGCAGCAAGACGGAGCCCGATCATGTCCAGTCGCCCATCCTCCAATCGCCGTGTCGTCGTCACCGGCCTCGGCATCCTCTCGCCGGTCGGCAACGACCTGGCCAGCAGCTGGGACGGCATCGTCAACGGCCGCTCGGGCATCGGCCCGATCACGCATTTCGACGCATCCACCTTCGCCACCCGCATCGCCGGCGAGGTCAAGGGCTTCGATCCGGCGGCGTGGATCCCGGCGAAGGACATCAAGAAGATGGACCCCTTCGTCCATTACGGCGTCGCCACCTCGCTGATGGCGATCCAGGACGCGGGCCTTGAGATCGACGAAGCCAGCGCCGACATGATCGGCGTCGCGATCGGCGCCGGCATCGGCGGCCTCAAGGGCATCGAGGAAACCACGCTGCGCCTGAAGGAAGGCGGCGCCCGCAAGATCTCGCCGTTCTACGTGCCCAGCACCATCATCAACATGATCGCGGGCCAGGTTTCGATCATGACCGGGGCCAAGGGGCCGAACATCGCCGCGGTCACCGCCTGCACCACCGCCACCCACAACATCGGCCTGGCGATGCGGATGATCCAGCACGGCGACGCCGACGTGATGATCGCCGGCGGCGCGGAATTCGCGACCACGCCAACCTCGGTCGGCGGCTTCTGCGCGATGAAGGCGTTGTCCACCCGCAACGACGAGCCGGAGAAGGCCTCGCGGCCGTGGGACAGGGATCGCGACGGCTTCGTCATGGGCGACGGCGCCGGCATCCTGATCCTGGAGGAATACGACCGCGCCAAGGCCCGCGGCGCCCGCATCTATTGCGAGCTGACCGGCTTCGGCATGAGCGGTGACGCGCACCACATGACCTCGCCCAGCGAGAGCGGCGAGGGGGCCGCGCGCTGCATGGCGCATGCGATCCGCGACGCCGGCATCGACGTGGCCGAAATCGGCTACATCAACGCGCACGGCACTTCGACCCCGGCCGGCGACCTGGCCGAGACGATGGCCATCAAGTCCGCGCTCGGCGAGCACGCGTACAGGACGATGGTGAGTTCGACCAAGTCGATGACCGGCCACCTGCTTGGCGCCGCCGGTGGCGTCGAGGCGGTGTTCTCGGCGATGGCGCTGCACACCGGCATCATTCCGCCGACGATCAACCTCGACAATCCGTCCGAGGGCTGCGACCTGGATTACGTGCCGCACGTTGCGCGCGAAAAGAAGGTCGATATCGTGATGTCGAATTCATTCGGCTTCGGTGGCACCAACGGCACGCTGGTGTTCAAGCGGTTCTGAGGCGAATGGGCTCTCCGTCGAGGTGGGCAGGTCCATCGCCCTCCTGTTTGCTGGCGGCCGCGACGTGCAGCGTCCTCGATACGGGCATGCGGCTTTGAAAATCGTGGCCACCAGGCGCGACGCCCACCCCATGCGGTCGGCCAATGTCGCCCGAACGATGCAACTGCCGGATTGACGCCGACCATGCTCGCCATCCGGCCACTCGATCCCGCCTTCGACCTGCTCGCGCTGCATCGTCTTGCGCCGGCGCGCTACCCGTTACTGCTCGAATCCACCGCGGCCGGCACCGCACAGGGACGCTGGGACCTGCTGCTGGTGGCGACCGGTGAATCGCTGGCGCTGCTGCCCGATGGCACCGTCGGTCGCGAAGACGGCCGGCCGGTAGGCCACGATTTCCTGGCCGCGCTGGATGCCTGCTGGAAAGCGCGACGCACGCCGCGCGAGGAGCTGCGCTGGCCGTTCCGCGGCGGTTGGGCCTTGTTCCTGGGTTACGAACTGGCCGCGCAGGTCGAACCGATCCTGTCGCTGCCTCCGGCTGCCGGTACGCTACCGGTCGCCACGGCACTGCGCTGTCCCGCCGCCGTGCTGCACGATCGTGCCACCGGCGAGCGCGTGCTCGTCGCCGAGGCCGCCCACGCGGGGCTGCTCGACACGATCGAAGCCGATTGCGCACGCGCGGCGGCGCTGCCGGCGCTTGCCCCGTGGCATGCACCCGATTCGATCGGGGAAGACGATCCGGCGGCATTCACCAATGGCGTCCGCCGCATCCTCGACTACCTGGCCGCCGGCGATGTCTTCCAGGCCAACCTGTCGCGCGGCTGGCGCGCCGGGTTCACCGCCACGCTGGAGCCGGCGGCCCTGTTCCGGCGCCTGCGCGAGCACAACCCGGCGCCCTTCGCGGGGGTGTTCGCGGTAGCCGGCGGCGCGATCGTCAGCGCCTCGCCGGAGCGGCTGGTGTCGGTACGCGGCGACCTGGTCGAAACCCGCCCGATTGCCGGCACGCGGCCGCGATTCCCCGGCGACGACGACGGCGCGCGCGTGCGTGAACTGGTCGGAAACCCCAAGGAGCGCGCCGAGCACGTGATGCTGATCGACCTGGAGCGCAACGACCTCGGGCGCGTGTGCATGCCGGGCAGCGTCGAGGTCGACGAGCTGATGACCGTCGAGAGCTACGCCCACGTGCACCACATCGTCAGCAACGTCCGTGGCCGGTTGCGCGAGGGCGCGACGCCGGGCGAGGTGATCGGCGCCGTGTTTCCGGGCGGCACGATCACCGGCTGCCCCAAGGTGCGCTGCATGCAGGTGATCGCCGAGCTCGAGGGCGTCGGTCGCGGCGCCTACACCGGAGCGTTCGGTTGGCTCAACCGCGACGGCGACATGGACGTCAACATCCTGATCCGCAGCGCCGAGCTCGGAGCGACGGCGTCCGGCGGTAGCCAACTGCGGTTCCGCACCGGCGCCGGCATCGTCGCCGACTCCGACCCGCAACGCGAGCTCGAGGAAACCCGCGCCAAGGCGCGCGGGATGCTGCGCGCGCTGGGCGTGCAGGCATGAAGCCGCTGGTCTTCGACGGTGCCATTCGCATCGAATCCTGGCCCGCCGATGCGCGCACGATCGCGTACGGTGATGGCCTGTTCGAGACCATGCGCGCGCACCGCGGCACGCTTCCGTGGTGGTCGCGCCATTGGCAGCGGCTGGCCGATGGCGCGCGGCGGCTGCACATGCCGTTGCCCGAAGCGGCCAGCGTGCGCGCCGCCGCGGCGACGCTGTTCGACGATGGCGGCGATGGCGTGCTCAAGCTGCTCGTCGGACGCGGCGCGAGCGGTCGCGGTTACGCACCAGCGTTGGATGCCGCCCCGCTGTGGATGCTGTCGCGTCATCCAGTGCCCCAGGCCCACCCGGCCGCCGGCCTGCACGTGCGCTGGTGCGACACGCGGCTGGCCTTGCAGCCGGCGTTGGCCCGCATCAAGCACTGCAACCGGCTCGAGCAGGTCCTCGCCAGCGCCGAATGCCGCGATGCCGGCGTCGATGAAGGCCTGATGTGCGATGGCGAGGGCACGGTCGTCGGTGCCACCACGGGCAACCTGTTCCTGTTCGATGGCGGACGCTGGGTCACGCCGCTCGTCGATCGTTGCGGCGTGGCCGGCATCTGCCGGGCGCACCTGGTCGCATTGCTGGATGCCACGGAGCAGCGGCTTTCGGTGGCGCAGGTCGAGCAGGCCGAGGCCTTGCTGGTCTGCAACGCCGTGCGCGGTATCCTCCCGGTCGCGCGGCTGGGTGACCAGACCTGGCCGGTGCATCCGGCGATCGCCGCGGCCAGGCAGTTGCTGGCCGGCGCGCACCCCGGTTTCGCAATCGACCCAGGCCAGCAGACGGAGCATCCGTGAGTCGCCAACGCAAGCGCAGCTTCGGCTTCGGATTCTTCGTCACCGCGTTGCTGGTGGGCTTCCTGGGCTATTGGGCGGTAACGCGCTATGCCAGCTTCGCCGACGCGCCGATCGCGGGCCTGCATGCCGGCGACACGGTCACCGTCGCCCCCGGCGATTCCTTCCCGGTGGTGCTGGGGAAGCTGCATGCGCTGGGCGTGCCGAAGGGCGACTCGCTGGCATGGCAGGCGCTCGCGCGCCAGCTCGGTGTCGCCGGCAGGCTGCAGGTCGGCGACTACGCGCTCGATCCCGGCATCACGCCGCGCGTGCTGCTGCTGCACATGCGCGAAGGCAAGGTCATCGGCCATCGCTTCACGATCGTCGAGGGCTGGAACATCCGCGAACTGCGCGCGGCGCTGGCCAGGGCGACCTTGCTCGAGCACGACACCGCGGCACTGGACGACGCGGCCTTGATGAAAGCGATCGGCCATCCGGGCCAGCATCCGGAAGGCCGCTTCCTGCCCGAAACCTACGTCTACACGCGCGGCGATGGCGAACTGGCGATCCTCAAGCGCGCGTATGCGGCCATGGCCAAGGCGCTGGATGCGGCATGGAGCGGCCGTGAGCCGGGCATCGGCCTGAAGACGCCCGACGAGTTGCTGACGCTGGCTTCGATCGTCGAGAAGGAGACCGGCAACGCCGACGAGCGGCCGCTGATCGCAGGGTTGTTCGAGCGCCGGCTCAAGCTCGGCATGCGGCTGGAAACCGATCCCACGATCATCTACGGCATGGGCGCCAAGTATCGCGGCAACATCCGCGCAGCCGATCTTGCCGCCGACACGCCCTACAACACCTACGTGCGTGCCGGCCTGCCACCGACGCCGATCGCGATGCCCGGGAACGCGGCATTGCAGGCGGTGGCGCATCCGGCCGGTGGCGACGCGCTGTTCTTCGTCGCCATTGGCGATGGCAGCGGTCGCCATCTGTTCGCGCGCACCTATGCCGAGCACCAGGCCAATGTCGCGCGCTACCTGCGCAACTACCGGAAGGCGAGGAAGGCGCCGCCGGCGTCGACGTCCGCCGCACCGCCGGCCGGCACGCCGGTCCAGCGCCAGTGAGCATCGCGCCACGCATGCATCCGAGATTCGTGTCGCTCGAAGGCGGCGAGGGCGCCGGCAAGACCACCGTGCTGGTTGCCTTGCGCAGCGCGTTGCAGGCCGCCGGCAACGAAGTAGTGAGCACGCGCGAGCCGGGCGGCACGCCCCTGGCCGAACGCATCCGTGGGCTGTTGCTGGACCAGAACGCGGCTGGCGCGGGTGAAACCGTCGCGCCGGAAACCGAACTGCTGTTGATGTTCGCCGCGCGCGCGCAGCACGTGCGGCATACGATCCTGCCGGCGCTCGAGCGCGGCGCATGGGTGGTGTGCGATCGCTTCACCGATTCCAGCCATGCCTACCAGGGCGGGGGCCGCGGGCTGGATCCGGCATTCATCGATGCGCTTGCGGCACAGGTGGTGCCGATCCGCCCATCGCTGACGCTGCTGCTGGATGTCGGCGTCGCGCAGGGCCGCGAGCGCGCACGCGGGCGCAACCTCGCACTCGGCGGGCCTGATCGCATCGAACGCGAGCGCGATGAATTCTTCGAGCGCGTGCGAGCAACCTTCCTCGCGCGCGCCGCGGCCGAGCCCGCGCGCTTCCGCGTGATCGATGCCAGCCGTCCGGCCGATGTCGTCGCCGCCGATGCGGTGGCCGCCCTGGAGGCATGGCGCGAGGCGCAGCCATGAGTGCAGCGCTTCCATTCTCGCCGTGGCAGCGGCGCGCCTATGCCCATGCGGCGGCTGCACTGGACAGCGGACGCATGGGCCACGCCTTGCTGGTCTGCGGCCCACCGCAACTGGGCAAGCGCGCGGTGGTCGAGCGGCTCGCGCAGCGCGTGCTGTGCCGTACCCCCGATGCGCGTGGCGAACCATGCGGAAGCTGCCGCAGTTGCCAGCTCTACCAGTCGCGCGTGCAGAAGGATCCACTGGAGCTGCGGCCGGACAAGTCGCTCGCGCATCCGTGGGGCCATCCAGCGCATCCGGACGCGGTGTTCGTCGGCCATGCGTGGCGGCAGACGCCGTCGCCGGCGCGGCAGTTGACCCAGATCGTGGTCGAGCAGATGCGTGCGCTGTCCGAACGCTTGTCGAAGACCGCGCAGTACGGCCAGGTGCAGGTGGCGATCATCGACCCCGCCGACGGCATGAACGACGCGGCCGCCAACTCCCTGCTCAAGACGCTGGAAGAGCCGCAACCCGGGCGCTTCCTCTGGCTGGTCAGCGCCGAACCGTCGCGCTTGCCGGCGACCATCCGCAGCCGTTGCCAGAAGCTCGAATTCCACCTGCCGCCGCGCGAGGAGGCACTTGCCTGGCTGAAGACGCTCGGGCATCCGGCGACCGCGGCGTCCGACGCGCTGGATGCCGCGCGCGGCCATCCGGGCCTGGCCGATGCCTGGCTGCGCGATGGAGGCCTGGACGTGCGGCGCGATGTTGGCGCCGATCTCACCCGCCTCGCGCGCGGCGACGCCTCGCCCTCGGAAACCGCGCAGCGCTGGGCCGCCGATGAACACGCACGCCTGCGCCTGCGCTTCGCCGCGGACCACGCATTGGCCCTGGCCTCCGGCTTGACCGATCCGATGCGAACCCGCACGCTGGCGCAGTGGTTCGACGCGGCCAACCGAACGCATGCCTTGCTGGGCACGACCGTCCGCGCCGACATCACGATCGCGGAGCTGCTGCTGGCATGGCAGGCCCAGGCCGGTGCCAGGGCCGCCGGAGGACAGGGCACATGAACACTACGACGGGTGGGGAGGGGCACTGATGTCGTCCAATGCAGCCGGTGCACGCCAGGGCATCCTGTCGCACGCGTTCAAGGACAAGGCCGGGCTGTACAACGCCTACATGCCCTACCTGAAGAACGGCGGCATCTTCGTGCCGACCTCCAAGCGTTATTTCCTCGGCGACGAAGTCTTCCTGCTGGTCACCCTGCCTGAATCCAACGAGCGCCTGCCGGTGGCCGGCAAGGTCATCTGGATCACGCCGACCGGCGCGCAGGGCAACCGCACCGCCGGCATCGGCGTGCAGTTCACCGACACGGCCGAGGGCGAAGCGGTGAAGGGCAAGATCGAAACCCTGCTGGCCGGCACGCTCAACGCGGACAAGCCCACCCACACGATGTGACCTGCGCGGCAGGCGCCATCGAACGCGTCGCGCCGGACTCCCGCAGCCCCCATTGATCGCAACCGCCGTGACGCGCGGGCGTCCATTCGTGCATCCAGCGCCGCCACGCCGCAGGGCTGCCCGTCATGCCCCAGGCCAACCGCCCTCTGATTCAGGTCGGGTTGCGCAATGTCGGCGAGTCCCACCCGGCCCGCGGCGCAAACCGCGGACCATGCGCCTGCTCCAGCGCCTGCAGGCGCGCCAGCAAAACATCGGCGCCGGTTTCGCGCACGTACTGGATCGGGCCGCCGCGGAAGGGCGCGAAGCCGGTGCCGAAGATCACGCCGGCATCGAGCAGGTCGGCATCGGCGACCACGCCATCATGCAACGCAGCGATGGCTTCGTTGAGCAGGGGCAGCACCAGCCGGTCCTCGAGGTCAGCCGGCGCGGCATAGCCCTTCGGCAACTCGGGCTTGATCGCCTTGCCTTCGACCCAGCGGTACAGGCCCTGGCCGTCCTTGCGTCCGCGCTTGCCCGCCTCCGGCGGCGTCGACAGGGCCGCGGGCAGTTGCAATCCAAGGTACGGCGACAGTTCATGCGCGACCCCGGCAGCGACATCCAGGCCTACCGTGTCGATCAGTTCGATCGGCCCCATCGGCATGCCGAAGCGGGTGGCCGCCTTGTCGATCACCGCGCCCGGGATGCCTTCCGACAGCGCCGTCGCCGCCTCCAGCAGGTACGGGAACAGCACCCGGTTGACCAGGAATCCAGGCGTGCCGGCCACCAGCACCGGCAGCTTGTCGATCGCCTTGCAGAACGCAGCCAGGCGCTGCCGTGTCGCGTCGGCCATGGCGTCGTGCTGGACGATTTCCACCAGCGGCATCAGCGCCACCGGGTTGAAGTAATGCAGGCCGGCGAAGCGGGCCGGGCGCGCGATGTTTTCGCGAAGTTCCACCAGCGGGATCGACGACGTGTTGCTGGTCAACAGTGCGCCGGGCTGCATCCGCGGCTCGACCTGTGCATACAACGCGCGCTTGGCCTGCGCCTGTTCGAGGATGGCTTCGATCACCAGATCCGCATCCAGCACGCCATCGCCCGCCACGTCGCCGCGCAGGCGGGCGGCGACCGCCGGTCGCCGGGCATCATCCTTCACCTTCTTGGCGAACAACGCCTGCGCGCGTTCCAGTGCGGCATCGATGAAGCGCTGCTCGCGATCGTTGAGGGTGACCTCGAAGCCCTTGCAGGCCGACCATGCGGCGATGTCGCCACCCATGACGCCGGCACCAACCACATGCACCCGGCGGATGCCGCTGTCGCCGCTGCCCTGCGCCTTGAGTCGCTCCTGCAGGAAGAACACGCGGATGAGGTTGCGCGCCGTCGCCGTGCCCGCGAGCCTGGCCACCGACCGGCGTTCGGCCGACAGCAGCGAGGTGATGCCGCCACTGGCGCGACGCCAGGTGTCGATCAACGCATAGGGTGCGGGATAGTGCTCGCGGCGTGCCTTGCGCCCCACCTGCTTGATCAGGATCGGTGCGAGCACCTGTCGTGCCGGCCAGCAGTTGCTCGCCCAGGCGCGGAAGTGCTGCGCGAACGGGCGCGTGCTGGATCTGGATGCCAGGTCGATGGCGGCGTCGAGCAGCGCGGCCGGTTCGACGAGCTTGTCCACCAGTCCGATCGCCTTCGCCGCCGAAGCCGACAAGGCGCGCCCCGTCAGCATCATGTCCATGGCCGCAGGCGCGCCCACCAGGCGCGGCAGGCGTACGCTGCCGCCCCAGCCGGGATAGATCCCGAGTTTGACTTCCGGCAATCCGATCCGCGTCGATGGATCCTTCGACGCCACCCGGGCCCGGCATGCCAGCGCCAGTTCGGTGCCTCCGCCCATGCAGTAGCCGTGGATCGCGGCGACCGTCGGGCAGGGCAGGTCGGCGATGCGCTGGAACACCTGCTGTCCGCGATAGAGCGCGTCCTTGACCGTGCCTTGGGCGTCGAACGCCTGGAATTCCCTGACGTCGGCGCCGGCGACGAAGCCCGACGCCTTGCCGGAACGGAACACCACGCCTTTCGGCGGATCGATCGCCAGGCGTTCGACCAGCGTGCCCAGCTCGATCAGCATGTCCTGCGACAGCGCGTTGACGGTCTGTCCGGCGCGGTCGATGGTGGCGATGACGATCCCGTCGGCGCGGGACTCCACGTGCCAGTGTTCGAAGCGCAGTCCATCGAAACCAGCGGTCGCCTTGCCTGCCATCATGAGGGACGATCCGGCGTGGTATGGAAGGCCCAGTATGATCCCGGGCGCATTGGATTCCCGTCAATGCATCCCCATTAAGCTGCAGGCGTGAACTTCCGCAGCGATTTGCTGTCCCATTGCCTGGCTTCGGCCGGCTGACATGCAGGAGTGCCGGCGCGGCATGGCCGAAGTGGAACCTTCCCAGTCCTCGAAAGAGGGCGAGCTCGACCAGGAACTGGTCCGGCGCGTGCAACGTGGCGACAGTGCGGCGTTCGACCTGCTGGTGCGCAAGTACCAGCACCGGATCGTCGGGCTGATCGGCCGCTACGTGTCCGACTGGAGCGAGTGCCAGGACGTGGCGCAGGAGACGTTCCTGCGCGCCTACCGGGCGCTCGGCAATTTCCGTGGCGACGCGCAGTTCTATACCTGGTTGCACCGGATTGCCGTGAACACAGCGAAGAACCATCTCGTCTCCAGCAACCGCCGTCCGCCCACGGACGACATCGAGATCGAGGATGCCGAGCAGTACGCCTCGGGCCTGCGCCTGCGCGACAACGACACCCCCGAGCGCGAACTGATGCGCCAGCAGCTGGAACAAACGGTGATGCGCGCGGTCGAAGCCCTGCCGGACGAGTTGCGCGTGGCGATCACGTTGCGCGAGGTCGACGGCCTGAGCTACGAGGAGATCGCAACGAAGATGGGTTGCCCGATCGGAACCGTGCGTTCGCGCATCTTCCGGGCCCGCGAGGCGATCGATCAGGAAATGCGACCGTTGATGGACAACGCGAACAATGCGGAGCGCGCAAGCCGATGACCCCCAACGACCAGGATCCGATCACGACGGGGCGCCGACACGCTGCAGGACCGGCTGGCGCGCCGCACGGTGAAGCGGCGATGGACAAATTGCTGGACCACCATCGGTTGCAGTTGTCGGCCCTGATCGACGGCGAGCTGGCACCCGACCAGGCGCGCTTCCTGCTGCGCCGGCTCGAGCACGACGCGGAATTGCGCGGCTGCTGGGAGCGCTGGCAGCTTGGTGGCGATGTCATGCGCGGCCAGGCGGGCATGCGGCTTCGCGAAGGATTTGCCGCGGGCGTGGCCGATGCCGTCGCGGCACAGCCACGTGCCGCCCGCATGGAAGACAGCCGTGGGTTGCGTTGGCTGCGTTGGGGCGGCAGCGCCGCGCTGGCGGCATCGGTGGCGGTGATCGCGGTGTTCCTGACCCGCCAGTCGCCCGGCCTGCAGTCGCCGTCGACGCCGCCGGCGCAGGTCATCGCCAACGCGGCCTCCGTGCAGCGGGACCACAAATCTCCCGCCCGGGTATCCACAACGCCAGCGACACAGCCGTCGGCCCCGGACCGGCTGGCCGAAGTGGCAACGGCATTGGCCGTCGCCGAGGCGCCGCGTCGCCGCGGCCCGGGCCGCTCGCGCGGACAGAGCCAGCGTGCGGCGATCCGGGCATCACGTCCGCCCGTCGAGGCACCGACGGTGGTGGCCGCCACGACGCCGGCCTTCGGCAACGCGGCTGTCGCGATCGATCCTTTCTCGGGCCAGCAGGTTCGCCTGGCCCACCGGCCCTGGCCCCGCGCACTGATGCCCGGCAGCGTTGCCCACGGCGCGTTTTCCGTCGATTACGGGACGCGCGGGAGCGCCATCGAGGTGCTTCCGTCCAATGCACTGTCGCCATTCGCGCCACGTCAGCTTCCGCTTGCTCCAGTGGTGGATGAAGGCGACGCGGGACCGGCCACGCCGTAACCGACCGCAGCGGGCACGGGCGTCGCACCGCTGGCCGCGATTCTTTCCACATCCGACCGAGGTGGGTTCCGATGGCTCCAAAGCTCTCTGTTCTGTCGTCTCCGCGCCTGCGTGCATTGACCCTGGTGGCGGTGACAGCCGCCGCCACGACCGCGGTGGTACTGCCTGCGGCCACCGCCCAGGCGCCGGCGCCCGCGCCGCAGATGGTCGTGGGGCTGCCTGACTTCACCCACCTGGTCGACCAGGTCGGGCCCGGCGTGGTCAACGTGGAGGCGCAGATCGGTGGCGGTGCCGACCGCAATGCCCAGGCCAGCACGCAGGCACCGGACGAGGACGACATCCCCGAATTCTTCCGCCGATTCTTTGGTCCCGGCATGCCGATGCCGGGCATCGGTCCGCAAGGACCGCAGGCCCGTCCCCGGGGCGTATCCATGGGAACCGGCTTCCTGATCTCGGGCGATGGCTACGTGCTCACCAACGAGCACGTCATCGACGGCGCCGACAGCGTCACCGTGCGCCTGTCTGACCGTCGCGAGTTCAAGGCCAAGGTCGTCGGCAGCGACCAGCAGTCCGATGTCGCCCTGCTGAAGATCGCGGCGAGCGGATTGCCGGCGTTGCGGCTGGGTGATTCGAACCTGCTGCGCCCCGGCCAATGGGTCGTCGCCATCGGTTCGCCGTTCGGGCTCGACCACTCGGTCACGGCCGGCATCGTCAGCGCCGTCGGGCGCAGCAACCCGTACGCGAACCAGCGCTATGTTCCCTTCATCCAGACCGACGTCGCGATCAACCGCGGCAATTCCGGCGGTCCGCTGCTCAACACGCGCGGCGAGGTCGTGGGCATCAATTCGCAGATCTTCAGCAACTCCGGTGGCTACATGGGCGTGAGCTTCGCGATCCCGATCGATGTTGCGATGAGCGCGGTCAAGCAGCTCAAGGCCACCGGCAAGGTCAGCCGCGGCCAGATCGGAGTGGCGGTCGAGTCGATCACTGCCGAAAAGGCCCGCGGCCTGGACCTGCCCGATTCCCGCGGCGCATTGATCAACACCGTGGCGCCGGGCAGCCCGGCGGAGAAGGCTGGCCTGATGCCGGGTGACGTCATCCGCAGCTTCAACGGCACCGCGATCAACGATTCCAGCGACCTTCCCCCGCTGGTCGGATCGCTGCCTCCAGGCACGCGCACCCGGCTGACGGTGCTGCGAGACGGCGCCACGCGGGATTTCGACATCACCCTGACCCAGCTCGACGACGGGACAGCCAGTGCCACGCCCGTTCCAGGCGCGCCCGTGCCCGGGGCCGCCGCGACGTCCAATGCACTGGGGCTGGTCGGGCAGGCGCTCGATGCCGACGACCGTGCCCAGCTCGGCCTCAAGGCCGACGAGGGGGTCGCGATCGCACGCATCGATGGACTGGCCGCGCGCGATGCCGGCCTGCAGCCGGGCGACATCGTGCTTGCCGTCGGCCGGACGCCCGTGGGCAGTCCAGCCGCCCTGGCTCGGCAGCTGGCGGGTGCCAAGGCGGGCGAAACGGTGATGTTGCTGGTGATGCGCGGCAACGCGCGGCAGTATGTGGCGGTGACGCCGCGCGCAGACGGCAAGCGCTGAGGCCACGGGCGCGATGGATCCAGTTCATCGCGCCCGCCACGATGGCCCGAAGGCCCGGCTGCGCCGGGCCGCATGCGATAATGTCGTGTTTGTCGCGGGCCATCGGGCCCGCGGCGCCCTGGCGCGACGGCGCCGTCGCCTGCAGCCAGTCTCGATGCCCTCGGATCACCCCCAAACCCGCACCGCGAACGATCCGATGCGGACCATCCGCAACTTCTCGATCATCGCCCACGTCGACCACGGCAAGTCGACCCTGGCCGATCGCATCATCCAGCTCTGCGGCGGCCTGCAGGACCGGGAGATGGAAGCGCAGGTGCTGGATTCCAATCCGATCGAGCGCGAGCGCGGCATCACCATCAAGGCGCAGTCGGTCTCGCTGCCATACACCGCGCGCGATGGCGTCACCTACCAGCTCAACTTCATCGACACCCCCGGGCACGTCGACTTCAGTTACGAAGTCTCGCGTTCGCTGGCCGCGTGCGAAGGCGCGCTGCTGGTGGTCGATGCCGCGCAGGGCGTGGAAGCACAGTCGGTCGCCAACTGCTACACCGCGGTCGAGCAGGGCCTGGAAGTGGTGCCGGTGCTGAACAAGATCGACCTGCCGACCGCCGACATCGACCGGGTCAAGAAGGAGATCGAGGCCGTCATCGGCATCGACGCCGAGGACGCCGTCGCGATCAGCGCCAAGACCGGCCTGAACGTGGTCGAGGTGCTGGAGGCGATCGTGCAGCGCATCCCGCCGCCGAAGCCGCGCGACACCGACCGATTGCAGGCGCTGATCATCGATTCCTGGTTCGACAACTATCTCGGCGTGGTGTCGCTGGTGCGCGTGATGCAGGGTGAGATCAAGCCCGGCGACAAGATCCTGGTGATGTCCACCGGACGCACGCACCAGGTCGACAAGGTCGGCGTGTTCACGCCCAAGCGCACTGAACTGCCGAAGCTCGGCGCCGGCGAAGTCGGCTGGATCAACGCCTCGATCAAGGACGTGCACGGCGCGCCGGTCGGCGACACGCTGACGCTGGCGAGCCTGCCGGCAGACAAGCCGCTGCCGGGCTTCCAGGAGATGCAGCCGCGGGTGTTCGCCGGCCTGTTCCCGGTCGATTCGGAAGACTACCCGGCGCTGCGCGAGGCGCTGGAAAAGTTGCGCCTCAACGATGCCGCGCTGCGCTTCGAGCCCGAATCGTCGGAAGCGATGGGCTTCGGCTTCCGTTGCGGCTTCCTCGGCATGCTGCACCTGGAGATCGTGCAGGAACGCCTGGAGCGCGAATACGACCTCAACCTGGTCACCACCGCGCCGACCGTCATCTACGAAGTGCTGCTCACCGACGGCACCACGATGCCGCTGGACAACCCGGCCAAGCTGCCGCCGGCCAATCGCCTGCAGGAAATCCGCGAACCGATCATCCTCGCCACGATCCTCACGCCGCCGGATTACGTGGGCAACATCATCACCCTGTGCGAGGAGAAGCGCGGCTCGCAGCAGGGCATCCAGTACCTCGGCAGCCAGGTGCAGATCAGCTATGAACTGCCGATGGCCGAAGTCGTGCTGGATTTCTTCGATCGCCTGAAATCGGTGTCGCGCGGTTACGCGTCGCTCGACTACCACCTGGTCCGTTTCGACGCCGGCCCGTTCGTGCGGGTGGACACGCTGATCAATGGCGACAAGGTCGATGCGATGAGCCTGATCGTCCACCGCGCGCATGCCGATCGCCGCGGCCGCGAGATCGCCGAGAAGATGCGCGAGCTGATCCCGCGGCAGATGTTCGACGTCGCCATCCAGGCCGCGGTCGGCGCCCAGATCATCGCCCGCACCACGGTCAAGGCGATGCGCAAGAACGTGCTGGCCAAATGCTACGGCGGCGACGCGTCGCGCAAGAAGAAGCTGCTGGAAAAGCAGAAGGCCGGCAAGAAGCGGATGAAGCAGGTGGGCCGGGTCGAAATCCCGCAGGAAGCCTTCCTCGCGGTACTGCAGGTCGATAACAAGTGACGCCGGGTTTGGGGATGCGGTCCGCGGGATCCGCGGCGGCGGCCCTGGATGCCTCGATGGTTGCGTCGCCATTGCACGGGCATGTTCCAATCCCGTCTCCCTGATCCGAGTCACGTTCCAAAGGAAGCCACATGCGCTGGTTCGAAGCCGCTCTCGTCATCCTGACCCTGTTCACCGGCATCGTGTGGCTGCTGGACAAGTGGTTTTTTGCCGAGGCCCGCGCGGCCAAGGCGGGCCTGCTGGAGGTCACGGAACCGCTGATCGTCGATTACTCGAAGGCCTTCTTCCCGGTGCTCGCCGCAGTGCTGTGCCTGCGCAGTTTCGTCGCCGAGCCATTCCGGATACCGTCCAGTTCGATGATGCCCACGCTGCTGGTCGGCGATTTCATCCTGGTCAACAAGTTCGCGTACGGCCTGCGCCTGCCGATCACCAACCACAAGGTCATCGCGATCGGCGAGCCCAAGCGCGGTGACGTGGTCGTGTTCCATCCCCCGCAGCACCCGGACCAGGACTGGATCAAGCGCGTGGTGGGGCTGCCCGGTGACACCGTGGCCTACCACGACGACACCGTCTTCCTGAACGGCAGGCCCCTGACCTACACGAGCCATGGGCGGTATGTCGGCAAGGGGCAGGGAGTCGACGCCACTGGTGGCCGGCTGCTGACAGAGGGCCTGCCCGGGCGTCCGCATCCGGTGCTGGAGCGGGACGATCGCCCGTTCTTCATCCAGGGCGAGGGCGAGTGGACGGTGCCGGCTGGCGAGTATTTCGTGATGGGCGACAATCGGGATAATAGCGAGGACAGCCGTTTCTGGGGTTTCCTTCCCGAGGCGGACCTGCGGGGCAAGGCCTTCCTGATCTGGATGAACTGGGATCGCAGCGCCGGCGGCATCGATTTCAGCCGCGTGGGCTCGAGGATCCCCTGACCGATCGGGATTTGTGCCGGGTCCAGGTTTCGCGGGGGCGGAATTGGGTAGGCTGGGATCCATCGACGCGGTTCGACAAAGGGGAGCGCAATGAAACGCACGCAAAGCGGGATCACGCTGGTGGGATTCATCCTGGTACTGGCGGTAGCGGGCTTGTTCGTGTTCGTCGGCATGAAGCTGGTGCCGATGTATTCCGAGTTCTACTCGGTCAAAAGCGCGCTCAAGGGCCTTGCCGAGGAGCAGGGCATCGCCAATGAGGATCCGGCCAAGATCCAGGACCTGTTCTTCCGGCGGCTCTACATCAGCTATTCGGAAAACGTCAAACCCGAACACGTCAAGATCAAGCGGATCGACAACGGCTGGCAGATGGACGTGGACTACGAGGTCCGCAAGCCGATGATCTACAACCTCGACGTGATCGGTAAATTCCACGCGTCCGAGAACCTGACCAAGCCCAGTGCCGCATAGGCACGCGGGCGCTGCCGTCGTCTTCGAAGGACATGCCTTCGCCGACGGCAGCCTGCTGGCCCAAGCGCTGACCCACCGCAGTGCGGGCAGCCCGCACAACGAGCGGCTGGAATTCCTCGGCGATGCACTGCTCAACCTGATCATCGCCGAGCAGTTGTACCTGCGCTGGCCGAAGGCCGACGAAGGCGCGATGACCCGCGCGCGCGCCGAACTGGTGCGCGAATCCGCGCTGGCCGAGGTTGCCCGCACCCTCGAACTGGGCACCCGGCTGACGCTGGGGCCAGGCGAGATGAAGACCGGTGGCCACCGGCGGGATTCGATCCTGGCCGATGCGCTGGAAGCGATCATTGCCGCGCTGTATCTCGACGGCGGATTCGACGCCTGCCGCAACATCGTGTTGGCCTGGTTCGAGCCCCTGCTCGCGGCGCTGCCGCCGCTGCACCAGGTCGGCAAGGACGCCAAGACACGGCTGCAGGAATGGCTGCAGGCACGCCAGCTGCCGCTGCCGGTCTACACCCTGGCCGAGGAATCCGGCGACGACCACGACCGTCGCTTCCGGGTCGCCTGCACGCTCGGCGAGCCGGAAATCAGCAGCGAAGGCAACGGGACATCGCGCCGCGGCGCCGAGCAGGCCGCCGCCGAAGCGGCCCTGGCGCAGTTGCCGCAGCGCCCGGTCAAATAGCCTCCCGGTCAGGCGCCGGTTTGCCCCCACCGCGCGCGACGGGGACAATCCCCCGATGACAACCCAAGCGCAGCACGCCGGCCACGTCGCCGTCATCGGCCGTCCCAATGTCGGCAAGTCGACCCTGGTCAATGCCTTGGTCGGCGCCAAGGTCAGCATCACTTCCAGCCGGCCGCAGACCACGCGCCACCGCCTGCTCGGCATCGCGACGTTCGAGCACGGCCAGTTGCTGCTGGTCGATACTCCCGGGATCCATGCCGACCAGGGCAAGGCGTCGTCGTCGGCGATGCATCGCTGGATGAACCGCGCCGCGCGCGGTGCGCTGGAAGGCGTCGATGCCGCCGTGCTGGTGATCGAGGCCGGGCGCTGGGACGACGGCGATGCACTGGCCTACGACGCACTGCGCTCGGCCGGCGTGCCGGTGGTGCTGGCGGTCAACCAGGTCGACAAGTTCAAGGACAAGACCGCGCTGCTGCCGTTCCTGGGCGAGGTGAGCGCGGATCGCGAGTTCGCCGCGGTGCACCCGATCTCCGCGCTCAAGCGGCGAGGGCTGGAACCGCTGGTCTCCACCCTGCTTGCCCTGCTCCCGGAACAGCCGCCGCTGTACGCCGAGGATGAAATCACCGACAAGAGCCAGCGTTTCCTCGCCGGCGAGCTGGTGCGCGAGCAACTGATGCGACAGCTCGGCGCGGAACTTCCGTACGCAACGACGGTGGAGATCGAAAGCTTCGTCGAAGACCCGGCGGCGCGCTCGGGGCCGCTGCTGCGCATCGGCGCGGTGATCTGGGTCGAGCGCGACGGCCAGAAGGCGATCGTCATCGGCAAGGGTGGCGCCCGCCTGCGCGAGGTCGGCACCCGCGCCCGCGAGCAGATGGAGCGCCTGTTCGACAGCAAGGTCTTCCTTGAAACATGGGTCCGCGTGCGCGAAGGCTGGTCCGATGACGAGGCGGCGCTGCGGACACTGGGATATCACGATTAGATGGTCGGTGGGCCACTGGCGGGGCCGGGTGCGCGGTGGTCAGTGACAGCGATGTACGTGGGTGGAAAACGCGCCGGCAAGTGCGCACGCGGTGGCATCGGTGCGTCCCCGCGTTTTGTGCAACGTCGACGCCTTGCTGCTGACACTGGCTGTTGATCGTCGACCGCCGCGGAATGTCTCCCCACCGCTTGCGTCTCCTGCTCCGTCTCTCCTTCTTCCAGCGGCCTCCCGATGCGCTACGACGCCGAACCCGCCTTCGTCCTGCACGTGCGTCCCTGGCGCGAGAGCAGCCTGTTGGTGGAGGTGCTCAGCGCGCACCACGGGCGGCTGGGGCTGGTTGCGCGCGGCGTGCAGGGCGCGCGGCGGCATGCGCTGCGCGCGGCGCTGCAACCCTTGCAGTTCATCCGGCTGGATGCCGTGCAACTCGGGGAGCTGGCGCAGCTGCGTGGCGCCGAGGCGATCGATGCGGCGCCCAGGCTGGGCGGCGAGGCGGCGCTTGCGGCCTTCTACGTCAACGAAGTCGTGCTGCGCCTGGCGCCGCGGCAGGATCCCGCGCCGGAGTTGTTCGAGGCCTATGCCAACGTACGGGCTCGCCTTGGCCAGGCCAGCCTGCTTGCGTGGAACCTGCGACGGTTCGAGCGCGACCTGCTCGAAGCCTTCGGCGTCGGCTTCGCCTTCGATGTCGATGGCGACGGTGTGCCGATCGATGCCGCCGCGCGCTATCGGCTCGATCCCGAGCATGGGCCGCGTCGCCTGCTCAGCGACCGCGGCCATGGCGATCGCCGCGACGCCGCCACCGGCCGCGCGTTGCTTGCACTGGCTGGCGACACGCCGCCCGATGCCGATGACCTGGCCGGACTGCGCCGCGCCCTGCGTCCGGTGCTGTTGCACCTGCTCGGCGGCCGGCCCCTGAAATCCTGGGACCTGCTGGGCGACCTCGCCCGGGTCGGCAAGCCGCCCGCCGACCAGTCCCCGTAGCCCGGGTAAGCGCAGCGCACCCGGGATCGCATCGGCGTATCGGCGCATCGGCGGTGAAGCTCCGGATGTGCTTCGCTTACCCGGGCTACGCCTGCTTGTCCGGGCGACGCCTGCCGCCCCGGTCGGAGCGGACGCAGGCACCTCTCACAGGCCCCGGCTCAAGCGCGATCCCGGTCCAACGGCGCCAGCAGCCCATCGGCCGCGTCGCGAAAACGCCCTTGCGCGAAGTCCGATCGCGGATCGCTTTCCAGCACCCGCGCCGCTTCACCCAGCCTGGCGGCACCGACAAAACCGCAACTGGGCGCGCAGCATGTGCAGCACCGCGCGGGCGGCGGCGGTGTCGCCGTCGGCCAGCGCGCGTTCGACCGCATGGCATTGGACTGCGAGCTCGGACAAGAACAGTCCGCGCAGCGCAACCACGTGCGACTGCTCGCCCTTGAGCGCCGACAAGGCCGCCGCATCGTCCCAGTCGGGCAGCCGGGCGCAGGTCCGCGCCGCCGCATCGGCGTCGGCGGAGTTCCCCTCGCGCGCGACGTCGTAACCCAGCGAACGGCAGATCGCCTCCTGCACCGCGATCGCCGGCAACGGCTTCACCAGAACCTCCGCGAAGCCGGCCGCGAGCAGCGCGGCGTGCTCGGCCGGTTCGCGGCTGGCGGTATGCGCCAGTGCCGGCGTGTCGGACGACGTGCGCCGCAAGGCCGCCAGCAACCCGGCGCCGCTGCCATCGGGCAGGTTGGCGTCGATCAACCACAGGTCGCAGGCGCCCGCCGCGATCCGTTGCAGCGCATCGCTGCAGCTTTCCGCTGCTTCCACATGCGCGGGGATGTCCTCGACGGCCGCGGTCAGGAACGCGCGGCTGACCGGATCGTCTTCCACCAGCAGGATGCGCGCTTTCATCGATCGTCCACCGTCCTCGGTATGCTGGCGTCCATGTCGCGGCCGATGGTAACCCTGCTGTTCCCGCTGGCGCTCGTCGCCGCCGCATGGCCGATGCACGCCAGCGCACGCACGCTGCAGGCCCGGATCGATCGCGTCACCACCGCGGTCGCCACGCTCGACCAGGTGCGGGTGCGGCTGGACTGGCCGGCCGCTGCCAGGCAGGGCGCATTGACGCTGACGGCGCGGTCGGTGGATGCGCCCGACCTGGGTTACCACTACCGGGACCTGGCCTGGCACTGCGCGCTGCTGCGCGACGACCACGGTGGTTGGCGCTGCGAAGGCGTCCTGCAATCGGGACGGGCCGCGCCCCTGCAGCTTGCCATCGCCTTCGATGACGCGCGGACGCATGCCGAATTGCGCCATGGCGCGGCGAAGCTCGCCGTCGACCGGCGCGCGGCAACGCCCGACGACACCACGATCGACCTCACCCGCGTTCCGCTGGTTTGGGCGCAGGCGCTGCTGTCGCAGGCCTGGGCCGATGGCAGGCTCACCGCGGGCACGCTCGATGGCCGCCTGCGGGTACAGGCGCCCGCGCGGCAGCCGCTGCGCGTGGCCGGCACGCTCACCGTGGCCGGGGCGGCCGTGCAGACGCCGGATGCGACCGTGGCCGGCGATGGGCTGCAGGGCCGATTCGCCATCGATTACCGCAAGACGTCACGGCGCACGCGCGTCGGCCTGGACGGAATCCTGACCGCCGGCGAATTCCTCGCCGGCAACGCCTATGTCGCGCTGCCCGCGACGCCGGTCGCCCTGCATGTCGACGCTGGCGCGGCTGCCGGCGCGGGTTGGGAGATCCCGCGGTTCTCCTGGCGCGACGGCAACACGCTGCTGGTCCAGGGCAGCGCCGGCTTCGACCCCGGGGCCAACCTGCAAACCCTGGATGTGCGCCTGCACAGCGACGACATGGCGCCGCTCGCCGGCCGCTATCTCTCCGGCTGGCTTGCAGTGGCGGGTCTTGCCGACCTGGGCCTGCGCGGGGCCGCCGACGCCGACGCGACGATCGCCGGCGGCCGGTTGCAGGCGGCGAACCTCATGCTGCACGACGTCGACCTGAGCGACGCCAAGGGTCGCTTCCGCTTCGAGGGCCTGCAGGGCGGTCCGCGCTTCTCGGCGACGACGCCGGTGGCCGGCACCCTCGAGTGGCGTTCGGGCCAGCTGTACGACCTCGCTTTCGGCGCCGCCCGGCTGCCGATCGCCAGCCGCGGCGGCGCGTTGCGACTGTCCGAGCCGGTGACGGTGCCGTTGCTGGGCGGCAGCCTGCGATTCGACGGCATGACCCTGAGGCCGCCGTCGGCCGATGCGGGTGCGGACATCCGGTTCGGACTGACGCTCGATCGGCTCGACATCGGCCAGCTGGCCAAGTCCCTCGGCTGGCCTGCGTTCACTGGCCAATTGAGCGGCCACATCCCCAACGCCCGCTATGCCGGCGAGCGACTGGTGTTCGATGGCGGCCTGACGATGCAGCTGTTCGGCGGCACCGTGCGGGCGTCGTCGCTGTCGATGGAACGTCCCTTCGGTGTCGCGCCCTCGCTCAGCGCCGACCTCGCGCTGGCCGACGTCGACCTGCAATCGCTGACGGGCGTGTTCGACTTCGGCAGCATCACCGGCCGCCTGTCGGGACGGATTGACGCTTTGCGCCTGGTCGACTGGACTGCCACCGCGTTCGACGCCGAACTGCACACGGTCAGGACCCGCGGCGTGAAGCAGCGCATCAGCCAGCGCGCGGTGCAGAACATCTCCAGCGTCGGCGATGCCTCCTTCACCACCACCCTGCAGAGCCAGCTGATCGGGCTGTTCGATGATTTCGGCTACAACCACATCGGCATCTCCTGCATCCTGCGCAACGAGGTCTGCCTGATGGGCGGGCTGCCCGGGGCCGCCATGTCCGGTTCAGAGACAGGCGGATTTACTATCGTGCAGGGCGCCGGCATCCCGCACCTGACCGTCGTCGGTTTCCACCGGCTGGTCGACTGGCCGACGCTGGTCGAGCGGCTTGCGGCCGCCAGTTCGGGCGACGTCAAGCCGGTCGTCGAATGAGTTCCATCCATCGCAACACGTGCGTCGCAACCAGGAGAGCTTGAATGAGTCTGCATAACGAAACCGGCGTGTCGCGCCGTCGCTGGCAGGGCATGCGCGCGCTCGGCATGCACGTCAGTGCCATGGTGCTGCTTGCTGCGTGCGTCACCATCAACGTCTACTTCCCCGCGGCCGAGGCCAAGGAAGCGGCCAAGCAGTTCGTCGAGAAGGTCATCGGCGACCCGGCGCAGCCCGCGCCGGCACCGGAGTCCGCGCCCGAGCCCGGTCCCGACGGCGGCATGGCGCTGCTGCGACATTTCGACCCGCTGATGCTGGTGGGCATCTCGCCGGCGTACGCGCAGTCGGCGCCCGACATCACCATCAAGACCCCGGCCATCCAGGCGATCCAGTCGCGGATGGAAGCCCGCTTCGACGGCAAGCTGCGCGCCGGCTTCGATTCCGGCGCGCTGGGCTTCACCCGCGACGGGCTGGTGGTCCTGCGCGATCCGGCACAGGTCGCGCTGAAGGACCGCGTTGCACTCAACCAGGCGGTGGCGGACGACAACCGCGATCGCAAGGCGGTGTATCGCGAAGTCGCCGTCGCCAACAACCATCCCGAATGGGAATCGCAGATCCGCGGCGTGTTCGCCAAGCAATGGATCGCCAGCGCGCACAAGGGCTGGTGGTACCAGGACGCATCGGGCGGCTGGAAGCAGAAGTAGCCCATCGTCGTCGCCCGCCGCGCCACCGGCGGGCGACGTTCGATCTGCGGTAGGAGCGCCTTCAGCCGCGAGCTCTCCGCACGCCCAGGGCGACGGTCTGCGCTGCGCAGCCCGCCAGCCCCCATCTGCGACAATGCCCGGCTCGCAGAACCTGTTGCATGCCGTGGCCCGCATCGACCAGACCCCGTTCGAAATCGACATCCTCAACCTGACCCATGACGGCCGCGGCGTCGGTCGCCGCGCCGACGGGTCGGCCAATGCCGACAAGACCGTGTTCGTCTCCGGCGCGTTGCCCGGTGAACGCGTCGTCGCGCAGCAGACGGCACGCCAGCGCAGTTTCGACGAAGCCCGCACGCTTACCGTCCTGCGCGCCAGCGCCGATCGCGTCACTCCGCGCTGCGCGCATTTCGGCACCTGCGGCGGCTGCGCCCTGCAGCACCTGGACGAGGCGCAGCAGATCCACGCCAAGCAGCGCGTACTGCTGGAAAACCTTGAGCGCATCGGCCACGTCGTTCCCGGGCGTGTGCTCGCGCCGCTCACCGATGCCGCCTGGGGCTACCGGCGCAAGGGCCGGCTGTCGGTGCGACGGGTCGAGAAGAAGGACAAGACGCTGGTGGGCTTCCGCGAACAGGATCCGCGCTTTGTCGCCGACCTGTCCGAGTGCCACACGGTCATTCCGCAGATCGGTGGGAAGATCGCCGCGCTGGCAGCGCTGATCGATGGCCTGGACGCCCGCCGCGACATCCCGCAGATCGAATTCATCGCCGGCGACGACACCGTCGCGCTGGTGTTCCGCAACCTCGTGCCGCTGGGCGAAGGCGACCGTGCGCGGCTGGTCGACTTCGCGCAGGCGCATTCGTTCGCAGTGTTCCTGCAACCAGGCGGCATCGATTCGGTGCATGCGTTGTGGCCGGAGCACCCGCGCCTCGCGTTCCGGATGCCGGCGTGGGATATCGAACTGCAGTTCCGCCCGCTGGATTTCATCCAGGTCAACGCCGGGCTCAACCAGGGGATGATCGCCAGCGCGCTCGAACTGCTCGACGCGCAGCCGGACGATCGCGTGCTGGACCTGTTCTGCGGCCTGGGCAACTTCACCCTGCCGCTGGCGCGCGGCGTGCGCGCGGTGGTCGGGGTCGAAGGCGAAGCGGGGCTGGTGCAGCGCGCACGCGGGAATGCCGCGCACAACGGCGTGGCCAACGCCGAATTCCATGCCGCCGACCTGGCCCAGGACCTGCGCAGCCAGGCCTGGATGCGCGAAGGCTTCGAGCGCCTGCTGCTCGATCCGCCGCGCTCGGGCGCGGATGCGGTGCTCAGGCAGCTTCCGCTCAAGGGCCTGAAGCGCATCGTCTATGTCAGCTGCCATCCGGCTTCGCTGGCGCGCGACGCGGGGTACCTGGTCAACGAGCGCGGCTGGAAACTGCGCGCTGCGGGGGTCATGGACATGTTCCCGCACACGGCGCACGTGGAGTCGATCGCGATGTTCGAGCCGGGCTAGGGTCGTGAAGGCCGGCGGATGCGGCCTTCGCCCCAACTGCGCGACAATCCGCGATCACGTCCCAGGGTGTCACCCATGCTCATCATCGGAATCGCCGGCACCGAACTCGACGCGCGCGAGCGCGACTGGCTGCAGCACGACGCCTGCGCCGGCGTGATCCTGTTCGCGCGCAATTTCGCCTCACGCGCGCAGGTGGCCGAACTGTCGCAGGCGATCCGCGCGGCTGCGCCCCGGCCGCAGTTGGTCTGCGTCGACCAGGAAGGCGGGCGGGTGCAACGCTTCCGCGACGGCTACAGCGCGCTGCCCTCACTGGAAGGCTTCGGCCGCCTGCATGCCACAGACCCGACCGCCGCGCTAAAGCTTGCGCGCGAGCATGCGTGGCTGATGGCCAGCGAGATCCGCGCCAGCGGCGTCGACCTGAGCTTCGCGCCGGTGGTCGACCTGGGCCGCGGCAACCGCGCCATCGGCGACCGCGCGTTTTCCGCCGACCCGCAGGTCGTCGCCGAGTTCACCCGCGCGTATGTCGAAGGCATGCACGCCGCCGGCATGGCGGCAACGCTCAAGCATTTCCCCGGCCACGGCTCGGTGCTGGAAGACACCCATGTCGACGAAGCCATCGACGACCGGTCGCTGGACGAGTTGCGCGCGCTCGACCTGGTGCCCTTCGTCGCCGGCATCGATGCCAAGGCCGACGCGGTGATGATGGCGCACGTGGTGTATCCGCAGGTCGCGCCGGAACCGGCGGGCTATTCGCCACGCTGGATCCAGCAGATCCTGCGCGATGAAATGGGCTTCCGCGGCGTGGTGTTCTCCGACGACATCGGCATGGCCGCGGCGTTTTCCGCCGGCGGGGTCAAGGCGCGCATCGACGCGCACCTGGATGCCGGCTGCGACGTGGTGCTGGTCTGCCATCCGGACCTCGTGCCCGAGTCGCTGGCGGCGGTCGAGGGGCGCGCGCTCAATACCGCGGCGTTGCTGGGACTGATCGGACGCGGCGCGATGGGTTGGGACGGGCTGCTCGCCGATACACGCCACGGCGACGTGCAGGCACGGCTCTCGGACCGGCTGGCATGAGCCTGCCGCCCCTGGCCACCGCACTGGCGGGCGTGGACCTGGTCCACGATCGCGCAAGCATCGAGCAGGCCATCGCGGCGATGGCGGTACGCATCCGCAACGACTACGCCGGCGACCTGCCGGTTTATCTCACGGTGATGCAGGGTGGCCTGCCGTTCGCCGCGCAGCTCGCGCTGGAACTCGGCGCACGCGGGCTGGACCTGCAGTTCGACTACCTGCATGCGACGCGCTACGGCAGCGGGACCCGTGGTGGCGAGATCGCCTGGAAGCACCGCCCGGCGACGCCGCTGCGCGGACGCCGCGTGCTGCTGGTCGACGACATCCTCGACGAAGGCATCACCCTGGCCGCGGTGCGCGCCTGGTGCCTCGGGGAAGGCGCGCGCGAGGTGCGCATCGCCGCGCTCGCGGTCAAGCGGCATGGCCGCTGCGTGCCCGGCCTGTGCGCCGACTACGCCGGCCTCGACGTCCCCGACCGTTATGTGTTCGGCTACGGCATGGACTATCACGAGCAAGGGCGCAACCTGCCGGCGATCTATGCGATCGGCGACTGAAGCCTCGCGTCGTTGCATCGCCGGTGGATCGGCCGATCCGCGCCGCCCGTTGCTAGTCCATCGCCGCCGCCGGGATCGCCCCAGGCCACGTGGCAACTTACTGGCATCCCCATGACCGACATCGACCTGGCCATCATCGGCGGCACCGGCGTCTATGCGCTGGCGGAGCTCTCCGACACGCGTTCGGAACTGCCTGAAACCCGCTACGGCATGCCGTCGGGCCCGGTGCGGATCGGCACCATCGGCGCGCGCCGCGTCGCCTTCCTTGCGCGACACGGCGAGGGCCACGGCGTGCCGCCGCATCGCATCAACTACCGCGCCAACCTCGCCGCACTGCAGCAGGTGGGCGCGTCGCGGGTGCTGGCGCTCAATACCGTCGGCGGCATCACCGCCCGATGCGGGCCGCGCGCGCTGGTCTGTCCCGACCAGCTGATCGACTACACCTGGGGCCGGATCTCGACCCTGTGCGAGGAAGCCGGCACGCCCGTGCTGCACGTCGACTTCGGCGACCCGTACACGGCGGCGTTGCGACGCGAACTGCTCGCGGCCGCGAGCGCCGCGCAGGTCGCGATCGTCGATGGTGGCTGCTATGGCGCCACCCAGGGCCCGCGCCTGGAAACCCGGGCGGAGATCGCGCGCATGCGCCGCGACGGCTGCGACATCGTCGGCATGACCGGCATGCCGGAAGCCGGCCTCGCGCGCGAGTTGGGATTGGGCTACGCGTGCCTGGGCATCGTCGCCAACTGGGCCGCCGGTGCCGGCCCGGATCCGGACGAAGTGATCACGATGGACGAGGTGCTGGGCAATGTCGCCGTGGCCACCGCCGACGTCGGCAGGCTGTTGCGGCAGTGGCTGGCGGGGTGATTGCCAGACCCGAGGTTGGCTTTGCATACTCCCGCCCGTGCGCCAGGCCGCCCCACGCGCCACGCACGGACAACGCATCCATCCATGAGGTCAGCAACGTTATGCAGTACGGCACCGTGAAGTGGTTCAACGACGCCAAGGGTTTCGGTTTCATCGCACCGGAAGACGGCAGCGCCGATGTGTTCGTGCATTACTCGGCGATCGCCTCCAAGGGCTTTCGCAGCCTGCAGGAAGGCCAGCGCGTCAGCTACGAAGTCACCCAGGGCCCGAAGGGCGCACAGGCGGCCGGCGTCGAGCCCGCAGTCTGATCGGCAACGGCATCCGCACCCGAAAGCCCCGCTCCGGCGGGGCTTTTTTTGTGGACCGAGGCCCGGAATGCCGCGCCGACCCCGCCCGGAACGACGTTGGGATTCACATACCCCGCGCCCCGGCCACCTATGCTGCGAAGTCACCCACCGTACCCGGATCGCGCATGCCTCCGCCTGGGGTTGACCAGACGATGAAATTGTCCCGGTTCATCACCACCCACATGGAGCAGATCCTGGAGGAGTGGGAAGCCTTCGCCAAGGAAATCCCGACGACCTCGAAGATGTCGATTTCCGACCTGCGCGACCACGCCAAGCAGATGTTGCAGGCGTGCGCCGCGGATCTGGATACCTGGCAGTCGGCGGCCGAGCAGGCGTCGAAATCCAAAGGCGAGGAGGCGGTGCCCAAGGCAGGCACGGCGGCGATCCGGCACGGGCTCGGCCGGCTGGAGAGTGGCTACTCGGTGGCCGAGCTCATCTCGGAATTCCGCGCCCTGCGCGCAAGCGTGCTCAGGCTGTGGCAGTCGCAGGTCGGGCAGGTCACCGAAGCCACGACCGACGACATGGTGCGTTTCAACGAAACCATCGACCAGGCGCTGGCGGAATCGGCGACGGCGTACTCGCAAAAGGCGACGCACACGCGCGAGATCTTCCTGGCGATCCTCGGCCATGACCTGCGTGGACCCTTGGCGACGATGGCGATGGCAGGCGACTACCTCACCCATCCGGACGCCGACCTCGCCAGGGCGGGAGCGATGGGCGCGCGCGTGAAGACCAGCGCGGCGCTGATGACGTCGATGGTGCGCGACCTGCTGGAGTACTCGCGCACGCAGCTCGGTTCGGGGATCCCCGTGGTCCGCAGGCGCGCCGACATGCGGGACATCGGCCAGGCCGCGCTGGACGACGCCAGCGCCGCCAATCCGCGCTGCCGGTTCGAGCTGGAGGTGGCCGGGCAGACCGCCGGTTCCTTCGATGCGGCCCGGATGCAGCAGGTGCTGACCAACCTGCTCAACAACGCCGCCCAGTACCGCACGCAATCCGAACCCGTGACGCTGCGCATCGAAGGCTCGCCTGACGCCGTGCTCGTGCAGGTGGGCAACCACGGCGAGGTCATCCCGCGCGAATCGCTGGCATCGCTCTTCGATCCGCTGGTGCGCCTGGCACGCGACGGCCAGGAGGACGAGCAGCCCAACATCAATCTCGGCCTGGGCCTGTTCATCGCGCGCGAAATCACCGTCGCCCATGGCGGCAGCATCGTCGCCGCGTCCGACGAGGACGCCGGCACGGTGTTCAGCGTGCGGATCCCGCGCGAGGCCTGACGCCGGGCCAGCCGCGACCCTGGGGCGTGGCGCGACGGCGCGGCTGCGAGCTTGCGCGGCCCCTCAATCCAGGAACTGCAGCTTCGCCAGTTCCGAATACAGCCCGCCCTCGGCCATCAACGCATCATGGGTTCCTTCGGCCACGACGCGGCCGCGGTCCATGACCACGATCCGGTCGGCCTTGAGCACGGTCGCCAGGCGGTGCGCGATCACCAGGGTCGTGCGCCCGGCCATCAAGTTTTCCAGCGCATGCTGCACCGCGCGCTCGCTCTGTGCGTCCAGGGCCGAGGTGGCTTCGTCGAGCAGCAGGATCGGCGCGTTCTTCAGCAGCGCGCGGGCGATGACGATGCGCTGCTGCTGGCCACCGGACAGCCGGGCGCCGCGTTCGCCAAGTTCGCTGGCGAAACCCTCGGGCAATGCATCGAGGAAGCCGTCCGCCTCGGCCGATTCCGCCGCCGCGCGCAGTTCGGCGTCGGTCGCGTCCAGCCGGCCGTAACGGATGTTGTCGGCGGCGGTGGTGGCGAAGATCGTCGGCGACTGCGGCACCAGCGCGATCGTTTCGCGAAGCGCGGCCGGGTCCAGCGTGCGCACGTCGACGCCATCGATGCCGATGTGGCCCGACTGCGGATCGTGGAAGCGCAGCAGCAGCGAAAACACGGTGCTCTTGCCGGCGCCCGACGGCCCCACCAGCGCCACGGTCTCGCCCGGGCGAACGTGCAGGTTGAAGCGTTCGATCGCCGGCAGGTCCTGGCGCATGGGGTAGTGGAAGGTCACGTCGTCGAAAACGACTTCGCCCCGCACCGGCTGCGGCAGCGCCGCCGGGTGCGCGGGCGCCGCGATCACAGGGGTTTCGGAGAGCAGTTCCGAGATGCGCCCCATGCCGCCGGCGGCCCGCTGCAGTTCGTTCCAGACCTCGGCCAGCGCGCCGACCGAGCCGCCGCCGATCAATGCGTACAGCACGAACTGGCCCAGGGTGCCGGCGCTCATGCGGTGGGCGACCACGTCGTGCGCACCCGACCACAGCACCAGGGTGATCGCGCCGAAGATCAGCACGATCGCGACCGCGGTGACGATCGCCTGCGAACGGATCCGCCGGCGCGCCGTATCCACGGCAATCGCAAGCGAGTGCCCGAAGCGATCGCGCTCGTACGGTTCGCGCGCATGCGCCTGCACCGTGCGCACCGCGCCGAGGGTTTCGGCCGCCAGGGTATTGGCGTCGGCGACGCGGTCCTGGCTGGCGCGCGAGGCTTTCTGCAGGCGCCGGCTGCCGATGACGATCGGCAGGACCGCCAGCGGTATCCCGACCAGCGCATAGGCCGCCAGGTGCGGGCTGGTGACGAACAGCATCGCGATCGCGCCGATCACGGTGATGGTGCTGCGCAGGGCGACCGACATGCTGGAGGCGACCACGCTGCGCAGCAGCTCGGCGTCGGCGGTCAGCCGCGACACCAGCTCGCCGCTGCGGGTGCGGTCGTGGAAGCCGGCGTCCAGCCCGATCACGTGCGAATACAGCTGCTGGCGCATGTCCGCGACCACGCGTTCGCCCAGCAGCGAGACGAAGTAGAAGCGCGCGGCGGTCGCCAGCGCCAGCGCCAGCGCGACCATGAACAGGAACACGAAGGCGCGGTCGATGTTGGCGCCGCTGGAAAATCCCTGGTCGATCATGCGGCGGAAGGCCACCGGCAGGCTCAGCGTGGCCGTCGACGAGCAGGCCAGCGCCAGCAGCCAGGCGACGAGGAGGTTGCGATGCGCGTGCACGAACGGCCAGAGCGCGCGCAGGGATCCGACCGGGGCTTTCGAGGAGGAAGATTGCGTCATCGGCCAATGATGAAGGTTGACGGGCTTGCTGTCGCGCAGGCCTTCGCCCGCCGTGCGATGGATCTGCATGGATCGTCGTGGGAGCGGCTGCAGCCACGAGCCTTCGACGCGGCCCGTGGCGACGACCAGTAGCTCGCGGATAAGCCGCTCCTACGAACGGCGTTCCCAGCGGACGCGGTCGCGGGTCGCGTCCCGCAGGCGGCTCCGCAGCGCCTCGACCTGGTCGGCCGGCAGCGACAGCTGCATCCGCACGCCATCGCTTTCGAACGATTCCGCGACCTTGGCTGCCCCGTGGGCAAGCAGGGACGCATGCACCGCGCCGAGGTCTTCGAAGCCCGCGCGCAGTTCCAGTTCGCACAGCCTCACCAGCGGCCGTCGCGTCGCCGTGCGCAGGCACTCGGCCGCGGCGCCGCCATAGGCGCGCACCAGCCCGCCGGCGCCGAGCTTGATGCCGCCGTACCAGCGCGTGACCACGACCACGACCTGGTCCAGCGCCTGGCCGTCGATCGCGGCCAGGATCGGTCGCCCGGCGGTGCCCGCGGGCTCGCCATCGTCGCTGGAGCGGTAGTCCACGCCGATCCGGTAGGCCCAGCAGTTGTGCGTGGCGCCGCGATCGGCGTGCGCCGCCAGGAAGGCGAGGGCGTCGGCGACGCTTGCGGCGGTGGCGGCCCGGGCCAGGAAGCGGCTGTGCCGCACCTCGATCGCGTGCGTGGCCGGTGCCGCGAGGGTGTCGCTCATGGCGTCAGCGCGCGCAGGTCCTCGGGCAGGACGTAGTCGGGATAGCGACGCATGAACTCGCGCAGGCTGGCGCGCGCGCCGGCGATGTCGCCGGTGTCGAGCAGCCCGTGGATGCGTTGCAGCCAGGCCTCGCGCACCTCGGGCGAGTCGGCGGTGGCGGGCGGTACCTCGTCCTCCGGTTCGTCGCCGATGCGCCGCTCATCCGCGCGCTGGCTTGCCATCTCCGCCTCGCTCGCCGCGTTGGCGCTACTGCGAGGTTCCTTGCCCGCTTCCGGCTTCGACGACCGTTGCGGGGCGACGATGGGCGGTGTCGGTGCCGGGGCTGGGGCCGGAGCAAGGACTGGCGACGGCAAAGCGACGGGCGCTGCCGGGGACGGTGACGGTGACGGAGGGGATGGCGGCGGCGGTGGCGGCAGCGACAACGGAGCCGGGACGTCCTGCACCATCGGCGCGGCAGGTTTCGTCGCGGGGAGCGGGCCGTCGCCCGCCGCCGCCGACCTGACCTTGGGCGCGATGGCAACCTTCGCCGGTACCGGTGGCAACGGTCCGGTTGCAGTCGCTACCTGGCTCAGGCCCGGGTTGGGCGCGTCGATGGCGTCGGCATCGCCGACGGCCGCTTTGGCCTGCTCGCCCCCGGCGGCGGGTCGGCCCTCGGTGGCTGCCGGCGCGCGCAAGGCCGCATCGGCTTCACTGCGCGGCGCCGGCGGCGGTTCCGGGCGCAACTGCAGCTGCCAGGCCACGCCCACCGCCAATACCAGCGAGGCGGCCAGGCCAAGCACGGCCGGCCAGCGTCGCCGCCCCCGTTGCGGCGCGGCCGCAGCACGCGCGGCCGCCCGCACCTTCGCGTCCAGCGCCGGCGAAGGTTCATCCGCAGGACGCGTCACACGCAGGCGTCGGGCGAGCGCGCGCTCCTCGTCGGTCAGTGGTGGCCGGTCGGGCATGGTCATTGGCCTGTGCCCGAACAGGGAGCGTGGGATGTCCGGTCGTGCATCGTTTCCAGCTTCATCAGGCCAAATCCGGGTCGGCGACGCCGGCGCGCAGTTTGTCCATCGCATAGCGCAGCCGCGACTTCACCGTCTCGCGGCCAACGCCGGTGATCGCGCCGATCTCCTCGAGGGTCAATTCCTGCTCCAGCCGCAACAGCAGTACTTCGCGCTGTTCCGGCGGCAAGGCATCCAGCGCAACCTGTAATTGCCGGCGTTGTTCGAACTGCGAGAGTGTGCGCTCGGGCGTGTCGGGGGCGGGTATCCGCGCCGTCCGTTCGTCGCCATCGGCCGGCGCCGGCGGGCGGTACTGGCGGGCGCGCCAATGATCGGCGATGCGGTTGTGGGCGATCCGGTACAGCCAGGTCGCGAAGCTCGCGTCGGGCGTCCAGCCGCCGCGCGCGGCGATCACCCGCTGCCAGACGTCCTGGAACAACTCGTCCGCCATCGACGGATCGCGCAGCTGGCGCATCAGGTAGCGGTACAGGCGGACGCGGTGGCGCGCGTACAACGGATCGAAGGCGTCCGCATCGCCACGGGCCCAGGCCAGCATCAGCGTTTCGTCGCTGGGCTGGGGGTTGTCGACCGCGGCATCGTCCATTGCCGCCAGCGTACGGGCTGAGCGGGCCGGGGTGAAGCCCGGGGGCGGGGTTCCGGGCAGCGCGATCGGCCATTCCGGTGCCAACGCACGGCCGCGCCTGGCGGGGCTGACGCCGGCTTCGCTTGGCCGCTATCCTGCGGCCATGAGCAGCGGACCCATCGTCGCCGAGGAAGGCGCTTACGCAACCGCAGCGACCGCAGCTGCAGCGACCGGCGTCGCATCGGCTGTCCAGGCGACTGGCCCGACCCTGCTCGATGGCCTGGCCGAGGCACTGGCCGCGGTGCTGCCACCCGGTTCCCATGTCGTGGTTCATTGGCGCGATGCGGTCTGCGGAGAGGGGCTCTCGGCCGTCGAAGGCGCCAGCCACGCATTGCGCGCCAATGCCGCCCGCTGCATCAGCAATCCGGCGGAGAGCGTCAATGGTGGCAGCGAGATCGCGTGGGACGACGGCCAGGCACGCATGGTCGTGGTCGCCACGCTGGCCAAGCCGCAGCCGGCCGGAGTGATGGAGGCCTGGCGCGGCTTGGCCAGGCGCACGGTCGAGGCCTCGCTGGCCGCCGCGCGGGCGCAGGCGCAGGTTGCATCGCTGCGCAAATCCCAGCGCCTGCAGCAGGCCTTGTACGAGATCGCCGACCTGGCCGGCTCCGGCCTGGAAATGGACGAGATGCTCGGCCGCATCCACGAAGTGGTCGGCGGGCTGATGTACGCACTGAATTTCTTCATCGTGCTGTACGACGCGGCCACGCGCACCATCCGCTTCCTGTATTTCGCCGATGCGCTGGACCCGTACATGGCCCAGCCGGACCTGGAAATCAGCATCGACGAGCTGCCCAACAGCCTCACCGTGGCGCTGCTGCATGGCGGCCTGCCGCTGCAGGGGCCATCGGAGCAGCTGCGGCGGGCGCTCGGCGTCAAGCGCGACCTGGCCCATGGCCCCGACAGCGCCGACTGGCTGGGCGTGCCGATGTGGCGCGACGACCGTGTCAGCGGCGCGATCGTGGTCCAGAGCTACGACCGACCCGGCATGTACAGCGACGAGGACCGCGCGCTGCTCGAATACGTCGCCCAGCACATCCAGACCGCGCTGGACCGCAAGCACGCGCAGGTCGAACTCGAACGCCGGGTCTACGAGCGCACGCTCGAGCTGCAGCAGGCCAACCTCGTGCTGCAGGCGGAGATCGTCGAGCGCCAGCGCGCCGAGCGCCTGCAGCGTGCGCTGTACAAGATCACAGAACTGTCGGTCACCACCGGCAGCCTCGAGCGCTTCTATGCCGAGGTCCATAACCTGGTTGGCGAGTTGCTGTACGCACGCAACTTCTACATCGCGCTGTTGACGACCGATGGCGAGCAGATCGAATTTCCGTACTCGGTCGACGAGCGCGACTCGCTGCGCATCACCCGCAAGCGGGGAACCGGCCTGACCGAATACGTCATCACCCATGGCGTGGCACTGCTCGCCGACCGCGCGCGCATCGCCGACCTGGAAGCGGCCGGCAGCGTGCGCAGCCATGGCAGCCATGCGCAGAGCTGGCTTGGCGTGCCGCTGGTGCGCGATGGCATGGTGGTCGGCGCGATCGCCGTGCAGAGCTACACCCCCGACATCGTGTTCACCCCGCGCGACCAGGAATTGCTGACGTTCGTCGCCCACCACATCGGTGCGGGCCTGGCGCGCAAGCGCACCCAGGAGCACCTGAAGGCGGCGCATTCGGAACTCGAGTTCCGGGTCGAATCGCGCACCCAGGAACTGGCTGGCGCCAACCGCGAACTGCGTGCGCAGATCGGTGAACGCATGCGCGCCGAGCAGCGGCTCACCCACCAGGCGCGCCACGATGCGCTGACCGGCCTGCCGAACCGCCCGCACCTGCTGGAGCGGCTGGACGATGCGATCAGCAAGGCGCGATCGCGCGAGGGCGCCTGCTTCGGCGTGCTGTTCCTGGACCTGGACCGATTCAAGCTGATCAACGACAGCATCGGCCATGCCGCCGGCGACGAAATGCTGGTGGAAGTCGGGCGCCGGATCGCCGCCGTACTCGGCGACACCGGCGTGGTCGCGCGCTTCGGCGGCGACGAATTCGCCATCCTCGCCGACCCCCTCGACGGCCCGGACGCCAGCGAAGCGCTCGCCACCCGGATCCTGGAGGCCCTCGGCAAGCCGCTGTGGATCGGCGGGCGCGAACTGTTTCCTTCCGCCAGCATCGGCATCGCGCTGTGGCAGCCGCGGTATCGCTTGGGCGAGGAACTCCTGCGCGACGCCGATGCGGCGATGTACCGCGCCAAGGCCGAAGGACGTGATCGCAGCGCGCTGTTCGACGAAGCCATGCGCGCACATGCGATCCGGCTGCTCGACCTGGAAGCGGACCTGCGCCGGGCGATCCTCGGCGATTCCTTCGTGCCGCATTTCCAGCCGATCGTGAGGCTCACCGACGGTGCCATCGTCGGCCATGAGGCGTTGCTGCGCTGGAACCACGACCTTCACGGGCCGCTGCCGCCGGGGGAATTCGTCGGCGTCGGCGAGGACAGCGGCCTGATCGAGCAGGTCGACTGGCTGCTGTACGAGCGCGTGATCGGCTGGCTGCACAGCCATCCCGAAGGCTATGTGTCGATCAATGTCTCGCCCCGGCATTTCCGCTCCGACGATTTCGCCGAGCGCCTGCTGCGCATGCTCGACGATGCCCGCGCCGACCCGCACCGGTTGCGGATCGAGATCACCGAAGTCGCGCTGCTCGACGACGCGCCACGCGCGCTGCGCATGCTCAACGTGCTGCGCCAGCACGGCGTGCTGGCGCTGCTGGACGACTTCGGCACCGGCTTCTCGGCGCTGTCATACCTGCATCGGTTCCCGATCCAGGCATTGAAGATCGATCGCAGCTTCGTGGCCGGGCTCGATGGCGAAACCCGCGCCGAAAGCCTGGCGCTGGTGCGCGCGATCCTGGCGCTCGCCAACACCCTGGGCATCGACACGATCGGCGAGGGCATCGAGACGGTCGTGCAGCGCGACACGCTGGCCGAGCTTGGTTGCGGTTACGGGCAAGGCTACCTGCTCGGAACGCCCGAGGCGCAGGCGATGCGCGGCAACGTCCCGCTGGATGCCTGATCCAGCGCAGAACCCGCAGTAGTCGAAACCGGGTCGCACGAACCGTCCGGCCCGGTCCGGGCCGCGTGCCCCTCAGCGGGGTGCGTCGCGGATCACCAGCAGTCGCGGCTCGGTCATGTCGGCGATGGCCGCGCGGATGCCCTCGCGGCCCGAGCCGGATCCCTTGACGCCGCCGTAGGGCATGTTGTCGACGCGGAAGCTCGGGATGTCGCCGACGATCACGCCACCGACCTCCAGTCCATCCCACGCGCGCATGGCGTGTGCCAGCGCGCCGGTGAACACACCCGCCTGCAGGCCGAAGTCGCTGTCATTGACCCGTGCCAGTGCATCGTCGAAATCGTCGAAGGGTTCGATGCAGGCCACCGGCCCGAAGGCTTCCTTGCGATAGAGGTCGGCATCGTGCGGCACGCGCTCCAGCAACATCGCCGGCACCAGCGTGCCGCGACGCGGGCCACCCGCGAGCACGCGCGCACCGGCCGCCACGGCGTCGGCGATCCAGCGCTCGATCCGCTCCGCCGCGGCCTCGTCGATGACCGGGCCGATGAAGACGTCCTCGTCGTGCGGGTCGCCCATGCGCAATGCCGCAACCGCCGACTGCAGTTTTGCGCGTAACGCATCGTGCACGCCGGCGTGCGCGAAGATGCGCTGCACGCTGATGCAGCTCTGCCCGGACTGGTAGTACGCGCCGGACACCAGGCGTTCGACGACGGCATCCAGCGGCAAGCCCGGGTCGGCGTCGACGATGCAGGCTGCATTACCGCCGAGTTCGAGCGTGACCTTCTTGCGTCCGGCGCGTGCCTTCAGGTCCCAGCCGACCAGTCCGCCGGTGAAACTCAGCAGCGCGATGCGCTCGTCCTCCACCAGCAGCGCGGCATCGTCGTTGGAGCAGGGCAGGACCGAAAACGCGCCGGGCGGCAGGTCGGTCTCGGCCAGCACCTGGGCGATGATCAACGCGCCGATCGGCGTCTTCGCCGCGGGCTTCAACACGAACGGACAACCGGCGGCGATGGCGGGGGCGACCTTGTGCGCCACGAGGTTCAATGGGAAGTTGAAGGGCGTGATGAATGCGCAGGCGCCGACCGGCACCCGCTTGACCATGCCGCGATAGCCGCGCGTGCGCGGGGAGACCTGCAGCTCGATCACTTCGCCGTCGATGCGCGTGGCTTCGCCGGCGGCGATGCGGAAGGTGTCGATGAGGCGGGCAACCTCGCCGCGTGCATCGCGGATCGGCTTGCCGGCCTCGATGCACAGCGCCTGCGCGAGTTCTTCCTGGCGCTCGCTGAAGCGGCGCACGCAATGCTCGAGCACATCGCGGCGCGCGTCCGGCGGGAATGCCGCCATCGCCGCGCGGGCCGCGCTGGCGGCGGCGATGGCCTGCTCGACCGCGGTGGCATCGGCGAAGGCGACGCAGGTGGCGATCTTGCCCGTGTATTTGTCGAGCACGTCCAGGTCGGTGTTGGCGGCGACCGGGGTATTGGCCAGATAGTACGGATAGGATGTCTGGAGCATTGGAATCTCCAATGAGCGGCGCGGGCCGCGTGTTTTGTCGGAGCGCCTTCAACCGCGAGCTCGTGCCGGTGGCGTTGTGTTGGAACGCTCGCGGCTGAAACCGCTCCTGCGAATCGGGGCCCGCGGATTGCGCCTGCGAACGGGGGGCTATGGAGCATCCTCGACACGCAAGCGCAGCTGGCCGTCGGACAAGCGCGCGTCGACGGAGTCGCCAGCGACGACATCCAGCACGCTGCGCACAACGCGTCCATCCTCGCGCTGCAGGATCGCGTAACCGCGCGCGACCGTCGCCAGTGGGCTCACGGCGTGCAGCGAGCGCGCCAGGCCGCGCAGGTGCAGTGCGTCGCTGGACAGCCGGCGTGCGATCGCGGACTGCGGGCGTACGGCCATGGCCGCCAGGCGTTCCCGCAGCCGCGCCAGGCGTCGTTGCGGATGCGCCGCGCGCAGCACCGTGTCGGCGTGCCGCAGGCTGGCGCGGTCGACCTCGATGCGCCGCTTCCAGGCCGCGGTGAGCCGGCGCAGGGCGTCGAGCTGGCGCCGCTGCAGCATCTGCAGCCGCGCCTGTGGCCGCAGCGCCTGCAAGCGCAGCGCCGCGCGGTCGGCGCGTTGCATCGCCGCGCGCAATTGCTGCCGCTGCAGGTTGCCGACGCGCGCTTCCAGCGCACGCAGGCGGCGCGACAGATCCTCCCGGCTGGGCGCCAGCAACTCGGCCGCAGCCGATGGCGTGGGTGCGCGCAAATCCGCCGCGAAATCGGCGAGGCTGAAATCGGTTTCGTGGCCCACGGCGGAAACCACCGGCACCGCGGAGGCCGCGATGGCGCGCACCAGCTGCTCGTCGTTGAACGCCCACAGGTCTTCCAGCGATCCGCCGCCGCGGGTGAGCAGCAGCAGGTCGTAGCGGCCGCTGGCCGAGGCCCGTCGCAGCATCGTGGTGATCTGCGCCGCGGCATTCGCACCCTGCACCAGCACCGGCAGGATCTCAACGTGCAGCAGCGGGAAGCGCCGCGCGAGCACGCTCAGCACGTCGCGCACCGCGGCGCCGCTGGGCGAGGTGAGCACGCCGAGCCTGCGCGGGTGCGCCGGCAGTGGACGCTTGCGCGCCTGCTCGAACAGGCCTTCGGCGGTGAGCCTGGCGCGCAGCTCCTCGAACGCCCGCCGCAACGCGCCTTCGCCCGCTTCCTCCATGTGGTCGAGCACCAGCTGGTACTCGCCGCGCGCCTCGTACAGGGTCAGCCGGCCGCGCGCGAGCACGCGCATGCCTTCGCGCGGGACGAATTTCAGCCAGCTGCTCTTGGGCTTGAACATCGCGCAGCGCACCTGCGCCCGGGCGTCCTTGAGGCAGAAATACAGGTGCCCGGAGCCCGGCCGGGAGACCCCGCTGAGTTCGCCCTCCACCCAGATCAGCGGGAAGCTGCCTTCCAGCAGGTCGCGGGCCAGGGTGTTGAGCTGGCTGGGGCTGAGGATGTCGCGGGCCGGGCGGGAAACGCCGCCGGCAGGGCCGTCGCGACCGTCGAGGATGTTCATCCGGCCAGACTAAACTATGCGCATGAGCAACGAGATCATCGCCCCGCCGGGCGTCGTGGCGGCGGCTCCGCCCTGTGCCGAAGCGGCTGCCGAACCCGCCTTCGGCGCGGCGCCCAGGCGCATCACCCGGCCGGTCCGGATCGGCAGCGTCGTCGTCGGCGGCGGCGCGCCCGTGGTGGTGCAGTCGATGACCAACACCGACACCGCCGACATCGCCGGCACCACCCGCCAGGTCGCCGAGCTGTGGCGCGCGGGATCGGAAATCGTGCGGGTGACGGTGAATACGCCCGAGGCGGCGTCCGCCGTGCCGCGCATCGTCGAGCGGCTGGCGATGATGGGCGTGGAGGTGCCGATCGTCGGCGACTTCCACTACAACGGCCACCAGTTGCTGGCCGGTGAGCCTGCCTGTGCCGAAGCGCTGGCGAAGTACCGGATCAATCCCGGCAACGTGGGCTTCGGCAGGAAGCGCGACACGCAGTTCGCGCAGTTGATCGAGTTCGCGATCCGCTACGGCAAGCCGGTGCGCATCGGCGCCAACTGGGGCTCGCTGGACCAGTCGCTGGCGACGCGGTTGATGGACGAGAACGCGCTGCGCGCCGAGCCGCTCGAAGCCGCGCGCGTGCTGCGCGAGGCGCTGATCCGCTCGGCGCTGGACTCGGCCGCGCGCGCGGTCGAGCTCGGGCTGCCGGCCGATCGCATCCTGCTGTCGTGCAAGGTCAGCGGCGTGCAGGAACTGATCGCGGTCTATCGCGATCTCGCCACGCGCTCGGATTTCGCATTGCACCTCGGGCTGACGGAAGCCGGCATCGGCAGCAAGGGCATCGTCGCCTCGTCGGCGGCACTGGCGGTGCTGCTGCAGGAAGGCATCGGCGACACCATCCGCATCTCGCTCACGCCAGAGCCCGGCGCGCCGCGCACGCAGGAAGTCGTGGTCGCGCAGGAGCTGCTGCAGACGATGGGCCTGCGCGCGTTCACGCCGATGGTGACCGCGTGCCCGGGTTGCGGCCGCACCACCTCGGAGTTCTTCCAGGAACTGGCGCAGGTCGTGCAGGAACACGTGCGCGCGAAAATGCCGGAGTGGAAGATCACCCATCCCGGCGCCGAGCACATGACGCTCGCGGTGATGGGTTGCGTGGTCAACGGTCCCGGCGAATCGCGGCATGCCGACATCGGCATCTCGCTGCCGGGCACGGGCGAGGCGCCGGCGGCACCGGTGTTCGTCGACGGTGAAAAGACCGTCACCCTGCGCGGCGATACGATCGCGCGGGATTTCGTCGGGATCATCGACAGCTATGTCGAGCGCAGGTACGGACGCGGCGAAGCCATCGACGCCGGCTGAAGCCGCCGATGCGGTCACGCAGGAAACGCGCTTCGGCGCGGCGTTCCTGAGAGTCCACGGATGGCGCCTGCTGCTGGTCTTCGCCGGCGTGCTGCTGCCGCTGTGGGGCTTCGGCGCGCTGGTCGAGGACCTGCGCGAAGGCGAGGCTTTCGCCTTCGATGTTCCGATCCTGCAGGCCATGCACGCGATGGCTGGTCCCGGGCTGGATCGCCTGTTCATCCTGATGACGGAAGTCGGCTACGCCTGGGGCGTCGTTCCGGCGGACGTAGTGCTGGTGCTGGCCTTGACATTGCGCGGGCATCGGCGCGAGGGCGTGTTTGCGGCACTGTCGATCGTCGGATCGATGCTGCTGAACCTGGCAGCGAAGCATTCCTTCGCGCGCGTGCGCCCGGACCTGTGGGTGTCGATCCGGCCGGAGACCACCTTCAGTTTCCCCAGCGGACATGCGATGGGCTCGATGACGCTGGCGATGGTCGTGGTGCTTTTGTGCTGGCACGCACGCACGCCATCGGGATGGCGCTGGCGTTGGCCGGTGACGCTGGTTTCGGCGGCGCTGGTGCTGTTGATCGGATTGTCGCGGGTCTACCTGGGCGTGCATTACCCCTCCGACATCCTCGCCGGCTGGACGGCGGCCTGCGCGTGGGTGATCGCGGTCTACGCGCTGATGTTCCGCGGCACGTTGCGGCCCTGGCGCGCGGTCGAACCGTCGCCACCGTGAATCATTCGCCGGGTTTCGCGGCCTCGGTCGGCGCGGCTGTGGCCGACTTGCGCGACAGCAGCACTTCGCGGCGCGCGATGTAGGCGTTGGCGGCGAAGATGATCGCGGCGCCGATGACGGTCCAGCGGCTGATCGACTCGTCGAACAACAGGTAGCCGGCCACCGCCACCAACGGCAGCTGCATGAAGCTGATCGGCGTCAGTGCCGACACATCGCCGATGCGCAGCGCGCGCGTCCACAGCAGCTGGCCCCCGGTGCCGAACAATCCGGTCAGGACCAGCCACAGCCACGCCATGCCGTGCGGCCATTGCCAGACGAACAGCGCCGGCAGCAGCGACAGCGGGACCCAGAATGCGTAGGTGTAGAAAACGATCGTGTCGGCCGGATCCACGCGCGACAGTTGCTTGATCTGGATCGCAACCACGGCGCTGAGCACCGCGGCCAGCACCGCGACCAGGGAGCCGGCGCTGAACGCGCTCGACCACGGCCGCACGATCACGATCACGCCGAGGAAGCCGACGATCACCGCCGCCCAGCGCCGGTGGTGCACCTGCTCGCCGAGCCAGAACACCGCCGCGATGGTCACGAACAGCGGCGTCGAGTACGACAGCGAGATCGCCTGCGACAAGGGCAGGTGGCCGATCGCCCAGAAGCCGCACAGCATCGAACCGATGCCGATCGCGCTGCGCAGCAGGTAGCGTGGCAGCTGCCGGGTGTGCAGCGACGCGCCGCCCAGCCACAGCACCGGCAGCAGCGCCAGCAGGCCGAAGCTGTTGCGGAAGAACGCGATCTCGAAGGTCGGCAGGCTCGCCGACGCGATCCGGATCGTGACCGCCATCAGTCCGAAGAAGGTGGTGCTGGCCAGCATCAGCGCCGCGGCCAGCGCGAATTTCGTCGTCGGTGGACGCGCTGCGATCACCAGCGCGCGCCGATGATGCGTGGCTCGGGCTCCAGCGCCACGCCGAAGCGCTCCTGCACGGAGCTGGCGATGCGCCGTGCAAGCGCGAGCAGTTGCGCGCCGGTCGCCGCACCATGGTTGACCAGCACCAGCGCGTGCGAAGCCGCGACGCCGGCATCACCCTCGCGGAATCCCTTCCAGCCGCAGGCGTCGATCAGCCACGCCGCCGAGAGCTTGCGCGATGCGGGGTCGCCGCTGCCGAACACCGGCAGGGCAGGGTGGTCCGACTTCAGCGCATCGGCCATCGCCGCAGGCACGATCGGGTTCTTGAAGAAGCTTCCGGCATTGCCGACGAGCGCGGGGTCGGGAAGCTTGCGCCGGCGGATCCGGCAAACGGCTTCGGCGACCTGCGATGGGCGCACGCCGGCAGGCGCCCGGACGTCGATGCCCATCGCCTGCAGTTCGTCGGCCAGGCCGGCATAGTCCAGGCGCGGGGTGGCATTGCGCCGCAAAGCGAATTCCACCGCCGTGACCACGAACGCATCGGGGTCGCGCTTGAATCGGCTGTCGCGATAGGCGAACGCGCACTCCGCCGCAGTGAGCCTGCGGACGCGCGAAGTCGCGCGTTCGAAGACTTCGACCGCGTGCACGCACTCGCGCACCTCGACGCCATAGGCGCCGATGTTCTGGATAGGCGCGGCACCGACGGTGCCGGGGATCAGCGCGAGGTTTTCCAGTCCGGCCAGTCCGCGACCGAGCGTCCACAGCACCAGCGCATGCCACTCGACGCCGGCATCGGCGCGGACGAGGGTGACGCCGTCGTCGGCGCCATCCGCGTCGTCGTGGAGCGCGATCTTCTGCGAACCCAGCGCCAGCACCGCGCCTTCCGGATCGCCGGCGAACAGCAGGTTGCTGCCGCCGCCCAGCACGAGCAGCGGGCCGTCGCGCAGCATCGCGTAACCGAACAGCTCCCCGAGCGCGCCGGTGTCGGCGACCTCGACCAGCATCGGTGCACGCGCGGCGACGCCGAAGGTGTTGCGCGCATCGAGCTTCGCGCCCTCGATGATGCGATAACCGGTCATCGCGACGCTTCAGTCGTTTGGCGGCAGGTTGCCGCGGCTCGGGGCTTCCTTGCGGCGGCGCATCGCATCGACGCTATCGGCGATCAGTCCGGGTCCACGATAGACCAGCCCGGTGTACAGCTGCACGAGGTTGGCGCCAGCGGCCATCTTCTTGGCGGCGTCGGCGCCGGAGAGGATGCCGCCGACACCGATCAGCGGAACCTGCTCGGGCAGGCGCGTGCGCAGCTTGCGCAGCACCGCGGTGGCCTTGTCCATCAACGGGGCGCCCGACAATCCGCCGCTTTCGCGCGCGCACGGGTCGCCCTGCACCAGCAGCCTCGACACGGTGGTGTTGGTGGCGATCACGCCGTCGACACCCAGGTCCCCCAGCACGCGCGCGGCGGCTTCGACATCGTCGTCCGACAGGTCCGGCGCCACCTTGACCAGCATCGGCACGCGCTTGCCGTGCTGCGCGCCCAGCCGCTCCTGCGCCTCGCGCAGGGTGCCAACGAGGCGCCGCAGCGACTGCTCCTCCTGCAGTTCGCGCAGGCCCGCGGTGTTGGGCGAGGAGATGTTGACGGTGACGTAGTCGGCAAGCGGATAGACCCGCTCCAGGCAGTACAGGTAGTCGGCCTCCGCGGCGTCGTTGGGCGTGTCCTTGTTGCGGCCGATGTTGATGCCGAGCAGCCCCTGGCGGCGCTTGCTGCGCTCGACGTTGCGCACCAGCGCATCGACGCCGTCGTTGTTGAAGCCCAGGCGATTGATGATCGCTTCGTGCTCGGGCAACCGGAACATGCGCGGCTTGGGATTGCCCGGCTGCGGGCGCGGGGTCACCGTGCCGACCTCGATGAAGCCGAATCCCAGCGACGACAACGCATCGACGTGCGCGCCGTTCTTGTCCAGGCCCGCGGCCAGGCCGACCGGATTCTGGAAGACCAGCCCCAGCGCCCTGGTCGGCAGCGGCTGCGGCCGGCTGGCCAGCAGTCCGCTCAAACCGCTGCGATAGGCCGCCTCCAGCGACGCCAGGCCGAAGCCGTGCGCGCGCTCCGGATCCATGCCGAAAAGGAAGGGGCGGGCGAGGGAATACATCGTCAGTCTCTGGCCTTCGGCATCCGCATGCTCCGCCTTGCTTATCGCTCCGCGGGGGCGGAGTCCGGTGACTCTATCGATTCAGGCTGCCGGCGCAAGGCGCAGGTTGTCCGTACGGGCGTGGGAGCAATGCGGCTGGATCCCCGCCTGCGCGGGGATGACAGCCATTCACAGGCATTGCGTCCGGTCTCGTGCGTATCCGCGGCAGCCCTCACAGGTCGAACTTGATCCCCTGCGCCAGCGGCAGCGCATCGGAGTAGTTGATCGTATTGGTCTGGCGACGCATGTACGCCTTCCACGCATCGGAGCCCGATTCGCGACCACCGCCGGTTTCCTTCTCGCCACCGAAGGCGCCGCCGATTTCCGCACCGGACGTACCGATGTTGACGTTGGCGATGCCGCAGTCCGAGCCGGCGGACGACAGGAACTGCTCGGCCGCACGCAGGTTGGTGGTGAAGATCGACGACGACAGGCCCTGTGGGACGTCGTTCTGCAGCGCGATGGCTTCGTCCAGCGTCGAATACTTCATCACGTACAGGATCGGCGCGAAGGTTTCGGTCTGCACGACTTCGGCGTCGTTGGACAGGCCGGTCACCAGCGTCGGCAGCACGAAATTGCCTTTGCGATCGGTCAGGGCCTTGCCGCCGCTGGCGATCGTGCCGCCGCTGGCCTGCGCCTTGGCGACGGCATCGATGAAGGCCTGCACCGCGTCCTGGCTGTTGAGCGGGCCCATCAGGTTGGCCGGGTCGGTGGGATCGCCGATCTTCTTTTCGACCTGGCCGTAGGCGGTGACGAGGCGCGCGAGCACGTCGTCGTAGATTTTTTCGTGCACGAACAGCCGGCGCGTGGTCGTGCAGCGCTGGCCGGCGGTGCCGACCGCACCGAACACGATCGCCGGGATCGCAAGCTTCAGGTCGGCGGTCTCGTCGACGATGATCGCGTTGTTGCCACCCAGTTCCAGCAGCGAGCGGCCCATGCGCTGGGCGACGCGCTCGCCGACCATGCGGCCGACCTTGGTCGAGCCGGTGAAGCTCACCAGCGCGATGCGGCGGTCGTCGACGAACGCCTGCGCCAGATCGCTGCCTGCGTCGTTGAACAGGTAGAAGATGTCGGGGAAGCCGCCCTGCTTCAGCGCTTCGTTGCAGATACGCATCGCCGCGATCGCCGACAGCGGCGTCTTCGGCGACGGCTTCCAGATCGAGATGTCGCCGCAGACGGCCGCGACGTAGGCATTCCAGGCCCAGACCGCGACCGGGAAGTTGAAGGCCGAGATGATCCCGACCAGGCCCAGCGGCTGCCACTGCTCGTACATCCGGTGGCCCGGGCGCTCGGAATGCATGGTCAGGCCGTACAGCTGGCGCGAGAGGCCGACGGCGAATTCGCCGATGTCGATCATCTCCTGTACTTCGCCGTCACCCTCGGGCTTGGACTTGCCCATTTCCAGCGCGACCAGCGAACCCAGTGCGTCCTTGTGCGTGCGCAGCGCATCGGCGCACAGGCGCACGGCTTCACCGCGGCGCGGCGCCGGCGTCGTGCGCCAGACCTTGAACGCCGCCTGCGCGCGCTCGACGATCGTCTCGTAATCGTCGCGCGAGGACGCCTGCACCCGCGCCAGCACGCTGCCGTCGGTGGGATTGATCGGCTCCAGCACGCCGGCGTCGGCGGTCTTCGCCCACTGGCCGTCGCCAAGGTAGGTGCTGGATTCGGTGCCGCCCAGGCCGAGCGCGGTGATCACGGGGTGGGTCATCGTGGGGTTCCTCGAAAGAAAGCGGATTTGAAAGGCCAGCGACGGGCGCGGGCGGTCTGGATGCCACCGCGGACGCGCCGCATGCCGCCGGGCATGGCCCGCGTCCAGGATGGAGCGCCGAAACAAGCGGCCCCGGCGCGATTCGAACGCACGACCTGTCCCTTAGGAGGGGACCGCTCTATCCAGCTGAGCTACGGGGCCAAGTCGGCCATTTTCGCATGAATGCGAAGGCGGCCCCAAACCTGCCCGCCGCGCCGTTTCGGGGCCGGCGAAACCTTCGCCCTGCCTTGACCGGCGCTGCGTATGGTGGGTCCGATCCCCCGCGCAGGGCGTGGCGGCTGCCGACGCGGCCACGCGATGTACCGGCGCTCCACGCCGGCACCCACGCCGGCACCCATGCCAATCCCGACCGCGCCGGCACCGCACAGCTGAGGAGCGCGCGATGGACGATACCCGGCAGCAGCGCGAACGCATGGTCGAGCGGCAACTCGCCGCGCGCGGGGTGCGCGACCATTACACCCTGCAGGCGATGCGCGCGGTGCCGCGCGAGGAATTCGTCGCGCCGGAGCTGCGCGAGTTCGCCTACGAGGATTCGCCGCTGCCGATCGAAGGCGGGCAGACGATTTCCCAGCCCTACATCGTCGGGCTGATGATCGCCGAGGCCCAGCTGCGACCGGGCGAGTGCGTGCTCGAAATCGGTGCCGGATCCGGCTACGCCGCCGCGGTGATGGGCGCGATCGTCGCCGAGGTCTATGCGATCGAACGCCGGCCGGAGCTGGCGAGCTTGGCGCGCGAGCGCTTCCAGCGGCTGGGCTACGACAACATCCAGCTGCGCGTGGGCGATGGCACCCAGGGCTGGCCGGAAGCCGCGCCCTTCGATGCCATCCTCGCGGCCGCCGGTGGCCCGGAAGTCCCCGACAGCCTGTTGCGGCAACTCGCGCCCGGCGGGCGCCTGGTGATGCCGGTCGGCAGCACGCGCGACCAGCAGCGGCTGGTGCTGGTCACGCGCACCGGCAACGATCGCTTCGTGCGCAAGGAGCTGGGCGATGTGCGGTTCGTGCCGCTGATCGGTGAACACGGCTGGCGCGACGACGCGCCGGTGACGATGGCCGAATCGACAGCGCCCCTGCACGCCCGCGCGGGCGAGCCGGCGCGCACGATCCCGGGCCTGATCCGCGCCGCCGCCGAGCCGTTGCCGGACTTCGACGATCCGGCCTTCGGCAGGCTGTTCGACCGCTTCGCCCATGCCCGCGTGGTGCTGCTGGGCGAAGCCAGCCATGGCACCTCGGAGTTCTACCGCGCCCGCGATGCGATCACCCGGCGGCTGGTGGAGGCGCATGGGTTCGACATCGTCGCCGTCGAGGCCGACTGGCCCGATGCCGCCAGCATCGATCGTTACGTGCGCCACACCGCGACCGGCGCCCCGCGCGAACCCGCGTTCCAACGCTTCCCGACCTGGATGTGGCGCAACGTCGAGGTCGAACGCTTCGTGACCTGGCTGCGCACGTTCAACCAGGCGCGGGCGCACGATGAGCGCGCCGGTTTCTACGGGCTGGACCTGTACAGCCTCAACACCTCCATCCGCGCGGTCATCGATTACCTGGATGGCGTCGATCCGGAAGCCGCGCGGATCGCGCGCCTCCGCTATGGCTGCCTGACGCCGTGGTCGAAGGAACCCGCGCAATACGGCCACATGGCGCTCACCGCCGGCTACGCGCTGTGCGAAAGGCCGGTGACCGACATGCTGCGTTCGCTGCTGGACAGGCGGCTGGAGTACTCGCGCGCCGATGGCGAGCGGTATTTCGACGCTGCCCAGAACGCGCGCCTGGTGCGCGATGCCGAGGCCTATTACCGGGCGATGTATTACCGCTCGGCCGACTCATGGAACCTGCGCGACACCCACATGTTCGAGACCCTGCAGCACCTGCTGGAGGCCGGCGGCAAGGGCAGCCGCGCGGTGGTTTGGGCGCACAATTCCCACATCGGCGACGCGCGCCATACCGAGATGGGACAGCAGCGCGACGAGTTGAACATCGGCCAGCTGTGCCGCGAGCACTACGGCGACCAGGCGGCCCTGATCGGCTTCGGCACCCATTCGGGAACCGTCGCCGCCGCCCACAACTGGGACGAGGACATGCAGGTGATGCAGGTGCGCCCGTCGCTGCCCGGCAGCTACGAGCGCCTGTACCACGAGGCCGGCGTCGAACGCTGCCTCACCGACCTGCGCCCCCGGCAGCATCCGGACCTGCGCGACCGCTTGACGCCGGCGCAGCTGGAACGCTTCATCGGCGTCATCTACCGGCCGGAGACCGAGCGCTGGAGCCACTACACCGATGCGCAGCTGCCGCGGCAGTTCGACGCCTACGTGTGGTTCGACCGCACCCGGGCGGTGACGCCGCTCACCCACGAGCACGGCAGCGGCATGCCTGACACCTGGCCGTTCGGGCTGTGACCGTCGGCATGCAGGCACAAAAAACCCCGCGCTTGGCGGGGGTTTCTGCAGCGTGACCGAAGTGGTGGAGCGGAGGGGGATCGAACCCCTGACCTCCACGATGCGAACGTGGCGCTCTCCCAGCTGAGCTACCGCCCCATTCCGGTCGGCGCCGGAGGCTGCGGATTATACGGGCGCTTCCCGGCCGCCGCCAGCCATGCCCGATGGTCGCGGCAAGGTAGCCGGTATCCTAGTGGGATGACGGATCCGCGCATCCTCGCTTTCATCGCCGTTCGCGACGAGCAGCATTACCTGCCCCGGGTGCTGGCCCACCTCGCCACGGAAGGCATCGAAACGGTCGTACTCGACAACGAGTCTGGACCGGCGGCACGCGCACAGCTCGAAGGCCTGCGCGATGCTGGCCTGGTGCGGTCGATCGTCGAACTGCCCTACGTGGGGCATTTCGACCTGTTGGCACAGCTGCAGGCCAAGGCACGGTTGATCGAAACCTGCCAGGCGGACTGGGTCATGCACCTGGACGCCGACGAAATGCCACATTCGCCGATCGAGGGCGAGACGTTGGCGCAGGCGATCGCGCGCGCCGATGACGCTGGCGCCAATGCCATCAACTTCAATGAATTCGTGTTCCTGCCGCTCGAGGATCCGGCTGCGGAGGGCAGGGCGCAGGCGGGGTTTTTCCCCTTCCATCATTACTACCATTTCGCACCGGCGCCGCGATGGCGGATGCTGGCGTGGCGTCGCGATGCGGCATTGAGCAATGTCGACAGCGGCGGCCACCTGCTGGCCGGGCCCGGGCTGCAGGTGTGGGAACACGACATGGTGCTGCGGCATTACGTCTTCCTTTCCCAGCAGCATGCCTTCGAGAAATACGCGCGGCGGCGCTTCGCCCAGGCCGAGCTCGCCATCGGTTGGCACCACAACCGGATCAACCTGGCGCCACGACGCATGCGATTTCCCCCGCCAGCGCGGCTGCACCGCTTGTTGCGACTGGACCAGCGCGCCCTGGATACCTCGCGTCCCGACAAGCTGCACTACTGGGACTGGCCCGAGGCCGCCGCGTGACGCAGGTGCTGGGGCTGATCCCGCACCTGGGGCGTGACGAGGCCGACGACCGCTGGCTCGCCCAGGCGATCGAATCGCTGCTCGCGCAAACCGTGCCGCTCGACGCCATCATGGTGGTCGACGACGCGTCGCCGCGTCCGCCCGATTCCGTGCTCGCACGCTACCCGGGGGTGTCGCTGTATCGCAATGGCGACAACACCGGTCCGTTCGCGATCAGCGAAGCCGTCTTTGCCCGGGCGCCGTTCGACGCGGTGCTGTTGCAGGATTCCGACGACTGGTCACTGCCCGATCGACTGCAGCGCCTGCTCGCTGCCTACGAGTCCGGCTTCGAACTCGTCGGAGGGCAGGTCGAACACGTCCCCGAGCCCGGCCAACCCAACGAAGGTCCGGACCTGGCCCGCCTGCCGCTTGATCCACGCGCCGAGCTACTGCAGAGGCCGACGGCGCACACCCTGTTGCTGACCAGTGGACTGGTGTCGGTCGCGCTCGCCCGGCGCCTGGGCGGCTTTGCCGCAAGCATGCGGATCAATGGCGATTCGGAATTCGTGCGCCGCGCCGTGTTCGGCGGACGCGCGTGCAACATCGCCGAGACGGTCTACGTACGCCGGCTGCATGCGAAGTCATTGACGCGCGCGCCCCACACCGGGTTTGGATCGCCGGCAAGGGCCGCCGCGCAGCAGCTCGTGCAGGCGCGCGCACGCGTGCTGGCGCGCGACTTCCTCGCGGGGGTGCCGCTGGACCTGGCGCCGATGCAATCAGGCATTCCCGCCACCCTGTCGCATGTCATGGGGCCGCTGATCCCCGTGTTGTAGGCGCCACGTCTCCGCGCGCATTGCGCAAGCCATGCGCGTGCTGTCCCCGACGGGGACATCGCGCGCCTTCCGTGGCGGCATGCGATGGCAGCCCCGTACGTTCGAATACGCCGTCTCCGATGGCCGCGCGCGCCGGCGCCACAGCCCGGCGTTCAGCCCGGGTCCTGCTGCCAAGCGTCGATCAGTGGTTGCAACTGCGCGCGGCGCCAGCCCGCCAGCGGCCCGGTCCAGTGCCCGTCGAGCAGGGGTGCCAGCCAGCGACGCGAGGCGAGCACGCCGTCGGGCAGGCCCAGTTCGGCGCTGCGCGCGGCCACCACGTCCTGCAGCCTGCGCAGCGCCGCCTTGTCGCGGTCGTCGTTGCGTGGCTCGGGTGCCTGCCGCTCGTCGGCCAGCGGCGTGGTGAGCGCCTGCCAGATGACGGCGGCGAGCTTGCGGGGTGCCTTGGGTTGCGCGTCCAGGCGCGCCTGCAATGCGGCCTGGTCGACCGGGGGCGTGCGCGCCAGGGTGGTCGCCAGTTCGTTGTCGAGGATCCAGTTGCGCGGGCGGTCGGTGTCGCGCGCGTAGGCGTCGCGCCAGCGCAACAGCCGCAGCAGGCGGATGCGCGCATCGGCGTCGAGGAACTGCGCCGCGCGCAACGACAGGTGCGGCCAGCGCTCGAGTTCGTCGCGCTGCGCATTGGTGACCATCCGCGCGCAGTCCTCCGCGAGCCAGTCGCGACGACCCAGCGCCGCCAGCCGTCCATCCAGGTCGTCGTGCAGCGCGAACAGGTGCACCACGTCGTCGGCGGCGTATTCCAGTTGCGAGGGCGACAAGGGGCGGCGCAGCCAGTCCGAGCGCGTCTCGCCCTTGGCCAGCGCGACATCGAGCGTGTCCTGCACCAGTCGCTGGTAGCCGATGCCCGCCCCGACGCCGCACAGCGCCGCCGCGATCTGGGTGTCGAACAGCGGCGTGGGCACCACGCCGCAGGCATGCTTGAGTGCGACCAGGTCTTCGCTGGCGCTGTGCATGATCTTCAGCACGCGCGCATCGGCCAGCAATGGCGCCAGCGCGTCGCACATGCCGGGCAGCAGCGGATCCACCAGCAGCACCGTGCCGCCTTCAAGCGACAGTTGCACCAGCGCCAGTTGCGGCCACCAGGTGCGCTCGCGTACGAATTCGGTATCCAGGCCGACGCGGGTGGGCGAGGTCGCCAGGTGTGCGGCCAGTTCGGCCGGTGTGCTGATCCATTGCATCGTCGAACGGGATCCCGGGTTGGCCGCGCGTCGCGGCGCCGGATTGTCCCACGGCGGCGTGATTTGCCGCGGGCGCCGTCGATGGCCTAACTTGCGTGTTCCATGGCCCGACGGAGGCAGCCTTCCTTGCGCGCATCGGCACCCACGGTCGGCATCGTCCTGCTGCTGGCTTCCGCGATCGCCGGTCCGATGCTGGCCGGCTGCTCGCGCGATGCGTCCGCGCCGGGCACGGGCGACCAGGCGGCGCCACCGGCGCGCACGGGCCAGGTGACCGTCAGCGGCGACGACCGCAACGCGAGCGCGTTGACCTGGCGCGCACCGGCGGTGCAGCTGTCCGGTGCCGATGCCGGCGTCGCCAGGCGCGCGGAGGCGGCGCTGGCCGAGGGCAAGCTGTATGCCGATGCCGATTCGGCGATCCCCTTGTACCTGGCACTGCTCAAGCGCAGTCCCGACGATGCTGGGGCGAAAGCGGGGCTCGAGCGCGCGCTGACGGCGCTGCTGGCCGAAGGCGACAGTGCACTGGCCGACGCCGGCGACGACATCGACGCGCTCCGGCGTGCGCATCAGATCGCCGCGGTCGCGCGCACGGCGGCGCCGCAGGACGCGGCCGTGCGCGGCTACCTGAAGCAGGTCGATCTCGCCGATCGGCTGTGGGACCTCAATCGCGAAGCCGAACGCGACCTGCGCGCCAACCGGCTGGGCGAATCCGGCGGCGGAGCGCTGGCGAAGCTGCGCCAGGTGCTGCGCCTGCAACCGCACCAGCCGCGTGCATTGCAGGGCCTGGCGGCGGTGGAGAGCGGCCTGATCCGGCGCGCCGAAGATGCCGCCCGGCGCAGCGACTTCGTCAATGCCCGCCGCTGGCTGGCGATGGCCGCGGTGGTGCGGCCTGGCGATGGGATGGTGCCCGATGCGAAAGCGCGCATCGCCGCGGTGCGGGCGGCACGGATCGCGCAATTGCATGACGAAGGCATGCGCGCGCTGCTGCAGAACGGCGGCGTGGATGAGGCGCGCGCGAAACTGGCGGACATCCTGCGCATCGCGCCCGCCGGCGATCCGGCGGCGGGCGAGCTCATCCAGCGCATCGACTGGGCCACGCATTACGGCTTGTTCCGGCCCGGGCAGGTCTTCACCGACGCGCTCGGGTTCGGCGCGCGCGGGCCGCAGATGGTGGTGGTGCCGCACGGTGGGTTCCGCATGGGGGCCGACCGTGGCGGCGACGACAGCGAGCGACCGGCGCATGCGGTGCGCTTCGATCGCGGCTTCGCGATGTCGCGCACGGAGGTCAGCGTCGATCAGTTCGGCGATTTCATGCGCGCCAGCGGCTACCGGCCGACGTCGGCGCGACGCGGGCACTCGCTGGTGTACGACGAGCGCAGCGGCAATTTCGTCCTGCGCAGCGGCGTGGACTGGCGTTCGGCCTACGACGGTCGTGCGGCCGACGGTGACTTGCCGGTCTTGCACGTGAGCGCCCGCGACGCCGAGGCGTACGCGAAATGGCTGTCGGAACAGAGCGGACAACGCTACCGGCTGCCCAGCGAAGCCGAATTCGAGTACGCGCTGCGTGCCGGCCACCGGGGGCTGTATCCGTGGGGCGACGGCGCGCCGCCGGCAGGCGTGGCCAACCTGACCGGGGCGAAGGACGCGTCGCCGGGCGGCCGCCACTGGGCCAACGCGTTCGCGGGCTACGGCGATGGGCATTGGGGTCCGGCCACGGTGGGCAGCTTCGCGGCCAATGCATATGGCCTTCACGACCTCGACGGCAATGTCAGTGAATGGGTCGCCGACTGCTGGCACGACAGCTACCGTCGGGCGCCGGACGATGGCGGCGCATGGCTCAATCCCGGCTGCAGGACGCGCGTGGTGCGCGGCGGCAGCTGGGCCAGCGCGCCTGCGCAGGCACGCGCGGCCTGGCGCGCGGCAATGGCTGGCGACAGCACCAGTCCGCGGATCGGCTTCCGGGTCGTGCGCGAACTTTGAACCGGTCGCGCGACGACATCGAGCGATCGCCACCTTCAGCAGCCGGAGCACACCCCGCCATGAGACAAAATCCCCTTGGCACCCGACGCGGCTTCGGCGGATTGCGCATCTGGGTCCTGGTGTTGTTCGCGATCTACGGCGGCTACTACTGGATATCCAACCGTTCGACCGATGCGCTGACAGGCGAGAGTGTCGTCATCGACAAGAACATCTCGCCCGAGGATGAAACGGCGCTGGGCCTGCAGGCCTACCAGGAGATCCTGACCCAGGAGCCGGCGCTGCCGCCGGATTCGCAGACCGCGCGCCAGGTGCGCGAGGTCGCGCAGCGGCTGATCGCGGTCATACCGGAAGTCGAGGATGCACTCGCCGCAGAACACCAGATGCAGGCGCCGCACGTGGAGCGCGCCTTCGACTGGGCCGTCAACGTGCTGCAGTCCGACCAGGTCAACGCGTTCTGCCTGCCGGGCGGCAAGATCGCCGTCTACACCGGACTGATCCCCGTGGCGGAGAACGCCGATGCGATGGCCGTGGTGCTGGGCCATGAAATCTCGCACGCGTTGCTGCGCCACGGCGCGCAGCGGATGACCGAGCAGAAGCTGGCGCAGATCGGCCAGATGGCCGGCGCCGCCAGTGGCATGGACCAGCAGCAGATGCAGGCGGTGATGGCTGTCTACGGCTACGGGCGGGCGTTGCCGTATGCGCGCAAGCAGGAGACGCAGGCCGACGAGATGGGCCTGATGCTTGCGGCCGCGGCCTGCTACGACCCGCACTCCGCGATTCCACTGTGGCAGCGAATGGAAGCCGCCAGTGGCGGCAGCAGCCAACCCGAATTCGCCTCGACCCATCCCAATCCCGGCACCCGCATCCAGAACCTGCAGGCGCTGATGCCCAAGGCGATGGAATACCGCGCGAGGTTCTGCAAGGCCTCGGGGACGACGCCGGCTGCACGGTGATTCGAAGCCGCTTTCCCGTCGGGAGGGCGTCCGGAGCGGGTCGAACAGTCGCCCGGTTCGCACTGGCGAAGCACAGGCCGGTCGCGCCTGGGCATGCGCGCGACGCCGCATGAATTTGGCCATCGACCCGTCGATCCGGTCTCAGAAACTCATGTACAGCCCGCCGTTCACCGGGATGTTCGCGCCGGTGATGAAGCCCGCATCCTCGGCGGCGAGGAATCGCACCACGCGTGCGATCTCCTCCGGTCGCCCCAGCCGGCCCACCGGCACCTTGTCGACGATCCCGGCGCGGATGTCGTCGGGCATCGCCCTCACCATCGCCGTCTCGCAATAGCCTGGCGAAATCGAATTGACGGTCACGCCCTTGCGCGCGACCTCGCGCGCCAGCGCCATCGTGAAGCCATGCATCCCGGCCTTCGCCGCCGAATAATTGGCCTGGCCGAATTGCCCGGTCTGGCCGTTGACCGAGCTGATGTTGACGATGCGGCCGAAGCCGCGCGCGACCATGCCTTCGATCGCGGGCTGGCACAGGTTGAAGACGCCGCCGAGGTTCACCTCCAGCACCGCGTCCCATTGCGCCCGTTCCATCTTGCGCAGGGTGGTGTCGCGGGTGATTCCGGCGGCGTTGACGAGGATGTCCAGCGCGCCGTGCGAAGCCTGGATCGACTGGACGCAGTCGCTGCAGGCGTCGGTGTCGGTGACATCCAGCGGCTGGAAGCCGATGTCCAGGCCCGCGGTGGCGACGGCGAACCGGTCGACGGCTTCGGCGCGGGGCAGGTCGAGCGCCACCACCGCGCAGCCGGCCTGCGCCAGGTCGATGCAGATCGCCGTGCCCAGTCCGCCGATGCCGCCGCTGACGACCGCCACGCGGCGTTTCATCGGGGACTGCCCCAGGCCTGGTCGATGCCTTCAGGCGGAAGCTGCCGGATCACTCGCGCGACGCGTCCTTGTCCTTCGCCCGCCCGCTGCCGGGCGCATTGCCGACGCCGCCGACGAGGGTCTTCTGGAAGTCCTTCCACAGCTCGAGGTTGCGCTCGGTGAGCTGGTTCATCATGGTCCACGGCGTCTGCCCCAGCAGGCTGCCGACCTGCTGTCGGAACTGCTGCTGCTGCTCCAGGAACGTCTGCATCGAGCGCTCCAGGTAGTTGCCCATGAAACCCTGCAGCGAATCGCCGTAGAAGCGGATGATCTGGCTCAGCAGCTGGGTGGACAGCATCGGTTCCCCGTCCTGCTCGTGCTCGGCGATGATCTGCAGCAGCACCTGGCGGGTCAGGTCCTCGCCGCTCTTGGCATCGCGGACCTCGAAGTCCTCGCCCTCCACGATCAGCTGGCGGACGTCCTCGATGGTGATGTAGCTGGAAATTTCTGTGTCGTACAGCCGACGATTCGGGTACTTCTTGATGACGCGTGCGGCCATGCGACGGGCTCCCCGGTGGGGTTCCGAGCATGGCGCAGTGCAGCACCCGATGCAACTGCAGGTGTCAAGCCTCTCAAGTCACCTGCCGCGCGGGGCGGCAGGCATCCGTTCAGTCTTTTGCGACGACGCGCGATCCGGCGCGCCGTCAGCGGGATGTTGGACGGGGACCGCGCGCGAGGTCACCAGCCCATGTACTGCCCGCCGTTGGCCGACAGGTTCGCGCCGGTGATCCAGGAGGCCTCGTCGGGAATGAAGAACGAGACCGCGTAGGCGATTTCATCGGGCGATCCCAGCCGGCCGGTGGGGATCTGCGCCACGATCTTGTTGCGGACCTCTTCGGGCACGGCCATCACCATGTCGGTGCCGATGTAGCCGGGCGAGACGGTGTTGACGGTGATTCCGAGCCTGGCGTTTTCCTGCGCCAGGGAGATCGTGAAACCATGCATGCCGGCCTTCGCGGCGGCGTAGTTCGCCTGCCCGTACTGACCTTTCTGGCCGTTGATCGAAGCGATCTGGATCACCCGGCCCCAGCGCCGCTCGCGCATGCCTTCGATCACCGGCCGGGTCATGTTGTAGACGGAGTTGAGGTTGGTGTTGATGACCTCCATCCACTGCTCGGGCCGCATCTTGTGGAAGGTGGTGTCGCGGGTGATGCCTGCGTTGTTGACCAGGATCTCGACCGGCCCCAGCTGCCGCTCGACCTCGCCCACGATGCCCGCGGCTTCGGCTGGCGAGGAGACATCGCCCTTCGCCAGCGCGATGTCGAACCCGGCATCGCGCATCTGCTGCTGCCAGGCGCGCGCCTTGTCCTCGTTGCGGTAGTTGGTGGCGACCTTGTGCCCCTGCGCGGCGAGCCGCTTGCAGATGGCGGTGCCGATGCCGCCCGTCCCGCCGGTCACCAGTGCGACGCGTGCCGTCATTGTCGAATCCTTCCGGGCGCCGCGAACGCGGCAACCGCACCAATGTAGCGCGTCCGGCGCGAAGCCGAGGTGGTCAGGCCGATACGCCGGCTGTCGGCAGCGGCTGCGGGCCGGATGGAATCCTGGCGGGATCGAAGCCGTCGACCGCCGCATGCAGCCATTTGGAGACCGGAGCGGCGCCGGACAAACGCAGGGGGACCTGTCCGAGCACCTGCCAGGCGGCGCGCAATGCCGGCAGCGGCGCCCGTCCGTCCACCGGCAGCGTGGCCAGTGACTTCGACAGCTTGCGCCCGTGGGCATCGACCACCAGCGGCAGGTGGGCGTAGCGCGGCGTCGGCAGCCCCAGGGCCCGTTGCAACAGGACCTGGCGCGGCACGGAATCCAGCAAGTCCGCGCCGCGAACGACGTCGGTGATGACCTGGGCGGCATCGTCGACCACCACCGCCAGCTGGTATGCCCAGTAACCATCGGCGCGTCGCAGCACGAAATCCCCCACCTCGCGATCGACCCGCTGGACGACGCGTCCCTGGACGGCATCGTCGAACGCAAGGCGGGTGCCGGTCGGCACCCCCAGGCGGATCGACGGATCGCGGCGGCGCGCGCCCGCCACGCACTGGCGGTGGATGCCTCCGGTGGCGGCCAGGTCCGAACGGCTGCAATGGCATTCGAACGCCCGGCCCGATGCCAGCAGCGACTCCAGCGCCGACCGGTAGTGGGCATCGCGCGTGCTTTGCCGCAGCACCGGCGCATCAGACACAAGGCCGAACGCGGCCAGCGCCGCCAGCTGGCGGTCGGCCGCACCGGCGACCTCGCGTGGTGGATCGAGGTCCTCGACCCGCAACAGCCACTGGCCGCCCGCGTGGCGCGCGAACAGCCAGCTGCCCAGCGCCGCCACCAGCGAACCGAAGTGCAGGTCTCCGGTGGGCGAGGGCGCGAAACGGCCGCGATAGGCGCCCATTCCAGGGGCTCACCGGACGCCGGCGAACGCAATCCCGGCCGTGCCCACCGCCGGATGCCCGGTGGCCGGGCAAATACAGGGAGCCCGCATCCGCGGGGCGCGCCTCCCGTGCTGGTCGCGACCTTCGATCACCGCTCGCGGCTATTCGAAGTCGTAATTCATCTCCGGGCCCGCAGGCGCCAGGAAATGCCCTTCGACATAGTCGATGCCGCTGGAGAACAGGAACGACATGCTCGCCGCGTCCTGCACGAACTCGGCGATGCTGCGGATGCCCAGGCTGCGGGCCTTGGTCGCGATGTCGCGCACCCGTTGCTGGTTGGTGGTGTTCTTGGCGAGGTCTTCCATGAAGCTGCGGTCGAGCTTGATGAAGGACGGATCGAAGTGCGACAGCAGCTGGAACGAATCCAGGCCGACGCCGAACTGTTCCAGGCCCACGCGGCACTTGTGCGCCGCCACCGCGGCGACGAATTCCTGCGAGGCGCGCAGGTTGGTGAACACCTTGGCCTCCGGCAGTTGCAGCACCAGGTACTCGCCGCTGACCTTGTGCAGCGCAAGCTGCTCGCCGACGTAGCGCGCCAGGCTGTCGTCCGCCAGCGAGGCCTGGGTGATCTTCACCAGCAGCGTGGTCGGCTGCCCGGCACGCGCGCGCTGGCCGATGATGTCGATCGCATGGCCGACGACCCAGCGGTCGATCTCCCACAGCAGCCCGTGTTCCTCCGCGATCTGCAGGAAGCTCAGCGGCGGCACCATTTCGCCACGGCCCGCATCGAGCCTGATGTAGGTTTCGTAGGTTGCGCCGGGTTCGCCCTGCAGGCTGATCACCGGCTGGTAGTAGAGCAGGAAGCGGTTATGGTCCAGCGCATCGCGCAGGCGCGAAACCCAGGCCTGGATGCGCTCCTCCTCGGCGCGGTCCACGGCGCTGGGGTCGAAGACCTCGCAGCGGTTGCCGCCGACCGCGATCGACGACTGCACTCCATGGTTGGCCTTGGCCAGCACCTGGGTGACGCTGGCGATCTTCTCGCCGATCTGCACGCCGCCGATGCTGGCGGTGATCGCGCTGGAACGGCTGCCGATCTCGAACACGTGCGAGGCGAAGGCTTCGCGGATGCGCTCGGCCAGCGCGGTGGTGGCGACGTGGTCGGCCCGCACCAGCACCGCCAGGCTGTGCTCGCCGAAGCGGGCTGCCTGGGCCTGGTCGTCGATCACGCTGCGCAGGCGTTCGGCCAGCGCTTCGAGCAGGGCGTCGGCCGAGTCCAGGCCGATCTCCTGCAGCAGGCGCTGGTAATGGTCCGGTTCGAGCAGCAGCAGCCCGTACTGGCCCTGGTTCTGCGCGGCGGCGGCGACGGCGTCCTCGAGCACCCGCAGGAACGTCGGGCGGTTGAGCAGCCCGGTGACCTGGTCGCGCTGGCGCAGTTCCTCGACCTCGCGCGCCAGTTCCGGATCCACTTCCTGGCGCCGGAACACGACCTGCAGGCAGGGCTCGCCTTCATACAGCGCCGGCGTGAACTCCATCACCGCGGGAAACGAATTGCCCTCGATGTCGTGGGCTTCGAGTTCATAGCGAGGCGGTGGCGCTTCGCCCTTGCTCATCGACTTGAGCAACTGCTTGAAGCCTTCCACGTGCTGGGGGCTCACCAGGTCCAGCAGCGACATTCCCTCGATGTCGTCGAAGGATTCGAAGCCGAACATCTCCAGGTACGCGCCGTTGGCACGGATATGCATGCCTTCGTGGACGTAGGCGATGGGCTCGCGCGAGGATTCGATCAGCGCGTCGCAGCGGCGTTCGGTCTCGCGCACCTGCGCTTCGAGGCGGCGCAGCGAGCGCCGCGCCTCGAGGTCGGACCACTCGGTGCGCACGGCGCCGAGCAGCTGCTGGGGATTGTTGCGCAGCGCGATCGCACGGACCCCGCCGGCAAACGCCTGGCTCAGGCTCTTCTCATCGACGTGGTCGGCCACGGCGATGACCGGCATGTCCTTGCCGCTGGATTTCACCAGTTGCAGCACCTCGTCCAGCGGCACCCCGTTGGATTGCTGCGCGGCCAGCACCAGGTCGATCTGCTGGCCCGCGATCATCGCGCCCAGTTCCTCGGCCGAGGCGGGCCGCAGCGGCCGCACCGCGATCCCGGCATTGCGCATCGCACTGACGATCGACTCGGCGTCCTCGACGCTGTCGTCGACGATCATCAGGCGAAGCGCGGTCTCGGCACCGATGGGCATGCATCTCTCCGTAATCCGCGTTTTCTACACGATGGCCGCAAGCGCGTCCAATCGGTGGTGAGACGCGCGCGGTGGCGTCATGCCGTCAGTGGACGCTTTCCAGTGTCGCCGGGGAGTTCACGCACCAGCCGGGGCAGGAGGTAGCCGGGCAGCCGCGCCGCCAGCGCGGCGTGGACCGTGATCGCCTCGGCATCGGACACCTCGAAGTGCGCCGTGCCGGCGACCCGGTCGAGCTGGTGCAGGTAATAGGGGAGGACCCCGGCTGCGTAGGCGCGTTCCGAGAGCCCCGCCAGGGCGTCGGCTGAATCGTTCACGCCACGCAGCAGCACCGCCTGGTTGAGCAGGGTGGCACCGACGCCGCGCAGGCGTGCCAGCGCCGCATCGACGCCGGCATCGAACTCGTTGGCGTGGTTGGCGTGGATCACGAAGGCCAGCGGCCAGCGCAGCCCCGAGATCCAGGCCAGCAGGTCGCCATCGACGCGCTCGGGGAGCACCACCGGCAGCCGGCTGTGGATCCGCAAGCGGCGCAGGCGCGGGATCGCGGCCAGCCCGTGGGTCAGTTCGGCCAGCTTGGCGGTGGACAGCGACAGCGGGTCGCCGCCGGACAGGATGACCTCATCGATGCTGTCGTCGCGGGCGATCGCGTCCAGCGCTTCGCGCCAGCCGTCGCGGATGGCGGTTTGCTCGTCGTAGGGAAAATGGCGCCGGAAGCAGTAGCGGCAGTGCACCGCGCAGGCGCCCGTGGTCACCAGCAGGGCGCGCCCGCGGTATTTCTGCAGCACCCCGGTCGCGGTGCGCGCGGCGGCATCGCCGACGGCGTCCAGGCCGAAGCCGGGCACCGGGCGCTCCTCGTCGTCCAGCGGCAGCACCTGCCGCAGCAGCGGGTCGTGCGGATCGCCGCGCCGCATGCGGGCGACGAAGCCGCGCGGCACCCGCAGCGGGAATTGGGCGGCAGCGGTATCGGAAATGCGGTTGCCCAAGTCACCGAGATCGAGCAGCGCCAGCAGCTCGCGCGGGTCGCGCACCGCGTCGCGCCACAGGCGCTTCCAGTCGCTGCCCGCCATCGATCCGGGCGCCGGCGGCACGGCGGCCGCGTCCGCGAGGGCGGTCGGGGTGTCGTTCGGGATGAGCTGCATGGCGCCAGTCGGTATCATGTCGGGTCTGCCTCCAGCCGCCCGTGCCCAAGCCCGAGCGCCGCCGGAATCCAATCCCATAGTCTAGCCGCCCCGCGGGGCGGCCCCAGGAGCATCCATGGCCAGCCTCGGCATGAACGACGTCAAGACCGGACAGAAGATCCTGGTCAACAACGACCCCTGCATCATCACCGAGACCGAGTACGTCAAACCCGGCAAGGGCCAGGCGTTCACCCGCATCAAGTTCCGCAACATCAAGAACGGCCGCGTGGTCGAGATGACGATGAAGGCCACCGACAACGTCGATGTCGCCGACGTGGTCGATACCGACATGCAGTACCTGTATGCCGACGGCGAGTACTGGCATTTCATGAACCCGGAAAGCTTCGAGCAGGTGCAGTCCGACAAGGCCGGCATGGCGGGCGCCGAGAAGTGGCTCAAGGGCGAGGAAGACTGCGTGGTGACGCTGTGGAACGGCGTGCCGATCTCGGTGCAGCCGCCGAACTTCGTCGAACTGAAGATCGTGGAAACCGATCCGGGCGTGCGCGGCGACACCTCGGGCGGCGGCGGCAAGCCGGCCAAGCTCGAGACCGGCGCGGTGGTGCGCGTGCCGTTGTTCGTCGGCCAGGACGAAATCATCAAGGTCGATACCCGCTCCGGCGAATACGTCTCGCGCGTGAAATAATCGACGCCGGTCGTGTCCGCCGTGCGGATGCGGCCGGCGGTCGCGGAACCGGCAAGCGCTCCCCATCCCCGCGTTCGCCATCCGTGCAGGAGGCGATCCACGGACGTCGACCGGCAACCACCACCCTCTTTCCCCGCCTTTGCACCATTGACGGGCAAAATAGCCGGATGACGACCAACGCGATCCCCGAAGCCTGCGACCTGCTGATCGAAGCCGGCTTCGTGGTTCCGATCCAGCCGCACGGCGTGGTCCTCCATGACCACGCGGTCGCGGTCCGCGACACCGAAATCATTGCGCTGCTGCCCATCGCCGAAGCCCGCGCCCGCTTCGCGCCGGCACAGGTCGTCGCCCGTCCCGACGGCGTGCTTCTGCCGGGCCTGGTCAACGCCCACGTCCACAACCCGATGACGCTGCTGCGCGGCGTGGCCGACGACCTGCCGCTGATGCAGTGGCTGCAGGGCCATATCTGGCCGCTGGAAGCGCAGCTGATCGGGCCGGAGTTCGTCGCCGACGGCATCACCCTGGCGATCGCCGAGATGCTGCGTGGCGGCACCACCTGCTGCAACGAGAACTACTTCTTTCCCGACGTGCAGGCGGCGACGTACAAGCGCCATGGCTTCCGAGCCCGGATCGGCCTGCCGATCATCGATTTCCCGTCGTCGTGGGCGCGCAGCGACGATGAATACTTCGATCGCGCCACCGAAGTGCACGATCAGTGGCGCAAGGATCCGCTGGTCACGACCGCATTCGCGCCGCATGCGCCGTACACCGTCTCGAATGCCAACTTCGAACGCCTGCGCATGCTTTCCGACCAGCTCGACCTGCCGGTGCACTGCCACGTGCACGAGACCGCGCACGAGGTGGCCGAGTCGCAGCAGAAATACGGGCAACGCCCGCTGGCGCGCCTGGACCGCCTGGGCCTGGTCAACGATCGCCTGATCGCGGTGCACATGACGCAATTGACCGATGCCGAGATCGCCCTGTGCGCCGAGCGCGGCGTATCGGTGGTGCACTGCGCCGAATCCAACCTCAAGCTCGCCTCGGGCTTCTGCCCGGCGGCGAAACTGCTGCGCGCCGGCGTCAACCTGGCGATCGGCACCGACGGCGCGGCCAGCAACAACGACCTGGACATGTTCGGCGAAACCCGCACCGCCGCGCTGCTGGCCAAGGCCGTGGCCGACGACGCCTCCGCACTGGATGCCGCCACGGCGCTGCGCGCGGCAACGCTCGGTGGCGCTTGCGCGATGGGCCTGGATCACCTCGTCGGTTCGATCGAGGCCGGCAAGCAGGCCGACCTCGTGTGCGTTGATCTGGCGCAGGTCGAGACGCAGCCGCTGCACTACGTCGTCTCGCAACTGGTCTATGCCTGCGGGCGCCAGCAGGTGTCCGATGCCTGGATCGCCGGTCGCCAGAAACTGCGCGACCGCCAGCTGGTCGGCATCGACGCCGATGCATTGATCGCCAATGCGCGGCAATGGCGCCAACGCATCGCCGGCATCGAGGTGGTCCGATGAACACGACGGCAGCAGGCAACTTCTCGCAGGCCGAACTGGACAAGTTCGACGAACTCGCCCATCGCTGGTGGGACCCGCAGGGCCCGCAGAAAGCGCTGCATGCGCTCAACCCGGCGCGCCTGGGCTATGTCGCCGCACGCGCCCCGTTGCGTGGCGCGCGCGTGCTCGACATCGGCTGCGGCGCCGGCCTGCTGAGCGAGGCGATGGCGCGCGAAGGCGCCGACGTCACCGCGATCGACCTTGCACCGGAACTGTTGAAGATCGCCCGCCTGCACGGCCTGGAATCGGGCATCAAGGTCGATTACCGGCAGATCGCGGCTGAAGCCCTCGCCGCCGAGGCGCCGGGCGCCTACGACACCATCACCTGCATGGAGATGCTCGAGCACGTGCCCGATCCGGCATCGATCCTGCGTGCGTGCGCGACCCTGCTGCGGCCCGGCGGGCGATTGTTCGTATCCACGCTCAACCGCACGCCGGCGGCGTTCGCACTGGCGATCGTTGGCGCCGAATACATCGCGCGCGTGCTGCCCAAGGGCACGCACCAGTACCGCGATTTCATCCGCCCATCGGAGCTCGCGGCCTGGTTGCGCGACAGCACGCTGGTGCTGGAAGACGTCAGCGGCCTGGTCTACGAGCCATGGCGCAACCACGCGCGCCTGTCCCCCCGCACCGACGTCAATTACCTGGCGTGCGCACTCAAGCCAGCGCTGCCATGACGGCAGTGGCGGTGGGATTCCCGGCGCTGGTGCTGTTCGACCTGGACGGAACGCTGCTCGACAGCGCGCCGGATTTCGTGGCGACCATCGACCGCATGCGCGCGGCGCGTGGCGCGCCGCCGATTACATTGGCCGAACTGCGCCCGCACGTCTCGCGCGGATCGCGCGCGATGCTGGCGACCGCGTTCGCGCAGCTCGATGCCGAGCGCCGCGAGGCGATGGTTCCCGAATTCCTGGAGCTCTACCAGCAGGAGCTCGCCCGCCACGGTCCGGTGTTCGAGGGCGTGGAGAACCTGCTGGCGGCGATCGAGGACAGCGGCAGCCGCTGGGGCATCGTCACCAACAAACCCGAATACCTGGCGCGGCAATTGCTGCCGCTGGTCGGCTGGCAGGCGCGCTGCGCCGTGCTGGTGGGCGGCGATACGCTCCCGGTGCGCAAGCCCGATCCCTTGCCGCTGCTGCATGCGGCGCGACAACTGGGCCTCGACGCGCCCGACTGCGCATATGTCGGCGACGACGCGCGCGATATCGAAGCGGCCCGCGCCGCGGGCATGCCCTCGATCACGGCGTTGTGGGGCTACCGGCTGGGCGACGACGACCCGGCGACGTGGCAGGCCGATGCCAGCGTCGACACCCCGCAGGCGTTGCTGGATCCCCATCTGTGGTCGCGCCTGCGGTGAGCGATTCCGAAGCGCTGGACGGATTCCTGCACAAATGGCGCGTGCGCTGGCCCGAATGGCGCGTCGCCGAAGTTTTCGTGGCCACGCGCGAGCGCGAAGTCGCGGCGGCGTGGTTTGCGCTGCTGCAGGAGCTGGCCGATGCCGCCTGGAACGGCAGCGACCCGCGCCCGGGTGAAGCGAAACTTGGCTGGTGGGCCGAGGAACTGGCGGGCTGGGCGCAGGGACGGCGTCGGCATCCGCTGGGCTCGGTGCTGCAACCGGCGTCGTCGCACTGGATGGTGCTGGCGGCCGCCTTGCCGGCGCTGCTGGACAGTCGTGAACCGGCGGGAAACGCCGCGCAGGCCGGCGCCGCCCTCGCGTCCCTCGCCAATGCGATGGTGTCGATCGAGTCTGAGCTTTTCGATGGCGCCGCGACCGATGGCAACAGTCCCGGTGCATCCGCTGTCCGCGCGCAGGCGCTGCTCGCCACCCAGCTGCTGTCGCAGGGCGACGCGGCGGCGCCGTTGCAAGTGCGTGCGCGCGTCGGCGCGTCCAGTGGCGAGGACGCCGTCGCGCGCGCGTGGGCGTCCGAACTGCTTGGCACCTGGCCGCCCGTGCCCCCCGGCGGCAGGCCGGTGAGGATCCTCGACGCCCTGCTGCAGGCACGCCTGCGCCGGCATGCGGCCGGCCGCGCGGGTGCCCA
>NZ_JAANOY010000089.1 GCF_011320095.1 Cognatiluteimonas telluris | reverse complement strand
TCTGTGGCTACATATTGGGCCCGCAAACATGGTTGCGGGATTTCGAGGCAATCGCCGTAAGGGCGAGGCCTAACCATTCATTCAAGCCGAACCCGCTTCGCGGGTCGGCTTAATTCAGGTGTTAGGTGCCACATGAGAGTTCCAAGGGACTTCTTCGCTAGAGACTGGATCGATCAGCAATCCATTTGCGACAACACATGGTGTAACAAATGCGACGAGGCAGACATTGGTCTTCTTAATCCCGTCGAGTACGAGGAGGACGGGCGCATATTCGTTGAGGGCGCTTGTGCCAGATGCCGCGGCACGATTGTCACGGAGATCAAGGAGTACCAAGTTCGTGACTAGCGCTTCGACAGGCCGGCTGGCACCTAACAATTCATTCAAGCCGAAGCCGCTTCGCGGCTCGGCTTAATTCAGGTGTTAGGTTGTGGACAAATATCCTCGCGCCCAAAGAGCAAGAGCAATTGCCAAGGAGAGTGATTTGACCTACACGCAAAAGGAAGCGAACTATTTTTACTGGCATTGCTGCACAGCTGCCCTACTCCTTTCACAAATTGATCTAAATACCGCCACCCGCGTGCATGTGGGTAATGCCGTGCGCATGGCCACGCTCAATGCCGTTGGGAAGAAGGGAGTTAGAGCTTCAAAGGCGGCTCATGAAGAGCGCGAGGCTGCGGGTAAGGAGTGGTCTAAGCTCGGATTAATTCGAGAGCACGCTTTTCCGATCAGCGTTCTCCTCGACAAGGTGCTCGAGGCGCACAAAAAAGGCGACATCTATACGTGGCGGGAGCTGAAACCCTACCTAAAAGACGAAGATTTTGTTCATTGGAACGTGTTGGACAGTGATACGTGCTTGGATTCACGTGCTCCGCTTTCGGCTGTCATCGCTGCTCTCGTCCGGCGATTCACCGTCTTAGCCTGGATAACGAAATCAGAAGATATGTCACTCAAGGACAAAGGCCTAACAAAATCAATGCCGGCCAACTACGGCGATGATCTTCTTGCCCGCTACACAATTTGCAAAATTGATCTAGTTGATCTCAATGCACCGGCCACAACCTAACAATTCATTCAAGCCGAAGCCGCTTCGCGGCTCGGCTTAATTCAGGTGTTAGCCCCCACACAATGATCACGGTAGTCGCCAGATTTATTGATCCATGGGAAGCTCATGTGGTCTGCGCTCGACTCCAAGCGGAAGGGATCCCTGCAACGCTCGCATTT
>NZ_JAANOY010000088.1 GCF_011320095.1 Cognatiluteimonas telluris | reverse complement strand
CTGGGGATCGGATAGACGTCATCGCGTGTCCTGGTGGAGAGCTCGCATTTGTTCTCCCCGCCAGTGACCGCTAACAATTCATTCAAGCCGAAACCGCTTCGCGGTTCGGCTTAATTCAGGTGTTAGGCCGCTAAGAGCAGGCTTGTTGCGGCCATCCGGCAATTCGGGTTGCTCGCTTCGCCCAGCACCTTGTCGCTTTCGCCCACCATCGTCGGTCGCGCTCGAGTAGTTCGAGGCGGCGCCCGTGTTTCTAGGCGGCACTCTCGCAATCGGAAGGGCCTGGCGGCATCAACGCCAGGCGCCCACGGCTATCGGTGCGCGGCTGTGCATCTTGGCTTCGGCACAAGCAGCTTCGGCTAGTCCGCGGGTCGCGCCCGAGTTGCCCAAGGGTGCGCTCGGACCATCCGGCGGCATTGCCGCATCCCTACCCACCAGGCGGCATCTCGGCCGGGCGCCTTTAGCTTCTGGCGCGCGGCCGACTGGCTCGGCCTCCGGTCAAGCGTGTGGCTTGCTACCGAATGGCTCTTGTGGGCAAATGGCGGCCTAACGATTCATTCAAGCCGAACCCGCTTCGTTCCAGCAAAAGGCGGCACTGAAAAGCGTGCCACCTTTTGCCTCCACTACGCAGGTCGGCTTAATTCAGGTGTTAGGCCGCTAAGAGCGGGCCCATTGTGGTTATCCGGCAGTTCGGATTGCTCGCTTCGCTGAGTACCTTGTCGCTTTCGTTCACCATCTTCGGTCGCGCTTGGAGTCATCTAAGCGGCGCTCGTATCTCTACGCGGCAGTTCTTGCAGTTGTGGCTACTGGCGGCATCAACGCTAGGCGCTCGCGGCAACCGGTGCGCGGCTGCGCATCTTCGCTTCGGCACAAGCAGCTTCGGCTAGTCCGCGGGTCGCGCCCGATTTGTGTTGGAGTGCGCCCGGGCCGTCCGGCGGCATTGCCGCATCCCTGACCACCAGGCGGCATCCAGGCTGGGCGCCTGCAGCTTCTGGCGCGCGGCCGACTGGTAAGGCCTCAGGTCAAGCGTGTGGCTTGCTACCCAATGACTCTTGTGGGCAAATGGCTGCCTAACTATTCATTCAAGAGGGAAGCCGCTTCGCGGCTCCCCTTAATTCAGGTGTTAGGCCGCTAAGAGCGGGCCCATTGCGGTTATCCGGCAGTTCGGATTGCTCGCTTCGCTGAGTACCTTGTCGCTTTCGTCCACCATCTTCGGTCGCGCTTGGAGTCATCTAGG
>NZ_JAANOY010000087.1 GCF_011320095.1 Cognatiluteimonas telluris | reverse complement strand
TGACTCCAAGCGCGACCGAAGAGGGTGGACGAAAGCGACAAGTTACTCACCGAAGCGAGCCAATTCGAACCGGCCGCATTGCCACAACAGGCCTGCTCTTAGCGGCCTAACACCTGAATTAAGCCGACATGCGTAGTGGAAGCAAAAGGTGGCACGCTCTTTAGTGCCGCCTTTTGCTGGAACGAAGCATGTTCGGCTTGAATGAATTGTTAGGCCTCACTGCGAGGCCAGTTGCCTGACAAACGATTGCATGAGCTCAATTCCTTGACTCCCGCAGTACTCGCCGGGGCGAGTGGGTGGAAACTCTTCCGGGAGTGAGGCGCACCGCGCGCGGATTGATTCTAGCTCTGGATCCTCGATTCGGCCGCCACAAGCAAAGTTGTCCCAATCGAATGGGCCACCGGTTTTCTCAACGAAGTCTCGAATGGTGGACGCCACCTCTAGGCGCGTGCGTTTCACTGGTTTGGCGAAGAGCGCGGCAAGTGCCGCCACCAGAGCTAGGAAAGGAAGCACGAGCACTGCCAGCATCGGATGCTGCACATCAAACGGCCGCTGGCGATCTCTCATGTGGGGACTAACGCCTGAATTAAGCCGACTTGCGTAGTGGAAGCGAAAGCGTGGCAAGCTTTTCCTGCCACGCTTTCGCTGGAACGAAGCAAGTTCGGCTTGAATGAATTGTTAGACCCTCACACGTGATCTTTATTGAACTCTTGGGATCCGACAACGGCGCCTTGCTGAAGTTTATTGGTCTTGGCCAATAGCGAGAGCGTCTCGTCGGGCGAAATCAGGAGATACGTTGCAGCCGCAGGAAGTTTAATGGTGGCCGACTGGCCAGCACTAATACTAACGACCTGCAAGGCTTTACTCGAAGAATCAAAGAACTCTGCTCGGCACTCGCCAGAAGTGGATGCCACGCATTTGAATTGGAAGTCGCCACTAGGACTCGCATTGTTGTATTGCCAGGCAACGCTACCCTTGTGGGTCATATCGGATGCGCTGCTGCAACCAGCCAAGCAAAGAGCAAGAAGGATGGCGGCTGTTCGTTTGTGATCCATTGATCTCTCCATGAGGGTCTAACACCTGAATTAAGCCGACATGCGTAGTGGAGGGAAAAGGTGGCACGCTTTTCAGTGCCGCCTTTTGCTGGAACGAAGCATGTTCGGCTTGAATGAATTGTTATATGGCTATCCGTGACTGCATAGCAGCCTTGGGTTGGTTGCATCAGTTGGTGAAAGCT
>NZ_JAANOY010000086.1 GCF_011320095.1 Cognatiluteimonas telluris | reverse complement strand
GCGTTGCACGTCGCGGCCGGCGACGCGGTGCTGCGCGCGGCGCTGGCGCGCCATGTCGTCCGCATCTCCGGCCTGCGCCAGCGATTGCCGGCGCCGGCTGCAACGGCGCCCGCCGGAGCCGCAGTGCCAGCCTGAACGCACGGCGTAAGCGAATGTTTTGGATGCACGACCAAATGCGCGCACCAAGCAACCAGAATGCACGGAACGACCGGGCTGGCCGCAGCGGCTGCACGAACTGAACGCACGGACTGAACCACCGACTGAACACGTCAGCGACGGCGTGTGACGCGCCGGTGTGGTTTCACCATGCGGCTACACAAACCTGCCTATGGTGGCTCGACTGCCGCGGCGCCGCTTGCGCCATGCGGCCGATGACAGGAGACAGGCAATGAGCGATATCAAGAAGGACCACAGCATCGGCGAAGGCACCGGTGCGGTCGCAGGCGCGATCACCGGCGCCGCGGTCGGTTCCGCGGGCGGACCGGCGGGCACCGTCATCGGCGCGATCGTCGGCGGCGCGGTCGGCGCCAAGGCCGGCGACAGCGTGGCCGAAGCCATCAACCCCACCGACTACGACCGCCATTTCGAGTCGACCTTCCGCGAGGCGCCGTACTACGCCGCCAATCGCGAGTGGACCGATTACCAGCCGGCGTACCGCTATGGCTACGACACCTACGGCCAGTACCGCGGCCAGCGCTTCGAGGATGTCGAACCGCAGCTCGAACGCGATTGGGAAGCCACCCGCGCGCAGTCGCGCCTGGGCTGGTCGGAAGCCAAGGGCGCCGTGCGCGATGGCTGGCACCACATCGAGCGCGCGCTGCCGGGCGACGCGGACAACGATGGCCGATGAGTTGCGATGGCGCGCGTGGCTGCGCGTGCCACCGGTGGCTGGCCGATGCCGCGGGCGTTGTGCGTAAGGCTCCAGAAGACGCGCCGCTCTAGCCGCGCCGGTGGAAAACGCAACGCGCGCGCCGGCAAGATCCATACCGATCCATCTCTTCCTCTCCGGGCCGCCAGCAATGGCGGCTTTTTTTGGCCCATGCACGGCGCCGGCACCAATTCACCCCTGCTGCACGCACCGGCCCGTAGCGTCGCGGCTACCGTTTCTGCTTGGACGGGAGGACGCATGAGCACGCTGAAGAAGGATCATGTCCTGGGCAGCGGCAGTGCGGCCCTGGCCGCCGGCGCTGCCGGTGCCGCGCTCGGCGCGGTGGTCGCCGGTCCGGTGGGGCTGGCGGTCGGTGCCGCAGCGGGCGGCGCGCTCGGT
>NZ_JAANOY010000085.1 GCF_011320095.1 Cognatiluteimonas telluris | reverse complement strand
ACGCTGGCGCTGCTGGATGCGGGCGAGCGGCAGCAGTTGCTGCATGATTTCAACGCCACCGCGGTGGCGTATCCGGACCAGGCGCGGATCCATGAGCTGTTCCAGGCGCAGGTGGGGCGCACGCCGGAGGCGATCGCGGTCGAACACGGGGCGCAGGCGCTGAGCTATGGGCAGCTCAACGCCCGGGCCAACCAGCTGGCGCGCTACCTGCGCCAGCAGGGGGTGGGCGGCGGCCAGCGGGTCGGGATCTGCCTGGACCGGGGCCTGGACCTGGTGGTGGCCTTGCTGGCGGTGCTCAAGGCCGGGGCGGCGTATGTGCCGCTGGATCCGGCGTATCCGCGCGAACGGGTGCGGTTCATGCTGGCCGATGCGCAGGTGGCGCTGGTGCTGGCGCACCGGCGCTGGGAGGCGTTGCTGGCCGACACGGTGCCGGTGTGTGCGCTGGAGGCCGCGGCCGAGGCGATCGCGGGGCAGGCGTCGGGGGACCTGGCGGGCGATGGCCCGGCCGATCCGGGGGCGCTGGCCTACGTGATCTACACCTCCGGTTCGACCGGGCAGCCCAAGGGCGTGGCGATCGAACACCGCAGCACGGTGGCGCTGCTGCACTGGGCGCGCGAGGCGTTCACCCCGGCGCAGCGGGCCGGGATGCTGGCATCGACGTCGATCTGCTTCGACCTGTCGGTGTTCGAGCTGTTCCTGCCACTGAGCTGGGGGGATCGGGCGATCGTGGTGGAGAACGTGCTGGCGCTGGCGCAGCTGCCGGCGTCGGCGGGGGTGACGCTGGTGAACACGGTGCCCTCGGCGATGGCCGAGCTGGTGCGCGGTGGCGGGCTGCCGGCCTCGGTGCAGTGCGTGGCGCTGGCCGGGGAGCCCTTGTCCAACGCGCTGGCGCAGGCGGTGTATGCGGCCGGGGCGTCGGCGGTGTTCAACCTGTACGGGCCGTCGGAGGACACGACGTATTCGACGTGGTCGCGGGTGGAGCGGGGCAGCCCGGGCCCGGTGTGCATCGGCCGGCCGGTGGCGAACACGCGGGCGTACGTCCTGGACGGGCACCGCCAGCCGGTGCCGCTGGGGGTGGCTGGGGAGCTGTACCTGGGCGGGGCGGGGCTGGCGCGGGGGTACCTGCACCAGCCGGCGTTGACCGCCGAGCGGTTCGTGGCCGATCCGTTCGGCGCGCCGGGCGAGCGGCTGTACCGGACCGGGGACCGGGTGCGTTACCGCGGCGACGGGCAGCTGGAGTTCCTGGGCCGGCTGGACCAGCAGGTCAAGGTGCGCGG
>NZ_JAANOY010000084.1 GCF_011320095.1 Cognatiluteimonas telluris | reverse complement strand
CGGCTTAGGTCTCATGGCCTGCGTCTGCCTTGGGCGGGCGCTGCTGCTTCCGGTCCTCGCCGTTCGCCATCCGGAACTTCGCAACACGTTTGCGATCGTCGCCGCCATCGTGTGGGGCACGGCGGGCCTCGGGCTGGCGGTCGCATTCCGTTTCGCAGTGTTAACCTGCGAGGCCTAACAATTCATTCAAGCCGAACCCGCTTCGTTCCAGCAAAAGGCGGCACTGAAAAGCGTGCCACCTTTTGCCTCCACTACGCAGGTCGGCTTAATTCAGGTGTTAGGCCCCACAAGGAGTGTTCATGAAGCGTTGGAGTAGAGCACTTGCGGCGTTTGGCATTGGCTACGCAATCGCAACCACTGTTGGTTGGGTAACTTTCCCCAGACCAGCTTTGATGTGGACCCTCACTTTTACGCTCATGCCGCTCGTTTTTGCGAGCTTAGCCTATTGGTACTTCCACGGCGCCAAGCCGAGCGCTGGGGAGGCCACGTCTGAGGCCTTGAGGCTCACTCTATTATGGATTGTCCTTTCCTTCGCGCTTGACGCATCAGTGTTCGTTGCCGTCATTCCGTTGGCATTCGGTGCCAAGGCGAACTGGACCTTCTTTGTGGATCAGTCGCCCTGGATTTGGCTCTGTTACGCCACGCTGGCTCCGATTGTTTTTGGCGGACTGTACGCGTACCAGAGGCGCCACATTCAATTGGTTCCAGCAAGTGGGGCCTAACAATTCATTCAAGCCGAACATGCTTCGTTCCAGCAAAAGGCGGCACTGGAAAGCGTGCCACCTTTTGCCTCCACTACGCATGTCGGCTTAATTCAGGTGTTAGGCCCCGCACCCACTTCTTTGGAGAGTCGCTTGAGGCAAGTACTCCTAGCTGCACTGATAGCGATTCTGGCCGGATGTGCCTCTTCCGTGATTGCGCCAAAAGACGCCAGTCCTGTCCCAAAGGAGTTCGTCTTTGCGGTATCCGAACCTGCGGCATCTTCGGCGACTGCGATTTTCACCAGAGACATGGGCGGCCCGCCTGGGCATCGCTGGATTATTTACATTGATGGCAATCCTGCGGTAAAGCTCGGTCGCGGTGAGAAGTACACGGCGTGGTTAGATCCCGGGGATCATGTCTTTGGCATCGAACCTGATGCGAAGATCAAAGTTCTTCAAGTAATGAATATCGGTCAGTCCATGAGCGCTGGAAAAACATACTTCTTTCGTGCCATGTTTACCCGCGAGGGTTATCGCCTCCAGCCGTCCAGCGCCAACGTGGATCAGCACTAGGGCGTGGCCTAACAATTCATTCAAGCCGAACATGCTTCGTTCCAGCAAAAGGCGGCACTGAAAAGCGTGCCACCTTTTGCCTCCACTACGCATGTCGGCTTAATTCAGGTGTTAGACCCTTGGGCGGAGCCTCTTGCATGGCCCAGAGTGAT
>NZ_JAANOY010000083.1 GCF_011320095.1 Cognatiluteimonas telluris | reverse complement strand
CGCACTTGCGCAGCGCGCTGGCCGCGCAGGTGGCCGAGCACCTGGTCCCGGCGGCGTTCGTGGTGCTCGACCACCTGCCGCTGACCGCCAACGGCAAGCTCGATCGCGATGCGTTGCCGGCGCCGGACGATGCGTCGGTTCCGCGGTGCGAATACGAAGCGCCGGTGGGGGAGATCGAGCAGGCGTTGGCGGATATCTGGCAGGACCTGCTGGGGCTGGAGCGGGTGGGTCGCCATGACAAGTTTTTCGAACTGGGCGGCCATTCGCTGATGGCGGTACAGGTGGTGTCGCGCCTGCATCGGTCGCAGGGCGTGGAATTGCCGCTGCGCGAACTTTTCACGCAGTCGACGCTCGCCGCGTTGGCGAAAGTGGTTTCTTCGGCCCAGATCGCGGGTTTCGACCAGGCCGATGTACATCGCCTGTCCGATGCCCTCGATGGGATGACGGAAGAAGAGCTGCTGGCGATCTGGGAAGTGGAGAACTCAGTGACGACGTGAACAGCCTCTGCCTGGGCCGAGGCTGTTCGTTTCCGCGAGTGATTCTCCATGTCAAAGACCATCGATCATGTCTGATACCAGCATTGCTCCCCCGCCCATCCGCGACATCGGCGTCGTGCCCGATTCGTTGCGGCTGGAGCAGCAACTGGCGTTCTGGCAGGGGCACCTGTCGGGGGCGCCGGCGTTGCTGGAGTTGCCGAGTGACCGGCCGCGGCCGGCGCAGCAGAGCTATCGGGGGGCGGCGCTGCGGGCGCAGGTGCCGGCGGCGTTGCTGGCCGGGCTGCAGGCGCTGGGCCAGCGCCATGGGGCGACGCTGTTCATGACCCTGCTGGCGGGCTGGTCGGTGGTGCTGTCGCGCTGGAGCGGGCAGGACGAGGTGGTGGTGGGGACCCCGGTGGCCAACCGCCCGCGTCTGGAGCTGGAGGGGCTGGTGGGATTTTTCGCCAACACCCTGGCCCTGCGGGTGTCGCTGGCCGGGGAACCGAGCGTGGCGCAGGTGCTGGCGCAGGTCCAGGCGACCACGCAGGCGGCCTACGCGCACCAGGAGGTGCCGTTCGAGCAGGTGGTCGAACGCCTGGCCCCGGCGCGCAGCCTGAGCCATGCGCCGGTGTTCCAGGTGATGCTGAGCCTGGACAACACGCCCGGGGCGGGGGTGGAGGCCTTGGCCGGGGTGGCGTTGTCGCCCCTGCCCCAGGCCCAGGCCACGACCCAGTTCGACCTGTCGCTGGCGCTGAGCCAGTCGGGGGACGGCTTGGCGGTGCAGCTGGACTACGCCACCGACCTGTACGACGCGGCGACGATGGAGCGGTTGCTGGCGCATTGGCAGCGGGTGTTGGCCGCGATGGTGGCCGACCCGGGGCAGCCGGTGGGCACGCTGGCGCTGCTGGATGCGGGCGAGCGGCAGCAGTTGCTGCATGATTTCAACGCCACCGCGGTGGCGTATCCGGACCAGGCGCGGATCCATGAGCTGTTCCAGGCGCAGGTGGGGCGCACGCCGG
>NZ_JAANOY010000082.1 GCF_011320095.1 Cognatiluteimonas telluris | reverse complement strand
GCCGATTGACACCGGATTTCGTGAAGTACGTTGGCGGCTGAGACAGCGCTCGTTGGTTCACGGTCGCGAGGTATAACAATTCATTCAAGGGGAAGCCACTTCGTGGCTCCCCTTAATTCAGGTGTTATGCGGCACAGGGACCGCACTGCAAATGATGTCTCAAAAAAGAATCGGTCTGCTCGCGATGTTGACGCCGGTATGGTTTCTGGCCATTTATCTGGTTATGTCGGCCATGCGGCCCGACTACAGCCACACGGATCAGGCAATAAGCGAGCTGGGTAGCCTTGACGCTCCGAACCTTTGGGCATGGAACATCCTTGGGTACATCCTGCCTGGCATTGCTATAGCCATCTTAGGCTTGGGCCTTAGGCGGGAGTTTTCGAGCAAGGGCGGCGTCAGTGCCGCAATCCCAGCAATCGCGTTGGCTGCCTCGGGTCTGCTCATGGCGTTGTCCGGTGCCTTTCCGGCAAACATGGCGGATTTCAAGTCCACTACCACTCTTGTCCATACCATTGGTAGCTTCGGGTGCTATATCGGCTTCCTCATCGCTGGCTTCTGGCTGCCGCCCATCTTCCGCAAGTCAAGTGCGTGGCGCTGGGTGGCGACACCGTCGCTCGCTCTTGTGGTTGCTTCCATTGCTACGGGCATCTTGCGCTTCGTCGGCATGGCGAGCATTGGTCAGCGCATCACCTTTACCTGCTTTTTCCTCTGGATCGCGCTGCTTGGCTTTGCTCTGTGGCGCGCCCATGGTCCAGGGGCGCCGCATAACAATTCGTTCAAGCCGAAGCCGCTTCGCGGCTCGGCTTAACTCAGGTGTTAGGTGCGCATGACACACGATCGCAAAATTGAAGAATACAAACGCCTGATGGCGGAGAAAGGTGTAGGCCCAGCCACAGCATCGCCGCCCCTTTGGCAGTTGCTCTGGTCAATGGGCATTCCGCTGCCGCCGCCGCTCTATATGGGCTTTCTTCCGCTCGCCCTCTTTGGTGGCACATTCTTCGGGGTCGTGTTCGGCGCTTTTGCCTGGTACATGGGCAACAAGGGCATTCGCACCATGTCGTTAAAGGAGGCGGGTGATGTCGCCCTGATTGCCGGCGCATTGTTTGGCATCACTGTCTCTTGGTTTACCCGTCGTCTGGCCCGGAAACTCGGGTTAGGTTCCTGGTCCGCGCTGGGCACAGCCCGGCTGCGCACCTAACAGTTCATTCAAGCCGAACATGCTTCGTTCCAGCAAAAGGCGGCACTGAAGAGCGTGCCACCTTTTGCCTCCACTACGCATGTCGGCTTAATTCAGGTGTTATATGGCTATGGCAAGATTCTCGCGCCCGGCAACAATCCTAGCTATAGGTTTTAGCTTGGCTGCATGCAGCCAGCCCCTAGGCGTTTCGCCAGAGCAATTCCGGGCTGAATTGTGCCCAGCTCAACTAAACAGTGCTTGGGATGCCGAGTACGTCGGAGTGAAAGACGGCAAGGCCTACCTTAAATATTGGAGCGGATCGCCCACGGT
>NZ_JAANOY010000081.1 GCF_011320095.1 Cognatiluteimonas telluris | reverse complement strand
CCGACTGGTTCGGCCTCAGGTCAAGCGTGTGGCTTGCTACCGAATGACTCTTGTGGGCAAATGGCTGCCTAACTATTCATTCAAGGGGAAGCCGCTTCGCGGCTCCCCTTAATTCAGGTGTTAGACCTCACCACAAAGTAACGGCGACTTGGAGAGCCAAATGGCATCGCTCGACTTCGAAGCTGAAAAATCAGCCTTCCGCGAGTATCACAACGACAACAGCGAGCTGCTACACGGTGCCGAGGATTTCTTCAGGTCACTTGTAGTTTCTTTACTTGCCCGCGTGTCAGGCCTTGAGAAACCAACCGTCACTTCGAGACTGAAGGATCGCGAAGAGTGTATTCGCAAATTCTCGCGCAAGTATCAGACAGCCCTTGAAGAGTCGCAAACCGCGTACGAAATAAAAGACCACATCACAGATTTGATCGGCCTTCGCGTTGTTTGCCTGTACGAGAATGAAGTTGATCTAATCGTTTCAATGTTGCGCACAAATTTCGAAGTTCTTGAAGAAACAAACAAAATTAAGGCAATTGAAAGCACTGAGAACGCCTTCGGCTACAAGGGCTTCCACTTAGACCTAAAAATCAATGAAGCGAGACGAGAATTCCCAGAGTACGCACAGTACGAATCTCTGAGGTTCGAAGTTCAAGTTAGAACTACCATTCAAGACGCATGGAGTGCTCTTGACCACAAGATCAAATACAAGAGATCTATCCCGGCCGACCTCAAGCGCAGAATTAACACACTCGCGGCCCTATTCGAGCTGGCCGACCACGAATTTCTAAGTATTCGTGACAAGACGAAAGAGCTATTTCAAAAAGCTCAATCCGAAACAAAAAAGATCGCTGTTGAAGGTCCCGCCCCGGCCCCAGCGGCTAGCGGAGCAAAGCAAGCCGCAACAGATTTAGATGTCTTCTCCTTCATATCTGTTGCGGAGCACTACTTCCCAGGCTACAACTTCATTTCGTTTGCGGCAGATGGATTTGTGCAGGAACTACTCAAGATAAAGCCGTCTCTTACAATCGAGTTCCTCTCAGATTCACTCAACAGGCATTTGGCGAAGGTCAAGAAATACAAAGCAGAAAGCCCACACTCGCTTAATCCTTACACTCAAATCCGCCATTCGCTGTACTTAGAAGACCAAGATTTGTTCAAGACCTGCTTGTTTGACATGCAACGTGCACAGTTTGATGAGTGGCTGCGTAAAGCGTGAGGTCTAACAATTCATTCAAGCCGACGCCGCTTCGCGGCGCGGCTTAATTCAGGTGTTAGGCCGCTAAGAGCGGGCCTGCTGCGGCAATTCGGCAGTTCGGGTTGCTCGCTTCGCTCAGCACCTTGTCGCTTTCGTCCACCCTCTTCGGTCGCGCTTGGAGTCATCTAAGCGGCGCTCGTATCTCTACGCGGCAGTTCTGGCGATCGAGGTTACCGGCGGCATCAACGCCGGGCGCTCGCGGCTCCTGGTGCGCGGTCGTGCATCTTCGCTTCGGCACAAGCAGCTTCGGCTAGTCC
>NZ_JAANOY010000080.1 GCF_011320095.1 Cognatiluteimonas telluris | reverse complement strand
TGGTGCTAGCCATTCTGTTCGTCACAATTTGGTGGGTTCGTCGTCGCCCCGCGCTCCGCGGTACGGTGGGCGGGCCCTAACAATTCATTCAAGCCGAACTTGCTTCGTTCCAGCAAAAGCGTGGCATAAAAAGCCTGCCACGCTTTCGCTTCCACTACGCAAGTCGGCTTAATTCAGGTGTTAGGGCGCACAGCAAGCATCAGGGGGATTCGTGAAAGGCATCATTCGTTTCTTTTTCGCAATCAGTCTGGCCGCACTTCTGGCTGCGTGTGGCGGCGGAAGCCCAGGTCCGCTTGAAGGTACTTGGCAAATGACCGGCGCCGTCCCCATGACCGTAACCTTCCGTAAGGGAGAAACGGAGGCAATGGGGATGATCGAGAAAGTTTCGTACAAGACTGAGGGCAATGATGTCCTCGTCACCTATCTGGACGGATTGGCCAAGGGCACTACGATGCGCTACACAATGACCGGCCAAGACTCTGCTCGCACTGAGTTTGGCGTACTTCAGCGTATCCGGTAGTGCGCCCTAACAATTCATTCAAGCCGAAGCCGCTTCGCGGCTCGGCTTAATTCAGGTGTTAGCACCCATTGGGAACTCCATGCGACCGTCTTCCCGCTTCTACAAATTTGCCTTTCTCGCCGTCTCTGGACTTTCACTCGTCTCTGCCACTCTGAGCTTGACCCGAGGCCATCTCATCGCGCTCGTCCCGATATGTCTTAACTTAGCCGCTATTGTCACGGTGGCTCTCCGGAAGCATTGGGCGTATTTCGTTGTCTGGTTGTGGTCATTGCCTAGCATCTTTGCGGGCGGTGCCATGTGGCTCGCAGTTCTACTTTGGGGTGGCGCCTTTACACAGACCGCGACAACTGTCGCCTTACGCACTGCCTTGCTATTGGTCGGTTTGTTCTTCGCCTTCTATGCACGATCATCGCTCGGAATGAGTGCTAACAATTCATTCAAGCCGAACCCGCTTCGCGGGTCGGCTTAATTCAGGTGTTAGGCCGCTAAGAGCGGGCCTGCTGCGGCAATTCGGCAGTTCGGGTTGCTCGCTTCGCTCAGCACCTTGTCGCTTTCGTCCACCCTCTTCGGTCGCGCTTGGAGTCATCTAAGCGGCGCTCGGATTTCCACGCGGCAGTATTGGCGGCCGAACCTGCTGGCGGCATCTGCGTCGGGCGCCCGCAACTCCAGGCGCGCGGTCGGACAGCGTCGCTTCGGCACAAGCAGCTTCGGCTAGTCCCGTCCAGGGGTCGCGCCCGATTTGCGTCGGAGTGCGCCCGGACCATCCGGCGGCATCTCGGCTGAGCGCCTGTAGCTTCTGGCGCGCGGCCGACTGGTTCTGCCTCAGGTCAAGCGTGTGACTTGTCAGCCAATGGTTCTTGTGGGCAAATGGCGGCCTAACGATTCATTCAAGCCGAACCTACTTCGTTCCAGCAAAAGGCGGCACTGAAGAGCGTGCCCCCTTTTGCTTCCACTACGCAGGTCGGCTTAATTCAGGTGTTAGGCCGCTAAGAGCGGGCCTGCTGCGGCAATTCGGCAGTTCGGGTTGCTCGCTTCGCTCAGCACCTTGTCGCTTTCGTCCACCCTCTTCGGTCGC
>NZ_JAANOY010000008.1 GCF_011320095.1 Cognatiluteimonas telluris | reverse complement strand
GCCGTCGGCGCCCGGCTGCTGGGCGACGAGCTCGACAGCGTGCCGGTCGAGGTCAGGCGGACCTAGGGCGGACAACGCCGTGTGACGCACGGTCGGCGCGCGGACCAGGAGCCGCGCCCCGACATTAAAAACATTTCATGCGACGGACAGCCTTGCGCAGGCTGCGCGTGGGCAAGGTGGCGGGGAGCTGTCGTCAGCTCCCCATCGACTTCCACCCACGAGGACTTCCATGAAGACCATCCGCATCGCCGTAGCCCTTGCCCTGGCGCTGGGCGCCACCGTCGCGTTCGCCGCGACTCCGGCCACCACCACGACGGCCAAGCCGGCCGCGACCGCGACCACCAAGGCCGCCACCAAGGTGGCCGCCAAGACCGACGCCCATCCGATGGCGAAGGCCACGGTCAAGGCCAAGACCACCGCCAAGGCCAAGGCCAGCGACAGCAAGAAGCCCGGCGACACCGCCAAGAAGAGCTGATACCGGGTTTCCGGTTTCGGCCTGCCTCAGGCCGCTTGCCCCGTCGGCACCCGCCGGCGGGGTATTCTTTTTCCGGTCGAGGAGCACGCATGCGCATCCTGCTGGTCGAGGACGATCCCCATACCGCGGGCTTCATCGCCAAAGGCCTGCGCGAGGACGGGCATAGCGTCGACCATGCCGGCAATGGCCGCGACGGCCTGTTCCTGGCCACCACCGAAACCTACGACGCGATCGTGCTCGACCGCATGCTGCCGCAGGTCGACGGCATGACCGTATTGCGCACCCTGCGCGGCGCCAGCAACCGCACGCCGGCCTTGCTGCTCACCGCGCTGGGCGAAGTGGAGCATCGGGTGGAAGGCCTGCGCGCGGGCGCCGATGATTACCTGGTCAAACCCTTTGCGTATTCAGAACTCAGCGCGCGCCTGGACAGTCTCGCGCGTCGCGGCACCGGCGGCAGCGGCGAACCGACGCGGCTGCGCGTGGACGACCTGGAACTGGACCTGCTCAAGCGCGAAGCCGCGCGCGACGGCCGCAGCATCGAGCTGCAGCCGCGCGAGTTCCGCCTGCTCGAATACCTGATGCGCCAGGCCGGGCGCGTGGTCACCCGCACGATGCTGCTCGAAGCGGTGTGGGACTACCACTTCGACCCGCAGACCAACGTCATCGACGTGCACATCAGCCGCCTGCGGCAGAAGATCGACCACGGCCACGCCACCGCGCTGCTGCATACCGTGCGCGGCGCCGGCTACCGGCTCGGCGACTGAGCCGCGCCGCGGTGATGAACCTGCTCGCGCGCAACCGGTGGCGCTCGACCAGCGCGCGCCTGGCGCTGGCGGTGACCGGCTCGTTCCTGCTCGCGTTCGTGCTGCTCGGTGCCGGCGTGTACTTTGCCGTCTCCACCCTGCTGACCAACGATGCGCGCGAAGTCCTCCGCGCCGACGTCGGCGGCCTGCTGCAGCTGTACCGCACCGAAGGCCGACAGGCGCTGCGCGGGGAAATCGCCGCCCGCGCCGCCTCGCCCGACGACCCGGACGCGGAATACGCGCTTGTCTCCTCCGACGGCCGCATCCTCGCCGGCACGTTTTCGCGCCTGCCTGCGCAGCTGTCGCGCGCGCCGCGCTGGATCGAGCTGCGCGAGCGCGACCTCGGCGACGGAAGCGTCTCGCGCGTGATCGTCAACGTGCAGCAGCTGCGTGACGGCAGCACGCTCGTCACCGGGTTGCGCACCCGCAGCCAGGATCATTTCCTGACCTTGATGCTGCGCACCGCGCTGGCGGGGCTGCTGGTGGCCGCCACGCTGGGGGCCGTGATCGGCGCGCTCACCGCGCACTGGGTCGCCGGCCGCGTGCGCAGCCTGGACGACACCGCCGCGCAGGTCGGCGCCGGCGCACTGACGCTGCGGGCGCGCCTGGACGGCAGCGACGATGCCTTCGACCGCCTGGCGCGCCGCTTCAACGGCATGCTCGACCGCATCGGCGACCTGCTCGATGGCGTGCGCCATGCCACCGACCACATCGCCCACGACCTGCGCACGCCACTCACGCGCCTGCGCAACCGCCTCGACCGCATGCGCCAGCAGGCCGCGCATGAACATCCCGAGCGCACGCGCGCGCTGGACGCGGCGATCGCCGAAACCGACCAGCTGCTGCAATCCTTCGGCGCGCTGCTGCGGTTGGCGCGGATCGAAGCGCAATCGCCGCCGGATACCGACGCCGTGGTCGACCTGCAGCCGCTGGTCGCCGATGCGATCGAGCTGTACGCGCCGATCGCGGCCGAACGCGCGATCGCGCTGGACGCCGACACCATGCCGGCGCAGGTCCGCGGCGATGCCGACCAGCTGTTCCAGTTGCTGGTGAACCTGCTCGACAACGCGATCAAGTTCAGCCCCGCCGGCGGCAGCGTCGCGATCGCCTTGCACCGGCTGGCAGAGGTGGTCGATTTGGAGGTGGCCGACCACGGCGACGGCATTCCGGAGGCCGAGCGAGAGCGTGTCTTCGACCGTTTCGCGCGGCTGGAGGCGCATCGTGCCTCGCCCGGCACCGGCCTGGGCCTGAGCCTGGCGCGGGCGATCGTGCTGCGCCACGAAGGGCGCATCGCGCTGCTGGACAATGCGCCCGGCCTGCGCGTGCGGATCAGCCTGCGCGCTGCCTGAATCGCGTTCGAGCCCACCGGCACGGTTTGCCACCGGTCCGCGGCGCCGATAGATTGGCCGACTCCGCGCGCCCTCCCGGCCGCAATGGACTCTGCCGAGGCCTCTTCGTGCTGCTGATGATCGACAACTACGACAGCTTCACCTGGAACCTCGTCCAGTACCTGCAGACGCTGGGCGCCGAGGTCGAAGTCGTGCGCAACGACGCGCTGTCGGTGGCGCAGATCGCGGCGCTGGCGCCGGAGCGGATCGTGATTTCGCCCGGCCCCTGCACGCCGAGCGAGGCGGGGGTGTCGGTTGACGTGATCCGCGAGCTCGGTGCGCGCACGCCGATCCTGGGCGTGTGCCTGGGACACCAGAGCCTGGGCCAGGCCTACGGCGGCGACGTGGTCCGGGCGAAGACGATCATGCACGGCAAGACCTCGCGGATCCGCCACCGCGGCCAGGGCGTGTTCGCCGGACTGCCGGATGGTTACGAGGCGACGCGCTACCACTCGTTGGTGGTGTCACAGGACACCCTGCCCGATTGCCTGGAAGTCACCGCCTGGACCGATCACGAGGACGGCTCGATCGACGAGGGCAAGTTCGGTGAAATCATGGGCCTGCGCCATCGCGAGCATCCGGTGCAGGGCGTGCAGTTCCATCCCGAGTCGATCCTGACCGAGCATGGACATGCGTTGTTGAAGAATTTCCTGGAGAAATGACGCGCCGCGCGCACACGGTAGGCGCGGCTCCAGCCGCGAGCTCTTACCGCACCGCGATCGAACCGACGAAGCTCGCGGCTGAGGCCGCGCCTACGAAAGCACACAAGCGAGTCCCCATGCCCATCACACCGCAACAGGCGCTGCAGCGCACGATCGAGCATCGCGAGATCTTCCACGACGAGATGGTCGAGCTGATGCGCATGATCATGCGCGGCGAGGTCTCGCCGACGATGACCGCGGCGATCCTGACCGGCCTGCGGGTCAAGAAGGAAACCGTCGGCGAAATCGCCGGTGCCGCCACCGTCCTGCGCGAGTTCGCGCTGCCGGTCGAGGTGTCGGACGCCGATCGCCGCCACCTGGTCGACATCGTCGGCACCGGTGGCGACGGCGCGAACACCTTCAACATCTCCACCGCAGCGATGTTCGTGGCCGCGGCCGCGGGCGCCCGGGTCGCCAAGCACGGCAACCGTGGGGTGTCGTCGAAGTCGGGCAGCGCCGACGTGCTCGAGGCGCTGGGCGCGGCGATCGAACTCACGCCGGAACAGGTATCGCGTTCGATCGCCGAAACCGGCATCGGCTTCATGTACGCGCGCCTGCATCATCCGGCGATGCAGGTGGTGGCGCCGGTCCGCGGCGAGATGGGCGTGCGCACGCTGTTCAACATCCTTGGGCCGCTCACCAATCCGGCGCGCGCGCCGAACATCCTGATGGGCGTGTTCCATCCCGATCTCGTCGGCATCCAGGTCCGCGTGCTGCAGGAGCTCGGCGCCAGGCGCGCGATGGTCGTCTGGGGGCGCGACGGCATGGACGAGATCTCGCTCGGCGCCGCCACCTGCGTCGGCGAACTTCGCGACGGGGTCGTGCGCGAATACGAAATCCACCCCGAGGATTACGGCATCGCGATGGCGGCCAGCCGCAACCTGCGCGTGGCCGACGCCAATGAATCGCGCGCGATGCTGCTGTCGGCGCTGGACGATACGCCAGGGGTCGCGCGCGACGTGGTGGTGCTCAACGCGGGCGCCGCGTTGTATGTCGCCGGCGTCGTGGAATCGATCGATCGCGGCCTGGTGCTGGCACGCGAGACCATCGCCTCGGGTGCGGCGATCGGCAAGCTGGAGGAGTTCGTCGGGGTGACGAAACTGCTCGCGGGCGAGGGTCCGAGCGTATGAGCGCAGCGGCCATGACGGGGGCGTCCACGCCTGGATGCGCCAGCGATCTGAAACCGCGGCATTACACGGTGATCTTGGCTCACGTCGGGCCCGCCTACGCCCACCCACCGGCGGGACCTGCATGAGCGACATCCTCGACGCGATCCTCGCGCGCAAGCGCGAGGAGGTGACGGCGCGCAGTGTCGCCGTGCCGTTGCCGGAAGTACGCGCGCGCGCGCAGGCCGCCAGTGCGCCGCGTGGCTTCGCCAGCGCGATCGCCGATGCGATGGCCGCGGGCCGGCCCGCGGTGATCGCCGAGATCAAGAAGGCCAGTCCTTCGCGCGGCGTGATCCGCGCCGATTTCGATCCCCCGGCCATCGCGCGCAGCTACGCCGCCGCGGGCGCGACCTGCCTGTCGGTGCTGACCGACGTGGATTTCTTCCAGGGCGGCGATCGTTACCTGCAGCAGGCGCGCGCGGCCTGCGCGCTGCCGGTGCTGCGCAAGGACTTCGTCATCGATGCGTGGCAGGTCTACGAGGCGCGCGCGCTCGGTGCCGACTGCATCCTGCTGATCGTCGCCGCGCTGGACGATGCGCGGCTGGTGGACTTCGGCACGCTGGCGATGGACCTGGGCATGGACGTGCTGGTCGAGGTGCACGACATCGACGAGCTCGAGCGCGCGCTGCAGGTTCCCGCGCGGCTGCTGGGGGTCAACAACCGCAACCTGCGCAGCTTCGAGGTGTCGCTGGACACGACGCTGGCGCTGCGCGAGGCGGTGCCGCGCGACCGCATCGCGGTGGCCGAGAGCGGGATCGCCACGCCGGACGACGTGCGGCGCCTGCGCGACGCCGACGTGCACGCATTCCTGGTCGGGGAGACGTTCATGCGCGAAACCGACCCGGGCGTGGCCTTGCGTCGGTTGTTCTTCGCATGAACGCGGCCATCGCATCGCCGGCGGAGGCTCCGCTGGTGGTGTTCGACTTCGACCACACGCTATACGACGGCGATTCGGGCAGCCACCTGTTCGGCTGGCTGCTGCGACGCAGCGCATGGCGCATGGCGCTGGCGTTGCTGGTCGCGCCGTTGGCGGCGCCGCTGATCGCGTACCTGCCCACGCGGCGGCACGGGATTTCGGTGTTCGTGTGGATCGGCAGCGTCGGACTCGATGTCGCCGCCTTCGATGCCATGATCGATCGTTATGTCGACGCGCACCGCGACGCGATCCGCGCGCGGCTGCTGCCGTCCGCGCTGGCCGTGCTGCAACGCCATCGCGCCGCCGGCGACCGCGTGCTGGTGGCCACCGGCGCGCCGCCGGAACTGGCGCGCGCGATCCTCGCCTTCGTCGCCCACGACGACGTGCCCGTGATCGGCACCCGGATCGCGCCGCGCCTCGGCGGGATCGGGCCGGCGCTGCATTGCCACAGCCACGCCAAGATGCGGATGATCCGGGACGCCGGCTACGGCACGATCGACGTTGCCTATTCCGACAGCAGCGCCGACCTGCCGCTGCTGCAGGCGGCGCGCCATCCGGTGGTGGTGAACCCGAAGCACGGGCGCGTGGCGATGTTTCGCCGCGTCCTGCCGGCGGGGACGCCGATCCTCAACTGGGGCTGCGTCGACCGCGCCGGTGATCGGGTGGCCGACGGGCGCCAGTGAGCCGGTGGCGCCGGGTGAGCTTCGCGAATCCGGCGGAGCCGGTGCGCAGGCGGGGCGTGTCGGCGCGATCGGCCGGCGTTCGGTGAACCCCGAGTGCTGCGTGGCAACCCCGTAGCCCGGGTAAGCGAGCGCACCCGGGGCGCGGGAAGACCCACGCTGCGATGGGCGTGATGCCTAGCAGGCGGCGTCCGCAGGCACCGCCCGGTCAGTCCCCCAGCAGCTTGAAGAAATGTCGCGAGCCGTCGGCGTAGCCGCAGTCGTGGTAGAACGCGTGCGCTTCCCCGCGGCGCGGATTGCTGGTGACTTCGATGCGGGCGACCCGCATCCGACGCGCGATGCCTTCGACTTCCCGCAGCAGCCGCCGGCCGACGCCGCGGCGGCCGCAATCGGGCTTGACCACCAGTGCGGTGATCCGCGCCTGGTCGGCGCCGCGGGTCAGTGAATAGCGCAGGTCCATCGCCGCCAGGCCACAGGCGCGGCCGCCGATTTCGGCCAGCAGCAGGTGGTGGCGCGGGTCGCCGAGGATGACGGCGATGCGTTCGGCGGCTTCGTCGCGGCTGCACGGATAGCCAAGGGCATCGAGCAACAAGGCGACGTCGCTGGCGTCGCCGATCGCGGCCGCGCGGACGCGGATGTCAGGGGCAGGAATGCAGTCGGGCGCCTGCGCGCTCGCCATCAACGGGTGCCGTAGAGGACGACCGTCTTGCCGCGGGCATGGAGGACACCGTCGGCCTGCAATTTCTTCAGCACGCGCCCGGCCATCTCGCGCGAGCAGCCGACCAGGCGTGCCAGCTCCTGGCGCGAGACCCGCAATTGCGTGCCCTGGGGATGGCTCATCGCCTCGGGTTCGCGGGTCAGGTCGTGCAGGGTGCGGATGATGCGGTCGGTAACGTCCAGGAACGCCAGGCGGCCGGCCTTGCGGCTGGTATCGAGCAGGCGCCGCGAGAGCTGCGCCCCGATGGCGTAGACGATCTTGGTCGCGTCGCCCGCGAGGGGTCCTTCGAACAGCTGGTACAGCCGCTCGTAGCTGATCTCGCCCAGCTCGCACGCGACCCGGGTGCGAAGGATGACCTCGCGCTTGTCGGACTCGATGAACAGGCCCATCTCGCCGACGAATTCGCCAGAGCCGAAATAGCCCAGGACGAGCTCACGGTCGTCGTCCTCCTCGGTGATGATGCTGACCGAGCCGCTGACCACGTAATAGAGCGTGCCGGCGGGATCCCCCGGCCGGAAGACATCGGTGCGCGCCGGGTAGCGGCGGCGATGGCAGTAGCCGAGGAAACGATCGAGTGCGGCGGCGTCGGGTGCCAGTGGGCTGGCGGGCCGGCGCTGCACGTGCGCGATCACGGGGACGAAGCTGCGGGGAAGGATGGCTTGCATGTGCCGAAGATAGGCCGTTGTGACGCCGGCCGCAATTGCCGATGCCGCCCGGGAGCCCGGGGCCCGGTGGCGATACGCATGCCCCCTCTCCACGGGCGATGCCGCATAATCCCGCTCTTCGCCCGCCGACTGGACCCATCGCCGTGGTCAAACCGCTGCCGCGCCTGAAACTGCAGGGCTTCAACAACCTGACCAAGGCGTTGTCGTTCAACATCTACGACGTCTGCTACGCCGTCTCCGAGGAGCAGCGCCAGCGCTACATCGATTACATCGACGAGGCCTACAACGCCGACCGGCTGACCCAGATCCTGACCGATGTCGCCGAGATCATCGGCGCCAACATCCTCAACATCGCCCGCCAGGATTACGACCCGCAGGGCGCCTCGGTGACGATCCTGATTTCCGAGCAGCCGGTGATCGACCGCGCCGACGCGCGCGGGGTGATCTCCGACGCGGTGGTCGCGCACATGGACAAGTCGCACATCACCGTGCACACCTATCCGGAAACGCATCCCCAGCACGGCATCGCCACCTTCCGCGCCGACATCGACGTCGCCACCTGCGGGGTGATCTCGCCGCTGAAGGCGTTGAACTACCTGATCGAGACGCTGGAATCGGACATCGTGGTGATGGACTACCGGGTGCGCGGCTTCACCCGCGACATCAAGGGCAAGAAGCACTACATCGACCACAAGATCAATTCGATCCAGGAATTCCTGGCCAAGAACATCCGCTCGCGCTACGAGATGTTCGACGTGAACGTCTACCAGGAGAACATCTTCCACACGAAGATGCACCTGAAGGATTTCGACCTGGACAACTACCTGTTCGAGGAAAAGGCCAAGAACCTCTCGTTCAAGGACCGGATGAAGATCGAGGCGCTGCTCAAGCGCGAGATCGAGGAGCTGTTCCACGGCCGCAATTTGGTCGAATGACCAAGTTGCTGCCCGGAGTTCGCGGCGCAAACTTCGGGCCCCGAGTTTTGCTTCCAATTACCCCCGCTGCCGCGCGCCCCTCTTACCGAAAGGGGCTGGGCTCCATGAGCGCCCGTCAGATCCTGTAGGCAACGGTCTTCATCAACTTCGACGCCGCCGCCATCAACGACGGCACCGGCGGCGGCAAGGCCCGCGCACCGCGTGCCTGCGCCTGGTCCGCGTGCCGCGCCTCGTCGGCCTGCATGGTGGCCAGGATGGCGCGGCTGCGGCCGTCGGCTTCGGGCAGCGCCTGCAGGTGCTCGGCGATGTGGGCTTCGACCTGGCGCTCGGTCTCGACCACGAAACCGAGGTTCCAGCCATCGCCGCGCAGCCCGGCCAAGACGCCGATCGCGTAGCTGCCGGCGTACCACAGGGGGTTGAGCAGGCTGGGCCGGCTGTCCAGTTCGCGCAGGCGGTCCGCGCACCAGGCCAGGTGGTCGGTCTCCTCCTGCGCGGCCGCCAGCAGCTGGTCCCGCGTGCGGACGTCGCGGGCGACCGCCGCCTGGCCGACATAGAGCGCCTGCGCGCAGACCTCACCGACGTGGTTGACCCGCATCAGGCCGGCGGCATGGCGGCGCTCGTCCGCGTCCAGCACCACGTCCGGCCGGTCGACGGCGGGATTGGCGCGTTCGGCGCGGGCGCTGCCCAGGATCGTGCCCAGGGCGTTCTGGGCATCCATCAGAAGGCGGTCGACCAGGGTGAAGTCGCGTCCGGGCATGGCGGGGGTCCGGTGGAGGTGGCGGGATTCTGCACCCGTGGGCGTCGCCGCAGGGCGAGGGCGGCGTCCCCCGCGCTGGCAACCGGTCCTCAGGTTGCGGCTGCGCGCCTGCCCGGCTATCATTCCGCTTCTTTGTCCCCGCCGGTCCATGGCGTGGGCCGTCCGAGTTCCACAACGCGAGGCGAAATTCCCCGGGCCTTCCCGGCGGTATCAGCCCGACAAGGTACCCACCGCAGAGCCCCGCATGAAGACTTTCACTGCCAAGAACGAGACCGTCCAGCGCGACTGGTACGTCGTCGATGCCGAGGGCAAGACCCTGGGCCGCCTCGCCTCCGAGCTCGCCCGCCGCCTGCGCGGCAAGCACAAGCCCGTGTTCACCCCCCACGTCGATACCGGCGACTACCTCGTCGTGATCAACGCCGAGAAGATCGCGGTGACCGGCAACAAGCTGCAGGACAAGATGTACTACCGGTTCACCGGCTACGTCGGCAACCTGAAGTCCGAGAACCTGACCCAGGCGCTGCAGCGCCATCCCGAGCGCGTGCTCGAGATCGCGGTCAAGGGCATGCTGCCGAAGAACCCGCTGGGCCGCGCGATGTACCGCAAGCTCAAGGTCTACGCAGGCCCGAACCATCCGCACGCTTCCCAGCAGCCGCAGCCGCTCGAGATCTGAAGACCATGGCAATCACACAGAATTACGGCACCGGCCGCCGCAAGTCCTCCACTGCCCGCGTGTTCCTGCGCAAGGGCGACGGCAAGATCACCATCAACGAGCGCAGCATCGAAGACTTCTTCGGCCGCGAAACCGCGCGCATGATCGTGCGCCAGCCGCTGGAGCTGACCAAGTCGACCGACAAGTTCGACGTGCTGGTCACGGTCGAGGGCGGTGGCAACACTGGCCAGGCTGGCGCCATCCGCCTGGGCATCGCCCGCGCGCTGGTCGAATACGACGAGTCGCTCAAGGGCGAGCTGCGCAAGGCCGGGTTCATGACCCGCGATGCGCGCGAAGTCGAGCGCAAGAAGGTCGGCCTGCACAAGGCACGCCGCGCCACGCAGTTCTCCAAGCGTTAATCCAGTTGTTCGCCGGCGCCCGGCCGCCGGCGCTACAATCGAGTCCATAGCCCCGTCGCCAAGCGGTAAGGCACCTGACTCTGACTCAGGCATTCGGAGGTTCGAATCCTTCCGGGGCTGCCAATTCGCAACACCGCAGAAGCCCGCCTCGCGCGGGTTTCTGCTTTGCGGGGCGGATGAAGCCGCCGCCGCGCAGGAGCCTGCCATGGTCGCCCGCCTGGATGCGCCGTTGACGCCAGCCTCGGCACTGCTGCCGCGGATGCGCGAGCGCGGTTACGCGGTGCTGGGGCCCGATGCCGTGGCGCAGGCCTGTCGCGTCGACATCGGCGCGCTCGATGCGCTGGTGCCCAGCTGGGACGACCTCGCGCCCGACGCCTATCTCAAGGATGGCGGCAACTACCGCAAGCGCCGGCATGCCTGTTTCGTCCTCGAAGACGGCCGCGTGGCCCAGGCGCCGCATCGGGCGCACTGGCAGTCGCTGGACTACAACGCCCTGCATGGCGGCATGCAGCGCTGGTTCGAGCCGATCAGCGCGCAGGTGGTCGCGCAGCCGGCGTGGTCGCGGTTGTTGCAGGGCCTGGCCACGCAGTTCTCGCAGCTGCGCCCCGAGCGCACCTGGTATGTCGAGGCGCACCAGTTCCGGATCGATACCAGCGACGGCATCGGCCGCCCCACGCCGGAGGGCGCGCATCGCGACGGCGTGGATTTCGTCGCGGTGTTCCTGGTGCGCCGCGAGGGCATCAAGGGCGGCGAGACGCGCGTGTTCGAGGCCGAGGGTCCCAATGGCCAGCGCTTCACCTTGTCGCAGCCATGGTCGCTGCTGCTGCTCGACGACGCCCGCGTGATCCACGAATCCACGCCGATCCAGCCGCTTGCCGACGCCGGACATCGCGACACGCTGGTGCTGACCTATCGCGCCGGCGGTTTCCAGGGCGACGCCTAACGCCGGCGGCGCGGGGCGCACGCGTACAATCCGCGGCCTGTCACTGCACGGGCCATGCGCATGAAACTGGGGTCACTCAAGGAAGGCGGCCGCGATGGCACGCTCATCGTCGTCTCGCGCGACCTCGCGCGCGCGGTGCGCGCCACCGGCATCGCGCCCACGCTGCAGCGCGCGCTGGAAGACTGGTCGAATGTCGCCCCGCGCCTGAATGCCCTGTCCGACGCGCTCAATGGCGGCAGCGCCGACGGCGCCTTCGATGTCGACGTCGCCCAGCTGGCGGCGCCGTTGCCGCGCGCCTATGAGTTCGTCGACGGCAGCGCCTACCTGCCGCACGTGGCCCGCGTGCGTCGCGCCCGCGGCGCCGAGGTGCCGGAGAGCTTCTACACCGATCCCTTGATGTACCAGGCGACCAGCGCCGGCTTCAATGGTCCGCGCGATCCGGTGCGGGTGGTCGACGAGGCCTACGGCATCGACCTGGAAGCCGAGATCGTCGTCGTCACCGACGACGTGCCGATGGCGGTGACGCCGGAACAGGCGGCGGCGCACATCCAGCTGGTCGGCCTGGTCAACGACGTCTCGCTGCGCAACCTGATCCCGGGCGAACTGGCCAAGGGCTTCGGCTTCCTGCAGTCCAAGCCGCGTTCGACCCTGTCGCCGGTGTTCGTCACCCCCGACGAGCTTGGCCACGCCTGGCGCGGCAACAAGCTGCACCTGCCGCTGACCACGCACATCAACGGCGAATGGTTCGGCGCGCCGGAAGCGGGCGTGGACATGCAGTTCGACTTCGCGCAGCTGGTGGCGCACGCGGCGAAGACGCGGCCGCTGTCTGCCGGCACCATCGTCGGTTCCGGCACCATCGCCAACGAGGACACCAGCAAGGGCGCCTCTTGCTTTGCCGAAAAGCGCACGGTGGAAACGCTCGAGCATGGCAAGCCGCTGACGCCGTTCCTGTCCTTCGGCGACCTGGTGCGCATCGAAATGCTCGCCGCCAGCGGGGAAAGCCTGTTCGGGGCGATCGAGCAACGGATCGAGCGCCAGGTCGCGCCGTGATGCCCGGGCCCCGGCCGATGGCACCGGCGCGCGACTTGGCGCGACAGGCGGTCTGTTCCGGCCCGGCGGCAGCGGCTAAGGTGCAGGACACCGGCGCTGAATGCGCGCGCAGGCAGGGGAGCCGAGGGTGGCGGCATCGATGAGCGAGCGGCTTTGCCTGTTTTCCTATTGGCGCTCCAGCGCGGCCTACCGGGTGCGCATCGGGCTCAATCTCAAGGGCCTGTCCTACGAGATCGCGCCGGTGCACCTGCTGCGTGACGGCGGCGAGCAGCACAGCGAGCAGTTCCGCCAGCACAACCCGCAGCAGCTGGTGCCGGTGCTGCAACACGGCCACCGCATGCTGCGGCAGTCGCTGTCGATCCTCGAATACCTGGATGAAATGTGGCCCGAACCGGCGCTGCTGCCGGCCACGGCGCGCGATCGCCAGCGCGTCCGCGCACTGGCGCAGCTGGTGGCTTGCGACATCCACCCGCTGAACAACCTGCGCGTGCTGCAGTATTTCGAGCGCGACTGGGGGGTGCCGCAACCCGAACGCGATGTCTGGGTCCGGCACTGGATGGTCGAAGGCTTCGCGGCGTTCGAGGCGCTGTTGCAGGACCACCCATCCACCGGCGCGTTCTGCGATGGCCACATGCCGACGATCGCCGACTGCTGCCTGATCCCGCAGATATACAACGCGCGCCGGTTTTCCATCGACCTTTCGCCGTACCCGACCCTGTTGCGGATCGAGGAGTCCTGCCAGGCGCTGCCGGCGTTCGACGCCGCGCGGCCGGAGCGGCAGCCCGACGCCCCCGGGGCCTGAGTAGCGCGGTTGCCCGGGCGGTTATCGGGTAGGAGCGGCTTGAGCCGCGAGCTTTGCGGCGATGCCGTTCTGTGAAGATTCGGGCTGGCTCTGCGCGCGTTTGCGAAGGGCTCGCGGCTGGAGCCGGTCCAACGGAAAGCGTCAGTGCGCGCTGGACACGCCGCCGAACACGTCGGCGTAGGGATCGTGCTCGCCGCTGGAGCCTTCGGACAGGCGGAACTTCAACGCCAGCCCGTCGCGCGAGTCGGCCGCGCGCAGGGCTTCCTCGCGTTCGACCCGGCCTTCCTTGTACAGCCGGAACAGGCACTGGTCGAAGCTTTCCATGCCCGATTCCAGCGACTCCTCCATCGCCTGCTTGATCTCGTGGATCTGCCCGCGGCGCAGCAGGTCGCGGATCATCGGGGTGTTGATCAGCACCTCGGACGCCGGGATGCGGCGGCCGTCGACACCGACCACCAGGCGCTGGGAGATCACCGCCTTCAGGTTCAGCGCCAGGTTCATCAGGATGTTCTTGTGCGCCGACTCGTTGAAGAAATTGAGGATGCGCTCGATGGTCTGGTCGGCGTTGTTGGAGTGCAGCGTCGCCAGGCAGATGTGGCCGGTCTCGGCGAAGGCGATCGCCGCCTCCATGGTCTCGGCGTCCAGGATCTCGCCGATCAGGATCACGTCCGGCGCCTCGCGCATGGCGTTCTTCAGCGCATTATGGAAGGCGTGGGTATCGATGCCGACTTCACGCTGGTTGACGATCGACTGCTTGTGCTTGTGCAGGTATTCGATCGGATCCTCGATGGTGAGGATGTGGCCCGACGTGGTGCTGTTGCGGTAGTCGATCATCGACGCCAGCGTGGTCGACTTGCCCGAGCCGGTGGATCCCACCAGCAGCACCAGCCCGCGCGGGGCCATGATGATTTCCTTCAGCACCTGCGGCAGCTGCAGTTCCTCGATCGAGGGGATCACGCTGCGGATCGCACGGATCACCATGCCCACTTCGCCGCGCTGCTTGAAGATGTTGACGCGGAAGCGGCCGGCGTCCTGCAGCGCCAGCGCCATGTTCAGCTCCAGGTCGCGCTCGAACATCGGCACCTGGCCTTCGTCCATCAGCGAATAGGCGATTTTCTTCACCATCCCGGTCGGAAGCCCGGTGCTGCCCAGCGGGTGCAGCTTGCCTTCGACCTTGATGTACACCGGCGCACCGGTGGTGAGGAACATGTCGGAGGCATTCTTCTCCGTCATCAGCTTCAGGAAATAGCCGATATCCATCACACGCTCCCGGAAAATCGCGCCGCCATTGCGGTCGACGCACAAGCTGATGAAAATGACCGCGCGACGCCCCTCCGGCCACACGGCACCCCGATGAATCGAAGCTTCGCACAATTCTTCCGCAGCGGGCATGCGAACGCGCGACGGCTTGCGCGTTCGATGGCCTGCGTCACATGCGCGTCGGTGCTGGGCGCCTGCGCGACCCTGCCGCCGCCCACGGCCGAGCTGGCCCAGGCGCAGCAGGCCGTGAGCCAGGCCAACGATGCCGACGCCGACCAGTATGCCGCCGACGCCATCGCCCAGGCCCGCGCCGAACTGGCGCAGGCGCAGGCGGCCATGGCGCGCGGCCGCGACGCCGACGCCCGCGCGGCGGCCATTGCCGCCAGCGCCGATGGCGAGTTCGCGCTGGCCAGCAGCAATGCGGCAAAAACCCGCGCCAGCTACGCGCAGAAGCGCAATGAACTGGTCGAGCTCGGTCAGCGCCTGCAGATGCAGGACGACCTGCCAGCGGCATCGGCGCTGGATATTCCAGTTTCCGCGCCCCCACCGGCGGTCCCCGGCAAGCTCGTCGATGCCGGCGCTGCGCTGGCCGCACGCCTGCAGAAGCTGGACAGCGATCCGCGCCTGAACACTTTCGCCGCGTACGAGCGCCTGCGCGCGCACCAGGCGCTCGACGCCCTGGCCAGCGCACGCGCCCGCGACCAGGCCGGGCAGGCCCGCCTGGCCGAGCGCCGGGTGGCGATTGCCGAACTCGCCGCCCGCACCCAGGCCACCGGCCAGCAACTCGACCGCCTGGAGCGCGTGCGCAGCGAATGGCTGGTCGAAGCCAGCCGCCAGGAAGCCGAACGGGCTCGCCAGGAGGCCGAACGGCTGCGCGTCCAGGCCCAGGTCCAGGCTGAGGAAGCCCAGCGCCTGCGCGAGCAGGCCGACGCCGATGCGGCCGCGCGCGAACAGGCCGAGGCGGTGGTCGATTCGGTCGGCGCGCAGGCCGCGGCCAAGCTCAAGGCGGCCCGGGAAAAGGAGGCCGCCCTGGCCCGGCAGGAAGCCGCGTTGATGGCCGGCAGCCAGGCCGACAAGGCCAAGACGGCTGCCGGAAAAGCCAACCCCGCGAAGAAGAAAGGCAAGTAAAACAAAGGCTTGTCCGCCAGCGCCGGATGGCCCCCCGGTCCGGGCAGGATACCTCGACGATGTCGCGAAACCGGGCAGGAAGTCCCTTGCCGGCGGCAGGCGGCAGGAGTAGGGTCAAGGTCCAGGCGATGCGAATTCCTGCACCGCCTGGTCACTGGGCCCTGCCGATGACCGACCCGTTCGACCCCTCTCCGGAACACGCCGCCGCAAGCTCCATCCGCGCGCAGGCCTCCCGGGGATGCGCGCCCGCCGGCAGGCTGGCCCAGGTCCGCAACCCCGTGCTCCACCCCAACGCCCCATGGCCGACTCGACGAGTCATCCGCCCGGGGCGTTGCTTCATGTGCTGAAGGAGGATTCCATGTTCGAAGGGCAACCGCAGACGGAAGTCGAGGCATTGATCCAGGGCAATTCCGAGTTCAAGCAGCTCTACCAGCGCCACAAGCAGCTCGACAAGCAGGTGCTGGATGCCGAACTGGGCGTCCTGCCGGTCGACGACCTGAGGCTGACCCAGATGAAACGCGAGAAGCTCGCGGCCAAGGATCGGCTGACCCGCCTGTACGACGTCCTGCACCACTGACGCCCCTTCCCTAGTCGCGGGCGGCGGCGGCCTCCTCGTCGGTCGCCGCCGCCCGCGGTCTGTATGAAAGACACCACGGGACGCAGGTGACCGGGATCGGTCGATCACCTGCGTCCCTTTTTCGTTCCCGCATTCGCGCGCCCGCGGCTGACGTGCCACCACGTTCCAGCCGATAATTCCCGGATCGCCGCCCGCGGCCCACCGGATTTCCCATGCCGATCCATGCCTCCGTGCTCGCCCTGGTCGGCGACACGCCGATCGTCCAGGCCCAGCACCTCGATACCGGCCCCTGCACGCTGTTCCTCAAGCTCGAAAGCCAGAACCCCGGCGGCTCGATCAAGGACCGCATCGGCCTGTCGATGATCGAGGCGGCCGAGAAGCGCGGCGACATCCAGCCCGGCGACACCCTGGTCGAAGGCACCGCCGGCAACACCGGCATCGGACTGGCGCTGGTCGCGCAGCAGAAGGGCTACAAGCTCATCCTCGTCGTCCCCGACAAGATGAGCCGCGAGAAGATCTTCAACCTCAAGGCGATGGGCGCGCAGGTGGTGCTGACGCGCTCGGACGTCGCCAAGGGCCATCCGGACTACTACCAGGACCTGGCCGCGCGCATCGCGCAGGAAACGCCCGGCGCCTACTTCATCAACCAGTTCGGCAACCCCGACAATCCCGCGGCGCACGAATTCGGCACCGGTCCGGAAATCCTGCGGCAGATGGACGGCGACCTGGACGCGATCGTGTTCGGCTGCGGCAGCAGCGGCACCATGACCGGGCTGTCGCGTTGCTTCGCGACGCACTCGCCGAAGACCGAGTTGATCCTCGCCGATCCGGTCGGTTCGATCCTGGCCGAATACATCAACGACGGCACCCTGAGCGAAAAGTCCGCAAGCTGGATGGTCGAAGGCATCGGCGAGGATTTCCTGCCCCCGATCTCGGATTTCTCGCGGGTCAAGCAGGCTTACGCCATCACCGACAAGGAAAGCTTCCTCACCGCGCGCGAACTGCTGGAGAAGGAAGGCATCCTCGGCGGCTCGTCGACCGGAACCCTGCTGGCCGCCGCGCTGAAATACTGCCGCGCGCAGACCACGCCCAAGCGCGTGCTGGTGTTCGTCTGCGACACCGGCAACAAATACCTGTCGAAGATGTACAACGACTACTGGATGCTGGACAACGGCTTCCTCGAACGCGAGCAGCACGGCGACCTGCGCGACCTGATCCTGCGCCCGTTCTCGCAGCGCGACACCGTCGTCGTCGGCCCCAACGACCTGCTGGTGACCGCCTACCAGCGCATGAAGCTGTACGACGTCTCGCAGCTGCCGGTGATGGAAGGCGACGCACTGGTCGGCATCGTCGACGAGTCCGACGTGCTGCTGCATGTCTATGGCGACGAGGCGCGCTTCCGCGACCCGGTGTCCACCGCGATGGTCAGCAAGCTCGACCGGCTGGACGTGAAGTCGCCGATCGAGGCGCTGCTGCCGGTGTTCGATCGCGGCCACGTCGCGATCGTCACCGACGGGGCGCAATTCCTCGGCCTGATCACGCGCATCGACCTGCTGAATTACCTGCGCAGGCGCGTGCAGTAACCGGGCCCGCGGCGCGCCGATGGTAGAATTTCCCTCGTATTTTCAAGGTCCTGAACAGATGAACGACTCCAGCGGCGCCGGCTCGAAGACCCCGCGCCCGGGCCTGGGCACGCTCGCGATCCACGGCGGCCAGTCGGTCGATCCCTCGACCGGCGCGGTGATGGTGCCGATCTACGCCACCAGCACCTACGCCCAGTCCAGCCCCGGCGTGCACCAAGGCTTCGAGTATTCGCGCACCCACAATCCGACCCGCTTTGCCTACGAGCGCTGCGTCGCCGAACTCGAGGGCGGCCGCCGCGGCTTCGCCTTCGCCTCGGGACTGGCGGCCACCGCGACCCTGCTCGAGCTGCTCGACAGCGGCGACCACGTGGTCGCGATGGATGACGTCTACGGCGGCAGCTACCGCCTGTTCGAGCGCGTGCGCCGGCGCAGCGCGGGGCTGGATTTCAGCTTCGTCGACCTGACCGATCCGCAGGCATTCGAAGCCGCGATCAAGCCCAACACGAAGCTGGTCTGGATCGAGACCCCGACCAACCCGACCCTCAAGATCGTCGACATCCGCGCGATCAGCGACATCGCGCGCAAGCGCGGCCTGCGCGTGGTGGTCGACAACACCTTCGCCTCGCCGATCCTGCAGCGCCCGCTCGAACACGGCGCGGACCTGGTCGTGCATTCGGCGACCAAATACCTCAACGGCCACTCGGACATGGTCGGCGGCATGGTGGTGGTCGGCGACAACGCCGAACTGGCCGAGCAGCTTGCGTTCCTGCAGAACTCCGTCGGCGCGGTGCAGGGGCCGTTCGACAGCTTCCTCGCCCTGCGCGGCCTGAAGACGCTGCACCTGCGCATGCGCGCGCATTGCGACAACGCGCAGGCGCTGGCGGGATTCCTGCAAACCCATCCGGCGATCGAGAAGGTGGTGTATCCGGGCCTGGAATCGCATCCGCAACACGCCCTGGCGGCGCGGCAGATGGACGGATTCGGCGGCATCGTCTCGATCTGGATCAAGGGCGGCTTCGAGGGCGCCAGGCGCTTCTGCGAGCGCACCGAGCTGTTCACGCTCGCCGAGTCGCTGGGCGGCGTCGAGAGCCTGGTCAACCACCCGGCGGTGATGACCCACGCCTCGGTGCCGGTCGAGCGCCGCGCGGTGCTCGGCATCGACGACAACCTGGTGCGCCTGAGCGTCGGCGTGGAGTCGTTGCAGGACTTGCGCCAGGACCTGCAGTCGGCGCTGGCCTGATGGCGACCGCAGCGGGGGAAGGCTCCCCGTCCGATGCGGCGGGCGCAGCGGGCAACGGCCGCGGGGGGCGCGTGGTGCGGCCGATCTTCATCATCGGTGCGCCGCGGTCGGGGACATCGATCACCACCTGGGCGCTCGGCCAGCATCCGAACATCCAGTCCATGCCGGAGACCGCGTGGATCGCCAGCCTCGCGGTCGGCAGCGTGCTCTCGCACGCCAAGGGATCCGAGCGCGGGCGCTACTCGCACCTGTCGAACGTCGAATTTCCGCTCGATCGCTTCATGGCCAGGATCGGCGAAGCGGTGGATGCCGTCGTCCATGACGCCTACGCCGACCGGTGCCGACGCGTGTACGGCGAAGCGTCCACGCAGGCTGGCTGGCAGTTGTCGCCCGCGCAGCTGCGCGAACCGATGCACATCCGGCGCCGCGGCGACGATCCGAAGCAACGCTGGATCGATGGCACGCCGATGAACAGTTTTTTCATCGCCGCGCTTGCGAAGCTGTTTCCGCACGCCCGCTTCATCCATAACCTGCGCCGACCCGACGAGGTGGCGACCTCGCTGGAGGGCTTCGACCAGGTCGGTGCCGAGCCGCAATCGCTCAAGCAGGGCCTGGCGACCTGGGTGGCCCATACCGAGAATGCCTGGTATGCCGAGCGCGGGATGGGCCGGGAGCGCGTGTTCCGCCTCGATTTCCACCGCCTCGCGCAGGAACCGGAGGCGCTGTTCCGCGAACTCTGCGGCTTCCTCGACGAGCCCTTCTCGGCCGATTGCCTGTTGCCCCTGCAGCGCAAGGTCAATTCCTCGGAAGTCGACGACAAACGCGCGAAGAACCTCGCCCTGCTCAGGGAGAGCCGGGCTTTCAGCGATGCACAGGCCGTATACGACGCCGTGTCCCAGCGGCCACCCGGCGACGAAACCGAAGCACTCGCCATGCAGGTACTGGAGCAGCGCCTGGCGGATTACTGCCATGGACGTTCGATCGTCTGATCCCACGCGACGGAGACCGGCGTGACCCGCACTGCGATCGTGATCATCGGCATGCACCGTGCCGGCACTTCGGCATTGGCCCGCGTGTGCTCCCTGCGTGGCGCGCGCCTGCCCGAGCACCTGCTGCCGGCCAATGCCGGAAATGCCAGCGGCTACTGGGAGCCCGAGGCTGTGGTGGCGCTCAATACGCGGATCCTGGAGGCGTACGGGCTCACATGGGACGATCCCTGGGCGGCATGGCAGCTTCCGCAAGCGGCGTCCATCGCTGGGCGATTCCAGGACGAAGCGCGTGAACTGGTCGCGCGGGAGTTTGGCGACGCGCCCCTGCTGGTCCTGAAGGATCCCCGCTGCACGTTGCTGCTCGAGTTCTGGGACGGGGCGATGCGGGCAGCGGGAATCAGCCTGCGCCCGGTCGTCATCATGCGCCCCTGGCAGGACGTGGTCGCATCGCTGGCCACCCGTGACGTCACCAGCGCCGCCAGCGCCGGATTGCTGTATGTCGGGCATGCGCTCGCGGCGGCGCGGGCCAGCGCGCGCGGTGCCAGCTTCATCACCTACGCGCAGTTGCTGGCGGATTGGCGTGGGACGACCGACCGTATCGCCGGCGAGCAATCCTTCGCATGGCCAGGCACGGACGCCGGCTCGCAACAGGTCGAGGCATTCCTGCGGTCGCCTGCGCCGCATCGCGCACAGCCCACGTTGCTGGGACCACTGGCGCACTGGGCGGACGAGGTTTGGCAATGGTGCCAGGCCGCGGCCGAAGGGAAGGCGCCTCCGCTGGCGTCATTGGCGGCGGTCAATGATGAATTCGCGGCGGCCGGTGCCATGTTCGCGCCATTGCTGGGCGATCGCGCGCGCCGGCAGCGGGAGACCGAGTCCGAGCGCGACCAGGCGCTGGGCGAACGCAATGCCGCCCTGGAGATCTATTACGACACCGAGGCGCGGCTGGCGCAGACCCAGGCCGACCTCGGCGCGCAGCGCGACCGCGCGCTCGAGCTTTACCAGCAGGCCGATGCCCAGTTGCAACGCACCCAGGACGATTACGTCGCGCGCGACCGCGAGTTGAGCGCGCAGCTGGCGACCGTACTGAACAGCCGCAGTTGGGCATTGACACGGCCGCTGCGGGCGCTGATGCGCTTGTTGCGGCGAGGAGATCCGCTGATCGTCGACGGCATCCTGCGCAACGTCCGCCAGCCGCGCGCCCACGCCGGCCTGCGACGCTTCCTGTCCGCGGAGTTCGGCGAAGCCACCGCGATCGACGTAATCGCGCGCATCGAGCAATTCCACCTGCCGATTCCCGGCCAGCAGCCGGCGGCGATGAAGCAGGTCGATTGCAGCCAGGACGAGGCGGTGGCCTGGGCGCAGGCGATCGCGCTGCGTGCAGGCCAGCGCCCCCGGGCCGATGGCCCCCCCGACGTTTCGATCGTGGTGCCGGTCTACAACCAGGCGCCGTTCACGCTCGCCTGCCTGGACGCGCTGATGGCGCACGCCAGCCGTTACCGCTTCGAGGTGCTTGTCGGCGACGACGGCTCAAGCGATGCGACCGCGGCCGCGCTGTCGGTGCCGATCGCCGGCGTGCGCCACGTCCGCCATGCGCAGAACCTGGGCTTCGTGCGCAACTGCAATGCCACCGCGGCGCACGCGGCAGGTCGCCACGTGTTGTTCCTCAACAACGACACGCTGGTGCTGCCGGGCTGGCTGGACGAGTTGATCGGCACGCTGGACGCCGATCCCGGCATCGGCCTGGTCGGCTCCAAGCTGGTCTACCCCGATGGCCGGATGCAGGAGTGCGGGGCGATCGTCTGGCGCGACGGTTCGGCATGGAATTACGGTCGCCTGGACGACCCGCGACGGCCTGAATTCGGATACCTGCGCGATGTCGACTACATCTCCGGCGCCTCGATCGCGCTGCGCACCGGGTTGTGGACGCAACTTGGCGGCTTCGACGAACTGTTCGTGCCGGCGTATGCCGAGGATGCGGACCTCGCATTCCGCGTCCGTGCGCACGGCCTGCGCACGGTGGTGCAGCCGTTGTCGCAATTGCTGCATTTCGAGGGCGTCACTTCGGGCACGGACCTTGGCGCCGGCGCCAAGGCCTACCAGGTCGACAACCTGCGCAAGCTGCACGCGCGATGGGAAACCACGCTCGCCAGCCACCGCGACAACGCGGTCGAACCGGAGCTGGAAAAGGAGCGCCGCATCGCCCGACGCGCCTTGTTCATCGACCACTGCACGCCGACGCCGGACGAAGACGCCGGCTCGCTGGTCGCCTTCGAGGTGATGCGGGCGTTCCTGTCCAACGGCTACAAGGTCACCTTCATCCCCGAAGACAACTTCGCCCACGTCGGCCGGCATACGCGCGACCTGCAGCGCATGGGCATCGAGGCCATCCACCATCCGGCCTTCGCCAACATGCGGGCGTTCCTGTCCGCGCGCAAAGACCCGTTCGACGTGATCTTCCTGCACCGCTTCGGCGTCGCGGCCAGGCACCTGGATGCATTGCGCCGTGCCTATCCCCGGGCGCGGGTGGTCTTCCTCAATGCCGACCTGCACTACCTGCGCGAGATGCGCCAGGCCGAGCTCGATGCCGACTCCGCCGCAGCAGCGCGCGCGCGGCAGACGCGCGATCGCGAGCTGGCGGTGATCGGCAAGGTCGACGTCGCGCTGGTGCATTCGGACCATGAGCAGGCGCTGCTGCAGCGCGAGCTGCCGGCGTCGCGGATCGTGCTGTTCCCGCTGGTGCACGATCCGGCGGCGCAGGTGGCGCCGCTGTCGGTGCGCGAGGGCGTGTGTTTCGTCGGCGGTTTCCGCCATCCGCCGAATGCCGACGGGATCGCCTGGTTCGTCGCGGCGGTCTGGCCGCTGGTACTTGAACAGGTGCCCGATGCGCGGCTGTACATCGTCGGCAGCCACATGCCTCCGGACGTGCGCGCGCTGGCGCGGACGCGTGGCGTGGAGGCGGTCGGGTTCGTCGACGACCTCGACGGTTTCCTCGATCGCCGCCGCGTCAGCATCGCGCCGCTACGCTACGGCGCGGGTGCGAAGGGCAAGGTCGCCGGCAGCCTCGCGCGCGGCTTGCCGGTGGTATGCACGCCGGTCGCCGCCGAAGGCATGGGGCTGGCGCCGGATCGCGACGTGCTGGTCGGCGACAGCCCACAGGCGCTGGCGCGGCACGTGGTGACCCTGCTCACCGACGATGCGCGCTGGCGGGCGTTGTCCGAGGCAGGCCTGGCCTATGCGCACGAGGTGACCTCGCGTGCCAGCGCCCATCGCCGCATGCGCGAACTGCTCGGCCACGGCCAGCCGGCAGGCGCCCGGGAAACACCGTAGGGCGGGACCCATCGTGAAGTCGAATCCGGCGACGCGCGTGGGAAGGCGCGACCGACGCTAGGCCCGGGTCGCCTTCACCGCTTTTGGAATCGACAGTTGCCCCAGCGGTTCGGGCTGCTGGCGACTGGCGATCTCGAACCGCAATCCCGCGCGCACCCAGTCCGGCGCCTGCCATGCGCCCGCGCGCTCGATGCTGTTGCGCACCAGTTGCCGGGTGCCATCCGGACCTTCGACGAAGAGCTGCAGGTCGTTCGGTGCATCGGCGTAGTTCCACAGCAGGTGCCCGATCGACAACGAGCCAGGCGCCGCCGGCAACCACCACATCCCGCTGCGCGAGTGCACGAGGTTGCGGATCTCCGCCGAAGGTCCCTGTGGCGCGATGCTGGCCTCGTAGGCATCGATGACGTCGACATCGCCGGCCATGCGGATGCGGCCATGCTCCAGCCAGATCGCCTTGTTGGCGATCCGCCGCAACAGGCCGGTGCTGTGCGAGGCAAGCACGATGATCGTCGAGGCATGCAGGAAATCGGTCATGCGCGCGATGATCTTTTCCTGGAACCCGGCGTCGCCGGCCCCGATCCACTCGTCCATCACCAGGATGTCGTTGCTGAACGCGGTGGTCGCGGCGAAGGCCAGCCGCATCGCCATGCCCTGCGAATAGGTCTGCAACGGCATGTCCAGGTACGGCCCGAGGCCGGTGAACTCGGCGATTTCCGGCATCGCCGCTTCGATCTGCGCGCGCGTGCGGCCGGCCATCATCCCCTTGAGCACGAGGTTGCGGTAGCCGGAGGCTTCGTGGCGGAAGCCCAGCGACATGTTGAAGATGCCCGAGACGTGGCCGCTGCTGCGCACGATGCCCTGGGTGGGGTGGTAGATGCCTGCCAGCGCGCGCAGCAGGGTCGACTTGCCGCTGCCGTTGTGTCCGACCAGCGCCAGACGGTCGCCCTTGCCGAGCTCGAAACAGACATCGTCGATCGCGCGCACGAACGACCTGCCGCGGGCGTTGTGGATGGTGCCGCCCAGCGGCGACGCGCCGGGCGCCTGGGCGCGTGCCTGGCCCCTGCGTTGGACCGCGAGCGGGAAGTCGATCGACAGGTGCTCGGCGCTCAGGAACATGCTCAGACCCAGTGCGCGACGTGCTTGCGCGTGGTGGCGTAGACGACGGCACCGATGACCAGCCCGGCGGCGTTGATCGCCAGCACGACCAGCCAGCTTTCGTAGGGAATGCGGTTGTACATCAGCGGCTCGCGCACGATGGCGATGAAGTGCGCGATCGGGTTCAGGTGCGCCAGCAGTGCCAGACGCCCACTGGTCGAAGGCATCCACAGGATCGGCGTGGCGAAGAAAATCAGCCGCATCGAAGTCTGCACCGTGTGGTAGAGGTCGCGATAACGCGCGCACAGCGGCGCGAAGATCGCCCCCAGCCACAGCGAGGACAGGACGTACACCGCCAATGCCGGGATCGCCGTCAGGCTGCCCCAGGTCCAGGGCGTGGTCTTCCATGCCAGCGAGGCGATCATCACTAGCAGGATCAGCGCGAAGGCCACCCAGTTGCGGAACACCGTCTGCAGCAGGAACACCGGATACGGCGTCGAGGTGCCCAGGATCCAGGGTCGCGAATGCATGTACGCGGTACACGCATCCACGACCATGGCATTGACGTAGGACCACAGGCCGAAGCCCAGGGTGACGTAGATCCCGAATTCCGCCGCCGGGACCCTGGTCAGCTGGCCGAACACGAAGACCTTCACCCCGACGAACAGGGCGAAGGAGGTGAAGATCCATGTCAGCCCGAGCGCGGTCCGGCGATAGCGGTCCCGCAGGTCCTCCAACGCAAGGTTGGTCCACAGCGGCAGCAGCCGTAACGACTTCGACCAATCCTGGACGGCGGCGGCGAACTGGGTCATCAACACACGGCGCAAAACAAGGCGCGGGACTGTAACAGGCAGGGGCTATACTCGAAAGTGGCGCAGGGCTCAGGCCTGCCTGGCATGCCGCCGGCGGCGACCGCTGCGGGCCCGCGGCGCGTCCTCCCAGACTTGGAAACCTACCCCGGAGCGGGCGTGGCGACGACGCGCAAGTGGCTGCTGGTCTTCAACTGCACCAACATCGGCCTGGCCAACTGCATGCAGCTGCAGGCCCCGGAACTGGAGGTCGAATCGGTCGATTTCGGCCGCTTCCAGAAGGATTTCGGCGGCTACAAGCGGCGCCTGGCCGATTTCGACCTGATCCTGACCGCACCGCACTTCGTGCGCAACGCCAAGGTGGATTTCGCCAGCGTCGGCCGGGTCAGGACACTGCCGGTGCCGTATTTCGACGCCTACCATCCCGACCTGTGCTACCTCGACGGTTCCGCCGGGGAAGTGGTGAAGGGAGTGATGGGCGACTACCACTCCAAGCTGATCACCGCGGCGTGGAAAAAGGGCATCCCGCGCAGGCAGGTGCGCGGGCTGTTCGATCCGCGTCGCTACGAGGACTTCGGCTATTTCGAGCGCTGGGAGCCTGCCAAGCAGCGGCTGCTGGCGGGATTCGACGATGCCGGCCTGGACACCGGCCGGTATTTCCGCGGCTGGTCGCTGCGGCGGCCGTTCATGCATTCGGTCAACCATCCGGCAATCGATGTCGTCAGCGACATCGCCCGCAGCGTCCTGGATTGCGAAGGCGTACCGACGGTACCGGGCGCGCTGGTACCGCACGACAACCTGATGAACGGACCGATTTTCCCTGTCTACGACGAGATCGCCGAACCCCTGGGCGTGCCGGGCTCCTACCAGTTCAAGCTGCCGACGCAGTACCGCTGCATCGGGCTGCAGGCGTTCATCGATGCCAGCTACGACCTGCTCGAAAGCCGGTCCCGGAAGGAAGTGCAGCCACACAAGATGCATCGCGCGTCGCTCGAGCGCGTGCTCGAGGCGCTATGAGGGCCCCACGATGAGCCGCCCCCGCAATCCGTATGCCGACCTGTCGCCGGCGCACTTCTGGCGCCGCGCTGTCTCCACGGTCGAACGCCACCTGCTCGATCCGGTGGTCGCCGCGCGCTTCACGATCGGGCGCCAGGACAAGGTCGCGACCGCCGGCAGCTGTTTCGCCCAGCACATCGCACGCAAGCTGCAGGCCGCCGGGTTCAATTATTTCATCGCCGAACGGCTCCGGGGCGCCACCCCCGAGCAGGCGCGCGCCCGCGGCTACGGAGTGTTTTCCGCCCGCTTCGGCAATCTCTACACCGTGCGCCAACTGCTGCAGTTGTTCCAGCGCGCCCATGGCGACTGGATGCCGGCCGAGGATCACTGGATCCGGCCGGATGGGCACTACGCCGACCCTTACCGGCCCAACGTCGAGGAGGGCGGCTTCACAACGCTGGACGCGTTGCACGCCGACCGCGCCTCGCACTTGGCGGCCGTGCGGGAAATGTTCGGGCAGGCTAACGTGTTCGTGTTCACGCTGGGCCTGACCGAAGGCTGGCGCTCGCGCCAGGACGGCGCCGTCTTCCCGTTGGCCCCCGGCGTGACCGCGGGCGAATACGATCCGGGCCGGCATGAGTTCGTCAATTTCGACGTCGCCGAAACGGTCGCCGACCTGCGTGCGTTCCTGGGCCTGCTGCGCGCGGTCAATCCACGCGTGCGCGTGCTGCTCACGGTTTCCCCGGTGCCGCTGATCGCGACATTCGAGGATCGCCACGTCCTGACCGCGACGACCTACAGCAAGTCCGTGCTGCGCGTGGCCGCCGAGGGCGTCGTCCGCGAATTCGACTGGGTGGACTACTTTCCGTCGTTCGAGATCATCACCGGCAGCTTCAACGCCGGCATGTACTACCAGCCCGATGCGCGCGAGGTGACCGAGGCCGGCGTCGCCCACGTGATGCGCTGCTTCGCGCGCCACTACCTCGCCGGCAGCCAGCCGGCAGGCGCCGCAACCGGCATGCCCCTGCCGGCCGCGCTCGAGGACGCCGACGCCGGGGAGATCATCTGCGACGAGGAAGCCATCGACCAGATCCGGGAGTAAGCCGCGCGCCCGGGACAGGCCGCCGACCGCGATTCCAGCGTGCCAGCCGATGCGCGCGCACCGTTCGCCGCGCGCGTCGGGCCGCCTGTGGTCGGCGGGCACCCACGCACTTGCGATCAGCAGTGCTTGCCACCGACGACGAGCTTGCCCAGTTCGGTCTTCTTGTCCGCATCGCGCAGCAGCAGCGTCGTGCCCGGGCGTACCCACCGGCCAAGCCTCTGTCCACCAACGGCTCCGCCGCGCGTCACCCGGCGTTCGCCTGCGCGTTGGACCAGGTACAGGACAACGTTCCGGGCGCCGGACGGCTGCACGTTCCAGACCACGAAGAATGGCTTGCGCAACTTGCGACTGGTGCAGACTTCCGGCGTCTCCGACCACAAACCGGTCTTGCCCGAAGCGGCGACCTGTTCCAGTTGCGCGGCTGTCAGCTTGCCTGGACGCCTGGCCGGCGCGGCCGCGGCGTGCGTCTGGTCGGTGGCCGTCGTCGTGCCTGCCCCGGGTGCGGTCGCCGGGCGATTGCAGCCCGCCATCGAAACCACCAGCATTGCGCCGAGAAGCAGGAATCTAGGCATGTCATCGGGGCCAGTCGTGAGCCGCCGATGATAGCATGCGCGCGCCGGCGCCCTGTCGCCACGGTGCCCTACCGGCCATGTCCACTCCGTGACCCTCTTGAAGCACCCCCCTGTACAGGCCGTGGTCGACCTTGCCGCGGCGATCGCGTTGCTGGTGTTCCTGCTCGCCTGGTCGGCCTCCTTCATCAATTCAGATTCGGCGTCGACCATCCTGCTGGCCGACCAGCTCGCGCATGCCGGCCGCCTGGTCTCCCGGGACTGGGCGTATGTCAGCGACAGCCTCGGCTTCGACGGCCGCCTGCAGATCGCGATGCTGGGCGCGCTGGCTTTCGGCCCGACGACCACGACATCGGTGTTCTCGGCGTGCCTGGGCGCGGGTTTCGCATTCGCATCCAGTGCCCTGCTTGCGCGCCTGCTGGGCGCCGACTGGCTGCAGGCCTGCTCCGGCGCGCTGCTGCTGTTGCTGGGGCCGTCGCTGATCTACCTGGACGTCGTTGTCGGCCTTGGCATCTCGGTGCAGATGGGCCTGGTGTGCTGCTACCTGGCGCTGCTGGTGACGTTCGTATTCCGGCGCGGACACGTGGCCACCCTGCTCGGCGCGTTGGCGGTGGCCCTGCTGATGACCGCCTCGTCCCCCAAGAAGGCGCTTGTCTACACCCTGCTGCCGCTGCTGGCTTCCGGGTCGCTGCTGGCATTGGCCGGCTGGGCCGGTTCCGGGTTGGAGCGCGCCCGCCGCAGCCGCCTGCTGCTGGCGATGGGGCTGGCTTGTGCGACGGCGCTGCTGGGGTGGTGGCTGCATATCATGTTGCTGCGGGACGTGTTCGTCGACACGAGTTACGCAACACTCGCATTGGCGTTGACACCCGGGCGAATCGCGACGAATTCCGCCAAGCTGGTCGAGCTGGCGGCGCACTTTGCCGGCTCCCGCCACCTGCTGCTGCCCCAGGCGGCGGTCGCGATCACGACGATGGTGTGGCTGCTGCTGCTGGTGGCCCCCGTGCTGGATGTCCGGCGCAGGCAGTTGTTCTCGCAGGGGCAGGGATTCGTCTACCTCTTCGCGCTGGCTGGATTCGGCGGAATCGTCGTCTACCTGCTGACGTACGAGAACATCAAGCCGTTCTATGGCATCTACTACGCATTGATCCCGTTGTCGCCCCTGCTGCCGGTGGCGGCAACGGTGGCCAGCCGGGCCGAACCCGCGGCGCTGCGCCATGCGGTGCGCGTGGCGCTGATGCTGGGATTGCTGCCGGGCATCGCCAATGTGTGCGCGCTTCCATCGGCGGGACCGTCGGCGTATGCGGGGATGTCCATCAAGCAGCGGACCACGCACCGGGACCAGCTCGCGGCGACCCATTGGTTGCGGCAGCACGGATTCGACCGCGGGTTCGCAACCTATTGGGAAGCCAATACGATCACGCTGCTGTCCGGCGGTGCGATCCAGGTCACACCGATCCGTACGCCCGCAGGCGGGCGGCTGGTCCGTCGGATGGCCTGGCTGGCCGATCGGGACCGCGTCAACTACATGCCGGGCAACGAGCGCTGGTTCATCCTGCTGCCCGTGCGGCAGCATCGGGCTACGCTCCCGCCAAGCTGCCTTCCCGCCGCTTCGGAAGCGATCGTCGCCGGCAATCGCCTCTACACCTATGAGCGGCCGATGCCCGGCTGCCTGCAAAAGCCGGTCCGCTTCCAGCCAATGAAACCACGGAAAAACCGATGACCCCTGCAGTCAACCCGACCCTGGCACGCACGGCCATCGGTTTCGTGCTGGCCGCCGCACTCGTCTGCATCGGCGCAAACGCGCTGCTGTACACCATCAAGGCCGTCAACCCGATGGTCAGCGCGGACGATTGGGTCTTCGTCGACTGGGTCGTGCGCCGGGCGGCGGAAGGACATCTTGCCGTTTCGGACCTGTTCGTGACGCGCAGCCTGTTCGATCACTCCCAGCCGTTGCGGAAATTGATCCTGCTGTTCCACTACCGCTACTTCGACCTGGATTTCGGCATCGCCGCGCTCATCGGGGTCATGGCGTCGTTCTTCAACCTGGCGATGCTATGGCTGCTCGTCCGGCACGGCGGCGATGGGCCGTCACGACCGACGATGCTGGCCAAGGCGGCCTTCGTTGCCCTGGCGGCGGTGTACCTGTCGCTGAATGCCCCCGTGGTCTTCAACTGGTCGCTGCTGACGCTGGGCTACACCAGCCATGCCTTCGTCATCCTGTTCCTGGTCGCGGCATGGTGGGGCTATCGCCATGCGCGTGCGTGGCACCTGGTGGTCCTGTTCGCAGCGGCGATGGCAATGGATATCGTCGCCGATGACGTCGGCCTGATCACCAGCATCGCGGCAATGCTGGCGCTGGTGGTGTTCGGCCTGCGCGACCACCGCCGTGGTGCCGCCTTGAAGGCCTCCATGACGATGCTTGCGGCCTACGGCGTCTATTACCTGGTCCGGGCTTCGATGGCGGTGGGCTACATCAGCCGGGCCGAGCTTCCGGCCTATGCAAGCGGAGCCGGCGGGCCCGAGCCTGGCGTTGCCGAGCGACTGCAGCTGCTGGTGCACCACGCGGGGCAGGTCGTATCGCGGATCGGGATCCCTCTGATCGCGCCGGTCGCCCATCGCGCGCAGCTGCGCTGGATGTTGGGCGACGCCCAATTGGCAGGCGAAATCGCGATCCTGCTTGTCGTACTGGTGCTCCATGGCTGGTTCTGGTGGCGGGCATGGTGCGGTCGGCGCAATGCCATCAGTTTCATGGCCATCGCCCTGATGTGGATGTTCTATGGGCTGGTCGCGGCGACGCTCATCGTCAGGGTCAGCCTTTACGGCCCTGGCTACCTGTGGGTCTCGCGCTATGTATTGATCTACATCTGGAACGTGATGGCATTGCTGCTCATGGCCATCAGTCAGTTGCCCCGGCTCGGGGAAACGACCGCGGATGCGCGGGCGATCCAGCCAGCGGGCCGGATCGTCATGGGCCTGGTGCTCGTGGTGCTCCTGGGGCTGCAGGTCCCGATGAGCCTGCATACCTGGCAGGGAGTCACCTATCGCAGCGTCTATCTACAGCGACGTGCGGCGTGGCTGGATGCATTGGCGCAGCAGAAGCCCAGGAAGGCGACGCACTGTGCGATCGGAAGCGACGACTGTGGCAACTACGTCAGCGTCGCCCGCTTCCTGCGCAGCCATCAACTGAGCGTGTATTCCCGGAAGTTCCGCCTTCGCAACCGGCTTTATCCAAGTCAGGCCATGCTGCCTTCCGGGCCACCCGACGCCAGGGCGCGGCGGGCGCTTTCGAGCACTTCGTCCATGTGAGGCTCCAGGCCCACCCAGAGCGGCATCCGCACGAGCCGGTCGCTGATGTCGTCGGTGACCGACATCGATCCATGCGCGCGACCCAGCCGGATGCCCGCTGGCGAGGAATGGAGCGGGATGTAATGGAAGACGGCGCCAATGCCGCTGTCGCGCAAGGTCTCGATGAAGTGCGTCCGCGCCTGCAATGACGGCAACAGCAGGTAGTACATGTGCGCGTTGTGCTCGCAATCGGCGGGGATGACCGGCCGGCGCAGGAGTCCCTGCCGTTCAAGCGGCTCGGCCCACGCGTGGTAGCGCTCCCAGAGCGCCATGCGCCGCGCGGTGATGGCATCCGCGTCCTCCAGTTGCGCAGCCAGGAAGGCCGCGATGATCTCGCCCGGCAGGTAGGAGGAGCCGATGTCCACCCAGGTGTACTTGTCGACCTGGCCGCGGAAGAACTGGCTGCGGTTGGTGCCTTTCTCGCGGATGATCTCCGCACGCTCGGAAAGGGCGGGATCGTTGACCAGCAGCGCACCGCCTTCGCCGGAGATGACGTTCTTGGTTTCATGGAAGCTCAGCGCACCCAACGCGCCGAAGCTGCCCAGCGGCTTGCCGCGGTAGGTCGAGAAGATCCCTTGCGCCGCATCCTCCACGATCGCCAGGCCATGGCGGCGGGCGATGTCCATGATCGCTTCCATCTCGCACGCGACCCCCGCGTAATGGACCATGCAGATCGCTTTGGTCCGTGGGGTGATCGCCGCCTCGATCAGTGATTCGTCGATGTTCAGCGTATCGGCGCGCACGTCCACGAAAACCGGCACCGCTCCGCGCAGCACGAACCCGTTGGCGGTCGAAACGAAGGTGAACGAGGGCATGATGACTTCGTCGCCGGGCTGCAGGTCCAGCAACAGGGCCGCCATTTCCAGGGCAGCGGTGCACGAATGGGTCAGCAGGGCCTTGCGGCAACCCGTCTTGGCCTGGAGCCATTCGTGGCACTGGCGCGTGAAGCGACCATCACCCGACAGGTGTCCGGCCGCGTGCGCCTGGCTGATCAACCACAGTTCGCGCCCGGTCATGTAGGGCTTGTTGAACGGAATCTTCATTGCGGATGCAATCCTCGACGGGGCACGGCTAGAGTGTGTAGATCAGGCAGCCGAGGGTGATGAGGGCCAGGCCCTGCACCTGTCGGCGGGACACGGGTTCGCCGAAGCGCTTCCATCCCATGAAGGCGACCAGCGCGTAGCTCAGGCTCATGAGCACGTAGACCTTGCCGATGCCGAGTTCGCGTGCGGTGAGGATGGTCACCGGCGGGATGCAGACGAACAGCAGGATCGCGAGCGCAAGGGTGCCGTGGCGTCCGGACAGGTGCCAGGCCTTGAAGGCGATCTGTGCCGTCGCGGTGCACGACAGCACGAGCAGCAGCGATGCATAGGCCACCAGCGTCGTTCCCACGGTCAAGCCGCGCCCTGCCGCGTGGCGACCAGCAGGCAGCTGGCGCCGAAGGTGAGCTCGCGGCCGCGGGACAACGCGCGCACCTCACCGGACAGCAGCCGTTGCAGCAGCGAGCCCATTGGCCGATGTTCCCCGGCAACCTGCGCCCGCCCGCGGGACGGCGCCCGGCGCAGCCCCAGGCGTTCGGGCAGGCAACGCAGGAGCAGCATCGGAAGTGGCAGCGGCCGGAAGTAATAGCTGCATAGCTCGACCGTGTAATCGCAACGTTCGAACAGTCCACGCAGCTCTCCGGTGGTGTACCGCCGGAAATGGCCCGCCCGGTCGTCGGCGCTCGACCACAGCCATCGATGCGCTGGAACCGTCACGTACATCCGCCCTCCATCGGCAAGCATCGCGCGCATTGCGCGCAAGGCGCCGGCATCGTCCTGGATGTGTTCGAGCACGTCGAACAGGCCAATGGCGCCAAGGCTGCCCTTGGCGACGTCCAGGTCGACCACCGATGCCTGTACCAGTTCGTCGATCTCACGCTCGCGGGCATGGGCGATACCCGCGGTCCCGGGCTCGATCAGCAGTACGCGGTAGCCCAGGCTACGGACCATCGCCGCCACGAACCCGTTGCCTCCGCCGATGTCGGCAAACGGCAGCGTGCGATCGGGGGGCAGGTGGGCAATGGCGGCGGCAATGCACTGGTTGCGGTGCGCGAACCAGAACGAATTGCCTTCGACGTCGTGGACGGTCTCGTGCCCGGCGTCCGGGTAGGACACCGCCGAACTGGAGATCGCGCGCCAGATGCCGTCCCCGTCGCGTTCGACGTTGGTGATGATTTGCGGCAGCGGTCGTTGCATTTCAGTCGATGATTGGCGGGTCGGGCGCGTCGGCGGGGTGGGGTCTGGCAGTCACCATCAGCACCACGCCCGCCATGACCACGGTGGCTCCCGCGACCTGCATGGCCCCGATCGCTTCGCCCATCGTCCAGGCCAGCAGCACCACGGCGGGGAAGAAAATCGCCGACAAGGGGTACGCCAGGCTGATCGGATAACGCTTGTAGATGCCGCTCCAGATGAAGAATCGCGCGAACCCCAGTGCAAGCACGATGAGCAGCAGGCCCGCGCCGAGCAGCGGTGGCGGTGGCGGCGTTGCGGCCGCAAGCTTGACCAGCCAGGCGTTCACCAGTTGCAGTCCCACGCTCAGTGCCACCAGGGCAAGCAGGATCGCCAGCCTGGCGCGCGGGGTGCGCATCGATGCGCCCGCGCCTTCGCCAACGCGTTCAACCATGGGATTCGAACACCGGGAACTGCTCCGGCGCCGAGCTCTCCACCAGCAGGCGCCCGATGTATTCGCCGACGATGCCCAGCGACAGCAGGATCGCGCCGCCGACCAGGGTGATGAGCACCGCGAGCGACGTCCAGCCCTTGACCGCGGTGCCGTGCAGCAGCGCGCCGGAGACGAGGTAAACCGCGAACACCGCGCTGGCGATGCTCGTCACCAGCCCCAGCGCGGACGTCAGGCGCAGCGGGACGCTGGAATGGTTGATCAGGAGGTAGGACGTGAGCTTGAGCAGCTTGCGCAAAGTGTAGTGGCTGGCGCCGTGCCGGCGCGCATCGTGCGCGACGTCGACGTTGGCGATGCGCTCGGCCGGGATCAGGCCGAAGAACAGCGCCGGCAGGTAGGTCTGCACGCCGCGATAGCTGCCCAGCACCGTCGCCGCGCGCCGGGTCATCGCACGGTAGCTCGACAGCGACAGGTCGCGTGGCTTTCCAAGCACCACGCCCACCAGGCGCTGCACGAACGCGCTGGAGAAATTCCGCCACGCGCTGTGCTTCTTCTCGTCGCGGATGCGGCCGATGACCAGGTCGAAGCCTTCGTCCAGCCTGGCGAGGAAGGCCGGGATTTCTTCCGGCGGGTTCTGCAGGTCGTCGTCGAGGGTGATGACGACATCGCCGCGCGCGGCCTTGATCCCGCACAGGGTGGCATGGTGCTGGCCCATGTTGCGGCCGAAGCGGATCAGCCGCACGCGCGGATCGCAGGCACGCAGCGCCAGCATGTGGCCGAAGGTGCCGTCTCCGCTGGCATCGTCGACCAGGATCAGTTCCCACTCGCTGGCCACGCCCGACAGGGCCGCGGCCACGCGCGCATGCAGCGCCGGCAGGATCGGGCCGCTGCGGAAGACGGGCACGACAACGCTGAGCATTAGGCCCATGCGCACTCGCGGGGATTCGGGCGCAGGTCGAGGGCGGCAGGCGAGGGCGGGTTGGAGCCGGAAGTCACGGGGCGGGCTCGGTTCGGGTCCGGTTCTTGGGGGCAGCGTCGATACAGCGGATCGCCGCCACGCGGCCCCGCCGCAAGCGCGGGCCGAGGCGGCGGGCCATGGTAGCCGAATTGGCGCGCGGCTTGTCCCGCCGGAACGTGTCGCGGCGCGGCCGCTGCGCGCCCGCGTGGCGGCCGTCGCCCGGAAGGCGGCATGTATACTTCGGCCCCCGCGCCACCCCTTCATCCACGGGTCCGCACGGCGGATCGCGGTGCGCGCCCGCACGCCCACGTTACGCAGTGGGCCGAGAGGTCCCGATGCCCCGCACGCTCTCCAACCTGCCTGAGTTGCTCGCTGCGCACGGCGCGGCCCTGGGCGTCGTTGAAGTGCGCGAGGCCGGGTTGCTGGGCCGCGTGCGGCAGACCGGATTCGCATGGACGCGGCAGCCCGGCGTGGCCAGCCTGGCGGCCAACCGCGCCTGGTTCGCTGTCGCGCGCGACAACCCCGACGTCGTGGCGATCATCGCCCCCGCGGCGGTCGCCGCGCGTGAGTCCGCGCCGGGCAAGGCGGTCATCGTCTGCGATCCCGCCGACGCGCTATACCACTTCCTCCACGCCCGCCAGTCGCTCGACGGGCAGGCAGGCGAGCCGGACATCGACGCCAGCGCGATGGTCGATGCCTCGGCCGTCCTCCGCGGCACGGTCCGCATCGAGGCCGGCGCGCGGATCGGACCGCGCGTGGTCCTCGACGGCCCGCTGCTCGTCGGTCGCGATGCGCGCATCGACGCCGGCGCGGTGGTCGGTTGCGACGGCCTGTACGTCAAGCAGGTGCTCGGCGAGCGGCTGCACATGCCGCACCTGGGCGGCGTCGAGATCGGCGCCGGTGCCCACGTGCATGCCGGCGCGGTGGTGGTGCGCTCGGCGGTGCGTGGCGAATCCACCCGCATCGGCGCCGGCGCCCACGTTGGGGTGCTGAGCAACATCGGCCACGACGTCGACGTGGGCGCGGCGGCCACCATCTCCAGCAACTGCGTGGTCGCCGGCCGCGCGCGCATCGGTGCGCGGGCCTGGATCGGCGCCTCGGCGAGCATCTCCAACATGGTGCGGATCGGCGACGACGCCCAGGTGCGCATCGGGGCGGTCGTCATCCAGGACGTGGCCGACGGCGCCGAGGTCTCCGGCAACTTCGCACTGCCGCACGCGCGCAACATGAAACGCCACCTCAGGGACAGCCGCCATGACGCCTGACCGCCAGCTGTGCTTCAAGGGCGCGCGCCAGTACCTGCATAGCACCACGCTGTTCGACGACCTGCTCGCCGTGCGCGGCGAGGCTGCCGGACCGATCGACTTCCGCTTCGAGCACAAGACCGCGCACCAGGTGCGCTACCTCGAGGGCGACGCGCCCGATACCGGCGGCGACGCGGTACAGGTCGCGAGCTGGCGTGATGCACGCGGCCAGGTCCGCGTCGTCGAGCGTGAAGCGCTGATTGACTGCCGCACCGGCTACGACGAGGACGGGTTGGCACGTTCGTTCGCCTGCGACGGCAACGTCATGGCCATCCCCGCCGAGGTCGGCGAACATTCCGCAATCGAAGCGATCGTCGCCGGGTTCAAGGCGCTGCTGCTGCGCACGGTGGCCGGGCCGGGCGCCAAGCTGGCCTTCGTGCGCATCCGCCTGGCCGCCGCCCCGCGCTTGCCGCTTCAGGTGCGCTACAACCGCCGCATCGGCGAGTTCTACCAAGGAGACCTGGTCAGCGCCGATGGCATCATCGGCCAGATCTTCTTCGGCGAGTGGCGATGATCGGGATCAAGGCCATCGGCAGTTTCGTCGCGCCCCAGCGCGTGTCCAACCAGGCACGGCGCGAGGCGGCGGGGAAGGACGAGGCGTTCATCCGCGACAAGATCGGCTTCGAGTCGCTGGCCCGGCGCGCGCCAGGTCAGGAAACCTCGGACATGTGCGTGTCCGCGTTCGAGGCCTTGGCGGCGACGCCGGGTTTCGACCCGGCGCGGGTCGACTGCCTGGTCGTGTGCACGCAGAACCCCGATGCACACGGCCTGCCGCATACCGCAGCCGTGGTGCACGGCAAGCTCAAGCTCGGCCATGGCGTGGCCTGCTTCGACATCTCGCTGGGCTGCTCGGGTTATGTCTACGGCCTGGCCGTGGTGAGCGCGTTCATGGCCGCCAACGGCCTGCGCAACGGCCTGCTGTTTACCGCCGACCCCTATTCCAAGATCCTCGATCCGCTGGACTGGGATACCGAATTGCTGTTCGGTGACGCCGCCACCGTCACATGGCTGGGCGAGGATCCCGTCTATGCATGCCGGCCCGGCATGTTCGGCAGCGACGGTTCACTGGGGCATTCGATCCGCGTCGCCGAGCCCGGCGGTCGCCTGGCGATGCTCGGCAGCAACGTCTTCAAGTTCAGCATGACCGCGGTTCCGGCGCAGATCGAGGCCTACCTGGCGCGTGAAAGGATCGAACCGGCCGACATCGACGAATACCTGCTGCACCAGGGCAGCCGCTTCATCGTCGACAATCTGTCGCGCAGGCTCGGGCTGCCGGAGGGCAAGGCGCCATTCGAAGCCGCGCAGACCGGGAACACCGTGTCCTCGTCGCTGCCGCTGCTGCTGGAAAAGCGATTGGCGCGGCCGCCGGCGCGGCTGCTGCTCAGCGGTTTCGGCGTCGGCCTGTCCTGGGCGACCATGGTGATCGAAGCGCAACACCCCAAGGCAAGTACCTTCCAGGCAAGGAATCCGCAATGATCGACAAGAACACGTTCCGCGACGCCGTCGTCGAAGGTATCCGCCGGGTCAAGACCACCGGCACGGTGACGATCGCCGACGACGAGACTTTCACCCATGCCGGCCTGGATTCGCTGGACGCGATGAACCTGGTGCTGGAGGTCGAGGCCATCACCGGGCTGAATTTCGGCGAGTTCGACCTGTCCGACGCCAACACCATCAACGAGTTCTACCGCAAGGCCGAGCAGCTCGGCGGCGGCGCGTAGGACATGCAGGGAGCAGCTTCGATGAACCAGTCAACGCCTGCCGCGCCTGGGCGGTCGAAAATCTTCGCCGATGCGCGCATCGCGCTCGATGGTGTGGTCAACGACCACCAGACCCTCGCCGTCGGCGGCTTCGGCCTGTGCGGCATCCCCGAGGCCCTGATCGCCGCGCTGCGCGATAGCGGCGCCAACGGGCTGACGGTCATTTCCAACAATGCCGGCGTCGACGGCTTCGGCCTCGGCCTGCTGCTGGGCACGCGCCAGATCCGCAAGATGATTTCGTCCTACGTGGGCGAGAACAAGGAATTCGAGCGCCAGTTCCTGGCCGGCGAGCTGGAGCTGGAGTTCAACCCGCAGGGCACACTCGCCGAGCGCCTGCGCGCAGGCGGCGCCGGCATCCCGGCCTTCTACACCGCGACCGGTTACGGCACGGTCGTCGCCGAAGGCAAGGAGACGCGCGAATTCAACGGCCGCATGTACGTGATGGAAACCGCGCTGGTGGCCGACGTCTCGCTGGTCAAGGCGTGGAAGGCCGACGCCGCCGGCAACCTGGTGTTCCGCAAGACCGCGCGCAATTTCAATCCGGCTTGCGCCATGGCGGGCAAGCTGTGCATCGCCGAGGTGGAGGAAATCGTCGACGTCGGCGCGATCGATCCCGACCACGTGCACCTGCCCGGTATCTACGTCGACCGCATCGTGCTCAATGCGACGCCGGAAAAACGCATCGAGCAGCGCACCATCGCCCAGGGAGCGCACTGACATGGCCTGGACCCGCGACGAGATGGCGCAGCGCGCCGCACGCGAACTCACCGATGGTGCCTACGTCAACCTGGGCATCGGCCTGCCGACGCTGGTCGCCAACTACATTCCGCAGGGCGTGGACGTGTGGCTGCAATCCGAAAACGGTCTGCTCGGCATCGGCCCGTTCCCGACCGAGGACGAGATCGATGCCGACCTGATCAACGCCGGCAAGCAGACCGTCACCGCGCGCCCGGGCGCGAGTTATTTCGGCAGCCACGACTCGTTCGCGATGATCCGCGGCGGCCATGTCGACCTGGCGATCCTGGGAGCGATGGAAGTCACCGACAAGGGTGACCTGGCCAACTGGATGGTGCCGGGCAAGATGGTCAAGGGCATGGGCGGCGCGATGGACCTGGTCGCCGGCGTGCAGCGGGTGGTGGTGCTGATGGAACACACCACCAAGAACGGCGCGCCGAAGATCCTGCCCGAATGCACGTTGCCGCTGACCGGCGTGGGCGTGGTCGACCGGATCATCACCGACCTGGCGGTGTTCGACATCGCCGACGAGGGCCTGCGGCTGGTGGAAATGGCGCCCGGAGTCGATGCCGATATGCTGCGCACCCGGACCGGCGTCACGTTCCGCTAGCGGATGAATGCGACGCCATTCCCGGTTCGGGGCATCCGTCGTCCTGAACGGGGCCGGTTCACCGCCGGTTGGATGCACGCTCCAGATCATCCGTGCACTCTTTTAATGCCGCCGGCGCGTCCGGCCTGCAGGGGAAGTCGCCATGCTGTTCCAACACAACCCGTTGTCGTTTCCGTCCACGCGGTGCCTCCAGTTCGGTGCGCTCGCGCTGGCCGTCCTCTTCGCCGCCGGGTGCACCAAGGCGCCTGCAGGCCAGGCGAGCGCAGCGACGGCTTCGGCCGGCGCGGCGGAGAAGGCGCCCGGCGTCGCTGCCAAACCGGCATCGCGCCCGGCGTCGCGCCTGGCCGCCAGCCATGAGTTCGCCACCCTGCCTGATCGCGGCACGCTGCTCGATTACCACGTGCGCGATGTCGTCCACGATGGCGCCTACACCTGGTATCCCGCCGGGCTGAGCGAGAGCCACGCCCTCAATGCGATGGCCAAAGGCCACCTGCGGCTCACCACGCCGGCGGGCAAGCCGCTGGACATCCAGTATGACCGCCATGTGGAGCACGCGTCAGGCGATTGGACCTGGATCGGCCATATCGCGGGCCATCCGGACCAGCAGACCATCCTGACATTCGGCGCGCATGCCGCATTCGGCACCATCGGGCAGCCTGGTGGGTTGCCGCTGCGCCTGACCGTGCGCAATGGCGGCAGCTGGGTGGTGGAAACCGATCCGGCCAAGATCGCCCTGATCGACAACGCCGCCACCCGGCCGCAGCGGCCCGACTTCAAGCGGCCGCCGAAATCCACCGGCGCCGGCATCCAGGCCGCGGGCGCGAAGGCGATCGCATCCGCCGCGGGCACCAGTGCGGCCACCACCGCGTCCACCACGACCGTGGACCTGCTGATCGGCTATACGCCCGGCTTCGCCACCGCCAACAACGGCAACTCCGGCGCGGTGACGCGACTGAACCACCTCGTCGATGTCGCCAACGCCGCCTACGTCAACAGCGACGTGGCCGCCAAGGTGCGCCTGGTCGGGACGATGGCGGTGTCCTACACCGACACCACCGACAATGGCGATGCACTGGAAAAGCTTTCCGGCTATGACGCCGACACCAATTCCAACATCACACCCGACCCGGCATTCAACGCGCTGCGCGCCGCACGCGAAACCTACGGTGCCGACCTGGTGTCGCTGGTGCGCAAGTACGACGACCCCACCAACGGTGGCTGCGGCATCGCCTGGTTGATCGGCGGTAGCCAGAGCGGCGTGGCGACCAGCGATTCGCCGTTCGGCTACTCGGTGGTCAGCGACGGCACCGATGCCGGCTCCGATGGCAAGACGTACTACTGCCTGGACGAGACGCTGGCCCACGAGATGGGCCACAACATGGGCGCCGCCCACGACGTGGAGACCGCAAAGGGCGACGACGGCACGCTGAACTCGGACGACTACGGCGCCTATCCGTATTCGTTCGGCTACAAGACCACGTCGACCAACGGCAATTTCTACACGATCATGGCCTATGGCGACACCGGCCAGACGATCTACAGGATCTTTTCCGATCCCCGCAGCACCTTCTGTGGCGGCAAGGCGTGCGGTACGACGACCCAGGCCGACAACGCCCGCACGCTGACGCAGACGATCCCCGTGATCGCCAGCTTCCGCACTGCCGTATCCGCCGAGCCGGCACCGGACACCGACCGCTACCTGCTGCGCCGCGCCAATCCCAACGGCGACCGCTACGGCGACCTGCTGCTGTTCAACCACGCCACGAACCGGCTCGAGAACTGGTTCATGAACGGAACCAAGCGCCTGGCATACAACTCGCTGGGCCTCAGCGGCGCCCTGTCGCTGGTCGATACCGGCGACTTCAATGCCGATCGCCGGGTGGACCTGCTCTTCGTGGACAACGCCAAGCACCGCCTGGTGATGGGCCTGAGCACCGGCGCGCGCTACGCCTTCACGACCCTGGCCTATACGTACGGGTCGCGACAGGTGCCGATCGGCTTGGCGGACGTCAACGGAAACGGAACCGCCGACATCCTGATGCGCGACACCAGCACCGGGCGGGTGACCACGTGGTACATGTCGGGGACCAAGCGCACGGCCTACAACGCGCATGATTTTTCGATCGGCTACAACTTCGTCGGGGCGGCGGACTTCAATGGCGACCGCCGGCAGGACCTGCTATGGACCGACGAGAACGGCGGCCTGCTGCTCAGCCTGAGCACCGGGACGTCGTTCAACAGCGAGCAGCTGGCGCAGCGGTATTCGACCAGCTACCGTGTCGCGGGCGTCGAGGAGATCAACGGCAATGGCAAGGCCGACATCATCTTCACCAGGAAGGACAACAAGGTGGTGGCGATCTGGTACATGGATGGGTTCACGCGCACGGCGTCCAATGCACATACCACCGACCCGGCCTACCGGCTGGTGGGCAAGGGCGACTTGGATGGCAATCGCAAGGGCGACCTGATCTTCTCCAACCCGTCCACGCGCAAGATCAAGGTCATGTTCAGCAGCGGGACCGCCGTCACTTCCGCGGTGCTCGGCTACGTGCCCAAGTCCGGGTATCGGCTGATGGACGTGCAGTAAGGCGCGCCTGGCGCGGCCGGCCCCGGGGGCTGGCCGCGATCGATTACTCGTCCTTCTGCTTGAACGGGCAGCGCGACGATTCCAGCGTCCGGCGTGCCAGCTCCACGCCCTTGTCGTCGCGCAGCACGAAGGTCAATCCATCGCTGCCCCAGCGGCCGGTCTTGCGTTGCCCGGCCGGCTTGCCGCGGGTCCACAGATGCTCGTTGGCGCCCGGGCGGTTGATGAAGACCTTGACTATCCGTGTCGGGTGGCGGCCGGCGTCCCAGCGCACGAGGATCGGTTCGCCATGGCCGGCTGCACAGCCGGGCACGATGGCCGGATCCAGGTCGAGCTTCGCGCGCGAGCAGCTCGCCAGTGCGATGCCGGCGCATCCCAGCAGCAGTGCGAGGATGCCACTGGTGGCTGGTGTCCTGCGCAAATGGTTCATTTCGCCCCCTGGCGGTGCTGTGCGTGGGCGCCGATGTTGGCGAAGCTGCCATTGATGCGAGCCACCGCGGCGGCATCGAGGCCGCGGTAAAGTGCAGGCGGCAAGGTCCTGGTCTCAGGCGACATGCGCTGGGAAAGCGAACGTGTAAGTTCGAAATAGCGATCGTCGTCCACGCCCGCCAGGTGCAGCAGCATGCCTGGCAGCATCCACGCTTCGGCATGCGGGATCGTGGTCGCCTCGGGGCGGTCGGTGCGCAGCATCACCCACGGCACGTATTGCTTCGGTCCCGGGCGGCCGTCGTGGAAGCCCATGGTGTCGAACACGTCGCGCAGGCCCGGCAGGTGGTCGCCGAAGAACAGCAGCACCGTCGGCCGCTTGCGCGCCTGCAGCGCTTGCAGCAGGCGCTCGAACTGCGCGTCCGCGCGATGCGCGTGGTAGAGGTAGTTGCGCAGTTGCAGCGCCTGTTCGGCATTGAGCTTGGGTGGTACCTGCACGGCGTCGCGCGCGGCCCGGTCGGTGGTTTTCACGTCGTTGTAGGGGCCATGCGTCTCGATGCTCAATGCCAGGACCATCGTCGGCTTCCTGGCCTGCCGCAACTGGTCCAGGACGACATCGGTCATCACCGCATCCGAGATCCAGCGCCCGTTGTGGGCGGCATTGCGCGGAAACTGCTTCCGGGTGATGAAGCGGTCGAAGCCAATCGCCTGGTAGGCGTTCTGCCGGTTCCAGAAACTGCCCGAGTTGCCATGCACGGCGATCGCGGCGTAGCCGTGCCGCTTGAGCGCGCTTACCAGGCTGGGGATGCGATCGCGCACCAGCGTCACGTACGGGAACGTCGCGTTGGGAAAGGCATCCATCGGCATGCCCGTCAGCACTTCGAATTCGGTGCGGATGGTGCCGCCGCCGAAGGTCGGCACCTTCATGTAGCCACCGTGGCCGGCTGCGATCTGCGCGCGCACGTTGGGCACCGTGGGCGGCAGGTTCTCCATCCCGTTCATGATCGTCGGATCGAACAGCGATTCGCTGAGGACCACAACGACGTCGGGCTGGACGGCGTCGCTGGAGACCGGCGTGACCTGCACCGGCACCTGCTGCAGCAACTGCTTCACCGCGGTCGCATCGACCCGCTGGAAGGTGCGCATGTTCTTGTTGTGGGTGTAGACGAGGTTGGACATCAACCCGCCGTGCAGGATCGCCGGCCATGCCTCGAAACGCGAAGGCCGCATGGAGACGCGCTGGTACCAGCTGCTCCACGGCGGCAGCGACGCGACCATGGTGTAGACCAGCACGATGGCCACGCCGCCAAGCAGCAGTTGCGCGGTGCGCAGGGCGCGGAAGGCAGGCTTCTCCGCGCGCCACAGCAGCACGCCAAGTGCGACGGCCAGCAGCGCGCCGAGGCCGGCCAGCCATGGATGCTGGATGTACTGCCCGAGCAGTTCGAACGAGGATCGATCGATGCTGGTGATGAAGTACAGGTCCTGCAGGCCGACCGGATCGTTGAGCACCGCCATCTTGAGCGTGGAGGCGTGGTAGACCAGAGCCTGCAGGATCGCGACCAGCAGGAAGGAGCACCCGGGCCTGCGCGTCAACGCCGTCAGCAGGCAGGCGAAGACGATTCCGGGCAGCGCGTTGCCGAGCACGAACCAGCCGAAATACGCCTCGCGCGCGACGCCCAGCATGCGCCGGTCCAGCCACCAGGCCAGCGCGGCGAACAGCAGGCTGTACAGGGCCATCAACACGATCCAGCCCCAGGAGCGGCGGCTGCGGGCGGGTGCGGCGTCTTGCATTGGGGAGGGCACGGCGGTCATGGCCTGGAAGTTGGATGGTTGGCGCGGCGGCGACACGGGAACGGCCTCGGATCCGGCGCACAGGGCCGGAGCCGATGGCCCGGCCGACGGCCCGCGTCCTCGACCTCAGAGGGCCTGCTGCAGTTCCGGCAACAGCTTGAAAAGATCGCCGACCAGGCCGATGTCGGCGACCTCGAAGATCGGGCTCTCCGGATCCTTGTTGATCGCGACGATGGTGCCGGCGTCCTTGATCCCGGTCAGGTGCTGGATCGCGCCGCTGATGCCTACGGCGATGTAGAGGTCGGGCGCGATGATCTTGCCGGTCTGGCCGACCTGCAGTTCGCTGGACACATAACCGGCATCCACGGCGGCGCGCGAGGCGCCAACGGCGGCGCCAAGCTTGTCGGCCAGGTCATAGATGATCTTGAAGTTCTCCGCCGAGCCGACGCCGCGGCCACCGGACACCACCCGTCGCGCGCCCTGCAGGTCCGGGCGATCGGAATTGCCGGCGGCCAGGCCGATGTACCGGGTGTGGGTCGGCAGCGTGGCATCGACCTGCGCCGGTTCCACCGCGGCCGTGCCGCCGCCGGAAGCTTCGGGCCACGATGCGGTGCGGATGGTGGCCACCACGATGCGATCGGCCGGTGCCTGCACGGTCACGATCGCATTGCCGGCGTAGATTGGTCGCTTGAAGACGTGGCTGGATTCAACCGCCATCACGTCGGACACCTGCGCCACGCCGAGCAGCGCGGCCACGCAGGGCATGAGGTCCTTGCCGAAGGTTGTGCTGGGACCAAACACGTGGGTGTAGCCGGCGCCCAGTTGCGCGACCTGCGGAGCCTGCACCTGCGCGATCGCCTGCGCGTCGGCGACGTTGGCCACCGCCAGCACCCGCGTGACCCCGGCGATCTGCGCCGCCTGTGCGGCGACGGCGGCCGGATCGGCGGCGAGCACGGCGACATCGATCGCCTCGGGTTGCAGCGCCTGCGCGGCGGACACGCAGCGTGCGGTCGCGGCGTTGAGCTTGCCATCGAGGTGTTCGGCGACGATGAGTACCTTGGACATGACGATCCTTGCAACGTGGGGCGGGGTTCAACCCGCCGTCTGGAATCTGGAAGTGGCGACGCAGCGCACGCGCCTTCCCGGCAGTCGGCGGTGCGGGGCGGGTTCAACCCACCTGCATCGCCAGGCCGGGCGGAGCCGCGCTACACCAGCCCTTTCTGTCTCAACGCGGCGACGAGCTCGGCCACGTCCTTCACCATCACGCCCTTGCCGCGCCTGGTCGGCGGCGCGTAGTGCGTCGTCTGCAGTTGGTCGCCGTCCTCGACGCCGAGGTCGGCGAAGGCGATCGCCTCCAGCGGCTTGCTCTTGGCCTTCATGATGTCCGGCAGCTTGATGAACCGCGGCTCGTTCAGGCGCAGGTCGGTGGTGACGACCGCGGGCAGGTCGACTTCCAGCGTCTCCAGCCCGGCGTCGACCTCGCGCGTGACCGTGGCCTTGCCGGCGGCGATCTCCAGCTTCGACGCGAACGTCGCCTGCGGCCGGCCCCACAAGGTCGCCAGCATCTGCCCGGTCTGGTTGCAGTCGTCGTCGATCGCCTGCTTGCCGAGGATGACCAGGTCCGGCTGTTCGCGCTCGACCAGCTTGAGCAGCGCGCGCGCCGCGGTCAGTGGTTGTACCGCACGATCGGCGATCACGTGGATCGCGCGGTTGGCACCCATGGCCAGTCCGTTGCGCAGGTGCGCCTGGGCATCGGCCGGCGCGATGGTGGCGACGACGACCTCGGTCGCGATGCCCTTGTCGCGCAGGCGGAGTGCCTCTTCCAGCGCGATCTCGTCGAACGGGTTGGGCGACAGCTTGACGCCGTCGGTGACCACGCCCGAGCCATCGGGCTTGACCTGGATGCGGACGTTGTAGTCCACGACGCGCTTGTAGCCGACGAGGATCTTCATCGTCCGGGCTCCTGGAATGGCGGGGGCGGCAGGGCAGGACGCCGGTGCCGGAGAGAGCGAACCGGGGATTTTAGCGGGCCAACGGCGCCGGCGCGAGTCGGCCGGGGCGTGGATGGCGACACAGGAGGAAGCGGCGCCGAGGCCGATTCGTCCGGATTGCCGCGGTATCGCCGCGCTGCGCGGGGCATCGACGGCAGCGGCGGGCTAAAATGCGCGGCCTCCACGCCTTGCCGCCCGATGCCCGACGCCGCCCTCCTGTCCCACCTCGACCGCCTGGAAGCCGAAAGCATCCACATCCTGCGCGAGGTCGCGGCGGAATTCCGCAATCCGGTGATGATGTATTCGGTGGGCAAGGACAGCTCGGTGCTGCTGCACCTGCTGCTCAAGGCGTTTTATCCCTCGCGCCCGCCGATCCCGCTGCTGCACGTCGACACGACGTGGAAGTTCCGCGAGATGATCGCCTTCCGCGACCGGCGCGCGGCAGAGACCGGGGTCGAGCTGCGCACCTGGACCAATCCCGACGGCATCGCCCAAGGCATCGGCCCGATCAGCCACGGCGCCACCGTGCACACCGACGTGATGAAGACGCAGGCGCTGAAGCAGGCGCTGGACAAGTGGGGCTTCGATGCCGCGATCGGCGGCGCGCGCCGCGACGAGGAAAAATCCCGCGCCAAGGAGCGCATCTTCTCCTTCCGCAGCGCCCAGCACCGCTGGGACCCGAAGAACCAGCGCCCGGAGCTGTGGGATGTCTACAACACCCGGATCCACAAGGGCGAATCGGTGCGCGTGTTCCCGATCTCCAACTGGACCGAGCTCGACGTGTGGTTGTACATCTTCCGCGAGAAGATCCCGGTGCCGTCGCTCTATCTTGCGGCCGAGCGCCCGGTGGTCGAGCGCGACGGCGCGCTGATCATGGTCGACGACGGACGCCTGCCGCTGCATGACGGCGAGCAGCCGGTGATGAAGAAGATCCGCTTCCGCACCCTGGGCTGCTATCCGCTCACCGGCGCGATCGAATCCGAGGCCGACACGCTGGAGAAGATCATCGCCGAGATGCTGGTGGCGACGACCTCCGAGCGCCAGGGCCGCGTGATCGACCAGGACCCCTCGGCGTCGATGGAAAAGAAGAAGCAGGAGGGCTACTTCTGATGGAAGCGATCCTTCCCGCGAGCGACGCCGCCACCGCGGTCGCCGCCTACCTGCAGCAGCACGAGACCAAGGGCCTGCTGCGCTTCATTACCTGCGGCAGCGTCGACGACGGCAAGAGCACGCTGATCGGGCGCCTGCTGCACGACACGCGATTGCTGTTCGACGACCAGCTGGCCACGCTGGAGGCCGACAGCCGCCGCCACGGCACCCAGGGCCAGGACATCGATTTCGCGCTGCTGGTCGATGGCCTGGCCGCCGAGCGCGAGCAGGGCATCACCATCGATGTCGCCTACCGCTTCTTCAGCACCGAGAAGCGCAAGTTCATCGTCGCCGATTGCCCGGGACACGAGCAGTACACCCGCAACATGGCCACCGGCGCGTCCACCGCCGACCTGGCGGTGGTGCTGGTCGACGCGCGCAAGGGCCTGCTGACGCAGACCCGCCGCCACAGCTACATCGTGTCGCTGCTGGGCATCCGCCATGTGCTGCTGGCGGTGAACAAGATGGACCTGGTCGATTACGACGAAGGCGTCTTCGAGGCGATCGTCGACGGCTACCGCGAACTGGCCGCGCAGCTGGGCATCGAACACGTCACCTGCCTGCCGTTGTCCGCACTCAGGGGCGACAACATGCTGCAGCGTTCGGACGCAATGCCGTGGTATCGCGGACCGACGCTGCTCGAGCACCTGGAAACCGTCGATGTCTCGCGCAAGTCCAGCGAGCTTGGCCTGCGCATGCCGGTGCAATGGGTGTGCCGCCCCGATTCGAGCTTCCGCGGCTTTGCCGGCACGATCGTCGCCGGCGAGGTGCAAGCCGGCGACGAGATCGTGGCGCTGCCGTCCGGCCGGCGTTCGACCGTGGCGCGGATCGTCACCGCCGATGGCGATCTGGCGCGCGCGCGCGCGGGGCAGGCCGTCACGCTGACGCTCGGCGACGAACTCGACATCAGTCGCGGCGACGTCATCGCCGCCGCGCACAACCCGCCGCAGGTCGCCGACCAGTTTGCCGTGCACCTGCTGTGGCTGGGCGAGCATGCCTTGCTGCCGGGGCGGCCGTACTGGCTCAAGATCGGCGCGCGCACCGTCGGCGCGACCGTGACCGAAATCAAGCACAAGGTCGACGTCAACACCCAGGAACACCTGGCCGCCAAGCACCTGGAGCTCAACGAGGTCGCGTACTGCAACCTGCACCTGGACCAGGCGGTGGCGTTCGAGCCCTACGCCGACAATCGTGAACTGGGCGCGTTCATCCTCATCGACCGCCAGAGCTATGCCACCGTGGCCGCCGGCACGCTCGATTTCGCACTGCGCCGCGCCGGCAACATCCACTGGCAGCACGTCGACGTCGACAAGGCCGCGCGCGCGCGGATCAAGCACCAGCAGCCGCGCTGCCTGTGGTTCACCGGCCTGTCGGGGTCGGGCAAGTCGACCATCGCCAACCTGGTGGAGAAACGCCTGCTCGCCATGGGCCAGCACACCTACCTGCTCGACGGCGACAACGTGCGCCACGGCTTGAACAAGGATCTGGGCTTCACCGACGAGGATCGCGTGGAAAACATCCGTCGCGTGGCGGAAGTCGCGCGGCTGATGGTCGACGCCGGCCTGATCGTGCTGGTGAGTTTCATCTCGCCCTTCATCGCCGAACGTCGGATGGCGCGCGAGTTGTTCGGCGACGGCGAGTTCGTCGAGATCTTCGTCGACGCGCCACTGGAAGTCGCCGAGCAACGCGATGTGAAGGGGCTGTATGCGAAGGCGCGCGCCGGCGAGATCGCCAACTTCACCGGCATCGATTCGCCCTACGAACGCCCGGCGCATGCGGAGATCGTACTGGAAAGCGCAGCCGAGGCGACCGAAGAACTCGCCGCACGGGTGCTGCGCTATATGTCTAGGCATTGAATCCTTGACGCGGAATTGACACGAAGAAACATGTCGTGAATTGCGCGTGAGCCATCCGAAAGCCGCCAGGCGATCCCGGTCAGTCTTGCCATCGATGAGCCGGTGCAACGCTTGCAAAGAGCAGGCGCACGCATTCACACATCGATGACCCCTGCTGAATTATCACGAGCGCCCCGTCAGCTGAATTCGGTGTCCTGACATGCGCATCGCTCTTTTATGTGGAGCCCTTGCCGGCCTTCTGGCCGGTTGCCCTTCGAATTCCCAACAGGCGTCGACCACGCCGACTGCACAGGCAGCGTCTGCAACGCCCTCCTTCACCGATGCGCCTGCCCCGCACGCGTCATCGATTGCATCGATGGCCGATCATGGAAGCCTGCTCGCGTATTCACCGCACGCAACGCTGAACAGCGGGGCGACCACGTGGCACGCAGTCGACCTGAGTGAAGCCCATGCATTGCGCTCGGTCGCCGAGGGCGGGATGGTCCTCGATGCACCGGACGGCCATCCGATCCGGTTGCGTTACGAGCGTCAAATCGAACACGCCGACGGCAACTGGACGTGGATCGGCCAGCCCGAAGGCAGCCGAGGTGGACAGGAGGCGATCCTCACGTTCGGTGACAAGGCGGTATTCGGGTCGATTCCCAATGACAAAGGCCTGCCATTCGAGATCACCTCGAAGGGCGGTCGGACATGGCTGGTTGAAACCGACGTACGCAAGCTGGCTGGCTCGCCCACAACGGCCGTGGCTGGAGGCCCGGATGTCCTGAATGCGCCAGACCGGGCGTCGGGGACGTCGCCGACAGCCATGGGTTCCGCGCTGGTGTCGGCCTTGGCGGCGTCGGTCCCCAGCAGGCAGGCATCGGCGACCCAGACCTCGGACGGAGCCACTGTCGATCTGGTCCTCGGGTATTCCAGCGGGTTGAAGACCCGTCTCGGCGGATTTTCCCAGGTTAAGACCCGGTTGAACTTCCTGGTCGATGTCGCGAACCAGGCCTTTTCGAACAGCCATGTCGGCGGTCGGCTGCGCCTGGTGCGCACGGTCCAGGTCAACTATGCCGACACGACGACCAACCGCAGTGCGCTGTTCGACCTGTCGGGGCTGCAGTGCTCGACGGTTGCCAGCGGCCAGTTGCACTTGCCCGACGGCGATGTCAGCTGCAACGCGTCGTCGGTACCGGCCGGGCTCGCCCCGTTGATTGCCGCGCGCAACCAGTTCGGCGCCGACCTCGTGTCGTTGGTGCGCGATTACAAGACGGAAAACCAAACGTGCGGCGTAGCCTGGCTGATTGGTGGCGGGCAACAGCCGATCACCGCCAGCAGTGCCGCGTATGGGCTGTCGGTGATCAGCGACTCCGCCGGTGGCATCTGCCGGACGGAAACACTGGCGCATGAAATCGGTCATAACCTGGGGCTTGCCCATGACCGGACGGCGGCGGCCGGTGACGATGACACCAATACCGACAACGATCCCCTGGATCCAGGTGAGTATGGCCGGTACGGCTATTCCTTCGGCTACAGCACGGGCGCTGGCGGCGGAAACTTCTACACGATCATGGCGATTCCGACAGTGGGACAGACGGCATATCGCGTGTTTTCCAACCCGCGCCTCACCTCGTGTGGCGGCTTGGCCTGCGGCGAGACCAACGTGGCCGACAATGCCCAGACCCTGATCAGGACGATGCCGGCGGTCGCGGCCTTCCGCGCGGCAAAGACCCAGGTCATGGGTGTTGACAACCGCGGCGACTTCAATGGCGACGGCAAGTCGGACATCCTGTGGCGCAACACGGTCACCGGCGCCAACTCCATCTGGTTGTCGGGCAACTCTGCAACGACCTTGTACATCCATTCGGCGGGCACCGCATGGGTCGTCGGCGGAGTGGGGGACTTCAATGGCGATGGCCGCTCCGACGTCCTGTGGCGCAATGCCAACACCGGCAGTAATTCCATCTGGCTATCGGGCAATTATCGGACCGCGCAGGCGACGAGTGCCCGCGAAACCGCCTGGGAGGTGGCTGGCATCGCCGACTTCAACGGCGACGGCAAGTCGGACATCCTGTGGCGCAACGCCGAGAGTGGCTCCAACGTCATCTGGAAGTCCGGACGCTCCGGCAGCGCGCAGGCTGTCCATGCCGTCGCTGGCCGAGCCTGGATCGTGGTTGGCGTGGGCGACTTCAACGGTGATCACAAGGCCGACATCCTGTGGCGGAACGTCATCAGCGGATCCAACGCCATCTGGCGCTCCGCCAACTATTCGACCCAGCAGGCGATCAATGCGGCCACAGACTTGAACTGGGTGATCGCGGGCGTCGCCGACTTCAATGGCGACGGTCGTGCCGATGTGTTCTGGCGCAATGTGAACTCGGGAGCCAATTCCGTCTGGTTGAGTGCCTTCCGGTCCAACTACATGCCCGTGCACTCGGCCAGCACCACCTACAACGTGGCGGGCTTTGGCGACTTCAACGGCGACCACAAGGCCGATGTGCTGTGGCGCAACGCAAGCAGCGGAGCCAACATCATCTGGAGGTCGGCGAACATCAGTACGGCACAGTCGGTTTCAACCGTATCGAACCTGCAATGGGTTCCCGCGGGCTGAGCGGCGACGGCATGGAACAAGAGAGCCGCCTTGGGCGGCTCTCTTTTTTGTCATGGGATCAACGTTGCTTGCGCCGCAGCAGGTAGCGCCCTTCCACCGGCGGGAGCACGCCGCCTTGCAGTAGCGCCTTGTCCAGCAGCTTCACCAGGTCGAACAGCGCGCGTGTGTTGGCGTCGGCCAGGTATCCGCGCCGGGTTCCCATCGGCACGACCCGGTCCATGATCGTCGTGTGCTCGTGGCATTCCACGATGTCGAAGCGCTGCTTGAGCATGGCGCTGATTTCCCCCGAACGGATGGCTTCGAACGGCGAGACCAGCTTGCCGGGAACCGGCCGCCCGACCTGCTTGAGGACCTTGTTGCCGACCCGGTTCGTGCGCAATGGTTCTGGAAGTGCGGCGAGGACGGCATTGATCCACTCCAGGCGCTCGTCGCTGAACTGGAACTGGGTTTCGCCGATGTAGTCGTGCACGTAGAACACGCCCTCCGGCGACAGCACCCGTTCGATTTCATCCAGGACGTGCTCCAGCTCGAGCACGTGGTGGAGGATGGTCTGGCAGACGACGAGATCAAAGCGCTCGTCACCCAGGGCAATGGCGTTGAGGTCCTGGCAGACGTAGCGGATCGGAAGTCCATCCTTCTCGGCGAACTGGCGCGCTTCCTCGATCGCCTGCGGGGCGACATCGACGCCGACGAATCGTTCGCAGATGCGCCGCTCCAGCAGGGCACGTTCACCGCGACCGGAACCGCAGCCCAGCGAGAGGCCCGAGCGTGGCTTGAGGCCGGCCCGCTGCAACATCACCAACAGGCCGACGGTGTCCCGGTTGAGCCCGAGTTCCGCCGCTGCCGCCTGGTCGTCGTCGCGGATGGCGAGGAATGCCGGGTCCGAGAACATCCGCCCCCAAACCGACCCCTCCTTGCGTGATGCCTCGCGATAGGCTTCCGCCGAGGAACGCAGCGTCCGGATGATGTCGTCTGCGCTGGCTGCCGTATCGGCCATGGGTTTTGCTCCTGCCGGTCGAGCCGGCGTCACAGGTTCTGGTAATTCGGACCCGACCCGCCTTCCGGCGTCACCCAGGTGATGATTTCGTACGGATCCTTGATGTCGCAGGTCTTGCAGTGCACGCAGTTGGCGGCGTTGATCTGCAGGCGCTTGCCGGTGTCCGGATCACCGGTCACCACGTCGACGATCTCGTAGACGTTGGCCGGGCAGAAGCGCGTGCACGGATTGCCGTATTCGACCGTGCATCGCTCGATGCAGATGTTGGTGTCGTGCACCACCAGGTGCACCGGCTGGTCCTCGTCGTGCTCGGTGGCGGCGAAGTACACGCCCTGCAGGCGGTCGCGCGGCGGCAGCGTGCGCTGGACGTAGCCGCGCGCACGGTCGTCGGCGCGCCGGGCATCCGCGTCCAGTTTGTCCAGCGAGCACCAGTCGGGCTTGACCTTGAGCGTCCACGGCGAACGTCCGCCGGTGACCGTTTCCCACGCCGCGTTCAACAACCCGAACCACAGGCCGCGCTTGAAGCCGGGCTTGATGTTGCGCACCTGGCGCAGCTCGGCGACCGCCGGCGAGGCACGCAGCTTCGCATCGAACCCGCGCGGGTCCAGCGACTGCGCCAGGTGCTCGGCGGCGAGCATGCCGCTGCGGATCGCCTGGTGGGTGCCCTTGATCTTGGGCACGTTGAGCAGGCCGGCGCCGTCGCCGATCAGCAGCGCGCCGGGCATCTCGACCTTGGGCAGCGACTGCCAGCCGCCGGTGACGATCGCGCGCGCGCCGGCCGAGACGATGCTGCCGCCCTCGAGCAGCGGCGCGACCGTGGGGTGGTTCTTCCATTGCTGGAAGGCTTCCCAGGGCTTGTAGTCCGGGTCGCGGTAATCCAGTCCGCTGACGTAGCCCAGCGCGACGCGGTCGCCATCCAGGTGGTAGAGGAAGCTGCCGCCATAGATGTCGTTGCTCGCCGGCCAGCCGAGCGTGTGCACGATCTTCCCCGGCGTGGCGCGGCCGGCGGGCAGTTGCCACAGCTCCTTGATGCCGATCGAGTAGGCCTGCGGATCGCTGTCGGCATCGAGCCGGAAGCGCTTGACCAGCTGCTTGGTCAGGCTGCCGCGCGCGCCTTCGGCGAGCACCGAGACCTTGGCCCGGATGTCGATCCCGGCGGTGTAGCCGGGCTTGTGCGAGCCGTCCTTCGCCACGCCCATGTCGCCGATGCGCACGCCGGCGACGCGGCCGTCGGGGTCATGCAGGGCCTCGGCCGCGGCGAAGCCGGGATAGATTTCCACGCCCAGCGCTTCGGCCTGCGGCGCCAGCCACGCGCACAGCGCGCCGAGGCTGACGATGAAGTTGCCGCGGTTGTGCATGCCCGGCGGCACCGGCAGCTTGCGTGCGCCGGTTTTCGACAGCAGCCAGAATTCGTCTTCGGCGGCGGGCACGCAGATCGGTGGCGGGTTGTCGCGCCAGCCGGGCAACAGCGCGTCCAGCGGGCCGGGTTCGATCACCGCGCCGGACAGGATGTGCGCGCCGACGGTGGCGCCCTTCTCGATCACGCACACGCTCAGCTCGGGGTTGCACTGCTTGAGCCTGATCGCGAACGACAGCCCGGCCGGGCCGGCGCCGACGGTGACGACGTCGTACTCCATCACGTCGCGCTCGACTTCGCTCATGCCGCTTCTCCGCTCGCTTCGTTGCCGGGCTGCGATTCTCGGGGTTTGCAGCGGATGCGGCAAATCGGCAGCATCCGGCGATGGCGCTCGTCCCGCTCGCATTGCCCGCCGCCGCGGTGGCGCTGGATCCGGCCTGGCTGGAACCGCCCGCCGCGGATGCGCTGCTGGCGGCGCTGCTGGACGACGTGGAATGGGAGGTGCACCGCATCCGCTTGTTCGGCCGCGCCGTGGATTCCCCGCGGCGCAGCTGCTGGATTGGCGATCCGCATGCGAGCTACGCCTATTCGGGCACCCGCTTCACGCCGCACGAATGGCCGGGGGCGATGCTGCCGGTCCGCGCGCGCCTGCAGGACGAACTGGGGATCGATTTCAACAGCGTGCTCGCCAACCTCTATCGCGATGGCCGCGACCGCATGGGTTGGCACCGCGACAACGAGCGCGAACTGGGCTCGCGACCGGTGATCGCGTCGCTGAGCCTGGGGGCGCGGCGGCGCTTCGTCTTCAGGCGGCGCGACGAGCCGGCCCGGAAGCACGCCATCGTCCTTGGCCACGGCAGCCTGTTGCTGATGGCCGGCGATACCCAGGCCGCTTACCAGCACGCCTTGCCGGCAACGGCGAAACCGGTAGGGCCGCGCATCAACCTCACCTTCCGGCGCATCGGACCGGAGGCGCGTGGCTGAAGCGACATCGCCGATCGCGCGGGCGATCTTGTCCGGCGCCGGGGTGATCCAGACAGCCGCCGATCGCGTGGCGCGAACGCGAACGGCGGCGTCGGTCAAAGCCCGCCGGGGGAGCGGCCGCGAAGGGCAATCGCGGCTAGGGCCTGGCGGGGGTGGAATGGGCTTGCTGGCCGCTCAACAGCGTCCAGCCGGCGACATCGTGAGCAATCGTCGTGAGCGCCGTATCGAACGCCCGTGCCACCGACGCGGTGTCGGTCGCCGTGGCTGGAACCGCCTGCAGGAACGTGCGGGAGGCGATGATCGCCTGGTCGGGCGAGCGCAGCAGCTTGGCGTTGACTTCGATCGTGGCCGCGGGCACGGCGTGGCCGGCATAGTCGGCGTCGTAGCGGCGTAGTTCCATCAGCAGCGTGTAGTCGGCGGCCAGGCCGCTGCCCTTGCGCGCGACGGCAGCGATCTTGTTGGAGTCCTCCAGTGCGCGCAGCACCGCGGTCTGCACCTGGTTGCTCGGCGAGGTCGCCCAGCTCGCACCCTTGTAGACCTCCAGCTGGCCGGGCGTGGGGCGCACCGCGATGCGCTGGCTGTCGAGCATGCGCGCGGCGTCGGGACTGGCGATTTCCAGCTGCCAGTCCACGGCCGGCCACGCCGGATCCGGAGCCACGCGCGGATCGGGCGCGTAGATCGTCGCCGGCGTCCGCTGGCCGCCCAGCAGCGAACAGCCGCCAAGCAGCGGCAGTGCGATGAGCGCGATGAGCGCGACGCCAGTGCGCCGGTGCGCGCGCGGGCCGAAGTTCGATTCCCGCCGCATGCCTGTCGATGGCGCCGTCATTTGGGTTCGAACTCCTTGGGTGCGTCACGGCCGAGGATGTACCGCGCGGGGCTGCCTTCGAGGCGGTCGCTGATCCGGCGCAGGTCGCGCACCAGCGCGCGCAGCTCGCTCAATGTCGGCCCGAGCTGGCCGAGGCCGTCGTTGGCGAAGCTGCGGATCGCCGTGCGATTCTCGCCCAGGATGCCGTTGGCGTTGCCGGCGGCGGCATCGAGTTTCGTCAGGGTGTCGTCGAGCTTGCCCACCAGGCCCGGCAGCTTGTCGACCAGCTCGCGGTTGACGCCATCGACGGCGTGGTTGGTGGACGCCAGGGTTTTTTCCAGCTGCTCGCTGGAGCGCCGCGCACTGACGATCAGCGCCCGCAGGTCCTGCCGCTGCGCGGCGACCGAACCGGTGAGCGCGTCGATGTTCTGCAGCGTGCTGGCGATGTGCTTGACGTTCTCTTCGCTGAGCACCTCGTCCATGCGCGCGACCAGGCGGTTGGCGGTGTCGGCGATGTTCTGCAACGCCGAGGCTTCGGTCTTGATCACAGGTACGTCGCGATGGTCGACCGCGGTCAGCCACGGCGCCTTCGGGCTGCCGCCGGTGAGCTGGATGAAGGGACTGCCGGTCAGGCCGGTGATCGACATCTTGGCCTTGGTGTCGACCTTCACCGGGGTGTCGGCCTGCAGCTTCAATCGTGCCAGCACCTGGCGCGGATCATTGGGCGCCAGCCGCAGCGATTCGACGGTGCCTACGGAAATGCCGTTGTACTGCACCGAGCTGCCTTCGGTCAGGCCGGTGACCGGCTCGTTGAACACCACGGCATATTCGGTCCAGCTGCGCTCGGACGAATACTTCGCCGCCCACAGGCCGAACAGCAGCAGCAACACCGCGGTGAGGATGGTGAAGGCGCCGATCAGGACGTAGTTGGCCTTGGTTTCCATCAGCGGCTCGGGGTCCGGGTGTGGGAATGCCGGGCGCGCGCGCATGGAATTGCGCGGGTGGCAGGCAAGCGACGGCGGACCTGGCGGGACGAAGCGTGCATCTCAGCGGATCTCCACTCGCGATTCCCGCGTTGCGGTCGCCTGCGCCGCACGTCCGCGCGGGCCGTTGAAATAATCCTGCACCCAGGGGTGATCCAGGTGCTCGAGTTGCGCGACAGGTGCCACCGCGACCACCTTCCGGTCCGCGAGCACCGCCACGCGGTCGCAGATAGCGTACAGGGTGTCCAGATCGTGGGTGATGAGAAACACCGTCAGGCCCAGCGCCTGTTGCAGGGTACGGATCAGGTTGTCGAAGGCAGCCGCGCCGATCGGGTCCAGCCCCGCGGTCGGCTCGTCGAGGAACAGCAGCGGCGGATCCAGCGCCAGCGCACGCGCCAGTCCCGCCCGCTTGCGCATGCCGCCGGACAGTTGCGAGGGCAGCTTGTTGAGCGCATCGGCCGGAAGTCCCGCCAGTTTGACCTTCAGCAGCGCCAGTTCGTAAAGCAGCGAGTCGGGCAGGTCGCGGCAATGCTCCTTCAGCGGCACTTGCACGTTCTCCCCGACGGTGAGCGAGGAGAACAACGCGCCGTCCTGGAACAGCACGCCGGTGTTGCGTTCGATCTGCAGGCGGTCCGCGGGATCGTCCGAGCGCGCATCGACGCCCAGCACTTCGATCCGGCCTTCGTCGGGCGTGCGCAACCCCAGGATCGAACGCATCAGCACCGACTTGCCGGTGCCCGAGCCGCCGACCACGCCGAGGATTTCACCCGGAAGCACGTCCAGGTCGACGCCGTCGTGCACGACCTGCTCGCCGAACCGGTTGACCAGTCCGCGCACGCGGATGATCGGTTCGACGTCGCCTGGAATCGCCGCGTCGGTCGCCACGTCACCAGCCCATGTGCATGAACCAGATCGCCGCGATCGCGTCGAGCACGATCACCAGCGAAATGGTCTGCACGACGCTGGACGTCGTGCGTTCGCCCACCGACTGCGCGGTCCCCTGCACCTGCAGGCCCTCCAGGCAGCCGATCAGGCCGATGATCAGCGCGAAGACCGGCGCCTTCGACATGCCCACCAGGAAATGCCGCAGGTGCATCGTCGACTGCAGCCGCGCCAGGTAGGCCTGCGGCGGGATGTCCAGGCTGAAGGCGCCGACCGACATGCCGCCGAGCAGGCCGGCGACCATCGCGATGAAGGTCAGCAGCGGCAGCATCACCACCAGCGCGATGACGCGCGGATGCACCAGCAGGTCGATCGGATCCAGGCCGAGGGTGCGGATCGCATCGACTTCCTCGCGGCTGACCATCGCGCCGATCTGCGCGGTGAATGCGCTCGCGGTGCGCCCGGCGAGCACGATCGCGGTGAGCAGCACGCCGAACTCGCGCAGGAAGGCGATGCTCACCAGTTCCACCACGTAGATCGTCGCGCCGAAGTCGGCCAGGATGCTGGCGCCGAGGAACGCGATCACCGCGCCGACCAGATACGCGAGCAGCGCGATCAGCGGCACCGCGTCCAGCCCGACCTGTTCCATGTGGTACACGGTGGCGGTAAGCCGGAAGCGCCGCGGCTCGCGGATGGTGCGCAGCGCCTTGGCGATGTTCTCGCCCAGGAAGCTGACCAGCGCGACGATCTCCTTGCCGTTGTCGGCCACCGCGAAACCCAGCCGGCCGAGCGCGGCGGCGAATCCGTATTCGCGCTTGCGCCTGGGCCGCTCGTCGGCGACATCCTCGATCGCGGCGACCAGCGCATGGTGGTCGGTGCGGAATTCGAAGGCATCGAAATCCAGCCCGTTGCGGCGCGCGAAGCGCAGCAACTGGAGGACGCCGGCGGAGTCCAGGCGTTCGACCGCGCGGGCGTCGATCGCCGCCGCCTGCGCCGGCGCCGCCTGCAACACCTGGCTGATCGTGTTGGCGTGATGCAGCGTCCAGGCGCCGCGCAATCGCAGGCGCGCGCCCTGGCCGTCCGGAGTGCGGTCGGACCCGGGATCGGTGGACTGCGCGCGTGCGGGCGCGGAGCCGGGAGATTGGATCAGCTCGATGCTGGGTGCGGCGCTGGCAACGCCCATCAATGCATTCCGGTGCCGGATGGCGGCGTTTCGAGGATACAGACTCGGCCCGAAGGCGTCCCGCGGCGCGGCTGCAGGGCGATGCCGCGCATGCGATCCTGCGGCGATGCCCAGCATGAACGCGATCGCCGAAACGAAGTCCGCCGAGCAGCGCGATTACGCCCGGCGGCTGGCGTTCGTGGTCGAGCTGGCCGAACGCCTGCACATCTACGGCACCACCGCGCAGCGCCTGGAGGGCGCGCTGGACGCCGTCGCCAGCAGCCTGAAGCTGGATTGCGAGCCGTGGTCGAATCCGACCGGGCTGATCCTCACCTTCAGCGATCCGGCGCGGCCGCCGGGCGAGAGCGATACCACCCGCGTGATCCGGCTGCCGCCGGGCGACACCGACCTGGCGCGGCTGTGCGAAGTGGACCGCATCGCCGAGGAGGTGATGGCCGGGCGGCTGGACCTGGTCGCCGGGCATGCGGCGCTGCGCCGGATCGACCAGCCGCGCGGCTGGCGCTGGCAGGCGATGCAACTGCTGGGCCTGGGCCTGGCGGCAGGCGCGGTTGGCGGACTGCTGCGGCTGCCGTGGCTGGATATCGGGGTGGCGACGGTGACCGGGTTGCTGATCGGGTCGATCGAATTCGTCGCCCGCCGCCGGCCGCAGGTGCGCGAAGCCGGCGAGGCCCTGGCTGGGCTGCTGGCCGGTGCCGTGGCGATCCTGGTCGCCGCGTTCGTGGCGCCGCTCAACCTCAATACGGTGATCATCGCCTCGCTGATCGTGCTGCTGCCCGGGATGAGCCTGACCAATGCGGTCAACGAGCTGACCAGCCAGCACCTCGTCTCGGGCACCGCGCGCTTCGCCGGCGCACTGACCACGGTGATGAAGCTCGCCGTCGGCACCGCCATCGCCCTGGCGCTGGCGCGGCTGCTGGGCATCGAACCGCAGGTGCGCGCGCTGCGGCCGCAACCGGACTGGGTGGAATGGGCGTCGCTGGCGCTGGCGGCCTATGCCTTCGCCGTGCTGCTGCGCGCGATGCGGCGCGATTATCCGCTGGTGATGCTGGCGGCGATCGCCGGCTACCTCGTCTCGCGCCTGGCGGGGCAGGCCTGGGGCAGCCCCGCCGGGATCTTCCTTTCGGCCCTGCTGATGACCGCCGCGGGCAACGGGTATGCGCGCTGGATCAAGCGCCCGGGCGCGCTGGTGCGGGTGCCGGGGATCCTGATGCTGGTCCCCGGCAGCGCCAGCCTGCGCGGGGTGATGGACCTGGTCCAGCAGCAGGACGTCGCCGTCGGACAAAGCGGCGCGCTGACGGTGATGAACATCCTGCTGGCGCTGATCGCCGGCCTGCTGTTCGGCAACCTGCTGTTGCCCACGCGGCGCAACCTCTAGCCCGACACCCCCCGTAGCCCGGGTAAGCGCAGCGCACCCGGGATGACAGTGCGATTCGCGACCCCGCCGGAACGACCCCGGGTGCGCTTGCGCTTACCCGGGCTACGGCTCCTACGGATTCCGCTCGCGCCGGGCACCCGCCCTTGAAACCCCCGCCCGCCACCCCATCTCGGGCGCAGTCCCGTTGCACGGGCATTCCTGTTGCCGGGTTTTGGCACTCGCTCCTGTCGAGTGCTAGAATTGCCGGCCGTTTCCTAACCCAATCAACCACTTAAGAGGTTGTCGAATGAACATCAAGCCGCTTTACGACCGCGTCGTCATCAAGCGCATGGAAGAAGAAAAGATGTCCGCCGGCGGCATCGTCATCCCCGACTCCGCCACCGAGAAGCCGATCAAGGGCGAAGTGGTCGCGGTCGGCGAGGGCAAGGCGCTGGACAACGGCTCGCTGCGCGCGCCCAAGGTCAAGGCCGGTGACAAGGTCCTGTTCGGCAAGTACAGCGGCACCGAAGTGAAGCTCGACGGCACCGACTACCTGGTGGTGAAGGAAGACGACATCTTCGCCGTGCTCGGCTGATCGATCTCGCTTCCCGTCCCAACCCCATTCCTGAAATCCGACAGAGGTAAACGCAATGGCTGCCAAGGAAATCCGTTTCGGTGAGGACGCGCGCGCGAAGATGGTGCGCGGCGTGAACATTCTCGCCAATGCCGTCAAGGCAACGCTCGGCCCGAAGGGCCGCAATGTCGTGCTCGAGAAGAGCTACGGCGCCCCGACGATCACCAAGGACGGCGTGTCCGTCGCCAAGGAGATCGAGCTGGCCGACAAGTTCGAGAACATGGGCGCGCAGATGGTGAAGGAAGTCGCGTCCAAGACTTCCGACAACGCCGGTGACGGCACCACCACCGCGACCGTGCTGGCGCAGGCGCTGATCCGCGAAGGCATGAAGGCGGTCGCCGCCGGCATGAACCCGATGGACCTCAAGCGCGGCATCGACAAGGCCGTGACCGCCGCCGTCGCCGAGCTGAAGAACATCTCCAAGCCCACCGCCGACGACAACGCGATCGCGCAGGTCGGCACGATCTCGGCGAACTCCGACGAGTCGATCGGCAACATCATCGCCGACGCGATGAAGAAGGTCGGCAAGGAAGGCGTCATCACCGTCGAGGAAGGCTCGGGCCTGGACAACGAACTCGACGTCGTCGAGGGCATGCAGTTCGACCGCGGCTACCTCTCGCCGTACTTCATCAACAACCAGCAGTCGATGTCGGCCGAGCTGGATGATCCGTTCATCCTGCTGCACGACAAGAAGATCTCCAACGTGCGCGACCTGCTGCCGGTGCTGGAAGGCGTCGCCAAGTCGGGCAAGCCGCTGCTGATCGTCGCCGAGGAAGTCGAAGGCGAAGCCCTCGCCACGCTCGTCGTCAACACCATCCGCGGCATCGTCAAGGTGTGCGCGGTCAAGGCGCCGGGCTTTGGCGATCGTCGCAAGGCGATGCTGGAAGACATGGCGGTCCTCACCGGCGGCACCGTGATTTCCGAGGAAGTCGGCCTGTCGCTGGAGAAGGCCACGATCAAGGATCTCGGCCGCGCCAAGAAGATCCAGGTCACCAAGGAAAACACCACGATCATCGACGGCGCCGGCGAAACGTCGGGCATCGAAGGCCGCATCAAGCAGATCAAGGCGCAGATCGAAGAGACCTCTTCGGACTACGACCGCGAGAAGCTGCAGGAGCGCGTCGCCAAGCTCGCCGGTGGCGTGGCCGTGATCAAGGTCGGTGCCTCGACCGAGATCGAGATGAAGGAAAAGAAGGCGCGCGTCGAAGACGCCCTGCACGCAACCCGCGCGGCGGTGGAAGAAGGCGTGGTCCCGGGCGGCGGCGTTGCCCTGATCCGCGCGCTGACCGCGGTCGGCAAGATCAAGGGTGTCAACGAAGACCAGAACCACGGCATCCAGATCGCCCTGCGCGCGATGGAAGCGCCGCTGCGCGAAATCGTCACCAATGCCGGCGAGGAGCCGTCGGTCGTGCTCAACAAGGTCAAGGACGGTAGCGGCAATTTCGGCTACAACGCGCAGACCGGCGAGTACGGCGACATGGTCGCGATGGGCATCCTGGACCCCACCAAGGTCACGCGCACCGCGCTGCAGAATGCGGCGTCGATCGCCGGCCTGATGATCACCACCGAAGCGATGGTGGGCGAGCTGCCGAAGAAGGAAGAGCCGGCCATGGGTGGCGGCGGCGGTGGCATGGGCGGCATGGGCGGCATGGATTTCTGAGTCCACGCCTTCAACTGGTTGCACATCGAAAGCCCCGCTCGCGCGGGGCTTTCTCTTTTGGGCTGGCAAGGCAGCGGCCGGCGTCCGTCCTGGATCGCCGTGGCCGCCTCATGTCCCGTGACGCTCCGGGGGATCGCCGCGAGCGCGTATTCAGCATGGTGAATTAGCGCGGTCCACTGCGGCGGCAGGCGAAGCGGCGGTCCCCGACGCCCTGTCCTGGCCGCAGCGGACCGGAAGGGGCGTTCCCATACTCCGCGGCGCCATCGCCGCGCGCGGGAGATTCCAGCCATGGTCCGACTACAGCTCGATCCGAGATCGCGTGTCCATGTCCTCGTCGGGAGCCTGGCGCTGCTCGCGCCCACGGCGCCCGTCGCCGCCGCCGACACCTTCATCGACTACGGCAGCGACAAGCACCTCTTCAGCCAGAGCAGGGAAAACGAGCCGTTCGTCGCCGTCGACCCGGCGCATCCGAACATCCTCGCCGCTGGCGTGAACGACAACCCGGACGGCGAGGCCTGCAATGCCGGTGACCCGACAACCTGCCCCTACACGGATGGGGTCGGCGGGGCCGGGATCTCGTTCTCGACCGACGCAGGGACCACCTGGACCGCACCGACGTACAGCGGCATCTCGGCGCGGGACTGCCTCGGGCCGGAAGAGTGCGTCCCCGACCCGAGCGGACCGATCAGCACGCTGCCCTGGTACGACGCGCACGGGATGGTCTCCATCGGCGACCCCGTGCTGGCGTTCGGACCGAAGCCGGACGCGCAGGGCCACTTCTCCTGGAACAACGGCTCGCGGCTGTATTACGCCGCCATCGCGCTGTCCTTGCCGGGCGACCCGGGCTTCAAGGGCGTGAGTGCGATCACCGTATCGCGGACGGATGACGTCGGCGGCGCGATGGCCGGGGCCAAGTCGGCCTGGATGGCCCCGGTGATCGTGTCCAAGCAGAACGCCGCCGTCATCAACGACAAGAACCAGCTGTGGGTCGACAACGCCGCGTCGAGCCCCTTCTTCGGCAACGTCTATGAATGCAACGTCGGTTTCCGCGGCAACTTCAATGGCGGCTCCGTCCCCGAGCCGGTGCTGTTCGCCCGGTCGACCGATGGCGGCAGCACCTGGTCGACCCGGCAGCTTTCGGCCGCGACCAACAACCCCCAGACCGGCGGCCGCCAGGCCTGCAGCATCCGCACCACCAGCGACGGCGTCGTCGTCCTCATCTGGAGCGGGCGCAGCGACACCGTCACCACCAAGGGCAGCGTCATCTACCAGGCGCGGTCGTGGGACGGCGGCGTTCGTTTCGAGAAGCCGCGCGCGATCGCCACGACGACCGCGATCGGCCAGGTCGATCCCCTGCAAGGCACCTTCTCGATCGACGGCGTCGCCGGCGCGCGAACCTGGAATGCCCCCACGATCGACATCGCCAACGGCGCTCCGAGCGGCACCGGAGCGACGAACCGCGTCGTCGTGGCCTGGTCCGATGACCGCAACGGCACGAACCGCGAACAGGGCTGGCTGATCGCGTCGTCCAACAAGGGCGCGACCTACGGCTTGCCGCAGGCCTTCGGGCGCGCCGGAGACCGGGTCAACCAGCCGGCCGTCGCGATCTCGCCCGACGGTGCCAACGTCTACGTGGTCTACAACGCCTACCTCGATCCATGGCGCGACACGCTGGCTGGCGCGCGGCGAATGCTCGGCGTCGTCCGACAGGCCTCGTGGGGCATCCTCGAGACCTGGACCACGCTCCACACCGGCACGATCGCCGATGCACGGGGGTCGACGGCCCAAACCGAGCCTACCGAGTTCCTCGGCGACTACAACACCGCCTGGGCAACCAACGATGGCGTCTTCGCCGCCTGGAACGACGTGCGCGACACGTCCCTCTGCCCGGTGGTCAACGCCTACCGCCAGGCGACCTTGGACGGAACGCCGACGGCGCAGCCGGCGCTGCAGAACGACTGTCCGGACACTTTCGGCGCGAGCAGCATCTACGGGGGCTGGTTCAGGCCGTAGCCGGCGGGCGGGTCGCCCTGGCCCCGCGCAAGCGGGCCTTTGCTGCGCCAGTGGCGATGATGGATCGTCGTGGCGGCTGCGTGCGATCGGGCGATGGCGCCGCGTCACGGGGCCCGGGAATCCGGATCGCCTCGCACCATCGGCGATGCCGATCCGGCACGGCGGTGCGTCGGGGTTGCGTGCAGCGGCCTCGTCCACGATGCCCCGGGTCTGGCAATCGCGCCTGCGAAGGCGAGGCGGCGCGCGCTTCGTGGCGCCGCGCCCGCGTCGGATTGGTCCGCCAGTCACGGGCGCCATGCAGCCGTCCGCTACCATGTCGCGATGCGTCGAATCGTGTTCCACCGGATGCTGTCGCGACTGGCGCTGGCCGCCGCGCTGCTGCTCACCACGCTGCCCACGCTCGGGCGGTTGGCGCTGCCGGCGCATCCGCATCTCCACTCACCGCAGCCCGTGGCCATGGCCATGGCCCATCGGCATGCGCCGCCGGCATCGACGACCGGCACGCCCGTGCCCATGCCGCCGCCGCACGCGCACGGGCTGGACTGCGTCTACTGCGCGCTGCTGGTGGAGGCCGTGCCGACGGCATGCCTGGCGCTGGCGGTCGTTGCCGTAACTCCGGTCCGACCGGTACCCGCGGCCCTGGCCACCCCGCCGCCCGCCCGTGCAACCACCCCCGGTCTCGGCGCGCGCGGGCCACCGGCGGTGGCCTGAACCGGCAAGCACAGGCGCATCCGCCGCGCTTTCGACATCACGGGCTGTCTGTTTCCGCCACGGCGCGGAGGATGGATGGGCCCCTTCTGGAATTGCCCACATGCGACGACTTCTGAGCGGCGCCGTCTTCGGCGTCATTTTCCTGCCTTCGGCCGCCCAGGCCTGCTCCAGCTGCGGCTGCACGCTCAGCTCGGACTGGGACAGCCAGGGCTTCGCCACCGAATCGGGTTTCCGCATCGACCTGCGCCATGACTTCATCGACCAGTCGCAGCTGCGCAGTGGCACCGACGCCGTGGACCGCGATTCGATCACCCTGCCGCAGTCGCGCGAGATCGAGGACGACACGATCAACCGCTACACGACGCTCGGATTGGACTACAGCCCCAATGCCGACTGGGGCATCAACCTGCAACTGCCGTATGCCAACCGATCGCATACGACATACCCGCAGGGCGAGGCCACGCCGTCGTCGTCGCATTCGAGCAGCATCGGCGACGTGCGCGTGCTGGCGCGCTACCAGGGATTCACCGCGCAGCACGACGCCGGCATCCAGTTCGGCCTGAAGTTGCCGACCGGAAGCCACGACGTGCGCTTCGCCAGCGGCAGCGAGGCCGGCGAACGGCTCGATCGCGGCCTGCAGCCGGGCTCGGGCACCACCGACCTGCTGCTGGGCGGGTATCGGTTCGGCACGATCAACCAGGATTTCGACTGGTTCGGCCAGGGACAACTGCAGGTCGCGCTGGATTCGCGCGACGATTACCGCACCGGCGCGTCGATCAACCTCAACGCGGGAGTGCGCTACATGGCCCATCCGCGGGTGACGCCGCAATTGCAGCTCAACCTGCGCGCGCAACGGCGCGACAGCGGCGCGCAGGCCGATGTCGAAAACAGCGGCGGCACGCTGCTCGACCTCAGTCCCGGCATCAGCGTCGAGGTCAGCCGTCGCCTGCATGCCTACGGGTTCGTGCAGGTGCCGCTGTACCAGCGCGTCAACGGCTTCCAGCTGGCGCCGCACTGGACCGCGTCATTGGGGCTGCACTACGCGTTCTGAGTCGCCGACCGCGTGCATGTGGCTGGTGGATTCAAGTCGTGGCCCCGGGTGCGCTGCGCTTACGCGGGCTACGGCCACTGGGATGTAGACGCCCGCCCGTAGGAGCGGCTTCAGTCGCGAGCTTTTCGGCACCGCATGGTGTCGCGCGCCCGGGCCGATGCATCTTCCACGAACGGTCGCCCTTCGAGCCGTGCCGCACTCAGTGCGCGGCCGTCCCCGGCGAAGGCGTCGCCGCCGTAGGCGCGCCCGCCTGCAACCACGGCAGCACATCGCGTTCCAGTACCGCCGCGTCGATGGTCGGCGCGGCCTTGAAACCGTCGCGCCGCAACACGCCGTCGCGATCGACCACGAACGTCAACGGCACCCGCCACAGGCGCCCGTAGCCCGCGAACCTGGTCGCGTCCGCCATCGCCGCCGGATAACTGAAGTCGCGCATCACCGCGCGCACCTTGTCGATGTCATCCGGATCGTCGGCACTGATCGCAAGCACGACCAGGCCGTCGCCCGCATGCGCGGTGTAGAACGCCTGCAACGCCGGCATCTCCGCCCGGCACGGCCCGCACCACGTGGCCCAGACGTTGACCACGACCACCTTTCCGCGCGCATCGGCCAGCGAGAAATGGCGGCCGTCGAGCAGCGTGGCCTCGATCGCCGGCGCCGGCTGGCCGACCGCCAGGCCGCGCGCAGCGGCAGCGCCTGGCAGCGCGCAGGACAGCAGCAACAGCGCAAATGCCAACAGTCGCATGGCAGGCCTCGCGGAACGGACGCTCGATGATAGCGGGGCGACCGTCGGGCACCGTCAATTTGGCGCGCTCGCGGGCCGCTCGCTATCCTGCGTGTTCATCCAGGAGACGAGCGCCCATGGGCAGCGACACCAGCGACGTGCTGATCATCGGCGGCGGCCACAACGGCCTGGTCTGCGCGGCCTACCTGGCAGGCGCCGGGCTCAAGGTGCGCGTGCTCGAGCGTCGCGGCATCGTCGGCGGCGCAGCGGTCACCGAGGAATTCGTCCCGGGCTTCCGCAATTCCACCGCCAGCTACACCGTCAGCCTGCTCAACCCCAAAGTCATCGCCGACCTGCGCCTGCACCAGCATGGATTGCGCGTGGTCGAACGGCCCTACGCCAACTTCCTGCCGCTGCCCGACGGCCGTTGCTTCCGCCTGGGCGGGCCCGACACCCAGTCCGAAGTGGCGAAGTGGTCCACGCGCGACGCCGCGCGCCTGCCGGAGTATTACGCGATGCTCGATCGCGTGGTCGCGGTCCTGCGCGAGTTGATGGTGCGCACGCCGCCGAACGTGAGCGAGGGGTTCGTGCTCGCCGACTGGATCGGCGCGCTCGGCGTCGGCAAGCAGCTCAAGCACCTGGACATGCGCGGCCGGCGCGACCTGCTCGACCTGTTCACCAAGTCCGCGGGCGAACTGCTCGATGCGTGGTTCGAATCCGAACCGCTCAAGGCGGCGCTCGGCTGGGACTCGGTGGTCGGCAATTTCGCCAGTCCCTATACGCCGGGGTCGGCGTACGTGCTGCTGCACCACGTCTTCGGCGAGGTCAACGGCAAGTCCGGTGTCTGGGGCCATGCGATCGGCGGCATGGGCGCGATCACGCAGGCAATCGCCGCCGAATGCGCCGCGCGCGGGGTGGTCGTCGACACCGGCGCGGCGGTGGAGCGGGTGCTGGTCGAGCACGGCGCAGGCAAGGCCGGCAAGGCGGTCGGCGTGCGCCTGGCCGATGGCCGCGAGTTGCGGGCGAAAACCATCGTCTCCAACGTCAATCCCAAGCTGCTCTACCAGCGCCTGGTCGCACGCGGCGACCTCGAGGCCGATGTCGCGCAGCGCATGGATCGCTATCGCTGCGGCTCGGGCACCTTCCGGATGAACGTGGCGCTGTCGGAGTTGCCCGACTTCGCCGCCGCGCCCGGCACCCGGCTGCAGCCGCACCACCAGTCGGGGATCCTGGTCGGGCCGTCGCTGCAGTATTTCGAGCAGGCCTATTTCGATGCGAAGTCAAAGCAGTACAACGGCGGCTGGTCGCGCGCGCCGATCGTCGAGCTGGTGATTTCCTCGACGTTGGACGACACGCTGGTCGACAGCCGCCTCGCACCGGCCGGGCAGCACGTGGCGAGCCTGTTCTGCCAGCACGTGCATCCGGACGTCGACGGCGGCTGGGACGCGCATCGCGATACCGTGGCGCGGCTGATGATCGACACCGTCGATGCCTACGCGCCGAACTTCCGCCGCAGCGTGATCGGTTACAAGGCGCTGTCGCCGCTGGACCTGGAACGCGAATACGGCCTCGTGGGCGGCGACATCTTCCACGGCTCGCTCGGCCTGGACCAGCTGTTCAGCGCGCGCCCGCTGCTGGGCCAGGGCAACTATCGCGGCGCACTGCAGCAGTTGTACCTGTGCGGCGCGGGCACGCACCCCGGAGGGGGTGTCACTGGCTTGCCGGGCCGCAATGCCGCGCGCGAGATCCTGCGCGACCTGGGGCGCAAGCCGCGTCCCGACTGAGAACCAGCGGCGGCCTTTTATGAATCGATCAGGGCCGTGCTGCGGTGCAGCGTGCATCGGGAATAACGTTTCCTTCACGATGGAATCGCACCCGACGTGGGGGAGGGAGCAGAAGCCCGTCATCGGTCCGCCGATGCGGGCTTTTTTAATGCCTGGATGAATGGGGGCGACGGCGGCCTCCGCCCATGCTGGCTCTTCGATCTGGTGATCGCACCGGGTCGGTATTCGGCCAGCGGTGGATCGTCCTGCAGCTTTGCCGCGGGCACGAGCATGGCGGCCCCGCACGTGGCCGGCTCGCCGCGCTGATTGTCTGCAAGCATGGCGGGCACATCGCCCCGTCCGAAGTCGAGCGGATCCTGCGCGCCAGCGCGGATGACCTCGGCAAGCCGGGCAACGATGCGATGTATGGCGGCGGTCGGGTCAACGCCGCGCGCGCCGTGGCGCTCTGAGCCAGGCGCAATGCAATCGACGGCCGCCTTCGGGCGGCCGTTTTTTTGGTGCGCGCGGCGCCGTGCCAGAATCCGGCGATGAGCCCTGCGCGCGAACCGGTGGTTGAAGACGTCGTCGCTGCCGTCGTCGAACGCGCCTTGGCGCGACTGCGCGCATTGCCGGCGAGCGCGGGCGCTGTGCTCGACGATCCCGCGGCCGTCGCCTGCGTCGGTTCCATCGCGCTGGCCAGTGACTTCGCGATCGAAACCCTGCTGCGCCAGCCGGCGTTGCTGCCGACGTTGTTGCATGACAGCCACGCGGAGATCGCGCCGCCCGTGCTGGCCGCCGACAACCGCGAGCACTGGGGCGTGTTGCTGCGGCGCCATCGGCTCGCATCCTCGACCCGGCTGGTCTGGCGCGACGTGCTGGGCCTGGACGATGTCGATGCCACGCTTGCCGGCAGCACGGTGCTGGCCGAACGCTGCCTGCAGCTGGCGCTGGCCGCGCTCGAAGTCGACTTCGCGCAGCGCTTCGGGCAGGTGCGCGATGCCGATGGGCAGCCGCAACGGCTGGTGGTGTTCGGCCTGGGCAAGCTCGGCGGGGGCGAGCTGAATTTCTCCTCGGATGTCGACCTGGTCTATGCGTACGAAGCCGACGGGAGTTCCGATGGCGCGCGTGTGCTGGCGGCGGAGGACTATTTCGCGCGGCTCGGTCAGCAACTGGCGAAACTGCTGGACGAAGTCACGGCCGAAGGCTTCAGCCATCGCGTCGACCTGCGGTTGCGGCCGTTCGGCAATGCCGGGCGCATCGCGCTGTCGTTCGCCTCGATGGAGCAGTACTTCCAGCGCGAAGGCCGCGACTGGGAGCGGTACGCGTGGCAGAAGGCGCGGCCGGTCGCGGGCGACATCGCGGCGGGCGAGCGCTTCCTCGCCAGCCTGCGCCCCTTCGTCTACCGGCGTTACCTCGACTACGGCGCGCTCGATGGCCTGCGCGAGATGAAGGCGGCGATCGCGGCGGAAGTCGCGCGCAAGGAACTGGCCGACGACATCAAGCGCGGCCCCGGTGGCATCCGCGAAATCGAATTCCTGGTGCAGGCGCTGCAGCTGATCCGCGGCGGGCGCGAGCCGGAGCTGCGCGAGCGGCGACTGTTGCCAGCGTTGCAGGCGCTGGTGGTGGCCGGGCATGTCGAAGCCGGCACGGCGGACGCGCTGCGCACGGCCTACCGCTTCCTGCGCCGGCTCGAAAACCGCCTGCAGATGCTGCATGACGCGCAGACCCACGCGCTGCCGGCCAACATCGATGACAGGGCGCGCATCGCCGCCTCGCTGGGCTTCGACGGCTGGAATGCATTGCGCGACGCACTCGACGCGCAGCGGGCGCGGGTGTCGTCGGAATTCGAAGCGTTGCTGGCGCCGCGCGGGCGTCGCGTGCAGGCCGGCGCGCTTTCGGCCTACTGGCGCGCGCTGCCCGAAGCGGTGGACACGCGCGCCGAAGGACCGCCCGTCGCGCTGGTGGAGGCTGGCTTCGCCGATGCCGTTACCGCCGATGCGAGCCTGCGCGATTTCGCCCGCGCACCGGCCTTGCGTGCCTTGTCCGACGCGGCGCGCTCGCGACTGGATCGGGTGTTGCCGGCGCTGCTCGAAGCCGCCTCGGCATCGCCGCGGCCCGATGCCGTCCTGCGACGGCTGTTGCCGCTGCTGCACAACATCCTGCGCCGTGCGAGCTACCTGGCCCTGCTCGACGAGCAGCCGGCGGCGCTGCAGCGCCTGGTCGACGTGGTCGCGCGCAGCGCACTGCTCGGCGAGCGGCTGGCGACGTATCCGCTGCTGCTGGACGAGTTGCTCGACGTGCGCGTGGCCGGACCGCTGCCGACGCGGGCGGACATGGTTGCCGCCTGCGCGCTTGCGCTGGGCATCGACGACACCGAAGCCGCGTTGCAGGCCCTGGGCGAAACCCGGCAGGCGCTGAGCTTCCGGATCGCGCTGGCGACGCTCGATGCGCGCCAGCCGGCGGGGGACAGTGCGCGGCAACTGGCGTGGCTGGCCGACGCGGTGCTGGCGGTGGTGCTGGCGCTGGCGCAGCGCGAAGTCGCGTCCGCGCACGGCCGCATCGCCGGCGCGCGCTTCGCGATCCTCGGCTACGGCAGCCTCGGCGGCGAGGAGCTGGGATTCGGTTCGGACCTGGATGTCGTCTTCCTGTACGACGCGGTGGCCGAGGCGCAGTCCGACGGCACGCGCGCGCTGGATGCCTCGCGCTGGTTCGCGCGCCTGGCGCAGAAGATCGTCTCGCTGCTGGGCGCGGTCACGGGCGCCGGCCGGCTGTACGACGTCGACGTGCGCCTGCGTCCGGATGGCGCCAAGGGCCTGCTGGTGTCGTCACTGGCCGGTTATGCCGAGTACCAGCGTGAGCGGGCCTGGACCTGGGAACACCAGGCGATGGTGCGCGCGCGCTGCGTCGCCGGCGACCCCGCGCTGTGCGATGCGTTCGAGCAGGTCCGCCGCGACACCCTCGGGCGGGCGCGCGACGCCGCGACCCTGCGCGCCGACGTGGTGGCGATGCGCCGCAGGATGCGCACCGAACTCGATCGCAGCGGCCCGGCCGGCTTCGATCTCAAGCAGGGCGAAGGCGGACTGGTCGATCTAGAGTTCCTGCTGCAGTACCTGGTCCTGCGCGATGCGCAGGCATCGCCGGCCTTGCTGGAGCCGCGCGCGACGCCGGCGCTGCTGTCGGCGCTGGGCGATCGGCTGGGGAACAGGGAGGCGCTGTACGACGCGCATGCCGTGCTGCTCGATGCCGGACTGCGCTGCACGCTGGACCGGCGGCCGCGGATCGCACCGGAAACCGCTCCGGTGGCCCGTGCGCGTGCCGCGATCCGCGCCGCCTGCGCCGAAGCCGGCCTCGCCTTCGATTGAGTTGCCGGCGCCGCGCGCGCCATTGCGCGCGAGCTAGGCGCGGCGGGCGTCGTCGCTGTCCAGGCGCGCGCGCACTTCGGCGGCGATGCGCGCCGTCTCGCGCAGGGGCTGCACATCGAAGGGCGCCAGCATGCCGTCGAGCGCGCGTATCCGGCCCGAAGCGAGCAGCGCCTGCAGGAACGACGCCAGCCGCCCGTGCGCGCGCGCGGGTTCGAACACATGCACCGGCGCCTGCGTGGCGCAGGCTTCGGAAATCATGTTGACCGAATCCGGCGAGCAGACGATGCGGTCGGCCCAGGCCAGCAGGCCGGGATAGGGATTGGGGCCATCCTGCGCACCGAGCCACGACATGCCGGCGGCATCGACGGGTCGGGCACGCACGGCGGCGAGGACGTCGGCGGGCGTGCGCCGCGACACCGTCAGCAGCAGGCTGCCACCTTCGCGCGCGCGCACCGCATCCACCGTATCGGCGAGGGCTTCGAAGTCGGTGCGATCGAAGCGCACGTGCCGGCTGGAGCCACCGAGCAGCACCACCGTGCGTGGTCGCGGCAAGGCCGCGAACGCGGCGAACGCGACGCGCGCCTGCGCCAGCCAGGCGTCATCGACCGGATGCAGGCTGCCGAGTGTCGACAGCACGTTGCTGCCGCGCAAGCGATCGTGTTGTGGCGCAACCACCACGTCCCAGTGCGCCGGATCGATGCGTGGATCCAGGATCTGCACCGCGCGCGCACCGTGGCTTCGCAACAGGCGGGTCGCCAATGCCGCCTGGCGACCGCAACCCACGACCAGCGCGGGCGGTGATGCCAGCGCAGCGTGGAAGCCGATTCCGAAGGCGTGCCGGCTGCCGGGCAGGCAACGTGGAGCGAACGCGCGCCATGGCCAGCGCGGGTGCAACTGCAACGTGGCGCCGGCCTCGCCGCCGAGTGCCTGCGCCAGCGCCTGCGCCTGGCGCAGGTTGCCGGCGCGATCGTCGCTGACCGCCCACGCCTGCACGCCGGAGCCTGGGCTTGCCGGCATGGCGTCGCTGGCGGCTTGTTCCATGCGTGCAGCCATGCTGTTGCGCGGGCGCTGACGTAGGTTCGACGCGCGACACTCTACACTGCGCACCTCGCGCCGGCGTGGCGCGCCCCTGCTGCAAGGATGTCCGATGCCCGATTCCGCCTTCCGGCCGCCGTTGCCCGACGTCGCGCTGGACCAGCTCTATCGCCAGGCGCGTACCTACAATGCGTTTTCCGGCGACGTGAGCGACGCGCTGTTGCACCAGCTCTACGACCTGGTGAAGTTCGGGCCGACGACCGCGAATACCTGTCCGGCGCGCTTCGTCTTCCTGCGCTCGCGCGAGGCCAAGGCCCGGCTCGAGCCGGCACTGGATGCCGGCAACCACGACAAGACCATGGCCGCACCGGTCACGGTCATCGTCGCCTACGACCTGGCCTTCTATGAGAAGACGCCGGTGTTGTTCCCGCATACGGATGCCAAGTCGTGGTTCGACGGCAAGTCCGACGCGGAACTGACCACGATCGCGCTGCGCAACGGCAGCCTGCAGGGCGCCTACCTGCTGCTCGCGGCGCGGGCGCTGGGGCTGGACTGCGGCCCGATGTCGGGCTTCGACAATGCGAAGGTCGATGCCGAATTCTTCGCCGGCACGCGCATCCGCTCCAACTTCCTGGTCAACCTGGGGCATGGGGATCCTGCGAGCATCTTCCCGCGCTCGCCGCGGCTGGGCTTCGACGAAGCCTGCCGCATCGAGTGAGCGCGGCCCCGGCCTGCACGCCCGAATGAGCCTCCGACCGACAGCGAGTCCGACATGATCGTGGATCGTCCCTCCAGCGCCCGCGGCGCCGCACGACTGGGCTGGCTCGACAGCCGGCACGCGTTTTCCTTCGGCCATTTCCACGATCCGCAGTGGATGGGTTTCGGACCGCTGCGCGTGATCAACGAGGACCGCGTCGCGCCCGGTGCGGGCTTTCCGCCGCACCACCACGCCAACATGGAGATCCTCAGCTACGTGCTGTCGGGCAGCCTGGCGCACCGCGACAGTGCTTCGGGGGAAGCGGGGCTGCTCAAGCCCGGCGAGTTGCAGTGGATGAGCGCCGGGCACGGGATCGACCACAGCGAATACAACGCGTCGGACAGCGAGCCGGTGCACTTCCTGCAGATCTGGATCCAGCCCGATCGCGTCAACGCGCCGCCGGCGTACGCGCAACGCGCCTTCGATCCGGACGCGCGCCGCGGCCGTTGGGCGACCCTCGCATCCCCGGACGGCCGCGACGGCAGCATCGCGATCCGGCAGCAGGCGTTTTTGCAGGGAACGCTGCTGGCCGCGGGCGCGGCGGTGGACGTGCCGCTGGATCCCGCGCGTCGTTACTGGTTGCAGGTGGCGCAGGGCGCGGTGGAACTGGATGGACGCGGGCTCGCGGCGGGCGATGCCGTGGGGCTGGCCGGGGAAGCCGGGGTGCGCCGGCTCGTGGGGTCCGGTGGGGTGGACGCGGACGTGCTGTTGTTCGATTTGCCGGCGTAGGTTCCCTGCTCCTGCTTGATGGGTCGTCCAAGCACGCACGAGCCAAGGCGAGCGGGGCGAGCACGCACCAAGGCGACCGCGCACCATCGCGCGCGGCAGGAGCCGCGCTGGGGAAGGATGCCTAGCGGATCAGGAAATCCTCGAGCGTCTTGCCCGACTTCAGCTCGGCGGCCAGCCAGCGCGGGGCCTGGCCGCGGCCGGCCCAGGTTTCCGCCGGGTTGGCCGGGTTGCGGTATTTCGGCGCGACCTTGCCGGTCGGCTTGCCCTTGCCCTTGCGGGCTTTCGACGCGGGCTTGGCCTCGCCCGTGGAAGCCGGCGCCTTGCCGCCGAACAGCTCGTCGATGCGATAGCCCTCGGCCTTCGCCAACTGGGTCAGCTTGCGGCGCACCAGCGCGATCGGCTTGCGCTTGGCCAGGGTCGTCTTGCGCTTTTTCGCCTGGTTGATCAGCTGGTCGAGTTCGCGGACGGACAGCGTGTTGACGTCGATGGGCATTGGACACTCCGGGAAAAGACCACGCCACGATGTGGCAAGCCGGACATGCTATGCGCGCGAACCGCGTGCGTAAACCGCTCGACTTGGAGCGCGCCGCTTTGCGCCTTCGCAACGCCGGGGCGTGCGGGCGACGCGCTGCGATCGAACTGTTCGATCCAGCCGCGTCCAGCGCGCCGCTTACGCCTGCGCAATGCCGAAGCGCGCGAGCAGCGCGCCGCGATCGAGCTGCTCGGAGTCGGCAGCGCCGCGCGCGCGGTATTCGAACGTGCCCGCCGCCAGTCCGCGCTCGGACACCACGATGCGATGTGGAATGCCGATCAGCTCGATGTCGGCGAACATCGCCCCGGCACGCAGGCCGCGATCGTCGAGCGCGGTATCGATGCCGGCCGCGGACAGCTCGCGATAGAGCGCATCGGCGGCGTCGCTGACGGCCGGGTCGGATTTCGGATTGATGACGCACACGGCGACCTGCCACGGCGCCATCGCCTCGGGCCAGAGGATGCCGGCGTCGTCGTGGTTCTGCTCGATCGCGGCGGCGACGATGCGCGACACGCCGATGCCGTAGCAGCCCATCAGCGGCATCACCGCCTTGCCGCCGGCATCGAGCACCGTGCAGCCCATGGCTTCGGAATATTTGCGCCCGAGCGCGAAAACGTGCCCGACCTCGATCCCGCGCGCGATGCCCAGCGTGCCGCGACCGTCGGGCGACAGGTCGCCTTCGACGACGTTGCGGATGTCGGCCACCCGCGCGGGCTCGGGCAGGTCGCGGCCCCAGTTGACGCCCGCCAGGTGATAGCCGGCTTCGTTGGCGCCGACGACGAAGTCCGCCATCGCCGCGACGCTGCGATCGGCGATGACATGGATGGCCTTGCGCGGCGCGACCGGGCCCAGGAAGCCAGGCTCGCTGCCCAGGTGCTCGAGGATTTCCGCTTCGGTCGCCAGCCGGTATTCGGCCAGGCCCGGCAGCTTGGCCAGCTTGATCTCGTTGATGAGGTGGTCGCCGCGCACCAGCGCCAGCACGAAGCGCTCGACGGGCTTGCCTTCGACCGCTTCCCGGGACATCAGCGCCACCGACTTCACCGTGCGCTGCAGCGGCAGGCCGAGCAGTGCGGCAACGTCCTCGCAGGTCTTCTGCGTCGGCGTGTCGACCTTGCGCATCGCTTCGGCGGCGGCAGGACGCGCGCCGGGCGCCAAGGCTTCGGCCAGCTCGACGTTGGCCGCGTAGTCGGAGGCGTCGCTTCCGCTGGCATCCATCGCGTACGCGATCGCATCTTCGCCCGAGTCGGCCAGGACGTGGAACTCGTGCGACGCGCTGCCGCCGATCGCGCCGGTGTCAGCGAACACCGCTCGGAACTTCAGGCCCAGGCGGGTGAAGATGCGCGCGTAGGTGTCGTACATGTTGCGGTATTCGGCCTGCAGCGACGCTTCGTCCAGATGGAAGGAGTAGGCATCCTTCATCACGAACTCGCGCGCGCGCATCACGCCGAAACGCGGCCGGATCTCGTCGCGGAACTTGGTCTGGATCTGGTAGAAATTCACCGGCAGCTGCTTGTAGCTGGCCAGCTCGTTGCGCGCGAAATCGGTGATCACTTCCTCCGCTGTCGGCGCGTAGCAGTACTGCGCCTCCTTGCGGTCGCGGATCTTCAGCAGCTGCGGGCCGAACTTCTCCCAGCGCCCGGTTTCCTCCCACAGCTCGCGCGGCTGGATGGTCGGCATCAGCAGTTCGATCGCACCGCTTCGGTTCATTTCATCGCGCACCACGTGTTCGACCTTGCGCAGCACGCGCAGGCCCAGCGGCGACCAGGTGTAGAGGCCGGCGGCGAGCTTGCGCAGCATGCCGGCCTTGAGCATCAGCTGGTGGCTGACGATCTCGGCATCGGCGGGGGTTTCCTTGCTGGTGCGAAGGTGGAACTGCGACAGGCGCATCGGGATTCGGGATGACGAAGGGGAAATCCCATTCTGCCATGCGCGGCCGGAGCGCCGGGCGCGGGCGCATGGCCCGACGCGGGCGGGGACGGCAGCGGGAACCGGAGCAACGTGGCGCCTGGCGGCGCCTAGTCGCGGTCGCCGTGGACCTCGATCCCGGACGGCGCACGGGCATCGATGCGTTCGTATTTGCGACCTTTGGGTGGCTGGTCGCTCACATGCAGGACGCCGCTGGCATCACGCCAGCGGTAGAGGCTGGGGATGGCGTCGCGCGCGGTGGCGGCCGCGGCCTGTTCGGCGCGTCGTTGCCGCGCTTGGACCACGTCCGCAGGCTCGCGCGACAACCACCAGGCCAGGCCGGCACCGAGCAGAGCGCCGGCGACGATGGCCCAGCGTGCGTTCAAGGCGCGGGGGTGGCCGTCGCCTCGCCACACCAGCGCGTGATGTCCGATTCGGCCAGCTGTTTCTGCTGTGCCATCTGCTCGGCATTGAACGTGCTGTCGGGCTTGCCGTCACCGTCGTTGTCGGGCCCCACGGCGCCGCCGGCCTGCAGGCGATCGCGATTGGACTTGGCCAGGGTGCAGTTGGCACTGGCGATGGTCGGCTTCGGCGGGGTCGCGGCGGGCGTGGCGGCCTGCGCCGGCGCCGGCGTGCCCTCAGGCACCACCACGCTGCGCGACTGGAACTGGCCCTTGGGCGGCGGGGAATCGGTGTAATGGGTGACGCCCTTGGCGTCCTTCCACTGATACAGGTCTGTGGCGCCGGACATCGTGGCGGCAGCGAGCAGCGCGACGAACAGGAGGGTGGGGATCGTTCGGCTGGCCATGGCGGTTTTCCGCGGGACGGGCAGCGATTCCAGCACCGTGCCGACGGCGGTGCAAGCCCGCTAGACTGGCGCGATGGACAAGCGTGACGACGACCCCGCTGGCGGCCCCGGTCAGCAAACCCCGCGCCCGCGCCCGCGCAGCCGCGGCATCTACCTGTTGCCGAACCTGTTCACCACCGGCGGGCTGTTCGCCGGCTTCTTCGCGATCATCGCCGCCTCGCAGGGGCGCTTCGATGCGGCCTGCGTGGCCATTTTCATCGCCGCGGTGCTCGATGGCCTCGACGGCCGGGTGGCGCGGCTGACCAATACCCAGAGCGAGTTCGGCGTGCAGTACGACTCGCTGGCCGACCTGGTCAGCTTCGGCATGGCGCCGGCGCTGGTGATGTACTACTGGGCGCTGTCGTCTCTCAAGCTCGATGGCATGACCGCCGGCAGGATCGGCTGGCTGACCGCCTTCCTGTACGCCGCGTGCGCGGCGCTGCGGCTGGCGCGCTTCAACAGCCAGGTCGCGCAGGTCGACAAGCGCTGGTTCATCGGCCTGGCCAGTCCGGCGGCCGCGGGCCTGATGGCGAGTTTCGTGTGGACCTGCAACGGGCTGCATTACACCGGGGTGCAGCTGCGCCATCTCGCCATCGTGGTGACCGTGGTCGCCGCGCTGCTGATGGTCAGCCGCATCCGCTACAGCAGCTTCAAGGGCGCCGGCGGCGCGCGCGGCGACCGGGTGCCGTTCTTCGTGATCGTGGTCGTGCTGGCGGTGCTGATCGCGCTGGTGATCGATCCGCCGAAGATGCTGCTCGCGGCCGCCGCGTTGTACGCGCTGTCCGGGCCCGTGCTGTGGCTGCGCCGGCGCCACGGCGGCAACTGAGTCGACCGCGATGTGGGATGACGTCCAGCGCGAGATCCTCGCCGCCCTCGGCCATGCGCCGATGGTGCTGGCGCCGCCGGAGCTGCCCGACGATCCGCTGCTGCACGCGCTGCTGCGCGCGGCCGGTTGCGACGCGCAGGCGCCCTCGGTCGCCGACGTGCTGCGGGCGCTGCCGCCGACCGCGACCGTGCGCGGCAATCCCGGCGGCAAGCGTGCGCTGTGGCCGCGGCTGAGGAGCCTCAGGAGGCGGGCGTGATCGCGCCGGGTGCCGGGCGTTCCCGCATGCGCGGCCGGGCATGAGCGCGCGCGCGTCCGAGGCCGGCGCCACGCTGGCCGGCCTGCGCCCGATGCGCGACGAGGATCTGGACGCGGTGCTGGCGATCGAGCTGCGCGCGTATCCGTTTCCGTGGACGCGCGGGATCTTCCAGGATTGCCTGCGCGCCGATTATCCGGCGTGGGTGTTGCAGCGCGACGGCGCGATCATCGGCTACGGCATGCTCAGCATCGCCGCCGACGAGGCCCACGTGCTCAATGTCTGCACCGCGCCGGAGCAGCAGGGCCAGGGCCACGGGCGGCGCCTGCTGCGGGCGCTGCTGCGGCTGGCGCAAGGACGCGGCGCGCAGCGGGTGTTCCTCGAGGTGCGGCCGTCCAACACCGTCGCGATCGCGCTGTACCACGATGAAGGTTTCAACGAGATCGGCCGCCGCCCACGCTATTACCCGGCCCGCGGCGGCCGCGAGGATGCGATCGTAATGGCGAAGGAGTTGTTCGCCGACTAGGGCGCGCAGGCGATCGCCGGTAGGGGCGGCTTCAGCCGCGAGCGCTCTCCCGCTGTCCAGGACGGTTGCAGGAGCTCCCGGCTGAAGCCGCTCCTACGCAATGCGTTGCGAAAAGCGTCCGATCAACGGCGCATCAGAGCTTCTGGCGCTGCGCCTGCAAGGCCTGGTGCTGCGCGGTCCAGTCGGCCAGCCGCTGCCGCTCCTGCTCGACCACCGCCGCCGGCACCTTGTCGCTGAATTTCGCCAGCTTGGCTTCGCTCTTCCCGCGCTCGCCGGCGACGCGCGCGAGTTCCTTGTCCAGCCGTGCGCGCTCGGCGTCGAGGTCGACCAGCCCTTCCAGCGGCACCAGCAGCTTCAGTGCGCCCACCACCGCGGTGGCGGCGGGCGGCGCGCTGTCGGCGGCGTCGAGCCATTCGATCCGATCGAGCTTGTTGAGGAAGCGCAGCTCGGACGCGAAGCGGACGACGCGTGCGCGATCGCTGGCATCACCATCGGCAAGCAGCAAGGTCACCAGCTTCGCCGGAGGCACGTTGAGCTCGCTGCGCACGCGGCGCAGCGCGGTGACCATCGCCTTGAGCCATTCGATGCCGGCCTCGGCGTCCGCATCGGCGGCCGGCAGCTCCGCCGCCTGCGGATACGCCTGCAGCATGATCGTGTCGCCACCGATGCCGAGCTTGGGCGCGACCGACTGCCACAGCTCCTCGGTGACGAACGGGATCAGCGGATGCAGCAGTGCCAGCAGCCGCTCGAGCACGTACAGCAACGTATGCCTGGTGCTGTCGGCCGCGGCACGGCCTTCGGCGGAGGCGAGGTCGCCGTTGAGCGCCGGCTTGGCGAGCTCGACGAACCAGTCGCAGAAGCTGTTCCAGGCGAATTCGTACAGCGCCTGCGCCAGCAGGTCGAAGCGGTAGCTGGCGAAGTGCTGCTCGGCCTCGCTGGCGGTTTTCGCCAGCTGCGCGAGGATCCAGCGCTCGGCGTCGGTCTTCGGCTGCGGCGCCACTGCACCGTTGCCGTCGGGCGCTGTGTCCGGCAGGGCTGCCGTGGAGTCCAACCTGCTGCGCACCCTCATCCACCCCTGCGGGGCACCTTCTCCCGGAGGGAGAAGGGAGAAGGACTCGGTGTTCATCAGCACGAAACGGGTCGCGTTCCACAGCTTGTTGCAGAAGTTCTTGTAGCCCTCGGCGCGCTGCAGGTCGAACTTGATGTCGCGGCCGTGGCCGGCGAGCGCGGCCATGGTGAAGCGCAGCGCGTCGGCGCCGAAGGCGGGAATGCCGTCCGGGAATTCACGACGCGTGGCCTTCTCGATCTTCTCCGCCATCTTCGGCTGCATCAGCCCCGAGGTGCGCTTGGCCAGCAGCGCGTCGAGCGTGATGCCGTCGATGATGTCGATCGGATCCAGGATGTTGCCCTTGGACTTGGACATCTTCTGTCCGTCCTTGTCGCGCACCAGGCCGGTGATGTAGACGTCGTGGAAGGGCACCTGCCCGGTGAAGTGGTCGGTCATCATGATCATCCGGGCGACCCAGAAGAAAATGATGTCGAAGCCGGTGACCAGCACCGACGATGGCAGGAAGCGATCGAAGCCGCGGTCGCGCATGCGCCCGGCATCCGGCCAGCCCAGCGTGCTGAACGGCCACAGCGCCGACGAGAACCAGGTCTCGAGCACGTCGTTGTCCTGCGACAACGTCACATCCCCGCCGAGTGCGTTGGCGGCGCGGACCTCGGCTTCGTTGCGACCGACGTAGACGCGGCCCTGCGCGTCGTACCACGCCGGGATCCGATGCCCCCACCACAGCTGGCGGGAAATGCACCAGTCCTGGATGTTTTCCATCCAGTGGCGATAGGTGTTGATCCAGTTGCCGGGGACCAGCTGGATGGCATTGCTTTCGACCAGCTGCAACCCGCGCGCGCCGAGCGTGTCCATCTTCACGAACCACTGGTCGGTGAGATAGGGCTCGATCACCTGCCCGGTGCGATCGCCGCGCGGCACCTGCAGCTTGTGCGGCCTGGTGTCGACCAGCAGCCCGGCTTCATCGAGGTCCGCGAGCACGAGCTTGCGAGCTTCATAGCGGTCGATGCCCCGATAGCGCTCGGGCACGGTGGAGTTCGTGGCGGCATCGGGCGTGAAGATGTTGATCAGCGGCAAGCCATGCCGCTGCCCGACCGCATAGTCGTTGAAGTCGTGCGCGGGCGTGACCTTGACCACGCCGGTGCCGAATTCGCGATCGACGTAGGCATCGGCGATCACCGGGATCTGGCGGCCGGTGAGCGGCAGCGTGACCGACCGTCCGATCAGGTGCGCGTAGCGCTCGTCGTCCGGATGCACCATCACCGCGGTGTCGCCGAGCATGGTTTCCGGGCGCGTGGTGGCGACCACCAGCGAGCCGCTGCCGTCGCTGAGCGGATAGGCGATCGACCACAGGAAGCCGTCTTCCTCCTCGTTGACGACTTCCAGGTCCGAGATCGCGGTCTTGAGCACCGGATCCCAGTTGACCAGCCGTTGCCCGCGATAGACCAGGCCCTGCTCGTGCAGGCGCACGAAGGCCTCGACAACGGCGTCCGCCGCCATCGGGTCCATGGTGAACACGCTGCGCGACCAGTCGCCCGACGTACCCAGGCGGCGCATCTGCCGCTCGATGGTGTGGCCGGACTGCCCGCGCCACTGCCAGACCTTCTCGATGAAGCGTTCGCGGCCGAGCGAGTCGCGCGTCTCGTCCTTGCCTTCGAGCTTGAGGTTGCGCGAGACCACCATCTCGGTGGCGATGCCGGCGTGGTCGGTGCCCATCTGCCACAGCGTGTCGAAGCCGCGCATGCGGTGGTAGCGGACCAGCGCGTCCTGCAGCGTGTGCTGGAAGGCGTGGCCCATGTGCAGGGTGCCGGTCACGTTGGGCGGCGGCAGCAGGATCGCGTAGGGCTTGCCCTGGCCGCTGGGCTTGAACACGCCGCTGGCCTCCCATTGCGCATACAGGCGCGCTTCGAACTGGGTGGGGTCGTAGCCGGGGGCGAGGGTGGTCATGGGGTTGCTTCGATTGGTTTCTATCCCCTCTCCCGCTTGCGGAGAGGGTTTGGGGTGGGGGCGCTCTTCGCGCGTTGGCGAACTGGCGCAAGCGCCCTCATCCGCCCTTCGGGCACCTTCTCCCGCGCGCGGGAGAAGGGAATCACATGTCGTGCTTGAGCACCTGCAACCCGCGCGCCTTGTACTGCTTCCAGCGCTCGCGCAGCGGTTCGCGCGCGTCGTCGTCGGCGGGCACGACTTCCAGCACGCGCTCGAAGCCGCCTTCGACCGCCGCGTCGCGCAGGTTGATCACCAGCGCGCGCATCGGCGCATCGATGTCGGGCGTGGCGATCAATACGGGCGTCAGTTCGTCTTCCTCGTCGCCGGCGACCTGGTGCGGGATATAGGCGTCATCGCCCATGTCCCACAGCAGCTCATCCAGCGCCTCGGCCTGTTCGGCATCGCGCGCCAGCACCAGCGTCCACAGGTTGGCGTCGTAGGCCTTCTTTGCCAACTCGCACACCAGCCGCAGCGGCTCCTCGCGGAAGCGCGGCTTGGCGATCAGGTAGAAGTCGGCGCGCATGGGAGAGCCGAAAGGGGGTCAGAGTGAAGTTTCGCGACCTGGCGTCACGACTTCAGCGAGAGATCCCGGCGCGAAATTCACTCTGACCCCTTTTCCGCGCGATCCATCAGCCACTGCGACAGCATCCCCACCGGGCGCCCGGTCGCCATTCCCATCTTGCCATCGCCATTGGCGACGCCGGCGATGTCCAGGTGCGCCCAGCGCTGGCCTTCGGTGAATCGCGAGAGGAAGCAGCCGGCGGTGATCGCGCCCGCCCAGCGGCCGCCGATGTTGTAGACGTCGGCAAACTGCGAATCGAGCATCGACTGGTATTCGTCCCACAGCGGCAGGCGCCAGGCGCGGTCGAAGGTGTCTTCGCCGGCGGCGAGCAGTTCGTCCGACAGGTCGTCGTGCTTGCTCATGAGCCCGGCGGCGTACTTGCCCAGCGCGACCACGCAGGCGCCGGTGAGGGTGGCCACGTCGAGCAGCGCCTGCGGTTCGAAGCGTTGCGCGTAGGTCAGCGCATCGCACAGGATCAGCCGGCCCTCGGCGTCGGTGTTGCCGACCTCGATGGTCTTGCCGGACATGCTGGTGAGCACGTCGGAGGGGCGGTAGCTGTTGCCGTCGGGCATGTTCTCCACCGCCGGCACGATCGACACCAGGTTGATCGGCAGCTTCAGCCCGACCGCGGAGACGAACGTGCCCAGCACGGTCGCCGCGCCGCACATGTCGTACTTCATCTCCTCCACGCCGCCCTGCGTCTTGAGGTTGATGCCGCCGGTGTCGAAGGTGATGCCCTTGCCGACCAGCACGTAGGGCTTGGCGTCGCCGCCGTTGCTGTACTTCAGGACGATGAGCCTGGGTGGATTGGCCGAACCCTGCGACACCGCCAGCAGCGAGCCCATGCCCAGCGCCTGCATCTGCTCGCGGTCGAGCACCTCGCAGGCGACGTTGTCGAAGCGGCCGGCCAGCTCCTGCGCCTGCTGCGCCAGGTACGCCGGGTTGCAGATGTTGGGCGGCAGGTTGCCGAGCTCACGGGTGAAGGCGACGCCGGCGGCGATCGCCTGGCCCTGCGCGAGCGCGGTCGCCGCGCCGGCGCCGTTGGCCTGGATCGCAAGCGTCGACAGCCCGGTCTCGGCGCGCTTCTTGTTCTTCGCGCCCAGCGTCGCGGTGTAGCGGTAGCAGGCGTGCGCGGCGGCGATCGCGGCCTGGCGGACGTTCCAGTCGCCGTCGCGTCCGGCCACGGTGAGCTCGGACAGCGTGAACAGCGCCGAGGCCACCGGGCCGGTGCGCAGCGCGCGCGCCGCATCGCCGACGGCCTTGAGGTATTGCGGCACGCCGAACTTGCCAGCGTCACCCAGCCCGATCACCAGCACCCGCGGCGCCTTCACGCCCGGCAGGTCATGCACGGTCAGCACGCTGCCGGTCTTGCCGCTGATGTCCCCGCGCGCCACCAGCGCCGCCAGGCGGCCACCACTGGCCGCGTCGAGCGCCTGCGCCGCCGGGCCCAGGGTCGTGCGGGCGCCGCCGGATGCCGCACCGCTGGCACATCGGAAGAGCGTACGTCCGGACCCCGGTCGGCGGTGTACCGCG
>NZ_JAANOY010000079.1 GCF_011320095.1 Cognatiluteimonas telluris | reverse complement strand
TTGCCGGAGCGTAAGGCCTAACAATTCGTTCAAGCCGAAACCGCTTCGTTACACCAAAGGCATGGCAGATACAGCTTGCCATGCCTTTGGCTCCACTACGCGGTTCGGCTTAACTCAGGTGTTAGGCCCCTGCATGAACATCTTCGAATATCCTAGATATCAATCAAACTCGAGTGATCTATTCTTCGATCATTTTGTTTTGGACGTAATCGGGCATCTTCCTCTAAGCATGTCAGGCCGCCTTGATGCCGCCCTTGAAACAACCGATGGAAACTGGCGTCAGAAAACGAAAGAGCTGGTCAATCTGTCCGCCACCATCGAAATAGCAATCCTCGATCTTTGGTACCGTAATTCCGCAATTCTGGCTGCTCGCGGCGAGAGCTATGAGCCATATCATTTTGCCGTCAACTTTGTAGACAACTATTTTGCGGATGACAGTCAGATAGATCAGTGGCACGGCAATTCGCTGGAGGCGGCAAAGGAGCGGATCCGCTTGGCCCGCGCAGAGGCCTAACAATTCATTCAAGCCGAACCCGCTTCGCGGGTCGGCTTAATTCAGGTGTTAGGGCCCATGCCGATTATCTCTGGTCTCTGCTTTGCATTCTTCGGCCTCTTCGTCGGCTTGCTCGTTTGGTCGCGCGCTGTTCGTTGGATCTATTCGATATGGGTGGCCGTTAAAGCTCGCCGGGCCGGAAACTCTATCGACGCTCCAGCATCGTCTTTCATCGTTCTCGTCTGCCTTCAGTCCGGGCCTTGGCTGTTGGCCACGGCTATCGCATTCGCCTGGTTTATTCTTTCGCGGTGTCATCCAAGTGGCTGGCACTGGTTTTTTGGCGGCATGCTTGCCACGCCACTACTTATAGGCATCAATCTGGGGCTTTTCTTGCGGCGGGCACGGCGGTTGCGGGCTCAACGCACTGGGCCCTAACAATTCATTCAAGCCGAACATGCTTCGTTCCACCAAAAGGCGGCACTCAAAAGCGTGCCACCTTTTGCCTCCACTACGCATGTCGGCTTAATTCAGGTGTTAGGCACATGAGATCACTCTTAGCGGCAGTTTTGATTCTCTTAGCGGCAGCCTGCGCCAATGTGCGTCCCCAACAAAGCGCTGGTGTAGTTGTAGTACCAGAATCCTGCTTCGATTCTGCAAGCCACGATGCAATCCATATTTCCGTAATCAATGGCGCCAAGGAGTCCGTTTCCTTTCCGGCATATGGTTCGGTAGGTCCGCCGTACAACTTGTACCCGCGAGCGTTCGACCTAGTAGCAGACGATGCAACACCAACTAATCCCAATCATTGGGCGGTAATCCTGGAGGAGTTCACCCCTCCGGACCACGAAGTGCACGTTGGTCCAGGCGATCGCACTGAGTTCCGCGCTTATGCAAGTCAATGGCCTACGTCTTCGTACACCGGCAGGGTTAAGCTACGCGTACGCGACTCCCATGGCTTCATATATTCGTCCGGCCCCGTGCCTGTGTGTGCTCCCGGCTCAGCGCCTAACAATTCATTCAAGCCGAAGCCGCTTCGCGGCTCGGCTTAATTCAGGTGTTAGGCCCCGCAGGAGGCAAATGGTGAACTCGGAGAGAAAGCCTCGCGTCTCACAATTCCTGCTGCTTTCCGC
>NZ_JAANOY010000078.1 GCF_011320095.1 Cognatiluteimonas telluris | reverse complement strand
CTGCAGGTGCTGCTGCAGGGGCTGGTTGGAGATGGGCAGCAGGTTGTGTCGGCGTTGCCGTGGCTGGATGCGGCGCAGCGACAGCAGTTGCTGGACTTTGCCGCGCCGCGCGAGCGGTTCCCGATGGAGGGGGAGGCTGGGCTGCTGCATCGCCGGTTCGAGGCCCAGGCGGCGCGCACGCCCGAGGCGATCGCGGTGGAGTACGAGGACCAGGCGTTGAGCTATGCGCAACTGGATGCGCGTGCCAACCAGTGGGCGCACCGGCTGCGTGCGGCGGGCGTGGGCCCCGACCGGCTGGTCGGACTGTGCGTGGAGCGGGGGCTGGAGCTGGTGGTCGGCGTGCTGGCGATCCTGAAAGCCGGCGGGGCCTACGTGCCGCTGGATCCGGCCTACCCGCGGCAACGGCTGGCTTACCTGCTGGAGGATGCCGCGCCGGTGCTGGTGCTGGTGCAGCCGGGGTGCCGGTCGGCGCTGCCGGACAGTGCGGTGCCGGTGCTGGAGCTGGAGGCGCAGGGCTGTGCCGGGCAGCCGACGCACGCGCCGCAGGTGCCTGGCCTGGCGCCCGGCCACCTGGCCTATGTGATCCACACCTCCGGTTCGACCGGCCAGCCGAAGGGGGTGATGGTCGAGCATGCCCAGGTGGCGCGGCTGTTCGCGGCGACCCAGGCGCAGTTCGGGTTCGGGCCGCAGGAGACCTGGACGTTGTTCCACTCCTTCGCGTTCGACTTCTCGGTGTGGGAGTTGTGGGGCGCGTTGTTGCACGGCGGGCGGCTGGTGGTGGTGCCGCAACTGACCACGCGCTCGCCGATGGCGTTCTATCGGTTGCTGTGCGAGCGCGGAGTCACGGTGCTGAACCAGACCCCGACGGCGTTCTACGCGCTGATTGCGGCGCAGGCCGGGCTTGAGGCCCAGGCGCTGCCGTCGCACCGGTTGAAGTGGGTGGTGTTCGGGGGCGAGGCGCTGTCGCTACGCGCCCTGCAGCCCTGGGTGGCGCGCCATGGGGACCAGGCGCCGGTGCTGGTGAACATGTATGGCATTACCGAGACCACGGTGCATGTGACGCATCGGGTGCTGACGGGGGCGGAGATCGCCGGGGAGGCGGCCAGCGTGGTGGGTCGGGCGTTGCCGGACCTGGGGATCCATGTGCTGGACGGGCGCGGGGAGCCGGTGCCGGTGGGGGTGGTGGGCGAGTTGCATGTTGGCGGGGCGGGGGTGGCGCGGGGCTACCTGGGGCGTGCGCAGTTGACGGCCGAGCGCTTCATTGCCAATCCGTTCGCCGATGCGGCGATGCCGCGGTTGTATCGCACGGGGGACCTGGGGCGTTGGCGGGCCGACGGCACGCTGGAGTACCTGGGGCGCAACGACGACCAGGTGAAGATCCGCGGGTTCCGGATCGAGCTGGGCGAGATCGAGGCGCAATTGCGCGGGCTGGCGGGGGTGGCGGACGCAGCGGTGGTGGCGCGCGAGGCGAGCGAGGGCGACAAGCGGCTGGTCGCCTACGTGGTGGCCCAGGCGCCGGCGACGCTGGAGCTGGCGCACTTGCGCAGCGCGCTGGCCGCGCAGGTGGCCGAGCACCTGGTCCCGGCGGCGTTCGTGGTGCTCGACCACCTGCCGCTGACCGCCAACGGCAAGCTCGATCGCGATGCGTTGCCGGCGCCGGA
>NZ_JAANOY010000077.1 GCF_011320095.1 Cognatiluteimonas telluris | reverse complement strand
CGCCTTTTCGGTCTGGGTGCTGTGGGCCAATATCCGAGCGAGAATGCGTGAAGCCCGTAGCCGTAGCGCCTAACAACTCATTCAAGAGGGAAGCCGCTTCGCGGCTCCCCTTAATTCAGGTGTTAGGGCCCACAAGTGACTTCATCGTTCATCTGCTCCACTTGCGGAGAAACGCACGAAGGATTGCCTACGGATCATGGCTGGAAACTGCCGGATGACGTATGGGCTATTCCGGCTAATGAGCGACCTGACAAGGCCAAGTTCAACAGCGACCTGTGCCAGCTGGGAAGCCGCTTCTTCATCCGCTGCATTCTCAAGTTGCCCTTCAACGAGCAATCCGGGTATTACGGCTGGGGTGTCTGGATAGAGGTGGCAGAACCGGATTTCTACCGCTACGTCGAGCTATACGACAAGGACGGCAGTGCTGAGCCACCTGTACACGGCACTATCGCCAACTCAATCCCAGGCTATCCACCCACCCTTGGCCTGCCCGTAGTCGTGCAGTTCCAAGCCAGTACCAGTCGGCCCAGCGTTTCTGTATCGGCTACCGGCCACCCTATCGCTACCGAGCAGTCCAAGGGCATAGACAATCAGCGCTATCACGAAATACTTGCAGCCACGGGGTCGCTGGGTGGGCCCTAACAATTCATTCAAGCCGAACCCGCTTCGCGGGTCGGCTTAATTCACGTGTTAGGCCGCTAAGAGCGGGCCTGTTGCGGCCATGCGGCAGTCCGGATTGCTCGCTTCGCCCAACACCTCGTCGCTTTCGTCCACCAGCTTCGGTCGCGCTCGAGCAGCCCAAAGGGGCGCCCGTAATTTCGGGCGGCACTCTCGCAATCGGAAGGGGCTGGCGGCATCTGTGCTTGGCGCTCGAAGTTCCCGGTGCGCGGCCACGCATCTTCGCTTCGGCACAAGCAGCTTCGGCTGGTCCGCGAGTCGCGCACGATTTGATCGGGTTTGCGCCCGAGGTATCCGGCGGCATTTGCCGCAACCCAAATTACCAGGCGGCACGCAGGTGGGGCGCCCGTACCTTTTAGGCGCGCGGCCGACTGATTCGGCCTCAGGTCAAGCGTGTGGCTTGCTACCGAATGACTCTTGTGGGCAAATGGCTGCCTAACTATTCATTCAAGGGGAAGCCGCTTCGCGGCTCCCCTTAATTCAGGTGTTAGGCCGCCGTCCAAGACCTTCGTCGCCATATTTGGGGCTTTGTCGCCGGATCTACTTAATTGGTCGCAACTCATTGGCAAGCTGCATCAACGGCCTGCAATCTGGCGTTCCGCTCGTCCGATCTGGGAGCAGACCATGACAACCCTACTTGCACTCGTCGCTTGGTGCGCGCTTTTCCTCCTGTGCTGGCCGCTCGCCTTGGTGGCTTTGATTCTCTGGCCAATCATCTGGCTCTTCGCCTTGCCGTTCCGCCTGGTGGGCATTACATTTTCCACGTTGTTCGCATTTCTACAGGCAATTCTATTTTTGCCGGCCCGGCTTTTAGGTTGGCACTCGCAAAAGGCGCATGTACGCTCCTAAGCGACTGCCTAACAATTCATTCAAGCCGAACATGCTTCGTTCCAGCAAAAGGCGGCACCGAAAAGCGTGCCACCTTTTGCCTCCACTACGCATGTCGGCTTAATTCAGGTGTTAGCGCGCAGATGAAATTACTCGATTGGCGAAATAAGACCTGGCGAGGACGCGCCTTGATGGTCGCCTCGGCTGTGATCATCATTTT
>NZ_JAANOY010000076.1 GCF_011320095.1 Cognatiluteimonas telluris | reverse complement strand
ATCGCCAGTACTGCCGCGTAGAGATACGAGCGCCGCTTAGATGACCCCAAGCGCGACCGAAGATGGTGGACGAAGGCGACAAGGTGCTGAGCGAAGCGAGCAACCCGAACTGCCGAAGTGCCGCAGCAGGCCCGCTCTTAGCGGCCTAACACCAGAATTAAGCCGACCCGCGAAGCGGGTTCGGCTTGAATGATTTGTTAGGCGGCGCACCCAGTGCCTGCAGCGCTGCAATTTGACCGCCATGAAGCTCTCGAAGCGGACTGATAAGGGACGCCTCAGTGCCTCCAGATTGAAGGACCGACAAGACTGTTGCTGCGCTCGAGTAGCGCTCCAGAAATGGCAGGCCTACGCGTTGAAACTCCGTAACGAGCGAGCGTGCCGCCTGCGCGCAGTCCTCCGGCGAACTAACAGGATGCCGGGTTTGGCCAACACCAGAGATGTTGCCGAGTTGTGCCCCAACAATCACGACTCGCTTCCTGGCCAAGAGGAACTCAACTGCCACATCACCGATTGCGTCGAAATCCTCGGGATGATTGACGCAGGCAATGTGAAACAGCCAGTTGACCGTACCAACTGAACGCTTGAAGTGACGGAAGCTAGAGACGAAGCGCCACTCCGGCAGAAACGTCTGCAGGTCTTGAAGAAAAACTGTCTGCAGTTCAGAAACGTTCATAGCCACCTAACACCTGAATTAAGCCGACATGCGTAGTGGAGGCAAAAGGTGGCACGCTTTTCAGTGCCGTCTTTTGCTGGAACGAAGCATGTTCGGCTTGAATGAATTGTTAGGCATGAGCCGATACTACTCAGGTGAAACAATAAGCTCGCCTGTATTACTCACACCGCTCAAGCTGAAGTTTATCCAGTCTTTGCCACGCCCATAACGTTTAAAAGTACCTCGAACCAAAATATTGCCGGTATGAAGTGTCTTGCGGTTGTCGACACTAGCATTTAGGTCTAGCACGTGCGGCTTTAGCGGACTCAGGTGGCGGCCAGCAACGAAGGCGCAATTTGGCGCAAGTAGCAATATGTCTGTGTCAAACACTGGATCGACCACCCGAATTAGACAGCCACTAACCGCAATGCGCTTTCCCTCGAAACGACTTGGATCACTAAGAATCGTTTGAACGTTAAAACGAGACGTTGCACAGGATGCAAGCAATAAAAGCAACATTGCTTTTAACGACATCCGGCAGAGGTTCATTGCCATGCCTAACACCTGAATTAAGCCGAGCCGCGAAGCGGCTTCGGCTTGAATGAATTGTTAGGCGCGTGCTGCCGCCCGATCTTTCGCAACGATCTCACTAATCAGTGGCCGGGTGTAGGCCTGCTCTGGGTCAGTCTCGGGCGCGTCTTCGGAGCTAGCAAACTCGCCGCGATCAAAGGCCAGATATACATCCAGAAAATACTCTGGAATAGGAGCGCCCATTTGGTGGAAGGCGAACTCATAGAGCCAGTTCATTGCAATGTCCGCGCTTTCAAAGGGCAGCACATTGTCATTGTATTGATGCGCCACTCTCCGGGAAAACGCATCGCAGAATTCCTGGCGGGACCATCCGAACTCGGCGCAAAGGGCATCGGCCTCGCTCAGAACGATCTGTCCGCCACGCTTTATCAGTTCATCGAGAGTGTTCGTCACGCGCCTAACACCTGAATTAAGCCGAGCCGCGAAGCGGCTTCGGCTTGAATGAATAGTTAGGTGCTGCCTCGTGAGTTCTCGTAGTGATGCCAGATACGCAGAATGACGAGAGCAGAGCCATGCACCGTGTA
>NZ_JAANOY010000075.1 GCF_011320095.1 Cognatiluteimonas telluris | reverse complement strand
CTTCTGTGGCTACATATTGGGCCCGCAAACATGGTTGCGGGATTTCGAGGCAATCGCCGTAAGGGCGAGGCCTAACCATTCATTCAAGCCGAACCCGCTTCGCGGGTCGGCTTAATTCAGGTGTTAGGTCTAGGCTGGAGATCAACGATGCTTGGATGGGATGTGCTGGTGTTCCGGGAAGGCGCTGATTCGCTTAAGGATTCGGCATTGATCCGGTGGGACACAGGCGTCTTTGGCTTGGACTGGCTAGATGATCTAGTCAAAGCGAACAAGGCTGTTGACCTCGGTGGCAATGGTTATCCAAATCGCTACTCAGTTACTGCCGCCACCTTGCTGCCAATCCTCGCAAACGGTCTTCCACGCAACCACAGCCCACTTGTAATCGGAGAGGACTATTCTCTTCCCCCTGGTTGGAATGGCCAGCTAAAGATTGAGCCGGCTGCGCTTGGCTGTTCGCCTGGTGATATTTTGGTGATTGAGGCTTGGGACCAAAGCTAATGCAAGGGCCCTAGACCTAACAATTCATTCAAGCCGAACATGCTTCGTTCCAGCAAAAGGCGGCACTGAAAAGCGTGCCACCTTTTGCCTCCACTACGCATGTCGGCTTAATTCAGGTGTTAGGTCTAGGCTGGAGATCAACGATGCTTGGATGGGATGTGCTGGTGTTCCGGGAAGGCGCTGATTCGCTTAAGGATTCGGCATTGATCCGGTGGGACACAGGCGTCTTTGGCTTGGACTGGCTAGATGATCTAGTCAAAGCGAACAAGGCTGTTGACCTCGGTGGCAATGGTTATCCAAATCGCTACTCAGTTACTGCCGCCACCTTGCTGCCAATCCTCGCAAACGGTCTTCCACGCAACCACAGCCCACTTGTAATCGGAGAGGACTATTCTCTTCCCCCTGGTTGGAATGGCCAGCTAAAGATTGAGCCGGCTGCGCTTGGCTGTTCGCCTGGTGATATTTTGGTGATTGAGGCTTGGGACCAAAGCTAATGCAAGGGCCCTAGACCTAACAATTCATTCAAGCCGAACATGCTTCGTTCCAGCAAAAGGCGGCACTGAAAAGCGTGCCACCTTTTGCCTCCACTACGCATGTCGGCTTAATTCAGGTGTTAGGTGCCGCACGCGCATCTACGCTGGGCAATAAGCGGTTTGTCGCCACTTTCGCCGCCCGCATTGCGCGCGGCTCCGTCCGGATTTCCTCGCTTCGGCTCGGCATTCACCGCTCGCAAGTACGACGCTGCCCGCTACACGCGCAGCTTGCATCCAGCAAATCGTCGCCAGTCCGTCGCCTGCCGCCTTCTTCGCCTGGTCCGGCATCGGGCGTAGGCTTCTTGGCAATTGTTCGCTGCTAACTTCAGTGCCGGGGGTTGCGGTCTAGGCCCGGCCAGTGGCGGCTTCTCTCACCCGGTGGCATTCTCGCGCTCGGGGCAATGGCTGCTTCGCGGGCCACATGTCAGTACGGCGCCAACCAATGTGGTCCGTGGGCGGCGCCTAACAATTCATTCAAGCCGAACATGCTTCGTTCCAGCAAAAGGCGGCACTGAAAAGCGTGCCACCTTTTGCCTACACTACGCATGTCGGCTTAATTCAGGTGTTAGGCCGCTAAGAGCAGGCCTGTTGCGGCCATCCGGCAATTCGGGTTGCTCGCTTCGCCCAGCACCTTGTCGCTTTCGTCCACCCTCTTCGGTCGCGCTTGGAGTCATCTAAGCGGCGCTCGTATCTCTACGCGGCAGTTCTGGCGATCGAGGTTACCGGCGGCATCAACGCCGGGCGCTCGCAGT
>NZ_JAANOY010000074.1 GCF_011320095.1 Cognatiluteimonas telluris | reverse complement strand
CCTTTTGCCTCCACTACGCATGTCGGCTTAATTCAGGTGTTAGCGCGCAGATGAAATTACTCGATTGGCGAAATAAGACCTGGCGAGGACGCGCCTTGATGGTCGCCTCGGCTGTGATCATCATTTTGCTTGCGTCCCATCCAGAGTTAAGGCTCTTGGTCCCACTCGTTGATGCGCTAGGTCTGGATCTATTTATATTTCTGCTTGGCGCGCAGGCCTGGGAGCAGTTCAAGCCAGTCGCGGCAATGCTGTACCGCGTTGTGGTTCGCCCTGCCGGGCGCAATATTTACTCAACTGCCATATTCTTCTTTGGCTACCTTGGCCCGTACGTGCATGCAAGGATCTCAACCTCGATTCGAGGCTACAGGCTTGCGCTCTAACAATTCATTCAAGCCGAACATGCTTCGTTCCAGCAAAAGGCGGCACTGAAAAGCGTGCCACCATTTGCCTCCACTACGCATGTCGGCTTAATTCAGGTGTTAGACCCCGCAGCCAGCATCCAAGGAATTCGTCTATGGCGCTTGACGATGATCTCGAGAAAGATTGGGTCAATCTCAACGATTTGGAGATGAGTGCTCGCGCCAAGGAGGATGAGCGCCCATGGCGAGACGTTGATGAAAATCCCTGGACGGATGAGGATCGAGCTGCAACCCACCGCATAGTGCAAGAAATGTCTGGGCGTCTCGCTCGCATTGAACAGCGTCAATCCGTTCTATTCCGTACTAGCCATTCGCTGCTACGAAAGGTCAATAACTTCTTGTATGCCGCAGCAACGGTCTTACTTCTTGAACTGGCGCGCCAAGCGTATAAGTTTGTTGTTAACTAGATCTCGAGCGGGGTCTAACAATTCATTCAAGCCGAACTTGCTTCGTTCCAGCAAAAGCGTGGCAGAAAAAGCTTGCCACGCTTTCGCTTCCACTACGCAAGTCGGCTTAATTCAGGTGTTAGGGCCCATGTCCAACAACGTCGCACTCGTCTTGGCCGAATTCGCGCTGCTCGGTCTAGCGGTTGTTGCTGTTGCGCTTTGGACCAATGCCAGTCGCTTTTTCAGTGAGTTGGTATCACTTAAGCCTGAACTTCAAGGTTTGCTCGTAAGGCCAGGTATCTTTACAAGATACGGGCCGCTGATCCCTTCCCAAATGGCCTACTTGCAAAGTAAGGGATTCAAAACGCTGCCTGATCCGCACCTGAGAGCCTTAGGCCGACGCTGCCTAACTCTGCTGTATTCCTACGCCGTATTATTTCTAGTCATGCTCCTAAGTCTACTTTTCTGGAGCGTCACGAAGGGTTCGTAGCACTAGCATGAGCCCTAACAATTCATTCAAGCCGAACATGCTTCGTTCCGGCAAAAGGCGCCACTGAAAAGCGTGCCACCTTTTGCCTCCACTACGCATGTCGGCTTAATTCAGGTGTTAGCGCGCAGATGAAATTACTCGATTGGCGAAATAAGACCTGGCGAGGACGCGCCTTGATGGTCGCCTCGGGTGTGATCATCATTTTGCTTGCGTCCCATCCAGAGTTAAGGCTCTTGGTCCCACTCGTTGATGCGCTAGGTCTGGATCTATTTATATTTCTGCTTGGCGCGCAGGCCTGGGAGCAGTTCAAGCCAGTCGCGGCAATGCTGTACCGCGTTGTGGTTCGCCCTGCCGGGCGCAATATTTACTCAACTGCCATATTCTTCTTTGGCTACCTTGGCCCGTACGTGCATGCAAGGATCTCAACCTCGATTCGAGGCTACAGGCTTGCGCTCTAACAATTCATTCAAGCCGAACATGCTTCGTTCCAGCAAAAGGCGGCACTGAAAAGCGTGCCACCATTTGCCTCCACTACGCATGTCGGCTTAATTCAGGTGTTAGGC
>NZ_JAANOY010000073.1 GCF_011320095.1 Cognatiluteimonas telluris | reverse complement strand
TCGCCAGGCAGACTGCGACAGAGCCACGACCAAGCTCAACCGCCGACCGAGAAAACGCTATGGCTATGAAACGCCACTCCAACGACTTCAGCGGTCAGGGGTGTTGCACTTGGAGTGTTAATTCACCGCTCATCCCGGCCCCAAGACACGGCCTTACTCACACCGCAGATCATGCCTTGCCACTGACCAAGGTGGCCATGCGACTTGGCCGTGAAAATGCCCTCTAAAAGTACGTAATGATCGTTAAGCGGCTCTGGAACTTTGCTTGCCACCCAAAAGCCATTGGACGTTATGAAGTTGCTGAAGTCCTCACGGCTCAGGTAGATAGCCGAGTGTTCGAATGACTCATGGTAGAACCCGATTACGGCGATTGGTTTACCTTCAAATTGACCCGGATTTGCCAGCAAGGTGACCATTGATGTGCGTGTCGGGTCGGTGACCTGGCGCTCACATGCGTCTGTAGCGGTCGCTTGGGTGGTTTCCGCGTATTGAGAACAGCCCGCTAAGCCGAGCAGAAAAATGGCGATGATTTTCGGCATGGGCCCTAACACCTGAATTAAGCCGACCTGCGTAGTGGAGGCAAAAGGTGGGACGCTTTTGAGTGCCGCCTTTTGCTGGAACGAAGCGGGTTCGGCTTGAATGAATCGTTAGGCCGCCATTTGCCCACAAGAGTCATTCGGTAGCAAGCCACACGCTTGACCTGAGGCCGAGCCAGTCGGCCGCGCGCCAGGAGCTACAGGCGCCCAGCCGGGATGCCGCCTGGTGGCATGGGATGCGGCAAATGCCGCCGGACGGTCCGGGCGCACCCCTGGGCAACTCGGGCGCGACCCGCGGACTAACCGAAGCTGCTTGTGCCGAAGCGAAGATGCAAGGCCGCGCATTGGGGACTGCGAGCGCCCCGCCTTGATGCCGCCAATAACCTCGATCGCCAGGACTGCTGCGTGGAAATACGAGCGCCGCTTAGGTGACTCCAAGCGCGACCGAAGAGGGTGGACGAAAGCGACAAGTTACTCACCGAAGCGAGCCAATTCGAACCGGCCGCATTGCCACAACAGGCCTGCTCTTAGCGGCCTAACACCTGAATTAAGCCGAGCCGCGAAGCGGCTTCGGCTTGAATGAATTGTTATGCGCCGCTGCTACTGCAGCAGGAACTGCCTTGCTGAATAGGCGGGCACTTGACCGTGCCATACGAGCAATAGACGCAACAATCTCCCGGTAGCGGTTTGAGTACCGCATGGCATGCGCCGCACTCATAGAACCACTGGCACGCATTGGTGAGCATGGTTTCCCGCGTGGCGGCACCACACTCGGGGCAGGTGATAACCGACTCTAGTTCGATGCTGGACACTGGACGGCTCTTACAGGACGCAGGAGATCAAGAATAGACGCGACAAGCATGAGGGCGATGCCCACATAGAACAGGTAGATGCTCCAGTCATGGCTCCAGAAGGCGAGCAGCGCAGCCAGCACGGCGATTGGACCTGCGACCGAGAGCAGGCCGCGAGGGAATTGGCGGTGCCTGTACCAGGCCCAGGCGTTTACCAGGAGCGCAAGCACCGCCAGACCGGGGAGCAACTTACGGAACAGGAAGCCTTCGTACTGCCCAAGGAAGCCAAGGCCGAGCGCGGCGCCCAACGACCCGAGAGCCGGAAAACAGCCGGCGCAGGACATTGCCGCGACCAGTGCACCGAAGCTGCTTGTTTTATCCAATACATGCGTGACGCTCATGTTCTTCCTCAATTGGCGGGATAGTTTCTGCGACGCATAACACCTGAATTAAGGGGAGCCGCGAAGCGGCTTCCCCTTGAATGAATAGTTAGGCAGCCATTTGCCCACAAGAGTCATTCGGTAGCAAGCCACACGCTTGACCTGAGGCCGAACCAGTCGGCCGC
>NZ_JAANOY010000072.1 GCF_011320095.1 Cognatiluteimonas telluris | reverse complement strand
ATCACTCTGGGCCATGCAAGAGGCTCCGCCCAAGGGTCTAACACCTGAATTAAGCCGACATGCGTAGTGGAGGCAAAAGGTGGCACGCTTTTCAGTGCCGCCTTTTGCTGGAACGAAGCATGTTCGGGCTTGAATGAATTGTTAGAGGGCTTGCGTTAAAGCTACGGCAGCTTTGAGTTCCAGCGTTAGTAACTTGACGCCCTTCTTCCATGCGGAACCGCACTCACGACAAAGCTCACTGTTGCGCTGTATATCCAGCAACGTCGAAACGGCATCTTCAAGTTCAGGTAGGTTTGGACGGTACGCTTGAACTTGTGGTTGATGCAGATCCTCAGGCAAGCGATTGATGTCGCCATGATGAAGAGCCGCAAGGATTGTTCCTGCGGCTATAGCAGCGAATGCCTCAGCTGATCCGGTATCGATATCTTCCTTGCCAATGCCGCTTCGCACAGCTTCTATGACATTCAGATCACCCACACCTAGTATCTCGGGCCACGCTATTTGGCTGAGCATCCACTCAGCGTGCTCGGCTGTCCTCACCACCTTATTCTCGCCCCGAGCTCGCTTGCCGCTGTATACCGCGTAGTCGGCAAACGACTGCAAGATAAGCATCTTCACCTCGGACGGGGATTTACTATCTGAGATGGCGCCGGCAAAATCTAAGGCACTGTCATTGCCGAATGGTTTGGTTGACCACGCTCCCATAATCTCTCCCTGAGCCCTCTAACACCTGAATTAAGCCGAGCCGCGAAGCGGCTTCGGCTTGAATGAATTGTTAGACGGCGCCCGACTCACTGAAGGCAGACCCCGGCCAGAATAACGGGGACGCAGACAGCGAACGCCCAAAGTGCCGCCTTTCGCAACGCAAGTTGAGAAGCGTTGTAGCCAGTGCCAGGGTAATCACGATCTTCCGTATCCATCGCTCGGCGAGCGGGAGGAATCAAGTAGACCACGATGTTGGTCAGCAGTAAGGCCGGACAAACCGCCGCGATGAGCGCAGGGACAAGAACTAACGCCGTATTCGGGCGCATGGGGCCTGCACCAAATAGGTGGGAAGCAGTAGGGTAAAGCGTGGTATGCAACGAAGAGGCTAGCCATGCAAGCGAAGCGGCAATGACTCCCCACAGCGGAAAGCCAAACAGCGGAAGGAGAAGGTTCCAGGCGCTTTTCCGTCGTTGTGACCGCTGGCGCGCATTAGCGAGCCAAGTACCGTCTTTCAGTTCTTCACCAAAGCGGGCGAGTTGGTCTTCTTCTTTTAGTGGTGCGTTTGACATCGGACCCTCCCGCGCCGTCTAACACCTGAATTAAGCCGACTTGCGTAGTGGAGGCAAGCGCGTGGCAGGCTTCTTATGCCACGCGTTTGCTGGAACGAAGCAAGTTCGGCTTGAATGAATTGTTAGGCCACGTCACGACGCAAAATAGAGCGCCGCAGGCAAGGCCCGCGAGTCCTCCACCAATCATATTCTCAAAGGACGGCTGGGACGTTTTGCTGAGAAGCCATAGGGCAGTTGGCAAAGCGAAAGCTCCCAAGGCAGCGGCGCCGCCGCACACGGAAAGCCAGGTTAGGCGGCCGGTGCGCTGAAGCCAAGCGACATAGGGGAGCCCAAGAACGGCCATGGAGATATAAGCGACGGGCACTCCGAAAACTAAGTAGATCAGCAGGATGGCTGGCAGATATTGCAGCCCGATTCGCCCTTGAGAAATAGAATCGGAGATGAGCTGATAGAGCAACAGTGCGGGTGGCCCGCCAAGTGGCGCAACAAGCGCGCCTACAAGTATTGGTCTACGGGTCAGCGATAAATTCATATGCGGGGCCTAACACCTGAATTAAGCCGACATGCGAAGTGGAGGCAAAAGGTGGCACGCTTTTCAGTGCCGCCTTTTGCTGGAACGAAGCATGTTCGGCTTGAATGAATTGTTATATGGCTATCCGTGACTGCATAGCAGCCTTGGGTTGGTTGCATCAGTTGGTGAAAGCT
>NZ_JAANOY010000071.1 GCF_011320095.1 Cognatiluteimonas telluris | reverse complement strand
TCTCCAGCAGAGCTAGTGCAACACATGCGATTGCGAAAACAAGCGAGAAGCGGCGCAGCCAGAAGTTGAAAAGGATGCTGGTCATTGAGTTCCCTTCGTGCGGGGCCTAACACCTGAATTAAGCCGACCTGCGTAGTGAAGGCAAAAGGTGGCACGCTTTTCAGTGCCGCCTTTTGCTGGAACGAAGCGGGTTCGGCTTGAATGAATTGTTAGGTGCCGCCCCGTATTCGCTTACGACGCAGCGCCAATCCCACCCTTGCGAGCAACAATACCGCGAATGCAATTGCCGCCGCTTGGGCGAGCATTTGGCGGTTGACCGGAGCGTCAGGCCGGAAAGCAAGCCACAGCATGCCAAACGCAAAAGGAAATAGCAGACCAACAGCCATCGGCTTTGCGCGGCGAGGGGAGAAAGCGAAAACAACAATAGGAACGGCGGCTAGCAAAAAGCTCAGGCCCGCAACCACCGCAAGAGTTCCACCAGTTCTAACCGCACCGGACCAAGCGACGCCAAGCCAAGTCAAGCCCATGAGCGCCATCGCGGCACCAGCTAGAAGACAAATTGCTTTGAGCAGAACGCGGAAATGCACGATAGGCACCTAACACCTGAATTAAGCCGACATGCGTAGTGGAGGCAAAAGGTGGCACGCTTTTCAGTGCCGCCTTTTGCTGGAACGAAGCATGTTCGGCTTGAATGAATTGTTAGGCCTCAGCCCGGGCTTGTAACTCAACCGACTCATCAATGACCGTAAACATGTAGTTGCCCACTGGAGCGAACGCAGGGTCGCTGTGTTCAAACGGGTTGCGCCCAATCCACTCTACAACCACAGAGCAGGGCGCAAGAACGTCAGCAGCGTTAACCCATTCTTGGAATTGCGGGTCCAACAGTAGGTTGGCGCGAGAGTCCCCAAGCATAACTACGCGTGCTAGAGCCTTGCCTCCAGGCACAGGCAAAAAGACCCGATCCCCAAGCAAAACATCCAAGCCGTCGTAATACTGCATCTGTGGGCCTAACACCTGAATTAAGCCGAGCCGCGAAGCGGCTTCGGCTTGAATGAATTGTTAGATGGCGCCTTTGGAACACTGCTCAGAACAAGCGCCCAAGCACGGTCCAGCTCCATCATGTCGACTCCTTGGAGCCAAGTCTGCCCACGAAGGCGCTCGTGAGTCTCGGTACGCCCAACAGCGACTACAAAGTTGCCCAGCACCGCCTGTGCCAATAAGCCCGCGGCGTTTGCTACTAGGGCCTCTAGAACAGGGCGGTCTTCCGCGCGGTTAGTTCGGGCGGAGTCCAACGCCTGCACATATGCGGCAACCGCAAGAGCGAAAGAATTAGCTGCGTCCATCTAACACCTGAGTTAAGCCGCGCTGCGCAGTGGAGGCAAAAGACTGGCAGGCTTTCTCTGCCAGACTTTTGCCGTAACGAAGCAGTGTCGGCTTGGACGAATTGTTAGGCGGCGCCTTCGCCACCCGCTTGGAACCGCGTGAGCTCAGATTGAAGCAAATCGGCTACCCATCGAGTGCCGCCCGATTGGTCCACGCACTCGACCGTGTAGGCGCACTCCGCGCCGGCGGGTACAGGGTGGACTACCAGGATTGTGCCCGTGTCTCCGGCTTGGGGCTGCAGAGCCTCGCCGAGCTCAGCGGCTACACGCTCCATTGGTACGGGTCGAAGAACCTGCACCACTTCATATTCCTTGAAGCTCATCGCGCCGCCTAACACCTGAATTAAGCCGACCTGCGTAGTGGAGGCAAAAGGTGGCACGCTTTTCAGTGCCGCCTTTTGCTGGAACGAAGTAGGTTCGGCTTGAATGAATCGTTAGGCCGCCATTTGCCCACAAGAATCATTGGCTGACAAGCCACACGCTTGACCTGAGGCCGAACCAGTCGGCCGCGCGCCAGAAGCTACAGGCGCCCAGCCCGGATGCCGCCTAGTGGCCTGGGATGCGGCAATGCCGCCGGATGGTCCGGGCGCACTCCAACGAAAATCGGGCGCGACCCCTGGACTAGCCGAAGCTGCTTGTGCCGAAGCGAC
>NZ_JAANOY010000070.1 GCF_011320095.1 Cognatiluteimonas telluris | reverse complement strand
TAGCGGAATTCGGTACGCGATGAGAGCGCCATGCGTTCAGTCCGACTACGGCAATACACGCCAGAAGAGCGAGAATCGCGAGAAATTTAGGTCGGTTCACTTGTTTCTCCATCAGGCGCCTAACACCAGAATTAAGCCGACCCGCGAAGCGGGTTCGGCTTGAATGACTTGTTATGCCCCAACCTCAGCAAGCCAGCGCTTGATTAGCGTGTAGGACTTGCTGGTTGGCGTGTGTAGAACAGAGATAGTGTCGGTCATCTTGGTCTGCTCCCACTTCGCAGGGTTCGTAACAAAATCTGCGTAGTAGCCAAGGACATCTACGCGGCGGAAGTGTCGGAACCAGACGCCAAGCTCCTGGTGCGGGGCGCGGATGTAGTTGTACTTGCCAGTGACACGAACCAAGGCACATGGATAGTGATGCGCAATGACCAGGACTGCGTCCCCCTCCGACATGCTATGGGCGAACTCCCAATAGTCGCGTTGTGCGACAGGAATGTTCTCGCGATCTACATCCGTCAGGTCGCCGGGCGGGTCTGCGAAGTCGAGTCCGATATAGCCAAGGCCCAAAGATTTCATGGTGTGTGATACCGACTGGGCGCTGTCCGAAGGGTGGAGCTGCATACGCCAGAACTTCATGGGCTCTCCATTGGGCATAACACCTGAATTAAGCCGACCTGCGTAGTGGAGGCAAAAGGTGGCACGCTTTTCAGTGCCGCCTTTTGCTGGAACGAAGTAGGTTCGGCTTGAATGAATCGTTAGGCCGCCATTTGCCCACAAGAATCATTGGCTGACAAGCCACACGCTTGACCTGAGGCCGAACCGGTCGGCCGCGCGCCATAAGCTACAGGCGCCCAGCCGAGATGCCGCCTGGTGGTCACGAATGCGGCAATGCCGCCGGATGGTCCGGGCGCACTCCAACTCAAATCGGGCGCGACGCACGGACTAGCCGAAGCTGCTTGTGCCGAAGTGACGCTGCCCGACCGCGCGCCGGGAGCTGCGAGCGCCCGACGCAGATGCCGCCATCCGGTTCGGCCGCCAATACTGCCGCGTGGAAATCCGAGCGCCGCTTAGATGACTCCAAGCGCGACCGAAGAGGGTGGACGAAAGCGACAAGGTGCTCGGGGAAGCGAGCAACCCGAACTGCCGAAGGGCCGCAGCAGGCCCGCTCTTAGCGGCCTAACACCTGAATTAAGCCGAGCCGCGAAGCGGCTTCGGCTTGAATGAATTGTTAGCCATGACTGCCTTTGTCCTTGTGCTTTGCGTCAATGCCCTCAGCCAAAGCATTCGCATCAATTAGGGTCTCGTGCACCTCAAGCGGATATGTGCCGGGCAAATCGTGATACGCAGCCGGCTCGATCACGCCATCCACAAGTAGGTGATACGCAATTCCGAGGGAGACACCTTGGGACGCAGATCTGACATAGCGATCTTTGTGCTTAGCGATTGCATCCCACAACGGGTCGTGTTCGGTGGGTAGATGTGAGTGAGCCAAGCCAACTAGGGTGGCGGACGACATGAGAAGCGTTTCAATGACGGCGCCGGAGATTATTGAATGTGTGAAGATCGATCGGTGAGCGTCAATTCCCGCAATCAAATCCAAATCAGGCACGCCCCCGTCTCCGTCTACTCCCCCAGAGGCAACCAGGAACGCAAGCGTGGATACGACCAAAGTAGGAGCGTTCTCGGCGGGGTTGACTCGGATTGCCTCCGCAACGTTCTTTACGGCTCTGGTAATGTCAGCGCTGGTAGAAACTATTGCTTCCTTTGCCGCGATGGCACGTGACGCTGAGTGGGATTTGAGCGTGCCTTGTCGAAACGCTTGGCGTCCCCTCGTCACCTCACCGGCGGCACCTCGACAGACATTGACGAGAAGTTTCCCAAAGTTTTTTACCCTACGCACCGTGACTCTGCCCAGCAGTGTTGCTGAGTCCGCGCCCCAACCCCGAAGTTTCTCGCGCGGTATCCCACGCAATGCGTACCGGAGCTCATCAACCATACGCGCCTGACGCGACTGGGAGAGGGGAGATGCAGCGGGAATGGCCGTTGTCATGGCTAACACCTGAATTAAGCCGACCTGCGTAGTGGAGGCAAAAGGTGGCACGCTTTTCAGTGCCGCCTTTTGCTGGAACGAAGCGGGTTCGGCTTGAATGAATTGTTAGGCCTCGCAGGTTAACACTGCGAAACGGAATGCGACCGCCAGCCCGACGCCCGCCGTGCCCCACACGATGGCGGCGACGATCGCAAACGTGTTGCGAAGTTCCGGATGGCGAACGGCGAGGACCGGAAGCAGCAGCGCCCGCCCAAGGCAGACGCAGGCCATGAGACCTAAGCCG
>NZ_JAANOY010000007.1 GCF_011320095.1 Cognatiluteimonas telluris | reverse complement strand
CGCCGCCGCCGCCGACGCCGCCGCCGCCGACGCCGACGCCGGACGCCGGACGCCGGACGCCGGACGCCGGACGCCGGACGCCGGACACGAAATCGAACAGGCTAAAACGTGCAACCCGGTGGCTTGCGGCCACGCCGCGGCACATCGAAACCATGCCATTTGCGGTCCGGTATGGCTTCGCTAAACTCGCGCGGCCGGCCACCAGCTGGCTTGGCTCGGCAGTCCGAGCAGGGGGTGACGCATGGCGACCCTTCCGGCCACGGCCGCATCGTTGCAGGCATTCGACGAGGACGCCTGGGACGACCTGCTCAACTACATCGAAGAGCGCCGCGTCATCCCGATCATCGGCCCCGACCTACTGCGGGTGCAGACCGATCGCGGCCTGCGTCCGTTGTACGAATGGCTGGCGGAGAAGCTCGCCGCGCGGCTGTCGGTGGATGTCGGTGGACTGCCGCAGCCGCTCACCCTCAACGACGTGATGTGCTGCTTCCTCGGCCAGCACGGCCGGCGCGAGGAAGCCTATACGCGGCTTCGCTCGATCCTGCGCGAAGTGCAGTTCGAGCCGCCGCTGGCGCTGCGGCAACTGGCGCAGATCACCGACTTCGACCTGTTCGTCACCACCACCTTCGATCCGCTGCTCGAGCGCGCGCTCGACCTGGAGCGGCACGGCGGCCAGCCCTCGACCGAAGTCATCGCCTATGCACCCAACCGCGTGGCCGACCTGTCGGCCGAACGCAGCCAGTCGCAGCGCACCGTGCTCTACCACCTGCTGGGCCGGCTGTCGGCGTCGCCGACCTACGTCGTCTCCGACGAGGACATGCTGGAGTTCATCTGCGCGCTGCAGTCCGAGCACCTGACGCCGGAAAAACTCTTCCACGAGCTCGAACACAACCACCTGCTGCTGATCGGCAGCGATTTCTCCAACTGGCTGGCGCGCCTGTTCCTGCGCATGGCCAAGCGCAAGCGCCTGTCCGATCCGCGCGACGTGAGCGAGGTCTTCGCCGATGACCACACCGCGCAGGACGCGCGGCTGGTGGCGTTCCTGCAGCAGGTGAGCGTGCGCACGCGCGTGTTCGGCGGCGCCGAGGCGTTCGTCGCCGAGCTGCACGAGCGCTGGTCCGCGCGCCAGCGTCCTGCGGCATCGACCGGCGGCAACGCGCCGCAACGGTTCCTGCCACCGGCGCGCGAGATGCCGGAGAATGCGATCTTCATCAGCTATGCGCGCGAGGACCTCCCCGCGGTCCAGCGCCTCAAGGCGGCGATGGACAGTGCCGGGCTGACGACCTGGTTCGACCTCGACCGGCTTGAAGGCGGCGACGACTACGACCGCAAGATCCGCGCGAACATCGGCCGCTGCAGCTTCTTCCTGCCGGTGATCTCGGCCACCACGCAGCGCCGGCACGAAGCCTACTTCCGCCGCGAGTGGAGCTACGCGGTGGATCGCACCCGCAACCTGGCCGACGGCGCGAAGTTCATCCTGCCGGTGTGCATCGACGACACCCCCGAAGCCGATGCGCTGGTGCCCGAGCAATTCAAGGCACTGCACATCGTGCGCATGCCTGGCGGTGAACCGCCGCCAGAATTCCTGCAGCGCCTGCACGCGCTGTTCGGCGGGAGCGCGCCATGAGCCCGGCCGATGGCGAGGGCACCGGCCTGGTCGATCCGCAGAACCCGTGGCTGGGCCTGTTTTCCTACTCCGAGGAAACCCTCGCCTACTTCCACGGCCGCGACGAGGAAACCGCCGAGCTCGCCCGCCGCGTGCAGCGCAAGCTGCTCACGGTGCTGTTCGGGCAGTCGGGCCTGGGCAAGACCTCGCTGCTGCGCGCGGGCATCGTGCCGCGCCTGCGCGCCGAAGGTTATTGCCCGATCTACGTGCGCATCGATTACGCGCCCGACTCGCCCTCGCCGTCGGAGCAGATCAAGCAGGCGATCTTCCGCGACACCGAGGCGGCCGGGCACTGGACGCGGCCGGGCTCGGCGACCGAAGGCGAATCGCTGTGGGAGTTCATGCACCACCGCGGCGACCTGCTGCGCGATGTCGATGGCCGGCCACTGATCCCGCTGCTGATCTTCGACCAGTTCGAGGAGATCTTCACCCTCGCCCAGGCCGACGACGCCGGTCGACTGCGCGCGCGGCAGTTCCTGGACGATCTCGCCGACCTGGTCGAGAACCGGCCACCGGCGGCGCTCGAAGCACGGATCGAGGACGACGACAGCGTGGCCGCCGATTTCGATTTCGCGCGCGCCGATTACCGCGTGCTGATCGCCTTGCGCGAGGACTACCTGGCGCACCTGGAGAGCGTCAAGGCGAGCATGCCGTCGATCACGCAGAACCGGATGCGGCTGGCGCGCATGAACGGCGCGCAGGCGCTGAGCGCCGTGGTCCAGCCTGGCGGACGCCTCGTCTCGCAGGAAGTGGCCGAGTCGATCGTGCGCTTCGTCGCCGGTGGCTCGGAGCTGGCCAACGCCGAGATCGAACCGGCGCTGCTGAGCCTGGTCTGCCGCGAACTCAACACCGTGCGCCAGGCACAGGGGCGCAGCGAGATTTCCGCCGACCTGCTGGCCGGTTCGCGCGACACGATCCTGAGCGAGTTCTACGAGCGCGCGCTGGCCGACCAGCCCGAGGGCGTGCGGCGGGTGATCGAGGACGCGCTGCTCACCGACTCGGGTTATCGCGAAAGCCTGGCCGAGGAACGCCTGGTGAAAGCGCTCGCCGCCGCCGGCGCCGCGCCGGACTCGCTGGCCAAGCTGGTGGATCGACGCCTGCTGCGCATCGAGGAACGCCTGGACATGCGCCGGGTCGAGCTGACCCATGACGTGCTCGCCGGCGTCGTGCTCGCCAGCCGCAACCTGCGCCAGGAGCGCGAGGCGCGCGACGCCGCGCAACGGCAGCTGGCCGAGCAGCGCGAACGCGAAGCGGCGACCCACCGCGCGCTGCTGCGCGCACGCACGATCGCCGGCGTGTGCGCGGTGCTGGCGCTGGTCTCGATCGGCAGCGCGTTGTTCGGCTTCTGGAGCATGCGCCGCGCGCACGCCGCCGAGCTGGAAGCGCAGGCCTCGCGGGCGAACGCGGAGAAGCTGGTCAGCTTCCTGATCGAGGATTTCTACAGCGAACTCGCGCCCACCGGCAGGCTCGACACCCTCGGCAAGCTCGCGCACATGACGGTCGGCTATTACGACAGCTTGCCGCCGGAACTGATCACCACGCAGACGCAGGTCAACCGCGCGATGGCGCAGGTGCGTGAAGGCGCCGCGCAGAACGCCAGCGGCGATGTCGACGCCGCCTACCGTAATTTCGGCGAAGCACAGGCAGTGTTCGACAAGCTGCGGGCAGCGGGCGATACCAGCGAAGACGTCACCTATGGCCTGGCACTGGCGCTGAACAACGAGGGCTTCAACGCCGTCATCGGCGGCGGAAACGGCCGCGGCACCGGAACCGAACTCGACCAGGCCGCCGCGCTGTTGCGGCCGCTGGTGTACGGCCCCAATCCATCGAAACGCGTGCGGCAGTTGTACGCCGATACCCTGAATCCGCTGAGCCATTCGCAGCCGATGGAAAAGGCGGTGACGATGTGCGACGAGGCGCGCAGGATCCTGGTGGGACTGGGCGCACTGGATTTGTCCAACCTCGATGCCACGTCTTCGTACGCCGATACGGCCGATTCGGAGTCGCGCCACCTGCTGTCGCTGGGACGGGTCGACGAAGCCAAGACACTGGAGCAGCAGGTGTACGACCTCGCCGACAAGATCCTGGCGCATCGCCCCGGCGACCTGCATTCGCTTGCCGACCGATCCTGGGCCGCGGAACTGCTCGGCGCCATCGCCAAGCGCCAGCACGACGATGTCGCCGCTGCGGCCTACGCGGAAAAAACCATGCGCGCGGGCGAGGACGAAGTCCGCTTCAATCCATCCGATCTCAGCGCGTGGCAGCGCTGGGGGTCGGGATTCAGCCACTTGTCCGATGTGCAGTTCGAGCGCGGCGACATCGCCCAGGCGATCGCCACCAACCGCGCGCTGATGGCGCTGGAACGCGATCCGCGACGGCCGTCCAGCCTCGCGCCGATGCTGTGGTTCGAGTGGATTCCGCTGGCGATCACCCAGGCACGGGCCGGCGATGCGACTGCGGCGGCGCAGTCGCTCAAGGCCTTCGCGCGTGATGCCGGCGAGTTCTCCGCCCAGGCCGCCCCGGACAATCCGCGACGGCGGCTGATGGCCAAGCCCGAGCAAAGCCTGCTCGCGGCGATCCAGCTCGCGCAAGGTGATGCGCAGGCGGCATTCGCGAATGCCAGTGCCGTGATCGATCGGCTCGATGCGGTGAAGGTGCCTGCCAGCGACGTGGGATCGTCGACCACGCAGAACAACATGCTCAGCGGTGGCTTGCGGACGGCCGCCACCGCGGCGCTTCGGCTCGGTCATTATCGGCAGGCCGAAGCCCTGGCTCGGCGCTGGCTGGCACTTCCACCCAACCAGCGATCGGAAGACGATCCAAAAGAACGCTCGTCCGCCGCCGCCGCGACGCTGGCGAACGCCGTCGCCCTGCAGGGGCGCAGCGATGAAGCACGCACCATCCTGCAACCGGCACTGGCGTACTACCAGCAGGAACAGCAGGCCGGCGCGAGCGGCACCAGCTTCCGCGGTGATTACGCCTACGCGTTGTACGTCAGCGCGTTGACCCTGGATTCGAATCCAGTGCGGCAGAAAGCCGCATTGGATGCGGCGACCGCGTTGATCAAGGGCGCGTCGCCGGAAGCGCAGGCGCTGGCGGACATGCGCGAGTTGTCAGGATTGATCGCCAACGCGCGGGCGGGCAAGCACGCCGGATGACCGTCGCCGCGACCGCGAGGTCGGAGCGGCGGTGCACCGTTCGCAATCGCCGATCGTCGCGCAGTCGCTCGCGGTTCGATATCGCTACGTGAAGGATGGCATGTGCCGTCCTCGCCGGCGCCGCGCCCCGATCCGTTGGTGGGCCGTGATGGATTCGAACCATCGACCAAAAGATTAAAAGTCTTCTGCTCTACCAACTGAGCTAACGGCCCAACGGATGCTGCGGGTGCTGCGGGTGCTGCGGGTGCTGCGGGTGCTGCGGGTGCTGCGGGTGCTGCGGGTGCTGCGGGTGCTGCGGGTGCCGCGGGTTGCGCGCGGGAGGCGGATTCTAGCGCAACCGGCGCGATGGTCGCTTCGGGGCCGTCAGGCCACGTAGCGGGTGGGGTCGTCGACGCCGGCGGCGGCGAAGCCTTCGCGGCGCAGGCGGCAGGCGTCGCAGTGGCCGCAGGCGCGGCCGTCGGCGTCGGCCTGGTAGCAGGAGACGGTCTGGGCGAAATCGACGTTCAGGCGCAGGCCTTCGCGCACGATGTCGGCCTTGCTCATCGACAGCAGCGGGGCGTGGACGCGGAAACCGGCGCCTTCGACACCGGCCTTGGTGGCGAGGTTGGCGAGCGCCTCGAAGGCGGCGATGAATTCCGGGCGGCAGTCCGGATAGCCGGAATAGTCGACCGCGTTGACGCCGCAGAAGATATCGGCCGCGCCCAGCACCTCGGCCCAGCCGAGCGCGAGCGACAGCATGATGGTGTTGCGCGCGGGCACGTAGGTCACCGGGATCGCGGCTCGCTGCGGGTCGCTGTCCGAATCCAGCGGCACGGCGATGTCGGCGTCGGTCAGCGCCGAGCCGCCGATGCTGCGCAGGTCGACTTCGACCGTCTTGTGCGCGACGGCGTCCTGCGCGCGCGCGATGCGGTCGGCGGCGTCGAGTTCCGACGTGTGGCGCTGGCCGTAGCGCACGCTCAAGGCGTGGCAGGCGTAGCCCTGCTCCTGCGCGATGGCGAGCACGACCGCCGAATCCATGCCGCCGGAAACCAGGATCACCGCCGGTTTCATTGCCCTGATGTCCATGTGCTGGCTTCCCTTCGTCAGCGGCCGGGTTCGTCGTTCCAGAGGATCTTGTGCAGCTGCAGCTGGTAGCGTACCGGCAGGCGGTCGGCGACGATCCAGTCGGCCAGCGCGCGCGGGGCGACTTGGGTGAAGCTGGGCGAGAACCAGACGTCGCAGATTTGTCCGAGCCCGCGGGTGGCGACGACATCGCGCGCCCAGTCGTAATCGGCGCGGTCGCAGATCACGAACTTGAGCTGGTCGTGCGGCGTGAGCAGCGCGAGGTTTTCCCAGCGGTTGCGCGCCTGCTCGCCGGACGCCGGGGTCTTGATGTCGACCACGCGCGAGACGCGGGTGTCGACGTCGGCAATGTCGATGGCACCGGAAGTTTCCAGCGAGACGACGTAGCCCGCGTCGCACAGGCGCGACAGCAGGCTGATGCAGCGTTTCTGCGCCAGCGGCTCGCCACCGGTCACGCAGACGTGGCGCACGCCGGCGCGCGCGACCTCGGCGAGGATGGCGTCGATGTCCCACCACTGCCCGCCGTGGAAGGCATAGGCGGTGTCGCAGTACTGGCAGCGCAGCGGGCAGCCGGTCAGGCGCACGAATGCCGTCGGCCAGCCCGCATCGCGGGCCTCGCCCTGCAGGGACACGAAGATCTCGGTGAGCTTGAGCCGGTCCGCGGCGGTGGCGGCCGCCTCGGCGACGGTGTTCATCGGGGGATTTTATCGTAGGGCGGGTTTCAACCCGCCGCCGGCCGCCTTTGCGCCCGTAATCCGGGAGCCCGCGGGCGATTGCCGGAAGACGCAAGGTCGCAGGTTATGGAAAAGCGGCGGGTTGAAACCCGCCCTACCGGACCATCGCCGCAGTTACCGGGCGCTTTGCAGGTCCATCACCCGCAGGCGGTCGTCGGCGTCGCGGGCGGCGTCGGTGCCCGGGTAGCGCTGGATCACCTGCTGCAGGGTGGCGCGCGCGGCGTCGGGCTGCTTGAGCCCGAGCTGCGACAGACCGACCTTGAGCAGCGCGCTGGAGGCCTTGGCATGGGTCGGATAGCGGTCGAGCAGCGCCTGGAACTGCTGCTGCGCGAGCGCGTAATTCTGGGTCAGGTAATAGCTTTGCCCCAGCCAGTACAGCGCGTTGGGCGCGTAGGCGCCATCGGGATAGCGCTGCAGGAAATCCTGGAACTGGCGCGCGGAGGCAACGTAATCGCTGCTCTTGAGCGTGTCGAAGGCGGCGTCGTAGCTGCTGCGCTCGTCGGCGCCCTGGGCCAGCGTCCCGGCATCGCCGTGGACCGCAGGCGGCGTATCGATGGCGGCGGGCGAAGCGGCCGGGGTTGCCGCCGGCGATGTTGCCCTGGGGGGCGCCACTGCTGCGTCGGTCGCGGCGGGCACGCCGCCTTCGAGCCGGTTCAGGCGGCCATCCAGGTCGAGGTACTGGCTGCGGCTGGTCTGGGCCGACTGCTGGCTCTGGTGCTGGAGGTCCTCCAGCTGCGCGCGCAGCGCCTGCACTTCGGACTTGAGCGCATTGACCTGGTTGAGCAGGTCGACATTGCCGTGGTTGCTGGCGGCCTGCTGCTCGAGCGCGGCGACGCGTTCGGCCAGGCTGGCGCGCTGGGCGTGGGCGGGTGCGGCGGCCACCAGGGCCGCCGCGCACGCGATTGCATACAACGAAGCTCGCATCATGGTCGCCTTACTTGGCGGTGTAGACGATCTCGACGCGACGGTTCTTGCTCCAGCAGTCCTCGCTGGACTGGGTGCAGGTCGGGCGTTCCTCACCGTAGCTGACCACCGTTACCTGGCTGCCGGAGCCGCCGTTGGCCTGCAGCGCGGAAGACACCGCGTTGCCGCGACGCTCGCCCAGGCCGAGGTTGTAATCGCGGCTGCCGCGCTCGTCGGCGTTGCCTTCCAGCGTCATCCGCGAGGACGGACGGTCGCGCAGGTACTTGGCGTGGCAGGCCATCGCCGCCTGGAACTCGGGCCGCAGCGTGTCCTGGTCGTAATCGAAGTACACCACGCGGGTGCGCAGGCAGGCATCGGTGTCCAGGTCTTCCGGGCCATAGACGCCGGCGGTGGGGGCTTCGGTCACCGGCGCGGTGCTGGGCGTGGTGACCGGCGGCGGCTCTTCCTTGACCTTCTTCGAACAGGCCACGGCGCCCACGCACAGCAGCGTCGCCGCCAGCACGCGCGTGGTGGTTCTCATCTTGGTGCTCGTCATTGCGTTCATGCGACTTCCTCGTCTGGTGAAAACTGAATAGGCCCGGCCACTCTACAACTAACGTTTCTGGCGATACGGCCCCCACGCCGGCTCGCGGACGTCGCCATCGGCCAGCACCAGGCGCTGGCGCACGCGCGCATCGGCCGAGACCGCATACAGCACGCCGCGGCCGCCTTCACGGGCGGCGTACAGGATCATGCTGGCATTAGGTGCAAAGCTCGGTGATTCATCCAGCGAGCCCGGCGAAAGCATGCTCCAGCGCGGCGAACCCAGGCTCAGGTCCAGCAGCGCGATGCGGTAGTTGTTGCCGTTGCCCTGCGTCATCGCGATCTTCTTGCCGTCGTAGGAGACGGTGGGATCGGCGTTGTAGCTGCCCTGGAAGCTGACGCGGCTGGCGCTGCCGCCACCGGCCGGGACCTTGTAGACCTGCGGCTTGCCGCCGCGGTCGGAGGTGAAATACAGGCTGCCGCCGTCGGGTGAAAACACCGCCGAGGTGTCGATGCCGAACTGGTCGGTCACCTGCCGCAGCGCCTTGCTGCCCAGGTCCATCACGTAGATCTCGGGATTGCCGCTGCGCGAGAGCGTCAGCGCCAGCTGGCGGCCATCCGGGGAGAACGACGGGCTGGAATTGATGCCGCGGAAGCTGGCCAGCTTCTGCCGTGCGCTGGAATTGATGTCCTGCAGGTAGATCGACGAATTGCCGCTCTCGAAGCTGACGTAGGCCAGCGTGCGGCCATCGGGACTCCACGCCGGCGACAGCAGTGGCGCGGCCGAGCGCACCACGGTCTGCGGGTTGTAGCCATCCGAGTCGGCGACCATCAACGCGTATTGCATGTGGTTGCCGGTGCCCGACGCGGTGATGTATGCGATCCGGGTCCAGAACGCGCCGCGCACGCCGAGGATCTTCTCGTAGATGGCGTCGGCGATCTGGTGCGCCACGTCGCGCATCGCATTGCTGCGCGCGGTCATGGCGAAACCGAGCAGGCGCTGCTGTTTGGCGACGTCGAACAGCTCGTACTCGACGCGATAGCCGCCATCGCCCGAATCCAGCACGTGGCCGACGACGATGTAGTCCTGCTTGAGCACGCGCCAGGTCGGGTAGTTGACCTCGCTGCCGCGGGTCGGGCGCTCGGCCATGTCGCGGTCGGGCAGCGTGCGGAACTGGCCCGAGCGGTCGAGGTCGGCGCGGATCACCGCAGCCACATCGGTGGTGGGCGCCGCGGCCCCGCCCTGGTAGGGCATCGGCACCACGGCGATCGGCAGCGCCGCGGCGTTGCCGCCGACGATGTCGATTTCCAGGCCCTTCTGCTGGGCCAGCGCCGCCATCGGCAGGAAGGCGAGCAGCAGCGCCAGCAGGGCCCCTGGCAACGGCAGGGCAGCGGAGAACAGGCGCGGCAAGCGATGCGTCATCAGGTCGGATCCGTGGGGGAAAGCGGATTCTTAACAGGTTGCCTGTTAAGGCCGTCTCAAAGATGAACGCAGCCGGACCCGTGGGGCGGCCGGTGGCTAGCGGTCCTGGGCCTCGAAGTTGACGGTCAGGTTGCGGCTGAACACCGGTTCGAAGCCGGCGTACGGCAGAGGCTGGGCCTTGAGCACCGCCGCCTCGACCGAGCGCTTGCCCAGCTCGTCATAGGGGCAGCTGCTGTCGACCTGGACGTCGATCACCTGGCCGCCGGGGATCTGGCGGATGTTGAGCTTGCAGCGCTGCCCCAGTGCCACCGAGTCCGGGCGTACCCAGTTGCGCAGGATCGCGTCCTGCAGCGCGGCCTGGTAGCGCGCGAGCAGGCCGGTGTCGACGCCGTTGTTGCCCGGTGGCGCGCTGGCGCTGGCGTCGGCCTGCGCGGCGGCTTGGGCCGCATTGCGCGCACGCGCGTCGGCGATCTGCTGCAGCTTCTGCTCGGCGAGGTTGGCTTCCTTGGCGGCTTTTTCGCGCTGTTTCCTGATCTCCGCGAGCTGCTGCTGCAACTGCTTCTGCTTCTGCTCGGCCTCGGCCTGCCGTTCGCGTTGCTCGGTCAGGTCGATCTGCTGCTGGCGGTGCTTCTCCTCCTGCTCGCGGGCGCGCGCATCGGCGGCGAGTGCATCGCGATCGACCTTCTCCTGCTCGACCTGGTCGGGCACCGGGATCGGTTCCTGCGCCTTGACCTGTTGCGGCACCGGCGCCTGCTGGGGTTGCGGCTCGGGCGCAGGCTGCGGCGGCGTGAGCGTGGGCTCCACCGTTTTCGGCGCCAGCAGCGCGCGTTGCGTCGCGCGGCTCAGCGCGTTGGCGTCGACGATGTCGGCATGCACCGGCGAGCCGGCCGCCGACACCTGCGGCGGCGGTCGGTTCCACCACAGCCCGAGCACCACCAGCGCGAACAGCAGCACATGCAGTCCCAGCGCCAACAGCACGGCCAGCGCGGTGTCGTCGCCGCGCTCCCTCACTTGGCTTTCGCCTCCACCGGCCGGCTGATCAGGCTCACGCGGTCGAAACCGGCGTCCTTGATCGCGTCGATCGCATTGGTGATGGCCTGGTAGCTGGCGGTGGCATCGCCGTTGACGAGGACCGTCGCGTCGTGGTTCTGCTTGTAGATCCCTTGCAAATTCCGGGTGATCTCTGCCGGCGTCATCGTCACGTTGTCCGCATCCGGCAGCTTGAGCGCGTAGCGCCCGTCGGCGTAGGCGCTGACCACGATCGGATCCTTCGGCGTGCCCAGCGACTTGGCGTGCGAGTCCGGCAGCTTGATGTCCGTGCCCAGGTTCAACAGCGGCGCGGTCACCATGAAGATGATCAGCAGCACCAGCATCACGTCGATGTACGGCACGACGTTGATCTCGGCCTTGAGCTTGCGCTTGCGGATGCGGCGCCCGGTGGCGGTCACGGCCATGGCGGGCTCCTACGCTTCATCGATGTGCGCCTGCCGCTGCAGGATCGAGGAGAACTCCTCGGAGAACGCGTCGTAGCGCACGTTGAGACGCTCGACCCGGGTGGCGAAGCGGTTGTAGGCCCACACCGCCGGGATCGCGGCGAACAGGCCCATGGCGGTCGCGATCAGCGCTTCGGAAATGCCCGGCGCGACGGTGGCGATCGTCGCTTCCTTCATGTTGGCCAGGCCCTGGAACGAAATCATGATTCCCCACACGGTGCCGAACAGGCCGACGTAGGGGCTGATCGAACCAACGTTGGCGAGGAACTCGAGGTTGTGCTCCAGCCCGTCGAGCTCGCGCGAGGCGGTGGCGCGCATCGCGCGCTGGGCGCCTTCCAGCTGCATGCGCGCGTCCACGCCGCGGCGCTGGCGGATGCGGTTGAACTCGCGATAGCCGCCTTCGAAGATCGCCTCCAGCCCGCCGATGTCGCGGTTGCGTTCGGTGGCGGCGGCATACAGCTTGGCCATCTCCGCACCGGACCAGAAGCGCTCCTCGAAATGCATCGCTTCGCGCTGGGCGCGATCGAGCACGCGCTTCTTGCGGAAGATGATCACCCACGAGGCGATGGATGCGACCAGCAGCAGCAGCAGCACCAGCTGCACCGGCAGGCTGGCGTGCAGCACCAGCTGCAGCATGTCCAGGCCGTTGTGCGGCGGGGTGGCGGCCGCGCCCTGGACCGCGGTGGCGGCGCCGCTGGCCGCGTCCTCGGGCAGCGGTTCGATCGCGGTGGCCTGCAATGCGGCCAGCAGGGAAATCATGCTCCGTCCTCCACGTTGTGCATCTCCAGGGATTTCAATTCGTCGTACAGCGGGGGCGGGATCGCGCGCGGACGGAAGTCCGAAGCCGCCAGCGCGCCGACGCGCACGCTCGCATCCAGCAGCCGCACGCCATCGCGCTCGATCGCCTGCGCGAACACCAGGCTGGCGCGGCCGCAGCGTCGCAGGGCCACCGACACCACGAGCGCGTCATCCAGCCGCGCCGGCTGCCGGAATTCCACCTGCATCGCGCGCACCGCGAACACCAGGTCGGATTCCTCGCGCAAGACCTGTTGGTCCTTGCCCAGCGCGCGCAGCCATTCGGTGCGCGCGCGTTCGAGGAAGGCAAGGTATTGCGCGTGGTAGACCACGCCACCGGCGTCGGTATCTTCCCAGTAAACGCGGACGCGATGGGTGAACAGGACGGGAACCGTGCGTGCTGGCGTGGGGTTTGACAAAGCGGGACCGTCGGTCGGGGAAGGGGTTGTTGCCTTTGGGCGGATGGTTTCGCTTCGCTCGCGTTACGGGCTCCGGGTCGCTGGAAATCCGGGATGGGGGGCATCGGGAACATCCCCGGGTGCGCTGCGCTGACCCGGGCTACGGACGCTTCGTGGCTAGAACAGGGGTTCGGATTCTCCGGCGCCGATGCCCTGGTCGCGCTTTGGCTGCAGGCCCAGGTGCCGGTAGGCCTTCGCGCTGGCCATGCGTCCGCGCGCGGTGCGCACCAGGTACCCCTGCTGGATCAGGTAGGGCTCGATGACGTCCTCCAGCGTGCCGCGCTCCTCGCTCAATGCCGCGGCGAGCGACTCGACGCCGACCGGGCCGCCATCGAAGGACTCGACGATGGTGCGCAGCAGGCGCCGGTCGAGGTCGTCGAAGCCCTCCGGGTCGACCTTGAGCATCCGCATCGCGTCGTTGGCGACATCGCGGTTGATGTCGCCGTCGGCACGCACCTGGGCGAAGTCGCGCACGCGGCGCAGCAGGCGGTTGGCGATGCGCGGCGTGCCACGCGAGCGGCGCGCGATCTCGCCGGCGCCTTCGGCTTCGCAGGCGATGCCGAGGATCGATGCCGAACGCCGCACGATGCGGGTGAGGTCTTCTGGCGAATAGAACTCCAGCCGCTGCACGATGCCGAAGCGGTCGCGCAAGGGCGCGGTCAGCAGGCCGGCGCGGGTGGTGGCGCCGATCAGCGTGAACGGCGGCAGGTCGAGCTTGATCGAGCGCGCGGCCGGGCCTTCGCCGATCATGATGTCGATCTGGTAATCCTCCATCGCCGGATAGAGGACTTCCTCGATCGCGGGCGACAGGCGATGGATCTCGTCGACGAACAGCACGTCGTGCGGCTGCAGGTTGGTCAGCAGCGCGGCCAGGTCGCCGGCCTTCTCGATCACCGGCCCGGAGGTCTGCCGCAGGCCGACCCCGAGCTCGTTCGCGATGACGTGCGCGAGCGTGGTCTTGCCCAGTCCCGGCGGCCCGAACACCAGCACGTGGTCCAGCGCCTCGCCACGCCGTTTGGCCGCCTCGATGTAGATGCCCAGCTGCTCGCGCACCGGCTGCTGGCCGAGGTATTCGTCCAGCCGCCGGGGCCGGATGGAAGCCTCGATGGCCTCGTCCTCGCGGCTGGCGTCGGCGGCGATGATGCGGTCGTCGGTCATCCGGTGATTATGTCCGATACCGCGCCGCGGGACTGGGGGTCTCGGCGGCCTGCAACGCGCCGCCGCGCGCCAGGGACCACGCTTGCAGGCTGTTGCTGATCTGCCCAGCACCCCGGATGCGGCCTGCGGCCTTGACCGGGCTACTCAATCTCCCTAGATCTCGACCTGCGCGCCCAACTCGACAAGCCGGTTGCCGGGAATCCGGAAGAAGTTCGTCGCCGGCGCCGCGTTGCGGTGCATGATCGCGAACAGCTTGTCGCGCCAGATCGCCATGCCGCTGTGCGCACGTGCGACGACGTTCTCGCGGCTGGCGAAATACGTGGTGTCCATCGGGTCGAAGTGGATGCCGCCCTGGTCGCAGGAGCGCATCAGCGCCAGCGGCACATCGGGCACCTCCATGAAGCCGAAGCGCACCAGCACGCGGTAGAAATCGTCGCCGATCGGCGCGATCTTCAAGCGCTTGTCCTCGGGGGCGTACGGCACGTTGAGCGTTTCGGCGGTCAGGAACACGTTGCGTTCGTGCAGCACCTTGTTGTGCTTGAGGTTGTGCAGCAGCGCGTGCGGCACCATCCCCTGCTGCGCGGTGAGGAAGATCGCGGTGCCCGGCACCCGTGTCGGCGGCGCCAGCATCAGTCCGGGCAGGAAGCTGTCCAGCTGGATGCCTTCCTTGCGGATCTCGGCGTACAGCAGCTGGCGGCCGCGGCGCCACGTGCGCAGCAGGGTGAACACCGCCACCCCGAGCGCGACCGGGAACCACGCGCCGTCCAGGAACTTCACCCCGTTGGCGACCAGGAACGCGAGTTCAATGATCGCGAACGCCAGGCACAGCGGCAGCACCCAGCGGCGCGCGCGCAGCCACGTCGCGCGCGCGACCAGCGCCAGCAGCATCGTGTCGATGAGCATCGTGCCGGACACCGAGACGCCGTACGCCGACGCCAGCGCGTCGGCGGTGCGGAAGGTCAGCACCAGCGTGATCACCGCGGTGGCGAGCACCCAGTTGATCCACGGCACGTAGATCTGGCCGATGGTCTGGTGCGAGGTGTGCTTGATCACCATCCGCGGGATGTAGCCCAGTTGCATCGCCTGGCGTGCCACCGAATACGCGCCGGTGATCACCGCTTGCGAGGCGATCACCGCGGCCGCCGCGGCCAGCACGATCATCGGGATCAGGCCCCATGCGGGCACTGATTCGTAGAACGGATTCTTCAGCGCGGCCGGATGGTCCAGCACCAGCGCGCCCTGCCCCAGGTAATTGAGCATCAGCGCCGGCAGCGCGAAGAAGGTCCATGCATAGCGGATCGGCCGCGCGCCGAAGTGGCCCATGTCGGCATACAGCGCCTCGCCGCCGGTGACGGCCAGCACCACCGCGCCGAGGATGAATATGCCGCCCCAGCCGTGCTCCATGAAAAAGCGCACGCCCCACCAGGGATTGAGCGCCTTCAGGACCAGCGGATCCTTGACGATGTTGCTCACGCCGATGACCGCCAGCGCGAGGAACCACAGCATCATCACCGGGCCGAACACCTTGCCGACCTTCTCCGTGCCGAAGCGCTGGCTCATGAACAGCAACAGCAGGATCGCGACCGAGATCGGGACGATCCAGTGGTTGAGTTGTGGCGCGGCGATTTCCAGGCCTTCGATCGCGCCCAGCACCGACACCGCCGGCGTGATCACGCCGTCGCCGAAGAACAGCGACGCGCCGAAGATCGCGAGGATGCCGACCACGTAGCCCGAGCGCGAGCCTTTCGGCAGCGTGCGCTGGGCCAGCGCCATCAGCGCCATGATGCCGCCCTCGCCTTCGTTGTCGGCGCGCATGATGATGGTGACGTACTTGAGCGTGACCACGATCATCAACGCCCAGAACACCAGCGACAGCACGCCCAGCACCGTCGGGTGGTCCGGCGTGAGGCCGTAATGTGGCAGGAACGCCTGCTTGAGCGTGTACAGCGGGCTGGTGCCGATGTCGCCGAACACGACTCCGATCGCGCCGACGACCAGCCCGGCAAGGCCCTTGCGGCCATGGCTGTCGGCATGGGGGGGCGTTGAAGTCGATTGCGGGCTGGACATGCAGCTTCCTGGGGATGCTCGGGTGCGCAGCTCAACGCAGCGCGGACTTTAACGCCTTGCGGATGATGGTGGCGGCGTCGTCGCCTTCACTGGAGGCCTCGCGCGCCATGCGCACGGCTTCGGCCGGCTTGTAGCCCAGCTGCTGCAATGCGCTCACGGCTTCGGACTGCGGGTCGCCGGGCATGCCACTGGCCGTCGGTCCACCGCCCATCAGGTCGGCGGCGCGATCGCGCAGTTCGACCACCATCCGCTCGGCGGTCTTCTTGCCGATGCCCGGGATGCGGGTGAGCGCGGCGACGTCGCTGGACTGCACCAGCCGCGCGAAGTCGTCGACGCTGGTGCCCGACAGCACCGCCAGCGCGATCTTCGCGCCGATGCCGCTGACCTTCTGCACGTCGCGGAACAGGCGCCGCTCGGATTCGCGCAGGAAGCCGTACAGCGACACGCTGTCCTCCTTCTGCGCGTAGTGCGTGAACAGCGACACTTCGCGGCCGATGTCGGGCAGGTCGTAGATCGTGCTCATCGGCGCTTCCAGCTCGTAACCCACGCCGTTCACGTCGACCACCAGCCATGGCGGCTGCTTGTGGATGAGGATCCCCTTGAGGCGCCCGATCACGTCGATCCTCCCGCTGCCCGGTCGTGGCCCTGGCCCGTGATCGCCGCGAACGCGCGGATCCCGGGGCTTTGCGTCTTCACGCAACGGGCCGGGAAGTGCACGGGCACCGGGCGCCGGCCTGCGCCGGAATGGGGCGCCGAAGCGCGAATCGCTGTCATCCGCGTCGTCTCCGCAACTGGTCCGTCGTCAGGCCGCTGCGCGCCGCCGTCGCGCTCATGTGCGCGTGCGTCAGCGCCACCGCGAGCGCATCGGCGGCGTCGGCCTGCAGCTTGGCGTCGGGCAGTTTCAACAGCAGCCGCACCATGTGCTGGACCTGGGTCTTGTCGGCGCCGCCGCGGCCGACCAGCGACTGCTTGATCAGGCGTGGCTCGTATTCGCTGACCGGCAGCCGCCGGCGTACCACGGTGGCCAGTGCCGCGCCGCGCGCGTGACCGAGCTTGAGCGCGGACATCGCCGACTTGTCCATGAATACCGTCTCGATCGCGACCTGCTGCGGCTGCCATTGCTCGAGCAACGCGTCCAGCGTTTCGCACAGCAGGCCCAGCCGCGACGGAAAGTCCTCGGCGCCGAGCAGCACGATCGCCTGCGCATGCACGTAGCGGCACTGCCCGTCGGCGCCGACGTCGATGACGCCGATGCCGGTGCGCTGCGAGCCCGGATCGATCCCGAGGATTCTGGTCACGGCGTGAGCTTACGCGCTTAGGCGTAGGCATCTTCGCCGAGGTCGGCGTTGGAGTAGACGTTCTGCACGTCGTCCAGGTCCTCCAGCCAGCGCAGGAGCTTTGCGACCTGTTGCGCGGTATCGCCCTCGACCGCGATGTCGTTGTCCGCGCGCAGCGTCACTTCGGCGATCGCCGGCTGGAAGCCCGCGGCTTCCATCGCCGCCTTCACCGCCGCGAACGAATCCGGATCGGTCAGCACGTCGATCGCCCCGTCGTCGTAAACCACGATATCGTCGGCACCGGCCTCGATCGCCGCTTCCGTCAGCGCGTCCTCGCCGACGCCGGCCGCGAACGTCAGCACCCCGCGCTTCTTGAACATGAACGCCACCGAGCCATCGGTGCCCAGGTTGCCGCCGAACTTGCCGAACGCGTGGCGCACGTCGGCCACGGTGCGCACCTTGTTGTCGGTCAGGCAATCGACGATCACCGCGACGCCGCCCGGCGCGTAGCCCTCGTAGCGGATTTCCTCGTACTCGACGCCTTCGAGTTCGCCGGTCGCCTTCTTCACCGCGCGCTCGATCACGTCCTTGGACATGTTGGCCGACAGCGCCTTGTCGATCGCGGTGCGCAGGCGCGGGTTGCCGCCGGGGTCGCCGCCACCGGTGCGCGCGGCGACCGAGATCTCGCGGATGAGTTTCGTGAAGATCTTGCCGCGCCGGGCGTCCTCGGCGTTCTTGCGGCCTTCGATGGAGGGGCCTCGGCCCATGGCGGGAATCCTGCGTGTCGCGTGGAAAGCCGGCGATTTTACTTCGCTGGCGATTCCGCCGCTTGCGGCCCGCCGACCGCGGCGCCGCAGCCCGTCCGGGCGCGCCTCAGTGCGCGAAACACCCCTGGCGCAGGAAGGAGACCGCCTGCGCGACCGCTTCGGCGGAAAACAGCAGGCCGCTGTGGCTGGCTTCCACCACGACGTGGTCGGCCACCCCGGCCAGGCGGGTTTCGCTCACCGCCACGGTGCCGTCATGGTCGCCGTCGAACCCGGCCAGCAACGCGCCCAGGCCATGGGGCACGCAGCCGGCGATGACGCCGACCTGCGCGCGGCCTTTCCAGCCATCGACACCGTGCTGCAGCAGCGCGGCGCTGCGTCCCAGCATCGCCGCCGCCGGCGCCCAGCGCAGCATGCCCGTGGCCGCGCCGCTGCCGGTCAGGGGGGAGCCCAGGCAGACCACCCGCCGCACGGGCAGCTGCGGCGCTTCGTGCAGGGCCTGCAGCGCGATCAGTCCACCGAGGCTGTGCGCGACGATGTCCGCCGGCGACTGCGCCAGCAGCTCGATCAGCCGCGGCACCGCGGTATCGGGGCCGTCGGCCACGCTGTGGTAGGCGAAGATTTCCGGCGCGAAGCCTTCGGCCGCCAGCTTCGAGGCGAACCACTGCATCGAGGCACCGGGCATCCACAAGCCATGCAGCAGGATGACGCGGTTCACTGGCCCGCGTACTCCCGTCGCGGGAGCGACGCGGGTCGCTTGAAGATGAATTCGCGGTCGCGGATCCGTCCGACCGGGAATTCGTACTCGCCGGCTTTCTCGAATCCGTGGCGTGCATAGAAGCGCTGGGCGCCGAAATTCTCCGACCAGACGCTGATCCACAACGTGCGCGGGCCGTCGCGCTCGAGCCAACGCAGCGCCTGCTGGAACAGCTGGCTGCCCCAGCCGCCGTTATGAAGCGCGGGTGCCACGTACAGGCGCTTGAGTTCGCCATCCCCGGCGGCGACGTCCGGATGCGGCAGGCCACTGGGGCCGGCCAGCGCGTAACCGACGGCCTCGCCGTCGTCCTCGAGCAGCCACGTCGCGTAGGCGTCGTCGGCGAGGTAGCGCAGGTAGGCCTGCGGCGCATGGCTTTCGTCGAGGAACGCCTGCAGGTCCTGCGGCGGATACATGTGGCCGAAGGTATCGACGAAGGTGCTGGCGCCGATGCGGCTGAGCGCGGCCGCGTCGGCGGCGGTGGCGCGGCGGATGCGGGCGGTCATGACTGGCGCGTACCTTCGGTCGTCCGCGGCCGGGTCACTGCGCCGCCTTGTCCTTCTTCGGCCGCACGCTGACATGCACCTCGGCCAGTTGCGCGTCCGGGATCGGCGACGGCGCGCCGGTCATCAGGCATTGCGCGGTCGTGGTCTTGGGGAAGGCGATCACGTCGCGGATGGATTCGGTGCCGGCCATGAGCGCGGCGATGCGGTCGATGCCGAAGGCGATGCCGCCGTGCGGCGGCGCGCCGTATTTCAGCGCGTCGAGCAGGAAGCCGAACTTCGCCTCGGCCTCTTCGGCGCCGATGCCCAGCAGCTCGAACACCGCCGACTGCATCTGCGGCCGGTGGATGCGGATCGAGCCGCCGCCGATCTCGTTGCCGTTGAGCACCATGTCGTAGCCGCGCGACACCGCTGTCTTCGCGTTCGCACGCAGGTCAGCGACGTCGTCGACCGCCGGCGCGGTGAACGGGTGGTGCAAGGCCACGTAGCGCTGCGCTTCGTCGTCCCATTCGAACATCGGGAAATCGGTGACCCACAACGGCGCCCAGCCTTCGCCGACAAGATTGAACTCCTTGCCCGCCTTCAGCCGCACCGCGCCCATGAAATCGCTGACCTTGCCGTAGGCACCGGCGCCGAAGAACACGATGTCGCCGTTGCCCGCGCCAACGTGCGCGAGCAGGGCGGCGAACGCGTCGGCCCCGAAGAACTTGGCGATCGGCGAAGTCACGGCACCGGCGTCGTCGATTTTCGCGTAGGCCAGCCCCTTGGCGCCGAATTTCGCGGCGTGGGCGGCGTACTCGTCGATCTGCTTGCGCGACAGGGCCGCGCCGCCCGGGATGCGCAAGGCCGCGACGCGGCCGTCGGCATCGTTGGCCGCCGACGTGAACACCGGGAATTCGCAGTCCTTCACCCGGTCGGCGACATCGACCAGTTCCAGCGCGATGCGCAGGTCCGGCTTGTCCGAACCGTAGCGACGCATCGCCTCGGCATAGGTCATGCGCGGGAACGGATCGGGCAGCTCCACGCCCATGACTTCGCGGAACACATCGCGGATCAGGGTCTCGGTCGTGTCCTGCACGTCGCGCTCGGACACCCAGGCGAATTCCATGTCCAGCTGGGTGAATTCCAGCTGGCGGTCGGCGCGCAGGGCTTCGTCGCGGAAGCAGCGCGCGATCTGGTAGTAGCGGTCGAAACCGGCCACCATCAGGATCTGCTTGAACAGCTGCGGCGACTGCGGCAGCGCGTAGAACTCCCCCGGGTGCATGCGCGCCGGCACCAGGAAGTCGCGCGCGCCCTCGGGCGTGGCCTTGGTCAGGATCGGCGTCTCGATGTCCTGAAAGCCGCGTGCATCCAGCCAGCGACGCAATGCCTGCACCAGCCTGATGCGGGTGCGCATCATCTGCTGCATTTTCGGCGTGCGCAGGTCCAGGTAACGGTATTTCAGGCGGATGTCCTCGCCGGGATTCTCGTGCGCGTGGAATGGCAGCGGCTGCGCCTTGTTCAACACCTCGATCCGGCTCGCGACGACCTCGACTTGGCCGGTCGCGATCTTGTTGTTGACGCTCGAACGCCGGCGCACGACGCCGGTGACGCGCAGCGCGTCCTCGTAGCCGATGTCCGCCGCGACCTGCAGCACCTGCGCGTTGCCCTGCGCATCCGACGGCTCGGCGACGACCTGGACGATGCCTTCGTGGTCGCGCAGGTCGATGAAGACCAGGCCACCGAGGTCGCGGGCGACATCGGCCCAGCCGCACAGGGTGACCGTCTGGCCGATCAGTGCCTCGTCGACCAGGCCGCAGAAATGGGTACGCATCGAACACTCCGCTGGTGGAATCCCGCGCCGCCGGACGCGGGCTCGGGTTGGGGCGCGGCCGGGCGGGAGCAGCGGGTGCCCCGTGCCTGGGCCACCCGCCGGGCGCCCTCGCCGGACGGCAAGGGAACAGCCCGCTAGTTTAGCCGCGGCCTCGCGCGGGCGCCGCGTCAGGGCGTGCCGGCGGCCGGTTTGGCGGCGGGCGACTCGGTCTTGGCCGGCTTGGCCTCGGATTTCGCCGCGGGCGCGGCGTCGCCGGAGGAGGTGGCGGGCTTGGCGTCGGCCTTGGCTTCGGTCTTCGCCTCGCCGCCCTTCTCGCTGAGATTGCGCTTCTTGTCGCCGTCCTTCTTGAAGTCGGTCTCATACCAGCCGCTGCCGGCCAGGCGGAAACTGGGCGCGGTCAGCTGGCGCTTGACCGCCCCGGCGCTGCAGGTCGGGCACGCGCTGGGATCGGGGTCGGAGAGCTTCTGCAGGCGATCGAACTGGTGGCCGCAGGCAGTGCAGACGAAGGCGTAGATCGGCATGGCGGGATCGGAAGTCGCAGTGGAAACCTGCCGTCAGTGTGAGGCCTGGGCGGCCGCTTTCAAGCCGCTGGGCCGTATGGTGTCGTCGACATCCCTCGACAGGCGCCCGCAATGACCGCATCCCCGGCCCGTTCGATCATCGCCGCATTGCTGCTCGCGCTGGGCCTGCTGGGCGCCGGCTGGTTCGTGGCGCAAGGCATGACCGGGCTGCGCACCGGCGACCGCTACGTCACCGTCAAGGGCTCGGCGGAGAAGATCGTCGATGCCGACCTGGTCGTCTGGCCTCTGCCGCACACCGTGGGCGGCAACGACCTGGCCGAGGTGCAGTCCAAGCTCGAAGCCAACACGGCGACGATCCGCGCGTTCTTCGTCGACGCCGGTTTCAGCCCGGCGGAGATCATGGTTTCGCCGCCGCGGCTGCAGGATCGGTGGGCGTGGGCCTCGGGCGACAACCGGCCGCCGGAACGCTATCGCTACTCGACCACGGTGACGCTGCGCACGTCCAACGTCGCCCGCGCACTGGCGGTACTGCGCCGCAGCGGCGAGCTCGTCGCCCACGGCGTGATGATCGGCAGCGAGGATGGCGGCGCCAGCGAACCGGACTTCGAATACACCAGGCTCAACGCGATCAAGCCGGCACTGATCGCCGAGGCGACAGCGAACGCGCGCAAGTCGGCCGAGCAGTTCGCCAAGGATTCCGGCGCCCGCATCGGCGGCATCCGCAGCGCGAACCAGGGCGTGGTCGACATCAGCGACCGCGACCAGGGCAGCCCGCAGGTGAAGAAAGTGCGGGTGGTGACGACGGTGGAGTATTTCCTCAAGGATTGAAGGCGGCGGGACGCAATGCGGCGTCCGACGGCGGGCATTGCTTTCGTCGGAGCGGCTTCAGCCGCGAGCTTTTTCCGGGCCGCGTCGACCGGGCGAAGAGCTCGCGGCTGAAGCCGCCCCGGCGAGGACGGCGGGTAGACGTGCCGACACGCGGGTTCTTATGCAGCACTCGCCTCGTACAGCGCGAGCAGCGCCTGCTCGGCGCTTTCCAGCTGCGTGCGCAATTGCGCCTGCTGCCTGCCCAGCTCGCCTGCCCGCGCGGCGCCGTCGGCATACAGCGCGGGATCGGCCAGCGCGTCGGTGACGGCGGCCAGGCGCGTTTCCAGATCGGCGACCAGGCTTTCGGCTTTCGCCAGTTTGTGCGGGTTGATGCGCGCGGCTGGCTTGGCTGCCGGCACGGAGGCTGGCGTCGGCGCGGATTTCGCCGGCTTGTCGGGCTTGTCGGGCTTGTCCGCCTTCGCCGATTCACTGCCCGGGCGCGAGCGCAACCACGCGGCGTATTCGTCCAGGTCGCCGTCGAAGGCTTCGACCTTGCCGCCGGCCACGCGCCAGAAGGTTTCGCAGACCAGGCCGATCAGGTGGCGGTCGTGCGAGACCATCACGATCGCGCCATCGAAGTCGCTCAGCGCTTCGGCCAGCGCCTCGCGCATGTCCAGGTCCAGGTGGTTGGTGGGCTCGTCGAGCAGCAGCACGTTCGGCTGCCGCCAGGCGATCAGCGCCAGCGCCAGCCGCGCGCGCTCGCCACCGGAGAAAGCGTCGATCGACTCGAACGCGCGGTCGCCGGGGAAATTCCACTTGCCGAGGAAATCGCGGAAGGCCTGCGTCGGGCTGTCCGGCGCGATGTCGCGCAGGTGGTCGATCGCCGACTGTCCGGCATGCAGCGACTCGACCGTGTGCTGCGCGAAATAGCCGATGCGCAGGTCCGGGTGCGCGTTGCGCTCGCCAGCCAGCAGCGGCAGCTCGCCGACCAGCGTCTTCACCAGCGTCGACTTGCCGGCGCCATTGGGGCCCAGCAGGCCGACGCGGTCGCCGGCTTCCAGACCGAAGTTGACGTCGTGCAGGATGGTGTTGATGTTCCCTTCTCCCGCCTGCGGGAGAAGGTGCCCCGCAGGGGCGGATGAGGGCGCGTCGCGTACCGCGCCCTCACCCCTGCCCCTCTCCCCCTCGCGGGAGAGGGGTTCAACCACATATCCCGCATCCACGTGGTTCAGGCGGATCAGCGAATTGGGCAGCCGCTGCGGCGCGGGGAACTCGATCCGCAGCGAGCGCTCGGCGCGCACGGCCTCGGTGCCGGCGAGCTTGGCCAGGCGCTTCATCCGCGACTGCGCCTGCTTGGCCTTGCTGGCCTTGGCCTTGAAGCGGTCGATGAACGACTGCAGGTGCGCGCGCTCGGCCTGCTCCTTCTCGTGCGCGATCTGCTGCTGGCGCAGCTGCTCGGCGCGCTGGCGCTCGAAGGCGGTGTAGTCGCCGGTGTAGAGCTTCGCCTTGCCTTCGTTGAGGTGCAGGGTGTGGGTGGTGACGTTGTCGAGGAACTCGCGATCGTGCGAGATCACCAGCAGCGTGCCCGGATAGCGCAGCAGCCACTGCTCCATCCACAGCACCGCGTCGAGGTCGAGGTGGTTGGTGGGCTCGTCGAGCAGCAGCAGGTCCGACGGCGTCATCAGCGCCCGCGCGACGTTGAGGCGCACGCGCCAGCCGCCGGAAAAGTCGGACACCGGCTTGGCATGCGTCTCGGCCGGGAAGCCCAGCCCGTGCAGCAAGCGCCCGGCGCGCGCGGACGCGTCGTAGCCGTTGAGTTCCTCCAGCCGGTGGTGGGCCTGCGCGACGGCTTCCCAGTCCTCGTTGGCGAAGGCGTTGGCTTCGGCCTGGATCGCCGCATGCACGGCCGCGTCGCCGGACAGCACGAAGTCGATCGCCGGATCGGGCAACGACGGGGTTTCCTGCGCCACCGAGGCGATGCGCGCCTTGCCCGGCAGGTCGAGGTCGCCCCTGTCGGCTTCCAGCTGGCCCATCAATGCGGCGAACAGCGACGACTTGCCGGTCCCGTTGCGCCCCACCACCCCCAGCCGCCAGCCGGCCTGCAGGGTCATGTCGACGTCGGACAGCAGCAGGCGTTCGCCGCGACGCAGGGCGAAATTACGGAAGGAGATCATCCGCCGATTTTAACGCGCCGCCGAAGCCGTCGTATCGCGGTGCAACCCGCCGCGCCGCCGCGCGCAAGGGAATGCCGGCGACCGGCTGTCGCCGCACGTGTAGGAGCGGCAAGCGTGGATCCCGGCGCACTCCGGCGTTCAGGCCAAAGATTGAAGGGAAAACCGCACTAGGCCGCCGCCAACGCCCCGAGATAACTTCGCCGCCAGGCTTCGATGTCGTGGCGCTTGAGCGTCTCCATCATCGCGTGCCAGCGCTCGCGGCGCTCGGCCAGCGGCATCACGCAGGCCTGGGCGATGGCATCGGCCACGCCGTCCAGGTCGTAGGGATTGACCTGCAGCGCCTCGCCCAGCTCGCTCGCGGCGCCGGCGAAGCGCGAGAGCACCAGCACGCCAGGATCGTTTTCATCCTGCGAAGCGACGAATTCCTTGGCCACCAGGTTCATCCCGTCGCGCAGCGGCGTGACCAGTCCTACGTCGGCCAGGCGGAAAAACCCGGTTAGCACGTCATGCGGAAAGTTGCGGTTGACATAGCGCAGCGGCGTCCAGTCCGGGGCCGCATGCAGTCCGTTGATATGTCCGGCCACGCCTTCGAGCTCCTGCCGCAGCGCCTGGTATTCGGGCACCTCGCCGCGCGAGGGCGGCGCGATCTGCAGGAACGTCAGCAACCCGCGCCGCTCCGGATGCCGCTCCAGGTGCCGTTCGAACGCGCGGAAGCGCTCGGGCATGCCCTTGGAATAATCCAGCCGGTCCACGCCGATCGCCAGCTGGCGGCCGGTCAGGCTGTCGCGCAGCTTCTGCACCGGGAGTTTCCTTTCCGCGGCCGCGGCCTGCTGCGCGATCTTCCCGGTGTCGATGCTGATCGGGAAGGCGCCGGCACGGAAGCGATGGCCTTCGGCCGTCTCCAGCTGGCCCTGGCCGATGACCCGGCCGCCACCGAACAGGCGCACGTAATCCTGGAAGCGTTCCAGGTCGCGCGCGGTCTGGAACCCGACCAGGTCGTACGAGGACAAGGCGGCGAAGACTTCGCGATGCGCCGGCAAGGCCGCCAGCAGGTCCGACGACGGCATCGGCACATGCAGGAAGAACCCGATCCGGTTGTCGATGCCGTGCTCGCGCAAGCCCTGCGCCAGCGGGATCAGATGGTAGTCGTGCACCCAGACGATGTCGTCCGGGCGCAGCTCGCGCGCCAGGCGCTCGGCGAACAGCGCGTTCACCCGCCGATAGCCGTCCCAGGTCTCGCGGTTGTAATCGACCAGGTCCATGCGGAAGTGCAGCAGCGGCCACAGGGTGCGATTGGCGAAGCCGTTGTAGTACTCCTCGAAGTCGCTCCACGACAGGTCGATCGTGCGATAGGTGATGTTGCCGTCGCGCTCGACGTGCTCCTCGCCCGAGGCGCCACGCACGCGGCGCCCGCTCCAGCCGAACCACAGGCCGCCGTGCTCGGACAAGGCCGCATGCAGCGCCACCGTGAGCCCGCCGGCGCGGCTCCTGGCTGAAGGCAGCGGGACGCGATTGGAGACGACGACCAGTCGGCTCACGTCGCGTCCTGCCAGGGACGGCTCAGTCGCATCGCGGCGTTGATCAGCCCCACGTGCGAATACGTCTGCGGGAAGTTCCCCCAGGCTTCGCCATCGTCGAAGGCCAGGTCCTCGGACAGCAGGCCCAGCGGATTGCGCCGCGCCAGCAGCCGCTCGAACATCCCGCGCGCCTCGTCCATGCGACCGATCGCGGCCAGCGCATCGATGTACCAGAACGTGCAGATGGTGAAGCTGGTTTCCGGATGGCCGAAGTCGTCGGCGGCGATGTAGCGGAACAGCGCATCGCCGCGGCGCAGGTCGCGGCCGATGGCCTCGACCGTGGCGACGAACCGCGGATCCATCGCGTCGACGAACCCCAGGTCGGCGAGCAGCAGCAGGCTCGCATCCAGGCGTTCGCCGCCGAAGGCGTCGGCGAAGTGGCCGCGCTCGGCATTCCAGGCTTCGCGCAACACGCGCTCGCGGATGATGTCTGCGCGCTCGCGCCAGTACAGCACGCGGTCGGCCAGCGCGAAGCGCCCGGCGATGCGCGACAGCCGGTCGCACGCGGCCCAGCACATCACGCTCGAATAGGTGTGCACGTGCGCGCGCCCGCGGAATTCCCACAGCCCCGCATCGGGCTGGTCGTGCAGCGCGAACGCGCGCACGCCCAGCGGTTCCAGGCGCCGGAACATCGCGATGTCGCCGCGGTGCTCCAGGCGCTGGTCGAAGAACAGCTGCGCCGACGCCAGCACCACGCTGCCGTAGACGTCGTGCTGCTGCTGCAACCAGGCCAGGTTGCCGCGCCGCACCGGGCCCATGCCGCGATAGCCGGCCAGGCTCGCCACCTCGTCCTCGGCCAGCGTGGTCTCGAAGCCGATCCCGTAGACCGGCTGCAGCGCGCGGTCCTCGCCGGCGACCAGGTTGGCGATGTAACTGATGTATTCCTCCATGCTGCGGGTCGCGCCCAGGCGGTTGAGCGCGCGCACCACGAACGCCGAATCGCGCAGCCAGCAGTAGCGGTAATCCCAGTTGCGCGGCGTGTGCGGCGCTTCCGGGATCGAGGTGGTCATCGCCGCCACGATCGCGCCGGTGTCCTCGTACTGGCACAGCTTGAGCGTGATCGCGCTGCGGATCACGGCGTCCTGCCACTCCAGCGGGATCGACAGGTAGCGCACCCACTCGCGCCAGTAATGGATGGTCTCGCGCTCGGCGTCGCGCACGAAGGCTTCGATCGGCTGGGTCAGGGTTTCATCCGGGCCGAGCACGAAGTGCAGGTCGTTCTCCAGCAGGAATGGCAGCGCATCGCGCACCAGCCGCAGCGGCGCGTCGCAGGTCAACCGCCAGGTCATCCCGGTCAGCAGGAAGCGCATGTGATTGCTGCCCCAGCTGCGCTCGGGCACCTGCGCGCCCCAGTCGGTGAGCGGACGCAGGCGCACGCGGATGCGCGGGCTGCCGGCCAGCAGGCGCACGCGTCGCACCAGCATCACCGGCCGGTAGAAGCGCCCGTTGCGGCGCCAGCGCGGCGCGAAATCGGTCAGCTCGACGGCACCGCCATGGCGGTCGTGCAGCACCGTGCGCAGGACCGCGGTGTTGTCGAGGTAGAACTGCTCGGCGTGGTCGAAGTCCTCCAGCTCGATCGTCCAGTCGCCGCCTTCGGCCTGCGGCTGCAGCAGCGCGCAGAACGCGGGATCGCCGTCGAAGGTCGGCACGCAGGCCCACACCACGCGCCCGCGCGCATCGATCAGCGCGCCGAAACTGCCGTTGCCGACCAGGCCCAGGTCGAGGTTGGCCGCGGCCGTGGAAGCATCCTGCGTCATCGTTGTCATCCTTTGTCCGTCCTCAGGCCAGCGCGGCCAGCCAGTCGCGCACCGCGCCGGGATCGCGCAGGCCGTAATGCGCGGCGCTGGGTTCGCGCGCGCCGACCAGCACGCTCACGCCATGATGCGCATTGACGATGGCAAAGCCGCTCTCGTCGGTCAGGTCATCGCCGAGGAACACCGGCACCCGGCCGCGGAACGGTGGCTCGTCCATCAACGCCAGGATGGCGCCGCCCTTGTCGCTGGCGGCCGGCCGCAATTCGACCACGCTGTCGCCGTGCTGCAGGCAATAGCCCGGCAAGCGCGGCAAGGCCACTTCGGCGAAATTGCGCAGCGCCTCGCCCGCCTGCGGCGCGACGCGCCAATGCAGCGCCAGCGCCGGCCCCTTGTCCTCGACCAGCGCGCCGGGCCAGGCGCGCACGACCTGCCCCGCTTCCTCGCGGATCGCATGCAGCGCTGGCGGGATGGCCGGCGCGGCGACATGCCGGGCCTGGCTGCGGTGTTCGGTGCCATGCAGGCCAGACGCCGACAGCTGCAACGGCGCGAACAGGGCATCGATGCTGGCCAGCGAGCGCCCGCTGACCAGTGCGACGGCGCCGTCCAGGCGTTGCGAGACGGCATCCAGCGTCGCCCGCAACGTCGGCGGCACGATCACCGTGTCGGGCGTGTCGGCAAAATCGAGCAGGCAGCCGTCGACGTCGAGGAACAGCGCCCAGTCATCGGCGGGCGTCGGCGGGCGCGGCCTGCGCAGGTCGTCGCTGCGGGCTGGCATCCGCGCATTGTCATCATCGGCGCGTTAGCGAAAGGTTCACACGCGCGGGCCGGCAGCCATCGGCCCCTCCGCGCCGTGCAGGCAAGCGCGCCCCGGCTCAGCGGCCCGGCGCCGGATGCAGCAGGTCGATCACCGCCTCGCGCGCCTGGCGTGCGAGCCGGTTGCGGTCCTCGACCTGCAGCCCGGTGGTTGCGATCGGGGTCCCGAAGCGCAGCCGGATCGTCCCCGGGCGCACCCGGAAGCCCGCGCTGGGCAATACCGCGCCGCTGCCGCTGATCGCCACCGGCACCACCGGCACGCCCGCCGCGATCGCCACCTGCAACACGCCGCCCTTGAACGGACCGACGCTGCCGTCGCGGCTGCGCGTGCCTTCCGGGAATGCGCACAGCTGCGCGCCGCCACGCACCAGCTCCACCGCTTCGCGCAGGCGCTGGGGCGAGCTGCGCGCGCTGCCGCGCTCGATGAAGACCATCCCCATGCACCGGGCATACCAGCCCACGAACGGCATCCGGGTCATTTCCTGCTTGAGCACGAAGCGCAGCGGCGTCGGCACCACCCGGAACAACGCGCAGGCATCGATCACCGACTGGTGGTTGGCCACCAGCACCAGCGGCCGGCTCCAGTCGACGCCCTCCAGGCCGGCGACGTCCAACCGCGCCCCGGCACCGCCAAGCAGCCCCGGCGCCCAGCAGCGCGCCGCCATCCGCAGCGGCAGCCGCCGCGCGCCGAGCAGGCGCACCAGCAGCGCCAGGCAGATCCAACCCGCGGTCCATGCCAGCGTGAACACCAGTTGCAACGCATTGAACACGGCCCACGCCGCGTGCCGGAGCGGCCATTGGCCCGCCCGCGATCCCACCACACTCATGCCAGCCCCCCGGCCCTCAACCCGCAAATCCAGCGCAAATTCCGCGGCGGGAGTCTATCGCCGCCGCCCCGCCGCCACCAGCAACAACGCGCCGCAACGGTTGAAGGCGGCCACGGCACCCCCACGTTTCTCACATCGCCGCCGCGGCCCGGGCCGCACGCTTGCCTCCAAGGAGCCACCCATGCGCATGGAAAAACTGACGTCCCGCTTCCAGCAGGCGCTTGCCGACGCGCAATCGCTCGCGGTCGGGCGCGACCACAACCTGATCGAGCCGGCCCACCTGCTGGTCGCCCTGCTCGACCAGCCCGGCGGCGGCACCCGCCCGCTGCTGGCCCAGGCCGGCGTCAACGTCCCGGTGCTGCGCGAGCGCCTGGGCGAGATCCTGGACAAGCTGCCGAAAGTCTCGGGCCAGGAAGGCAGCATCAGCGTCGGCAACGACCTGGCGCGGCTGCTCAACGTCACCGACAAGCTGGCCCAGCAGCGTGGCGACGCCTTCATCGCCAGCGAGCTGTTCCTGCTGGCGGCGGCGGACGACAACGGCGATGCCGGGCGCGCGCTCAAGGCCGCGGGCGCAACGAAACAGAAACTCGAAACCGCCATCGACGCCATGCGCGGTGGCGAGAAGGTGCAGGACGAGAACGCCGAGCAGGCGCGGCAGGCGTTGGAGAAATACACCATCGACCTCACCGCGCGCTCGGAGCAGGGCAAGCTCGATCCGGTGATCGGCCGCGACGAGGAAATCCGCAGGACTATCCAGGTGCTGCAGCGGCGCACCAAGAACAATCCGGTGCTGATCGGCGAACCAGGCGTGGGCAAGACCGCGATCGTCGAAGGCCTCGCCCAGCGCATCGTCAACGGCGAGGTGCCCGAGGGCCTGAAGGGCAAGCGCGTGCTGAGCCTGGACATGGGCGCGCTGATCGCCGGCGCCAAGTTCCGCGGCGAGTTCGAGGAGCGGCTGAAGGCGGTGTTGAACGACCTGGCCAAGAACGAAGGCCAGATCATCCTGTTCATCGACGAATTGCACACCATGGTCGGCGCCGGCAAGGCCGAGGGCTCGATGGACGCCGGCAACATGCTCAAGCCGGCGCTCGCGCGCGGCGAGCTGCACTGCATCGGTGCGACCACGCTGGACGAATACCGCAAGTACGTGGAGAAGGACGCGGCCCTGGAGCGGCGCTTCCAGAAGGTCTACGTCGGCGAGCCCTCGGTCGAGGACACGATCGCGATCCTGCGCGGGCTCAAGGAGCGCTACGCCGTGCACCACGGGGTGGAGATCACCGACCCGGCGATCGTCGCCGCGGCGACCCTGTCCAACCGCTACATCCCCGACCGCCAGCTGCCCGACAAGGCCATCGACCTGATGGACGAGGCCGCCTCGCGCATCCGCATGGAGATCGACTCCAAGCCCGAGGAGATGGATCGCAAGGAGCGTCGGCTGATCCAGCTCAAGATCCAGCGCGAGGCGTTGAAGAAGGAAAAGGACGCCGAATCCAAGCAGCGCCTGGCCGACCTCGAAGCGCAGATCGCCACGCTCGAGCGCGAGTTCAACGACCTGGAGGAAGTCTGGAAAGCCGAGAAGGCCACCCTGCAGGGCGCGACGAAGGTCAAGGAGCAGATCGAGCAGGCGCGACTGGAGCTGGAAGCCGCGCAGCGCCGGCAGGATTACGCGCGCATGAGCGAGATCCAGTACGGGCGCATCCCGGAGCTGGAAAAGCAGCTCGCCGTCGCCCAGGAAGCCGAGCACAAGGGCTTCACCCTGCTGCAGGACAAGGTCACCGCCGAGGAGATCGCGCAGGTCGTCTCGCGCTGGACCGGCATCCCGGTCAGCAAGATGCTCGAAGGCGAGCGCGAAAAGCTGCTGCAGATGGAAGCGCAGCTGCACACGCGCGTGATCGGGCAGGAGGAGGCGATCAAGGCGGTGTCGGACGCCGTGCGGCGTTCGCGCGCGGGCCTGAGCGATCCGGGCCGGCCGTCGGGCTCGTTCCTGTTCCTCGGCCCGACCGGCGTGGGCAAGACCGAGTTGTGCAAGGCGCTCGCGGAATTCCTGTTCGATTCGACCGACGCGATGATCCGCATCGACATGAGCGAGTTCATGGAAAAGCACGCGGTCGCGCGCCTGATCGGCGCGCCGCCGGGCTATGTCGGCTACGAGGAAGGCGGCTACCTGACGGAGGCCGTGCGCCGGCGGCCGTATTCGCTGATCCTGCTCGACGAGGTCGAGAAGGCCCACCAGGACGTGTTCAACATCCTGTTGCAGGTGCTCGACGATGGCCGCCTCACCGATGGACAGGGCCGCACGGTCGACTTCCGCAACACCGTGATCGTGATGACGTCCAACCTCGGCTCGCACCAGATCCAGGACATGGCGGGCGACGACTCGCCCGAGGCCTACACGCAGATGAAGGCCTCGGTGATGGGCGTGGTGCAGGCGCATTTCCGCCCGGAATTCATCAACCGCCTCGACGACATCGTCGTGTTCCACCCGCTGGACAAGGCGCAGATCCGCGAGATCGCGCTCATCCAGCTGCAGGGCCTGGAACGCCGACTGGGCGAGCGCGGCATCCGCCTTGAACTCAGCGACCAGGCGCTGACATTGCTGGGCAATGTCGGCTTCGACCCGGTGTACGGGGCGCGCCCGCTCAAGCGCGCCATCCAGTCGCAAGTGGAAAATCCCCTGGCCTCGCGGATCCTGTCGGGCGAATTCGGCAACGGCGACGTGGTGCACGTCGATGCCGAGGGCGGACAACTGGTCTTCCGGCGCTGAGGCGGTGCCGCGACGCCGGCGCGCCGTTGGCGGCGGCCGCCGCGGCGATCACCAGGTTGCAGATCAGTGCGCCTCGGGGGTGAAGGTCCAGCTGATCTTCTCGGTCAGCGGCACCTTCCAGCCTTCGCTCCACACGCCGCTGTCGCTGCCGGTATGCAGCGTGATGCTCCCGCGCAGGGGGCGATCGAGCCGGTCGTAGCGGATGTGCTGGACCAGCAGCGCCGGCAGCTCGATGTTGCTCGGCACGGGATCGGGCCGCCCACCGAGCGTGCGATCGACGCGCGTGCCCACGGCAGGCAGCGCCAGCGTATAGGTCCTGCTGTTGTCATCCGCCACCAGGCTCGGGCGCCTGTCGACCGAGCAGTCGTCGATGGCGCGTTTGCCGATGCGCGTGCCGACGCCGGTGTTGTAACCACCCGGCGTCATCCCACTCCACGTCGCGCGGTCGTTGACCACCACGGTCGCCTTGCAGGACGCCGCGCCCCAGGTGGTGTCGCGCTGGGCTTCGGTCATGGCGGTACGCATGCCGCGCTCCAGCGCACCGGGGTCCTTGCGCGCCAGCGCCACCGCCTTCATTGCAGCGGCCTGCTGGCAGGCCATGTCATCCCCGCAGGCCTGCATCGCCGCGTTGATGCCGTCCATGGGGGTTGCGGGTGGCGCTTCGTCAGGGTTGCCGGCGCCGCCGCTCATGTGCGCCGTGCCGTGCAGTTCGCGATGCAGGGTGGCGACCTCCTTCAATTCCGATGTCCGCGTCGTCCCGGTGCCGTCGTAGACCACCGTCCAGGCGAGAACGCCCGCGGGCACATCGCGCAGCGCGGGCCAGTCGTCGCTGGCCTGCGTGTCCCCGCCATCGCGCGGTGACGGCAGCGCAGGCGCATCCCCGGATGCGGGCGACGAGGCGTCGCCTGGTGCGTCCCCGGGCGCACCGGCCTCGGTCGCCGTGGTTGCGTGGCCCCCACCCGCCTGGCCCATCGGCGGTGGCGTCGCCGCCCGGGCTGCGCCTTCGGTCGACGTGCTGTCGTCCGCAGGACGGCTGCAGGCGGCCAACAGCAGCGCGAGGCAGAGGATCGCCGCGGTGCGGCCAGGCGTGGCAGGGCAATGGCTCATGATTGGATCTCCCGGTTCGGGTGGCGTGGTCGCGGCGCTGTCGCCGCCGGCGGTCCGCATGCGGACGCAGTGGAGAGGGCGGGTCATGCGCGAATCCCCACGGCATGGCCTGCAGGCGCGCTCCGGACCGGGGCGCAGGACCGAGTCTAGCGGGCGATGGCGGGCGCTGCTTTTGCACCGCAACACGCGCGGCTCGACTGCAGGCGCGCGCGGATGCGCACGCCAGCGGCAATGCGCCGGCACCGATGTGTACGCACCTGGTCGTGCAGGCAGGCGGCGATGTGCAAGGCGATGCGCCCGGTGCGCGTTGCGTCCGGTGCGCGCGCGGTCAGGCCACCGACGGTGTCGCTGTTGCGTGCGCGGCGACGCAGGCAGCCGCCTCCTCGCCATCGGCCGGCGCGACGCTGCCATCGTCGCTGAGGAGCTCCGCCGCCGGCGCGGCGCGCGCGGGCAGGCGGCCGGATTCGACCAACTGCTGGATGCGGGTGAAGACTTCACCGCGGCCGAAGGGTTTCTTCATGAAGTCGTCGGCACCGATGCGGCGTACGTAGAACTGCTCGGTCGCCTGCACGTTGCCGCTGATCATGATGATCGGCGTCTGGCGCGTGACCGGGTCGCGGCGCAGCACGCGCAGGGCGTCGAAGCCGTTCATGCCCGGCAGCACGATGTCGAGGTAGATCAGGTCCGGGCGTTCGGCGCGCGCCAGGTCGATGCCGGTTTCGGCATCGACGGCGCCGCTGACCAGGAAGTTGTTCTGCCGCAGCATCTTGCCGAGCACCGCGATGATCGTCGCCGAATCGTCGATCACCAGCACCCGCAGGCCTTCGCGCGCGTGCTGGCGCGTTGCCGCGCGGCGTTCGGCGGGTGCGGCCGTGGTCGCCGGGACGAGGTCCGCCGGCACGGCGGCGGCTTCGGCCGGCGCCGCGGGGCGCTGCAGCATGCGCTTGAGAAAATGGAACTTCGACACCGGCCCGACTCCCCGAAAACTGGATCCCCGTCACTATTTTAGCGTTGGAGAGCGCGGGTGCGGCCGTTCAGGCCCCGAGCCAGGCCAGGGTCGCCATGCGCCCGGTCCGCTGGTCGCGACGATGCGAATAGAACCGCGCCGGATCGCTGATCGTGCACAGGCCGCCACCGTGCACCCGGTGCACGCCGGCGGCCGCGAGCCGGCGGCGGGCGAGCGCGTACAGGTCCGCCCGCCAATGGCCCTCGCGGGTCGCGACGAAGGCGCCGGCTGCGCCGGCGTCGGTGCCGACGAAGGCATCGCGGACCTCGGCGCCGATTTCGTACGCCTGCGGCCCGGCCGCCGGACCCAGCCAGGCGACCAGCGCATCGGCGGGCGTGCGCATCGCCGCGATGGTGGCTTCGAGCACGCCACCGGCAAGCCCGCGCCAGCCGGCATGGGCGACGGCCACTTCGCGGCCATCGGCGGCGGCCAGTACCACCGGCAGGCAATCGGCCGTCAGCACCGCCAGCACAGTGCCAGGGGTACGCGTGATCGCGGCATCGGCCTGCGGCTCGTCGTCCTGCGGCTCGAGCGCCACCGCGGTGCCGTGCACCTGCCGCAGCCAGCGCGGCGCCGAAGGCAATTCAAGGCCGCGTTCGAGCATTTCGCGATTGGCCTGCACCGCGGCTTCGTCGTCGCCGCTACGCAGGCCGAGATTGAAGCGGTCGAACGGCGCCAGCGAATCCCCCGCCGGGCCACGCAGGGTGGTGAAGGCGATCACGCCGGGCGGCGCCGGCCAGTCGGCCTGCAGCAAACTCGCGCGAACATTGGCGCGGATCGCGCGCATCGCCGAGTGGTACGGCGTGGCGCAGAACACCCCCGGCGCCGGCGGCTTCGGCCAGGGCATCAGCGTGCGGCGGCCTGCGCGGCGCGGGCGTCCTCGCGCAGCACCTGCAGCAGGCGCTGCATGTCGGCCGGCACCGGCGCGGTGCAACGCAGCGCTTCGCCGCTGGCCGGATGGATGAACTCCAGCGTCTGCGCGTGCAGGGCCTGGCGCCGGAATCCACGCAACGCCTCGATCAAATCCGGCGTCGCGCCGCGCGGCAGCTTCAACGCGCCGCCGTACAGCGGATCGCCGACGATCGGATGCTTCAGGTGCGCCATGTGCACGCGGATCTGGTGGGTGCGTCCGGTTTCCAGCCGGCATTCGAGCGCGGTGTGGGCGCGGAAGCGCTCGCTCAGGCGGTAATGGGTGACGGCATCGCGGCCGTCGTCGCGCACCGCCATGCGGATGCGGTCGCGTGGATGGCGATCGATCGCCGCGTGCGCGGTGCCGCCGGACACCAGCGCACCGACGACCACCGCGAGGTATTGCCGGTGCACGCCGCGCGCCGACAGCTGCGCCACCAGCGCGGTGTGCGCCGGAAGCGTGCGCGCGACGACCATGACCCCGGAGGTGTCCTTGTCCAGCCGATGCACGATCCCCGCGCGCGGCAGCGTCACCAGCGACGGATCGCGATGCAGCAGCGCGTTGACCAGCGTGCCGGTCGGGTTGCCGGCGCCCGGGTGCACCACCAGGCCGGCGGGCTTGTCGATGACGATGACCTGGTCGTCCTCGTACACCACGTCCAGCGCGATGTCCTCGGCCTCGGCCTGGGTCTGGGTGTCGAGCACGACCGTCAGCGACACCGTTTCCCCGCCGCGCACCGGGTCGCGCCCGCGCACCGTCTGGCCGTCGAGCAGGGCGTCGCCGGACTTGATCCAGGTGCTCAGCCGCGAGCGCGAGAAGTCGGGGAAAAGTTCCGCGATCACCGCATCGAAACGGCGCCCGGCGGCGGTGTCTGGCACGCGCGCGGTCAGGGTCTGGGCGGCGCCGTCGGAAAGCGGTGGCATGGTCTCGGCGGCTCGGCAGGGTTAAGGAAGCGGGCCCGGGCGGCTGCCCCGGACTGTTATTATCCGCGCTTCGTGCCCCTGGCGCCTTCGTCGCAGCCCCATGACCCTTCGCTCCCGTGTTTCGCCCCGCATGCTGCTCCTGGCGGTCCTGCTGGCGATGTTCGCCCTGTCCGGCTGCTCCGGAATGCGCCACCTGTTCAAGAAGGACAAGAACGCCAACGAAGGCGTGCCGGTGGAGGAGCTGTACACCAAGGCACACCAGCAGATGGCCAACGGCAACTGGGACGGCGCGGTCACGGTATTCAAGCGCCTGGTCGCGCAGTACCCCTACGGTCCGTACACCGAGCAGGCGCTGATGGAGACCGCCTACGCGCAATACAAGGCGGGCCTGAACGAGGACGCGATCTCCACCATCGATCGCTTCATCCGTACCTACCCGACCAATCGCAATACGGTCTACATGTATTACCTGCGGGGCCTGGTCGATTCCAACCGCGACACGATCTTCCTGCAGAAGGTCTGGTCGCTCGACCCGAGCCGGCGCGACCTGGCCACGCCACTGCAGGCCTACAACGACTTCAAGACCGTCGTCGAGCACTACCCGAACAGCCGCTACGCCGCCGACGCGCGGACGCGGATGGCGGCGCTGCGCGATGTCTTCGCGCGCCATGAGCTGGACACCGCCCTCTATTACCTGCGTCGCGGCGCCTACGTCGCTGCCGTCGGCCGGGCCAAGTACCTGCTGGAAACCTATCCGCAGACGGCCTCCCAGAACGACGCCGTGGCGGTCCTGGCGGAGGCGTACACGCGCATGGGCAACACCACGCTGGCGGCCGACGCCAAGCGCGTGTTGCAGCTGAACGATCCCAGCCATCCGTGGCTGCAGGGCGACTGGCCAAACTATCCGTCCAAGCTGCGCACGCTCAATCCGTTCGCGACCGAAAAGACCCAGCCCAACCATTGAGATTCGCGGCTGGTCGTGGAAAGCCGCCCGCGGGCGGCTTTTTTCGTCCGGAGGGTCTTGTTTCCAGCCGCTGCTGATCCGATCTCGCTGCTCGCGGCCGGAGGCGCGCCGCGAGACCTTGGGTCCGGGCGCCGCCTGGTGGCGTTTCCATGCGCTGATCCGCACCGCGCCGGGCAGTGACCCGGTTGCCTGGCCTGTCCAGCGCGCCGCCGCGCGCCAGGGAATCCCGCTTGCGATCTGTGCGCGCTAGCCGCGCCAGCCGCTGCTGATCGGATAACGCCGCTCGCGCCCGAACGCGCGCCGCGAGACCTTGGGCCCGGGGGCCGCCTGGTGGCGTTTCCATTCGCTGATCCGGACGAGGTGCAGGACCCTGTCGACGGTGTCCGGATCGAACCCGGCCGCGACGATCTCCTCGCGCGACTGCTCCTGGTCGACATGCCGCAGCAGGATCGCGTCGAGCACGTCGTAAGGCGGCAGCGAATCCTCGTCGCGCTGGTTCCCGCGCAGTTCGGCGGAGGGTGGCCTGTCGATGACCGCCGGCGGCAGCACCCAACCCGCCTCGCCGACCGTGTTGCGCCAGCGCGCCAGCGCGAACACCTCGGTCTTGTACAGGTCCTTCAGCGGCGCATAGCCGCCGCACATGTCGCCGTAGATCGTGGCGTAGCCGACGGCGTATTCGCTCTTGTTGCCGGTGGTCAGCAGCAGCCCCCCGAACTTGTTGGACAGCGCCATCAGCAGCGCGCCGCGGGTGCGCGACTGCAGGTTTTCCTCGGTGGTGTCGGCCGCCATGCCTTCGAACGTGGACGCGAGCGCGTCCAGGTAGCCCTGGAACGGTTTTTCGATCGGCAACGACAACAGCCGCACGCCCTGCACTCGGCATTGCTCGGCCGCCAGGTCGTTGGACAGCTCGGCGGTGTAGCGCGACGGCATGCGCACCGCGGTGACGTTGTCCGCGCCCAGCGCATCGACCGCGATCGCCAGCACCAGGGCCGAGTCGATGCCACCGGACAGCCCCAGCCACGCCTTCTCGAAACCGTTCTTGCGGCAGTAGTCGCGGGTGCCGCGCACCACCGCGCGCCAGGCGAGCGCATCGCGACTTTCGTCGGCCTCGCTCGTCCACTGCACCGCGGTGAATGCCCGCGCGGCGGGGTCGAAGTCGGCCACCAGCCATTGATCGCTGAACGCGACCGCGGCCGGATGCACGACGCCGTCGCCATCGGCGAGCACCGAGGCGCCGTCGAACACCAGCGAATCCTGCCCGCCGACGACATTGAGGTAGGCCAGCCCGACGCCACGGCCTTCGACCGCGGTTTCGCCCACGCGCTGGGCGATCAAGGCGTCGCGTTGCGCGTGCTTGTCGCGCTCGAACGGCGAAGCGTTGGGCACCAGCACCAGCTGCGCGCCGCCGGCGACCGTCTGCGCGAGCGGCTCGGGGAACCACAGGTCCTCGCAGATGAGCAGGCCGACGCGGACATCGTCGACATCGAACCAGCACGGGCCGCCGTCTGGATCGACATCGAAGTAACGACGCTCGTCGAACACCGCGTAGTTGGGCAATTCGCGCTTGCGGTAGGTGGTTGCGATCGCGCCGTCGCGCAGCACGCTGGCGGCGTTGTAGACCACCGCGCCCGCCGACTGCGGCCAGCCGACCACGGCGACGATGCCTTCGACGCTCGCCGCCACCCGCCGCAACGCCGCCTCGCACTGCGCCAGGAACGCCGGACGCAGCAGCAGGTCCTCGGGCAGGTAGCCGCACAGTGCGAGTTCGGGAAACAGCACCACCCGCGCCCCGAATTCGTCGCGCGCCTGCAGTGCCATGGCGATGATGCGGTCGGCATTGGCCTCGACCGCGCCGACGGGGAAATCGAACTGGGCCAGGGCAATGCGCAGCGAATTTGGCATGGTGCGAGCCAGTTAAGCCCCACTCCCGCGCGCAGGAGAGGGGTTGGGGTGAGGACCGGTGGTAGCGAAGAGGACGTCGTACACGATCGCCAGGACCGAATCAGTCTGCATCAGGGCATCATTGTTCCAGAATCGCAGCACGCGGTAGCCCTCGCGCTCCAGGAAGGAGGTCCGCGCCGCATCGGCGCCGCAACCCTGGTGTTGGCTGCCATCGAGCTCGATGACCAAGCTGGCTTCCACGCAGATGAAATCGACGATATACGGGCCGACGGGATGCTGGCGTCGAAATTTGCACCCCATCAGTGCCCCGTTGCGCAGCTGATGCCAGAGCTTGCGTTCGGCGTCGGTTTGTCGACGTCGCAATTGGCGTGCAAATCCCGTTTTCTGGCCCGTGCGCATCCGTGCGCTCCATCTTGATGGTTCAAGCAGGCTGGCAGTCGGTGCCCTGCGTAATCAAGCGCGCCCTCATCCGCCCTGCGGGCACCTTCTCCCGCAAGCGGGAGAAGGGCTTGAATCAGGGCACGTCGAGCGGCCGTTCTGACGGTGCCCAAGCAGCCCCCTGCCGTCCGCGGGAGAGGGGTTGGGGTGGGGGCCGCAAGGGAGAACCACGCCCCTCTCCCGCCCGCCGGAAAGGGGTTGGGGTGGGGGCCGCAAGCGAGGAGCGCGCCCCCTGCCGTCCGCGGGAGAGGGGTTGGGGGTGAGGGCTCCGCCAAAACCCAAGAAGCCACCCGAAGGTGGCTTCTCCCGCCTCGCATGCCGCCTTACTTCGCCAGCCGCTTCGCGATCGCCGCGCCCAGGTCGCCCGGCGACTTCACCGTGGTGATGCCGGCCTTTTCCATCGCGGCGAACTTGCCCGCGGCCGTGCCCTGCCCGCCCGAGGCGATCGCACCGGCGTGGCCCATGCGCTTGCCCGCGGGCGCGCTGGCGCCGGCGATGAAGCCGACCACCGGCTTGGTGACGTGCTGGGCAATGAATTCGGCCGCGTCTTCCTCGGCATTGCCGCCGATCTCGCCGACCATGATGATGCCTTCGGTCTGCGGATCGTCCTGGAACAGGCGCAGGCAGTCGATGAAGTTCATGCCGTTGATCGGGTCGCCGCCGATGCCGATGACGGTCGACTGGCCCAGGCCCGCGTCGGTCGTCTGCTTGACCGCTTCATAGGTCAGCGTGCCCGAGCGCGACACGATCGCGACCTTGCCCGGCATGTGGATGTGGCCGGGCATGATGCCGATCTTGCACTCGCCGGGCGTGATCACGCCGGGGCAGTTGGGGCCGATCAGGGTGACGTTCTCGTAGCCCTTGAGCGCGTTCTTGACCCGCAGCATGTCCAGCACCGGGATGCCTTCGGTGATGCAGACGATGACCTGGATGCCGGCGTCGGCCGCTTCCAGGATCGCGTCGGCCGCGAACGGCGGCGGCACGTAGATGACGGACGCATTGGCGCCGGTCTCGGCGACCGCATCGGCGACGGTGTTGAACACCGGCAGGCCGAGGTGCTCGGTACCGCCCTTGCCCGGCGTCACGCCGCCGACGACCTTGGTGCCGTAGTCGAGCATCTGCTCGGCGTGGAAGCTGCCCTGCGTGCCGGTGAAACCCTGCACGATGACCTTGGTGTTCTTGTTGACCAGAACGCTCATGTAATTCGGATCCTTGGTGTTTTTGCTTCAGCCCCTCTCCCGCTTGCGGGAGAGGGTTGGGGTGAGGGCCGCTTTTGAAAAGCGCCGTCATCCGCCCTGCGGGCACCTTCTCCCGCGCGCGGGAGAAGGGAATCAAATGAAAAGATCAGGCCGCCTTCGCCGCCGCAACTGCCTTTTTGGCGCCGTCGTTGATGTTGTCGGCCGGCGTGATCGCAAGGCCGCTGGACTTGAGCAGCGCCTTGCCCTCGTCGACGTTGGTGCCTTCCAGGCGCACGATCACCGGGACCTTGACGTCCACTTCCTTGACCGCGGCGATGATGCCCTCGGCGATCATGTCGCAGCGGACGATGCCGCCGAAGATGTTGACGAAGATCGCGCGCACCTTGTCGCTGGACAGGATCAGCTTGAAGGCTTCGGTCACGCGCGCCTTGGTGGCGCCGCCGCCGACGTCGAGGAAGTTCGCAGGCGAGCCGCCTTCCAGCGCGATCACGTCCATCGTCGCCATCGCAAGCCCGGCACCGTTGACCATGCAGCCGATGTTGCCGTCCATGGTCACGTAGTTGAGGTCGTGCTGGCTGGCGAGGACTTCCGTCGGATCCTCCTGGCGGATGTCGCGCATCGCGGCAAGGTCCGCATGCCGGAAGGTCGCGTTGTCGTCGGAATTGATCTTGCCGTCGAGCACCGCGAGGTTGCCGTCGGTGAGGATCGCCAGCGGGTTGAGCTCGACCAGCGCCAGGTCCTTCTCGTTGAACAGGCGGAACAGCCCCAGCATGATCTTCGTCAGCTGGCCGACCTGTTTCGCATTCAAACCCAGCGCGAACCCGAGCTCACGGCACTGGTAGGGCTGCAGGCCCTGCACGAAGTTCACGTTGAGCGTCTTGATCGCGTCCGGATTCTCGTGCGCCACCTGCTCGATTTCCACACCGCCTTCGGCAGACGCGATGAAGGTCAGCGACTTGCTGGAGCGGTCGACCAGCACCGACAGGTACAGCTCCTTGGCGATGTCGGTGGCCTGCGCGACCAGCACGCAGTCGACCGGCAGGGCGACACCGGCGGACTGGTAGGTTTCCATCTTGGTGCCGAGCATGCCGGCGGCGGCCTGCTTCACCTCGGCGGTGGTCTTGCAGTACTTGACGCCACCGGCCTTGCCGCGGCCACCGGCATGGATCTGCGCCTTGACCATCCAGGCGTCGCCGCCGATGGCCTTGGCCGCCTCGACCGCTTCGTCCGGCGTACGGGCGACACGCCCCGGGGGAACCGCGATGCCGTAGTCGGCAAACAGCTGCTTGGCCTGATATTCGTGGAAGTTCATTCGTCACCAGCGAGGGGAGGAGTCGTCCGCGCCGGCTGGAAGCCATCGGTCGAAGCCGGGCCGCTGGGCGGCCGGGGCGCGGAGAACCGCCATTGTCGCCCATGCGCCGGTCCGGGGCAAAACGCCCCCTATACTCGCCGGGTCCCCGATTGCGACGCACGCTTGCCGACAGCCCCCGTCACCGCGAGCCACGCCGAACCCCTGTCCGCGGACGATGCCCTGCGGCGCGAGCTGTATTTCTTCAGCCTGTACCGGGTGCTCGAATCCGCCCTGCTGGCACTGATGCTTTTCAGCCCGGTCGGGGTGCTGGTCGGGTTGCCGAAGGACGCGCCGCTGGCCGAGGGCATCACCGTCCTGTATCTCATCGCCGGCGTGCTGCTGCTGCTGTGGGCGCAGCGCCGGCGCGCACTGCGCGCGCAGGTGATGCTCGGCACCGCGATCGACATCGTCGCCGCCACCCTGGCGATGCACGCCTTGCCATTGGCCTCGACCGGCATCGCGCTGATGCTGGTGTTCAACATCGGCGCGGCGGCGCTGCTGCTGCCGCTGCGCTACGGCCTGGGCGGCGCGATCTTCGCCGCGGGTGCCCTCATCGGTGAATTGGCCTGGGCCACGGTGGTCGACGGCGATGCCACGCACCCGCTGGCCGAACGGCTGATGTTCGCGGTGACGTTCCTGTCCATCGCGATGTTCACCTACCTGCTGGGCCGGCAGATGCGCACCAGCCAGGCGCTGGCGGACCGGCGCGGGGCCGAGGTCAACGACCTGGCCGAGATCAACGAACTGATCATCCGCCGCATGCGCACCGGCGTGGTGGTGGTCGACGGCGAAGGCCACCTGCGCCTGGCCAACGAAGCGGCCCTGCTGCTGCTGGGCGAGTTCGGCGATGGCGAACGCAACCTGCTGCTCGCCGCCCCGGACCTCGCGCGGCGCCTGCGCAAATGGCAGCAGGATGGCCTGCACGATGACATCCCGCTGCGCCTGGGCCCCGACCAGGCCGAAGTGCTGCCGCGTTTCGCCAGGCTGCTGGCCAACAGCGATGCGACGCTGGTGTTCCTGGACGACACGTCGATGGTGTCGCGGCGCGCCGAATCGATGACCCTCGCCACGCTGGGCCGGTTTTCCGCCAGCCTCGCCCACGAGATCCGCAATCCCCTGGCGGCGATCAGTTACGCGACGCAGTTGCTGGAGGAATCGACCGACCTGTCCGAAAGCGATCGCCGCATGCTGGAAATCATCCACCAGCAGTGCCAGCGCACCAATGGCATCGTCGAAAGCGTCCTGGGCATCGCGCGCCGCGATCGCGCGAATGCCGAGCACGTGGAACTGGTCGATTGGGTGCAGCGCGTGACCAATGATTTCAAGCTGATGCTGGCTCCCGAATCGGGGTCGATCCGCGTCATCCACTCGACACCGTCGATCGCCACTCTGGCCGATCCGCGCCATCTGCAGCAGGTGCTGACCGTGCTGTTGCAGAACGCACTCAATTACGGCCGCATGCCCGGCGAGCCGGCACGGGTCACCCTGAACGTCCATGTGCTCGAAGGCCGTCCCACGGTGGACGTGGTCGACCGCGGGCCGGGCATCCCCGAAGGGGCGGCGTCACGCCTGTTCCGCCCGTTCTTCACCACCTCCGAGCATGGCACCGGCCTGGGCCTGTATATCGCCAGGGAGCTGTGCATGGCCAATGAGGCCACACTGGAATACGTCCCGGTGCCGGGCGGCGGAAGCTGTTTCCGGGTGATCCTGCCGGCACCGCACGCGCTGCTGCGGCCTTGATGACAAATTTTGTCACTTTTGGCTTGGAGCCAGCCCCGCCCACACGTTAAGGTATGGGGATGACCGACCCTCGCGGCATTTCCCCCAGCGTGCTGATCGTCGACGACGAGCACGACATCCGAGAACTGCTGGTCCTGACCCTGGGCCGGATGGGGCTGCGCACCGACACCGCCGCGACCGTGGCGATGGCCCGGGCCCAGCTGTCGCAGGGCCATTACGACCTGTGCCTGACCGACATGCGCCTGCCCGACGGCACCGGCCTGGACGTCATCGCCGAGATCGCCGCCCACCACCCGGACACCCCGGTGGCCATGATCACCGCCTTCGGCAACGTCGACGCCGCGGTCGAGGCGCTCAAGGCCGGCGCCTTCGACTTCGTCAGCAAGCCGGTGGACCTGGCGGTCGTGCGCGACCTGGTCAAGCATGCCCTGGACCTGAACCAGCGCCGCCGCGATGGCCTGGGCAAGATCCGCGCCGATGCCGGCCTGGGCCGGCTGAGCGGCGACTCCCCGGCCATGCAGTCGCTGCGCGAAACGATCGCCAAGGTCGCCCGCAGCCAGGCGCCGATTTCGATCTCCGGCGAGTCCGGCGTCGGCAAGGAGCTGGTCGCCAGAACCATCCATGCCGAAGGCGGCCGCGCGGCCGGGCCGTTCGTGCCGGTCAACTGCGGCGCGATCCCCACCGAACTGATGGAAAGCGAGTTCTTCGGCCACAAGAAGGGCAGCTTCACCGGCGCGACGGTCGACAAGGCCGGGCTGTTCCAGGCCGCCGACGGCGGCACGCTGTTCCTGGACGAGATCGCCGAGCTGCCGCTGCCGATGCAGGTCAAGCTGCTGCGCGCGATCCAGGAAAAATCCATCCGTCCGGTCGGCGCGCCGGCCGAAATCCCGGTCGACGTCCGCATCCTGTCTGCCACCCACAAGGATCTCGCCGCGCAGGTGGCCGAAGGCCGTTTCCGCCACGACCTGTATTACCGGATCAACGTGATCGAGTTGCGCGTGCCGCCGCTGCGCGAGCGCGGCGACGACCTGCCGATCCTGGCCCAGACCATCCTGGCGCGGCTGGCCAGCGCCCAGCAGCGCAATCCGCCGGCGCTGAGCGAGCCTGCGCTGGCCGCGTTGCGTGGCTACCGTTTCCCCGGCAACGTGCGCGAGCTGGAGAACATCCTCGAACGCGCGCTCGCACTCGCCGACGGCGACCTGATCGAAGTCGCCGACCTGCGCCTGCCCACTGGTGCCGCCGAGGCCGAGCGTCCCGCGACGCCGTTCGCCGCGCGCGACCCACGCACGATGAATCCCCGCGAGAGCGCCACCAGCGCGCTGCCGTCGTACATCGAGGAAATCGAACGCGCCCAGATCCAGCAGGCGCTGGTCGAGAACCGCTACAACAAGACCCGCGCCGCCTCGGCGCTGGGGATCACCTTCCGTGCGCTGCGCTACAAGCTCAAGAAGCTCGGGATCGAGTGATGGCCCGCCCGCCTTCGCAGGTGCCTAGCGCGCCTGGTTGCCGGCGGCGTCGCCATGGTCGGGCAGCACGAACTGGAAGTCCCGCCGTTCCAGCCGCGTCATGAAGCCATCGATGGCGAGCGCGGTGTTGGGATAGTCGTGGAACAGCAGGACGTCGCCCGGTGTTGCGGTCAAGGCGGCATCCATGCCCGGATGCAGGCGGACGTAATCGACATAGGCGCGCGGATGCCGCTTGAAGTCCGCCAGCAGGCTGTCGTACGAGTTTCCGCTCCATAGCAGCAGCTGCATGCCGTCGGCTTCGACCATCCGGTCAACCGCCGGCGAATGCGCGCCGAATGGCGGGCGGAAGTACCGCGGCCTGCGGCCGGTGAGCTGCGCGATGAGGTCCGAGCACCCGACGATTTCGTGCGCCATCGCGCCTGGCTCCAGCCGGCGCAGGTCCAGATGCGAGTAACCGTGGTTGCCGATCAGATGTCCCCTGGCGACGATTTCCTCCAGCGCGACGCGATGTTCCGACGCCTGCGGATCCATCGCCGGGTCCAGCCGCTTGCACGTGACCAGCCACAGCGCGCGCGCGTGGTGGCGTGAGAGTGCCGCCAGGATCCTCCGGTCGGCCACCAGGTCCTGGGGACCATCGTCGAAGGTCAACAACACCGGCTTGCGATAGAGCAGCGCCCGCCATGGATTCGACTGGACGGGCTCGATCGTGGCCGCTCCCAGGCGGAAGGGGCCTGGATCGCTGCGGGAATGACAGCCGGCCAGCACCATCAGGCAGGCAAGGGCGGTGGCGGGCTTCATGCGCAGACAGTAGCAGCCACCGGCTGGCCGGAGTCCCGGGGTTGAATTGACTAAAATCGTCACTTTGTGACTATTCCTGGCAGGCGGCGCGTCACTTCAATTGCGGTATCTGGAACCGGCCGCCCACTTTGGAAAACCGGGCAATCCTGAATCCCTTCCTGTCCGCATTGGCACGCGACGTGCGTATGATTTCCTGCACGTGCCATCAAGCACGGCAACCGACGGATCCGGAAGGCCGGCCGCGTCGGCACGTGAAGTTCAAATCACTCCTAGGGGATACACCATGAAAAAGCTCCAGAAAGGCTTCACCCTGATCGAACTGATGATCGTGGTGGCCATCATCGCGATCCTCGCGGCGATCGCCATCAGCCAGTACCAGGACTACGTGATCCGCTCGCAGGTCTCGGAAGGTTCGGCGCTGTCCGACGGCGTCAAGACGGCGATGGCCGAGTTCTACCAGAACAACGGCCACTGGCCGGACACCAACGCCTCGGCGGGCCTGGCGACCAACACCTCGATCTCGGGCAGCTACGTGTCGAAGATCGACGTCGGCGTCGTCGACGGCAAGATCTACGCCTACTATGGCGGCCCGAAGGCCAACACCAAGATCACCGCTGCGTCGATCCTGGTCTTCTCGGCCATCACCCACGAGGGCAGCATCGAGTGGCGCTGCAAGAAGAACACCCTCCCGCAGAAGTGGGTCCCGAGCAGCTGCGACTGATCGCCAGCTACCTTGGACTGGAAGGGGCCGCAACGCGGCCCTTTCTTTTTTGAGTGGCCAAATGACACCCAATGCGCTTCGCTTCCGCTGGCCCCTGCTCGGGCTGCTCGGACTGCTCGCCATCGCCTGGTGGGTCTACCTGCCCGGCCTGTCGGGGGGCTTCCTGTTCGACGACTTCCCCAACCTCGACGCCCTCGGCGCGAGTGGCCGCGTCGACGACTGGGCGACTTTCTGGCGCTACATCACCTCCGGCAGTGCCGATCCGACCGGGCGACCCCTCGCCCTGCTGAGTTTCCTGGTCGATGCGCGGGACTGGCCGGCCGATCCACGCCCGTTCCTGCGCACCAACGTGCTGTTGCACCTGGCCAATGCGACCGTGCTTTACGCGCTGCTGCGCCAGCTGGGCCGGCGCCTGGCCTCGGCCGATGGCGCGGCTGCCGGTGGGGCCACCGCGCTGCGCGCACCCGGCAATGGCGCCGGTGCCGCCATCCCGGCGGCCAAGGGCCAACCGACCGGATCGCCGGCGATTGCGACGCGTTGGCGGGTCGATCTGGCGGCCCTTCTCGCCGCGGGGGCGTGGTCGCTGCATCCGCTGTTCGTCTCCACCACCCTCTACGTCGTGCAGCGCGAGGCGGTGCTTGCCACCACGTTCGTCCTGCTCGGATTGCTGGCCTGGAGCCGGGGCCGCTCGCTGGTCGCGCAGGCGCCTCGTGCGGGAACCGCGTGGATGCTCGGTGGCATCGTCCTGGGGACGATCCTGGCGGTGCTCTGCAAGGCTAATGGCGCGCTGTTGCCGCTGCTGGCCCTGACGCTGGAGGCGACCGTGTACCGCGAGCGCACCGGCTCGCCGCTGGCCAGGCGCCTGCGCTGGCTGTTGCTGGTCCTGCCCGCACTGGCGCTCTTCGGCTACGTGCTGTCCAGGCTTGGGCAATGGTCGCAACCGCTGGCGATGCGCCCCTGGACGATCGGCGAGCGCGTGCTGACCGAGCCGCGCGTGCTGCTGGACTACCTGCGCGTGCTGATCGTGCCGCACGTACTTTCCACCGGCGTCTACAACGACGGTTACCCGTGGAGCACGGGCCTGCTCAGGCCATGGACGACGCTGCCGGCGATGCTGGCGATCATCGCCCTGGTCGGGGCGGGGTTCGCGCTGCGCCGGCGCGCGCCGGCACTGGCGGCCGCGGTGTTGTTCTTCTTCGCCGGCCACCTGCTGGAATCCACCACGATCCCGCTGGAGCTTTACTTCGAGCATCGCAACTACCTGCCGGCGATGTTGCTGGGATGGCCACTGGCGCGCGCGATCGTGCGCTGGCGCGTCCCGGTCGCGCTGCGCGCCAGCGTCGCCCTGGCCATCCTCGGGCTGCTCGCCGCCACGACCTGGCAGCGCACCACGCTGTGGGCCGACCAGCCGCGCATGGCCGGACTGTGGGCCGCGACGACGCCGGATTCTTCGCGCGCGATCGCGACCCAGGCGTTGTTCGACATCCATGCCGCTCGCCCCGACCTGGCAATCGCCATCCTCTCCGCTCCCTGGCAACGCAAGCCTTACGACCTGCAACTTGCATTGAATTACCTCAATGCGACCTGCCAGGCGCAGGGGCCGACGCCGGCAACGATCTCCGCCGTCGACGCCGCCCTGCGCAATGCCACCGAGGGCGACCAGCTCATGGCCAGGTGGCTGGGCCAGGTACTGGATGCGACGCAGGTCCATGGCTGCCCGGGCGTGACGCCCGCCACGGTCGAACGATGGACCCGCGCGGCGCTGGCGAACCCGCGGCTGGCCGCGGCGCCCGGGCGCTCGCAACAGCTCCACGCGATCCTGGGCCGGGTGGCACTGTCGCGAGGCGATGGGGCGGCTGCGCTGCGGCAGTTCCGCCAGGCCCTGGATGCCTGGCCGACGCCTGCTTCGGCCGCGCAGCAATCCGCGTGGCTCGCGGCGGCCGGGTATCCTGCCCAGGGCCTGGCGCTGCTCGACCACTACGACCGGATCCAGCACCGCCGCCAACGTCCGCACGGCTTCAACATGCCCACGCTGCACCAGTGGGTCCTGGACCGGCAGGGCTACTGGCCGCATGAATTCTCGGAGTTGCGGCACAAGATGCACGACGATCTGGCGGCGGGAGGCAAGGCACCGTGATCTGCGCGCCGATGCGCAGGGCATGGCCGGCGCTGCTGCTGGTCGCGCTCGTCGCGCTGGCGTACTGGCCCGGGCGCGGCGGCGGGTTCGTGTTCGACGATTACCCCAACGTCGTCAACAACACCGCATTGCACGTCACCGGCTGGGACCGCGACGCCTGGACGGCAGCGGTGTTCTCGTCGAACGCAGGCCTGGGCCACCGCCCGCTCGCGATGGCCACCTTCGCACTGAACCACGCGCTGACCGGCGCCGATCCGGTGCCGATGAAGCTCACCAACATCGCGATCCACGCGCTCAATGCCTGCCTGGTGCTGGGATTGCTGGGCACGCTGTTCGCGTTGGCCGATCCAGGCGGCGATCGGCGACGGCGCGAATGGACCGCGCGATTCGCGGCGGCGGCATGGGCGCTGCACCCGATCAACCTGATGGCGGTGCTGTTCGTCGTGCAGCGCATGGAAAGCCTCAGCCACGTCTTCGTCTTCGGCGGCTTGTGGCTTTACCTGCTCGGGCGCCAGCGGCAACTGGCTGGCGAGCCGGGGGGCGGATGGCGGATCGTCAGCGGCGTGGTCGCCGGCACCGCGCTGGGCCTGCTGTGCAAGGAGTCGGCCGCGCTGCTGCCGCTTTACGCCGCCTGCGCGGAGGCCTGCCTGCTCGGCGGGCGGGATGCGTCCGGACGGCGTGACCGGCGCCTGCTGTTGCTGTTCGCGCTGGTCCTGGTGCTGCCCGCGCTGGCGGGAATGGCATGGCTGCTGCCCAACGTGCTGGCGCCCGCCGCCTTCGCCCAACGCGACTTCACCCTCGCCACGCGCCTGTTGACCGAAGCGCGGGTGGTCATGGACTACCTGCAGTGGAGCGTGTTCCCGTCGCTGCGCACGCTGGGCCTGTACCACGACGACATCGTGGTTTCGCGCGGACTGTGGCAGCCCCCGGCAACCGCACTGGCGCTGGTCGCGCTCGCGCTGCTGGCCGCGATGGCGGTGGCGCTGCGCCGTCGACGGCCGATGCTCTCGCTGGGCCTCGCCTGGTTCCTCGGCGCGCAGTTGCTGACGGCGACCGTGGTGCCGCTGGAGCTGGTCTTCGAGCACCGCAACTACTTCGCCTCGCTGGGGGTGTGCCTCGCGGTTGCCGACCTGCTGTTGCTGCTGCCGCGTGGCGACAGCGCGCGGCGGATCGGCGTCCTGCTGACGGTGGCCTGGCTGTTGTTCCTGGGAACGACAACCCTGCTGCGGGCGAACGAATGGAGCAGCCCGCTGCGCTTCGCATCCTCCGAGGCCGCCAAGCACCCGCACTCGCCGCGTTCGGCGTACGAGTACGGCAGGCTGCTGGTGATCGCGACCCGATACCGGGCGGATTCTCCGATGGTGCCCCTGGCCATCCGCGAACTGGAACGCGACCGTGCGCTCCCGCGCAGCGGCATCCTCCCGCACGCCGCGCTGTTGCTGCTGGCGGCGCGGGCGGGCCTGCCGCAGCGCGACGACTGGTGGCGGGACCTGACCGGGCGGCTGCGCCGCGATCCCGTCGGCGTGCAGGAAACCTCGGCGATCGCCAGCCTGGAGCAATGCGCGCGCGATCGGCAATGCGATTTCTCCATCGCTGCGATGCTGGCGATGTTCGATGCCGCGTCCAGCCACGGCCCCAATGCGGAGGTGCTCAACATCCACGCCGATTACGTGTTGAACGTGCTTCGGCGGCCGGACGCGGCGCTGGAACTATGGGCCGATGCCATTGCCCTGCGCCCGCGCGAAGCGCAGTACCGCAGCAACCGGATCAGGCTGCTCATTGCGCTTGGACGTGACGACCAGGCCCGCCGGGAGATCGCGCAACTGCGGTCCACCGGTGCACCGCTCGGCACCAACGAGCGCGTCGCGCGTGGGCTTGAAAGCCGCCTGCAACGCAGCGCCAGGCAATGACCCTGCGCATCCTGTTCACCGCCACTTCGTATCCGGACAACGCGTCCGACTGGAAGGGCGTGTTCATCCGTCGCATCGCCGAGGCGCTGGCGCGGCAGGAAACGTTGCAGCTTCGTGCATGGTGTCCGCCCGGACCGCTGTCCGGCCGGGTGGAGCGGGCGACGACACCCGGTGACGATGCATTCCTGGGCAGGCTGATGGATGCCGGGGGAATCGCACACCTGCTACGCCGGCACCGGATGCGAGGCGTCCGCGACGCCATGGGCCTGCTCTGGCGCCAACGCCGGGCGTTCCGGCGCAGCGACGCCGACCTGTTCCACATCAACTGGCTGCAGAACGCGCTTGCGTTGCCGTCAGGCCGGAAGCCCGCGCTGGTGACCGTCCTGGGAAGCGACATGCAGCTGCTGCGCCTACCCGGGGTGGCGCTGGGACTGCGCCGCGCCTTCCGCCACCGCCGCGTGGCCATCTGCCCGAATGCCGGCTGGATGGTGCCGGAGCTGCAGGCCCGGTTCGGCGACGTCGCCCTCGTGCGCGGCGTTGCCTTCGGAATCGACCCGCGCTGGTACGCAGTGGAGCGGATGCCCGCGGTCGAAGGCCGCGCGAAGTGGCTTTGCGTGTCGCGGCTGACCCGCGACAAGCTTGGTCCGCTGTTCGAATGGACCGCACCCGCCTTCGCCCACGGCGATGCGGAGCTGCATCTGTTCGGGCCCATGCAGGAGCAGGTCGAGCTGCCCGCCTGGGTGCATTGGCACGGGCCGGCATCGCCGGATGAACTGCGCGAAGACTGGTTCCCGCGCGCGCAGGGCCTCATCACGCTGAGCCGGCATGCGGAAGGCCGGCCCCAGGTCATGCTGGAGGCGCTGGCCTCGGGGCTGCCGATCGTGGCATCGCGACTGCCCGCCCACGACGACCTGCTGGGCACGGGCGATGGCGGAATCCTGTGCGCATCGCCGCAGCAGACGCTCGCGGCGATCGAACTGCTGGCCGATGAATCGACCAACCGCGCGCTCGGCCAGCGTGGCCGCATGCGCATGCGCCAGGACATCGGCACCTGGGACGATTGCGCCGGGCGTTACGTTACCCTCTACCACCAACTGCTCGAGCAGGCGATGGGATGAGCGATGCGGTTCTCGTGCTGGGTGCCGGCGGATTCATCGGCCGCCACCTGGCCGCCAAACTCGCCAACGACGGCCGCGACGTCATCGCCGCGACGCGATCGCCGGTCGCATTCGGGCATGCGCGCATCCGCAATGTCGTTGCGCCCTGGGACGATCCGGGGCAGTTCGCGCGCTGGTTGCCCGCCTGCGGCGTGGTCGTGCACGCCGCCTCCTCCAGCACGCCAGGCAGCAGCGCCGCGCAACCGCAACTCGATGGCAACCTGCGCACCACGCTCGCGCTGGTCGAAGCCCTGCAGGACGCGCCCTCCAGGCGCCTGCTGTTCCTTTCCTCGGGAGGCACGCTGTATGGCGACCGCTCCGGGCCGGCGCGCGAGGATGACGCCCTGCGCCCGCGTTCGTACCACGCCGCGGGGAAGATAGCCGCCGAATATTTCATCCGCGCCTGGGCCGACCAGTACGGCGGCGGTGCCGCCATCCTCCGGCCATCGAACGTTTACGGCCCCGGGCAGGCGCCCAGGCGGGGATTCGGCATCATCGCCACCGCCTTCGACCATGCGCTGTCCGGGGCGCCGCTGTCCGTTTTGGGCGACGGCCACAGCATCCGCGACTTCCTGTACATCGACGACCTGGTGGCCGCGGTGGCCAGCGCGCTTGTCGCGCCATTGCCGCCCGGCGCGCACGCCTGCAACCTGGCCTCCGGCGCGGCGATCGAGCTCAACGATCTGCTCGACCGCATCGACGCCGTCACGCGACGACCGCTGCAGCGGGTGTTCCAGCCCGCGCGCAGCATCGACATCCGCACCATCGCCCTGGACAACAGCCGCGCGCGGACCTGGCTGCAGTGGTCGCCGACGGTGGCGTTGGAAGACGGGCTGGAACGCACCTGGGACTGGCACCAGCGGCAGGCATGAGCCAGGGCGCATCCCCGCTCGTCTCGGTCTGCATCGCCAATTACAACGGCCAGGCGCTGCTGCGCGACTGCATCGAGTCGGTCCTCGCGCAGGCGCTGGATGGCGATGTCGAGATCATCGTTCACGACGACGCGTCGCCCGACGCGTCCGTGCAGTTCCTCCAGTCGCACTACCCCGGCGTGCGCGTGATCGCTTCGACCGACAACGTCGGATTCTGTGTCGCGAACAACCGGATGGCGGACGTCGCCATCGGCCAGTACCTGCTGCTGCTCAACAACGATGCCGCGCTCGACGATGGCGCCCTGGGGGCGCTGTTGTCGCAGGCTCGACGCGAGGGTGGCCACGGGATCCTGACCCTGCCGCAGTACGACTGGGAATCGGGCGCACTGGTCGACCGCGGATGCCTGCTCGATCCGTTCTACAACCCGGTACCCAACCTGGATGCCGCGCGCGGCGACGTGGCCTACGTGATCGGCGCCTGCCTGTGGATCCCGCGGGACCTGTGGCAGTCCCTCGGCGGCTTTCCGGCGTGGATGGATTCGATCGGCGAGGACCTGTACCTGTGCTGCCTGGCACGGCTGCGCCGGGTGCCGGTGCGGGTCGTCGGCGAGAGTGGCTACCACCACCGGCAGGGCGCGAGTTTCGGCGGCAACCGCGTCAACGCCGGCAGGCTGCAGAGCACCTACCGGCGCCGGCGCCTGAGCGAGCGCAACAAGACGCTGGTCATGCTCGTCTGCACGCCAGGATGGATCATGTGGCCGCTGTTCGCGGTGCACCTGTTCCTGCTTTACTCGGAAGGAGCGATCGTGGCGCTCCTGCGGCGGGATCCGCGCCTCTGGCTGGAGGTTTATTCGCCGATACTGCCCGGCATCGTCGACACGCGCGCCGCGTGGTCAGCACGCCGACGGGAGATCCAGTCCCAACGCAGCGCGACGCCAAGATCCTGGTGGCGCTGTTTCACATGGATGCCGCGAAAACTTTCGCTGTTGTGGCGTCACGGCATGCCGGAGATCCGCTGACGGGTTCGATTTTTCAGGCACGTTTGCGGAACAGGAAGAAAGGTTCTTCGGCATTGACGCCTGCAACGACCGGGTCCACATCGGCGAGCAGATCCGCATGTCGTCGCACGTCCGATGCGAAACCCGCGGCGACGATGCGGTCGAATAGATCGCGCCCGAACAGGCGTACATGGTCTTCCTGTCCATAGGCCTGCAGGCGCGCTGCCGGCGTGTCGATCCCGGGATCCTGCCAGGTGCGGTGGAGCCTGCCGCTGTAAGGCGTCTGGAGAATGGCGATGCCGCCCCGCTTAAGCACGCGGTGGATTTCCGCCAGGCCGCGCGCATCGTCGTCCACGTGCTCGAGCACATGGTTGGCGATCACGACATCGAAGGTGCCATCCGCGAACGGCATGTCGAGCATGTCGACGCGCAGTACCTGCGGGTCCTGTGGAAACAGGTCGCAGGGGACGTATCGCCCGAGACCCATGGCGCAGACATACCGCGATAGCCGCTTTTCGGGTGCGAAATGGAGGATCGCCTTGCCGCCGAGCTCCGCCAGTACTCCCGAAGCCCGCAGATACAACAACAGGTGTCGCTCGCGATCGTGCGCACCGCAACGGGGACATTCGAAATTCTCCGTGTCGCTGCCGACCATATCGAGCACCTGCATCAGCCCTGCTTCGCGCGAGGACGATCGATAAGGCATGAAACGCCAGACCCGATACCCGCACAACGTGCAATGGTGCCTGCCGCCGGGCAACCATCCAGCTAGCGCATAAGGAACAAGCTTCAATGGATTCATTGTTTGCCCATCGTGCCGCTAGCATCGATAAAGGACGCGCATGGCGTGCCTGTCCCAGAGAGGTGAAAGACGCCCGATCGCCTCCTTGCCCGCGATACGCGCGATCGACTTCGCGAGAAGCGTGCCGGTTCGAAACGTCCCGTAAGGCGATGCGGCGAGCACCCGAACGGTCCACTCCCTTACCAGGCGCCAGTTCCCCGTGCGCACCGCTCGGAAGAAGACCCGACGCAGGAAGTCCGCCAAGCCGTTCGCAAAATCGTCATCGCTTACCCGCTCGCGCGGAATGCTCTGAATGGCCTGCCAGTACATCTCGCGCACGCGGGCGTTGTCCTTCGCAACCATGGAGCCGGAAGATTGCATCCGGTAAACCGCCAGCGGTTCGCCGATGTGCAACAGATCGCCGTTCTGCGCGTGCGTCAGGTGCACCTGATAGTCAAGGAATTCGCGACCGATGCCACGGAGCGTCGGCGCCTGCGTCGACCGGAACATCATCGTGCTCATGCAAAGGAAATTCCCCCGTCGCAACAACTTCGCCAGCTCGATCCGCTCATCGCCTATGTCGTTGAAACGCGCGACCGTTGCCCCGTCGGGGTAGGACACCAGCGCGTTGCAGTACGTCGCGACGGCATGTGGCTGATCCCGCAACAACGCCACCTGTCTTGCCAGCTTGCCCGGCAACCAGTAATCGTCCCCGTCGAGGTGGGCGATGAACTCGCCGCGAGCTGCGTTTAGCAGGCGCGTGTAGTTCCAGTGCGCACCGACGTTCCGGCCGGCGGTGATGACGCGGATCGACTCCGGATGCCTGCGCTGGTAGTCGATGGCAATGTCGCGCGAATTGTCGGCCGAGCAATCCTCGCCGATCAGCAGCTCCACTGGACATACGGCCTGCTGCGCAAGAACGCTCTCGATCGCCTGCGCAAGGTATTCGCCGTGGTTATAGACCAGCATCAACACGGAGACGACCGGGGCGACGCGCAGGCAGGACGGATCGCTTATTTCGACGGTTTCGACCTCAATCGTGGTGCCACGCGCATTCATGCGGACGGCTCCGAACGCGACTGCGCAACCAGGGCCTTGAGTTCCAGCCAGGCGTCGGTCTTGCCGATCACGATCAGCATGAGATAGCTGAGTGCGCCAAGCATGAGCAACGCGGCCAGCCGTGCGGGGGCCGGCCACGACAATGCGTGCACGAAAGGCCACACGACTGCACAAGCAGCGACCGCTGCGAGGATCGGCGGCCCTGCATCGCGCAACTGCGCGAACACGCCGTAGCCAAGCCATCGACGCGTATAATACGCGTTGACGAAGAGCGCGATCCCGGAGTGCGCGACCTGGCTCCATGCCAGCCCCGCCAAACCGTACCTGGCGCCGATCAACAAAAGCGCCACGCCGCTCGCCTTCTTGATGACTTCGAGCCGGAACATCAACCGCGCGTGGCCCTGGGCCATCAGCGCGTGCAGGTTGATCATGTGGATGGGATAAAGAAGGCCCGCCACCGCAAGGATCCTCAGCAGCGGCGCCGCGGGCAGCCACTGCGGTCCGTACAGGACTTCGACGACGGGCTCGGCAAGCACCGCGATTCCCAGCATTACCGGCGCATACAGCAGCATCATCACCCGGATGGAAAGCTGCAGGCCGCGACGCGCGAGCAAGGGATTTCCCTGCGCCTCCGACAGCAACGGAAGTGCAACGCGGGCAACCAGTGCCGCAAGAAACGACGCCGGCAGCTGCCGCGTGTTTTCCGCATTGGCGTAGTAGCCGAGCGGCCTGGCACCGAACATCCGCCCCGCCAACAGCGAATACAGCCGGGAATAGGCCGCCTCCATCAGCGTCGACGCGAGATGGTAACCGCCGAAGCCGGCCAGCTTGCGGATCGACTCCATTTTGAACACCCAGGCCGGCCGCCACGGATGCAACCACCACAGGAACGCGGTCGTTGCAGCAGCAGCCACGACGCCCTGCGCGACCAGCGCCCAGACACCAGCGCCCGCAGTCGCCATCGCGATCGATACGATCGCTGAAAGACAGGCAGCGATGCCCCCGGCGATCGCCAGCGTTCGAAACTCCAGTCGCTTGATGAGGAGTGCGAAATGGATCGCGCCCGCCGCACTAGCCAACACCATCGGTGCCATCGCGACCGTGATGGCCCGCAGCCTTGGCTCCTGGTAGAAGCCGGCCAGACATGGTCCGGCGCCTGCCAGCAGCAATGCAAGCAGCAAACCGATCGCGAGGTTGCACCAGAACACGGTGGATTCGTCGTCGTGGTCGACGTCCTGCCGCTGGATCAGCGCCGCGGAAAATCCGCCGTCCGCCAGGACGCCAGCCACGCCGACGAACACGGCCAGCATGGCCACGATGCCGAAATCGGCCGGCGTCAGAAGGCGTGCCAGGACGAGCGTGGTGAGGAACTGGAGTCCCTGGCGTGACAGTGCATCGCCTGCGCTCCACATCGTCGCCATCAGTGCCCGACCTTTCATCCGATCGTCCGTTCTGCGTTCAAAGCGATCGGTCCCTTCTTCCGCCCGGTTAGAAGCGGCCGGACGCTGTCTGCAGGTTTTCCAAAGTCGGCACGTGCCGACGCATCCACAACACAGGCACACCGCGGACGCGAACCACGGCGTCGTCCGCGACGGGCGCGCCTTGCTTCAATCGTGCGAGCGCGTTCCATCCGAGACGGCAACCAGACCTCGACGCAGGGTAACGCGATACAGATCGTCCAGAGCCCGCTGGTCCCGTTCGCTGCAAAAGAGGATGCCAACACGGCTTAGCGGACTGGGCAGCAAGGGGTCGCCAACCAGACTCAAGGGAACGTAGCGCTCGATGTTCAAATTACGCAGGAAATGCACGTGGTCGAGGCCTTGTTCCTGCTTGACCGTGATCGTATGCCGCATGATCGGGCGCAGGCCGCGTTCGGCGCGCGGCTCGGGCACCTGTGCCAGGAACGGCAATGCGAAGCACCGGGCGTACGGACACCCAGTGGAAAGCTCGATGAGCTGGCTGTAAAGATCTCCGGGGCACCTCCTCGTCAACTCAATCAGCCAGGTCTGTCGCCCATCGTGGATGAATTGCGTATGCAACAACCCATCCACCAGTTGCAGGTGTCGCGCCAGTGTTTCGATCCACCTTCGGAGATCTTCCAGCAGCGGCTGAAACCGCGCGCTGTCCAGCACACGGCTAGTGTCGACCACGAACTGGTTGGCCGTTCCATCCTCCTGCACCAGGAAATCGTGCACCACGCGCTGCCCGGCAAGGAAGGCGGAGTGGCTGTAGAGTTGCCCTTCCACATAGTCTTCCACCAGGCATTCCCCGCTGGCGGAAACCGCTCTCGCATGCTCGATCGCCGCCGCGACGGACGACATGTTGGCATCGCGCAAGACCGTGATGCCTTTACCGCTGAACGCATCTACAGGTTTGACGATGACCGGTTGCGAATGCGCGATTGCCTCTGCGGCATGCGTCATTGGCACCGGCAAACCCAGCTCGGCAGCCAGGCTCCTGAAGCGCGCCTTGTGGCTGATGAACGACGCGGCGTCGGCGTCGTCGAATCCTGGGAATCGCCCCCGCCCGGCTTCCATGCACGATGCATAGGAGCGATCCGTGCAACCCGGTACGAGAAACTCAAAGGCCTCCTCGTCCACGAGCGTGGACAACGCTCCCGTGTCGGAATAGTCCAGTTGCCAGTAGCGGGCTGCAGACTTGGCTAGGCAATCCAATGGATTGCCACCGACGACATGCACTTCATGCCCATCGGCCACCAGCACGCGGTAGATCGGCGCCGATGAAAAATTCGTGTCCACCAGCAGTACTTTCGCCATCGTCAGCCCTCAGGTCTCGATGATCCGGCCCTCGTCGGCGGACCGCGCGATGGCCTCCGTGATCTTGAGGTTGCGCAAGCCGTCCGATTCCGACACCAATGGTTCGGCGATGCCGCGCATGACCTGCACAAAGTGTTCGAGTTGGCAGGCTAGCGGATCCTGCCGGTTCACGTCCAAGGTCTCTTCGACGAACGGCTCCCACCAGGACGGCTCGATGCCTTCGGGATGGTATTTCAGCCGGAAGGTCGGGACCGACAGATAACCCTGCGTGCCTGCGACGACGTAACAGTCTTCGTCGGGATAGGTCGGATACACGGGATTCTCGCGGGACGTCTGTTCCCAGCTCCTGGCGCACGCCGCGGTATCCGACAGCATGAAATTGCCCAGCACGCCGTTGGCGAACCGCAAGTTGATGGCGACCGTATCCTCGACGGCGTGTCCGCGCAGGGCCGACGACGAGAACGCCTGCACCGCGGTGATCTCTCCACACAGGCTGCGCAGGTTTCCGATTTCATGGATGAGGTTGATCAGGATCGGGCCACCGCCAGGCTGGGTACGCCATGGTCCCGCTGCGAAATAGGCCGATGGCTTGTGGAACTGTGCGCTCCCCATCACCGAAACCAGTCGACCCAACCGGCCACTGGCGATGACGTCGCGTGCGCGTGCAAGCAGGGGACTATGCGCGCGATGATGGCCCACCAGCACCTTGGCCCGGTGGCGCTCCGCGAGGGCAACCAACGCCTCGCCCTCGTCCACCGATGCGGTGATGGGCTTCTCGACCAGCACGGGGACGCCAGCTTCGATGCACCACGTCGCCTGTTGCGCGTGGAACTGGTTGGGCGAGGAAACGATCACACCATCGATGTGGCCGAGCGTCCCGCATTCGTCCATGTCGGTGAACAGCGGCACGCCATGGTCGCGCGCAACCGAGTGATTGGCCTCGTGATCAGGGGCGACGATCGCCAACAACGCGCAATCCGGCCGGGCCCCGATGAGGCGAATATGCTGTTTGCCGATCAGCCCGGGACCGACCACCACGATGCGCAGAGTCTTCATTTGCTGATCAGGGCAAGTCGCTTTCGGTCAGGACCATGCGCAGGTGGCCATCTGCCTGACCACGTCGGAAATCGTCTCGATGGCCTCCGTAGGCAGGTTGCCGTTCGGCAGGACAAGGACCTGCTCAGCGACCTTCTCTGTGTGACCCAGCATCATCCCGGCGTGCGGGAACAGGTCGCGATAGGGCTGCATCCGGTGGCACCCGGGCCAGAAATACTTCCGCGCCAGGACATTCTCTGCATGCAGCGCGGCGAGGATACGGTCGCGCAACGCCGAACCGCTGCCTACCTCCACGACAACGTAATGATGACTGTTGTGGTCGGTGGGGTCGTAGTCCAACAGGGAAATGCCCGACACGCCGGCGAGTGACCGCCTGTAGGTGTCGTGGTTGCGCCGGTTCATTGCGACGGTCTCCTCGAACCGATCCAGGTTCGCCAGCCCCATTGCCGCACAGACCTCGATCATCTTCCCGTTGGTCCCGGGATGGATGACGTAGTCGTATGCCTTGAATCCGAAGTTGCGCATCAAGCGCGCGGTCTCCGCCAGCTCGTCGTCGTTGGTGACGACAGCACCACCTTCCATGGTGTTGAACGCCTTGGTCGCATGGAAGCTGAGGACTTCGCAGGCGCCAAAGCTGCCGATGCGCCCCCCCCGGTACGTACTGCCGAACGCATGCGCCGCGTCGAACAACAGTTTCAGACCGTGCTCATCGGCGACGGCCTGCAGCCTCTCCACGGGGGCCGCCCGGCCCCACAGGTGCACACCGATGATGCCTGTCGTTCGCGGCGTGATCATCCGACGCACCGAATCCGGGTCCAGGTTGTGCGTCGCCGGGTCGATATCGGCGAATACGGGCGTGATGCCCTGCCAGTACAGTGCATGCGCCGTTGCAATGAAGGTCCAGGACGGCACGATCACTTCGCCGGTCAACCCCAGGGCACGGATTGCGATTTCCAGCGCGATCGTCCCGTTGCACATTGCGACGCAATGCCGGACGCCCAGGTACTCCGCGATCCTCCGTTCGAACTCCTGCACAAACTGGCCGTTGTTGGTCAACCACTGGTTGTCGAGAATCCGCCCCACCTGATCCAGGAACGCCGCGCGATCGCCGACGATCGGGCGACCGACATGCAATGGCTCTTCGAAGGCAGGCGGTGCTCCGTTGATGGCCAGGTCCGTTGTAGATCGGATCAGCTTCATTCGCATTCAATCCATGCGCCGATACGTCAGGGCCGTGATCTGCTCGGACACCAGCCCGATCAGGAACACCACCACCGCCCCGCTCAGCAGCAGCGCGCTCATGTTGGTGAACCTGTGTTCGGTGGCGAACGTCCACGCGTAGTAACCCGCACCGAGCAGGAAGAAGCCGGCGCCGACCGGCGCGAACAGCTTCAGCGGCGAATACAACGTCGCGATCTTGAAGATGATCAGCAGGAACCGGAGCCCATCGCGCAAGGGTCGGATGTGGCTCGTGGTGCCCACGCGCCTGGCCACCGGGATCGAGACGTAGGCGACCGGATAGGCGCTGCGGAAGAACGCCATGGTGCTGGTCGTGGGATAGCTGAAGCCATTGGGCAGCAGGTGCAGGAATTCGCAGAACCGCTCCCGGCGCACGGCGCGGAAGCCGGACGTGAGGTCGGCGACGCGATGCCCGGTCATCCAGCTGGCGAGCTGGTTATAGAAGGCATTGGCCGCGCCACGCCCCAGGCTCGCCTGGCCGGCGGCATTGCGGGCGCCGACCGCCATGTCGAAGCCCTCGCCCAGCTTGTCCAGCAGCCATTGGACGTGTTCGGCCGAATGCTGGCCGTCGGCATCCATGAACACCAGGACGTCTCCACTGGCGGCGCGCGCGCCGCGCTTGACCGCCGCGCCGTTGCCCATCGAATACGGGCAGGACAGGACCCGGGCGCCATGGCTGGCGGCCACCCGCGGGGTGTCGTCGGTCGATCCGTCGTCGACGACGATCACTTCGGCGTCGGGGAACCGGCTGCGCAGGTCCGGCAGCGTCCGCTGCAGGCCCGCGCCTTCGTTCTTGGCCGGCAGGATCACCGAGATGCGCATGGGTCGCTCCATTCGGGGGCAAGGGTAACGTGAACGGGGATGCACGCGTCAGGTCGGTTTGAACAACGCGACGCGTGCCCGGAAACAGGCAGCCGCCGCTGGACGCGACAGGGGTTTGGGGTAAAGTCCGGCTGGGGAATACCGAGAGGGTGAACATGGCTACCGCGGCGACCGCCAATCTGGTCGGCATCACTGGGATTGCCCGGCGCCTGGTCATGGACGGGGCGCTGGAGGAATCGGCCGCGCGCGAGGCGATGGAGGCCGCGACCCAGGCCAAGCGCCCCCTGGCCGGCTACCTGCTGGAAAAGAAGCTGATCGCGCCGGTCGACCTGGCGGCGGCCAATTCGGTCGAGTTCGGCATGCCGATCTTCGACGTCACCTCGCTCGACCCGGCGCAGTCGGGGATCAAGCTGGTCAGCGAGGACCTGGTGCGGAAGCACAGTGCGCTGCCGCTGTTCAAGCGTGGCGGCCGGTTGTTCGTGGGCATCGCCGACCCGACCAACACCCGCGCGCTGGACGAGATCAAGTTCCACACCAACCTGACGGTCGAGGCGATCCTGGTCGACGAGGACCGGATCCGCAAGACCATCGACACCTGGCTGGAAACCGCGGACGCGCTGGCCGATGTCGTCGGCGACAGCGACGGCCTGGACAACCTTGAAGTCAGCAGTGGCGAAGAGGAGACCGAGAGCGGCATCGACGCCAAGGGCGACGACACCCCGGTCGTCAAGTTCATCAACAAGGTGCTTGTCGACGCCATCCGCCGCGGCGCCTCCGACGTGCACTTCGAACCTTACGAAACCGACTTCCGCGTCCGCCTGCGGATCGACGGCCTGCTCAAGCAGGTGGCCAAGGTACCGGTGAAGCTCGCCACCCGCCTGGCCGCCCGCCTGAAGGTCATGGCCCAGCTGGACATCGCCGAGAAGCGCATCCCGCAGGACGGGCGCATCAAGCTCAACCTGAGCAAGACCAAGCAGATCGACTTCCGCGTCAGCACCCTGCCGACGCTGTTCGGCGAGAAGATCGTGCTGCGTATCCTCGACGCCAGCGCGGCCAAGCTGGGCATCGACAAGCTCGGCTACGAGGAGGACCAGAAGAAGCTCTTCCTCGACGCGGTGCAGAAGCCCTACGGCATGGTGCTGGTGACCGGCCCGACCGGTTCGGGCAAGACGGTGTCGCTGTACACCGCGCTGAACATCCTCAACGACGACTCGCGCAACATCTCCACGGTCGAGGACCCGGTCGAAATCCGCGTGCCGGGCATCAACCAGGTGCAGATGAACGTCAAGCGCGGGATGACCTTCGCCGCGGCGCTGCGCAGCTTCCTGCGACAGGATCCGGACGTGATCATGGTCGGCGAGATCCGCGACCTGGAAACCGCCGAGATCGCGATCAAGGCGGCCCAGACCGGCCACATGGTGCTGTCCACGCTGCACACCAACGACGCGCCGCAGACCATCTCGCGCCTGATGAACATGGGCGTGGCGCCGTTCAACATCACGTCCTCGGTGTCGCTGGTGATCGCACAGCGCCTGGCGCGCCGCCTGCACGACTGCAAGCGCCCGCAACAGCTGCCCGAACACGCGCTGCTGGCGGAGGGCTTCACCGAGGAGGAGGTCAAGGCCGGGATCACGCTGTACGAAGCCGTCGGCTGCCAGGACTGCACCGAGGGCTACAAGGGCCGCACCGGCCTGTACCAGGTGATGCCGATGACCGAGGAGATCCAGTCGATCGTGCTGGCTGGCGGCAACGTGCAGCAGATCACCGAGGCCGCGCAACGCTCCGGCGTGCGTGACCTGCGCGAGTCGGCACTGCTCAAGGTGCGCAATGGCCTGACCAGCCTTGCCGAAATCAACCGTGTGACCAAGGATTAAGCCCATGGCCGTGACCCGTACCGTCGCCAAGCAGACTGCCCGCCGCGGCGACGAGCTGCAGATCTTCCAGTGGGAAGGCAAGGACAAGCGCGGCGTCAAGATGAAGGGCGAGCAGCCGGCCAAGACCGAGAGCTTCGTCCGGGCCGAACTGCGCCGGCAGGGGATCACTCCCAGCGCCGTCAAGCTCAAGAAGAAGCCGCTCTTCGGCTCCAGCGGCAGCCGCATCAAAGGCAAGGACATTGCGGTTTTCAGCCGCCAGATCGCCACGATGCTGCGCTCCGGCGTGCCGATCGTCGGAGCACTGGAGATCATTTCCAGCGGCCACAAGAACCCCAAGATGGCCACCATGGTCGGGGCCCTGAAGACCGACATCGAAAGCGGTTCGTCCTTCTCCGAGGCCCTGGGCAAGCACCCGGTCCAGTTCGACGAGCTCTATCGCAACCTGGTCAAGGCCGGTGAATCCGCGGGCGTGCTGGATACCGTCCTGGAGACGATCGCCACCTACAAGGAGAACACCGAAAGCCTGAAGGGCAAGATCAAGAAGGCCCTGTTCTATCCGGCCATGGTGGTTGCCGCGGCCTTGCTGGTGAGCTCGATCCTGCTGGTGTTCGTGGTACCGCAGTTCGAGGAAGTGTTCAAGAATTTCGGCGCCGAACTGCCCGCGTTCACCCAGATCGTCATCAACCTGAGCCGGTTCATGGTGGGCTGGTGGTGGCTGATCCTGCTGTGGGTCGTCGGCGCCGGCGTCGCCTTCGTGGCTGCCAAGAAGCGCTCGCTCGCGTTCTCCCACTTCCTGGACCGGATGATGCTCAAGGTCCCGGTGATCGGGAAGGTGCTGCACGACGCCTCCGTTGCGCGCTTCGCGCGCACGCTCGCGGTGACGTTCAAGGCCGGCGTGCCGCTGGTCGAGGCGCTGGACTCGGTCGCCGGCGCCACCGGCAACACGGTCTACGAGCAGGCGGTCAAGCGCATCCGCGACGACGTCGCGGTCGGCTACCAGGTCAACGTCGCGATGAAGCAGGTCAACCTGTTCCCGCACATGGTGGTGCAGATGACGGCGATCGGCGAAGAGGCTGGCGCCCTGGACACGATGCTGTTCAAGGTGGCCGACTTCTACGAGGAAGAGGTGAACAACGCGGTCGACGCGCTGGCCAGCCTGCTCGAGCCCCTGATCGTCATCATCCTGGGCGTGGTCGTCGGCAGCATGGTGGTCGCGATGTACCTGCCGATCTTCAAGCTTGCCGCGGTGGTCTGACGCGCATTCGCGCGCAGGCTGGTGTCCTGCGCGGCCATCGGCAGCGGGCAATGCCCCTTGCCGATGCGCCGGCCAATGCAGGGTGCATGCATGAGATCCGGGGCGGATCCGATCCACTGATCCACGGTTGCTGGTCGCTCCGGCAGGCCGTTCGACAAGGAGTTTGAATGTCATTCCTGGACCAGAATCCCGGCCTCGGTTACCCGGTCGCGGCCGGATTCGGACTCCTGATCGGCAGCTTCCTCAACGTGGTGATCCTGCGGCTCCCGCGCCGGCTTGAATGGGAGTGGAAGCGCGACAGCCGCGAGATGCTGGGCGAGCCCGAACTCTACGATCCGCCGCCACCGGGCATCGTGGTGGAGCGTTCGCACTGCCCGCATTGCAAGCACCAGTTGTCGTGGTTCGAGAACATCCCGGTCCTGAGCTGGGCGGCCCTGCGCGGGCGTTGCCGCAGCTGCCATGCACCGATCTCGATCCAGTACCCGCTGGTCGAACTGCTGACCTCGCTGGTGTTCGTTGCCTGCGTCTGGCGCTTCGGCTTCGGCTGGCAGGGCTTCGGCGCCATCCTGTTCAGCTGCTTCCTGGTGGCACTGGCCGGGATCGACCTGAAGACGCAACTGCTCCCCGACCAGCTGACGCTACCGCTGCTCTGGCTCGGGTTGATCGCAAGCATCGACGGGCTGTACCTGCCCTCCAAGCGCGCGGTGGTCGGTGTGATCGTCGGCTACCTGTCGCTGTGGTCGGTCTGGTGGCTGTTCAAGCAGCTCACCGGCAAGGAAGGCATGGGCCACGGCGACTTCAAGTTGCTCGCCGCGCTCGGCGCGTGGGTGGGCCTGCAGGGGATCCTGCCGACGATCCTGCTGTCGTCGGTCGTGGGCGCCATCGTCGGTTCGGTCTGGCTGGCGGCGAAGGGACAGGACCGGGCAACGCCGATCCCGTTCGGTCCCTATCTTGCGGTCGCCGGGTGGATCGTCTTCTTCTGGGGCGCGCAGCTCACGGGCGCCTACCTGCACCTGGCCGGGCTGCGCTGACCGCGGTCGATGCGTGGCTTGCCCGATCCGGCCTCGCCGCCGGGAACGCATAATCGCCCCATGGCCGACGACATCTATGCAGTTGGATTGACCGGCGGTGTCGCCTCCGGCAAGTCCACCGTCGCCGGTTTGTTCGCTGCACTGGGCGTCGAGGTGATCGATGCCGACGTCGCCGCGCGCGATGCGGTGGCACCGGGCGCAACGGGGCTGGCGGCCATCGTGGACGCCTTCGGACCCGGGGTGCTCGATCCGACTGGCGGGCTGGACCGGGCGGCGATGCGACGGCAGGTGTTCGCCGATGCGGCCGCACGATCGCGATTGCAGTCGATCCTGCACCCACGCATCCGCGAGCTGCTGCACGAGCGCGTGCGGCAGGCGTCCGGGGCTTATGTGCTGGTCGCCATCCCGCTCCTGGCCGAAGGCGGCGGCCGCGCGGCCTATCCGTGGCTGGACCGGATCCTGGTGGTGGACGTCCCCCGCGAACTGCAACGGGCGCGCCTGCTCGAACGCGATGCGATCGATGATGCGCTGGCCGAAGGCATGCTCGCCGCGCAGGCCGATCGCCGGCAGCGGCTGGCGATCGCGGACGACATCCTGGTCAATACCGATGCGGTCGCCCGCCTCCCGCCGCAGGTGGCGGCGCTGGATGCGCAATACCGTTGCCTGGCGGATGCCTCCCGGTAAGCCTGGGCTTCCACGCCGCGCCGGAGGCGGGCACGCGCCTTCAGGGACAGGACAATTATCAGCGTGTCGCCCACGTGCCGGGGCTGGAAGGTCGATTGCCCCGAGCAGGTTCGACAGTTGGAAGCAGATATGCCTCGGGCGCTCTCTGCTGCCTGGAAGCTCGCACGCGACGTTTACATGGCCACCGGCTTTCCCACGACAGTTAAGGTGCGCGGCGTCGGAGTGATGATGGGTTATCACGGGTAATGGCTGGCGCACAATCGGTTCACCGCGCGCGCGCACAGCAAAACAGCGCAGCAGGAATTACATTGCGGTCGGGGAGGTGATAAATGAGGCCAAGGCGCACCTTGGCCTCATTTTTTTATTCGACGTAAAACTTAGTGCTGGTTCAGCGCAGGCCCAACCCCCGGGCACGGGCCCAGATCACAGGGAGCGAATTGACTGTTGGGATCGGGCACAGCCCCCAGCGTGCTTGTCGTGCTGACCACCGTTGCAGTTTCGCCGCCCCCATCGCCATAGATCACCGTAAATTTGGTTCCGACCGGCAAACCGCCATGAACGGCCCGATATGCCCCAGCCAGCCCGGTGCCAGCGGAATTGCGCGAGTCAAAATCACTGCCGTCGTTGATGTCATGGTCAGAGTTGACTTGGTTGTAAGGGAAAGTTCTTGCATCGATCGTTATACCTGCTGCCACAGCGATAAGCGCAACGGTAATAAGCACTACAAACAAAGTTTTTTATTTATTTCGCCTTGTCACTGCCACCACTCATTTGGTTAATGAAACGTCTGTGCCAATGTATCTACTTGCTGACTTCCAGCCTCAGTCAGCAACCCCCGTCGCACCAGATCCCTGAAGTTAAAAAAGGATCCACACACCCCGCCATTCGCGCAGTACATCGTCATAAGTGCACCGCTAGGACTGCAGTCCAGTCCTCTGGAGCACGCGACAAGCTGCAGAGCGATTTGGGCTTCCTCCACAGTGGCTTGCGATCCAAAAGCAGCCTCGCGTGCTGGCGCAGATGTCACGACCGCATCGCCCAAAGCAAGTAGCGATTCCGAGTCGCCACCAAGCTTTATGGTTTTCACGAGGTCGTTCGCCTGTTCTGGGCTGAACTTGTCTGGATGGGAAGCGAGCTCTGAAGCTTGTGCGGCGACGCTACCTGCCGCGGCTAGCTTCGCGGTCAATTCGTCGACCTGATGTCGGCTCAGTGCGTCATCTTTTTCGAAGCGACTGCACTTGTTTGCAATCCGCGATCGTGCCTGTTGATAGACCTGTGCACGCGGCTTCGGAACTATCGCCATCATTCCTTTTGTAGCTTCCATGTAGGATGGCGGATCCTTGGCAAACTCCCCGCAATACAGGCGAATTTTCATGGCGAGCCAACCAGCGTCAACATTGCCGGCACTCGCCTCGTCATTTAGTTGTTGAAGCAGCGCATATAGGTCGGGCGCTGTCTCGAACCTGCTTTTGGATTTACCGTTTAGAACAGGCCGTGACGGTATGGGCTGGCTGGGTTTCGCGAGAGAAGGGGCCGATGACCCGACTGCTATTTCCGATTCCGGCGTTCGCAGGCGCTGTAGGCCGAAGAGCAGACATGCGGCTGCCGCGACAACAAGGCCGTAGATGGCTAGCCTTTTCATTTGAGCCCCTTTGGAATGTTCACCGCTGCTCTATACCGCCGCGCGGGTGGCGGGCAGCGCTTACGCTGAGGTGTAGCTGCCCCAATCACCCTAGACGGGCTTGAAAGTCTTTGGCGGGGCCAGCGAAGGGTGAAGCTACTCCGCGAGACATCCACAGAACGGCGAGAACAAACCAGCGGGCAGCCGCCATCAACGAGGTGATCTTCTTCAAATGCCGTCCCCTGGCGTTCGCGATCCCGCAATCCAAGCGGGCATGGGGCGCACACTAGTCGAGTTTTGTTCCCGTGGGAAAGGCTACAACCCCTGCAGGCGGCCACAGTGCGCGGATGGCGGCAATGCCCTGCGCGCCGTGGCCGCGGGCCGCATCGATGTCGGCCTCGCCAAGCCCGCCGATGGCATAGATCGGCAACCCGGCCCGCTCGCGCAAGGCCGCGAAGGCCGCCCAGCCGATGCCCGGCGCGCCGGGATGGCTTGCGGTGGCCGCGACCGGACCCAGCACGGCGAAGTCGCAGCCCAGGCGCTCGGCGCGCTGCAGCGAAGCGGCGTCATGGCAGGACGCAGCGAGCGTGGACGCCGCCGGCAGCGGCCGCGCGTCCAGCGCCATGAGCTGCGACTGGGGCAGATGCAGGCCGATGCCCAGGTCCCGGGCGAGGTCGATGTCACCATTGACCAGCACCTCGGCGTCCGCCGAACGACACTGCACCGTCGCCTGGGCAACCAGGGCGCGCCAGCGGCCGGGATCGATCCCCGTCGCCGCCCGCAACTGCACGCGGCGGATGCCGGCATCCAGCGCGCGCTGCAGCGCCGCCAGCCACGCAGCGTCGTCGTCGGGCGCTGGCGTCACCAGCAGGCGATCGGGCTGCAGCAGCGCCGCCACCACCGGCCGATCGGCCGACGGCATCGCATAGCTGGCCAGCTTGCCGCGTGGCACCCATGCCAGTGCCTGGCTCTCCACGCCCTTGGGCGTGCCGCGCCAGGAGGCCACCCGGCGCACGTCCAGCAGCAACCGCTTGTGGGGATAGCGATGCGGGACCCGGATCAGCGGCTCGCCGATCTCGGCGTCGATCCCCAGCTCCTCGTACAGTTCACGCGCCAGCGCCGCCTCGGGCGTCTCGCCCGGCTCGCGCTTGCCGCCAGGGAATTCCCACAGGCCGGCCAGGTCGCGGCCTTCGGTGCGGCGCGCCAGCAGGATCCGCCCGCGCGCGTCCTGCAGGACACCGGCGATGACTTCTACGATCCGATCAGACATCCGGTCTCCAGGTCAGCATCCTTCTCCCATTGCCGGTGTGAAGAGGAACGCTGGTGAGCCAAGGGCTCGCGCGACGGTGAACGCCTGAGCGCCGGCGCGAAGGCCGGGATGCGGTGCTGCGCGGTGCCGAAGGGCGGATGAGGGCACTGTTTCGCGTGCTGCCCTCACCCCAGCCCTCTCCCGCTAGCGGGAGAGGGGGCCGCATGTCGCGGGGCGCGGTTCGACTAGGCCAGCTGCCCATGGCAATGCTTGAACTTCTTGCCGCTGCCGCAGGGGCAGGGCTCGTTGCGCCCGACCTTGGGCATGCCGGCGGCCAGCGACGTCGCCATCGCGGCGGCCTGCGCCTGCGCCGCTTCCTCGTCGGCGCCCAGGCCGCCGATGTCGGCGTGCTGGAACTGCATCTGCCCGGCGATCGCCTGCGCCTGGCGGCGCTCCTCGGCCTCCATCGCGGCGACTTCGGCCTCGTTGCGGATGCGCACGCGCGCCAGCAGCGTCACGACCTCGCGCTTGACCTTGTCGAGCATCTCGCCGAACAGGTCGAACGCTTCCTTCTTGTATTCCTGCTTGGGCTGCTTCTGCGCGTAGCCGCGCAGGTGGATGCCCTGGCGCAGGTAGTCCATCCGCGCCAGGTGCTGCTTCCAGTTGTCGTCGAGCACGTTGAGCATGATGTGCTTCTCGAGCATGCGCATCGTCTCGCTTCCGACCTGCGCTTCCTTCTCGGTGAACAGCCGCGTGACTTCCTGCTGAACCTGTTCGGCGATCTGCTCGGCGTCGATCTCGGCCTTGCCCTTGACGGTCTCGGCGATCGCCGGCTGGAAGCCGAAATCGGCCGCCAGCGCCGCGTCCAGGCCCGGCAGGTCCCACTGTTCGTCGATCGAGTTCATCGGCACGTAGCGGGCGACGATGTCGGCGACCACGTCCTCGCGGATGCCTTCGATGTTCTCGTGCACCGACTCGGCTTCCAGCAGCTCGTCGCGCTGCTGGTAGATCACCTTGCGCTGGTCGTTGTTGACGTCGTCGAAGTCGAGCAGGTTCTTGCGGATGTCGAAGTTGTGCGCTTCGACCTTGCGCTGGGCATTGGCGATCTGCTTGGTGACGAGGGTCGACTCGATGATGTCGTCCTCCTGCAGCCCCATCCGGGTCATCACGCGCTGCACCCAGTCGGCGGCGAAGATCCGCATCAGGTTGTCTTCGAGCGACAGGTAGAAGCGCGAGGAGCCCGGGTCGCCCTGGCGGCCGGAGCGGCCGCGCAGCTGGTTGTCGATGCGGCGCGATTCGTGGCGTTCGGTGCCGACGATGTGCAGGCCGCCGGCGGCCTTGACCGCGTCATGGCGCTGCTGCCAGTCGGCCTTCATGCGCGCCTTCGTCGCGTCGTCGACCGGTGCGCCGGTCTCGGCTTCCAGCGCCGCGAGCTCGGCTTCCAGCGAACCACCCAGCACGATGTCGGTGCCGCGGCCGGCCATGTTGGTGGCGATGGTCACCGCGCCCGGGCGACCGGCCTGGGCGACGATGGTCGCTTCACGCTCATGCTGCTTGGCGTTGAGCACTTCGTGCGGGACGCCGGCGGCGCGCAGCTGGTCGCTGAGCATCTCCGACACTTCGATCGAGGTGGTGCCGACCAGCACCGGCTGCTGGCGCGCGTGCGCGTCCTTGATCTCGTTCACCACCGCGCGGTACTTGCCGTTGCGGTTGAGGAACACCTGGTCGGAATGGTCCTTGCGCACCATCGGCCGGTTGGTCGGGATGACCACCACTTCCAGGCCGTAGATCGACTCGAACTCGTAAGCCTCGGTGTCCGCGGTGCCGGTCATGCCGGACAGCTTGTTGTACATGCGGAACAGGTTCTGGAAGGTGATGCTGGCCAGCGTCTGGTTCTCGCGCTGCACCGTCACGCCTTCCTTGGCCTCGACCGCCTGGTGCAGGCCGTCGGACCAGCGGCGGCCGGCCAGGGTGCGGCCGGTGAACTCGTCGACGATGATGACTTCGCCATCGCGCACGATGTAGTCCACATCGCGCTGGTAGATCCCGTGCGCGCGCAGGCCGGCGTTGAGGTGGTGCACGACGTGGATGTTGTGCGAAGCGTACAGGCTGTCCTCGCCCTCGATGATGCCCGCCTGGCGCAGCAGCGCCTCCGCATGCTCCTGCCCGGCTTCGGACAGGTGCACCTGCTTGCCCTTCTCGTCGACCCAGTAGTCGCCCTCGCCTTCCTCTTCCTTCTGCCTGGCCAAGTGCGGGACGATCCGGTTGACCTTGATGTAGAGCTCCGGCGATTCGTCGGCCGGGCCGGAGATGATCAGCGGCGTGCGCGCCTCGTCGATCAGGATCGAGTCGACCTCGTCGACGATCGCGTAATTCAGGCCGCGCTGGAAGCGATCGCCCTTGGACAGCGCCATGTTGTCGCGCAGGTAGTCGAAGCCGATCTCGTTGTTGGTGGCGTAGGTGATGTCGGCGGCGTAGGCGGCGTGCTTCTCCGAATGCGGCATGTTCGGATACACCACGCCGACGGTGAGCCCGAGCCAGCCGTAGAGCTTGCCCATCCACGCCGCGTCGCGCTTGGCGAGGTAGTCGTTGACGGTGACCACGTGCACGCCCTTGCCCTCGAGCGCGTTCAGGTAGGTCGGCAGGGTCGCGACCAGGGTCTTGCCCTCGCCGGTGCGCATCTCGGCGATCTTGCCCATGTGCAGCACCATGCCGCCAATCAGCTGGACGTCGTAGTGGCGCATGCCCAGCACGCGCTGGCTGGCCTCGCGGCAGACCGCGAACGCCTCGGGCAGGATCTTGTCCAGCGACTCGCCCTTGGCGATGCGCTGCTGGAATTCCGGGGTCTTGGCTTTCAGCGCGTCGTCGCTGAGCGCCTGCATCTGCGGCTCGAGCGCGTTGATCTTCTTGACGATCCCGTTGAGCTGGCGCAGCAGGCGCTCGTTGCGGCTGCCGAAGACACTGGTGAGCAGGCGATTGAACATTGACGTACCAAAGTGGGAAAGGGGGATGCCGGGCCGTCAGCAGGTCCGGCTCCAAGGCGCCGCGCGCAAGCGACCGGCAATAAAAAAGGGCGCCGGGCGCCCTTTTTGTTGGCAACGCGCATTGTAGCGCGCCCTGCCGATGGCTCGCCCTGCGATGGCCGGGCGGGCACGCCAGGTCACCGCTGGGATGAATGGGGCCGCCGTGCGGCGGATCAAGCCCGCATGCCAACCCCGCCTGCTCAGCCCCGGGTGACCGGAGCCGCCTGGCCGAGGAACTTGCGCGGATTGACCACCGCGCCGTTGACCCAGACTTCGAAATGCACGTGGGCGCCGGTGGAGCGGCCGGTCGATCCGGCCTTCGCCACCTGCTGGCCGCTGCGCACCAGGTCGCCGACCTGCACCAGCAGCCGCGAGTTGTGCGCGTAGCGGGTCACGTAGCCGTTGCCGTGGTCGATCTCCACCACGTTGCCGTAGCCCGAGCGCACGCCGGCGTAACTGACCACGCCGTCGGCCACGGCCAGCACCGGGTCGCCCATGTTGGCGTGGAAATCGATGCCCTTGTGGAAGGCGGCGCCGCCGCCGAACGGATCGGCGCGACCGCCGAAGCCGGAGGTGATGTAGCTGTGCGCGATCGGCATCCGCGACGGCAGCGATTCGGCATCGAGCCTGCGGTTGAACAGCAGCGAGTCGAGCACCGACAACTGCTCGCCGGAGGCGTGGAACTGCTTCGCCAGCTGGTCCAGGCCCTGGCGCAGCTCGCTCGCCGGCAGGTCGTGGACCGGGCCGACACCGCCGATGCCGACCGGTTTGTCGAAGTCGAATTCGCCATCGGCCAGCTGCCCGGTGCGGGTCAGCCGCTCGCCCAGCGCGTTGAGGCGGTTGGCCTCGGCCTGCAGTTCGCCCAGCCGCGCGGCCAATGCGTTGACCTCGCGCTGCGCCTGCGCGCGGGTGGCGTCGAGCTGCGCCTGCTGGCTGGCCGCCTGCCGGTGCAGGTGCGCCACCTCCGCATACCCCGCGCCGGTGCACAGGCCGGCGCCGAGGACGAACCCCGCCCCCAACCAGGCACCCTGTGCCAGGCGTGGACGCTGCCACGAGCGCTGGGCCAGCTGCGCCCCGAGACGGGCGAAGCGGGCGCGGGTATGGTGGATCAGGTTCGAAACACTGTTGTCGAAGGTCATGCGATGTCGGGTTCCCATTCGTCGAACGCGCCACCCGGATCGCCCAGGAGGCCGCGCGTCGCGCTCGAAGCGCTGTTGACCGGCAATAACGCCGATCCGATCCGCCGCGCCCTGTGGCTCGACGCGCTGGAACAGCGATTGCGGCCCCACCTGCCCCCTTCACTGGCCGCGCACGCGCGGCTGGCTAACGTGAATGGAGGACAGCTGGTGTTCCTCGTCGATGCGCCGGTGTGGCATGCGCGCCTGCGCCTGGCCACCGCCGACCTGCTCGACGCCGCCCGATCCGTCGGGCTGGATGTCAGCGAGGTGCTCATCCGCACGGCCACGCGCTCGCCCGCTCCGGACGCCGCGCCGCCGCGTGCCGCCTTGCCGATGTCGGCAGCCGCGCGTGGGGCGCTGGACGCTGCCTTGGCGTCGCTCCACCCGCCCACCCCTGGACCAGGGCCGGGCGAATCGGAAAGCGACGCCTGAATCCCCCGTGCCGCGGGTCCTTGCGGACGGGCCGGGCGCCGGGGAGGGGGCATCCTAGCCGCGATGGACCGATGAAGGGTTAAGCAATCGCTAACCCATCAGGAGACTTGCGCTCCGGGAAGGGTGCGCAGGCCCGCATCGCGACCGGCAGCGAAACAAGGTCGGGACCCGCCCGGAAGTGCGCTTTCGGCGGCGGTTGGGCGAATCCGGGCCCTAGACGGCCAGCGCAGGCCCATAGCCGATGGGTGCGACGTCGACTTCGGGGAAGCTCACTTCCTCCCACGCCGAGCGCTCGGCCAGCAGCGCCCGCACCAGCTTGTTGTTCAGCGCGTGGCCGGACTTGAAGCCCTCGAACGCCCCCAGGATCGCGTGCCCCGCCAGGTACAGGTCGCCGACCGCATCCAGGATCTTGTGGCGGACGAACTCGTCGCCATAGCGCAGGCCGTCGTCGTTGAGCACCCGAAACTCGTCCAGCACGATCGCGTTGTCCATTGAGCCGCCCAGCCCGAGGTTGCGCTCGCGCATGAACTCCAGGTCGCGCATGAAACCGAAGGTGCGCGCGCGGCTGACTTCCTTGACGTAGGCCGCGGTGGAGAACTCCACCTCCGCCCGCGACTGCGTCGCCGGGATCATCGGGTGCTCGAACTGGATGGTGAAGCCGAGCCGGAAGCCGTCGTAGGGCGTGAACCGGGCCAGCTTGTCGCCATCGCGCACTTCCAGCGGCCGGGTGATGCGGATGAAGCGCTTGGCGGCCGCCTGCTCGACGATCCCCGCCGACTGCAGCAGGAACACGAACGGACCGGCCGAGCCATCCATGATCGGCACTTCCGGCGCCGAGAGATCCACGTAGGCGTTGTCGATGCCCAGGCCGGCGAAGGCCGACATCAGGTGTTCGATCGTCATCACCTTGCCGCCGTCGCGCGACAGCCCGGTGCACAGCATCGTCTCGGTGACGAGGTTGGCATCGGCCGGGATCTCGACCACGGGGTCGAGGTCGACGCGGCGGAACACGATGCCGGTGTCCACTGCAGCCGGGCGCAGCGTGAGATAGACCTTCTCGCCGCTGTGCAGCCCGACGCCGGTGGCGCGGATCACATTCTTGAGGGTGCGTTGCTTGAGCATGCAGGCTCGAGTCTGGCGCGGCGGGCGGCGTCAAGGCGGCGGCCGGTCGCGGGCGACGGCCAGCGGCCGTCGAAGGTCGCCAAGGTTAGCACGCAAGGCTGAATCGCCACCGGACCGAACGCCTGGCCTGGCCGGGGCCCTCCGTGGGCTCAGCCCAGGAGCGGCTTCAGCCGCGAGCCCATCCGATCCCGGGCGCCTTCGACCGGACATCCTGCGGCGTGGCAAAACCGCCGGCCGGCTGTCACAGCCGACCGGCCAAGAGGAGCCCGCCAGGCCGGCGCAGGCCTGGCGGAGGGGACGTGGTGCGACCTGCGGGCCGGCCTCAGTCGGCCTGCCGGCGCAGGAACGCCGGGATGTCCAGGTAGCTGCTGTCGCTGCCGAAGTCGGCCACCGCCGGCGCCGCCGCCTCGCTGGCGCCGCGGCGCAGGCTGGCACCGATGCCCTGGCCCGGGTTCGGCGCATAGGCGTCGGACTCGTCGAGCAGCATCCCGGTGGTGCCGTCGCGACGGCCCTGGCTGTGGATCAGCTGCACCTGCGGCTTGCGGCTCGGCACGTCCATGCCGAAGTCGGCGCGGTCGCGCACCGGCTGCCGCGAGACCGCACGGTTGAGCCCGGTCGCCACGACCGTGACCCGCACTTCGTCCTGCATGTCCGGATCGAGCACGGTGCCGATGACGACGGTGGCATCCTCGCTGGCGAAGTTCTCGATGGTGCGCCCGACCTCGTCGAACTCGGCCATGGTGAAATCGGGACCGGCGGTGATGTTGACCAGGATGCCGTTGGCGCCGGACAGGTTGACGTCGTCCAGCAGCGGGTTCTGGATCGCCGACTCGGCCGCGGCCGACGCACGATCGTCGCCACGCGCATGGCCGGTGCCCATCATCGCCAGGCCCATCTCCGACATCACGGTGCGCACGTCGGCGAAGTCGACGTTGATCAGGCCCGGACGCACGATCAGGTCGGCGATGCCCTGCACGGCGCCGAGCAGCACGTCGTTGGCGGCACGGAAGGCCTGGATCATGGTCGCGTTGCGGCCGAGCACGGTGATGAGCTTTTCGTTGGGGATCGTGATCAGCGAGTCGCAGTGCTGGCTCAGCTCATCGATGCCCTTGAGCGCGACCTGCATGCGCCGGCGGCCTTCGAACGGGAACGGCTTGGTCACGACCGCGACCGTGAGGATGCCCATCTCCTTGGCCAGCTGCGCCACCACCGGCGCCGCACCGGTGCCGGTGCCGCCGCCCATGCCGGCGGTGATGAACACCATGTCGGCGCCACCGAGCGCGTCCATGATCCGCTCGCGATCCTCCAGCGCCGCCTGGCGGCCGACTTCCGGATTCGCGCCTGCGCCCAGGCCTTTGGTGACGTTGCTGCCCAGCTGCAGCTGCAGTTTCGCGCCGCAGTTCTTGATCGCCTGCGCGTCGGTGTTGGCGGTGATGAACTCCACCCCGTCCACATTGCCGTTGACCATGTGCGCGACCGCGTTGCCGCCACCGCCGCCCACGCCCACTACCTTGATGACCGCATTCGGGGCCATCTTTTCCACCAGTTCGAAATGCGCCATGACCACGTCCTCGTTGTAAGTGCCGTGATTCGCGTTGGATGGGGTGATCCGAAGCCCGCTTCGTTCGCCACCCACCACGACTCCGACGTTTATGTGAATTGCCTGTTGCCTACCGCAAAAGTCCTGCCTGCCCTGCCCGCCGCCTTCGCCTTCGCCTTCGCCTTCGCCTTCGCCGCCACCACCCGCCACCGTGCTCCGGCCGCGTCAGAATTCGCCGCGGTACCAGTTCTTCAACTTGTTGAGAAAACTCCCCGCGCGCCCGGTCGGGATCACCGGCCGCCGCGGATGTTCGATCTGGCTTCCCATCAGCAGCAGGCCGACGCCGGTGGCATGCACCGGGTTGCCGACCACCTCGCCAAGGCCCGTCACGTGCTGCGGGATGCCCACGCGCACCGGCATCTGCAGCATCTCTTCCGCGAGCTCGACCACGCCTTCCATCTTTGACGCGCCGCCGGTCAGGACCATGCCCGCGCGCACGTGCTGCTCGAAGCCGCTGCGGCGCAGTTCGGCCTGCACCATCTCGAAGATCTCCTCGTAGCGCGCCTGCACCGCCTGCGCCAGCGACTGGCGCGGCATGCGCCGGGGCGGCCGCTCGCCCACGCTGGGGACCTGGATGCTTTCCTCGGCCTTGGCCAGCTGCGCCAGCGCGCAGGCGTAGCGGACCTTGATCTGCTCGGCCTCCGGCGTGGGCGTGCGCAGCATGTGCGCGATGTCCTCGGTCACCTTGTCGCCGGCGATCGGCAGCGACGCGCTGTGCGCGATCGCGCCCTGCAGGAACACCGCCAGGTCGGTGGTGCCGGCGCCGAGGTCGACCAGCACCACGCCGAGCTCGCGCTCGTCGGCGGTCAGCACCGCGGTGGCCGAGGCCAGCGACGACAGGATCAGGTCGTCGACCTGCAGCCCGCAGCGCTGCACGCACTTGCTGATGTTGGCCGCGGCCGACTGCGCGCACACGACCAGGTGCGCGTGCACCTCCAGCCGCACGCCGGTCATGCCGACCGGATTGCGGATGCCTTCCTGCGAATCGTCGAGCACGTACTCGCGCGGGATCGCATGCAGGATCTTCTGGTCGGCGGGGATGGCCACCGCCTTCGCCGCTTCGAGCACGCGGTCCAGGTCCGACCACGTCACCTCGCCGTCGCGGATCGGGACGATGCCCGGCGAATTGCGGCACTGCACGTGGTTGCCGGAGATCGACGCGTACACCGAGCGGATCTCGCAGCCGGCCATCAGCTCGGCTTCCTCGACCGCGCGCTGGATCGACTGCACGGTGGATTCGATGTCGACCACCACGCCGCGCTTGAGCCCGCGCGATTCGTGGGAACCGATCCCGATCACTTCGATCGGGTTGCCCGGGGAGAATTCGCCGACCAGTGCCACGACCTTGGAGGTGCCGATGTCGAGGCCGACGATGAGGGCCTTGTCGCCTTTGCGGTTCATGATTGGACAGCCGTGGATCGGAAAGGGGAAAGCGGGACGGGCGCAAGCGACGATGGATCGCGGCGTTGCATTGCGGCCGCGATGACTGGACGCCGGCGCGATGCGTCGTCGACGAATCCAGGGCCGTCGTTCGCCCCGTCCGCCTTCTGCGCCCAGGTCAATGCGAATCCATTGGTGTAGCGCAGGTCCGCGCGCGCCAGCGGCAGCTGCTTCTGCGACAGCAGTTGCGGCATCAACCGCGCGAAGCGGGCCAGGCGCAGGCGCGCCTCGCTGCTGCCGACGACCACGTCGGTGCCGCTGGACAGCACCAGCGACCAGCTGCCGCGCGGATCGAGCGTGAGCGCACGCACGTCGACGCCGCTGGGCGCGAACATCGCGCGCGACTGGTTGAACAAGGCGACCACGTCGGCCACCCGGGCATCCGGTCCATCGAGCCGCGGCAGGTGGTCGGGCGCCGCGCCATTGGCCGGGAACAGCCGGCCATGCTCGGACAGCAGCCGGTCGCGGCCCCAGTGCGCGAACGGGCGGTGCTCGACGATGCGCACTTCGAGCACGTCAGGCCAGCGCTTGCGTACTTCGGCGTGCTCCACCCACGGCAGCCGCGACACCGCGGCCTGCGCGTCGGCCAGCTGCACGGCGAAGAAGCCTTCGGCGGCATACGGCAGCACCGTGGCGCGCAGGCGCTGCGGATCCACCCGCTGCAGGTGGCCTTCCACCCGCAGGGTGCGCAGCGGCCAGTGCTCGGCGCCCACCCAGCCGTTGACGAGCGCGACCACCGGCAACGTCACCAGCAGCAGCGCCAGCGTCCAGGCCAGGATGCGCAGGGCGGCGCTCATACCGTCATCTCCAGGATCCGCCAGCACAGCTCGCCGAAATCCACGCCCATCTCGCGCGCGGCCTTGGGCACCAGCGAATGGCTGGTCATGCCGGGCGCGGTGTTGACCTCGAGCAGGAAGAACCCGCCGCTGTTGCGATCGCGCGCGCTGTTGTCGCGCATGACATCGACCCGGCCCCAGCCGCTGCAGCCGACCGCGCGGAAGGCGTCCAGCGCGATGCGGCGGATCTCGGCTTCCGCCTCGCCGTCCAGGCCCGGGCACAGGTACTGGGTGTCCTCGGCGATGTACTTGGCGTGGTAGTCGTACCACTGGCCCTTGGGCACGATCCGGATCGACGGCAGCGCAACATCGCCGAGGATGCCGACGGTCAGTTCGTCGCCCTGGATCATCTGCTCCATCAGCAGCTCCCCGGGATACTTGGCGGCGAGTGCGACGGCGTCGTCGAGGTCGGCGTCGGTGAGCACGCGCGAGACACCGACGCTGGAGCCTTCGCAGGACGGCTTGACGATCACCGGCAGCCCGATTCCGCGCGCCGCGGCATGCACGTCTCCGCCCTTCTCGATCCGCGCATAGCGCGGCGTCGGCAGGCCGAGCGACAGCCACACTTGCTTGCTGCGGATCTTGTCCATGCTCAACGCCGAGCCGAGCACGTTGGAGCCGGTGTAGGGCACGCGCAAGGCTTCCAGCAACCCCTGCAGGATGCCGTCCTCGCCGCCGCCGTTGTTGCCGTGCAGGATGTTGAACACGCGCGCGAAGTGGCCGTCCTGCAGTTCGCGCAGCAGCGTGGGAATGCCGTCGACCGCATCGGCGGCGACGCCGCGCGCGCGCAGTGCCTCCAGCACGTTGCGGCCGGAATCCAGCGACACCTCGCGCTCGGAACTGGTACCGCCCATGAGCACCGCGACGCGGCCGAACGCGGCCGGATCGGTGACCTTCAGGGCGGGGAGCGCGGCGTGTTGCGATGTCACTTCGATTCTCCTGAAAATCCATGGGCGGCCAGCTGCTGCGCGGCGTGACCGATATCGCCGGCGCCCATCAGCAGCAGCAGGTCGCCGTCGCGCAGCACGTCGGGCAACACCGTCGCCAGGTCGGAGGGCGCGTTGACCAGCACCGGATCGACGCGGCCACGGCTGCGGATGGCGCGCGCCAGCGACTTGGCATCGGCACCGACGATCGGCGCCTCGCCAGCCGGGTAGACCTCGGTCAGCACCAGCGCGTCGACGCTGGACAGCACGCCGGCAAAGTCGTCGAACAGGTCGCGCGTGCGGCTGTAGCGGTGCGGCTGGAAGGCCACCACCAGCCGCTTGTCCGGCCAGCCACCGCGCGCCGCGGCGAATACCGCTTCGAGTTCCTTCGGATGGTGGCCGTAGTCGTCCACCAGCTGTACCGTCGCGCCCTTGTCCGTGCGCAGTTGCGCCAGCAGGTTGAAGCGGCGGCCGATGCCGGCGAACTTCTGCAGCGCCGCCGCGATGGCCGCCGGTTCGACGCCGAGCTGCCAGCCCACCGCCGCCGCGGCGAGCGCGTTCTGCACGTTGTGCCGCCCGGGGAGGGCCAGTTCGATGGGGGTGCGGGTATCGTCGGGCAGGCAGAGCATGAAGTGCATGCACGCGCCCTGCTGGCGTACGTCCTCGGCGCGCACGTCGGCGGCGGCATCGAACCCGTAGGTCATGACGTGGCGCGAGGTATCGCGCGCCAGCGCCGCGACCTCGGCATCGTCGATGCACAGCACCGCCAGGCCGTAGAACGGCAGCCGGTGCAGGAACTCGGCGAACGCCGCCTGCACGCGCGCGAAGTCGCCGCCGTAATTCTCCAGGTGGTCGGCGTCGATGTTGGTCACGATCGCCACCAGCGGGTTGAGCCGCAGGAAGCTGCCGTCGCTTTCGTCGGCTTCGGCCACCAGCCAGTCACCCCCACCCAGGCGCGCGTTGGCGCCGGCCGCGAGCAGCTTGCCGCCGATGACGAAGGTCGGATCCAGGTCGCCCTCGCCCAGCACGCTGGCCAGCAGTGACGTCGTGGTGGTCTTGCCATGGGTGCCGGCCACGGCAATGCCGCGGCGGAAGCGCATCAGCTCGGCGAGCATTTCCGCGCGCGGCACGATCGGGATCCGCCGCGTGCGCGCTTCGACCAGTTCGGCGTTGTCGCGCTTGATGGCGCTGGACACCACCACGCAGTCGGCGCCGACCACGTGTTCGGCGGCGTGGCCGCGCTGGATCGTGGCGCCCAGCGTCGCCAGCCGCCGCGTCGTCGCATTGTCGGCGTTGTCCGATCCCGACACCTGGTAGCCCAGCGTGCACAGGACTTCGGCGATGCCGCTCATGCCGACGCCGCCGATGCCGACGAAATGCACCCGCGCCGGGGTACCGTCGGCGCCGGCGCGCGCGACTTCGGCCTGCGGCAGGTCGCGGGTGGCGAGCAGGCGGCGCAGGCTCATGCGGCGGTCCTCGCCGGTGCCGTGCTGGCGCTGGCCGCGAGCACGATGTCGGCGACGCGTTCAGCCGCATCGGGCCTGGCCAGCGCGCGTGCCGCCTGCGCCATCGCCAAGCGCCTGGCGGGATCGGCGGCGAGCTCGGTCAACGCGATGCGCAACTCGTCGGCGAGCGAATCGCCCTGCGGCAGCAGGCGCGCCGCACCGCGTTCGACCAGGTATTCGGCATTGCGAGTCTGGTGGTCGTCGACCGCCTGCGGGAACGGCACCAGCAGGCTGCCGATGCCCGCGGCGCAGACTTCGGCGAGCGTCAACGCGCCGGCGCGGCAGACGACGAGGTCGGCCCAGGCGTAGGCGGCGGCCATGTCGGCGATGAAGGGCTCGACCGAGGCGACGACCCTGGCGTCGGCATAGGCGCGCGTGGCCTCGTCGCGCAGCTTCTCGCCGCACTGGTGGCGCACGTCGACCGCGCCGCCGAAACCCGCGAGCGCGCGCGGCACGGCGCTGTTGAGCGCGCGCGCACCCTGGCTGCCGCCCAGAACGAGCACGCGCAGCGCGCCATTGCGCAGCGGCAGGCGCTCATCGGGCGGCGGCAGCGAGGCGATTTCGGGGCGCACCGGATTGCCGACGACTTCCTCGCGCACGCGCTTGAAGGTCTGCGGGAAGCCGGTCAGCACCCGTCGTGCGAAGCGCGCCAGCACGCGGTTGGTCATGCCCGGCGCGCGGTTCTGCTCGTGCACGATCAGCGGCGTGCGTTGCAGTCGCGCCGCGATGCCGCCGGGCCCTGCGGCATAACCACCGAAACTCACCACCGCGCGTGGCCGGCGCGTGCGCAGCACGCGGGTCGCAGCGCGGGTGGCGGCGTAGACGCGCAGCGGCGCGACCATCAGCGTGGACAGTCCCTTGCCGCGCAGGCCGCGGACCGGGATGGTATCGATCGCGATCCCACGCGCCGGCACCAGCCGGGTTTCCATGCCACCGTCCGCGCCCAGCCAGACCACCGGCACGCCGCGCGCCTGCAGCACCGACGCGACGGCGAGGCCCGGGAAGATGTGCCCGCCGGTGCCCCCGGCCAGGATCATCACCGGTGCATTCGTGTGCGGCGTATCGGCCGCCGTCGTCACGTTGGCGTTCACGGCATTCATGCGCCCTTCCTCAGCGCGGCGGCGATGCCCGGCACCGGTTCCACCCGGCGCGGGCGCGGCCCCGTACGCGCCGGTGCTTGCACCGGTGGCTGGGTGGTTGAAGGCACGGTGCCACGGGTCGGCTGGACGGCATCTCCGCGCAGCTTGGCGACCTGGCGTTCGGCGCGATCGAGCTCGTAGGACACGCGCAGCAGCAGGCCCAGCGCCACGCAGGTCATCAGCACGCTCGAGCCGCCGGAAGAAATCAGCGGCAGCGTCAGGCCCTTGGTCGGCAGCAGCCCGAGGTTGACGCCGATCGAGACGAAGCTCTGCAGCGCGACCGACAACGCGATGCCGAACGCGCAATAGCCGGCGAAGTAGCGGCGCATCTCCACGCAGCGGTAGCCCAGCCAGAACGCGCGCCCGACCAGCAGCGCATACAAGCCGATCACCAGGCACACGCCGACGAAGCCGAGCTCCTCGGCGATGACCGAGAAAATGAAATCCGTATGCGCTTCGGGCAGGTAGTTGAGCTTCTGCACCGAGGCGCCGAGGCCGACGCCGAACCATTCGCCGCGGCCGACCGCCATCAGCGCATTGGACAGCTGGTAGCCCGAGCCGAGCTGGTCCTTCCACGGATCCATGAACGAGGTGATCCGGCGCAGCCGGTAAGGCTCCAGGATCGCGATGAAGGCGAACAGCGGCAGGCCCACCACCACCGGCGCCGACATCCGCGGCAGGTTGACGCCGCCGAGCACGAGCATGCCGGCGGTGATCGCCAGCAGCAGCGTCGAGGAACCGAAGTCCGGCTGCAGCAGCAGCAACAGCACCAACCCGCCGGCGACGCCGAGCGGCTTGAGCATCGCCGGCCAGGTCGCATTGACCTCGTCGCGGAAACGCACGAGGTAGCTGGACAGCCACACGATGTACAGCACCTTCACCGCTTCCACCGTCTGGAAGCGCGCCACGCCGAGGTTGATCCAGCGCCGCGCGCCGTTGACGCTGCTGCCAAGCACGGGCACGAACACCAGCGCCAGCAGCACGAAGCAGGCCAGCAGCAGCCACTGGTTGTGCTTCTCGACCGTCTTCAACTCGGTCCGCATCGCCCAGCCCGCGAGCGCGATGCCGCCAACGAGGAACACGACGTGGCGGGTGAGGTAGTAGAACGGATCGGAATTCATCGCGATCGAGCTCGACGCGACCATCACCACGCCCAGCGCGGCGAGCGCGACGGATGCCCCGAGCAGCCACGGGTCGAAGCGCCCGGGGATCGCGTCGAGCCGGGTCGCCTGGCGGACGTAGGGCGCGTCGTGCATCAGCGCACCTTCAACGTGGCGAGGCCCACGAGCACCAGCACCACCGAGATGATCCAGAAGCGCACGATCACCCGCGGCTCCGGCCAGCCCTTGAGCTCGAAGTGGTGGTGGATCGGCGCCATCCGGAATACGCGCTTGCCGGTGAGCTTGAACGAGCCGACCTGGATCATCACCGACAGCGTTTCGACCACGAACACGCCGCCCATGATCACCAGCACTAGTTCCTGGCGCACGATCACCGCGATCGTGCCCAGCACCGCGCCCAGCGCGAGCGCGCCGATGTCGCCCATGAACACCATCGCCGGGTAGGTGTTGAACCACAAAAAGCCCAGCCCCGCGCCGGCAATCGCGGCGCAGATGATCACCAGTTCGCCGGCGCCCGGCACCTGCGGGATCTGCAGGTAGGCCGAGAACACCGCGTTGCCCGATGCGTAGGCGAACACGCCCAGCGCGCAGGCGACCAGCACCGTCGGCATGATCGCCAGGCCGTCGAGGCCATCGGTGAGGTTGACCGCGTTGGAGAACCCCACGACCCACAGGTAGGCGATGGCGACGAAGCTCACGCTCACCAGTGGCAGCGCGACCGCCTTGAAGAACGGGATGTAGAACGTGGTCGCGGCCGGCACGTCCGCGGTGTAGTACAGGAACAAGCCGACCGCGAGTCCCAGCAGCGACTGCAGCAGGTATTTCCAGCGCGACTTCATGCCGTTGGGATCGCGCTTGACGATCTTCAGCCAGTCGTCGTACCAGCCGATCGCGCCGAAGGCCACCATCACCGCCAACACCAGCCACACGTACTTGTTGCGCAGGTCGCCCCACAGCAGCACCGACGCCAGCACCGTGATCAGGATCAGCGCGCCGCCCATGGTCGGCGTGCCGGCCTTGGAGAAATGCGTCTGCGGGCCGTCGCTGCGGATCGGCTGGCCGCCCTTGAACAGGGCCAGCCGGCGGATCGTCGCCGGCCCCCACCACAGCGACAGCGCCAATGCGGTCAATGCGCTGAGGATGCCGCGGAAGGTGAGGTAGGCGAACAGGCCGAAGTGCGCCTGCAGCTGCTCGAGCCAGCGGGTGAGCTCAAGAAGCATGGGTGTCCTCCGCGTGCGGCAGCAGGGCGCGCACGATCCTGTCCATCGCGCTGCCGCGCGAGCCCTTGACCAGCACGCGCACGTTGTCGGCGAGTTCCGGACACAGCGCATCGGCGAGCGCGGCGTGGTTTTCGAAGTGTCGCGCGCCGTCGCCGAAGGCCTTGGCCGCGGCGGCGCTCAGCGGGCCAAGCGTGTACAGCCGCGCGATGCCCGCGGCCTTGGCACGGCGCCCGGCTTCGGCGTGCAGCGCTTCGGCGTCGACGCCCAACTCACGCATGTCGCCCAGCACCAGCCAGCTCTCGCCGGACAGCCCGGCGAGGGTATCGATCGCGGCGTTCAACGAACCCGGATTGGCGTTGTAACTGTCGTCGATCAGGGTTGCGCCATTGGCAAGGCGGTGGGTGACCAGGCGGCCGGCGACTGCGCGCGCGGCATCCAGCCCGGCCGCGATCGCCGGCAACGGTGCCCCCACGCCGCGCGCGAGCGACGCTGCGGCGAGCGCGTTGAGCAGGTTGTGGCGGCCGGGCAACGCCAGCGCGACGGCGATTTCGCCCACCGGTGTCGCCAGCACGAAGCGGGTGCCGCCGTCGGTGGCGACGACGTCGCGCGCGGTGATGTCGGCGCTGGCGTCGAGGCCGAATCGAAGCAGGCGACGTCCATGCGCGCGCTCGGCGAAATACGGCGCGAAGGCATCGTCGGCGTTGATCACCGCCACCCCGCCGGCCGGCAGGGCGTCGTAGATCGCGCCCTTGGTGTCTGCCACGCCGAGCAGGCTGCCCATGCGCTCCAGGTGCGCCGGTGCGATGTTGTTCACCAGCGCGACATCGGGACGCGCGATCGCGGTGAGATAGGCGATGTCGCCCGGCTTGCCGGCGCCCATCTCGTAGATCGAATACAGCGCATCTTCCGGCGCATCCAGCACCGCCAGCGGCAAGCCGATCTCGTTGTTGCGGTTGCCGGGATTGGCGTAGGCCACGCCGCCGGCCTCGGCCGCGGCGCGCTGCAGGATCGACAGCAGCAGCGTCTTGACGCTGGTCTTGCCGTTGCTGCCGGTGATAGCAACCACCTTGCCGTTGCGCGCGTGCTGCATCGCCGCGGCGAACGCGGCCAGCGCGCGCTCGGTATCGGCGACCACGACCTGGGGGATCGCGGCGTCCACCGGATGCGCGACCAGCGCGGCGCGCGCGCCGGCATCGATCGCGTCGCGCACGTGCGCGTGACCGTCGAAGCGCTCGCCCTTGAGCGCGATGAACAGCGCCGCGCGACCGTCGCTGGCATCCAGCGTGCGGGTGTCGGTGGCGATCGCGTCGATCAGCACGTCGGGTCCGTCGAGGCGGCCCCCGGTCCATTGCGCGACGCGGCTCAGCGGCACCGGCTTCATGCGCGCGCCTCCCGTGCCTGCGCCAGGGCGCGCGTGGCGACCTGCACGTCGTCGAAGGGATGGCGCACGCCGGCGATTTCCTGGTAGGGCTCGTGGCCCTTGCCAGCGACCAGCACGATGTCGCCGGCGCCGGCCTCGCCGATGGCACGTCCGATCGCCGCCGCGCGATCGCGCTCGACGGTGACCACCGCCGGCCTGGCGAAACCGGCGAGGATGTCGGCGACGATCGCATCGCCTTCCTCGTCGCGCGGATTGTCGTCGGTGACGATGACCGCATCGGCGCTACGTTCGGCGATCGCGGCCATCTGCGGGCGCTTGCCGCGATCGCGCTCGCCCCCGCAGCCGAACACGCACACCAGCCGGCCGTGCGCGTGTTCGCGCAGCGAGGCCAACGCCTGCTCCAGCGCATCGGGCGTGTGTGCGTAGTCCACCACCACCAGCGGCATGCCACCCTGCCCGCCGATGCGGGTCATGCGCCCGGCCACCGGCTGCAGCTGCTCAAGCGTCCCGGCAATCGTGTCCGGCGCGTCGCCGAGCGCATGCAGCGCGCCCGCGACCGCCAGCAGGTTGTCGACGTTGAAGCGCCCAAGCAGCGGTGAGCGCACGTCCGAGCGCACGTCGCCGATCACCAGGTCGAACGCGATCCCGCCGGCATCGAGGGCGATGTTTTCCGCGCGCACGTCGGCCTGCGCGCCGCGCGAGCTGACGCCGATGCCGCGGGTGCCGGCCGGAAGCGAGGCGCGCAGTTCGCGGCCGAAGCCGTCGTCGAGGTTGAGCACCGCCGCGCGCAGTCCCGGCCACTGGAACAGCCGCGCCTTGGCCTGGCCGTAGGCATCCATGTCGCCGTGATAATCCAGATGGTCGCGGGTGAGGTTGGTGAACACGGCGACGTCGAAATGCACGCCATCCACGCGTCCCTGGTCGAGCGCGTGCGAGCTGACTTCCATCGCGACCGCGGTCGCGCCGGCTTCATGCATCCGCGCCAGCAGTTCGTGCAACTGCAACACCAGCGGGGTGGTGAAGCCGGTCGGCACGACCTGGCCGTACAGGCCGGCGCCGAGCGTGCCGATGCTGCCGCCGGTGACGCCGCGCAAGGCCCAGGCCTGCGACAGCAACTGCACCGTCGAGGTCTTGCCGTTGGTGCCGGTGACGCCGACGACGGTCATCGCCTGCGATGGACTGCCGTGGAAACGATCGGCGATCGCGCCGATGCGCGCCTGCAACCCGGGCACCGGCAGCGCATCGGCCGGCGCCGGCCATTCCGCCGGTGCGGGCGGCTCGAACAATACGATCGCGGCGCCGGCCTGGCGCGCCTGCGTCGCGAAACGCAGCCCGTGCGAAGCCATGTCGTTGGCGACCGGCCCGATCGCGACGAACGCATCACCCGCACGCACGGCGCGGCTGTCCTGCACCAGGCCGGTGATCGCCAGATCCGCCGGGACGCCGGCGACATCGGGCAGCAGTTCGGCCAGCAGCATCGCGCGGGTCATCGCTGCCCTCCCGCGGCGGCCGGGACGCGCGCGTCGGAACCCGGGATGCGCGAAGCCGTCGGCGCGGCGGGGATGGGATCGCCACCCTGTGTCACGGGCCCGGCAGGCGTGGGCACGGCGTCCCCGCCTGCCGCACCCGCCGCGCCTGCTGCGCGCTTTTGCGCCTGCACCGCGAGCCAGGTGTCGATGTCGTCCGGCGGCACGTCCATCAGCCGCAGCGCGCCTTCCATGACGTTGTGGAACACCGGCCCGGACACCGATCCGCCGTAGTAACCGCGACGGCTGGGATCGGGTTCGTTGACCACCACCACCATCGAGAAGCGCGGGTTGTCCACCGGTACCACGCCGGCGAAGATCGAGATGTAGCGGCGCGAATAACTGCCGCCGCTGGCCTTGCGCGCGGTGCCGGTCTTGCCGGCGACGTGGTAGCCCAGGATCGCCGCGGTGGTCGCGGTGCCGCCGGGCTCGGTCACCGTCTGCATCATCTTCATCACTTCATGCGCGATCTTGGGCTCCAGCGCCTGCTGCGCTTCGTTGCGCTGGCCCTTGACGAAGGTCGGCGCGATCAGCCGTCCGCCGTTGGCCATCGCCGCGTAGGCTTCGGCAATCTGCAGCGGCGTCGCCGACAGGCCGTAGCCGTAGGAGATCGTCTGCTTGCTGGTGCCGCTCCAGCGCGACGGCGACGGCAGCACGCCCGCCGACTCGCCCGGGAACCCGCTGTGCGGTGCACTGCCATAGCCGAAGCCGCGGATGAAGTCGTAGAACTGCTGGTCCTGCAACCGCGCCGCGATCTTGGCCGCGCCGACATTGGAACTCTTGGTGATCACGCCCGTCACCGTCAGCACACCATGGTTGTGGGTGTCGGTGGTGCGATAGCGGCCGTTGGGCATCCAGCCGGGGTTGGTGTCGATCAGCGTGTCGGGCGTGACCACGCCGGCGGTGAGCGCGGCGGCGACGGTGATCGGCTTCATCGTCGAGCCGGGCTCGACCACGTCGGTGACCGCGCGGTTTCGGTGCGCGTCGCGCAGGCTGCCGTCGACCGCATTGGGGTTGAACGACGGCAGGTTGGCCATCGCCAGCACTTCGCCGGTGTTGATGTCGAGCACCACCGCCGATGCACTGCTGGCGCCGGTCTCCAGCAGCGTGCGCTTGAGTTCGCGGTAGGTCAGGTACTGGATGCGACGGTCGATGCTGAGCGTGAGGTCCTTGCCCGGCTGCGCCGCACGCACCAGGTCGACGTTCTCGACGATCCGGCCACGGCGGTCGCGGATGACCTTCTTCGCGCCCGGGGTGCCACGCAGCCAGTCGTCGAAGGCGAGCTCGACGCCTTCCTGGCCGCGATCGTCGATGTTGGTGAAGCCCAGCACGTGCGCCAGCGCTTCGCCCTGCGGGTAGAAGCGGCGGAATTCGCGTTGCGAAAACACGCCGGGGATGTGATGCCCGAGGATGGCCTGTGCCTCATCCGGATTGATCCGGCGCTTGAGGTACATGAATTCCTTGTCGCTCTTCTGGCCCAGGCGGAGCGTCAGCTGCTCCAGCGGCACGTCGAGCAGGCCGGCCAGCTCCGGCAGGCGATCGGGGACCTTCAGCAGTTCCTGCGGATTGCCCCACACCGATTCCACCGGCGAGGACACCGCCAGCGGTTCACCGTTGCGGTCGGTGATCATCCCGCGCGAGGTCGGGATCGCGATCTCGCGCAGGAAGCGCTCGTTGCCCTGCTCGCGATAGAAGGCGTTGTCGACGATCTGCAGGTCGACCGCGCGCCCGACCAGCGCCAGCGAGCACGCCAGCAGCGTCCCGGACACCACCCACAGCCGCTTGCGCAGGTCGAACTGCGCGCGTCCACGCTGCTTGCCGGGCTTGGTGCTGCGGCCGATCACGGGCGCACCACCACGATGTCACCCGCTTCCGGGAACTTCATCCCCAGCCGCTCGCGCGCGATCTGGTCGATGCGGTTGCTCTCGGCCCAGGTCGCCTGCTCCAGCTGCAGGCGGCCGAATTCGATGTTGAGCTCGTCGCGCGCCTTCTCCAGCGCGGTGAGCCGGATGAACAGCTGGCGGTGCTCGTGGCGTGCGAACACCACGCCGATCGCGCTGACCACGTTGGCGAGCACCAGCACGGCCAGCAGGATGCGCGCGCTCATGCCGGCGCTCCGGCGGCCGGAAGTTTTTCCGCCACCCGCAGCACCGCGCTGCGCGCGCGCGGGTTGGCCGCCAGCTCCGCCGAATCGGCTTTCTGCGCGTCGCCGATCGCCAGCAGCGTCGGCGTGAACGCCTGCTCCACCGGCAGCCGCCGGTTGCCTGCCGGCGGCTTCGCGCGCGTGGCGATGAAGCGCTTGACGATGCGGTCTTCCAGCGAATGGAAGCTGATCACCGCCAGCCGCCCGTGCACGTTCAGGCGATCGAAGGCGGCGTCCAGGCCGCGTTCGAGATCGGCCAGTTCGCGGTTGATGAAGATGCGGATCGCCTGGAAGCTGCGGGTGGCCGGATGGATCTTCTGGTCGCGGCGCGGCACCGCCGAAGCGATGAGCTCGGCCAGCTGCGCGGTGCGGGTAATCGGCGTTTCCGCGCGGCGGGCGACCAGCACGCGCGCGATCCGGCGCGACATCTTCTCCTCGCCGTAGGTCCACAGCACGTCGGCGATCTGGATCTCGCTCGCCTGCGCCAGCCACTGCGCCGCGCTCTCGCCGCTGTCCGGGTCCATGCGCATGTCCAGCGGGCCGTCCTTGCCGAAGCTGAAGCCGCGCGCGGCGACGTCGAGCTGCGGCGAGGACACGCCCAGGTCGAACAGCACGCCGTCCAGGCCGCTGGCGGTCGCATCCCACTGCGCGAGGTCGGCGAAGCTGCCGCGCCGGATCGCCACGCGCGCGTCGCCGGCGAACTCGCGTCCGGCCACGTCGATCGCCTCGGGGTCCTTGTCCATCAGCAGCAGCCGGCCTCCGGGACCGAGCTTGTCGAGCACCCCGCGCGCATGCCCACCGCGCCCGAAGGTGCCATCCAGGTAGGTTCCATCCGGACGCACGCGCAGTCCTTCCATGACCTGCGCGAAGAGCACCGGAAGGTGGGCGGATCGGGGATCCGCGCCACCGCCCGTCATAGCTGCAGGTCGAGCAGGCCCTCGCCCAGGTCGGCATCCGTCAACGTCTGCCGGATCTGGGCGTGGTGCGCCTGCTCGCTCCAAAGCTCGAACTTGTCGCCCATGCCCAGCAGCACGGCTTTCTTGTCGATGCCGACCGCATTGCGGTGGCTGGCCGGGATGCCGATCCGGCCACTGCCGTCGGGCTCGACGAACGTGGCCGCACCGACCAGCTTCAGCTGCAGGTTGCGGCTGACACTGCGGGTACGGGGCAGGGCATTGACCTGGTCGCGGACCTTTTCCCAGACCGGCTGCGGATAGAGGTAGAGCGATCCGGGCTCGAACGGGTTGTACGTGATGACCAGCCGGTTGCCGCATTCGCGCGCGACAAGATCCCGGTAGCTGGTGGGAATCGCCAGCCGGCCCTTGTCGTCGATGGTGATGGCGGTCTCGCCCTGGAACATGGCCCTACCCGTTGGCGCCCGTCTGCGCGGGCTGTGCGACCATGGAAAACCACGAAATTCCCGGTTTCCCCACAAGTCGCCACCTTAGGAGTGGCCCACAGGGTTGTCAACAAGTTTCCCGACCAATTTCACCAATGCTGTCAAGGACTTGCGGGCAACTTGAGAGAATTGTTCAAGCTTTATCCACAAGCCGCTGTTTCGTCTCAAATTTTAAGATTCGCCTTCCCGGAAAGCGCGACTCACCCGCTTCACATAGCGCTCACGCCACCCCGCCGGGCGCTGCTGCAGTGCACAACCCAGGGCACGAGCCGCGCGAAGGAGTCGACCGCCGGGGGGCGCCGGCGTCAGCCCCCTTGAGTCAAGGGGGCGCCCCGACAGGGGCGGGGATCTGGTGGCACAGCGGGGACCCGCGCGGGCGGACTTTTGGCGCAGCCACAAGTCGGCTCGCGTGGGCGCCCCTTCTTCGCTGCGCGAAGAAGGGGCGGAGCCGGCCGATAAGCCGGGTTCTGTCGTGGACAGTCATTCCTCTAGGCGCATCGTCCTCCATTCGCT
>NZ_JAANOY010000069.1 GCF_011320095.1 Cognatiluteimonas telluris | reverse complement strand
AGTTGCGAGCGCCCGACGCAGATGCCGCCAGCAGGTTCGGCCGCCAATACTGCCGCGTGGAAATCCGAGCGCCGCTTAGATGACTCCAAGCGCGACCGAAGAGGGTGGACGAAAGCGACAAGATGCTGGGCGAAGCGAGCAACCCGAACTGCCGAATGGCCGCAGCGGGCCCGCTCTTAGCGGCCTAACACCTGAATTAAGCCGACATGCGTAGTGGAGGCAAAAGGTGGCACGCTTTTCAGTGCCGCCTTTTGCTGGAACGAAGCATGTTCGGCTTGAATGAATTGTTAGGTTTTGCGCCATGTAGCGCGCCGCCCGTCTCGAAATCTCCTTGCTCCAGCAGCTCCGCCAGCACGATACGCGGCCTTTTCTTCGGAGCTACACGACGAACAATACGATCGATTCTCGCGGTTTCCGTATGCGAAGTCTGTAGCAGGCCGATAACGACCGCATATAGAACATTGCTTTGTCGAACCACCTGGTTGGGTACGGAAGGCAGGATTTTGAAATGGCGCGGCAGACGCTGAAGTTTGACGTGAAGCGTTAGCGTCAGCGGAGCGCGGCGAGAATGTAGAGCCGCATTTCATGCAAATCCATTCGGTTAGATAGGAATCGCCCGATCCGCGGGTGGCGAATAAAGCCAGAATTAAGATTGCGAAGAGTGCGAACGCAAATGAGTAGTGCTTTAAGGCGAGCGCGATAATTGCGCCTAAAAGCAAGACCGCTAGAAGCGAAGACTCGGTCGGACCAGCCCGTTTGGCAAATAACGACTGGGATGATCCACGCGATCGAGAGCTGCCGAAGAAGAAGCCAGCCCTGCGCCCGAAGGACATGCCGCTGTAGGAGCGCCTAACCCGGCTCTCTCGAGTTCCTAGCTCGTGAGCGGCAATCCTGGACTTGGTTGCGCCGGAGCCGCAGTTTGGGCACTGAGTATCCATTGACTCTCCTGCAGAACCTAACACCTGAATTAAGCCGACTTGCGTAGTGGAAGCGAAAGGCGGCTACGCTTTACCTAGCCGCCTTTTGCTGGAACGAAGCAAGTTCGGCTTGAATGAATTGTTAGGCTGGCAGCGAGCTGTTTGACGCGACGATGAGTCGGCAAGCGTACTGTCGCGGGCCCCAGCTAAACGCAAATGTCTCCGCAATCTCATGCCAAGTGGCTCCAGGATGGCCAGTCCCATGGTTGGCTCCCAAGCAAGAACACTCGCAATGAAATCCCTCTGCGTTCCAGCAAGCGGGCGCACATTTCTGCATCTCATTATGGAGCTGAATGACATAAACCCTGCCGTGTCTTTTGAGGAGCCGGTGGATTAATTCATCGAACCAAGCGATCGGAACCTCCCAAGCAATATGTTGGCTGTTCCATTTCGGCTTGCGCTTGTTCTCGCCTCTCAACCAAGCATAGTTGTCATTTAAGAAGGGCAAACGAACTAGCAATGGTTTGGGCCGAGCCTGCCGAAATACGACCGGTATTTCCCGCTGCTTCCAGATGTTTCGAAGTCTCGGATCCTGCTCGTCCATGCGCCTTAGAGTCTCATGCCGGGTCTAACACCTGAATTAAGCCGACACGCGTAGTGGAAGCAAATGTGGCACGCTGTTTGTGCCGCATTTGCTGTAACGAAGCGTGTTCGGCTTGAATGAATTGTTAGGCTGCATGCCACGTACTCAACATTTCATCTGTCCGTCGGCCAAGATCAGCAAGATCGATTCCGCTTTCGATGGCATCACTGTCTATTAGTTTGTCGATCTCGATCATCAGCTCACGCACTCCTGCAGAGATTAGGTCAATGCGTTGGATTAGGTCATGGGCCGCCGAATCGGAATAAAAGGCAGCTCGATTATCCAGGCGTGACTTGTGAATGAGCCAATTGCGCTCCGACAAGATTTCTTTGAATCGTGTCTGTAGTGCTCCGCTAAATACGTTGGCTTCAGCTGCTGCTCGTAAGGTTGCGCCGAATGGCTTGCCAAGTGCTTTAGCTACAAGATCGTCATAGTCGTTTTCTGTGACACCCTCTTTGATGCACGTTCTGAGCATCAAATATTTGGCACAAACAGTTTCTAGATCTTGAAGCTGCCAGACGGCGAAGCCAATCCGATCACAGAATGCTGTGACGCGGGCGCTTTTTCTTAGTAGGTCATCGGTTAACTCGATCATGCAGCCTAACACCTGAAATAAGCCGACCCGCGAAGCGGGTTCGGCTTGATTGAATTGTTAGCTCCCTTGCGAGGAGAGCGGGATAACGACGCTTGAAACTGTGGATGTCTCATCGCTGACCTTGGCCCACCGCAAACTGTGGAAGATCAGGTTGATTCGGAAGCGATCAGTCTCAATCTCAGCTTCATGCATCGGGTTGCCTAGCCGGGCGGCCCATGCGGCGGCTTTGGTTGATGGTTCAATTGCCCGAATGCCTGGCCATGCCAGCGACCAAC
>NZ_JAANOY010000068.1 GCF_011320095.1 Cognatiluteimonas telluris | reverse complement strand
GCGGACTCGGCGTGCTGCGATGCCGGTGGCGCCGACGGTGGTGCGGCGGCAGGCGGCGCGGCGCTGGAGGGCGTGTCGGCCGCGGCACCGGATTCGGCGGCGGCAGCGCGCGGCGCGCGCTTGCGCACGGGTTTGTCGGCGGCGATGTCGCCGGCGTCGGGGGTGTTGTCGGACAAGTGCGATTCCTCGCTAAGCGGCGAGCGCCCGGGGATGCGCGGGCGGGGACGGAAGAGTGGGTCTTGAGAAGGGGTGCGGCAGAAGGAACCCGTGCCGGTAGGGCGAAACTAGCACTGCGCTGGCAGCGCGGCAAGCGCTACCCCGGCGACCCGGACGATGCCGGGGCCCATGTGAACGTGGCGTCGGGCGCCATGGTCGGCAGCGGGGGACGGCGAAGGGCGCGCCCTTCGCCATCTGGACGGGTGTCAGAGCGCCTTGTCGATGATCTGCGCCAGCTGCGCCTTGCCCACGGCCCCGATCTGGGTGGCCTGGACCTGGCCGTCCTTGAACAGCAGCAGCATCGGGATCGAGCGCACGTGGTACTTCAGCGCCACGGCCTGGTTCTTGTCGATGTCGACCTTCACCACCTTGGCGCGGCCGGCGTAGGTGGTGGCCAGTTCGTCCAGCGCCGGGGCGATCATCTTGCACGGCCCGCACCACTGCGCCCAGAAATCGACCAGCACCGGCTCGGAGGATTGCAGCACCTGGCTGTCGAAGTCGGCGTCGGTGGCGTGGATGACGTGTTCGCTCATGGGGTCCTCGCGGAAGGGCGGATCGGGAAATCGGGCCGCAAAATCAAGCGGATGGACCGGCGCCCGGCCGATGGCAGGGGTGCCGATGCTGTAAACTGGGGCGCTTTCCCGGCGATTCAACCGCCCGGGCGAGCACTTCAAGGGTGGGGTTTGAAAGCGCCGGCTGGTTCAGCCTGGCGCGGCCCGCACCTCGATTGGCGCTGATCGGCAGTCTGCTGCGCCGACGCCTCCCATGCAAGCGCGCACCCCTGCGCCGAACCCCGGAACCAAAGCCAAGCGCATGAGCGACACACCCATTTCCGCGCCGCCCACCGGCGACAAGCCGCTGACGGACATTTCGTTTTCCTCCTTCGACCTGAACCCCGCGCTGCTGGCCGGGCTGGAAGCCGCCGGCTTCTCGCGCTGCACGCCGATCCAGGCGCTGACGCTGCCGATCACGCTGGCCGGCCGCGACGTCGCAGGTCAGGCGCAGACCGGTACCGGCAAGACGCTGGCGTTCCTGATCACGGTGGTGAACCGGCTGATGACGCGCCCGGCGCTGGCCGAGCGCAAGGCCGAAGACCCGCGCGCGCTGATCCTGGCGCCCACGCGCGAGCTGGCGATCCAGATCCACAAGGACGCGGTGAAGTTCGCCTCGCACCTGGGGCTGAAGTTCGCCCTCGTCTACGGCGGCGTCGACTACGACAAGCAGCGCCAGCTGCTGCAGGAAGGCGCCGACGTCATCATCGCCACCCCCGGCCGGCTGATCGACTACGTCAAGCAGCACAAGGTGGTCTCGCTGCACGCCTGCGAAGTCTGCGTGCTGGACGAAGCCGACCGCATGTTCGACCTGGGCTTCATCAAGGACATCCGCTTCCTGCTGCGCCGCATGCCGGTGCGCACCGAGCGCCAGACCCTGCTGTTCTCCGCGACGCTGTCGCACCGGGTGCTCGAGCTCGCCTACGAGCACATGAACGAGCCGGAGAAGATCACGGTCGAGTCCGAGTTCATCACCAACGCGAAGGTGCGGCAGGTGATGTACCTGCCGGCCGACGACGAGAAGCTGCCGCTGCTGCTGGGGCTGCTGTCGCGCAGCGAAGGTGCGCGGACGATGGTGTTCGTCAACACCAAGGCCTTCGTCGAGCGCGTCGCGCGCGCGCTGGAGCGCGCCGGCTACCGTGTCGGCGTGCTGTCCGGCGACGTGCCGCAGAAAAAGCGCGAGTCGCTGCTCAAGAAGTTCCAGGCCGGCCAGCTCGAGATCCTGGTCGCCACCGACGTCGCCGCGCGCGGCCTGCACATCGATGGCGTCTCGCACGTCTACAACTACGACCTGCCGTTCGACGCCGAGGACTACGTGCACCGCATCGGCCGCACCGCGCGCCTGGGCGCCGAGGGCGACGCGATCAGCTTCGCCTGCGAGCGCTATGCCCAGGGTCTGCCGGACATCGAGGCCTACATCGAGCAGAAGATCCCCGTCGAGCCGATCACCGCCGAGCTGCTGGTCGCCAAACCGCGCAAGCCGCGCGAAGGCGTCGAGGTCGATGCCGCCGAAGGCGAGAGCGTCGGCGAGATCTTCCGCGAAGCCCGCGAAGCGCGCGCCGCCGAGGACCAGCGCCGCGGGATCAAGCCGCGCAGCGGTGGCCGCGGCGATGCCGGCCACGGCGCGCGCGGCGATCGTGGACCGCGGCCGCGCGCGGAGCCGCCGGGGGTCGGAAG
>NZ_JAANOY010000067.1 GCF_011320095.1 Cognatiluteimonas telluris | reverse complement strand
GGAACCCACACTAGAAGGCCGCCAACCAAGGCTGAAACAAACCGCAGTTGGTATGACTCCGATTTGCTTCTAAGCGCTTCTAGATCCATATCTGCCATGAGAATCCCAAGTGGCGCCTAACACCTGAATTAAGCCGACCTGCGTAGTGGAGGCAAAAGGTGGCACGCTTTTCAGTGCCGCCTTTTGCTGGAACGAAGCATGTTCGGCTTGAATGAATTGTTAGGTGGCAACTAGGGCAGTTGTACGTACTCCACCCACCGATCCGCTGTGAACCCTAGGATTAGCCCCAGAACAGCCGCAAGAACAAACCCTTCAGATGGAGCATTGAACAGGGCTGCGAGAGTGAGTGCAAGGAAAACTCCAAGCACGGTCTGCCCGGCGAGCGAAAGGGAGCGTTTCTTATCAGCTGTGCCAAAGATGACAATTGCACAGTAAGAGCCGAACAAAAATGCGGCGGTAATACCCTTAAGCGTGCGAGAGTCGAGCACGTCGACGCGCCAAAACGCAAAGAACGCGAACAAGGCTCCGAAGAAAATAACTCCAAGGATCGTCCATCGGTTCATTTGCCACCTAACACCTGAATTAAGCCGACCTGCGTAGTGGAGGCAAAAGGTGGCACGCTTTTCAGTGCCGCCTTTTGCTGGAACGAAGCGGGTTCGGCTTGAATGAATTGTTAGGTGCGCAGCCGGGCTGTGCCCAACGCGGACCAGGAACCTAGCCCAAGCTTGCGAGCCAAGCGGCGGGTAAACCAGGCGACAGTAATGCCAAAGAACGCACCGGTGATCAGGGCGACATCACACGCTTGCTTGAACGACATGACGCGAATGCCCTTGTTGCCCATGTACCAAGCGAAAGCGCCAAACACCACCCCGAAGAAAATGCCCCCAAAGAGAGCGAGCGGTAGAAAGCCCATATAAAGCGGTGGTGGAAGCGGAATGCCAACTGACCAGAGCAACTGCCAGAGGGGCGGAGATGCTGTAGCCGAGCCGACACCTTTCTCCGCCATCAGGCGTTTGTATTCTTCAATTTTGCGATCGTGTGTCATGCGCACCTAACACCTGAATTAAGCCGAGCCGCGAAGCGGCTTCGGCTTGAATGAATTGTTAGGCCTGCGCCTAGTCAAAAGCTTGGCCGCCGCAGCTTGCGCAACGCCCTGTTGTTACCGCCAGGTCACCCGGCACACCGACCAAGGGGCGCCTGCAGGATCGGCAATTCAAGCCGGCCTCCGCGACCCGCCTCTTTTCGCGGCGGGTGGTGAACCACAGGTTGCCAAACAGCAGCGCGAAGAAACCGATCAGGTAAAGCCACCAGCCTCCCCAGCTCTCGGGAATCGCCTTCACGACAAATAGGTTGCCGATTAGCAGACCGAAGAACACAGGCAAGTAGACCCGGTTGAACCGTTTCTCCTGCAGGGCGAACTCATCGCGTTTGCGCAAATACTCATCAAGTCGCATAGATCTTCCGCGTAGGCCTAACACCTGAATTAAGCCGAGCCGCGAAGCGGCTTCGGCTTGAATGAATTGTTAGCACTCACGCTAGGTAGCGCGCCGCAATGGCTCCCAAGACAAGTGTGGCGCCAACGTACGATGCCAACCGGCCATTCCTGTCTTGCGCGGGGCTAGTAAAGCCATTCTTGTAAAGACCGTAAGCCATAAGTGAAAAGCCGACACCAGAAAACACGTTGCGAAGCTCTTTACCGTAGAAGATGAAGTCGGCGATGCGAATTGCGCCAACGAGGACGAACAAAACGAGCATGAACTTAGCGGCAGTGCTGATTGGCGCTTTTAGAACTGAGTTCATCGGAAACCTTCCGTGGGTGCTAACACCTGAATTAAGCCGACTTGCGTAGTGGAGCAAACATGGCAAGCTCTTTTTGCCATGTTTGTGGAACGAAGCAAGTTCGGCTTGAATGAATTGTTAGGCCACGCTCCTTGGTGCAGCAAGCATGACCTAGTTCGAATCTGCCGGACCTTCTCCGAATGCGATAGTCCAACAAAGCCATGCTGCGCCCAAGATAAGCGCCGTGTGGAACAGGGCGGAAAAGATCCTATTGAGCGTTAGTTGGCTGAGCGGAATATCACCCAGGCCGTAATCGGCGCCTACTAGCCAAGAGTATGCAAGTCCGGCCAAGGCCGCGCCAACGGCAATACGGACAAGCCGGATGAGAAAGCGCGAACATTTGTGAAGCAAAGCTTCAAACCTGGTCTCTTGGCGCACGCTAAGAATCTCGTAACCCGGTGCGTTGTATCTCTCCCGTGCTCGATGCTGAGCCGCTTCGAGGTCAAAGAAGCGCCCAAGCGCAAACGTATTCGTTTCAACCGTGTCGCTGGTCAAGCGCTTATACGTGACGAAGTAGCGATCATTCATAGCGGGGCCTAACACCTGAATTAAGCCGACGTGCGTAGTGGAAGCGAAAGCGTGGCAGGCTGTTTATGCCACGCTTTTGCTGCAACGAAGCAAGTTCGGCTTGAATGAATTGTTAGACCCTTGGCCGTTTAGCCCGAGCAGTTAGCTTGCCAGTGCGAA
>NZ_JAANOY010000066.1 GCF_011320095.1 Cognatiluteimonas telluris | reverse complement strand
TCCGAGAAATCGGGGGCACTCCAACCTGACCCCGTTACTTCACGCGGGCTTTTGCTTTCCAGAAGGCGGGCCAAGGCCCGCCCTACGGTCACGCTTAGGGCGGGTTTTAACCCGCCTTACGCGGGTTCTGACCCGGGTTTTCCGGGTTTTCAGTTTCCCGCAAACAACAAGCCCGCCATTCGGCGGGCTTGTGCGTCATGGGAGCGGCTTACTTACCTCCGTCCCCTTTGATTCCCGTAGGGCCTCGCAAATCTCTTTCCGAACAGAAGCCAGTGGTTCTGCTGGCCCTAAATCCTTGCCAGGCCAATCCCTCACCAACCCCGAAACAATTGGATAAGTGCTGAACTTGCCATTGGAGGGTGAAACATACTTTCCTTGCAGGTCGATCTTTCCGCCAATGCTGCTTCCTTCCAGCGTCAATATCTGTACACCATCTTTCGAAAAGAAGAGATAGTCACTTCCAACCAAACAACAATCAGGACTGTCTTCCCCAATAGAACCCTTCACAACGAACCTGAGTTCTTTGCCCTGCTCAGCCCCCTTGATCGACTCGGTGACGCGTACAACAGCAAATTCCTGAACACCTTCGGTTTCTTGCTTCGGGCGTTCAATCGCCAAGACATTCCCGACAAAAATCAGGTCCGATGTATCAATCTTTTTCTTGAGCGTGTACTCACGCAGCTCGCGAGCAGAAGATGGCGATTGCATACAGAGAATTGCCAAAGTCAACAGCGCACTAGAGATCCGCTTCATGGTGGGTCATATGCCTTGTGAGTGGGATCAGCAGGGATCTGTGGCGTGCGTAGCTCCGACCTAATCTGGTTGTCTATTCCGACTGCATTCGCATTTGGCTGGCCCATCATTTGCGGAACTGCATGCCCTGCAATTTCATGCTCCAAGATTGTGGCAGGGCTATCAACCAGAGGGGCGCCAGCAGCATCTACGGTGTTCAGCGACTGATCGTTGATCACAACAGCGATCTTGTCACCAACTTGGCCAGTTAGCCCGTTTCCGCGATCCGCAACATTAACGTTGCCGACAGTGGGCTGAATGGCAATGAGCGTTGTTTTATCCGAAGCAATGCCTTGTACAAGAGAGTCATTGTAGGTCTGCGACCCAGATCCGTTTCCATCACCCACTCTTTCAAGCTTGTTGCTGTCGTTGAATTTGAATTCGCCTGCGGCCTGAGAGTTGATGTAACCCTCAAGCTTTTGATTGTTGGCAGGGTTGATCGACTCAAATTCTCGCCCATCAGGATCGGTGAACCGATACGGGTTGTTCAGCGCGTAGACGTACCGGTTGAAGTTGGTCATCGGCTTCTCGTAAGCCGTGACGGGATCGGTACTTAGAAACCGACCAATCCCCGGATCGTAATAGCGCTGAACAAAGCGACCCGACGCGACTTCCGCCTGCCGATGCGGCGTGTGAAAAACCGGGTCAGAGTGGACTTTCCTTACCGGTCGACGGCGATTTGACTGGACGACCTGCACCCGGCAGCAAGGCAACATCGATGCAGTCGCCACACCGATCTACCCTATGCCACGCAATGCCCGGCTCGACCTGCCCTCCGTGCCGCAACATGTGATTCAACGCGGCAACGACCGCCAGCCCTGCTTCTTCCGCGAAGACGACTATTTTCGCTATCGCACGGAGTTGCGGGAGTTGTCGTTACGCGAAGGCTGCGCCGTCCACGCGTACGTTCTGATGACCAACCATGTCCACCTGCTTGTGACCCCGGCCGAGGCAGGCGCCATAGCGCGGCTGATGCAGTCGCTGGGTCGTCGCTACGTCCGGTATATCAATGACCGATACCACCGGACCGGAACACTCTGGGAAGGCCGGTATAAGTCATGCCCAGTCGAGGATGGCAATTACGTGCTGCATTGCCATCGTTACATCGAGCTCAATCCACTTCGCGCGGCGATGGTGGCCGACCCGCTCGACCATTACTGGTCCAGCCACGCAAGCAATGCCTACGGCAAGCCTGACCCGCTGGTTTCGCCGCACCCCGCATACCTCGCGCTATCGGCCGATTCGACGAAACGACAGCTAGCCTATCGATCGCTGGTGATGGAAGCGGTCGATCCGACGGAAATCGAAGCGATCCGCCAGCATGTACAACGTCAACATGCCTACGGGTCCGCCCGCTTCCGTCGCGCAATCGAAGCGCAATTGGGTCGATCCGCTGGCCCTCAAAAGATCGGGCGGCCGCGGAAGCTTAAAACGATTGAATAAAGGCGACTCTGACCCCTGTTTTCCGCAATGCCTTGATCTGGCCATCGAGCTTCAGGATGGTGGTCGGAATGCCACCCACCTGCGTCGCATGGGTCGCGCTGTCGACGTCGCCCGCCTTCAGCCAGCTGAGGGCCTGGGCGACGGGCACGTCGACGGTTCCGTACACGAAGCGCGTCGGGATTCCCGATGCACGCAGCAGCGCCGCCAGCAGGCTGTTGGTGTCGGCGGCGTTGCCGCGGCGGTTGGCCAGCGTCAGGCCGGCGCCCTGGATGGCGCCGTGGGTCGGCACGAAGTCGATGTTGTTATGGACCCAGTTGAAGATCTGCACCGGGTTGTGGCCGAGGCTGGCGGCCAGCGCCGTGATCTCGGGCGTCAGCG
>NZ_JAANOY010000065.1 GCF_011320095.1 Cognatiluteimonas telluris | reverse complement strand
CTTCTGTGGCTACATATTGGGCCCGCAAACATGGTTGCGGGATTTCGAGGCAATCGCCGTAAGGGCGAGGCCTAACCATTCATTCAAGCCGAACCCGCTTCGCGGGTCGGCTTAATTCAGGTGTTAGCCCCCACTTGGAGTTGCTATGCAGTCGAAATTGCGAATTGACATTGTGGCCCTCGTCATTTCCATTGCGGCAATCGCGATTGCATTGATCACGCTACTGTTGGTGCGGCCTTGGACGGCAGCTGCTCCCCGCACGGCGCTACAAGACTTGCAGCTGCGTGCCATATCAAAATCTGAGTTGGCCAGTAATCGCGCCCAATGCTTCTTGCGGGTATCTGGCAAGGACACTTCAGCGTTGGCGCTACTGCATCTTTCGCTACTGGAGCGGAACAAGCGAATACTCGACTCGTTTCCCCAACAAGCGAACTTGACCACCTCAGAGCTTATGTCCGCTGCAAAAGCAGCAATAGACACTCTCAATGGCGCAGTTCAAGTCGAGCGTCAAGTGACACTGACAAAACAGTCAATGTCCCCCAGCCAGCTACAGGCCGCAATTGCTGTTTGCCCCGGTGAGGGCTAACAATTCATTCAAGCCGAACATGCTTCGTTCCAGCAAAGGCGGCACTGAAAAGCGTGCCACCTTTTGCCTCCACTACGCATGTCGGCTTAATTCAGGTGTTAGGCCGCTAAGAGCGGGCCCGCTGCGGCCATTCGGCAGTTCGGGTTGCTCGCTTCGCCGAGCATCTTGTTGCTTTCGTCCACCCTCTTCGGTCGCGCTTGGAGTCATCTAAGCGGCGCTCGGATTTCCACGCGGCAGTATTGGCGGCCGAACCTGCTGGCGGCATCTGCGTCGGGCGCCCGCAACTCCAGGCGCGCGGTCGGACAGCGTCGCTTCGGCACAAGCAGCTTCGGCTAGTCCAGGGGTCGCGCCCGATTTGCGTCGGAGTGCGCCCGGACCATCCGGCGGCATTGCCGCATTCCTGACCACCAGGCGGCATCTCGGCTGGGCGCCTGTAGCTTCTGGCGCGCGGCCGACTGGTTCGGCCTCAGGTCAAGCGTGCGGCTTGTCAGCCAATGATTCTTGTGGGCAAATGGCGGCCTAACGATTCATTCAAGCCGAACCCGCTTCGTTCCAGCAAAAGGCGGCACTGAAAAACGTGCCACCTTTTGCCTCCACTACGCAGGTCGGCTTAATTCAGGTGTTAGGCCGCGGAAGGAGATCTTTGCGCATGGGAACAGCGTTCTGGATGCGTCGGTTCTTGGTGGTGCTCGCTGTGGCGTTCGTCGTCATCGCTGCGTCGCACCTGGTTCGAGGCAGAGGCGTCGAATACGCCGTGACTCAGGGTGCAGTTTGGTCGGTCATATCGGCCGTCATCTTTACCGTGGCCCGATACTTTCAGGCTCGGCGCGGTCAACATTGCGCACTCTGCCGGGACACGCCAGAAATGCAGCAACAACACGGGCCGCAGGCCTAACAATTCATTCAAGCCGAACATGCTTCGTTCCAGCAAAAGGCGGCACTGAAAAGCGTGCCACCTTTTGCCTCCACTACGCATGTCGGCTTAATTCAGGTGTTAGCCCCCATGGGATATTTTTTGCGCTCGCTAGCAATACTCGCAATAGTCGCCTCCCTGAGTGCGCGTGCCAATTTCACTGCGCCACTTCATAGCAATCGCCCGCATGCCGTTCTGGGGCATCCCGCAAGCGACCCGAGGTTTGATTTTCGAGGTGTCTGGGAGGGTGAGCTGCAGGGATATAACGCTGGCAGTTACACTGACAGCGCTGGGTTCCCAATGCGGTTTCGTATCGTTATCGGCAACTGGCGCGTCAGCGTCTTCAACTTAGTCGAAGGCCAATGGCACGAGATGAAGCCTGGCGCGTTTCGGATGAGAACCTCAGGTCCGCACGCACTTATCTACTCAACGACCTCAGGCAGTGACGGCGGCGTTTGGATTGAGTCTTCCACTTTCACGCTCGCCCACGCTGGACCCGGCGAGGTTGTTGCCTACTGGCAGCGAACCGTCAACAATCTTGATTCTCCAGCAACCGATCAGTGGCACCAGTTCGCTTGGGGCTACAGTGGAACTCTGCGTCGTTCATCGGCTGGGGGCTAACAATTCATTCAAGCCGAACATGCTTCGTTCCACAAACATGGCAAAAAGAGCTTGCCATGTTTGCTCCACTACGCATGTCGGCTTAATTCAGGTGTTAGGCACCAGGATGAGAGATGACTAGTTACTGGGCATATTGGAAGCGCGGCTGGTGGGCTTGGTTACTGCTCTTCAGTTGCAACATGACCTTTGGCGGTGTGCTCTACCTTCTTGCCTAAACTCTTGGCAAGGGGAGCAACGCGTATTTGTGGATTTCGATAGCAGCATGGCTTGTCTTTGGCGCGCCACTCTGCGGCTGGTTGTTCGAGTACTTCGCAAGCCGGTCATCTCGGCTTAAAGTGGTGGCGGCAAGTGAATCGCCAGTTGCCTAACAATTCATTCAAGCCGAAGCCGCTTCGCGGCTCGGCTTAATTCAGGTGTTAGGCCCCGCAGGAGGCAAATGGTGAACTCGGAGAGAAAGCCTCGCGTCTCACAATTCCTGCTGCTTTCCGCCACATTTTTGAGTGCCGCGGCTTCGCTTTTCCTTGGC
>NZ_JAANOY010000064.1 GCF_011320095.1 Cognatiluteimonas telluris | reverse complement strand
ATGACTCCAAGCGCGACCGAAGAGGGTGGACGAAAGCGACAAGGTGCTGAGCGAAGCGAGCAACCCGAACTGCCGAATTGCCGCAGCAGGCCCGCTCTTAGCGGCCTAACACCTGAATTAAGCCGACTTGCGTAGTGGAGGCAAAAGCGTGACAGGATTTTTGGCCACGCTTTTGGTGTAACGAAGCAAGTTCGGCTTGAATGAATTGTTAGCTGCCAGCTAGGACAGCCAGACAACGTTGTTTGGTAGATATCAGCGATGCGTCGGAGACAGAGGCCAGCGCCTTGCGCCGCAACTCCTGCTCCCTCCGCACAGCCGGATCATTGTCCACGAAGTCTGGACCCATAAAGTCGACCCCGAAACAGTGTTGGTCGGTTGTTTGAGCTCGCAAGAATTCAGCGGGGTGGGTCCGGACAGTCTTGCTTAGGATCTCCGCTAGCTCCTCTAATTGCTCGCCGGGTTGGGTCGTACCCGCTTTTGTCAGAATCTCCTTAAGCACAGCGACGTCACCCGATGAAGCGCGATGCGCCAAGCTTGGGAAATATACGTAACGGCTGCCTGGATCGCTGGCGCAGCCCTGCGTCGCTAGGACTATGAAGACGACCAATGGCGACAGTTTTGGCATGGCAGCTAACACCTGAATTAAGCCGACATGCGTAGTGGAGGCAAAAGGTGGCACGCTTTTCAGTGCCGCCTTTTGCTGGAACGAAGCATGTTCGGCTTGAATGAATTGTTAGAGCGCGCCCGTTGACTTGGGCCAGCAATCGCCCGCTTCGAACGGGTAGTACAGCTTGCACGAATCCATGGAGAAGCAATAGTTGAGCCCTAGCGCACGCATGATCACTCGAATGGGCGGCGGGGAGGCATATATGCGGAAGTCCAGAAGCTCTTCATCAGGGCGCCCATAAAGACTCAACTCAAACGCGTGTTCTTCTCCGCCCCAAGGCCCCGACGCTGACCACAGTACTCCATGGTCCGACCACTTCAATCCGGCCAGCGCGGCATCGAGTAGTAGGCGTAGCTGCGACTTTGTGCCCAATGGTTGCCTATGCTCCTGATCCCACTCGATGAGAGGAGGTAAGCCGTCGGCAGCACGGTAGAGCGTAAGTTGGAACGGCATCGAGTCACCTGCACAAGCGCGCTAACACCTGAATTAACCGGAGCCGCGAAGCGGCTTCCGGTTGAATGAATTGTTAGACACCGCCTAGATAAACTCGTGCGTGTGTTTTGGGCTGTCGCTGTTAGAACAATTCGCAGGATAAGGGCGCGATGCAGTTTGCCCACAAAACTTGCACGCATAGCTGTCCTTTGCGTTCATCCAGTCGTGAGTACCGCTTCGCGTGTACTGGCAGTTGGCAGGATACGGATTAGCTGTGTCCTGCCCGCAAAATTTGCATACATATCCGCTTGCCATTTTACGTTTGCTCCTTGGTTGAATAGCTAAGGTCTGCGCTTTCTAGCTAGCGCTAAGTAGCACTCTTGAGTGGGCAGCTCGAATATTCTCAGCCCACGGCTGGTAGCTGAATCGAGAGGACGACGGGTGCTCAGTGAAGCAAACCACTATTTCGCTCGGGGGTTCGAACCATTCGCGCAACGCTTTTCCCATTACTACTATGAGTTGTGGTCGTAACTGGGTAATGAGATTTGGAAAAAGTTGCTGAGCCTGTTTCCACATGGCCTCGGTGGGGCGAACCCGCGGTGCCGGCAGCATCTCCTGCACAAAGTTATAAAACGCGATTCTGTTCCACGTGTCACGAAGTAGTTCATCACTCATATGATCGCCGGAGCCAAGATTATTCAGCAGCTTCGCAACTTTAGTGAAGTAGGCTGCGCGACCCTCAAAAACACATTCTCGAATCACATCGCTAGTGAAGGTGCGGCGAGCCAAACCAGGTTCTGCGTAATGCGACTCGCCGACGGCAAGAACGCGAACCCCGCCAAGCCCCTCTGAATAGTATTTTTCACCCACCCATGGCTCAAATTGCACAACAGCCTCCAGTGGTGTCTAACACCTGAATTAAGCCGACATGCGTAGTGGAGGCAAAAGGTGGCACGCTTTTCGGTGCCGCCTTTTGCCGGAACGAAGCATGTTCGGCTTGAATGAATTGTTAGGTGCCGGCTTAGATCATGTTGCCAATGACTGACAACGAGATAGTTCCGACAATCGTAACGGCAGAAAACACGAGGCCGAGAACAGTAAACATCTGTTTGCGATCCTTTTGCGTAAGACCGGCTATTCCCAAGCCGAGTGCCACTACATCAACGGCGATGAGCGCGAGAATAAACAATCCAACAATAACCGCACTGGCCGAGTGCTCGTCGATCCCTCCTGGTGTTGATACTTCCATGACTCCAGCAATGACAAAGAGAACGAACATCAAGATGCCCGTAATTATGCTAATGACGAACGATGAAATCCCTAACCCAGAATGCTTCGGACCCACGATTGAACGCCCCTATATTGCGAAACCTCGTTGCATAGAGTGCCGGCTGCTACATGCGCCTTAACGCCCAGCTAAAATGTATGACCGGCACCTAACACCTGAATTAAGGGGAGCCGCGAAGCGGCTTCCCTCTTGAATGAATAGTTAGGCAGCCATTTGCCCACAAGAGTCATTCGGTAGCAAGCCACACGCTTGACCTGAGGCCGAACCAGTCGGCCGCGCGCCAGGAGCTACAAGCGCCCAGCCCAGATGCCGCCTGGTGATCTGGGATGCGGCAAATGCCGCCGGACGGTCCGGGCGCACCCCGACGCAAATCGGGCGCGACCCGCGGACTAG
>NZ_JAANOY010000063.1 GCF_011320095.1 Cognatiluteimonas telluris | reverse complement strand
GTGGGCAAATGGCGGCCTAACGATTCATTCAAGCCGAACCTACTTCGTTCCAGCAAAAGGCGGCACTGAAAAGCGTGCCACCTTTTGCCTCCACTACGCAGGTCGGCTTAATTCAGGTGTTATGCCCCACAGGAGAGACGATGGACATCCCTGACGGCATGGTTCAGTGCTCAATGAATCACCGGCTTTACACCGACTCCTCCCTCGGCATATGGGATGAGGGCGCATGGATAAGTTGGGAGTACATAGATGAACACGCTGAGGAAATGGAACTGCGTCGAGAATTCCCGAAAGCCTCGATCGAGTTAATCAACAACTTCCAATCCCTCCTAGATGCGGCGGCCCAGTACAAAGTGATCACTGGGCGCTACTTAGATATCTGGGGCGAACTCGGAGAGGTCTATGCGGAGGTCAAGTACGGGCTCAAGCGCCACAGATATTGCGCGCCGGGCTCAGACGGAAAGATCGGCAACGACTTCTGCGAGGTAAAGACCATAACTCCCATGAAGTCCGTCGATCGAGTCCAGGTAAAGCGCGCCGGAAACTTCAACAAACTACTCATCGTCAAGATTGATGGGGACTACAACTTCACCTCCAGGCTCATAGACCGTAAGGTGATCGGCAAGGGTTCTGGCAAGTTCGCCAGAGTTGGCTGGAGTCATGGCGATGCAGGTGGGGCATAACAATTCATTCAAGCCGAAGCCGCTTCGCGGCTCGGCTTAATTCAGGTGTTAGCACCCAGGGGGAGCCTATGGCTAGGGTGAGAAAGATCCAACGCAAGCCTGCCGCAAAGATTGCTTACGTGATTGACGCCAATTTCCTGGCAAACAAATTTATCCCTCCGAAGATCGTGACTGATCTGACTGAGAGATCTGCGATTGAGAACTCACTTGAGTGGTGGGCAGAACTAGACTCTCAACTCACATCGGGACACGCGATCATCTATATCCCGGATATCTGCATTGCGGAGACCTTCAAGGTGCTTGCCAAGAAGTACTACAAGCACAAGTACTTCAAGCGCCCGGTGGATCATAAAATTGCGAGAGACAAGCTCGCCCTATTTCTAAACACTCCCGCAAATGTACTGCGCGCCGCCAACCGCAAGATTAAGGTCCATGACATACCCACATCACGTGATCTGATAATTTCCGTGGATCGCTTTAACGAGCTCTATCACAAGCATGGCAAAAACGTTAGCGTCGTTGATCTGCTAATTCTCGCAACTGCAAAATATCTAATGGATTTCTACGCTATTCCAAAGAATTGCATGAATATCATTACGCTAGATACTGCGCTTTGGGAGGGATCCAAGAAAGTGCAGGAGCTGCCAAACGCTTACCATCCGGGCAAGGTCGCAGATAAAGCTGCAAAGGTTTTCGCCTGAGTGCTAACAATTCATTCAAGCCGAACATGCTTCGTTCCAGCAAAAGGCGGCACCGAAAAAGCGTGCCACCTTTTGCCTCCACTACGCATGTCGGCTTAATTCAGGTGTTAGCCCCCATGTCCGAAAGTTCTCGCCAACACGACAGGCAGCATTTCTTCAAATACATGCCAGCCGAAACGGCGAGGAAAGTACTTTTAACCAGCCGGTTACGGTGGAGCTCTCCGCTGTTATTCAACGACCCGTTTGACGTTCCTAGAGATATCGCACATGGATTTACCTCAGCGGATATTGCCCGTGCTACGGCAGATCTTTTCAATCAATACCTAGACGCTCCGCCAGAAGACTTGACGGACTTTGATGACTCGCTGGCGCAACTATTCACCCTCGCTCGCGACGGGTTTCCGCCTGAGCTGAGAGAGCAACTCCGAACCACAATAGTCGAGACACTCACTCAACTTCAATCAGGCAACGCCCTTCAAGAACTACGCGATCATTGGAAATCTGTTGTGCCAACGCTACGAATTCTTTGCCTTGCGGAGAGCCCAAACCATGTTGCTATGTGGAACCACTACGCCGATCGGTATAGAGGAGTGGTCCTCGGCTTCAAATGCAATGATGCAACAGACAACTTCCTTCTAGTCGCAGAACCAATCGAATATCTACAGGCGAAACCGGACGTCTACACAGACCATGGGCTGGCCAAGCTTCTTTGCCTAAAGAGCCTTGCCGCTGCAAAAGCCATCCACCAGATCGCAACTCAATCAAAGTCCGATGACTGGAGCTACGAAAAGGAATGGCGCATCGTCGACTATGCCGAGGGATCTGACGAGACTCAGTACTGGGATCGCCCTTTCTCAGCAGAAGACCTGTCCCACATTTATCTTGGGCCATTAGTTCTGGCTCACGATCGCCATCACATTCTCAGCCTCGCAGCCGCTTACCCAAATGTCCGGATATTTCAAACCAGCATCGGCATGGATCGAGAGCTTCATTTTCAAAGCCATGAGGGCTAACAGTTCATTCAAGCCGAAGCCGCTTCGCGGCTCGGCTTAATTCAGGTGTTAGGCCGCTAGGAGCAGGCCTGTTGAGGCCATCCGGCAATTCGGATTGCTCGCTTCGCCCAGCACCTTGTCGCTTTCGCCCACCATCGTCGGTCGCGCTCGAGCAGTTCGAGGCGGCGCCCGTGTTTCTAGGCGGCACTCTCGCAATCGGAAGGGCCTGGCGGCATCAACGCCAGGCGCCCGTGGCGATCGGTGCGCGGCTGTGCATCTTGGCTTCGGCACAAGCAGCTTCGGCTAGTCCGCGGGTCGCGCCCGAGTTGCCCAGGGGTGCGCCCGGACCTTCCGGCGGCATTTGCCGCATCCCATGCCACCAGGCGGCATCTGGGCTGAGCGCTTGTA
>NZ_JAANOY010000062.1 GCF_011320095.1 Cognatiluteimonas telluris | reverse complement strand
CCGCGCGCCGCGGGGGCGGTGCCGCGGGGGATGACGACGAGGCTGCGGGCGGCGCGCCGACCCTGGCCCAGGCGATCCGACAGGCGCCCGCGGGTGCGGCCACCGCGACCACGGCCGGCGCGCCGGTGCCGGTGGAGGCCAAGCCCGCCCCGGCGGTCCCATCCCCGGTGCGCATCGACAAGGGCATCTTCCGTGCCTACGACATCCGCGGCATCGTCGGCCAGACCCTGGATGCCGGTGTCGCCGAGCTGATCGGCCATGCCGTCGGCACGCTGATGTTCGAGAAGGGCCAGGGCGAGATCGTGGTCGGCCGCGATGGCCGCCTGTCCGGGCCGGACCTCGTGGCCGGGCTGGTGCAGGGCCTGCGCAAGGCCGGTCGCAACGTCGTCGATATCGGCATGGTGCCGACGCCGGTCGTCTACTTCGGCGGCTTCCAGCTGCGCACCGGCTGCGGCATCGCCGTCACCGGCAGCCACAATCCACCCGACTACAACGGCTTCAAGATCGTGGTCGGTGGCGAGACGCTGTCGGGCGCGGCGATCACCGACCTGTACGCGCGCATTGCCGAGGACCGGCTGCATACCGCCAGCGCGCCAGGCACCTTGTCCCAGCGCGACATCGCCGGCGATTACGTCTCCCGCATCGCCGCCGACGTGCAGATCGACCGCCGGCTGAAGGTCGTGGTCGATGCCGGCAACGGCGTGGCCGGCGTGCTCGGGCCCAAGGTGCTGGAGGCGATCGGTGCCGACGTCACCCCGCTGTACTGCGACATCGACGGCCACTTCCCCAACCACCATCCCGACCCGAGCGAGCCGAAGAACCTGCAGGACCTGGTGCAGATGGTGCAGCGCCTGGATGCGGACCTGGGCATCGCCTTCGACGGCGACGGCGACCGCCTGGGGGTGGTGACCCGCAACGGCGACACGATCTATCCCGATCGCCTGCTGATGCTGTTCGCGGCCGACGTGCTCGAGCGCAATCCGGGCGCGGTGATCGTGTACGACGTCAAGTGCACCGGTCGCCTGCCGGGCCACATCCTGCGCCACGGCGGCAGCCCGCTGATGTGGAAGACCGGGCATTCGCTGATTAAGGCGAAGATGCGCGAGACCGAAGCCGAACTGGCCGGCGAGATGAGCGGGCACTTCTTCTTCGCCGAGCGCTGGTACGGCTTCGACGACGGCATCTATGCCGCGGCGCGGCTGCTGGAGATCGTCGCCGCGCGTCCGGAATCGCCCACCGAACAACTCAATGCGCTGCCCAATGGCGTGTCGACGCCGGAGCTCAAGGTCGATGCCCCCGGCGGGGATCCGCACGCCTTCGTCGAGAAGTTCCGCGCCGCGGCCAAGTTCGAGGGCTCGCGCAACTCCACCATCGATGGCCTGCGCGTCGACTGGCCCGATGGCTGGGGCCTGGTGCGCGCCTCCAACACCACGCCGGTGCTGGTGCTGCGCTTCGACGCCGATTCGCAGTCCGCGCTCGACCGCATCCAGGCCGCGTTCCGCGAGCAACTGCTGGCGGTGGATCCGGGCCTGGCGCTGCCGTTCTAGCGATGGCTCATGCCGGGTGCGCGGCGAGGATCGCGCGCTCGGCGGCGGCGTGGATCGCCGGCCAGTTGCGCCTGCCGTCGCGGCGCTGCACCTGGCCCGGATCCATCCGTGCCAGCACCAGCTGCGCGTGGCGCAGCGAGCGCGCCGGCGAGGGCACGAACACCGCCGCCACCTCGCCGTCGAAGCCAGCCTCGCGATCGACCCGGCCGCGGCGCGTCAGCCTTCCGTACAGCGGCTTGGCCGCGTAGTAGCCGCGCAGCCGCGCGTGCTCGCGCAGCGGCCGGAAGTCGTCGCCACGCAGGGGATAGCGGAAGTAGTGGCGGAACCCCTCCACGCCCGCGAGCTGCCCCGGATCCAGCGAGCGCGGCAGCATCGTCGTCAGCGCGGCAGGCGCGGGGTGCCGTGTTCGTCCCGCTCCTCGGCGACGGCCTCGGCATGGATGCGCTGGCGCAGGTCGCGACCGGGCAGGTCGACCACCGGCTCGCCGCGACCGGCGCGCAGGGCGTTGGCGTAGGACAGACGCGCACGTGGCTCATCGCCGAGCGCTGCGTAGCCGTGGCCGAGCGCTTCCCAGGCATCGCTGCCTGCGCCCTGGGCGATCGCACGGTGCAGGTAGTCCTCCGCCTGGGGCCATTGCCCCTGCGCCTGCGCCAGCCTGGCCAGCGTGAGCAGCAACGCCGGGCTCGCGGGATGTCCCTGCAGCCAGCGCTCCGCGCGCGCGCGGCGGGCCTCCAGGCGCGCCACCGGCAGGCGGCCGTAGGCGTCGGCGAGCGGCTCGCTCCAGCGCGCGTCGAGGGCCTGTTCGATCGCGCCCACCGCGGCATCGTCCCAGCGCAGGGCGGCGGCGCGGTCGGCGTACGCCAGGACCACGTCCGGGTCGGTGCGCCCGCCCTTGGGCAGCGCATCCCAACGCTCGGCCAGCACGTTGGCATCGCGCGCTTCGCGAAGCGACGCCGCCGCCCAGCGTTCCTGCAGTTCGTCCAGCGTGGCCGACGGCAGCGCCTGCTGCTGGCGCAGCGCGCCTAGCAGGCCATAGGCCTGCGCCGACTGGCCCGAGGCGGCGAAGGCGTGCGCGCGCAGGGCCAGGCCACGCGGTGGCAGCGGCTGCGCGGTTGGTGCGTCGAGCGCCACCAGGGCATCGGTCGGGCGCCCATCAGCCAGCGCGGCTTCGGCCAGCGCGATCGCACGGGCGGTGGCATGGCGCTCGCCGAGCGCATCGAGCTGGTGGCGCGCCGCCGCCTGGTCACCACGCGCCGCCGCGGCGCGGGCGGCCGCCAGTCGCGCGCTGGCCTCGACACTGCCGCCCTGCACCTGGCCGTCGTCG
>NZ_JAANOY010000061.1 GCF_011320095.1 Cognatiluteimonas telluris | reverse complement strand
ACCACCACCACCGCCGGTCGAGTAGCTGCCGGTCAGGCTGACGCCGGAGAACGTCTGGTAGCCCTTGATGTTGATGTAGTAGGTCCCCGCCTGCGCAGTCGCGATCGCGCAGGTTTCCGAGTTGCCGTTGACGTACGGACGGCAGTCGTAGGACGAGTCGGTCGGCTCGCTGCCGAATTTCACGTACATGTCGGCATCACCGGTGCCACCGGACATCACGAACTTCAGCCCGGTCGCGCCGGCCGGCACCACCATCGTGTACTTCAGGTACGCGCCGGTCGACGCCGCCAGGCCCGTCACGGTCACGCCGTTGCTCAGCACGTTGCCGCCGGTGCCGCCGCCGCTCACCGTCACCGAGGACGTCTTGCTCGCGCTCAGGCCACCGTCGTCGGTGACCGTCTCGGTCACGCTGTAGGTGCCGCTGGACGCATAGGTGTGGCTTGGGCTGGCCGACGTCGAGGTGCCACCGTCGCCGAAGGTCCACGCATGCGAGGCGATCGTGCCATCGCTGTCGCTGGAACTGTCGTTGAAGGTCGCGACCAGGCCGCTGGTGGTGAAGCTGAAGTTCGCCGTCGGGGCCGTGTTGCCGCCACCGCCGCCGATGTGCGCCATCGCCGTGTTGAGGATCAGGCTGCCACGGCCGCTGGCCAGGTCGTAGCCGGTGGTGGCGGTGGACCCCGCGTTGTTGCCGGAGACGACGTCATGGAAGTCGGACTGCGGCAGTGCGTAGATCAACGGACCGGCGAAGCCGACGCCGGTGCCCTTGGTGGCGATCACGCGTGCCCACGCACCGGCGAAGAGCGGCGCCGACAGGCTGGTGCCGCCGATCTGCTGGATCGACCCGTTGACGACGACTTTGGAACCCGAGTTCGGGTCGGCATCGAACGCGATGTCGGCCACGCCGCGATGGCTGCCCGACCACAGCGTCTGCCAGCTCGGCTTGGGTTCGAACGTGCTCTGGCTGCCGCCGCTGCCGCTCCACACCGTCTCGCTGCTCCACGTCGTGGTCGACGCATTGAGCGTGGTGCCCGCCGCCGCGATCACGTACTGCGATGCCGCCGGCCAGCTCGGGGTGACGCCGCCGTTGCCGCATTCGTCCGCGCCCGAATCGCCGGTGGAGATCGAGAACGTCTGTCCCTGCGCGACGGCCGTCTGGAAACTCTGGTCCTGCGCCGCGGCCGAGCCGTCGCCCTGGGCGTCGGTTTCGCATTCTCCCAGCGATACGTTGATGATCTTCGCCGCATTGGCCGTCACAGCCGTATTGATGTCGGCGGTCAGGTTGGCGTTGGACAGGGTCGGGATGTTGTAGAAGATGATCTTGCCGACCTGGCCGCCGGCCATGCCGACGATGTCCTGGCTGTCCAGGTTCCACTCGCCCACGCCGCTGGTGTCGGTGCTGGTGCCGTTGGTGTTGATCGTCTGGGTGGTGACGGTCGGCAGGCTGTGGTTGGCGGTGAACGTGTTGAGGTCGGTCACCGTCTGGGTGATCTTGCCCTGGGTGATGATGCCCACGGTGACGCCGGCGCCGGTGGCGACGTTGTCCGCGCCGTAGATCGACGCGAACTCGGTCGGGTAATGCCCGGTCACCGCCTGGGTCTGCAGCCCCAGGTGCGCGCGATGCACGTCCTGCAGGCCGATCACCGAAAGCACCGTGTCCTGCAGCGAGGCCGGGATGTGCACGGCGTGGCTGTTGGCATAGGTGTCGCGGCCATCGTGCGCCTTGACCCGCACCAGCGAGGCCATGAAGGCGTGCTGCGCCGCATCGGCGGTGCCGTCGGCCGAGACCAGCAGGCGGTTGGGCGCGATGACGACATTCGTGAAGCCGAACTGGCGCAGGTACGCGGCCACGCGCTGTGCCTGCGCCGTGGTCGGTGCGTGCCTGGCCATCAGCTGGTCGTGCGACATCGTCTGGCCGAAGGTCGGCGCGCCGCGGTGACCGGCAGCGGCGATGAAGCTCTTCAGCTGGTCGGCGTTGCGCAGCTTGAGCGCGACGGCGATGTGGATCGGATGGCTGCTCGGCAGTGCGCCGAGGACGACATCGCCCTTGCGCAGTGCGGTGGCGGACGCGGCCAGTGCGTTGGCGGCGTGGGCGCCGAGCGGCGCCATCGACGCGGTCACGATCAGGGCGATCGCGGCGACGAGGGCGCGGGGTCGGAATGGGTTGGTGGTGGCGAACATGACGGGAGGGTTGTCCTTGGAGGGATGGCGGGATCGCCTTGGCGGGCGACCGACGGGCGACGGCTGATCGGGACTGCGGACGTCACGGCAACCCAGACCGGCGTCGGCGTCCTGCCGCGGTCGGTCGCAGCACGGGACTGGCTTCCGCCCGCGTGCCGGGTGTCGTTGCCGGTGGAGACCCGCCTGTTCGCGGGCCAAAAACCAGGTGCGCTTGAGGGCGCGACCGATGTCCTGGCCGCAGTGCCACGCTAAGCGAGCGCCACGTTGCAAAGCATGTTGCGAGCGCAGCAAAAACAGCGCCAAAAGCGTGATGCAAGTCACGCATTGCTCGCCAATTGCATTACGGTTTTGTAATGCTTTCTTGACACGCGTCCCGGTTCGGCTCGCGCGGGATTCCGCTTGCCGCCACCGCGCGTGCAGCCCGCGCTCCTGGCGCCATCCCACCGTTCCTGGAATTGGTCGTGCGGATCCTGGCGAAAAAAAACCCCGGCTTGTACGCCGGGGTTCGTCCAGGATGGACGCTGGCTGCTGCAGCCAGCGCCTGGTGCGATTGTTCAGGGCGAGACGGTGCCCTTGAGCGAGACGCCCGAGTACGCGGCATAGGCACGCACGTTGACGTAGTACGTCCCCGCCGTCGGCGCGTTGAACGTGCAGGTCTCGTTGTTGCCGGTCAGGTACGGACGGCAGCTGTAGCTGGACGTGGTCGGC
>NZ_JAANOY010000060.1 GCF_011320095.1 Cognatiluteimonas telluris | reverse complement strand
GCCGATTGACACCGGATTTCGTGAAGTACGTTGGCGGCTGAGACAGCGCTCGTTGGTTCACGGTCGCGAGGTATAACAATTCATTCAAGGGGAAGCCACTTCGTGGCTCCCCTTAATTCAGGTGTTAGCTGCCCATGCCAGTCTTTCGCTGTCTCATTCGCGGTGAAAACTTTCCCGGCTCGCTGGCGTGTCAGGCCGAGCCTGTCGGTTTCTACACCACTCGCTGGGTTGAGGCAGAGTCGCCCGCCGAGGCCGAAGGCCTTGCTGTTGGCCTACTGCGCGAAGATCCGACACTTAATTCTGTGGCGCCCGAGCAGCGCACCGAAGATGCACAGGTATATTTCGAGTCAATTGAAGAGGTGCTGCCAGAGCCTGGTCGCGGTTCGGGAACGGGATTCACGTTCTTTCCGATGGGCAGCTAACAATTCGTCCAAGCCGACGCCGCTTCGCGGCGCGGCTTAACTCAGGTGTTAGGCCCCTATGGAGAAGATGACGCACGCGGAGTACATCGCAGATGTTCGGCATCGCGCCGGGGAACTCGCAGCTGCGATCGTCGCTGGCGAAACTGACATCCTGGATGGGTGCTTGGCGCTAGGGCCCCTGCTTGGCCAAGCGGAACTCGAAGGCGATCCAGATGCGGAGGCCATTGGCGTGATTTGCTCAGAACTAGACGGCCTTCCGGTTGGATCAGCGCGAGGCCAGTGGGCCCCTGAGGCGTTAAATCGCCTTGCGCCTCAGTTAGAGTCCACGGCAGCTTGGGCTACACGGAACGCCATGCCAGCAATTCAATCCTTGGCCTACCGGTTCGGGGCCTAACAATGCATTCAAGCCGAACTCGTGTCGCTCCACAAACAGCATGGCAGGTACAGCTTGCCATGCTGTTTGCTCCGCCACACGAGTCGGCTTAATTTAAGCGTTAGGCCCGATGAGGGAAGCCCATGGATAAGCTGGTGGCAACAGCAAGGATGTATTTCATCCCGCTTCTGGTCTTGGGCATCGCCATCCTTACTATTACCGGTGATCCGAATGAGCGGATCCTCAAAAGCGTGCCTATCATTCCTGGTGAGTACCGCTATGAGATTGCGGCAGGCTTCGCTGCCATCGCAGCCCTACTCGCTTTCATCATCTACCATTATCAAAAGCGTAGGCCGCCGGGTCCCAAGTAGCATCAGGCCTAACAATTCATTCAAGCCGAACATGCTTCGTTCCGGCAAAAGGCGGCACTGAGGAGCGTGCCACCTTTTGCCTCCACTACGCATGTCGGCTTAATTCAGGTGTTAGGTTGCTGGGGGAAGGGTATGGCGACCTGTAGGATCTGCCTTAAGAGCTATCAGAATCTCCGCTATCCATCGTCTCGGGTATGCGTATGCGGTCGTTGCACTAACGACTTGAACAAGTACAAAGAGGTTGCGGAGCTCGCTTATCGAGAGGCGCGCCAAATGTTGGAGCGCGGAATCGTTCGACGATGCTTTCAGGAGTTGTCGACATTTGATCCGACAATGGTTCATGACAAAGTGGAGAGCGCACTCCCCGAATGGATCAACAGACTCGTAGCAGATGGGTCAAATCGCACCAAGACCTTCAAGATGATCCGAGCCCATCGTCGAGGCCTTCTCCACTTAGACCGGCCCTACAAGTGGGGCTATCCAAACAACTGGGCTGAGGTCGCAAAAAAGATTAGGTTGCTAGACCGATTCACATGCGTTGCTTGTCACGCAACCGGAGTAGAGCTGCATGTTCACCACATCGTCTATGCGTCCAACTTCGGCACTCACCAGCGGACAAATCTCGTTACGCTTTGTCGGTCGTGCCACGAAATTGAACACAAGCGAGTGCTCGACTTCGGTGAAAATATGGCAGATACGGACCTCCAGCCAGCAACCTAACAATTCATTCAAGCCGAAGCCGCTTCGCGGCTCGGCTTAATTCAGGTGTTAGACCTGTAGACAAACATTAGGGGGCGTCGTGCGAATCAACCTGGTAACTGGATGTTTTGCGGCCATCCTTGCCGCTTCACTTCCCACTGCGGCCAATGCCGTCACGGTCGCCCTGCCCGCAGATGCCGCTTTCCTTAAGGCATCGCAAATCCTCGTGGGCTTAGGCGCTATGCCCACTTTCCGAGACAAAGAGTTGCTTGTGATTAAATCCGATCCAGTTCCGGTCAAGCTCACGCCAGATCAGGCGGATTGCGGCAGGATGTTCGGCATCCCGTACCTCAAAGACAAGCGAACTAAGACTGCGGCAACCTATCAAGTGATCATCAAGCCACTTGACCCGTCGAGCTCGGATGTTTCAGTCAAGGTCACGCTAGATGGCTACATGGACGTAAATGAGGGCGCGCCATTCTTCATCGAGAAAACCCGCGATAAGAACAATGTTCTCACTTGCTCGTCAAAAGGCTGGCTTGAGCCAACGTTCGTAGAGGCGCTTCAGGCTCCTTAGCTACAGGTCTAACAATTCATTCAAGCCGAACTTGCTTCGTTACATCAAAAGCGTGGCCAAAAAGCCTGCCACGCTTTTGCCTCCACTACGCAAGTCGGCTTAATTCAGGTGTTAGGCGCCTGATGGAGAAACAAGTGAACCGACCTAAATTTCTCGCGATTCTCGCTCTTCTGGCGTGTATTGCCGTAGTCGGACTGAACGCATGGCGCTCTCATCGCGTACCGAATTCCGCTATCCCTGCCGCTGTAGCACTGGCAGCGTCAAAAGATGCGATGGTTCAAGCCGCAATGCATCCCGCTACCCCGGATGAAGTAAAGAATGCTGCAGCTGACGTAAAGACCATCCAGGAAGCAGCTGCTGATCAACCACGCCGGAGATCGGCCCCGTGAGTTGTGGATCCCGGACACGGCGCCTAACAATTCATTCAAGCCGAACATGCTTCGTTCCAGCAAAAGGCGGCACTGAAAAGCGTGCCACCTTTTGCCTCCACTACGCATGTCGGCTTAATTCAGGTGTTAGGCCGCTAAGAGCGGGCCTGCTGCGGCAATTCGGCAGTTCGGGTTGCTCGCTTCGCTCAGCACCTTGTCGCTTTCGTCCACCCTCTTCGGTCGCGCTTGGAGTCAT
>NZ_JAANOY010000006.1 GCF_011320095.1 Cognatiluteimonas telluris | reverse complement strand
CTTTGCTTTGCGGCAAGGCGGGCATCGGGGCCAGCGCCGGCAGCGGCAGCAAAGCGCCCGCCGCGGCAACCTGCATCGGGGCTGCGGGCGGCAGCGGTGGGGCGGGCGGCGTCGGCGGTGTGGTCGCCGGTTGCGAGGCCCACGCGGCCACGCCGGTCAGCATCGAAGCCGCGATCACGATGGCAATGCCGAAACGGCGCTGTATTTGAGAGGGTGCGGGTCTGGTCAGCATGGAAATTCGCTCCTTGAGTGGGTGGTGCAGGCCCCAGTGGCATCCCAGGGGTGAGGCGGTGCCGGCCAGACCGGACGCGACCATGGCTTCGCAGTAACTGCGGCGACCCGCCGGGCGTTGCGCGATCACCCGCGCATCGCAGGCCAGCTCCTGGTCCTGTCGCAGCGCGCGCGCCGCGATGTGGACCAGCGGGTTGAACCAGAACACGCAGCGCAGCACGGCCATGCAGGCATTCACCTGCAGGTCGCCATGGACGATGTGCGCGCGCTCGTGGGCGAGCATCAGCGCGCGTTGCGCCGGGGTGTAGCGGCGGTCGAAATCGGCCGGCACCACCACGCTGGGACGCAGGAATCCCACCGCCGCCGGCAGGCCTTCGACGGCATCGGCCTGCCAGGCGCCATCGCCACGTCGGCGCAGCGATCCAAAGCGGCGCACGAATCGGCGTTGCTGGAACGCCAGCCACACGGCGGCGAGCAGCAGTCCCACGCCCCAGCACGCAACCACGGCAAGGCCATGGCTGGCACCCACACTGCCGGAGGTGTTGGCGATGGCGCGGATCGGCGCGACGACGACAACCGCGGCGTTGACCGCGCCGCTGGCCTCGCCATCCCCGCGCGGCAGCAGCACGCTGGCCAGCGCGATCGGGACCAGCAGCCACGCCGCATAGGCGACGCCAGCGCCGCAGCGCGCGCGCAAGCCGCGGCGCAGCAGCAGCACGATGGCGATCGCGAAGCTCGACGACAGCGTCGTGGCGACCAGGACGCGCGGCAACGCGGAGATCAGCTCATGCATGGTCATCATCCAGCTCGTCGAGCAGTTGCCGCAGTTCGGCGATGTCCTTGGGACTGAGCTTGCGGTGCTGGCTGAAGTGCGCCACCAGCGGCGCGACGCGGCCGTCGAAGAGGCGCTCGAGCAGGCCCTGGCTTTCGCCGAGCAGCCAGTCCTGGCGTTTGAGCACGGGCGTGTACAGATAACGGCGTCCGTCCTTGCTGGCGCGGATCGCGCCCTTCTTCAACAGGCGGTTGAGCAGGGTCTTGATGGTCGGCTCCTGCCACTGGCGCGACTGCGCCAGCGCGGCGACCACGTCCTCGGCCGCCAACGGCTCGCCCCGCTGCGCCGACGCGCGCCAGAGCACGTCCATCACCGCCGATTCGGCTTCGCTGATCTGCATCGATTACACCCGTAAACTTTTGCCTAGATTACATGCGTAATCGACAGTGTCAAGCGGGCACGCGGTGGCCGTCGCGGGCTTGTGGCTGGCGCATCGGGAGCGGGTGGATTGCGGGCGGCGCCCGGGTGGACGCTACGCGACCTCGCGGCTGAAGCCGCTCCCACGGCAGCAATGCTCAGCGCTTGGAGACGTGCGGGTTGCCCGCCACGTACCAGCGCCACGGCTCCTCGGCGGCGTGGCGGATGCCGACCCGGGTGGTGACGATGGGCTCTTCCGGCGGCGGCGTGCCGTCGTCGACGATGCTGAAGCCGCTCGTGCCGGTGACGAGATCCACGCCGTCCTGCGCGCGCGCAATGCCGAACGCCTGGCACAGCCGCGCCGGGCCGCTGCACAACTCGCGGTCGCGCCGGGCCGCGGGCCGCGATTCGCGCATCAGCGCCAGTCCCGCCAGCGGCTCGGCGGCACGCAGCAGCACGGCCACGCCCTCGCCTTCCTCGCCGCAGACGGCGTTGCAGCAGAAGTGCATGCCGTAGGTGAAATAGACATACAGCAGGCCCGGCTTGCCAAACATCACCGCGTTGCGCGCGGTCTGGCCACGGAAGGTGTGCGCGGCGGCGTCGATCGGGCCGCAATAGGCTTCGGTCTCGACGATCCGCGCGCGGCGGCCGTCGGCCGAAGCCAGGACCTTGTTGAGCAGGTCCGGCGCGACCTCGCGCGGGTCGCGCCGGTAGAACGCGCGCGGCAGACGTGTCCCGGCCCGCGCGCTTGCACTCATCGCCCGGGCAACCGGCTCACGCCAGCGACCGCGCCGTCGCGACCACGCGCTCGACGGTGAAGCCGAAGTGCGGCATCAGCGCCTCGATCGGTGCCGACGCGCCGAAGCCGTCGATGCCGACGACGGCGCCATCGAGGCCGACGTACTTGCGCCAGAAATCGCTGACGCCGGCCTCGATCGCGACGCGCCTGCGGCAGGCGCGCGGCAGTACCGATTCGCGGTACGCCGCTTCCTGCCGATCGAACACGTCGCTCGACGGCATCGACACCACGCGCACGCCGTCGCCCAGCTGCGCGGCCGCCTGCATCGCGATGCCGACTTCCGAGCCCGTCGCGATCAGGATCAGGGTCGGCGCTCCAACACTGTCGCGCAGCACGTACCCACCGCGGCCGATGTCGTGCAGCTGCGCCTCGCTGCGCGGCTGGTGGGCGAGGTTCTGGCGCGAGAACACCAGGCAGCTGGGGCCGTCGCGACGCTCGATCGCCGCCCGCCACGCCACCGCCGACTCCACCGCATCGCACGGACGCCAGACGTCGTTGTGCGGGATGTAGCGCAGCGAGGCCAGGTGCTCGACCGGCTGGTGGGTCGGGCCGTCCTCGCCCAGGCCGATCGAATCGTGCGTGTACACGTGGATCGCGTGCGCGCCCATCAGCGCGCTCATGCGCACCGCGTTGCGCGCGTAGTCGCTGAAGACGAGGAACGTCGCGTCGTAGGGGATGAAGCACCCGTGCAGCGCCAGCCCGTTGCTGATCGCGGTCATCGCGAATTCGCGCACGCCGTAATAGACGTAGTTGGCGTCGGCGTCCTCGCTGGCGACGGACTTGCTGCCCTTCCACAGCGTCAGGTTGGAATGCGCGAGGTCGGCCGAGCCGCCGATGAGTTCCGGCAGCAGCGGTGCGAAGGTCTCGATCGCCATCTGTGAGGCCTTGCGCGAGGCGACCACCGGGCCGTCGGCCTGCAACTTGGCAACGTACGCGTCGGCGGCGGTGGCGAAGTCGTCGGGCAGTTGCGCGCGCGAGCGACGGACGAGCTCATCGGCCAGTTCCGGATAGCGCGACGCATACAGGTCGAACAGCTGGCCCCACTGGTGTTCGCGGACCAGGCCCGCATCGCGTGCGCGCCACGCCAGGCGGATGTCGTCCGGGATCTCGAACGGCGCGTGCGGCCAGTTCAAGGCGGCGCGGGTGGCGGCAACCTCGTCCTTGCCCAGCGCGGCGCCGTGGCTGGACTCCTTGCCGGCCTTGTTGGGCGAGCCAAAACCAATCGTGGTGCGGCAGCACACCAGCGTCGGCTTGTCTGCCGACTTCATCGCGGTCTCGATCGCGGTCTTGATCTCGTCGGCGTCATGGCCGTCGACGCCGCGGATGACGTTCCAGCCGTAAGCCTCGAACCGCGCCGGAGTGTCGTCGGTGAACCAACCGGCGACGTCGCCGTCGATGCTGATCCGGTTGTCGTCCCAGAACGCGACCAGCTTGTTCAGGCCCCAGGTGCCGGCGAGCGAGGCGGCTTCATGCGAGATGCCTTCCATCAGGCAGCCGTCGCCCATGAACACCCAGGTGCGGTGGTCGACGATCGCAAGCTCGGGCCGGTTGAAGCGCTGCGCCAGCAGCTTCTCCGCCATCGCCATGCCGACGGCGTTGGCGAAGCCCTGGCCGAGCGGGCCGGTCGTGGTTTCCACGCCCGGGGTCATGAAGTTTTCCGGATGCCCGGGGGTCTTCGAATCGAGCTGGCGGAAGTGCTTGAGTTCCTCCAGCGGCAGGTCGTAGCCGGACAGGTGCAGCAGCGCGTACTGCAGCATCGAGCCGTGGCCGTTGGACAGGATGAAGCGGTCGCGGTTGAACCACTTCGGGTTGCCCGGGTTGTGGTTGAGGTAGTCGTTCCAGAGCACCTCGGCGATGTCCGCCATGCCCATCGGCATGCCGGGATGGCCGGACTTCGCGGCCTCGACCGCATCGATGGCGAGGAAACGGATGGCGTTGGCAAGGTCGCGGCGGCCGGGTTGCTTGGAAGCAGGCGTCGTCATGGGAACCGTCAGGAGGCGCCCGGCGAACCGCGGGCGGGCCTATTGTCCCATCCGGTCCGGGGGCTGTCGCGCAGGCCGGCGGCGCGGCAGGCCGCCGAGCTGCGGCCCGGATCCGGTCCCCCGGCGCTGCGGCGCGCCGGGACGCGCGCCAACCTGTCTGCGCGCACGCCTGCGCGCACGCGGAAAGCGGCTGGCCGGGAGCGCAAAATCGTGGCCGGTGGCGGCGGGTGGCGGCGTACCCTTTGCGTGACCCGGCGCCGGGGAGGTGCGCATGCATTACGCAGCGTTTCTCAGCTACAGCCATGCCGACTCGCGATGGGCGCAATGGTTGCATCGGCGGCTGGAGGCGTATCGCGTGCCGGCGGCGCTGGTGGGGACGCCGGGTCCCGACGGCCCGATCGGTCCACGCCTGGGGACCGTGTTCCGCGACCGCGACGAATTGCCCACCGCCGGCGACCTGGGCGCGACGATCCGCGAGGCGCTGCAGGAATCTGCCGCCCTGGTCGTCATCTGCTCTCCGGCGGCGGCGCATTCGCGCTGGGCCAACCGCGAAGTCGAATCCTTCCAGGCGCTGGGGCGCGGCGACCGGATCGCGTGTTTCGTGGTCGCCGGCGATCCGGCCAGCAGCGGCGCCGATGCCTGCTTTCCGCCCGCGCTGGTCGCTCCGGGCCCCGATGGCACGCCGGCCGAACCGCTGGCGGCCGATGCGCGGCTGCAGGGCGACGGCCGCGAGCGCGCGTTCCTGCGGTTGGTGGCCGGCCTGCTGGGCGTCAGCTACGACGCCCTGGCCCGGCGCGAGGCGCAACGCCGGCACCGCCGCCTGCTCGCCGTCACCGCGGCGTCGATCGCCGGCATGACGGTCGCGATCGCGCTGGCGGCCACCGCCTACGTGGCGCGCAACGATGCGCAGCGCCGGCAGGCGCAGGCCGAGGACCTGCTCGGCTTCATGCTCGGCGACCTGCGCGACAAGCTGACCACCGTCGGCCGCCTGGACCTGATGCGGGCGGTCGACGACAAGGCGACGGGTTACTTCGCCACCCTGGATCCACGCGACCTGAGCGATCGCTCGCTCGAGGCCCAGGCGCGATCGCTCACCGGCATCGGCCAGGTGCGCCTGGACGAAGCCAAATATGCCCAGGCGATGGACGCCTTCCGCGAGGCCTACGATCGCAGCCACGCGCTGGTCGAACGCGATCCCGGCAACGGCCAGCGGCTGTTCGACCGCGCGCAGGCCGAGTACTGGGTCGGGCTGGTGTACTGGCGCAAGGGGCTGTACGACGAGGCGGGCCTGTGGCTCACCCGTTATCGCGACAGCGCCTTGAAACTGGCGGCGATGGACCCGGGCAATTTCGCCTGGCAGCAGGAAGTCGCGTACGGGCAGGAGAACCTCGCCACGCTGGCGATGAGCCGGGGCCAGCACCGCGTGGCCGAGGCGGCATTCCGCAAGGAGTGGGCGCTGTACCAGCGATGGATGCGCTGGCATCCGCACGACCGCGGGTTGCGCGATACCGCCTCCAACGTCGCCTCGTTCCTGGGCTCGCTGGCGAAGGACGACGGCCGCCTGGCCGAGGCGGAATCGCGCTTCCGGCAACAGGTGGCGCTGTCGGCGCGCAATCGCGCCGAAGAACCCGACAACGCCATCTGGAAGACCAACTGGCTCAATGCGCAGGTCCTGCTGGTCCAGACCCAGATCGCGCGCGGCGAAACCGCCGCGGCCCGCCGCAATCTCGACCAGGCCATTGCCCTGGCCGACCAGCTGGCCGCGGCTGATCCAAAGAACGTGTCCTGGCAGCATTTCAGTGCACTGAGCCGTTCGCAGAAGGCGCCGTTGCTGGCCGCCGAGGATCCCGCGCTGGCCGCGCGGCTGGCGCGCGACTCGGAAGGTGCCTTGCGCGCCGCCTACCTGGCGCAGCCCGATGACCTGCGCTTCCTGCGCTCGCTGGCCGCCAACCTGCTGCTGCGTTCGCAACTGGAAACGCAATCCAATCCCGCCCAGGCCTTTGCGCTGGCGCACGAGGCACGCACGCTGATCGTGCCGGCCTGGACCGGCCATCCCACCGACGAGCTGCGGCTGCTGCTGGCCGAAAGCGCCCTGCGCGAAGGCGACGCCAACGCGGCGCGCAACGACGCCGCAGCCGCACGCGCGGCATGGGCGGGCTGCGAACGCCTGCTGCGGGACGGTCTGGGTACGCCGCCTGCATTCAACCGGCTCGAGCTGCTGGTCCGGGTGCTGCTTGCGCAGGGCCGCGACGACGAAGCGGCGCCTTACCTGGCCACGTTGAAGGCTTCCGGCTTCGTCCCGCTGGTCGCGTTCGCGCACGCACCGCACGACGCCCGCGCCGTGGCATTGGCCCAGCGCGATGGGCCGTCGCGCCGGCCCGCCCCCACCATCCCCCGGCCGTAATGGTCATGACTGGAGTGCTGACGTGCCCAACAATCCAACCACTGTCACCCTCGATGTCCGCAACTCGTCCAGCAACGGCGGCGGCTGGGTCAATGTCGCCGCGGCCAACGGCGCGCCCTACAGCTACCTGTATACCGGCGGCAACCAGCCAGGCAACAACGGCTCGGTGGTCTTCGGCGTCGGCGGCGGCAATGCGGCGGTCACGCTCACCTTCGCCAGCACCACCGACACCCGTTACCAGTTCGTCGGCGATTGCCTGTCGTTCCAGAACGATCCGCAATCGCAGCTCAGCACCCACGGCAACGCAGGTCGCACGCGGGTGATCAATGACAGCTGCAGCGCAGAGCTGGATGGCTCGTTCAAGGTCCAGGTGACGGACTCGACCGCGAACACCACCATCGCCTGCGATCCGGTGATCAGGAACCAGCCCACGCGCTGACGGATCCCGCGCATGCTGCTCGCCTCGACCCTGATCGTCGGCGTCACCGGCCACCGCAACCTGCGCGATTGCGACACCGGCGCATTGCGGGCGCAGGTCCGGGAGTTTTTCCAGGACCTGCGCTCGCGCTATCCCGACCTGCCGATCAGCGTCCTGTCGTCCCTGGCCGAAGGCAGCGACCAGCTGGTGACCGATGTCGCGCTCGAAATGGGCTTGCGCGTGGTGGCGCCGCTGCCGCTGCCGCCATCGTTGTTCCGCGACGACTTCAGCACCTGCGCCACCCTGCGCCATCTGGACGAGCAGTTGCAGCAGGTCGACGTGCTGGAGTTGCCGCTGGCGCCCGGTGCAAGCGCCGCGTCCATCGGCAGTGCGGGCCCGGCGCGCGACGTGCAGTACGCGCAGGCGGGCATTTTCGTTTCCAGCCACTGCCACATCCTGCTGGCGCTCTGGGACGGGCAGCCGTCGGAGCTCGTCGGCGGCACCGCGCAGGTCGTCGACTTCCACCTGCGCGGCGAGATGCCGGTGCCGATCGAACGCCGGCGCGCGGCGCTCGGGATGCTGGGGTTGGGGGAGGAAACCCTGGTCCACCACATCCCGGTGCTGCGCCACGGCACCAGCGGCGCGCATCCGCCGCGCGCCCGCTGGCTGACCTGCGACCAGGACGTCATCGCGCATGCGCGGATGCCGGCGGAGTTCGATGCCATGTTCCGCAGGCACTGCGAATTCAACCAGGACTGGATTAAGTACGCCGACCGGATCGGCTCGACACCGCAGGCGTTGCCGGACGAGCGGCCGGGATGCCCCATCGATGGCCTGTTCGAGGTCGCCGACTGGCTGGCGCGCACCTACCAGCGGCGCATCGCCAAGGTGCTGCTGGTCACTTATGTGCTCGCGGCGCTGATGGGGTTTTCGTTCGTGCTGTATGCCGACGTCACCAACCAGGACGCGATGCTGTATCTGTTCCTGCTGTTCTTCGCCTCCGGCATCGTCGTCACCGCCGTCGCGACGCGCCGGCAGTGGCACCGGCAATACATCGACTACCGGGCGCTGGCCGAGGGGCTGCGCGTGCAGTCGTTCTGGCGCCGGGCAGGCATCGTCGACATCGCCACCCCGGCGTTCGCGCACGACAACTTCCTGCAGAAGCAGGACGTCGAACTGGGCTGGATCCGCAACGCGATGCGCGGCGCCAGCCTGGACGGCATCCTGGCGCCGGTGGACACGGGGCCACGGCAGGTGGACCAGGTGATCGACGAGTGGGTCGGCAGCGCGACGTCGCCGGGACAGCTGGAGTACTACACGCGTACCGCCGCGCGACGCAGCCGGCTCCACCGCCGCGACACCGTGATCGCCGATGGCTGCCTTTGGATCGGCATCGCGATCAGCGCGGTCCTGGCCGCCGCCGCGCGGCACATCGACGGCTCGCTGCAGAACCTGCTGGTGGCGATGATGGGCGTGTTGTCGGTCGCCGTCGCCGTGCACGAGGCGTACGCGTACAAGAAGGCCGACAAGGAGCTGATCAAGCAGTACCGCTTCATGGGGCACATCTTCGCCGCGGCGCGCCATCGGCTGTCGACCTCGACCAGCCTGGCGGCCAAGCGCCAGATCCTGCGCGTGCTGGGCGAGGCCGCGCTGGCCGAGCACGCCGAATGGACGCTGATGCATCGCGAGCGCCCGTTGCAGAACAGCAAGATCTAGCCGGCCGCGACCGCCGCCGGCAGCCGATGCCTACAGGTCTTCCTGCGCCTGCGCGCGCTCCAGGTCCACGACCGGGATGTCGCGCTCGCCGCTGCGATGGGAGACGACGACCGCGGTGGCGAGGTCGCCGGTCACGTTGAGCGCGGTGCGGCACATGTCCAGGAAGGTGTTGACGCCGATGATGATGGCGATGCCTTCCGGGCGGATGCCGATGATGCCGCAGATCATCGCGATCACCGGCAGCGAGCCCGACGGGATGCCGGCGGTGCCAATCCCGCCAAGGATGCACAGCGCCAGCACCATCAGCTGCTCCGGCAGCGGCAGGTGCAGGCCGAACACCTGCGCCAGGAACAGCACCGTCACGCCTTCGAACAGCGCCGTGCCATGGTGGTTGGCCGAGGCACCGACGGTCAGCACGAAGCGCGACACCTTGCGCGGCAGCTGCAGGTTTTCTTCAGCCACGCGCAGCGTCACCGGCAAGGTCGCCGTCGACGATGCGGTCGCGAATGCGGTCAGCGTCGCCTCCTGGCTGCCGCGGAAGAACGTGCGCACCGGCATGCCGCCCATGAAGCGCACCCACAGCGGCAGCACCACGAACATGTGCAACCCGAGCGCGACCACCACGGTGACCACGAACCAGCTCAGGCCGACGATCACGTCCCAGCCCAGCTGCGCGCACAGGGTGAACATGAAGCAGGCCACCGCGTAGGGCGCCAGCAGGATGATCAGGCCGATCAGCCGCATGGCGATCTCGAACAGCCCCTGCAACGCGTGCTTGAACGCCGCCGTCGCCGGGCTCGGCGTCAGCACCAGGCCGATGCCGACCATCAGTGCGAAGAACACCACGCCCAGCATCTGCTTGTCGTCCACCGCCGCGGCGAACACGTTATGCGGCACGATGTTGACCAGCAGCTGCATCGCGTCCAGGTGCCGCCCGCTGGTGACGATGTCGCCCGCCTTGGCCGCATTGCTGGCCATCGCCTGCTCGACCAGCGCCGGATCCATGTGCAGGCCCGGCTGCAGCAGGTTGACCATCACCAGGCCGATCGCGACCGCCATGCCGGTCACCGCCGCGGTGTAGGTGAGCGTCTTCCAGCCCAGCCGCCCGAGGCTGGCGATGTCACCCAGCTCGCCCACGCCCAGCACCAGCGCCGAGAACATCAGCGGGATGACCAGCATGAACAGCAGGTTGAGGAAGATCTGCCCCAGCGGCTTGGTGCCGTAGGCGATCACGGCCTCGGTCAGAGGCGCGTCGGCGCCGTAGACGTGGGCGGCCAATCCGAGCAGCGCGCCGAGCACGAAACCCAGCAGGACCTTGACGTGCAGCGGCACGCCTTTTTTCACCGGACGCAACGAGGAGTTAAGCATTGGATCGGTAGGCTCCCCCGAGTGGCCGGCAAGCGTACACGAGGCCGTCCAAACCCCGCCCGCGGCGTGAAGATCCTGTGTAGGTCGTCACCCCTGCCGATGGGCTACTTTGTCCTAATGCCGGCACTGCGCCGTCACGTTTCAGGGGCCCCGCGTGAACGAGACCACCACCCGCCGCAGCCGCAAGGCCGCGGCTGCCAGCCTTCCACCCCCCGCCGACGCCGAGATCGATCCGCTGCTGCAGTTGCTGGCGGCGATGCAGGACGTCGATGCCGGCGATTTCAACGTGCGCCTGCCGCTGCACTGGGACGGCGTGCCGGGAAAGCTGGCGATCGTCTTCAACCGCATCGTGACCTCCAACCGCCGCCTGGCCGAGGAGCTCGCGCGCGTGGGCCAGAAGGTCGGCCGCGAGGGCCAGACCCGCCAGCGCGTGGTGCCCGCCGACCGCCAGGGCGCGTGGGCCGGGATGGAGCATTCGGTCAACTGGCTGATCGACGACCTCGTGCGTCCGGTCGAAACCATGACCGAGGCGATGGCCGGCGTCGCCAAGGGCGACCTGACCCGCACCGTGCCGCTGGAAGCCGACGGCCGCCCGCTGCAGGGCGAGTTCCTGCGCTCGGCCAACATCGTCAACCGCATGATCGAGCAGATGGGCGAGTTCTCGTCCGAGGTCACGCGCGTCGCGCTGGAGGTCGGCACCGCCGGCCTGCTCGGCGGCCAGGCGAAGGTGAAAGGCGTGTCCGGCGTCTGGAAGGACCTGACCGACTCGGTCAACCAGATGGCCAACAACCTGACCGCGCAGGTGCGCAACATTTCCGAGGTCACCATCGCGGTGGCCAACGGCGACCTCTCGCGCAAGATCACGGTGGACGTGCGCGGTGAGATCCTGCAGCTCAAGGAAGCCATCAACACGATGGTCGACCAGCTGCGCGGCTTCGCCTCGGAAGTCACGCGCGTGGCGCGCGAGGTCGGCACCGAAGGCAAGCTCGGCGGCCAGGCGATCGTGCCTGGCGTCGCCGGCACCTGGAAGGACCTGACCGATTCGGTGAACTCGCTGGCGTCCAACCTCACCTCGCAGGTGCGCAACATCGCCGAAGTGACGACCGCGGTGGCGAAGGGCGACCTGTCGCGCAAGATCACGGTGGACGTGCGCGGCGAGGTGCTGCAGCTGAAGGAGACCATCAACACGATGGTCGACCAGCTCAACGGCTTCGCCGCCGAGGTGACCCGCGTGGCGCGCGAGGTCGGCACCGAGGGCAAGCTCGGCGGCCAGGCCGTCGTGCCCGACGTCGCCGGCACCTGGAAGGACCTGACCGACCACGTGAACTCGATGGCGTCGAACCTGACGCTGCAGGTGCGCAACATCGCCGACGTGACCACCGCGGTGGCCAAGGGCGACCTCTCGCGCAAGATCACGGTGGACGTGCGCGGCGAGATCCTGCAGCTGAAGGAAACCATCAACACGATGGTCGACCAGCTCAACGGCTTCGCCGCGGAAGTCACGCGCGTGGCGCGCGAGGTGGGTTCGGAAGGCAAGCTCGGCGGCCAGGCCGTGGTGCCGGGCGTCGCCGGTACGTGGGCCGATTTGACCGACTCGGTCAACTCGATGGCATCGAACCTGACGACCCAGGTGCGCAACATCGCCGAGGTCGCGACCGCGGTGGCGCGCGGCGATCTCTCGCGCAAGATCACGGTGGACGTGCGCGGCGAGATCCTGGCGCTGAAGGACACCCTCAACACGATGGTGGACCAGCTGCGAGGCTTCGCGTCCGAAGTGACGCGCGTGGCGCGCGAGGTCGGCACCGAAGGCAAGCTCGGTGGCCAGGCGCAGGTCCCGGGCGTCGCCGGTACCTGGAAGGACCTCACCGACAACGTCAACTCGATGGCGTCCAACCTCACCGCGCAGGTGCGCAACATCGCCGAGGTGACCACCGCGGTCGCGAAGGGCGACCTGTCGCGCAAGATCGGCGTGGACGTCAAGGGCGAGATCCTGGAACTCAAGGACACCATCAACACGATGGTCGACCAGCTCAACAGCTTCGCCGCGGAAGTCACGCGCGTGGCGCGCGAAGTCGGCACCGAAGGCAAGCTCGGCGGCCAGGCGCAGGTCCCGGGCGTCACCGGCGCCTGGAAGGACCTCACCGACAACGTCAACTCGATGGCGTCCAACCTGACCACGCAGGTGCGAAACATCGCGGAAGTCGCGACGTCGGTGGCCAAGGGCGACCTGTCGCGCAAGATCGCGGTCGATGCGCAGGGCGAGATCCTGCAGCTCAAGGACACCCTCAACACGATGGTGGACCAGCTCAACGGCTTCGCCGCGGAAGTCACGCGCGTGGCGCGCGAGGTCGGCACCGAGGGCAAGCTCGGCGGCCAGGCGCAGGTGCCCGGCGTCGCCGGCACGTGGAAGGACCTGACCGACAACGTCAACTCGATGGCGTCCAACCTCACCACGCAGGTGCGCGGCATCGCCAAGGTCGTGACCGCGGTCGCCAACGGCGACATGCAGAAGAAGCTGACGGTGGAAGCCAAGGGCGAGATCGCCGAGCTGGCCGACACCATCAACAACATGACCGAGACGCTGGCGATCTTCGCCGACCAGGTGACCACCGTCGCGCGCGAGGTCGGTGTCGAAGGCCGCCTTGGCGGCCAGGCCAACGTGCCCGGCACCGCCGGCATCTGGGAAGACCTCACCGCCAACGTCAACCAGCTCGCGGCCAACCTCACCACCCAGGTGCGCGCGATCGCGGAAGTGGCGACCGCGGTGACCCAGGGCGACCTGACCCGGTCGATCCAGGTCGACGTGCGCGGCGAGGTCGCGGACCTGAAGAACAACATCAACGCGATGATCGGCACCCTCCGCGCGACCACCGAGTCCAACCGCGAGCAGGACTGGTTGAAGACCAACCTGGCCAAGTTCTCGGGGATGATGCAGGGCCAGCGCGACCTGATCACGCTGGGCCACATGCTGCTGTCCGAGCTGGCGCCGCTGGTCAATGCGCAGCAGGGCCTGATGTACATGGTGGAGACCGTCGGCGATGCGCCGGAGGATCGCCGCCTGCGCCAGCTCGCCGGCTATGCCGACGCCAACCGCTCGCCGATGACGCGCACGCTGCAGTTCGGCGAAGGCCTGATCGGCCAGTGCGCCGCGCAGCAGTCGCTGATCCTGGTCAAGGACGTGCCGCCGGGGACCGCGCAGATCGAGTCGGGACTGCTGAACGCCGTTCCGCGCAGCGTGATCGTGCTGCCGGTGCTGTTCGAGGACCAGGTCAAGGCGGTGATCGAGCTGGCGTCGCTGTACGAATTCAGCCCCACCGAACGCACGTTCCTGGAGCAGCTGAGCCGGAGCATTGGTATCGTCCTGAACACGATCGAGGCCACGATGCGCACCGAGCACCTGCTCGCGCAGCCGCAGCAGCTGGCGGTGGAACTGCAGACGCAGCAGAACGAGCTGCAGGAAACCAACGAGGAGATCGCGCAGAAGGCGGCACTGCTGGCCGAGCAGAAGGCCGAGGTCGAGCACAAGAACCAGCAGATCGAGCACGCCCGCCGCGCGCTGGAGGACAAGGCCGCCGAGCTGGCGCTCACCTCGCGCTACAAGTCCGAGTTCCTGGCCAACATGTCGCACGAGCTGCGCACGCCGCTGAACTCGATCCTGATCCTGGGCCAGCAGCTGGCCGAGAACCCCGAGACCAACCTCAGCCCGCGCCAGGTCGAGTTCGCCAAGACGATCCATGCCGCCGGCACCGACCTGCTGCACCTGATCAGCGACATCCTCGACCTGTCGAAGATCGAGTCGGGCACCGTCACCGTCGACAGCGAGGAGATCCCGTTCTCGCACCTGCGCGAGAACATCGAGCGCGGCTTCCGCCACGATGCCGAACGCAGGCACCTGGATTTCTCGGTGGATTTCTCCGCCGACCTGGGCCGCGCGCTCAACACCGATCCCAAGCGCCTGCAGCAGATCCTCAAGAACCTGCTGTCCAACGCGCTGAAGTTCACCGAAGCCGGAAGCGTGCGGCTGTCGGCGCGGGTCGCCCGCGCCGGCTGGACCGTGGGCCACAAGATCCTCGATGTCGCCCCGACCGTGGTCGCGTTCGAGGTCACCGACACCGGCATCGGCATTTCGCCCGAGAAGCAGCGCATCGTGTTCGAGGCCTTCCAGCAGGCCGACGCCGGCACCTCGCGCAAGTACGGCGGTACCGGCCTCGGCCTCGCGATCAGTCGCGAGATCGCCGGCCTGCTGGGCGGCGAACTGCGCCTGGTCAGCGCCCCCGGCAAGGGCAGCACCTTTACCCTCTACCTGCCGCTGAACTACATGGGCGCCGACAGCAACCACGAGCGCAACGACCGTGGATCGCGACCGACGCCGGCCGAACTCGCCCATGCCGCCGCGACCGAAACCAACGCGGTGGTGCTGGAGGAAATCGCCGACGACCGCCTCGAGCTCGCCCCCGGCGAACCATCGCTGCTGGTGGTGGAGGACGACGCCCGCTACGCCACCGTGCTGCGCGACCACGCCCGCACGCAGGGCTTCAAGGTGCTGGTCGCCAACCGTGGCAGCGAAGCGTTGCGGCTGGTGCGCGAGTACAAGCCCAGCGCGATCTCGCTCGACATCTTCCTGCCCGACATGCTCGGCTGGACGGTGCTGGCGCGCCTGAAGCAGGACTCGACGACGCGCCATATCCCGGTGCAGATCGTGACCGTCGAAGAGGAGCGCCACCACAGCATCGAGCGCGGCGCGTTCGCTTACCTCGCAAAGCCTGCGACGACCGAGACGATTTCCGCCGCGCTGGAGCGCATAAAGCAGTACACCCTGCCGCGGGTGAAGCGGTTGCTGGTGGTTGAGGACGACGCCGTCGAACGGATGAGCATCGATGAACTCATCCGCCACGACGACGTGGAAATCACCACGGTCGGGTCCGGCGAGGATGCGATGGCGGCGCTGGCGCAGGGCGAATTCGACTGCGTCGTGCTCGACCTGCGGTTGCCCGACATGAGCGGCTTCGACCTGCTCGACCGCATCCAGGGCGTGCCCGAACTGCGCGACCTGCCGATCGTGGTGTTCACCGGCAAGGACCTGAGCACCGCCGAAAGCGAGCGGCTGAAGAAGGTGGCCAAGTCGGTGGTGATCAAGGGCGTGGAATCGCCCGAACGCCTGCTCGACGAGACCGCGTTGTTCCTGCACCGCGTGGTCGCCGAATTGCCGCCCGCCAAGCGCCGCATGGTCCAGCGCCTGCATGAATCCGACGAGGCGCTGCGTGAAAAGCGCGTGCTGGTGGTGGACGACGACGTGCGCAACATCTTCGCGCTGTCGAGCGTGCTCGAGCGCCACGGCATGGACGTGGTCACCGCCGGGACCGGTCAGGAGGCGATCGAGAAGGTCGCCGGCGACAGCGACATCGACCTGGTGCTGATGGACATCATGATGCCAGGCATGGACGGCTACGATACGATGCGCGCGATCCGCTCGGACCCCGAGTCGCGCGCGCTGCCCATCGTGGCGCTGACCGCCAAGGCGATGAAGGGCGATCGTGAGAAATGCCTGGAGGCCGGCGCCTCGGACTACCTCGCCAAACCCGTCGTCACCGACCAGTTGCTGGGAGTGCTGCGACAGTGGTTGCATCGTTGAGCCACAGCGAAGACACCGCGCCGCCGCCTCCGGCGGACGAGGCGCTGGCGCCGGTGAACATCCTGCTGGTCGACGACCAGCCGGGCCGGTTGCTGACGTACCGAGCGATCCTGGAGCCGCTGGGCGAGAACCTCGTCGACGCCAGTTCCGGCATGCAGGCGCTGCAGCGGCTGATGGACCAGGAGTTCGCGGTCATCCTGCTCGACGTCAACATGCCGGGCATGGACGGCTTCGAGACCGCGAGCCTGATCCACCAGCACCCGCGTTTCGAGAACACCCCGATCATCTTCGTCACCGCGGTCAACGTGACCGACATGGACCGGCTGCGCGGCTACAAGCTTGGCGCCGTCGATTACGTGATGGTGCCGGTGATCCCGGAGATCCTGCGCAGCAAGGTGGTGGTGCTGGCCGAGCTGTTCCGCAAGCGGCGCCAGCTGCAGCAGGCCAACCTCGCGCTGGAGGCCGAGAAGGCCCGCGAACTGGAGCAGCTCAACGAGTCGCTGCGCCGCGCCAACGACGAGCTGGGACAGCGCAACCGCGAACTGCGCGAGGAAGTCGCCGAGCGCGCCAACGCCGAGCAGCGACTGCGCTTCCTCGCCGACACCATCCCATCGATCGTCTGGACCTGCGCGCCGGACGGCACCATCACCTACGCCAACCGCAACTGGTTCGAGTACTACGGCCACGCGGCCGAGGGCGACGGACCCAGCGACCTGACCAGGCTGGTGCTGCATCCGGACGACAGCCAGGCGGTGCACGACCTGGTGGTGGCGTCGCTGGCGGCGGGCGAGAAGTTCGAGTTCGAGGCCCGTCATCGCAACGAGGAAGGCGACTACTGCTGGTTCATGACCCGCGCGGTGCCATGGCGCAACGAGGCCGGCAAGCTGGTGTCCTGGTTCGGCATCTCCACCAGCATCGACCAGCTCAAGCAGTTGATGGAACGCCTGCGCGAGGCCGACCAGCGCAAGGACGAGTTCCTCGCCACCCTCGCCCACGAGTTGCGCAATCCGCTCGCGCCGCTGCTCAATGCCCTCAACGTGCGCCGGCTGGCTGCTCCCGGCGGCACTCCCGAGCCACTGCAGGACCTGATGGAACGCCAGCTCGCGCTGCTGGTCCGGTTGATCGACGACCTGCTCGACATAGCGCGCATCACCCGCGGCAAGCTCGAGTTGCGCCAGGCGCCCACCACGCTGCAGGCGGTGCTCGAGTCCGCGGTCGAGACGGCGATGCCGCTCATCGAGCAGGGCCGGCACGAGTTGCGGATGCAGCTGCCCGATACGCGCGTGCCGTTGCACGCCGACGGCCTGCGCCTGTCGCAGGTGTTCGCCAACCTGCTCAACAACGCGGCGAAGTATTCCGATGCCGGCGGCCTGATCGAGCTCGTCGCGGAACTGGACGACCAGTGCATCGAGGTCGCCGTACGCGACCGCGGCATCGGCTTGAGCGCCGAGCAGACGCGCGACATCTTCGAACTTTTCTCCCAGGCCGACACCGCGATCGAACGCGCGCATGGCGGGCTCGGCATCGGACTGACGCTGGTGCGCCGGCTGACGGAGATGCATGGCGGCGAGGTCAGCGTGCATAGCGACGGCCTCGGGCGCGGCAGCCAGTTCCTGGTCCGGCTGCCACGCACGGCCGGTGGCGATGCACTGGCGATGCACGTGCCGGCACCGCAGGCCGCCATCGCACGCGAGGTCGACACCGGTCGCGCCGACGCGGTCCACCATCGCGCGCTCGTGGTCGACGACAACCGCGACGCGGCCGATACCCTGGCGATGATGCTGGAACTGCTCGGGCTGGAAGTCCGCTGCCTGTACGAGCCAGCAGGCTTCGAGGCCGGCTTCGCGGAATTCCAGCCGCAGATCGTGTTCCTGGATGTCGGCATGCCCGGCCGCAGCGGTTACGACGTGGCCCGCGCGCTGCGCGCCGCGCCGGGAGGCGACGACGTGGTACTGGTCGCGGTCACCGGCTGGGGCCAGCCGGAGGATCGGCGCCGGACCCGCGAGGCCGGCTTCGACCACCACTTGGTCAAACCGCCGGAACTGCCGGCGATCCAGTCGATCTGCACGCTGCTCGACACCCGCGGTACGCCTGCGTGATCGCCAGCGTTCCATGGATGGATCGCATCGCCCACGACCTGCGCGGGCCATTGACGCCGTTGCAGACGGCCGCATACCTGTTGCGCAGCGGTCAGGTCGCGCCTGAACGCCAGCAGGAGCTGTTCGCCCTGATCGAGCGCCAGACGCGACAGCTGGTGCGGATGATCGACGAACTCGGCGACTGGACCCGCGCCAGCAATGATCGCCTCGTCAATACGCCCGAGCCCTGCGATCCGGCGATGCTGCTGGACTACGCCCGTACCAACAGCGGCGCGAGCGCCCTGGTCACGATCGAAAACCACGTCGACGGCGTGATGGTCGCCGGCGATCCGGTGCGCTTGACGCAGTTGCTGCGGGTGCTGATCGAGTTCGCCACCGCACGCGCCAGCGTCGCGGCCGCGGTCACGCTCCAGGCCGTCGATGGGCGATTGCGGATCGACATCCACAGCCAGGCGCCTGCGCCGGATCCGAGGCAGCTGGATGCGTTGTTCGATCTGCCGCAGGCCGATGCCTACGACGAAGGCCTCGGCCTGCAGTTGCTGATCGCCCGCGCCATTGCCCGGGCCCATGCCGGCAGCCTGTTTGCGATGGCCAGCGATGGCCGGCTGCTGCTGCGCTGCGAACTGCCGCTGGCGCACGGCTGAGAGGGTTCGATTCGCCTGCGCCTGCGGGCGCACATCGGTTGAAGGCAAACCCGGGGCGGGCAGCGCTGTCCCTGCGAGCCATGATGGCAGGGCCCGCGGCTGAAGCCGCTCTACGGGGAATGTGTTTGAACAAACTCAGCCGTGCGGATACAGGGGCGGCAATGGCTCCTTCGCGGCCGCCGGGCCACGTTCGCGCCAACGCGGGCCTCCCTTGAACGCGTCGCGCAGCGCGGTCCGCGCGGCGCCGCCGTCGCCATCGCCCCAGCGCGCCCGTTGCAAGGCATCGACCGCATCGCGCTGGCGTGGATCGGCCAGCCGGTCCCGCACGGCGTCGAGTTCGGCCGCTGGACCAGCCATCGCGCACAGGATCTCCGCCACGTCGCCGAGCGAGCCGCGCTCCAGTGCCCGCTTCAGGTCGGCGGGCGATGCGCCGCCATCGGGCGCCTGCGATACGGGTGTCGCGCCGACTCCCTGGCCATCGCCCACGCTGGACCGGCGCTGCAGCGCCCAGGCCAGCGTGCCCAGCCACAGCGCCGCGAACGCCACCGTCGCCAGCGCCCAGGGCCGCGTGCCAGTGGCGGCCGTCGACGCGGCCCGGGTGCCGTCCAGGTTGCCGTCATCGGAGTCCGTGCCTGGCGTCGCGCCGGCCGTCGCCCCGGCGCCGCCGGCACCGGGCGCGACCTGCAGCACGAGATCCGGCAGCGACGCGGTGCGTCGCACGCCCGCCTGCACATCCCACCAGCTCACGCGCGACCCCTGCAAGTGCAGGGTGCCTGCATGCGCAGGCACGATCGAAAACTTCCGTACCTCGCGCACGTGCGGTCGGCCGTCGTCGAAGCGATCGTCGCTCTGCACCGGATCGGCGAAGACCTGCGCGCCGTCGTCGGCCTCAAGCTGCAGTTCCGGCAACTGCGCGGCGGTGGCCCCGTCGGCGACGGCCTCGATGGTGACGGTCGCCGCTTCGCCGGCACGCGCGCGCTGCGGGGTGGACAGGTAGCGCAGTTGCAGTCCGCGCAGCGGCAGCCAGGGCTGCGGTGCATTGGCCGGCACCGGGCGCACCTGCAGCGCGCGCGACGGGCTTGAGACATCGATCCCGCCACTGCCGTCGCCGAGGAAGTCGTCGAAGAATCCGCCCGCGGCATTGCCCTGGAAATGCGCGCCGGGGATGGTCATCGGCCCGCTGCGCTCCGGGATCAGCAGGTAATGGCGCTCGATCACGTTGTAGCTGCGGTTGCCGATGTCGCGCTCGTACTGGGTGTCGTCGCCGACGCGTTGCAGCGAGCCACCGGCGGGCGGGGCCTGGTCCAATTGCCCGGAGACGAGCGGCGTCTGCGAATACAGCCGCACGGTGTAGCCAACCGCCTGCTGCACGTAGGGCGATGGCGCATCGACCTGCGTTTCGATGAAGACCGAGCCGTCATGCGCCGGCGCCGACGACCGCGGCGCGACCGTCAGCGTCAGCGCGGGCGTCTGCTGGTTGCCCACGCGCAGCGACGGGACCGCGATCACGCCATCGCGCCGGGGCCGCAGCGCCACGGCAAACAGCACGTGCGCGCTGCCAACGCCATTGACCACCTGGTACTCGCGACGGCTGGTATTGCCGCTGAGGGTGAAGTCGGCGAGCAGCGGCGAGTACTCCGGGGCGTCCGCGGTGGCCTGGTCGGTCTGGATGTTGAGGGTGGTGGTTTCGCCCAGCGCGATGTGGTCGCGGTCCAGCCACGCGCGCGCCTGCGCGCAGGCGGCGAATGCGCAGCAGGACAGCAGCAGGCCGACCGCCAGGCGGACAACGGCATTGGAATGCAGGTCAGCCATCAGCGGCCGTCTCCCTCGTGTTGGCGACGTTCGTATTCGAGCCGGAACTTCGCGCGCAGCAGGCCACCGGGATCATCGGGTACCCGCCGCAGCCAGGCTTCGTTGGCGATGCGGCGTTCGCGCTGTTGCGGGGTTTCGACCGCTTCGGCGGTTGGCTCGTTGCCAGGCGGCGCGTCCTTGCCGGGCTGCTCCTTGCCCGGTCGTTCGGCGGGCGTGTCGCGCAGCGCGCGCTCCATCCGCTGTCGCTGCGCGGCATCGGCCTGCTGCTGCGTTTTTGCATCGGCCGGCGTTTCGGGCGCGGCCGGGCTGGGCTCGCCCGGAGGTTTCCCGGATTGCGACGGCGATGACGACGTTTTCGGCGATGTCTCCCGCGATCCGGGTTGCGCTTGCGGATCGCCGTCACGCGGCGGTTGCGGTTGCGGCGGAGAGGGGGCGCCGGAGGCGTCGTGCGCATCATTCGGCGCGCCCGGCTTCGACTCCTGCTGTCCCTTCGAGGAAGATTGCGATGGCCCGGATCGGGGTTGGCCGGACGAAGGTCGATCCTGTTCCTGCCCGGGCTGCGATGGCTGCCGGCGCTGCTTCGCCTGCAGGACACGCGCGCGATTGGTGATGGCGTCGGCCATGCGCGGGCGCAGGCGCAGCGCACGGTCGTACGCGGCGATCGCGCCGTCGTAGTCGCCCTGTTCGGCGAGCGCATTGCCCAGGTTGTAGGCGGCATCGGCGCCGGGCAGCGCCCGCCACCGGTCGGCCGCGGCGGCGTAATCGTGCTGGCGATACGCCTGCGTGCCGCGTTCGAATTGCGCATGCGCCCGTTGATCCGGACGCTGCCACCAGTCGATCGGCCCAGCCTGCGCTGGTTGCCATGGCAGCCATGCCAGCAGCAGCAACGTCGCAAGCGCGCCGCCACGTCGGAACGCAAACAGCGCCAGTACCAGCAACGGCAACAGCAGCCAGTAGCCCTGGTCGTGCCAAAGCGCGGCGCCGCCATGCATGCCCGCCTGCGCATCGGCGCGCTGCGGATCGAGCACGCCGAGCGCGACGAGATCGCCAGCGCCCGGCTCCAGCGCCGCGTAGGCGCCACCGCCGGCAGCGGCGAGCGCGCGCAGCGACGGCGCATCCAGGTGCGCCTGGCCGATGCGGCCGTCGGCGTCGCGATAGGCGGCGCCCGACGGCGTGCCCAAGCCGAGCACCGAGACGCGATAGCCATCGCGATGCGCCGCCGACGCCGCCGCGCGCGCGTCCCCGTCGGCGTGGTCGGTCAGCAACAGGATGTCCCCGTGCGCGAATCCCGCCTGCCTGAGCAATCGCGCCGACCACGCGACCGCGCGATCGGCGCGGCTGCCGTCGACCGGCATCACGTCCGGGGACAGCGCATCCAGGAACAGCGCGACGTTGGCGGCGTCCTCGGTCAGCGGCGCGACCGTGTAGGCATCGTCGGCAAAGGCCACCAGGCCGACCTGGCCGCCGGCACGCGTGGCGAGCAGGCGCGCGATCTTGCCCCGCGCCTGCAACAGCCGCGAGGGCGGAAGATCAGGCGCCAGGCTCGCGCTGGACAGGTCGAGCGCGACCACCAGCGGCGTGCGGGTCTGCCACAGGGCCTGCGGCGACTTCTCCCACGCCGGGCCGGCCAGCGCGCAGATCGCGAGCACGCCGCCGAGCAGGGCGAGCCATCCGCCTGCTGCGCGACGCGTCCCGGCTTCCTCGAGCAGGCGGGACAACAGGTGCGGATCGACATGCGCGCGCCAGGCGCTGCGCACGTGCTGGCGCGTTCGCCACCACCACGCCAGGCCCGGCAGCGCGAGCAGGCACCAGAGCCATTGCGGCCGCAGCCAGTGCGGCGATGCCAGCCGCAGCAGCTCCGCAGGAACGTCCGCGGGAATCATGCGCGCCCCCGTCGCGGCCAGGCGAGGGCCAGCAGGCCGCACGCGATCGCCGCGCCCAGCGGCCAGGGATAGCGTTCGATGCGCGGTCGTACCGCCTGCCCGGCACGCTCCACCGGTTCGAGGCGGTCGATCGCGGCATAGATCCCCGCGAGCTGTTCGGTATCGCGCGCGCGGAACGCCTGTCCGCCGGTCAGCTTGGCGATGCGTTGCAGCGTGGCCATGTCGACGTCTTCATCGGCGCCGGGCATGTGCAGTGGGATGCCGAAAACGGACATGCCCCCGCCCTGGCCGCCGAACGCGATCGCGTGGATGCGCACGCCGGCGTCGCGCGCCAGTTCGGCCGCCTTGAGCGGATCGAGCATGCCGGCGTTGCTGACGCCGTCGGTGAGCAGGACCAGGACGTGTTCGCGTGGGCCATGCTGGTCGTGCGGTCGCGCCTTCAGTCGCTTCACCGCCAGGCCGATCGCATCGCCGATGGCGGTCGCGCGTCCCGCCAGGCCGACCACGCTGTCGCCCAGTTGCGCGCGGACCGAATCCAGGTCCGCGGTGAGCGGCGTGAGCATGTACGCCTTGTCGCCGAACACCAGCAGCCCGACGCGATCGCCCGCGCGCCGGTCGAGGAAATCGGCGAGCACCGCCTTGGCCGCGGTCAGGCGATCGACGGACTGGTTGCCGAGCGACATGTCCTCTTCGCTCATGCTGCCCGACAGGTCGACCGCGAGCATGAGGTCACGGCCGGATTGCGGCGGCCTGGCCACCGGGCCCAGTTGCTGCGGGCGCGCCGCGGCCACGCACAACAGCGCCCATGCGACCCAGGCAAGCACACCGATGCCGCGCGCGCCGGCATGGCCGCCGCGGATCGCGATCGCATCCAGGCGGTCGCCATAGGGAACCTTCAGCGCGCCATCCGCGCGTCGCATCGGTGGCAACAGCCAGCGGGCCAGCCACGGCAGCGGCAACGCGAGCAGCAGCCACGGCCAGGCGAAGCCGTCCAGGTGCAGCGCCGCGAGCAAGGCCGTCATCGCGCCGCCATCCAGTCCAGGAACCGTGCGCGCGCTGCCACGCGCAGGGCGTCGGCGTCGTCTTGCGAAATGCTGCGGCGGAAGCCGCCCTCGAGCAGCACGTCGCCAAGCCGGCCGACGAAGACCGGCGACGGCAGGCTGCGATCGAGGAAGGCAAGCCACTTGTCGCCGGGCAACGCATCGGCGCCCGGATCGATGTTGCGCGCGGCGCGGCGCAGCAGCTCCGACATCGCGGCAACCTGCGCCTGTGGCGTCGCTGCGCGCGCCAGGGCATCGTCGAACAGCCGCGAGAGTGCGCGTGCGCGCTGGCGCCGTCGCCACAGTCGCCAGGCGATCGCGCCGATCACGAGCAGCACGATCGCCGCCAGCAGCCACCAGCCCGGCGCCGGTGGCCACCAGGACGGCGGCGGCGCCTGGTGGATGTCGCGCAGCTGCAGCGTCGCGCCGGGGCTGGCGAGCCGGCTCATGCCCGCACCGCACCCTGCCGCCCGAGCAGCGGCAGCCATGCCTGGCTCGGCGCATCGGTGGACAACCGGTGCACGCGTACGCCACGTGCTGGAAGCTGCGCGCAGGCCTGGTCCACGGGCAGCACGAACGTGCGTTTCCAGCGCTGGCGCTGTGCTGCCGTCGCCAGGTCGAGTTCGACCCGGTGTGCCGCGGTCACGAAGGGCAACGCGGCCTGCGGCGGGTCGAGTTCCAGCGGATCGGTGAGCAGCAGCACGATGACTTCGTTGTGCATCGAAAGAGCCGGCCAGCGTTCGGCCGGCACCGCGGCGACGCTGGCCGGATCGGCAATCAGGACGACGCGCGAGCCGGGGCGCAGCAGGCGGCGCGCGTGTTCGATCGCCACGACCAGGCCGGCGTCGTCCGCAGGCGGGGCCGAGTACCAGCGCACCAGGGCGTCGAGCACGCGCAAGGCGCCGCGGGGCCCGGCGGCGGGCGGTACCGGCGGATCACGATGGCTGCCGCGCAATGCGGCGACGCGGTCTCCGTCGCGGATCGCGGCCCACACGGCGATCGCGCCCGCGCGCGCGGCCTGCACCGACTTGAAGCGCACGCGCGTGCCGAAATACAGCGACGGCGCGGTGTCGGCGATGACCAGCGTCAGGCGCTCGCGTTCGGCCTGGAACAGCTTGGTATGCGGTTTGCCGCTGCGCGCGGTCAGGCGCCAGTCGATGTGGCGGGCGTCATCGCCGATCGCATACTCGCGCGACTCCGCGTACTCCATGCCGCGCCCCCGCAAGGGCGAGAGGCCCTGCCCGCTGACGCCGAGCCGCCCCCGTCGCGGCGGCCGCGCGCCCTGGGCGAGACCGCGCAATGCCACCAGCTCGGCGAGCGACGGGGCGATTCCCTGCTCTGCTCCGACGCCGCCGGAGGATGCAGGGGCCGCGCGCATCCGATCCGATCCGGCTGTCGCCACGCCACGTTTTCGGTTGCCGATCACGGCTCACCCATCACGGATCACGGCACCGGCACCTTATCGAGCAAGGCGCCGACCAGGCGTTCGCCATCCCAGCCTTCGGCGGTGGCTTCGTAACTGGGCAGGACGCGGTGGCGCAGGACATCCGGGGCGACCGCGCGGATGTCGTCGGGCGTGACGTAGTCGCGGCCGCTCAACCAGGCCCGCGCGCGCGCGCAGCGCTCCAGTGCGATCGAACCGCGTGGGCTCGCGCCCCAGGCGATGCGGCGCGCGAGTGCCTGGTCGTACCTGCTGGCGTCGCGCGAGGCGAGCACCAGTTCGACCAGATAGCGTTCCAGCTGCGGCGCCACGTGCAGGTCGAGCACCTGCGCGCGTGCGGCGAAGACGTCGGCCAGTGGCAGGCGCTCATGCTTGTCCGGCTCGGGATGCATTGCCGCGCGCGCGCGGTCGCGGGCGAGGCGGAGGATTTCGGTCTCCGCGGCCGCTTCCGGATAGCCGATGCGCACGTACATCAGGAACCGGTCCAGCTGGGCCTCGGGCAGCGGGAACGTGCCTTCCTGCTCGATGGGATTCTGGGTTGCCATCACCAGGAACAGCGGTGGCAGTGGATACGTCTGCCGGCCCACGGTTACCTGGCGCTCGCCCATCGCCTCGAGCAGCGCCGACTGCACCTTGGCCGGGGCACGGTTGATCTCGTCGGCCAGCAGCACCGGATGGAAGATCGGCCCGGGCTGGAACTCGAAGCGGCCATCCTGCGGCCGCCATACCTCGGTTCCGGTCAGGTCGGCAGGCAACAGATCGGGGGTGAACTGGACGCGGGCGAAATCGGCTTCCAGCCGTGCCGCCAGGGCGCGGATCGCGGTGGTCTTGGCCAGGCCCGGCGCGCCCTCGACCAGCAGATGGCCGTCGGCCAGCAATGCAATCAGCAATCGCTCGACCAGGGCGGCCTGGCCGACGATTTGCGTCGACAGGTCTTCACGCAGAGCGCGGAAGGCGTCGAACAGGCGCGTGGCGTCTTCGGTGCGGCTATCCATCGGTGGGCGGGTCCCGTTGCGCCAGGAGCAGGCCGCAGTTTGACCGACCCGGCGGCGGTTGGTTCAAGCCCCGCACCCTTCGCATTCATGCACGCGTGAAATGCGAAAGGGCCCGAAGGCCCTTTCGTTGTATTGCCGCCAGGAGTCTCAGCGCTGGGCGACGCGCAGCACCTTCGGCGTCACGAAGATCAGCAGCTCGGCCTTGCTGTTGGTCCGGTTCTTCTTCTTGAACAGGTTGCCCAGGATCGGGATGTCGGCCAGGAACGGCACCTTCGACATGTCCTGGCTGTTCTTGAACTCATACACGCCACCAATGACGACGGTCTGGCCATCCTCCATCAGCACGGCAGTCGTGACTTCGCGCTTGGCGATGGTCGGGACCTGGCCTGCGCCGGTATCGATGTAACCCTGCAGGTCGTCCTTGGTGACGTCCATGTTGAGGAACACGCGGCCGTCGGCGGTAATCGTCGGCGTCACTTTCAGCATCAGCACGGCGTTCTTGAATTGCACGGTCGGCGCATTGGCGTTGGCGCCGCCGGTGGTGGTCAGGTAGCCGATCTCCTGGCCCTGGGTGATCGTCGCTTCCTTCTGGTTGCTGGTGACGATGCGCGGGTTGGAGATGATCTCTCCGCGTCCTTCCGTCTGGAGCGCGGAGAGCTCCATGTCAAGCGCGTAGCCACCATTGAGGATGGACAGGGCGAGCGATCCGGCGCCCGCGAGGGTCGAAGGCAGGTTGGTGTTGAGACCGCGGGTGATGGTCGGGATCGTGCCGTTCACCGCCGATGTCACCAGTGCATTCTGGTTTGCGATGTTGGTGGAGATGCTGTTGCTGAACAGCGTGTTCTGCTGGGTCCCGGTGATGCCGAACTTGGCACCGATTTCCCGTGCGAAGGATTCGTTGGCAATGACGATCCGGGCTTCGATCACGACCTGGTCGACCGGCTTGTCGAGCTCGTGCACGAGGTCCTTGATCGACGCCACGCGCTGGGGAATGTCGATGACCAGCAGCGTATTGGTGCGGCGATCGAAGCTGATGCTGCCGCGCGGCGACAGGAATCCGCGGCTTTGACCACCGGTGGATGCGCCACCGCCGCTCTGACCGTTCTTCGCTTCCTCGGTCAGCAGCTTCGCCAGGTCCTCGGCGTTTCCATAGCTGATCGGGATGTACTCGGTCACCATTTCGGCGCGGTTTTCGATCGCGATGCGGGCATCTTCCCGATCCTGCTCGTACTTCGAGATCTCGGCCTGGGGAGCGATCCACACCACATTCCCGCTACGGCGCTTGTCCAGTCCCTTCGCCTGCAGGACGATGTCCAGCGCCTGGTCCCAGGGGACATTGATCAGCCGCAGCGTCACGTTGCCGGACACTGTGTCCGAGGCCACGATATTGAGGTTGGATTCCTCGGCGATCAGCTGCAGCACGGTGCGGACCGGCACGTCCTGGAAGTTGAACGTGACCGGATGGCCCGTGTAGCCGCGGGTGGTCGTCGTCGACGCCGTTGCGCCCATTGCCGTCGGGGCGGTGGCATTCGTCGCGCCCGTTCCGGCCGCGACGGCCGCCTTGGGCACGATCTCGACGATGTAGTCCCGGCCGGTCTGGTAGGCCATCGACTGATAGGGACCACTGGTGCTGAGCACGATCTGGGCGCCGTTTCCGCTCGGGCTGGCGTCGATGCGCTGGACCGGGGTAGCGAAGTCGGTCACGTTCAGCGGCTTCTGCAGCGAGGCAGGCAGTTGCGCGTTGCCGACGCTGATGACGACCGACGACCCCTGGTTGCGCAGGTCGGGAACCGCTCCGTTGCCGCTGAAATGCACGATCAGGCGACCGGCGCCGCCATCGCCACGCTTGAAATCGATGTCGGCCACGCTGAGCGCGCCCGGTACCTGCTTCGCGGGATCCATGCCCGCGGCGGCCGCCACCTGGGCGGTGGCGAGCATCCCCGGTGCCATGGCAGCCGGCGGAGCCGCATTGACCGCGCTGAATGCGGCGAGCAGGCCGGTGGCCAAACCAACCAGCATCGCGCGCCTGGAGGTTGGCCGCAGGGCCAGGGGGCGCCGGGCAGGCCGCAGGCTTGTGGCTTCGAATACGGTCATCGTCCTATCCCCAATCATTGGTCTGCGAGCGCAACGGATGCCGGGCGTTCCAGCCATCCGCCCGCGCCGTCCGGCACCAGTTCGACAAGGTCGATCCGGTCTTCATGAACCGCCGTCACGCGGCCATCGTTTTGTCCCAAGTACACGCCAGGTCGGACGCGATACGTCACTTTGTCCGGCGCCATCACCAGGGCGACCAGCGACGAGCCGCTGCCGATCGTCCCGACCATGTTCAGGCTGTCCAGCGGAAACTGCTCGAGCGTCTGCTTCGGCCGGTTTGGATCAGGCCGTGGGCCGCTCCCGCCGCTATCGTCGCTGAAGGCATTGCTGAAGGGATCACGCAGGTTCTGGGCGTCGTATTCGAACGTCTCGAACTGCTGCATCACCGGCAGGGGATCCAGCGGCGGCGCCGGCCGGTTCTTGACCTCCGCCACCCACTTTTCCAGGTTGGGTTCATCACCCGGCGTGCTGGTCACCCCGCGGCCGCAAGCGGACACGCACGCCACGAGGGCAACGAGAAGGATGGTTCGCACGCCGGGGCCGCCGTGGGCGAGCTGGGAGATTCGCATCTGCATGTCAGCCCTTCCCCTTGCCGGTCGTTGCGGTGGCCTTTTCCTGCTCGGCGGCCTCCTCGGCGTCGAGATAGCGATAGGTCTTCACCGTACCCGCCAGCTCCAGCGGCGTATTGACCTTGATCCCCGACTTGTCGGGGTTTTTCGGCTTGAGCGAAATGTCGTGCATGGTCAGGATCACCACGCGTGGCAGGGAGGCAACGCCGCTGACGAATGCCCCGAACTGGTGGTAGGTACCCACCATCCGAAGTGCGATCGGCTTCTCGGCGTAGAACTCCTTGGGCGTCTCCGGGCCAGGCTGGAACAGCTCGTTGGAAATGCCGGTCGCGAGCGCCGTCTGAGAAACATCGACGATCAGGTCGGGCATTTCAGTCTTGCTAGGCAGCTGGCGCAGCATCTGTTGCAGCTGCTGTTCCATCTGCGCCAGCTGCAGGGTCAGCGGCTCCAGGTTCGCGGCCCGACCCTGCTTGGTCTCGAATTCCTGGCGCAGGCTCGTTTCCGTCTGTTCGAGGCCCTGGAGTTCGGTCGCCTTGTCACGGATGAAGAGCCACCACAGCAGTCCGAAGATCAGCAGTCCGACCACGATCCCGAAGCCGACCTTGAATTCGCGCGGCCAGCTGCCGGTATTGTTGAAGTTGAGTTCCTTCAGCGACATTTTCTTCACAGCGAAGCTCCTCCGCTGGCCGGCGTCGCCGGCGCCGGCGTGTCGGCGGCGGGTGCCGCTGCGGCCGGCGCCGTGGCGGCTGGCGTGGCGACTGGTGTTGCCGTGGGATCGATGGAGGGCGTCGTCGCGGCAGGCGCGGCCGTGGCGTCCGCGGCAGGCGCGTCAGGCACGCCATCGCCGTTTTCGTCCTTCGGCGCATTGGGGTTGGCCAGCAGCACGCTGAGGGTGAAGGCGTAAGGCAGTGCCGGGTCGCCCGCCCTGGCTTCGATGATCGACAGGTCCGGCTTGGTCATCCAGCCCGACCCTTCCAGGTTGCGCATGTAGGTACTGACCCGCGCGTTCGATTGGGAGCGGCCTTCGAGCGTGAGCTTGTCGCCTTCCTGCTTGATCGACGTCAGGATCACGCCGTCGGGAATGGTCCGCACCAGCGAATCGAACAGGTGCACCATCTGCGAGCGGTTGGCCTGCAGCTGCTCGATGACTTCCTTGCGCGCCAGCAACTTCGCCTTCTTCTTGTCCAGTTCGTCGATCGTCGCGATCTGCTTGTCGACCTGGGCGATCTGGTCCTTGAGGTAGTTGTTGCGGTCGTTCTGGCCGCTGATCTGGCCGTTGTAGTAGCTGTTGAGCAGGAACCACAGCACAACGCCGGCCGCGGCGCACAGGCCGAGCAGGGTGAGGAATTCCTTCTGGCGCAGCTTGCGGCGCTCGGCGCGCCACGGGAGCAGGTTGATCCGTGCCATATCAGTCGAAGCTCCTCAAGGCCAGGCCGCACGCGATCATCAGCGCCGGCGCATCCTGTGCCAGCGCATGCGCCTGGACCCGGGGCCCGAGCGTCATCTGTGCCAGCGGATTGGCAACGACCGTCGGGACGCCCAGCTGCTCCTCGACCATTTCGGCCAGGCCGGGAATGGACGCGCAGCCCCCGGCCAGCACTACGTGGTCCACGCGGTTGAACTCGCTACCGGCGTAGAAGAACTGCAGCAGGCGGCTGATCTGCTGGACCAGCGCCTCCTTGAAGGGCTCGAGCACTTCGATCTCGTAGCTTTCCGGAAGCCCGCCCTGGCGCTTGGCCAGGCCCGCTTCCTCGTAGCTCAGCCCGTAGCGGCGCATGACCTCGTCGGTGAGCTGCTTGCCACCGAACACCTGTTCGCGGCTGTACAGGCTGCGACCGTTGCGCAGGATGTTGAGCGTGGTCATGGTCGCGCCGACGTCGACCATCGCGATGACGCCATCGCGCGCGACGCTCAGCGAATCGGCCAGCAACGCGAACGCGTTCTCGATCGCGAACGCTTCCACGTCCATGACCCGCGCCGTCAGGCCGCCCAGATCCAGGGCCGAAGCGCGCGTGTCCACGTTCTCGGTCCGCGACGCCGCCAGCAGCACCTGCATCATCTCGGCGTTGCCGGGCATCGGCCCGAGAACTTCGAAATCGAGGTTGACCTCCTCGATCGGGTACGGGATGTAGTTGACCGCCTCGAGTTCGATCTGGGACTCCATGTCCTCTTCATCGAGCCCGGCAGGCATCGGAATGAGCTTGGTGATGACCGCCGAACCGGCGACCGCGGCGGCCGCGTGTTTGGCACGGCTGCCCGAACGGGCCATGGCCCGGCGGATGGCTTCGCCCACCGCCTCGACCTCGACGATGTTCTTCTCGACCACGGCATTGGGAGGCAGCGGTTCGACCGCGTAGTGCTCGACCCGGTAGCGATTGCCCGTCCTGGACAGCTGGAGGAGCTTGACCGCGGTCGAACTGATATCGACACCGACCAAGGGCGGCTGGCTTTTTGTGATCAGTCCCACGATTTCTCCCCTTATGTCACGGGCGCTTACGCGCACATCGTGCCCCGTGGCATTAAATAACGGACTTTTCACTACATGGCAATCCCCCCGGCCTGCCAAGTCCCCGTTTTGCCGGTCGCCCCGCCCCGCGTGGGGTGATCTGCGATCGCCGTCGGCGCTGCCGAAGGCGCCTCCTCTATACTCCGGGCCCTGCGCACCTGCAACAATTCAACTGCAAGTACTTCATCTGCAAGGATTCCGCCCGATGCCCCGTCTTCGTCGCCTGCTGCGCTGGGGGCTGCTTGCCTTTGCCGCCGTTTCCATCCTTGGCCTGCTGGCGCTGGGCACCGTCTACTTCCTGATCTCCTCCAAGCTCCCGGACGTGGACTCCCTGCGCCACGTCGAGATGCAGGAGCCGATGTACGTCTACGCCCGCGACGGGCGGCTGATGGCCCTGTTCGGGGAGACCCGGCGTTACCCGATCGACATCGCCCAGGTCCCGCTGCGGCAGAAGCAGGCCTTCATCGCGATCGAGGACAACCGCTTCTACCAGCACCACGGCGTCGACTACCAAGGCGTAGCGCGGGCGATCTGGCTGCTCGCCACCACCCATGACAAGCGCGTGCCCGGCGGCTCGACGATCACCCAGCAGGTGGCCCGCCAGTTCTTCCTGAGTTCCGAATACAGCTACACGCGCAAGTTCGCCGAGATGCTGCTGGCGATGAAGATGGAGCGCGAACTGGGCAAGGACGAGATCTTCCAGCTCTACCTCAACAAGAGTTTCTTCGGCAATCGCGCCTACGGCATCGGCGCCGCCGCCGAGTACTACTACGGCAAGAAGCTCGCCCAGCTCGACCTGGACGAGATGGCGACGCTGGCCTCGATCCCGAAGTTCCCCTCCAGCGGCAACCCGATCAGCAACCCGGAGCGGGCGCGGATCCGTCGCGACTACGTGCTCCAGCGCATGCGCGAACTGGGCTTCATCAATCGCGACGAGGAGCATGCCGCGCAACAGGTGCCGATGCACGCCACCCCGCACGAACGTCCGATCGAGGTCAATGCTCCCTACGTGGCGGAGATGGTCCGTCGCGAGATGATCGCCCGCTACGGCGGCGACGTGCTGACCAAGGGCTACCACGTCACCACGACAATCGACCCGGTGTTGCAGGAGGCTGCGATCCGCTCCGTGCGCGACGGCCTCACCGAGTACGACCATCGCCATGGCTGGAACAAGAAGGTGGAGCAGCACTTCGATCTGGCTCCCGACGAAACCGCCGCCACCGCCGCGGCGCGGCTGAGGACGATCCCGACCCAGGGCGACCGCATGCCTGCCATCGTGCTGCGCAGCGGCGATGGCACCGCCGATGTCGTGCTGACCGACGGCAGCACGCTCACGCTCGATGCCGCCAGCAGCCGCTGGACCGGCCGCAGCCCCTCGGCCCTGGTCCAGCGTGGCGACCTGGTGCGCGTGCGCCGCGTCGTGCCTGATGCCGACGCAAAGCCTGCCGTTCCCTCACCCGACTCCGCCCCGCGCTACCTCCTTGACCAGCTGCCGCGCGCGCAGTCGGCGTTGGTATCGCTGCAGCCGGACAACGGCGCCCTGCGCGCCCTGGTCGGCGGCTTCAGTTTTGCCGGCAACAAGTTCAACCGCGCCACCCAGGCGCGACGGCAACCCGGCTCGAGCTTCAAGCCGTTCCTGTATGCGGCGGCGTTCGAGCGCGGCTTCAATCCCGCCTCGATCGTGCTCGACGCACCGGTGGTGTTCCGCGATCGCCGCGGCCACATGTGGCGGCCGCAGAACGACAGCGGCAATTTCGCCGGTCCCATGCGCCTGCGCGAAGCGCTCGTGCAGTCGCGCAACCTCGTCTCGGTGCGGCTGCTCGATGCGATCGGGGTGGATTACGCACGCCGTTACATCAGCCACTTCGGCATCGACGAGTCGCTGCTGCCGCCGAACCTGTCGATGTCCCTGGGCACCGCCTCGCTGGCACCGATGATGATCGCCCGCGGCTATGCGGCCTTCCCCAATGGCGGTTTCCGGATCACGCCGTGGTTCATCGATGAAGTCCGCGACCATACGGGCAAGCTCGTCTTCAAGGAGAAGCCGGCAACGGCCTGCCCGTCGTGCGGCGTGCAGATGGTCAACGGTGCCGCCGTGCCGGCGTCGAACGTGGTCGCCGGGTTCGACCTTGGCCCGGGTGGCCCGGCGGCGTCACCCGCCGCCGCCAGCACCTCGACGCGGGCGGCGGCACCGGATGCGACGGCGTCCGCAGCTGCCGCGAAGCCGGCAACCCTGTCCGCCGACACCGTCCTCGCGCCGCGCGCGATCGACGCCCGCGTGGCCTACCAGCTGGTGTCCATGATGCGCGACGTGGTCCAGCGCGGCACCGGCACCGCGGCCAAGGTGCTGGGGCGCGAGGACGTCGCCGGCAAGACCGGCTCGACCAACGACCATCGCGACGCCTGGTTCTCCGGCTACGGCGGCAACTACGTCACCACCGTCTGGGTCGGCCGCGATGACTTCCGCTCGCTGGGCTATCGCGAGTACGGCGGCAAGGCCGCGTTGCCGATCTGGATCGAATACATGCGCGTGGCGCTGAAGGACCAGCCCATTGCACAGAACATCCCGCCGCCGGGCATGGTCAAGGTCAGCGTCGGCGCGGGTGGCCAGCTGCTCCCCACCACGTCCACGGGCGGCATCACCGAGTGGGTGAAGGCCGAGGACCTGGAGCGGATGCAGAGCGAGATCGACGCCAACCCGCAGCAGCAATCGCAGGACGAGCAGGCCTTCGACATCTTCTGAAGCCGGTCCGGGGCCCGTGCTGCGCCGGACCCGCCCATGCATGGCGGGGCGGCGGGGCGCTCGTCGGCATTCCCGGCAGGACGGGCCTCGCGATGGCCAGTGGCTGGTTGGTCGCGATGCCGTCGCCGGACGGATGGCGGGTGTGGCTCACCGGGCCATCGCACGCTTGCGGTACAGTCGGGCCGGGTCCGAGAGGGAGGCTGACATGCACCACGCCCGCCAGCACGCCGAGACCCGCATCCGCGAACGCCGCCATCGACTCGCCCATGAAGCCGCGCGGCTGATGGCCGAAGGCGGCATCCGCGATTACCACCAAGCCAAGCTCAAGGCCGCCGAGCGCCTGGGGATCGTCGACGACGCCTCGTTGCCCCGCAATCGCGAGATCGAGGACGCGCTGCGCGAGTACCAACGGCTGTTCCAGGGCGATGCACAGCTTGCCGGCCTGCGCGCGCGGCGCGAGGCTGCGCTACGCGCGCTGGAATTCTTCCGGCCTTTCGATGCGCGCCTGGTCGGGCCGGTGCTCGACGGCACCGCCGATGCCAATGCCCCGGTGGCATTGCAGCTGTACAGCGACGACGCCGATGCCGTCGCGCGCTTCCTCGACGAACACGCCATCCCCAGCGAATCGCGCAGCCGGCGCGTCCGCCTGGACCGCGAGCGCAGCGGCGAATTCCCGGTGTGGGTCTTCAGCGCAGAGGACCTGAGCTTCGACCTGACGGTGCTGCCCGAGACTGCGCTGCGGCAGGCGCCCCTCTCGCTCGTCGACGAGAAACCGATGCCGCGGGCATCGTTGTCGCAATTGCGCGCCTTGCTGGCGGCCGATGAGATCGAAGGCTACGAATCGGCGGCGGATTGAGCCCGCGAAACGTTCCGCCCGGCCCGACGCGACAATTCGGCTCGTCGTAGGAGCGGCTTCAGCCGCGAGCTAACGCACGACCTGGTCCCGCGGTCACTACGACCGGGCCTCCTTCCTGCGCCAGTCATGGATCGACCCGGTACAGCGCGCAATCCTGCCGCCTTGCTGGCGTTTGGCTGAAAGCTCGCGGCTGAAGCCGCTCCTACGAGGGGCGCTTGCGCGGGCATCGGCCGCGCACGTGGCGACGGGTCAACGCTTGTCGATGCCCACGTAGTCACGCTCGGCATAGCCGGTATAGATCTGGCGCGGGCGGCCGATCCTGGCGTCCGGATCGGTCTGCTGCTCCAGCCAGTGCGCGACCCAGCCGGCGGTGCGCGCGATCGCGAACATCACCGTGAACATCTCGGTCGGGATGCCGAGCGCCTTGTAGATGATGCCGGAATAGAAATCGACGTTCGGATACAGCTTGCGCTGGATGAAGTAATCGTCCTTCAGCGCCGCTTCCTCGAGCTTGAGCGCGACTTCCAGCATCGGATCGCTGACGCCCAGTTCGCCCAGCACCTGGTGGGTCATCTCGCGGATGATCTTCGCGCGCGGATCGAAATTCTTGTAGACGCGGTGGCCGAAGCCCATCAGGCGGAAGCCCGACTCCTTGTCCTTGGCCTTGTCGATCGCCGACTGCACGTTGCCGGGCTTGCCGATCTCGCCGAGCATCTTCAGCACGGCCTCGTTGGCGCCGCCGTGCGCCGGACCCCACAACGCAGCGACGCCGGCGGCAACGCAGGCGTAGGGATTGGATCCGGTCGAACCCACCAGGCGCACGGTCGAGGTCGACGCGTTCTGCTCGTGGTCGGCATGCAGGATGAACAGCAAATCCAGCGCGCGCGCCGCGACCGGCTTGAGCGCCAGCGGTTCGCTGGGCACCTCGAACATCATGTGCAGGAAGCGGTCGACGTACTCGAGGTTGTTCTTCGGATAGCGCATCGGCCAGCCGATCGAATAGCGGTAGCAGCCGGCCGCAATCGTCGGCACCTTCGCGATCAGGCGCACTGCGGCCAGCCGGCGCTGCTCGGGATCATCCAGGTCGAGCGTGTTGTGGTAGAAGCTCGCCATCGAGCCGAGCATGCCGACCAGCATCGCCATCGGATGCGCGTCGTGGCGGAAGCCGAACAGGAACGTCCGGAACGCCTCGTGCATCATCGTGTGGTGGGTGACTTCGTTGTCGAAGTTGGAAAATTCCGCCGCGCTCGGCAGCTCGCCGTGCATCAGCAGGTAGGCGACCTCGAGGAAGCTGGACTGCTTGGCCAGCTGCTCGATCGGGTAGCCGCGGTACATCAGCACGCCGGCGTCGCCGTCGATGTAGGTGATCGCCGACTTGCAGGCCGCGGTCGCGGTGAATCCGGGGTCGTAGGTGAAGCAGCCGGTTTCCTTGGGCAGCTTCGCGATGTCGATGCAGGGATTGCCGAGCGTGCCGCGGTCCACCGGCAAGGCGACGGACGATCCGCCTGCGGTCAGCGTGGCCTGCTGGAAGGCGGTCTGGTCGGACGAGGGGGTGTCTGACGGCACGGGGCATTCCTCAAGTCATGCGCGCCCACGGGTGACGACGGGCACGGAGGGGGCAGCACGCGAACGCAGCGCGGCAAGCGGCCATTATCGCATAGCGACTACTCGCGCCGCAGTCGCCGGAGGTCATGCCAGCGGGCCGCGCAAACGCAAACGGCTGCCCTGGGGCAGCCGTCGCGGAGACACCGTCGCGCTTACTTCGCGTAGCGCTTGCGGAACTTGTCGACCCGGCCGCTGGTGTCCATGATCTTGTTCTGTCCCGTGTAGAACGGGTGCGACGCCGACGAGATGTCGACCTTCAGCAGCGGGTATTCGTTGCCGTCCTTCCACTTGATCGTCTCCTTGCTGGAGAGCGTCGAGCGGGTGAGGAACTTGAAATCCGAGGTCATGTCCTGGAACACGACTTCGCGGTAATCGGGATGGATGTCGGCCTTCATCGCGGCGCCAGTTTCTGCAGGGAAAGAGCGGCATTTTAGCCCGGCCGCCGAGCGAGGCGCAAGCCGGCGCCGGATCGGGCTCAGGCCCCGGCGTACTGGGCCGCCCCGCCCACCCAGCGGGCGACGATGCGGTCGGCAAGATCCGGGGATTGCGCGAGCAGCTGGTCGGCCAGCGCCCGCACCTGTGGCAGCAGCGCCGCGTCGCGGGCGAGGTCGGCGACCCGGAACGCAGCCAACCCGGTCTGTCGGGTGCCCAGCAGCTCACCGGGGCCGCGCAGCTCGAGGTCCTTTTCCGCGATGACGAAGCCGTCGTGGGTCTGTCGCATCGTTTCCAGCCGCTCGCGGGCCAATCCCGACAGTGGCGGCTGGTACAGCAGCACGCAGCTCGACGCCGCCTGCCCGCGCCCGACCCGCCCGCGCAACTGGTGCAATTGCGCCAGGCCCAGGCGCTCGGCATTCTCGATGATCATCAGCGACGCGTTGGGCACGTCGACGCCGACCTCGATCACCGTGGTGGCGACCAGCAGGTCGAGCGCGCCGTCCTTGAAGGCGCGCATGGTCGCCTGCTTCGGTGCCGGCTTCATGCGCCCGTGCACGAGGCCGATGCGCAGTTCCGGCAGCGCCGCGGACAGCGCTTCGAAGGTCGACTGCGCCGCCTGCGCGACGACTTCGTCCGAATCGTCGATCAACGTGCACACCCAGTACGCCTGGCGGCCTTCGGCACAGGCGCGGCGGATGCGCTCGACCAGTTCCGGACGGCGTTCTGCACTGAGCGCGACGGTCTGCACCGGCGTGCGCCCGGGCGGCAGTTCATCGATCGACGAGACATCGAGATCGGCGTAGGCCGTCATCGCCAGCGTGCGCGGGATTGGGGTCGCGGTCATCACCAGCTGGTGCGGAACGCTGTCCTTGCGCGCGCCCTTGTCGCGCAGCGCGAGGCGCTGGTGCACGCCGAAGCGGTGCTGCTCGTCGACGATCGCCAGCGCGAGGTCGTGGAAGCGCACGCCTTCCTGCATCAATGCGTGGGTGCCGACGACGACCTGGGCCGCGCCGCTGGCGACGGCATCGAGCGCACTGGCGCGGGCCTTGCCGGTCACCTTGCCCGCCAGCCACGCCACCTGCACCCCGAGCGGCTCGAGCCAGGCGCGCATGTTGCCCAGGTGCTGCTCGGCCAGCAGTTCGGTCGGCGCCATCAACGCCGCCTGGCGGCCGCACTCCACCGCCAGCATCGCGGCCAGTGCGGCGACCACGGTCTTGCCGCTGCCGACGTCGCCCTGCACCAGCCGCAGCATCGGCATCGGCTTGGCCAGGTCGGCGCGCACCTGCGCGAACACCCGCTGCTGCGCGCCGGTGAGCGCGAATGGCAAGGCCTCGCGCAGGCGCTGGGCGAGCACGCCGGGACCAGCGAGCATGGCCGCGCGATCGCGTTGCAGCGCGATCCGTTGCCGGCGCAGGCTCAGGTGGTGGGCAAGCAGCTCCTCCAGCGCCAGCCGCTGCTGCGCCGGATGGGTGCCGGCGAGCAGCGCGCCGACATCGGCATCGCGCGGCGGGCGATGCACGGTCAGCAGCGCCTCGCGCAGGGAGGGCAACGCGAGGGATGTACGCATCGGCGCGGGCAGCAGTTCCAGCGCCTCCGCCTCGGGAAGCCGGTCCAGCGCCTGCGCGATCAGGCGCCGCAGGCTGACCGGCCCCAGCCCTTCGATCGCGGGATACACCGGATCGAGCTGCTCGCCCAGCGCGTGTTCGTCGGCATCGAGAACGCGATAGCTGGGATGCACGATCTCCAGCCCATGCTGTCCCGCGCGCAGGGTGCCGTAGCAACGCACGCGCACGCCGGGCGCGAATTGCGCGACCTGGGTGGCGCGGAAGTGGAAGAAGCGCAGCACCAGCGTCGCGCGCGACTCGTCGCTGATCGCCACGCGCAGCACCGGCCGGTAACGGAAGCCGCGTTCGACCGCCTCGACCACGCCTTCGACCTGGGCCGCAGCGCCCGGCTGCAGGCTGCGGATCGGGCTGATGCGGGTGCGATCCTCGTACTGCCGTGGCAGTTGCAGCCACAGGTCCTGCAGCGTCAGCAGGCCGCGGGCGGCGAGTTTCTCCGCCACCCGCGGGCCGACGCCCGCCAGCGCGGCGAGCGGTGTGTCACCCACCGCCGCGAAGGCAGGTGCGGGCCGCGCCACGCGCGGCATCGGTCAGGCGAGCACCATGATGGCGTCGACCTCGAAGTCGGCGCCCTTGGGCAGGCCGGCGACTTCGATCGTCGAGCGCGCCGGATAAGGCGCGGAAAAGTAGTCGGCCATCACCGCGTTGACGGTCGCGAAATCGCCCAGGTCGGTCAGGTACAGGCCGATGCGCACGACCTGGTCGAAGGAGCCGCCCGCCGCCTCGCACACTGACTTCAGGTTGTCGAGTGCGCGTCGCGCCTGCACGGCGATGTCGCCTTCGACCAGCTGGCCGGTCTTGGGATCCATCGGGGTCTGCCCCGACAGGTACACGGTGTTGCCGGCGCGGATGGCCTGCGAATAGGGGCCGATGGCGGCGGGAGCATTGTCGGAATGGATCGGCTGGCGCATGCGGGCATCATCGGAAGTCGGGAGATGGAATCCTAAAGGCAACGGCACGCGGCCGCGCGTGTCGCGTGGTCCGCGGCCATGCAGCGAAATTGCCGCGGCGGCGTGCAGGCCCGGCGCGAAAACCGGGGATGCCGGAGTCCAGCGCCTAGCTCCGCTGCACCCCATGCACGACGTTCAGCCGCCGCACGCGGCGGATTACGTCGGCGATGTGCTTGCGGTCGCGCACTTCGATCGCGAACCGGATCGAGGCGACATTGCTGCCGCGCTCGACGTATTCGACGCCATCGATGTTGGACTCGGCCTGCGCGATCGCCGCGGCGACCTGCGCCAGCACGCCCGGGCGGTTGTCGACCTGGATCAGCAAGGCGCTGTGGAAGTCGCCGCTGATGTCGCGGTCCCAGCCGATCGCCACCCAGCGTTCGAGCGACTTGCGGTAATCGGCAACATTGGGACAGTCCATGCGATGCACCACCACGCCGCGCCCGGCGGTGTGGTAGCCCATGATGTCGTCGCCCGGAATCGGCAGGCAGCAGTTGGCGAAGGTGACGACGCCGCGCTCGTGGCCGGTGATGAGGATACGGTCGCCGGGGACGCGGTCCTTCGCCACGCGCAACGGTTGCACGGCGTTCTTCTCGCGCGCCAGCGACTGCGCGACCTGCGCCGGCATCCGGTTGCCGAGCGCGATCTCGGCCAGCAGCGCTTCCAGGCGCGGGAAGCGGTTCTCGGCGAGGTAGGCGTCCAGGCGCTTGGGCGGCAGCCGGTCGAGCGAGGTTTCAAGCTGCTCCAGCGCGCGGTCCAGCATCCGATGACCCAGCTGCACCGCGTCCTCGTGTTCCAGGCTCTTGAGCTGGTGGCGGATCGCGGTGCGCGCCTTGCCGGTGATGACGAATTCGAGCCACTGTGGCTTGGGTGCAGCCGATTTCGTGCTGATGATCTCGACTTTCTGGCCGCTGGCGAGCTTGCTGCGCAGGGGCACCAGCTTCTTGTCCACGCGCGCGGCCACCGCGTGGTTGCCGACGTCCGTGTGCACGGCGTAGGCGAAGTCCAGCGCAGTGGCGTTGCGCGGCAGGGAAAGGATGTCGCCCTTGGGCGTGAAGAGATAGACCTCGTCGGGGAACAGATCGACCTTGACGTTTTCCAGGAACTCCAGCGACGAGCCGGTGGCGCGCTGGCTCTCCAGCAGGTCGGCGATCCATGTATGGGCGCGGCTCTGCGCGCTGTTGCCCGCGCCACCGTGCTTGTAGGCCCAGTGCGCGGCGATGCCGCGCTCGGCGATCAGGTCCATCTCCTCGGTGCGCAGCTGCACTTCGATCGGCGATCCGTACGGCCCGAACAGCACCGTGTGCAACGACTGGTAGCCGTTGGCCTTCGGGATCGCGATGAAGTCGCGGAAGCGCCCGTCCAGCGGCTTGAACACAGAATGCACGATGCCCAGCGCGTGGTAGCACTCGGGCACCGAGCGCACCACGATGCGGAAACCGAACACGTCCATCACCTGGTCGAAGGACTTGCCTTCGGCGCGCATCTTCGAATAGATGCTCCAGGGTGATTTCACCCGGCTGATCAGCCGGTATTGCAGGCCTTCCTTGGTCAGCCGCTGCGCGACCTGCGCTTCGATCCGGGCCAGCGCCTCGCGTCGCAGCAAGGGCTGGGTGCGGATGCGTTTTTCCAGCACCGCGTGCCGCCACGGATGCAGCGAGCGGAATCCCAAATCCTGCAGCTCGGACTTGATCAGGTTCATGCCCAGGCGCTGGGCGATGGGCGCGTAGATCTCCAGCGTCTCGCGGGCGATGCGGCCGCGCGCCTCGGCCGTGTGCGCGGCGAGCGTGCGCATGTTGTGCAGGCGGTCGGCGAGCTTGATCAGGATCACGCGCAGGTCGCGCGCCATCGCCAGCAGCATCTTGCGGAAGCTTTCGGCGGCGGCTTCCTGGCGGTCCTGGAACTGCAGTTTGTCCAGCTTGGTGACGCCATCGACGAGCTCGGCGACCGTCTCGCCGAATTCGCCGGCGATGGTCTCGCGCGCCAGCGGCGTGTCCTCGAGGGTGTCGTGCAGGATCGCGGCGATCAGGGTTTCGACGTCGACCCGCTGCTCGGCCAGCACCGCGGCCACGGCGATCGGATGGGTGATGTAGGGCTCGCCCGAGCGCCGGGTCTGGCCCGCGTGCGCCGCCGCACCCACTGACCAGGCCCGCAGCAACTGGCGCTGCTGGTCCTCGGGCAGGTAATCGGCCGCCTGCTGCAGCTCGCGCACGTAGTCCGGCACCGCCGCGTCGACGGGTGCGGGCGCGGGCGTGGCGTAGGCGGGTTCTCCGGCGCTCATGGCGCGAGACTAAGCCGGGACGCGGGAATCGGAAAGCGGCCCGTCGTGATGGGCGACGCGCGCCGGGCAGCGCCGTGGCGGCCGCCGGGGATCGCCGATGCCCGGAACGAAAACGGCCCCGCCAAGGCGGAGCCGTCCTGACCAGGGATGCCGGCGGCTGGCCGGATCCCGCAATGCACGACGCAGGGGCTCAGTCGTCGCCCTTGGACAGGTCGTCGTCGGCGACCACTTCGGCCGCGGCCCACTCCAGCGCCTCGCGCTCCTTGCGCTCGCGCTCGGCCTTGTCGACGGCGTCGATGTACGGCTGGTCAATGCGGCGCGCGGCGATCTCGCGCAGGGCAAGCACGGTCGGCTTGTCGTTGGACTCGCTGTTGTCCAGCTGCGGCTCGACGCCATTGGCCAGCTGGCGGGCGCGCTTGGCGGCCATCATCACGAGTTCGAAGCGGTTATCGACCACTTCCAGGCAATCTTCAACGGTAATGCGGGCCATGGGGCTCCCGGCGGCCTGGCGGCCGTCGCTCTGGTTCGAGGGGGCGTGGATTGTAGCGGCGCAGCGTCCCTTGGCGCAACAGGCGCCTTTTAAATCAGTCAGTTATGACTCACCGGGGCCGCCACAGCGGTCACGCCGGGCCGGATTGCGACGCGCTCCGACGCCGCCGGCCGGATTGGCGCATCCCCCGGGTCCAACACGCGACGCGTTCAAGACGAGCGCCCGGGCGGTCCCCCGGGCGGAACGTCGCACCCGCCCTACGCCAGAAGGTGTGCGATCAGCTCCGCGTGGCGCGCCACCTGCACCTCGCGGCGCAGGCGGCTGGCGGCGAAGATGCTGCACATCTCATCCACCGCGGTATCGAAGTCTTCGTTGAAGACGACGTAGTCGAACTCGTCGTAGTGCGACATCTCCTCGCGCGCCGCGGCCAGCCGCTGGGCGATCACCTGTTCGCTGTCCTGCCCGCGCGCCCGCATGCGCTGCTCCAGGGCCGCGCGCGACGGCGGCAGGATGAACACGCTCACCGCCTCGGGCACCTTGTCGCGCACCTGGCGCGCGCCCTGCCAGTCGATTTCCAGCAGCACGTCCTTGCCGGCGGCCAGTTGCGGCTCGACCGACTGCCGCGCCGTGCCCTTCCAGTCGCCGTGCACCAGCGCATGCTCGAAGAAGTCTCCGGCCGCGACCATGCGTTCGAACGCGTCGACGCTGACGAAGTGGTAGTGCTCGGCATGCCGCTCACCCGGTCGCGCCGCGCGCGAGGTGAACGAAATCGACAACGCGATCGCCGGGTCGCGCGCCAGGCAGGCATTGACCAGGCTCGATTTCCCCGCGCCGGAAGGTGCCGCGACGATGTAAAGGGTTCCGCGCATGGTCGTATCGCCGTTGCTGATCTTTCTCCCGGCGGGAGAAGGGGCCCGAAGGGCGGGGGAGGAGCCACCGGAACGCCATCGCCCCGGTGCATCCCCGCACCCCGGCGTCCGGACGCGGCCGCAGCTTATTCGATGTTCTGGATCTGTTCGCGCACCTGGTCGATCAGCACCTTGAGCTCGACCGCCGCCTGCGAGGTGCGGGTGTCGATGGACTTGGAACCCAATGTGTTCGCCTCGCGATTGAATTCCTGCAGCAGGAAATCCAGGCGGCGGCCGACCGGTTCCTGCTGCACCAGCACGCGGCGGATCTCGGTGACGTGGCTGTCCAGGCGGTCGAGTTCCTCGTCCACGTCGAGCTTCTGCAGCGACAGCACCAGCTCCTGCTCCAGGCGGCCCGGATCGGCCGGCTGCGCGAGATCCGCCAGCCGCGCCTCGAGCTTCGCGCGCTGGCCGGCACGGATCGCCGGCATCAACGCGCGCACGTCGCAGGCGCGACGGGCGATCGCCTCGACCCGTTCACCGATCACCGTCGCCAGGTTGGCGCCCTCGCGCTCGCGCGCGGCGACGAAGTCCGCCAGCACCTGGTCCAGCAGCGACAACGCCGCCGCCTGCAGGGCCTCGGCATCGGTCGCCCCGCTCTGCAACACGCCGGGGAACTGCAGCAGGTCGGTGAATTGCACCTGCAGCGAGGGAAACCGCGCCTGCAGCTCGCCGGCGAGGGTGGAAAGCTGGTCGAGCACGCGCGGATCCAGGTGCAGCGAGTCACCGCCTTCCGGCGGCCGCAGGCGCATCGTCAGGTCCAGCTTGCCGCGCGCCACGCGCGAGGCCACGCGCTCGCGCAGGGCCGGCTCCAGCACGCGCAGCTCGTCGGGCAGGCGCACGCCCAGTTCCAGGAAGCGATGGTTGACCGCGCGCAGCTCACACCCCAGCGTGCCCCAGGGGGTGCTTCGCTCGCCCGACGCGAAGGCGGTCATGCTGCGGATCATCGGGTTTCCTGCGGGGCCGGCGAAGACGCGATGGTAAACTCGCGCGCCCTGTCGCGGTGCATGTCATGGCTTCCACCGGCACTTCCGCCCCGTCCTCCGCCGCGGCCTCGACGCTGCGCCCGAGCGGCCGCACACCGGACGCACTGCGCACGGTCACCATCACCCGCGGCTTCACCCGCCACGCCGAGGGCTCGGTGCTGGTGAGCTTCGGCGACACCCGCGTGCTGTGCACGGCCAGCGTGGAGAACCGCGTGCCCGGATTCCTGCGCGGCAAGGGCGAAGGCTGGATCACCGCCGAATACGGCATGCTCCCGCGCGCGACCAACACCCGCAACGACCGCGAAGCCGCGCGCGGCAAGCAGGGCGGGCGCACGCTGGAAATCCAGCGCCTGATCGGGCGCGCGCTGCGCGCCTGCGTGGATCGCGGCGCGTTGGGCGAACGCACCATCACCCTCGACTGCGACGTGCTGCAGGCCGACGGCGGCACCCGCACCGCGGCGATCACCGGCGCCTACGTCGCGCTGGTCGACGCCGTGCGCTGGCTGCGCGCGCGCCGCGAGATCACCCGCGATCCGATCTTCGGCGCGGTCGCGGCGGTCTCGGTCGGCGTCTACCGCGGCGTGCCGGTGCTGGACCTGGACTACGCCGAGGACAGCGACTGCGACACCGACATGAACGTCGTGATGAACGATGGCGGTGGCTTCATCGAACTGCAGGGCACGGCCGAAGGCCACGCGTTCCGCCGCGACGAGCTCGACGCGCTGCTGGTGCTGGCCGGCGATGGCATCACCCGGCTGCTGGAAGCACAGCGCGACGCACTGGCGCTGCCGCTGGCGTGAAACTGGTCCTGGCCAGCGGCAATGCCGGCAAGCTCACGGAACTGCGCGACCTGCTGGGCGACGGTGGATTGCAGTTGCACGCGCAATCGGACTTCGGCGTTGCCGATGCCCAGGAGACCGCATCGACCTTCGTCGAGAATGCATTGATCAAGGCCCGCCACGCCGCGCATGCCACCGGGTTGCCGGCGCTCGGCGACGACTCGGGCCTGTGCGTGGATGCGCTCGATGGCGCGCCAGGCCTGTATTCGGCGCGCTATGGCGGCGTCCACGGCGACGCATCGCGCAACATCGCGCGGCTGCTGTCCGAGCTGCAGGGCGTGCCCGAAGCACGGCGCGGCGCGCGCTTTTACTGCGTGCTGGTGGTACTGCGCAGTGCCTACGATCCGCAGCCGCTGATTGCCGAAGGCGCCTGGGAAGGCCGCATCCTGGAGCAGCCACGCGGCGATCGCGGCTTCGGCTACGACCCGGTGTTCTTCGATCCGGTCAATGCCTGCAGCGCGGCCGAACTCGACCCGGCGATCAAGAACCGCATCAGCCATCGCGGCCGGGCGCTGGCCACATTGAAGCAGCACCTGGCAGTTTTTTCGTAGGCGCAGCGTCAGCCGCGAGCTCCTGCACGCAGCCCCGTCCTGGAAAGCGCGCGGCCGAAGCCGCTCCCACCGGTCCCCGCACGACCGCCCACCCTGTGCCCAAACCGATGCTCACCACCCCGCCACTGTCGCTCTACGTCCACCTGCCCTGGTGCGTGCGCAAGTGCCCGTATTGCGATTTCAATTCCCACCAGGCGCGCGGCGAATTGCCGTTCGCGGCCTACGTCGATGCGCTGCTCGCCGACCTCGACCACGACCTGCCGCTGGCATGGGGGCGCACGGTGCACACGGTGTTCTTCGGCGGCGGCACGCCGTCGCTGTTTCCCGCCGACGCGATCGACGCCTTCCTGCAGGCCGCCAGCGCGCGCCTGCGGTTCGCGCCGGGGCTGGAAATCACCCTGGAAACCAATCCCGGGACCACCGAGCACGGCCGCTTCGCCGACTACCGTCGCGCCGGCGTCAACCGCATCAGCTTCGGCATCCAGTCCTTCGATGACAGCTGCCTGCAGCGGCTCGGGCGGATCCACGACAGCGCGCAGGCCGAGACGGCGGTGAAGCTGGCCCAGGACGCCGGCCTGGACAACCTCAACCTCGACCTGATGTACGCCTTGCCGGAGCAGACCCTGGCCATGGCCGAAGCCGACGTGCGGCGCGCGATCGCGCTGCAACCGGCGCACCTGTCGCATTACCAGCTCACGCTCGAACCCAACACGGTCTTCGCCGCGCGGCCGCCGGCAGGCCTGCCGGACGAGGACCAGGGCTGGGACATGCAGGAGGCTTGCCAGGCCCTGATCGCCGACGCCGGATACGCCCAGTACGAGGTCAGCGCCTACGCCAGCCCTGGCCGGCAATGCCTCCACAACCTCAACTACTGGCGTTTCGGCGACTACCTGGGCATCGGCGCCGGCGCGCACGGCAAGCTCACGCTGGGCAGCGAGGGTTCCATCCTGCGTCGCTGGAAGACCAGGCATCCGGCCGATTACCTCGCCAAGGCCGGCACTGCCGCAGCGATCGGCGGCGACGAGACGCTCGATCCGCAACGCCGTCCATTCGATTACATGCTCAATGCGCTGCGGCTGGTCGACGGTTTCAGCCTGGCGCAATTCGAGGCGCGCACCGGCCTGGATCGCACATCGATCGCGGGCGAATTGGCCAGCGCGATCGAGCGCGGATGGCTGCTCGTCGAGGGCGACGAAGCCGTCCCGACCGAGCTTGGCAGGCGTTTCACCAACGACGTGGTCTCGCTGTTCCTGCGCGACTGATCCGGGCGGCCGTGCCGCCCCGTCGAATCTTCACATGCGGCGGACGTTGCGCTGCATCGGGGTTGACCGCGCAATGCAGGCGCAAACGCCGCCCCGGCCGCACGCGGTCGCCCTCGCCGCACTGCCCGGCAGCCACCGCGCGCTGGCCGCCAGCCCCGCGACATGCTAATTATCGCCCTGGACCCGACCCGAGCGTCTGCATGTCGGCATTGCCACCTGTTTCCGATCCGTCGCCGCAAACGCTGGCCATGGCCACCTTGCCGCGGCGCGTGCGGCGCGTGCTGGAGAACCTGCTGCATGCGGCTTCCGACGAGCTGGAACGGCACCTGACCCAGACCCTGGACGACTTCGAGCAACAGCTGTTCCGGTTGTCCGAGCACGCACGCAATCCGGCCGTGCAGGCCGGCTACCTGCAGACCCTGCGCGCGCTGCGCCTCAATCGCGCCGACCTGGTGCCGCGTTTCATGGCGGGGCTGGAGGCAAGCCTGGCGACGCTCGGCCGTAACGCATCGCACCCGCCGGGGGTCGAGCCGCAGCCGGTCAGCTTCCGGCGGCTGAGCCTGGTGGACGAAAGCGAAATGGACGAGGAAGCGGTGATGCGCGACATCGCCGTGCGCCAGGAAGCCCGTGCCAGCCTCACCCTGCACCTGCTCGGACAGCGCTTCGGGGTCCTGGCCGGGACGCCGGCATTCGACGCCGAACGCATCCCGCTGGGCCCGCGGTCGCTATGCAGGATCATGCGCGATGCCAGCCAGTCGCTGCAGTTGCCGCTGGAGTCCAGGCTGCTGCTGTACCGGTTGTTCGATCGCAAGGTGATGGCGGCGTATCCGCAGATGCTGGAGATGCTGAATGTCGCCGTGGCGGCCGATGGCATCCTGCCGAGCCTGACCTTCGTCCCGATCCGCGTGCGTGCGACGTCGTTGAGCGAATCCGAGGCGGCCGCCAACGCGGCCAATGCCATCACCGGCAAGTCCTCGCGCCGCCACCGCAGCGGCGCCAGTCCCGGGCAACGCACCCATACCGGGTGGCTCGGCCAGGCCGACGGCGAAACCCCCGGTGGCGACGACAACGCTGCATTCGACCTGCTGCAGCAATTGCTGTCGGGCCGTCGCGAGCTGATCGGCAAGCTGCGGCCTGACCGCCGGCCGGATGACCGCGAGCAGCTGGACACGTCGGAAGTCCTCAGCGCCCTGGCCGGGATGCGCGATGTCGCGGCCGCGGGAAACACCCGCAACCTGCTCGACATCAAGCAGGCCCTGCTGGCCCAGATGCGCCAACAGCGCGGCCATGGCACGAGCCTGTCGCTGCAGGACAGCGACACCTTCGAATTGCTGGACATGCTTTATCGCCAGATCCAGCGCGAAGTGCGTTCCGATGCCCCTGCCTCGCCACTGCTGCGAAAACTGCAATTGCCCTTGCTGCAGGTGGCCCTGAAGGACCGCGGGTTCTTCGTGCGCGCCCACCATCCCGCGCGACAGTTGCTCAATGCGGTGGCCGAGTCCGGTGCGCGCTGGCTCGACGAGGACGACATCGACCCACAGTTGCTCGAGCCACTGCAGGCGGCAGTCAACCAGGTGGTGGAGAACTTCGACGGCGACACCGCGGTGTTCGATGCCAGCAACCGCGACCTGCAGGCACAACTGCAACACCTGGCGCGCAAGGCCGAGATGGCCGAACGGCGCCATGTCGAAGCCGCGCGCGGCAAGGAAAAGCTCGAAATCGCCAAGCGCCAGGCCGCCGAGGCGATCACCAGCATCGTCGGTGAGCAGCGCCTGCCGAAATTCGTGCGCGCGCTGCTCAACCAGGCCTGGGCCGACGTATTGACCCTGACCCTGCTCCGGCAGGGCCACGATTCGGCGGACTGGCAGCAACAGCTCGAATCCACCCGGCGCATCGTCGCCACCTGCGGCCATGGCGGCACCAGCGACCCGCAACTGGCCACCCATATCGAGGCGGCGCTGGCGCAGGTCGGCTACCACGTCGAAGAAGCCGCGGCGATCGCCCGGCGCCTCACCAGCGCCGTGGACGACGACGACGATCCTGCTTCCCGAACCGAGCTGACGATGCGGCTCAAGGCGCGGGTGCGCCTGGGCGAGGATGGTGCCGAGGGGCAGAAGGAAGAGCTGCCGCCACGCACCCCCGAGGAGCAGGTCCATTACGACCAGCTGCGGGTGATGCCCTATGGCACATGGATCGAGTTCATCACCAACCAGCAGGGAGATGTCGTGCGCCGCCGCCTCTCCTGGTACAGCCCGGTCACCGACAAGGCGCTGTTCGTGAACCAGCGCGGGCAACGCGTGGGCGAGCAGTCGCTGGACAGCGTTGGGCGGATGTTGGCCCGTGGCCAGGCGCGGATCGTGGTCGCCGAACGCGGGCGCCTGATCGATCGCGCATGGCAGGCGACCCTGAATGCGCTGCGCAGCTTTGCCGGGCGCAACAAGCGCGACGCCGGGGACGGCGATCCGCAGGCCGACCGCGGCCACGACGATGGCGACGCGCAAGACCATGGCGGGCACGCCCATGATGGCGACGCGACGGAGGCCAAGCCGTGATCGAGGAATTCCGTCGGGCCAAGCGCCGCAAGGTCGCCGATACGATCCTGGTCACCGACGCGATGACCGACAGCGTGATCGGTCGCATCGGCAACCTTTCGGAGACCGGGATGCTGGTGATGGCCAGCGCGCCGCTGGTCGAGGATGCGCTGTATCAGTTCCGCTTCCGGCTGCATGACCCACGCCTGCACGACATCGCCATGGAGGTGGGCGCGCACCTGCTGTGGCTGGACCGCGCCAGCGCCCCGGGCCAGGCCTGGACGGGATTCCGCTTCATCGCCATTCCCAACGACCAGGCCGAGCAGTTGCGCCGCTGGATCGACGCACCCGGCGGCCAGTACGAATAAGCCTGGCCAGGCCGTTCCCCAACCGGCGACTTGAGCGGCTTGGCCAGGCCTTGGTCAGGCCCCGCTAGGTCTCGCGTTCGCGCTGGAACAGCACCCGTTCGGGCTTGTGCAGCGCGAACCCCTGCCCGTAATCGACCCCGATCTCGCGCAGGGTCTGCGCGCAGGCTTCGCTGGCCACCCATTCGGCCACCACGTCCAGCCCGCGCAGGTGGCCGATTTCAGTGATCGCGTTGATGATCGAGCGGCTCATGGGATCCGTGTCCAGGTCGCGCACGAAACTGCCGTCGATCTTGATCACGTCCACCGGCAGGTTCTTCAGGTAGCCGAAAGAAGACATCCCCGCGCCGAAATCGTCCAGTGCGACCTGGCAGCCCACCGAGCGCAGGCGCTCGATGAAGCGCACCGCGCGCGCGAGGTTGCGCACCGCTTCGGTCTCGGTGATCTCGAAGCACAGTCGCGATGGCGCGACGCCGTGGCTTTCGATCAGGTCCAGGACGTATTCGGCCAACCCGTCGTCGTCCAGCGTCGAGGCCGCGAGATTGAGCGAACATCGACCCGGTGCACGCCCGCTCGCGTGCAGCTGGTCGAAATGCGAGATCGCCTGGCCGACCACCCAACGATCGAGCAGCGGCATCAGCCCGTAGCGCTCGGCCGCCGGCAGGAAGGCGCCCGGCAGGATCACCCGGCCGTCCTCGTCGCGCAGCCGGATCAGCAGTTCCACGTGCGGGCCGTCGGGCCCCTGCCCATGGTGCTTGTCCTGCAGCGGCTGCACTTCCTGGTAATCCAGCAGCAACCGGTTTTCCTCGATCACCCAGCGCAGGCGATTGGCCCATTCCATTTCACCGCGCCGCCGCAACGTCTCGTCGTCCTGGGCGGCGAAGAAATGCACCCGGTTGCGGCCACGGTCCTTGGCGATGTAGCAGGCCGCATCGGCGTGCGCGAGCACGTCCGACAGGGTCAGCCCCGCCTGGTCTAGCAGGACGACGCCGATGCTGGCGCTGATCGTGTAGGAGCGCTGTTCCCAGACATAGATGTACTCGTCAACACGCTTGCGCAATCGTTCGGCCAGCGCCTGCGCGCCTTCCTGCTGGGCGTCGTGTGCGAGCACGCCGAATTCGTCGCCGCCCAGGCGCGCGAGTATGTCCCCGGCGCGCAGCTGTTCGGCCATGACGAGTGCCAACTGGGCGAGCAACTGGTCGCCGGCCAGGTGCCCGGAGGTGTCGTTGATCAGCTTGAACTGGTCAAGGTCGATGTACAGCAGCGCGCACGGCGTCGCGCCACGACCGATGCCGAACAGCGCGCGCTGCACGTAGCGCTCGAATTCGCGCCGGTTGTACAACTCGGTGAGGGTGTCATGGGTGGCCTGGTAGTTGAGCAGTTCGGTGAGCTGCCGCTGCTCGGAAACGTCGTTGGCCACCATCAACAGCGTGTCCACGCCACGTACCCGCACGCGCGCGAGCGAGGTCGATGCCCAGAACTTGTCGCCATTGAGCGTCGTCAGCAATGCGTCGACGTTGCTCCACGACACCTGGCCGTCGAATTCCCGCAGTCGCTGGCGCAGCGACTCGTCGTCGAACAGGTCCGCCATCGCCGCGCCATCGCCGATGCGCTCGCCCAGCCGCGCCTGTGCCACCTGGTTGGCGTACATCACCCGACCGTCCTCGGCGCGCGCCATCAACACCAATGCCGGCAGGACGTCGTTGAGGGTCCGGAACTGCTCCTCGCTCTCGCGGTAGCGCGCGCTCATCTGGTGGCCCACGCGCAGCGCACGGCGACGGGTATCGGCGATCGACCAGGCCAGCGCCGCCAACAGCAGGCTCGCAAGCAGGCCGCCGGTGGCGACTGCCCACAACACCGCGGCATTCGACGGGTCCTGCAGCGGGCTCAGCCGCAGGTGCCAGCGGCGACCACCGAAAGCGACCTCGCCGCCGAAGTCGCGGGCTTGATCGCCGGGATCGCCGCCGGATTCGTACAAGGTCAGCGGCACCGGACCGGTAACATCCAAGGCGTGTATGCGGAAGCGTTGCAGGGCTTCAGCGGGCAATGCGGCCAGCAGCAGCGGCCGCACCCGCATGCTCAATGCCAGCGCACCGGTTTCGCGCCGGCGACGTTCACCCAGGGTCTCCGGCGCGGGCCCGGCCGTGTACACCGGTAGGCGCAGGGTGATGCCGCGGGCATCATCGGCCCGGGCCGCCGGCTGGCGCAGGGTGAACGGGGCCGACATCACCGGTTCGTCGCGATCGCGCGCGCGCTCGAGCGCGCGCATGTTGGCCGGCTGCGCGGCCGCATCGAAGCCCAACAGGCTGGCATTGCCCGCGACCGGCGCCACCCGTTCATAGCGGTAGTGGCCCGGCGCGCCGGGCTGTCGCCTGGCGAACGCCAATGCCACCAGGCTCGGCAGCATCGTCGGCGGCCGCAGGTCGCGCAACATGCTCTCGAAATGCGGTTCGCTGATGCTGTCGGACACCGAGTACGCCGATTGCACCGCACGCAGGAGCAGCGCGCTGTCCTCGAACTGGCGTTGCAGCAGCGCAACGCTGTCGTGGCCGAGTTGCGACAGTCGCTCGTCGTCGAGCGCCCGCAGGTGGTTGCGCTCGAGCAGCACCCCGGTGGCGGATGCCAGCAGGCCCAACACCAGCCCGAGCAGGGCCCAGGCCCACGCCGGGATGGATCGCGGCGTGGGCAGCGGCGCATGTCGGTCATCCGGCGCCTTGCCGGGGCTTGCGGCAGAATGCGGAATCCTTCCCACGTTGACCGTCCAGATGAATGCCGACCCCGCCATCCTATATGCCAGCCATCTGGCGGAGTTGCAACGACGCGCCGGCGCCGCACTCGCCCGTGGTGGTTTCGACCACCTGGTGATTCCAAGTGGCACGGTGCACTACCAGTGGTTCGACGACCGCGACTATCCCTACGCGGTGAATCCGCAGTTCAAGGCCTGGCTGCCGTTGCTTCGCCATCCGGGCAGCTGGCTGGCGTACACGCCAGGCGCAAAGCCCAAGCTGGTCTACATGCAGCCGCGCGACTACTGGCACGTGGTGCCCGAAGCACCGTCCGGCGAGTGGGTCCCGCATTTCGACATCGTCATCGTGCACACGCCGGAAGAAGCATTGCAGCACCTGCCACGCGACGTGGCGCGGTGCGCCATCCTCGGCGAGCCCCAGGGTGCGCCCGCCGGATACGCGCCCAACAATCCGCCGGCGGTGGTTGCCTACCTGGAATACCACCGTGCGTTCAAGACGCCGTACGAGATCGAAATGATGCGGCGCGCCACGCGCGTGGGGACCCGCGCCCATCGCGCCGCGGAGGCCGCCTTCCGCGCGGGGGCGAGCGAGTTCGACATCCACATCGCGTACTGCGCCGCGGCGCGCCAGGATGCATGCGAGTTGCCCTACAACAACATCATCGCCATCAACCGGCATGGCGCGGTGCTGCATTACATGGATCTTGGGCGGACGCCGCCGCCGCAGGCGCGCAGCTTCCTCATCGATGCAGGCGCCAGCCATGCCGGCTATGCGTGCGACATCACGCGGACTTATTCGGCCGATCGCGGCGATGAGTTCCAGGCCCTCGTCGACGCCGTCGACCGGGCGCAGCAGGCCATGTGCGACCAGGTCCGGGCGGGTTTCGATTACCGGCAGCTGCACCTGGACGCGCACCTGTCACTGGCGACGATCCTGCGCGATTTCGGCCTGGTCCGCGTATCGCCGGAAGCCGCGGTCGCAACCGGCGTGTCGTCGGCATTCTTCCCGCATGGCGTCGGCCATGGCATCGGCTTGCAGGTGCACGAGGTGGCCGGCTTCGCGGCATCGGAGGATGGCGGCGCGATCGCCCGACCCGATGGCCATCCGTACCTGCGGCTGACCCGCACGCTTGCGTCGGGCATGGTGGTGACCATCGAACCCGGGCTCTATTTCATCGACATGCTGCTGGAACCGCTGCGTGCGGGGCCGCAAGCCGGCAGCATCGACTGGAAGCGCGTGGATGCGTTCCATCCCTTCGGCGGGATCCGCATCGAGGACGATGTCGTCTGCACCGAGGCGGCACCAATGAACCTCACCCGCGAAGGATTCGCCAACGCCTGACGCCACGGGCGGGCGTCGCCAACCACCCGCGTATCAGCCGATCGATGGCCGCCTGCTCAGCAGGTCGCCATCCAGTGCTGGATCTGGTCCGCGCTTCGCGCCAATGCGTCGGTCAGCACCCGATGGCCGTCGCGGGTGATCACGACGTCGTCTTCGGTGCGGATGCCGATGCCTCGCCACTTCCGGTGGACGCTGGTGTCGTCCGGCGGGATGTACAGGCCAGGCTCGATGGTGAACACCATGCCCGGTTCGAGCAGGCGCGATTGGCCGTCGATGCGGTAGTCGCCGACGTCATGCACGTCCAACCCGAGCCAGTGACCGGTCTTGTGGCGGTAATAACGCTTGTAATGGCCCTGGGCGACGTTGTCCCGCAGCGTGCCCTTCAGCAGCCCGAGCGACAGCAGGCCCTCGGTGAGCACCTGCACCGCCGCCTGGTGCCCGGCTTCGTAGGCGACGCCGGGGCGGGCCTGCGCCAGCGCGGCCGCATGCGCCTGCCCGACCAGGTCGTGCAGCGCGCGCTGCTCCCTGGTGAAGCGGCCATTGACCGGGAAGGTGCGCGTGATGTCCGACGCATAGCCGCGGTACTCGGCCCCCGCGTCGACCAGCACCAGCTCGCCGTCGATCATCGGCCCGTCGTTGGCGATGTAGTGCAACACGCAGGCATTGCCGCCGGCGCCGACGATGCTCGAATAGGCCGGCACCGCATCGTGTGCGCGGAACACGCGTTCGATCTCGGCCTGCAGTTCGAACTCATGCATGCCGCCGTGGCTGGCGCGCATGGCGACCTGGTGCGCGAGCACGCTGATGTTCGCGGCCCGCTGCATCAGTTTCAGCTCGTCCGACGACTTGAACAGGCGCTGCTCGTCGAGCAGGTGGCCAAGCTCGAGGAACTCGTGTGGCGGCTGCGCGCCCATGCGCATCATGGCGCGCACGCGATTGACCCAACCGATGAGCTTGAGGTCGAACTCCGCATCACGGCCGAAGTGGTAGTAGACGCGGCTGCGGCCTTCGAGCAGGCCGGGCAGGATCTCGTCGAGATCGGCAATGGGATAGGCATCGTCCATGCCATGGCGGTCGACCGCGCCTTCGGGCCCGCAGCGCGGGCCATCCCAGCCTTCACGCTCGGGATCGCGCTCGCGGCAGAACAGGATCGACTCGCCGTGCTGGCGGCCGGGCACCAGCACCAGCACCGCCTCGGGCTCCTGGAAACCAGCCAGGTAGAGCAGGTCCGAGTCCTGGCGATACGGGTAGTAGGTATCGCGGCTGCGGATCCGCTCCGGTGCCGACGGCAACACGAGGATCGCGTCGTCGCCGGCCATCCGCATGAGTTGCTTGCGCCGGCGGGCGTAGGTGGCGCTGGGAATGGCGAGTGGCTTCAACATCGCTTGCGCGATCCGTGTGCCCGGGGACGATCGATTGTCCATCGAAAGCGCGATCGAAGCGACCTTGCGTCAGTTGAACTGCTGGCGATGCCTGGCGGCGAGGACGCAGTCGCCATGCAGCAGCAGGGCGGCGACGCGTACGAATTCCTCGATCTCCACCAGCGCCTGCTCGTCCTCGTCATCGCCATCGTCCTGTGGCGAGGCGGCCGCCAGGCGCGCGAGGTCGGCCAGCGCTTCGGTGCTTTCCTCCGACAGCGGCGGCGCGCTGCCAGACCCGAGGCCGAATCCGCCGAGGAATCCACGGCACCACTCGAACACGGCTCCGCTGCGTTCGCGCAAGGTCGCCTCGCTTCCCGGAAGCAGCAACTCGAAGCCGAAGCTGCGGTCATCCAGTTCGCTGGCTGACGCCTGCGCCAGCCGGTCCAGAGTCGAACCGGATTCCACCAGCGGCAGGCCGTCGTCGGCGGCAACCTGCCGCAACCAGCCAGGCCCAGCCTCGCCTCCAGCCGCAAGCCAGCCACACAGTGCGCCATGCAATTCAGCGCCGGTCATGCCCAGGCCGCGCTCGCGCGCCGCGGCGTCGACGTCCGCCAGTGGGGGAAGGGTTTCGGTCACGCGAAGGACCCGATGGAGAAGGCCGCAAGTGTAGCCCGGGGTTGCGCGTGGGCCGTCGTCGACGCACGGCCTTGGCCTACACTGGGGAACCGTTGTCACGGATATGCCCTTGCGCCGCGCCATGCCCGCCCCGCCTTCCGCAGGCTGCCGTCGCCCAGGGCCGTTCCTGGGCCTGGTCGCGTTGCTGCTGTGCTGCGGCCTGGCCGGTGCGGCCACGCGCGACTATTACTTCGAGCGCGTCGGTGGCGACCATGGGTTGGCGCAGAATACCGTCACCGCGCTGGCGCAGGATCGCCAGGGCTTCGTCTGGGTCGGCACCCAAGGCGGGCTGCATCGGTTCGACGGCCAGCAGTACACCCTGTACCGGCAGGATCCGCGCGATCCGGGCAGCCTTCCCGACAGTTTCATCACCGCACTTGCGCTGGACCAGGCCGATGGCCTGTGGATCGGCACCTATTCGCGTTACGTCGCACGGCTGGACCTGGCCAGTGGACGCATCCATCGCTTCGCGCCGCAGGCTGGCGACGGCGATGATGGCAGCCGCCAGGTGTTCGCGTTGCTGGCGGAGCCCGCGGCGGTGTGGGTGGGGACGGCGCGTGGACTGGATCGCCTGGATCCCGCCAGCGGCACGCGCACCCGGATCCTGGCCCTGGACGCGGGCCGCCTCGCCGGCCAGCCGCAGGCCTTGCTGCGCGGCCCACAAGGCAGCCTCTGGTATGCGACGGCGGCCGGGCTTTACAGGATCGATGGCAACGGCCGCCCACCACGGCGCATCGGCGACCAATCGTCGTTGCGCAGCCTGTGGTTCGACCGCACGGGCAGGCTCTGGGCCGGCGGTGAAGACGGCCTGTACCTGGTGACCGACCGCCGGTCGCTGGTGCGGGCCTGGCCCCGGCCCGGCGACGGCAGCGAAGGAAACCCCGCCCACGACGTGCGCGCGATCACCGAGGCGCCCGATGGCTACCTGTGGTTTTCGGTTGCCGGCGCCGGCCTGCGCCGATTCGACCCAGGCAATGGACGGACCCAGTCGGTGCGTGAGCAGCCGGCGCTGCCGGCGACCCTGCCGGACGATTCGGTCAATGCCCTGATGGTCGACCGCGCCGGCCTGTTGTGGGTCGGCGGTCAACTGCATGGTGCCGCCGTCGCCGACAGTCATGAGGCGAGGTTCCCCTACCTGGTGGCGGTGGATTCCAGCCATGGGCCGCTGGTTGCCGTGGGCAACAGCGTGCGCGCCATCGCCCAGGCACAGGATCGGCGACTGTGGATGGCCACCGATGACGGACGGTTGCTGCGCTACGACCGCGGCGACGACTTCACCGACCTCAGTCCGATGTTGCAGGCAGCGGCCGCCGGAATCCGGTTTTCCGGGACCCTGCGGGGCATGGCCTTCGCGCCCGCCGGCGGCGGGCGGCTGTGGCTGGCGACCACCGCCGGCCTGTTCCTGCTCGACCCCGCCACGCCCGCGTTGCAGGCAGTGACGCTCCCGCAGGTCGGCCACCCGTCGTTGCGCAGCCTCGCGCTGGATCGGGATGGAAGCCTGTGGCTGGGGACCAATGGCGCGGGCCTCCTGCACTACACGCCTGCGTCCAACGCCACGCCTTCGGGCGCGCCCATAGAGGCGAGCCTGCGACGATACCCTTACCTGGACGGCATGCCCGCAGGCCTTTCCCACCCGACCGTACATGCTGTCATGGTCGATCGCAGTGGCCTGGTCTGGATCGGCACCGGCCATGGCCTGGACCTCCTGGATCCAAGCAACGGTCGCCTGCGGCACTTCCGGCAGCAGGCCGATGCCGAAGGCCTCGCCGGAGATCTCGTCCGCGCGTTGTGGCAGGGGCCCGACGGCGCGATCTGGGTCGGTAGCCACGGCGGCCTCAACCGTGTCGAGGCCGGCGCCGACGGCCAGCTGCATTTCAGCCAGCCCCTGCTGGGCCCGCTGAGCGGCCAGCCCCTGCCGGTCGTCTACAGCCTGGTCGGCGACCGCGACGGCCGCCTGTGGATGGGCACCGATCGCGGGCTGCTGCGCTTCGTGCCGGACCGTGGGTCGCTGCATGCCTTCGGCCTGGCCGATGGCCTGCAGGACCTCGAATTCAACGGCGGCACGGTTGCCACGCTGGATGACGGCCGGCTGGCCTTCGGTGGCGTCAGCGGCGTCAACGTGTTCGATCCCGCGCGCATCCTGGACAGCCGGCTGCAGCCACCCCTGCGCCTGCTCTCGGTCCGGATCGGCGCCGGCGCCGGCGACACGGGACCGGCACCGAGCCGGCTGGCGTTGCCGCAATCGGCGGGGCTGCTGCGCCTGCGGATCGGAGCGCTGGCTTACCTGGGCAACGACCGTATCCGCTATCGCTACCGCATCGACGGCATCGACAGCGACTGGATCGACAACGGCCACCGCAGCGACATCACCTATACCCTGCTGCCGGCCGGGCACTACGTGTTGCGCGCCAACAGCACCAATTACGACGGGATCTGGGGGCCGGGCGAGCTGCGCATCCCGATCGACGTTACGCCACCACGATGGCGCAGCCCGATGGCATTGGCCGGTTATGGCGCCATGGTGCTCCTGGCCCTGCTCCTGGGGGCCTTCGCGTGGCGGCGCCGGCGGCGGCGCGAACGCGATTATTTCGAGCGGATCCGCGACCGCGAGGAGCGGTTGAAACTTGCGTTGTGGGCTTCGGGAGACCAGTTCTGGGACTACGACTTCGGCCGCGACGAGCTCCAGCGCATGCGCGTCAACGACGATGCCCGCAGTGCCGCCGACATCCAGGTCGAGACCCGGGTGGAAGCCGACCACCAGATCCATCGCGACGATCTGCCCAAGGTGCGCGAACAGATGCGTCAGCACCTGCGCGGCGACAGCCCGCTGTTCCTGTCCGAACACCGGGTGCAGGACGAGGACGGCCAGTGGATCTGGGTCCGCGCCCGTGGCCGCGTGGTCGATCGCGACACGCACGGCCGCGCGCTGCGCATGGCCGGCACCGCGCGCAACATCACCCACAGCCGCCATGCGGAGCGCGAGCGCCGCATCGCCGCCGAGGTGTTGCGCAGCATGAACGAGGCCGTGTCGATCCTGGATCGCAATTTCGACTTCGTTTCGGTCAACCCCGCGTTCACGCGGATGACTGGTTATGGCGACGTCGAAGTCATCGGTCGCAATGCCAGCGTGCTCGACAGTTCGCAGCACGACCCAGCGTTCTATCGCGACATCCGCGCCCAGTTGCATTCGCGCGGGCGCTGGTCGGGCGAGATGTGGCAACAGCGCAAGGACGGCGAGGAATTCCTGTGCGCATACGAATGCAGCGCGGTCCTCGACGGCAATGGCCAGCATGCGTTGTACGTGATCGTCCTTAGCGACATCACCGACCAGAAGCGGGCCGAGCAGGAGCTGCGCTACCTGGCCAACTTCGACACCCTGACCAACCTGCCCAACCGCACGCTGCTGTCCGAGCGCCTGTCGCGCGCGATCGTGCGCGCGCGCCGCCAGCATGCGCGCATCGCGGTGCTGTTCCTGGACCTGGACCGGTTCAAGGACATCAACGACTCGCTCGGGCATGCCGCGGGCGACCGCATCCTGCGCGCCGCCGCAGTGCGGCTGCAGGACACGGTTGGCGCGCAGCATACCGTCGCCCGGCTTGGCGGCGACGAGTTCACGGTCGTGCTCGAGCACCTGGATGCGCCCGAACAGGCCGACAAGATCGCGCGCGAGATCATCACGGCCTTCGAGGCGCCACTGCTGCTGGACGATCGCCAGGAGGTGTCGATATCGACCTCGATCGGCATCAGCCTGTATCCGGACCACGCGCAGGTGCCGACCGAACTGCTCAAGCAGGCCGATACCGCCATGTACCAGGCCAAGGCCGCCGGCAGGCGTACCTACCTGCGCTACGACGAGTCGATGGACGTGACCATCCGCCGGCGCGCGACCTTGTCCAACGCCCTGCGCAAGGTGCTCGACCGCGGCGAACTGCACCTGGTCTACCAGCCGCGGCTTGGTCTGCGGCAGGACCGGATCATCGGCGTGGAGGCGCTGCTGCGATGGCGCAGCGAGGAGCACGGCGACATCCCGCCGACGCAATTCATCCCGCTGGCCGAGGAAAGCGGCCTGATCCTGGAAATCGGCGAATGGGTGCTGCGCGAAGCCTGCCTGACGCTCCGGCGCTGGCAGGACCATGGCCTCCATGGCCTTGGCATGTCGGTCAACGTCTCGGTACTGCAACTGCTGCGGGGGGATTTCCCGGGGGTGGTCGAGCGCGTGCTCGCCGACACCGGCCTGTCGCCCAAGGTGCTGGAACTGGAACTGACCGAAAGCGTGGTCATGGCCAACGCCAAGCAGACCGCTGACAAGCTGCAGGCATTCCGCAACATGGGCGTCTCACTGGCGATCGACGACTTCGGTACCGGCTATTCGTCGCTGTCCTACCTCAAGCGGCTGCCGATCAACACCTTGAAGATCGACAAGGAATTCGTCGATGACCTGACGCTGGGATCCGACGATGCGGCGATCACCACCACGATCATCGCGATGGCACGCTCGCTGGGCCTGAATGTGGTGGCCGAAGGCGTCGAGACCCGTGCCCAGCTGGACTTCCTTCGTGGGCACCAGTGCGACGAGATCCAGGGATTCTGGCTCTCGCCCGGGCTCGACGCGCACCGCTGCCTGGCCTTCATCCGCAACTGGGCGCCTTCGGCGGCGCCGGCGACCGTTCCCTGATGCATCGATGGACCGCCGCCCGTCATCCAGGCGCCCGAACGACCTGGATTCCCATGGCCACGCCGCGGCAGCCTGCCTTGATCCGTCGCATGCTTGACCCACCGGCGGGCGCTGCCTATGGTGCCCGGCATGGAGCCCGATGACGTCCTTGGCCAGTTGCGCGCGATCGTCGACCGCGTCGAAACGCTGGGCGAACGGGTGCAGCAGCTTGCCAGCGAGAACCGCGCGCTGCGGCAGCAGCACGAGCACCTGGCGAGCGAACGCGCGCAATTGCTGGCCAAGAACGAACAGGCCCGCTCGCGAGTGGAAGCAATGATCGCCCGGCTGAAGTCGCTGGAGCAGCACACGTGAGCAGCGAACCGGTCAACATCCGCGTGCTCGACCGCGAATACACGATCGGGGTCGAGCCCGATGAGCGCGACAGCCTGGTGGCGGCGGCGAAACTGCTGGACGGCAAGATGCGTGAAGTACGCGGAGCCAATCGCATGGCCGCGATCGACCGCATCGCCGTCCTGGCCGCATTGAACCTCGCACACGAACTGCAACAGCTGCGCAATGCCGGCAATGGCCACGAGCGCGAGCTGCGCCGCACGCTGGATGACATCCAACGCAAGCTCGACGGTGCACTGCAGCAGGCCGGGGCAGCGTCGGCCGGCTGAGTGCAATGCATCGGCGTGGAGTGGTTTCCGCGGCGCCGGCGTGGGTGCAACCGCAATTCCGACCGCGCATGAACGTTGCATTGTCACTGGCCGACGAACGGATGCGATGCGCGATGCGCCGGCGCTATACTCCTGCACGTCCTCTGCCGTGTCCGACGGCGCGCACAAACATACGCCTTGTCCCTTAATGACGACCACGGGGATGCAGCGGGTGCCGGGAGTGCAAGTCCGCCTCGCAGCGGGAAGCCCGATGGCAGCCACGCATTCCCACTTGAACCCCGGGTTCAAGGTCGTTTGGCACGCATCGTCATGGCGGAGGATGCTTGAATCCAGAGCGCATCGCCTCGCGATGCGATCCGCAAAGCCCGTTCATGCAACGGGCTTTTTCGTTTCCGGACCACCGTATCCCAAGCAGGACCTCCATGGGCAATGAACGCGCGCAGTGGCGGCGCGAACTGCGACGGCGCCGCCGGTCCATCCCGGCTAGCGTGCGCATCGCCGCCGCGCAATCGCTCGCCGCGCGCCTGCTGGCGTTGCCGTTCGCGCCGACCGCCGGCGCCGTGGCCGGTTACTGGGCGATGGATGGTGAGATCGCGCTCCATGCCTGGCAGCTGGCGCTGCCGCCCGGGTTGACGTATTGCCTGCCGGTGCTGTGCGAGGACGCGCTGTTGCGTTTCGCGCCCTGGCGCCCGGGCGAGCCCTTGGCCGGCAACCGCCACGGCATCCCGGAGCCGAAGGTCGCGCCATCGGCATTGCTGGAAGGCGCCCAGCTGTCCCTGGTCGTGGTGCCTCTGGTTGGCTTCGATGCCGGCTGCCAGCGCCTGGGAATGGGAGGCGGCTGGTACGATCGCACCTTCGCCGCGCACACCACGCCGCCATGGCTGGTGGGCGCCGCCTTTGCATCGCAACAGGTCGAACGCCTGCCGATCGAACCCTGGGATGTTGCCCTCGACGCCGTCTGCACCGAGCGCGACAGCCTGATCAGGACCGAAGCACCCGCATGAGCCCCCGCAAGCGTTATTGGCTGATGAAGTCCGAACCACAGGACTTTTCCATCGACGACCTCGCGCGCGTCGGCAGCGAGCCCTGGACCGGGGTTCGCAATTACCAGGCGCGCAATTTCATGCGCGAGATGCAGCTCGGCGATGGGGTGCTCTTCTACCATTCGAGCACCGAGATCCCGGGCATCTACGGCATTGCCGAAGTCGTCGCGACCGCCTATCCGGATCCGACCCAGTTCGAACGCAAGTCGAAGTATTTCGACGAAAGGGCGTCGCGCGAAGACCCGCGCTGGTGGCTCGTCGATGTCGGTTTCGTGCGCAAGCTCAAGCGCGCGGTGACGTTGGATGAAATCCGCGCGCACGCCGATGCGCTGGGCGAGGACTTCGCCTTGATCCGCAAGGGCACCCGGCTCTCGGTGCTGCCGGCCACCCCGGCACAATGGAAACTGCTGCTTTCCCTGGAATGACGGAACACACATGTCGCAAGCCAAGCGCCTGGCCGGAGAGAAGGCCATCGAATTCGTCGAGGACGGCATGATCGTCGGTGTCGGCACCGGATCGACGGTGGCCTTCTTCATCGACGCGCTGGCGGCGCTGAAGCACCGCATCGCCGGCGCGGTGTCGAGTTCGGAGCAGAGCACGCAGCGCCTGCGCAGCCACGGCATCGAAGTGATTGAGCTCAACAATTCCGGGCCATTGCCGCTGTATGTCGATGGCGCCGACGAGTGCGATCGCCAGAAGCGATTGGTCAAGGGCGGCGGTGCGGCCCTGACCCGGGAGAAGATCATTGCCCAGGCGAGCGCGAAGTTCGTCTGCATCGTCGACCCGAGCAAGCAGGTCGACGTACTGGGCCGATTTCCGCTGCCAGTGGAAGTCATCCCGATGGCGCGCAGCCTCGTCGCGCGCGAAATCGTGGCCCAGACCGGCGGCCAGCCGGTCTGGCGCGAAGGCGTCATCACCGACAACGGCAATTGGGTGCTGGACATCCATGGCCTGGCGATCACCGATCCGGTCGCCATGGAAACCGCACTCAACCAGATCCCCGGCGTGGTGAGCGTGGGTCTGTTCGCGCGCCGGCCTGCCGATGTTGTGATCGTCGGTGGCGAGTCCATCACCATCTTCTGAACGCGGAAGATGCGGATCCCCGGCGCGCCCGGGCCGGGTCCGCTACAGCCTGCCCTGGCTGGCCCGCCTGTCGGTTCCCGCCGGTGCGCTGGCACCGGAGCCCTGCGCGTCGTCGCTGTCGGACACATCGGCAGGTGGGTGGGCCTTCAGCGGCGAAGCCGGTGCCGGCGGTTCCGGGAAAGCATGATCATCGAAAAAGCCCCTGCCATCGCCGCTGGCGAAACCCGCACCAGCTGGGCGGTGCTGCTTCGACCCTGGTGCTGTGGTGGCCTGGATTCCCAAGCTTGGTCGCCAGACCATCGCGGATGCCAACCAGGGCCATTGCATCCGAAAAAATCCGAGGCCAAAGAAAAACCCCGCAGCTTTTGGCTGCGGGGTTTTGGGGTAAGACCCTGGCGATGACCTACTCTCGCATGCTAGATGCACACTACCATCGGCGCATGTGCGTTTCACTTCCGAGTTCGGGATGGGATCGGGTGGTTCCACACAGCTATTGTCACCAGGGAGAGGGTGGAGGGTCGCAAGTCTCGATGCATTGAGTTGCGCGCACGCTCTCGTTGGGTGCCTCGGACAAACCGGATACCGGTCCGCCGTCGGCGAATAAGTTGAAGACGTAGCGAAACTAAGGTCGGTATCGACGCGTCGTCGATGCCAAGGCCACTTGAGGTTATATGGTCAAGCCACACGGATCATTAGTACTGGTTAGCTCAACACATTGCTGTGCTTACACACCCAGCCTATCAACCACCTAGTCTTGATGGTTCCTTCAGGGGACTAAAGTCCCGGGAGATCTCATCTTGAGGCGCGCTTCCCGCTTAGATGCTTTCAGCGGTTATCGCTTCCGAACATAGCTACCCGGCAATGCCACTGGCGTGACAACCGGAACACCAGAGGTTCGTCCACTCCGGTCCTCTCGTACTAGGAGCAGCCCCTCTCAAATCTCCAACGCCCACGACAGATAGGGACCGAACTGTCTCACGACGTTCTGAACCCAGCTCGCGTACCACTTTAAATGGCGAACAGCCATACCCTTGGGACCGACTACAGCCCCAGGATGTGATGAGCCGACATCGAGGTGCCAAACACCGCCGTCGATATGAACTCTTGGGCGGTATCAGCCTGTTATCCCCGGAGTACCTTTTATCCGTTGAGCGATGGCCCTTCCATACAGAACCACCGGATCACTAAGACCTACTTTCGTACCTGCTTGATCCGTCGATCTTGCAGTCAAGCACGCTTATGCCTTTGCACACAGTGCGCGATGTCCGACCGCGCTGAGCGTACCTTCGTGCTCCTCCGTTACTCTTTGGGAGGAGACCGCCCCAGTCAAACTACCCACCATACACGGTCCCCGACCCGGATTACGGGCCCAGGTTAGAACGTCAAGCACGACAGGGTGGTATTTCAAGGTTGCCTCCACCCCAGCTAGCGCCAGGGTTTCATAGGCTCCCACCTATCCTACACAGACGAACTCAACGTTCAGTGTAAAGCTATAGTAAAGGTTCACGGGGTCTTTCCGTCTTGCCGCGGGAACGCTGCATCTTCACAGCGATTTCAATTTCACTGAGTCTCGGGTGGAGACAGCGCCGCTGTCGTTACGCCATTCGTGCAGGTCGGAACTTACCCGACAAGGAATTTCGCTACCTTAGGACCGTTATAGTTACGGCCGCCGTTTACTGGGGCTTCGATCAAGAGCTTCGCCTTGCGGCTGACCCCATCAATTAACCTTCCAGCACCGGGCAGGCGTCACACCCTATACGTCCACTTTCGTGTTTGCAGAGTGCTGTGTTTTTGATAAACAGTCGCAGCGGCCTGGTCACTGCGACCCCTCTCAGCTATAGCTCGCACGAGCCACCAAAAGGGGTGCACCTTCTCCCGAAGTTACGGTGCCATGTTGCCTAGTTCCTTCACCCGAGTTCTCTCAAGCGCCTTAGAATTCTCATCCTGCCCACCTGTGTCGGTTTACGGTACGGTCTGCATGAGCTGAAGCTTAGGAGATTTTCCTGGAAGCGTGGTATCGGTAACTTCGCCCTAAAGGGCTCGTCTCGCTGCTCGGCGTTAATGACCCCCCGGATTTGCCTAAGGGATCCGCCTACCTGCTTTCCCCGGGACAACCAACGCCCGGTATACCTAACCTTCTCCGTCCCTCCATCGCACTCATGCGAGGTGCTGGAATATTAACCAGCTTCCCATCGACTACGCATTTCTGCCTCGCCTTAGGGGCCGACTCACCCTGCGTCGATTAACGTTGCGCAAGGAAACCTTGGGCTTTCGGCGTGCGGGCTTTTCACCCGCATTATCGTTACTCATGTCAGCATTCGCACTTCCGATACCTCCAGCGGACTTCTCAATCCACCTTCAACGGCTTACGGAACGCTCCTCTACCGCGCATAACAAAGTTATGCACCCCAAGCTTCGGTTTACTGCTTAGCCCCGTTAAATCTTCCCCGCAGACCGACTCGACCAGTGAGCTATTACGCTTTCTTTAAAGGGTGGCTGCTTCTAAGCCAACCTCCTGGCTGTCTGTGCCTTTCCACATGGTTTTCCACTTAGCAGTAAATTTGGGACCTTAGCTGTGGGTCTGGGTTGTTTCCCTTTTCACGACGAACGTTAGCACCCGCCGTGTGTCTCCCGAGTAGTACGTGTTGGTATTCGGAGTTTGCCATGGTTTGGTAAGTCGCAATGACCCCCTAGCCATAACAGTGCTCTACCCCCAACAGTATTCGCTCGAGGCGCTACCTAAATAGCTTTCGAGGAGAACCAGCTATCTCCGGGTTCGATTAGCTTTTCACTCCTAATCACACCTCATCCCCTACCTTTGCAACGGGAGTGGGTTCGGGCCTCCAGTTGATGTTACTCAACCTTCACCCTGGGCATGACTAGATCACCCGGTTTCGGGTCTACTGCCTGCGACTATGCGCCCTTATCAGACTCGGTTTCCCTTCGCCTCCCCTATACGGTTAAGCTCGCCACAAACAGTAAGTCGCTGACCCATTATACAAAAGGTACGCCGTCACCAAACAAGTTGGCTCCGACTGCTTGTACGCACACGGTTTCAGGTTCTATTTCACTCCCTTCACCAGGGTTCTTTTCGCCTTTCCCTCACGGTACTGGTTCACTATCGGTCGGTCAGGAGTATTTAGCCTTGGAGGATGGTCCCCCCATGTTCAGACAGGGTTTCACGTGCCCCGCCCTACTCAATTTCATCGATAAGGCCCTTTCGCATACTGGGCTGTCACCATCTATGGCCAGTCTTTCCAGACTGTTTTGCTAGAACCAAATCGACTTTTGGGCTTCTCCCCGTTCGCTCGTCGCTACTTAGGGAATCTCGGTTGATTTCTTTTCCTCCGGGTACTTAGATATTTCAGTTCCCCGGGTTCGCCCTGCATGGCTATGTATTCACCATGCAGTACTCCTTGCGGAGTGGGTTTCCCCATTCGGACATTGCCGGATCAAAGCTTGTTGCCAGCTCCCCGACACTTTTCGCAGGCTGCCACGTCCTTCATCGCCTCTGACCGCCAAGGCATCCACCGTGTGCGCTTATTCGCTTGACCATATAACCCCAAGTCGCCTCGGGACCATGTCGTTGCGAATACAAACGACTATCACTTCAAATGTTGGAATGCCTTCCGGCATTCCGCCTTAGCCTTACGAAACGCCTGGATCCTCATCCAAACGCTCGCTACGTCTTCGTTGTCAAAGAACGCGACACCGGCTTCAGCGCCAGGTCGCTTCAAATCTTTATGTGTGCGCAGATTCATCCAGAGGCAGACGAGCATTTCGCCAAGTGGCGAGTGGTGGGTCTGGGAGGACTCGAACCACCGGCCTCACCCTTATCAGGGGTGCGCTCTAACCACCTGAGCTACAGACCCAATGTGTCGTCGTGTTCGTTGCCCAGGTGGTGGAGCCAGTCGGGATCGAACCGACGACCCCCTGCTTGCAAAGCAGGTGCTCTCCCAGCTGAGCTATGGCCCCATGCCCGGAAAGGCATTGGACACAGATTCCCGCGAGCGGGTTTCTGTTCTCTGGATGCAGGTCACTTGTGCGGACGCCTGACAGGCAATTACCTGTCTTTTTGTCTCTAAAGGAGGTGATCCAGCCGCACCTTCCGATACGGCTACCTTGTTACGACTTCACCCCAGTCATGAATCACTCCGTGGTAACCGTCCCCCTTGCGGTTAGACTAGCTACTTCTGGAGCAACCCACTCCCATGGTGTGACGGGCGGTGTGTACAAGGCCCGGGAACGTATTCACCGCAGCAATGCTGATCTGCGATTACTAGCGATTCCGACTTCACGGAGTCGAGTTGCAGACTCCGATCCGGACTGAGATGGGGTTTCTGGGATTGGCTCACCCTCGCGGGATCGCAGCCCTCTGTCCCCACCATTGTAGTACGTGTGTAGCCCTGGCCGTAAGGGCCATGATGACTTGACGTCATCCCCACCTTCCTCCGGTTTGTCACCGGCGGTCTCCTTAGAGTTCCCACCATTACGTGCTGGCAACTAAGGACAAGGGTTGCGCTCGTTGCGGGACTTAACCCAACATCTCACGACACGAGCTGACGACAGCCATGCAGCACCTGTCTCACGGTTCCCGAAGGCACCCCTCGATCTCTCAAGGGTTCCGTGGATGTCAAGGCCAGGTAAGGTTCTGCGCGTTGCATCGAATTAAACCACATACTCCACCGCTTGTGCGGGCCCCCGTCAATTCCTTTGAGTTTCAGTCTTGCGACCGTACTCCCCAGGCGGCGAACTTAACGCGTTAGCTTCGATACTGAGAGCCTAGTTGCTCCCAACATCCAGTTCGCATCGTTTAGGGCGTGGACTACCAGGGTATCTAATCCTGTTTGCTCCCCACGCTTTCGTGCCTCAGTGTCAGTGCTGGTCCAGGTAGTCGCCTTCGCCACTGGTGTTCCTCCCGATCTCTACGCATTTCACTGCTACACCGGGAATTCCACTACCCTCTACCGCACTCTAGCCTGCCAGTATCCAATGCAATTCCCAGGTTGAGCCCAGGGCTTTCACATCAGACTTAACAAACCACCTACGCACGCTTTACGCCCAGTAATTCCGAGTAACGCTTGCACCCTTCGTATTACCGCGGCTGCTGGCACGAAGTTAGCCGGTGCTTATTCTTCCGGTACCGTCATAACCCCGGGGTATTAACCCGAAGCTTTTCTTTCCGGACAAAAGGGCTTTACAACCCGAAGGCCTTCTTCACCCACGCGGCATGGCTGGATCAGGCTTGCGCCCATTGTCCAATATTCCCCACTGCTGCCTCCCGTAGGAGTCTGGACCGTGTCTCAGTTCCAGTGTGGCTGATCATCCTCTCAGACCAGCTACGGATCGTCGCCTTGGTGGGCCTTTACCCCGCCAACTAGCTAATCCGACATGGGCTCATCCAGTCGCGCGACGCCTTGCGGTCCGCCGCTTTCACCTCTCGGTCGTATGCGGTATTAGCGTAAGTTTCCCTACGTTATCCCCCACGACAGGGTAGATTCCCATGTATTCCTCACCCGTCCGCCACTCGCCACCCAGGGAGCAAGCTCCCCTGTGCTGCCGTTCGACTTGCATGTGTTAGGCCTGCCGCCAGCGTTCACTCTGAGCCAGGATCAAACTCTTCACTTAAGTTTTTCGGCGTTCGGTCCATAAGGACTTTCCGGCCAATGCTTTGAGTGCAGACTTCGCTCCAGGGCTCGAAATCACTCGCTGGCTGAACCTTGCGGTTCGCCATTTGAATTGACTTGTTGCTCTGTTACGAACGTCTGCAAGATGGACAGTCATCCACCTGCCAGACGCCCGCACAAGTCACCTGCGCACACTGTCAAAGATCGTGGGGAGAGGCCTCAGCGCCTGTCCCGTTTGGCCTGCACCGAAGTGTCTGACCGAGCCGCACATCATACATGCATTTTTGGGAACGTCAACACCTCGTGAGGAGATTTTTTCGTTCCCGCCGGGGCTGCGCTTGGCTGCCGCCCCTGCAAGGCCGCGCATTGTGCACGGCAACATCGCGCTTGGGAAGGGGGTGGCCGACTTGACGCAAAACACGGCCTCTCCCATGGTCCGGCTTCCCCTCGATGGAGACCCGACATGCGCCTGCCTGCCCTCCTGCCGGCCCTGTGCCTCCTGATCGCCGGCTGTGCCAGTGCTGGCGCGCCGTGGGTGGAGCTGGCCGGCAAGCGCTATGCGGTGGAGGTGGCGAATACCGATGCCGCCCGCGAGCACGGGCTGATGTTCCGCAAGCACATGGATGCCGACCACGGGATGCTCTTCGTGCACGAGCGGCAGACGCCACTCGCGTACTGGATGAAGAACACGCTCATCCCGCTGGACATCCTGTTCTTCGACAACCAGCGCAGGCTCGTGTCACAGCAACGTGACGTTCCACCCTGCACGCTCGGCGATGCCTGCCCCGCATATCCGAGTGCGGCGCCCGCGCGCTACGTGCTCGAGCTCAACGCCGGACAGGCATCGAAATTGTCGCTGCTCGATGGCGCGACGCTGCGCATCGATCCAGCGGTCGTCGTCGCCCCCTGAACCGCCGAGGTCGAAACCCTTGCACGACACGACACCGCGGCGCACGCTCGCCTCCATGCGCGCAGGGCTCACGCTTCCCGACTGGTATTCGCTCGCCGGGCTTGCCGACGAATCGTTGCCGCTGCTTGCCACTGCGCTGCTGATCGCGCGCGACGAATACCCGCAGCTCGACCCCGAAGCCTGCGACACGCTGCTGCAGGACCATGCCGAGCAGTTGCGCGGCGAGATCGAAGCCATCGAGCCATGGCCGCTGAAGATGCAGGCGATCAACCGCCACCTGTTCGAGGAACTCGGCTACGCCGGCAACCACGACCAGTATTACGACCCGCGCAACAGCTATCTCAACCAGGTGTTCGAGCGCCGCCTGGGCAATCCGATCTCGCTGGCGATGGTCCAGATGGAAGTCGCGCGCAGGCTCGGCGTGCCGCTGGATGGGGTGTCGTTTCCGGGACACTTCCTGGTGCGCCTGCCGGTCGACGACGGCGTGCTGGTGATGGATCCATTCAACCGCGGGCGGCCGCTGGATGAAGAAGAGCTGCGGGCGCGGGCGCGGCCCCACCTGGGCGGCGAGATGCCCGACGACGAGGCGCTGTACCGCATCCTGAGCCCGGCCTCGCATCGCTCGATGCTGATGCGCATGCTGCGCAACCTGCACGGGGTCTACAGCGACGACGATGACTGGGAGCGCGCGGTGCGCTGCTCCGATCGCATCCTCAAGCTGGCGCCGGACAATCCCGAAGCCCTGCGCGACCGCGGACTGGGCTATTTCCATCTGGGCCATCGCCACGGGGCGCGACAGGACCTGGGCCGCTACCTGCAACTGCATCCGGAAGCAGCCGATGCCGGCTCGCTGCGCGAACGCCTGGTCGAGCTGAGCAGTGGCGGTAGCCGTCCGAACTGAACCCGCCGCTCAGGCCGGCATCATCTCGAAGTCATCCTTGGTGACCCCGCAGTCCGGACAGGTCCACGTCTCCGGAACGTCTTCCCAGCGCGTGCCGGGCGCGATGCCGTCCTCCGGCAAGCCCGCGGCTTCGTCGTAGATGAAGCCGCAGACCACGCACATCCATGTGCGGTAAGCGGTGGCAGTGGCGACGGCGTCGTTCATTCACGGATGGCGTGGCAGCGGGCCGCCATTGTCCCACCGCGCGCGGTGGACCGGAAGACGATAATGCGCGCTCGATGACAGCGGACGACAGCATGGTCGACGGCAAGCACGCGCAGGCGCCAGGCGATGGCGGGAAGCGACCGCTGCTTGCGCGCGGCCTGTACCTGATCACCCCGGACGACACCGACAGCGCGCGCCTGTTCGCCCGCGTGCGACCCCTGCTGCCGCAGGCCGCCTGCCTCCAATACCGCAACAAGCGCGCGGACGCCGCGCTCCGAAGGCAGCAAGCCGGTGGCCTGCGCGGGCTTTGCAGCGATGCCGGCGTGCCGCTGATCGTGAACGACGATCCCGCACTGGCGATGGCCGTCGGTGCGGATGGCGTGCACCTGGGCGAACACGACGGCGCCATCGCCACCGCGCGCGCGCTGCTCGGCTGCGAGGCGATCATCGGCGTGTCCTGCTACGACGATGCGGCGCTCGCGCGCGACGCGGCCGCGCAGGGCGCCGACTACATCGCCTTCGGCGCGTTCTTCCCGTCACCGACCAAGCCGAATGCGCGTCGTGCCGGGATCGGGCTGCTGCGCGAGGCGCAGGGCCTGGGGCTGCCCTGCGTGGCGATCGGTGGCATAACGCCGGACAATGCGCGCGCCTTGATCGACGCCGGCGCGGACCTGCTCGCGGTGGTCAGCGGCGTCTTCGATGCCGCCGATCCGATCGCCGCCGCGCGGTCCTATGCCAACTGCTTCATTTCCCCTGCCCCGGATGCCTGATGGATACCCAACGCTCGCATGACCTGTTTTCCCGCGCCACCGGGCTGATTCCGGGGGGCGTCAACTCGCCCGTGCGTGCATTCAAATCGGTGGGCGGCGAGCCATTCTTCGTGCAGCGCGCGGAAGGCGCGCACCTCATCGACGTCGATGGCAACCGCTACATCGACTACGTGGGCTCGTGGGGCCCGATGATCGTCGGCCACAACCACCCGGCGGTGCTCGACGCCGTCATCCGCACCGCGCGCGACGGCTTGAGCTTCGGCACGCCCAATCCGCTGGAAGTCACCATGGCCGAGGCGATCACGCGGCTGGCACCCAGCTGCGAGATGGTGCGGATGGTGAACTCCGGCACCGAGGCGACGCTGTCGGCGATCCGGCTCGCCCGCGGCGCCACTGGGCGCGCGCGCATCGTCAAGTTCGAAGGCTGCTACCACGGCCATGGCGACTCGTTCCTTGTCAAGGCCGGCAGCGGCGCGCTGACGTTCGGCGTGCCGACGTCGCCGGGCGTGCCCACGGCGCTGGCCGACCTGACGCTCACCCTGCCCTACAACGACTTCGATGCCGCAACGGCGTTGTTCGACGCGCGTGGCAGCGAGATCGCGGGCCTGATCATCGAACCGGTGGTGGGCAATGCCAACTGCCTGCCGCCACGCGAGGGCTTCCTGCAACACCTGCGCACGCTGTGCACGCGCCATGGCGCGCTGCTGGTCTTCGACGAAGTGATGACCGGCTTCCGGGTCGCGCTCGGTGGCGCGCAGGCGCGCTACGGCGTGGCGCCGGACCTGACGACCTTCGGCAAGATCATCGGCGGCGGCATGCCGGTGGGCGCGTACGGCGGGCGACGCGAATTGATGCAGCAGATCGCACCCAGCGGGCCGATCTACCAGGCCGGCACGCTCAGCGGCAATCCGGTCGCGATGGCAGCGGGGCTGGCGATGCTGGAGCTGATCCAGGCGCCGGGCTTCCATGAAACGCTCGAAGCGCGAACCAACGCACTGTGCGACGGCCTCGAAGCGGCGGCGCGCGATGCCGGCGTGGCGTTCACCACCAATCGTGTCGGCGGCATGTTCGGGCTGTTCTTCAGCAGCGAGCGCGTCGACACCTACGCGCAGGCGATCGCCTGCGACGCGGCCGCCTTCAACCGCTTCTTCCACGCGATGCTCGAGCGTGGCGTCTATCTCCCGCCGTCGGCTTACGAGGCGGGATTCATGTCCGCTGCGCATGGCGATGAAGAGATCGCGCGCACGATCGAGGCCGCGCGCGCGTCGTTCGCCGTCGCAAGGGGCTGATCCGGTGACCACATCGCATCCCTGGCATCCGGCCACGCTGGCCGTCCGCGCCGGCGCCGAGCCCGACGCCGAAACCGGCGCCGTCGCGCCACCGATCCACCTGGCGACGACTTTCCGCCACGGCCCCGCCGGTGAACGCATCGCCGGCTACGAATACCAGCGCGAAGGCAACCCGACCCAGGACCGGCTGGAAACCGCACTGGCGGCGCTCGAAGGCGGCCAGGCCGCGCTCGCCTTCGGCTCCGGCATGGCGGCGATCAACGGCCTGCTGGAAACCCTCGCGCCCGGCGCCCGCGTGCTGATCCCCGACGACTGCTACAGCGGTCTGCGCTACCTGGCGCGTGAGTTCCTGCCCCAGCGCGGGATCGCCGCTGTCGCTGTCGACATGGCCGATCCCGCAGCGGTCGAAGCCGCCTGCGCGGCATCGGTGGTCATGGTGGTCTGGGTGGAGACTCCGTCCAATCCGCGCATGAAGATCAGCGACATCGCCGCGCTGGCGGACATCGCGCACCGGCATGGTGCACTGCTGGCCTGCGACAACACCTTCGCCACGCCGGTGCTGCAGCAGCCGCTGGCGCTGGGCGCGGACGTGGTGATGCACTCGACGACCAAATACTTCGGCGGCCACAGCGACGTGCTGGGCGGCGCGCTGGTGTTCGCCCGCCGCGACGGGTGCCATGACCAGGTCGCGCATCGGCGCCACATCACCGGTGCCGTTCTGTCGCCGTTCAGTGCCTGGCTGACGCTGCGCGGCTGCCGTTCGCTGCCCGCGCGGATGGCGATGCATTGCGCCAATGCGCGCGCGCTCGCGGCCTTTCTGGTCGCGCATCCGGCGGTGGAATGCGTCAACTATCCAGGACTCGCGTCGCATCCCGGCCATGCCATCGCCGCGCGCCAGATGTCCGACTACGGTGCGATGCTGAGCGTGCTGGTGCGTGGTGGCCGCGAGGCGGCCCTCGCCGCGGCGGGCAGGCTGCAGTTGTTCACCAACGCCACCTCGCTGGGCGGATGCGAATCGCTCGTCGAGCACCGCGCTTCGGTGGAAGGCGCCCACCCCGTCTCGCCGCAGAACCTGCTGCGGGTGTCGGTCGGCCTGGAGCATGCCGACGACCTGATCGCCGACTGGGCGCAGGCGCTGGGCTGACCGGCGCCGCGCGCCTGGCGGGAGCGTTTCGGCCGCGCGCGCGTTCCCGCGCGAACGCGTCGCCGCGCCCGTCGCTCCAACCGCACGCATCGGGCCGGCCCGCCAGGACAGGCGGGCTACCAGGCGCCGATATTGGGCATCGAAATCCACGGTTCGCGCGGCGGCAGCGGATCGCCCTCCTGCAGCAGCTCGATCGAGATCAAGTCCGGCGAACGCACGAACGCCATGTGGCCATCGCGCGGCGGGCGCTGGATCGCCACCCCCATCGCCTGCAGGTGCGCACATAGCGCGTAGATGTCCTCGACGCGGAAGGCGAGATGGCCGAAATTGCGCGCGCTCCCGTAATCCTCGTCGGCATCCCAGTTGTGGGTGAGTTCGATTTCCGCATCCGGGCTTTCCGGCGCCGCCAGGAACACGAGCGTGAACCGGCCCGCGGCGTGATCGTGCCGGCGCACCTCGCGCAGTCCCAGGCCGTCGCAATAGAACCGCAGGGACGCCTCGAGGTCGCGCACGCGCACCATCGTGTGGAGATATCGCATCGCAGCCTCCCGATTCCCAACAACGCGCATTGTGAAAGCATCCCGCGCGTGTCGCGAACGACCGGTGACGCCAGCCCGTCACGGCGCCTGGATCGCGGCCCATGCGGAATTGGCGGCTACCGTGGCCTACGGTCGACCGAGCGCATCGGGTGGAGGCATGCCGATGCCCGCCGCCGGCCTGGCGGTGTCCGATGACCGCGGCGGTGGCAGCGCGGCTGGCGACCGTGCATCCGGTCGCTTGAACATGTCCTGCGCGCGACTCGTCTCCGGCAGGATGTACACCACGCCGCTGGTCGCCGCGAATGCCGGATGCACGACGGTGTCGTAGAACCCCACGGGCACGTTGATGCAACCGTAGGAGATCCGGTTGTCATCCGCGGTCGGGCTTTGAAGGCGTTGCGCACGATGCTCGGCCGGCGTGCCCTCGACCACGCGGTGCAACGCGATCGCATTGTCGTAGTCGATCCAGAGGATGTCCTGGCCGTGCAGGTCGCGGCCCGGCGATGCGATGAAACGCCCCGCGGGCGTGCTGCGTTCGCCCGGTCCGATCTGCGCCATCGTGCGGTCGCCGAGTCCGGCGACGGCGCCGTCGCCCTTCGCCAGGCCCAGCAACGCTGGCGCGGACCCGTCCAGGTGACCCAGTGCGTCGAGCACGAACACCGTGGCGTTGAGCTTGTCGACGATGACGTAGGGCATGCCCTCGTTGTCACCGGTGCGCGCGACCCAGCCAGCCACGTAACGCACCTCGGGGGATGCCGCCTCCAGCGGCGATGACGCGCCCGCCGGCGGGCCGGCAGGCGCCTGCGGTGCCGTCGTCGCCACCGGCGCAACGCGGCCAGGCTCCTGCCGGACCGCGGCGTCCGCGTCCGCCAGCAGCACACCCGAGATGCACAGCAGGAGGACCACCAGTGCGGGCCGCGGAATCGCCCGCAGCCCGCATCCGCCTGCACCCACCCGGTTGAGGAGCATCGTCGTCCCGGCCCGGATCAGTTGCGGTACGGCTTGGGCTTCAGCACGGGGACCACGTGCGGCACCTTCTTCGGCGGGCTGACCACGCTCAGGGTCACCGGCGGGGGCGGCGGCGGCGGCGTGACCACGACCAGCGTATCCGGCGGCGGCGGCGACACGACGACGCCCGGCGGCGGCGGGGTGTAGATCGTGGTGACCGGCGGCGGCAGCGGCGTCCCTGGCGGGGTGCCCGGCGGCGGCGGCGTCACGGGCGGCGGCGTGACCGGCGGCGGCCCGGTGTAGATGCCGCCCGTCGTATGGGCCACGACCGGGCCGCAGCAATTGAAGGGCAGCGCATAGGCGCCCGCGTCGGGGCCGGCGAGCGTGTAGCCGGTGAAGGTGATCCGCTTGTTGGTGCCGGTCTCGGGCGAGTCGAAGTTGGCGCTGGCGTTCGGCCCGGCGACGAGCATGACGCCGAGCGGATCGCCCTTCAGGCCCGACAGCGTCGTGGTCGTCGTCCCGTCCTGTGTCTTGTCGCCGCCGGCGGCGAAGACCAGCATGTACTGGCTCAGCGCCGCGCCCTCGGTGAGGGTGAAGTACTTCGAATAGTCGGTCGGCGCGGTGTAGGACACCGGGTTGTAGTAGATGTTCACCGGAGCCGCCGTCACCGTCGCCGGCGGTGCCAGCGAGTCGAAGATCACGGTGCCGCCGGCGATGCCGGGACCGGTGCCGTCGGTGTCGGCGCTCAGCGTCAAGCCCAGCGGAAGGCCCAGGCTGCGCGTCGGATCGGCGGTTCCGCGCGTCAGCGTGATCGCGCCGAAGATGTTGATGTTGTTGGCGGCGCAGATCAGCAGGTTGCCGTCGGTGACGGTGATGGCCGCGCGGTCGTTGACGTCGCGGCCGGCGCTGAGCAGCACGCTGCCGTTGGTGGTGGTGATGGCCGCATTGACGTTGACATCGCGGCTGCAGCACGTCGCCACGTTGCCGTTGGTCGCGGTGATGGCGGCGTTGATGTTGACGTCGCGATCGGCGTTGAGCGTCAGCGTGGTGGGATCGCCGCTGGCCGACCAGCTGACGGCATCGTTGACGTTGATGTCGCCGTGGTCGGTGCCGGTGCCCGTGGTGGTGATGGTGATGTTGTTGGTGACCAGCTGCGCGGACAGCGTGGAGCCGGCGATGTTGTCGCCAGCCGCACTGCCGATGGTGAAGTCCTGCGGGTCGATCAGCCATTGCCCGGTCGCGCCCCTGGCCGAGGCCGTGGTCACGGCGGCGGTCTTGCCAATCCTGACGTGCGCGGCGGAGGTTTCGACGAAACCGCCATCGCCGCCACTGGGCGCGCTGGCATCCAGCTTGCCGGACACGTTGACGGTCCCCGACTGCTTGTCCGCGAGCAGCAGGATCGTGCCCTCATGGTTCTGCAGCGTCCGCGCCTGGATCAGGCCGGTGTTGTTGACGACGGTATCGAGCATGTCGCCGGCCGCCTGCGCGGTCAGCACGACGTGCCCGCCATCGGCGCGGATGACGCCGCCGTTGGTCACCGCGGCATGGACCGCGCCCTTGGTGACGGCCACCTGCAGCAGGCCGTCGCCGGCAACGTCGAGGGTCACATCCGTGCCCGCGGCCAGCACGACCGTGCCCAGGCGCGCGGAGATCACGCCCTGGTTGCTGACATTCCTGCCCATCAGCGAGACATAACCGCCGTTGGCGGCGGTGATGCTGCCCTTGTTCACCACGGCGCCGGAACCTGCGCCGGTGAAGGCATAGCGTCCGGCCATGAAATCGGAGTTGCGGATGCCCATGGTGGTGGCGACCAGCCCGCCGACGTTCACCGAAGCGCCATTGCCGAAGAGGATGCCGTTGGGATTGACCAGGAAGATGTTGCCGTTGCCGCTGAGGCTGCCCAGGATCACCGACGGATCCGAACCGATCACCCGGTTCAACGCCACCGAACTGCTGCCCGGCTGGACGAAGACGACCGACTCACCGGCACCGATGCCGAAGCTGTCCCAGTTGATGATCAGGTTGCCGGTGGACTGGGTGATCCTGGTGACGGCGCCGGTGTTGGAGATGTTGCCGACGCCGGCCACCACCACGCCGCCGGTGGGGCCGCTGGCATAGCTGGCCGTCGCGAACGCGAACAGCATGGATGCCGAGAGGGTCGAGATCGCAAAGCGCGCGCCGCCGCCGGCCGGATGGGCCGATGGCCGCCCATTGGCGCGATGCCGGCCCGTTGCTGCGTCACGGTCGGTACCCAGGACGCGGTTGGAGCGAAGACTGGTGTTCATGGTGGATCCTTGTTTGCGCGTAGGCGCCCCGGTGGGGGCAGGGCACGTCAGAAAAACTTGATCGCCTGGATCCAGAAGCGGCCGGACGTGTCGGGCGCCGACATCGCCTCTCCGCCGCCGAGCTTGCGGGCGTAGTACGTACGCACCGCGAAGTTGCCGGGCTCATCCCACGTCAGGCCCAGTCCCCCGCTGCCCAGCGTCCGGCTGTTGTCGCCCGCACCCCAGGGGTCCTTGTTGATGGTCACGTGGCCACCGTCGACGAACGCGAGCAGGTGCACCTGGCCCGGGACATGGCCCGACAGGCCGGCGAGCAGCAGGCTCGCTTCGAGGCTTCCCACGTACCCCTGGTCACCGAAGGCCTCGCCCTGCGGATAGGCGCGCACGCCGTCCATGCCGCCGAGGACCATTTTTTCCGACTGGTCGAGGTTGCCCGAGGCCAGCTGGCCGGTGACCGAGGCACGCAGCGAGAAGACGTCCGTCACCCGCTGGACCCGCGACGCGTTGAACCAGAGTTTCTGGTAGGCGCCATTGGTGCGCGCGCTCGCGGCATCGGCGACCAGCGCCTGCGGCGTGCGGATGTCCAGCGAACCCGCCGTCAGCGCGAGGGTGAACGCCGTCATGCCGCCGCCGCCGAAGCCGTCCTGGTGGTTGCCATAGAGCGTTGCGATGCCCGCATGCGCCTTCTTGTCGGTCACCGCGTCGAACAGGTCGATCCGGTCCTGGAACGTCCGGTCTTCATAGGCCAGGCCCGCGTACAGGTTGGTCGCGCGCGACCGGGCCAGGGTGACCGTGCCGAACACGCTGGCGACCTCGGCCGAGCCATTGGCATCGAGTACTTCGAACTTCTTCCCCAGCTCGTAATCGAGCTTGCTGTACGCCACGCCCGCCGCGAAGCGTGCGCCGAACGGCATCTGATAGGACACGCGGCCGTACCGCAGGCCGGGGCCCGAGGTCAGCAGGCGCAGGCTGGCGACGTCGCCACGGCCCAGCGGGTCGTTGAGGTTGAGCGTGGCGCCGACGCGCGCTTCGCCGGTGTAAGGGTTACCGGCGTTGTCGGCGTCGACGCTGCCCGACAGCAGGGGGCCTGGCGCGACATCGACGACGAGGTCGGACGTGCCCGGCGCCTGTCCCGGGACCAGCGTCGATGTGGTCCTGACGCCCGGAAGGTCGGACAACAGCAGCAGACGGCTTTCCAGCGGCGCCAGCTCGATCGGTCCGGCGGCATCGACGCCGGCGAGCCTGGCCATCGCCACGTCGTCGGACAGACGGCTGGAATTGCGCAACGTGACCTTGCCGTACGTCCCTTCGACCACGGCGATCGTCACCACATGGCGGGTGACGTCCTGCGGCGGAAGATACGCGCGTGCCACGAAATAGCCGTGGTGCCGGTAGAACTCGGTGATCCGCGCGGCCATCGCTTCCAGCTCGGCCAGCGTCAGGTTGGAGCCCGGCTTGAACTGCGTCGCGGCGACGAGTTCCGCGGCACCGAACCGGGTCGCTCCGGTCACGCTCAACGCGTCGACCCGCACCCGGACCGCATCGGCGCCGGGCGCCACCGGCGCCGTGCCTTCTTCGATGCGGATGCTCGGCTCGGCGGCCTGCGCCTGGGGCGCAGGCGGCAACTGCTGCAGCAGCGACCCCGCCTGGGGGATCTGCTGGGCAATGGCGCCCTGGCCGAGCGTCAGCAGCACCAGCGGTAACAATTTGATTTTCACGATGGGTTCCTGGTTGTGTCGCACCGGCAACCCACGGATCGACGAAGGGTCGTCGATCACGTCTGTGGCAAGCGTTCCGTGACAAGCGTGGAGAGCGAGCCCCGCCTGGCGCGGAGGGTTCGCTGGAAGAAATATCGAAGGTCGTGCTGCAGTGGCCGCGTGGTGTGGATTCGCCTGCTCCCCGCAGGCCCGGATCCGACTGTGGCGACCTCATGTCCCGCGAATCGGCGACTGGCGCATTCGCCAGTCGCAACGGGGACTCCTATGACGCAGCCAGTGGGCGCCGCACGCAATGAACAGCAAGTGAAACCAGCGCCTTCGCATCGACAACTGGAACGGCAGGCTCACTATCGCCGCGAATCGCGAGCGTCATCGGCGGATGGATCCAGCGATGCCGCGCGCTTTGGCGTCGGCAATCCGCGCGTGTGAGTCCTAGACGAGCTTGGGCGGACGGTCAGTCCAGGAACAGGTCCGGCAGCAGGCGCTGCGACGGATCGACCGCGTACTGCGAGAAATCGTTGACGCCGGCGGCGCGCAGCACGTCCTCGTCGATCAGGAAGCGGCCACCGCCCTCGCGCGAGGACTGGACCAAGATCGCGTGCGCCGCGTCGGCGACGATCTCCGGTTTGCGGCACCACGCCGGATCCACGCCCGGAATCATGTTGATCGCGTCGGTCGCGATCACCGTGCGCGGCCACAAGGCATCGACCGCGACGCCCTGCGGGCCGAATTCGGCTGCAAGGCCAAGCGTCACGAAACTCATGCCCATCTTCGCCAGCGTGTAGCCGGTGTGCGCGCCCCACCACTTGGGATCCAGCGACGGCGGCGGCGCCAGGGTCAGGATGTGCGGGTTGGGCGCCTTCAGCAGCGCCGGCAGGCAGGCCTGCGCGCACAGGAAGCTGCCGCGCGAATTCACCTGCTGCATCAGGTCGAAGCGCTTCATCGGGGTGTCGAGCGTGCCGCGCAACCAGATCGCGCTGGCATTGTTGACCAGGATGTCGATGCCGCCGAAGGTGTCCAGCGTGGCCGCCACGCAGGCGCGGACCGCGTCTTCGTCGCGGATGTCGCATTGCAGCGGCAGCGCGCGCCCGCCGGCGGCTTCGACTTCCGCCGCGACGCTGTGGATCGTGCCGGGCAGCTTGGGGTTGGGTTGCGCGGATTTTGAGGCGATGACGATGTTGGCGCCGTCGCGCGCGGCGCGCAGCGCGATCGCGCGGCCGATGCCGCGCGAGGCACCGGTGATGAAGAGGGTCTTGCCGGACAGGTTGGACATGCGTGGTAGGCCGAAGTAAGGGGACAAACGCCGGCGTACGGTGCCACATCGCCCGCCCGCCGTCTTCCCGGCCGCCCGCCGTCTTCCCGGCCGGACGTCGCCGCTCAGGGCTTGGGGCCCTGCCCCTCGTTGTCTTCCCAGTGCAGCAGGCGGCGGGTGATGAAGCGATAGACCGGTTTGCCGGTGGCGAACCAGGCTTGGCGCAGCCACGAGCGCCGCCGCAGCAGGCGGCGTTCGACCGGCGTCAGCGCCTGCGGGCAATAGGTGCGCTTGTGCTTGAGCAGGTGGCGCAGGTCCTCGCGGGCGAGCAGGCGCATCCAGCGCGAACGTGCGCGCCCGCGCACGGCGAGCTGGAAATCGATCAGCGCCGGGGTGCCGTCGCTGAGCACCAGCCAGTTGGCTTCCTTGGCCAGGTCGTTGTGCGCGACGCCGCGCCGGTGCAGCGCCTGCAGCAGCCGGCGCGCGCGGCGGAAATACGCCAGCTCGCCGTGCGGCGGCCGCTGGTACATCGCCGCGCCCTCGAGATAGCTGCGATCGAGCACGCGCCCGTCCCAGCGCAGCAACTGCGGCGTGGCGGGCATCCCGGCGATCGCCTGCAGCGCGCGCGCCTCGCGGCGCGCCAGCCACCACGCCGGCAGCCACAGCCAGCGCGGCACGTGGCGCAGGTCGCGACGGACGAACACGCCCTCGCGGCCACGCATCAACGCGATGCGGCCGAAGCTGTCGGCCTTGAGCGCCTGGATCTCGATCGCATCGGAGGTGGACATCGCGACAGTCTAGAGGAGCGCGCGACGGCGACCGGATGCCTGGCTCCCCGCATGCGCCCGGACGGAGCCGGGTTCGTAACACACCCATGATCCGTAGCCCGGGTAAGGCGGAGCCGCACCCGGGGCGTGTCGCGAAGGCCCCGGGTGCGTTGCGCTTACCCGGACTGCGGGGCCGGTGACGCCGTCAGGCGACCAGCGTCAGCAGCCGATCCAGCCGCGCGTGCGGGTCGTCTTCCTGCAGCAGCGCCTGCCGATGGCGCTCGGCCAGCGGCAACAGCTCCGCCAGGCGCCAGCCGACCCAGGCGGCATCGTCCAGCCGCGCCGCCTGCGCATGCTCGCCGCCGAGCTGGTCGAGCATGTGGCCGAGCACCAGCGCGAGCGTGGCGTGTTCGGGCCGCAGCTCGTCATCGCCGTCGACATCACGCCAGTCGACCTCGGTGAGGATCAGGCCGTTGTCGCGCACGCGCGTGCGCCGCACCTGGAAGCGGCGCCCGCCGCGCAATCGCAACGTCAGCAGGCCATCGGCGCCATTGGCGAAGTCCTCGATCCGCGCGTGGGTGCCGATCGCCGCGGTGCCGGCCTCGGGCGCCTGCAGCCGCAGGCAGGCACCGAACCCGGCGTCATTGCGGCCGCTCTCTCGCAGCAGGTCCAGGTAACGCGGCTCGAGCATCCGCACGCTCATTACGGCGCCGGGCAACAGCACCGATGGCAACGGCAGCAGCGGCAGTGAGGGCGATGCGCTCATCGCCGGCCAGCCTGCGCCTCAGGCCTGCAATGCGGTGAGAAACCGCCGGGGCGCGCCGTCGAAGCCACCGTTGGACATGAACACGACATGGTCGCCGGCGCGTACGCGCTGGCACAGCTGCGCGATCAACGTATCGGCATCGGCCACGCCGACGCCTTCGCCATCCAGCGCCGCGATGACCTGGCCCGCGTCCCACGCCAGCTCCGGCCGCTGCAGGAAGACCACCACGTCGGCGTGGGCCAGCGACGGCGCCAGCGCGTCGGCGTGCGCGCCCAGGCGCATCGAATTGCTGCGCGGCTCCATCGCCACCACGATCCGCGCGGCACCGACTTTCGCGCGCAGGCCGGCGAGCGTGGTCGCAATGGCGGTCGGATGGTGGGCGAAATCGTCGTAGACGGTGATGCCATCGTGTTCGCCGACCACTTCCATCCGCCGCTTGACGCTGCGAAAGGACGCCAGTGCCGGCAACACGCCCGCGACGTCGACACCGACCGCGTGCGCGGCCGCCAGCGCCGCCAGCGCGTTCATCACGTTGTGCCGCCCCAGCAGCGGCCAGCGCACCTCGCCCAGTTCACGGCCCTGGTGCACGACGACGAATGCGCTGCCGTCGTCATTGCGCAGGCGCGCGGTCCATTCGTAATCATCGCGCCCATCCAGGCCGAAACGCTCGACCGGGGTCCAGCAGCCCATCGCCAGGACTTCGGCCAGCCGCTCGTCCTCGCCGTTGACGATCAGCCGCCCGCGCCGCGGCACTGTCCGCACCAGGTGGTGGAACTGGCGCTGGATCGCGGCGACGTCGGGAAAGATGTCGGCGTGGTCGTATTCGAGGTTGTTGAGGATCGCCACCAGCGGCCGGTAGTGCACGAACTTGCTGCGCTTGTCGAAGAACGCGGTGTCGTACTCGTCGGCCTCGACCACGAATTCGCGCCCGCGGCCCAGGCGCGCCGACACGCCGAAATCCTCGGCCACGCCCCCGACCAGGAAGCCGGGTTCGCGCCCCGCGGCCTGCAGCAGGAAGGTCAGGATGGTGGTGGTCGTGGTCTTGCCGTGGGTGCCGGCCACGGCCAGGGTGTCGCGGCCGGGCAGGACGTTTTCGGCCAGCCACTGCGCCCCCGACGTGTAGGCGCGGCCCGCGTCGAGCACCTGTTCCACCGCCGGATTGCCACGCGACAGCGCATTCCCGACCACGACCTGGTCACAGTCCGGGGCGATGTTGTCCGGCGCATATCCTTGCTGCAGTGCAATACCCAGCCGCTCGAGCTGGGTGGACATCGGCGGGTAGACGGCCTGGTCGCTGCCCTCCACGCCAAGGCCGAGTTCCCGCGCCAGCGCGGCCACGCCGCCCATGAAGGTGCCCGCGATGCCGAGGATGTGGATTTTGTTCATGTCTCCATTGTCGCCGATCGGGTGGTTTCACTTGCAGCACACGGGACGCTGCCAGAGGATCGGGCGTGCGGACCCTCCGTCAGCTGCGATTCATCGCGCTCCCGCCCCGGGTCCTGCACTCCTCGACATCCATGCAACAGGAGAAATGCTGATGCGCAAGTTTGCTTCCCGGGCCAAGCGCGGCCTGCTCGTGCTCTCGCCGATGACCTTGGCCGTGGCCATGGTGGCGACCGCCGCCCCGGCCACGTCCGCTGTCTCCCCCACCCTGCGCGCGGTGATGCAGCGCGACCTGGGGATGTCGTCGACGCAGCTGTCGCAGTACCTGAAGATCGAGCGCCTGGCGACGCAGAAGCAACACGCATTGGCCAAGGCCCAGGGCCGTCATTTCGCCGGCAGCTGGATCGAGCAGGCGGCCAACGGCCGTTACCAGCTGGTCGTGGCCACCACGTCGATCCGTCCGCAGAAGGCGCCCGCCGGCGTCGTGATCCGCCAGGTGCGCCATGACGTCGCCCAGCTCAACGCCTCGAAGGCCCGGCTCGATGCCGTGCTGGCGCAGGGCGGCAGGGCGCCCAAGGGCGTGTACAGCTGGTACGTCGACCTGCCGAGCAACAGTGTGGTCGTCACCGTCGGCCAGGGCCATCAGCGCGCCGGGGCCAACTTCGTCGCCGCCAGCGGTGCCGACGCCCGCACCGTGCGCCTGGTCACCAGCGATGAGCAGCCCAGCCTGCGCTCCACCCTCAAGGGCGGCCTGGGCTACCTGCGCGATCCCGGCGACGGCTACCTCTATGCCTGCTCGATCGGCTTCAACGTCACCAAGAACGGCGCACCGGGCTATGTCAGCGCCGGCCACTGCGGCGATGCCGGCGAGCCGGTGTACCTGGAGGGTTCGCCGCAATGGACGATCGGGCCGCAGATCGGCTCGTTCGCCGCCTCGACCTTCCCCAAGCCAGGCGGCACCGGGCCGGACTACTCCTGGATCCAGGTCTCGTCCGGCAACACCAGCCTGCCGACGGTCTACGGGTGGGGCAAGGGTGACGTGACCGTCACCGGCCACACCGAAGCCGCCATCGGCGCGGCGATCTGCCGCTCCGGGCGCACCACCGGCTGGCACTGCGGCACGATCCAGGCCAAGGGCGTCACCGTCAATTACAGCACCGGTGAAACGGTCCAGAACCTGACCCAGACCACCGCCTGCTCCGAGGGTGGCGATTCGGGTGGCTCGTACATCAACGGCACCGGCCAGGCGCAGGGCGTGTTGTCCGGCGGCAGCGGCAGCTGCAAGGGTGACAAGAATCCGATCCCGTTCTTCGGCGCCAACAGTGTCTCGACCCGCGGCAAGCCCGGCGGCGGCGGTGGCGGTGGCACCAGGTCCCGGGCCACGACGTTCTTCACGCCCGTCAATCCGATCCTGCAGGCCTACGGCCTGACGCTCCTGACCGGGAACTGAGCCCCACGCCGCATCGCGACACGAAAACGCCCCGGATTCCGGGGCGTTTTTTATTGCCTCGAAGGCTCGTCGGTGGCCGTCGTGCGGCGGCCCCCGTGTTTCAGCCGACCGCGCGCACCGGCGCGATCGCTTCCAGGATCCGGGTGAACACCTCGTCCAGCGTGCCGACGCCGTCGACCACGCTGAGCTTGCCCTGCTGGCGGTAGAAGTCGACCACCGGCGCGGTCTGCTCGTTGTAGATCGACAGCCGCTTGCGCACCGACTCGGGGTTGTCGTCGGCGCGGCCCTCGGCCTGGGCGCGGCCGGCGATGCGCTGGACCAGCAGTTCGCTGTCCACGTCCAGCTGCACCGCGCAGTCCATCGGCTGGCCGATGCGCGCCAGCAACTGGCCCAGCGCGCTGGCCTGGGCCAGGTTGCGCGGATAGCCGTCGAGGATGAATCCGCCCGCCGTATCCGGCCGCGACAACCGGTCTTCCAGCATCCCCAGCAGGATCGCGTCGGACACCAGGTCGCCGCGCGCCATGATTTCCTTCGCTTCCAGGCCGAGCTTGCTGCCGGCGGCGACTTCCGCCCGCAGCAGGTCGCCGGTCGAGACGTGCGGCACCTGCAGGTGCTCCTTCAGCCGCGCGGCCTGCGTGCCCTTGCCGGAGCCCGGCGCGCCCAACAAAACCAATCGCATCGAACACTCCAGATCGGGACGCGGGCCAGGCCAGCGCGTCGGACGGTCGCTCACGTGGGCGCCGAGCGGCCCGGACTACACTCGCCGGGCCCGTCGCGCCCCGCCAAGCGGCGGGCCAGCTTACCGCATCCCGGCGATCGATCCGACGAGGTGCCCCATGGCAAAACGAGCGACGCCCGCCGCGCCGACGCTGCTGTACGCCCAGTCCGGCGGCGTCACCGCCGTCATCAACGCCACCGCCGCCGCGGTGATCGAAACCGCGCGCGCCCATGGCGTGCGGGTCCTGGCCGGCCGCAACGGCATCCTTGGGGTGCTGCGCGAGGAGCTGGTCGACACCTCCAGGGAATCGGCGGCGGCGCTGCGCGGCCTGGCGCAGACCCCCGGCGGCGCCTTCGGCTCGTGCCGGGTGAAGCTCAGGTCGCTGGACGAGGACCGCGCGCGCTACGAGCGCCTGCTGGCCGTGCTCCGGGCGCACCACGTGCGCTGGTTCCTCTACAACGGCGGCAACGACTCGGCCGATACCGCGCTGAAGATGTCGCGGCTGGCGGCGGAATTCGCGGCTGTCGATGGAGGCGCTCCGCTGACCTGCATCGGCGTGCCCAAGACCGTCGACAACGACCTGGCGGTCACCGACTGCTGCCCGGGGTTCGGTTCGGCGGCGAAATACACCGCCATCTCGGTGCGCGAGGCGGCGCTGGATGTCGCCGCGATGGCCGACACCTCCACCAAGGTCTTCGTCTACGAAGCCATGGGCCGCCACGCCGGCTGGCTGGCCGCCGCCGGTGGACTGGCCGGGCAAGGGCCGGACGACGCGCCGCAGATCATCCTATTCCCGGAGCGGCCGTTTGACGAAAACGCCTTCGTCGACCGGGTCAAGGAGACCGTCGAACGCGTTGGCTGGTGCGTCGTGGTCGCCAGCGAGGGCATCCGCAACGCCGATGGCCGCTTCATCGCCGATGCCGGCGCCGGGACGGACTCCTTCGGTCACGTGCAACTTGGTGGCGTCGCCGCGCACCTGGCCGCACGGGTCAAGGAACGTCTCGGACTGAAGGTCCACTGGACCCTGCCGGACTACCTGCAACGCTCCGCGCGGCACATCGCCTCCAAGACCGACCTCGACCAGGCGCAGGCGGTCGGCAAGGCCGCGGTGAATTACGCGCTGGAGGGCATGAACGCGACGATGCCGGTGATCGTGCGCACGTCCAATGCGCCGTATCGCTGGAAGGTCGGGGCCGCGCCGCTGGCCAGGATCGCCAACCAGGAGAAGAAGATGCCGGCGAATTTCATCCGCAAGGACGGCTTCGGCATCACCGCGGCGGCACGCCGCTACCTGGAACCGCTGATCCGCGGCGAGGCGTATCCGGACTACGGCCGCGATGGGCTGCCGCGTTACGTTGCGCTGAAGAATGCGCTGGTCAGGCCAAGGCTGTCGCCCTGGGAGGGGTGAGTTGCGGTGGTGGCTGCGCTGGCCGATGCGCCGGAATCAGAGCGCCTCGTGCCCCACGTCCAGCTCGCGCACGCGCTTGGCGTCGCGGCGTTTTTCGACCAGACCACGCACCGCTTCACGCACCGCCTCAGCACCGCGGATATCGGCCATCACCACGATCGGGGTACTGGTGTCGGAGGTGCTGAGCACGATGTCGCCGATGCCGGCCATGCGCTGCCAGAACGTCTGCTGGAAGTGCGTGTCCTTGACCCGATACAGCTCCAGGTCATCGGTGACGCGGTTGAACACGCCGACGGTCGTCTTCAGTCGCTGGTCGGTGAGGTCGTAGCGCGTGTTCTTCGTTACCAATGCGCGCCACAGCGCCCACGGAATCGTGACGATGAGGATGCAGGACACCCACGCCCACAGGTTCTGCCACTGCGAAGGCGTGCCACTCCAGACCGACTGCTCGACGCTGCCCATGCTGCTGTCGTGTTCGCTCATTGGCGCCGTCCCCGGATGACGCCGGCATCATAAGCGCAGCGCCGCCGCGCCGGGCACAGACGCGCCGCGCATGCCGGACGATGCGACTCATTCGCAGGGCTTGCCCTCCAGCACCAGCGTCGCGGCGTACATCGGGATTGGCGTGAGGGCCCCGGCCCTGGCCTTGTCCATCGACTCTTGCAGGTAGATCCGCGCGCGGCCCTGGGCGTCGAGCTTGGGTGGCGCGGCGGCGGACGGGTGCCGCCACACGGTGACCACCGCCTGTTGTCCGGGACAGGCGGCGCTGGGCACGCGGATCACGTCGTTGAGGATCCAGCCGGCGCTGCTGGCCGGCTTGGCCTGTCCGGCGTCGACGAAGCGCGCGCGGCCCTGGCAGGTCGGGCTGGTGCGCACCGCACTGAAGTCGTACGGCCGGGCAGCATCGCCGGTGAACATGCCTTCCAGTCGCGTGCAGGCTTCGGGAATGCCGCGCAGCGTATGGCGCACGCCCACCGCCTGCGGCGGGGCCGGCGCGCGGTGGATTTCAGGCGCCAGCCCGGCCGCCTGCAGCGGCAGGCTGGCGGCAAGCAGCGACAGCACGACGGGCAACAGCACGGGGGCGAGGCGCATGGAGGCTCCGTGGTCGGATCGGGGGATCCGGATTGGGATCGGGCCGGCAGGCTGGCACGCGCGGCCTGAACCGGCTTTGACGGCGTTCCGCGCGCCGCGGCGCTGTGCGATAGTCGAGCGGTTGCCACTTGGTTTCCACTCGGGAGGGGGTTTCATGCTGGTCGATTACGGTTTGTACCTGGCGCTTGGCTGCGCCGTTCTTGCGATCCTGTACGGCATCGTGTCCGCGCGCTGGATCACCGCCCAGCCCGCCGGCAACGAACGCATGCAACAGATCGCCGGCGCGATCCAGGAAGGCGCCCGCGCCTACCTCAACCGCCAGTACACGACGATCGGTATCGCAGGCGTGGTGCTGTTCGTCATCATCGGTTTCGCCCTGAACTGGCAGACCGCGATCGGTTTCCTCATCGGCGCGGTGCTTTCGGGCGCCGCCGGCTACATCGGCATGAACGTCTCGGTGCGCGCCAACGTGCGCACCGCCGAAGCCGCGCGTCGCGGCATCGGCCCGGCGATGGACGTCGCCTTCCGCGGCGGCGCGATCACCGGCATGCTCGTCGTCGGCCTGGGGCTGCTCGGCGTCGCCGGTTACTGGGCGGTGCTGGCGCACATGGGCATGACCGGCGAGCCGGCGCTGCACGCGCTGGTCGGCCTGGCCTTCGGCGCCTCGCTGATCTCGATCTTCGCGCGCCTGGGCGGCGGCATCTTCACCAAGGGCGCCGACGTCGGCGCGGACCTGGTGGGCAAGGTCGAAGCCGGCATCCCCGAGGACGACCCGCGCAACCCGGCGGTGATCGCGGACAACGTCGGCGACAACGTCGGCGACTGCGCCGGCATGGCCGCGGACCTGTTCGAAACCTACGCCGTCACCGTCATCGCGACGATGCTGCTGGCGGGCCTGACCTTCGTCGACAACTTCAATGCCGTGCTGTATCCGCTGGTGCTCGGCGGCGTCTCGATCGTGGCCTCGATCATCGCCACGTTCTTCGTCAAGGTGAAGGAAGGCGGCTCGATCATGGGCGCGCTGTACAAGGGCGTGATCGTATCGGCGGTGCTGTCGGCGGTCGCGTTCTGGTTCGTCACCGCGAACCTGCTGCCCGACGGCCTGACCACCGGCGACGGCCTGGTGATTTCCAACATGGCGCTGTTCGAGTGCTCGCTGATCGGCCTGGTGCTGACCGGCCTGATCGTGTGGATCACCGAGTACTACACCGGCACGCAGTTCAAGCCGGTGCAGCACATCGCGCAGGCGTCGACCACCGGCCACGGCACCAACATCATCGCCGGCCTCGGCATCTCGATGAAGTCGACCGCGCTGCCGGTGATCGTGATCTGCGCCGCGATCTGGGGGGCGTTCTACCTCGGCGGCCTGTTCGGCATCGCCATCGCCGCGACCGCGATGCTGTCGATGGCCGGCATGATCGTCGCGCTCGACGCCTACGGCCCGATCACCGACAACGCCGGCGGCATCGCCGAGATGGCGGAGCTGCCACCGGAAGTGCGCAACATCACCGATCCGCTGGACGCCGTCGGCAACACCACCAAGGCGGTGACCAAGGGTTATGCGATCGGTTCGGCGGCGCTCGCGGCGCTGGTGCTGTTCGCCGACTACACCCACAACCTCAACACGGTCGGTGAGGCCAAGGCACTGGCCAGCGGCGTCGCGTACGAAGCGATGCGCTTTGACCTGTCCGACCACATGGTGATCATCGGCCTGCTGATCGGTGGCCTGATTCCGTATCTGTTCGGCGCGATGGCGATGGAAGCCGTGGGCCGCGCCGCCGGTGCGGTGGTGGAGGAAGTGCGCCGCCAGTTCCGCGACATCCCGGGGATCATGCAGGGCACCGGCAAGCCGGATTACTCGCGAGCGGTCGACATGCTGACCAAGTCGGCGATCAAGGAAATGATCGTACCGTCCCTGCTGCCGGTCGCGGTGCCGGTGATCGTCGGCCTGCTGCTCGGCCCGAAGGCGCTCGGCGGCCTGCTGATCGGCACGATCGTCACGGGGCTGTTCGTGGCGATCTCGATGACCACCGGCGGCGGCGCGTGGGACAACGCCAAGAAGTACATCGAGGACGGCAACTTCGGCGGCAAGGGTTCGGAAGCGCACAAGGCCGCCGTCACCGGCGACACCGTCGGCGATCCCTACAAGGACACCGCCGGCCCGGCGATCAACCCCCTGATCAAGATCATCAACATCGTCGCGCTGCTGCTGGTGCCGCTGTTGTAAGCCGGAGCGATGACTGCTCACAACCTTCGCCCCTCTCCCGCTTGCGGGCGAGGGGTACGGGGTGAGGGGAGCCGAAGGCGCGATCAAGATCATCAACATCGTGGCGCTGCTGCTGGTGCCGCTGCTGTAAGCCGGACGTCTCCGGTCTCGAAAGCCCCGCTCCGGCGGGGCTTTTTTGTTGCCCCTCCGCCGCGGCGATCCTCCGGGGCCAATTCAGGCACACTGCGGCCCACGCCCGGGAGCGCCGCCCCGGGAGGCGAGCAGCATGCATCCAGGGGCCCCAGAGCAGCAGGTGGGTTCGCCGATGGCCGGCCCCGAGGCTCGTGCCACGTATGGCGATAAGCGGGTTCCGCTGGCCAGGCCGGGCACATGTCGCTGATCGCAACCTCCGTATGCGGCAACCCGTCCGGCGCCGCGTCGCGGAGTTGCACCGCCTTCGCGCTGGCGAGCCCGGTCGACGGTGTCGCCCTGTCGATGTCCGATCTGCCCGGATCGGCCGCGGGCCGCGCGATGGCGGCTCCTGCCCGCACTGCCGCCCATGGCTGAGCTTTTCGCGCGCCTGCGGCAACGCAAGCTGGTGCAGTGGGCGCTGGCCTACGTCGCGTTCGCTTTCGCGCTGCTGCAGGGCGTGGATATCGTCGCGCAGCGTTTCGCCTGGCCGGCGTCGATCGAACGGTTGCTGATCCTCGCACTGGCGCTGGGGTTCTGCGTGGCACTCGTGCTCGCCTGGTACCACGGCGAGCGAGGCGCGCAGAAGATCAGCGGAATCGAGCTGGGCATACTCGCGGTGCTGCTGGCGATCGGCGGCGGCCTGCTGTGGCGTTTCGAACGCGTGGCGCCTGCGACGACCGCACCGGAAGCCACGACACAAGTCATCGCGTCGCGATCGGTCGCGGTCCTGCCCTTCGTCAACATGAGCGGCGACCCGCGCAACGAATACTTCAGCGACGGCGTTACCGAGGAAATATTGAACGCGCTGGCGCAGGTACCCGGGCTCAAGGTCGCGGCGCGGACATCGGCGTTTGCGTTCAAGGGCAAGGACGAGGACCTGCGCGAAGTCGGCCGGGTGCTGGGCGTGGCGACGGTGCTGGAAGGCAGCGTGCAGCGCGCCGGCGATGAGGTCCGCATCACCGCGCAGTTGATCGACACCCGCAGCGGATACCACCTGTGGTCGGAGAAGTACGACCGCAAGCTCACCAACATCTTCGCGGTGGAGGACGAGATATCGGCCGCCATCGCCCGCAAGCTCCAGGTGCAGTGGAACCGCGGGCATGACGGCGCGCAGCGCAGGCCGGTCGATTCGCGTGCGCACGACCTGTACCTGCGTGGCTTGACGCTGTTCGCCACCCGTTCGATGCCCGCGGCGATCGATGCCTTCGAACAGGCGGTGCGGATCGACCCGCAGGATGCCGCGGCATGGGCGTCGCTGGCCGAAACCAGGGCGATCCTGCCGAGCTACGCACTGGTGCCGATTTCGGCCACCAACCAGGCCGCGCTCGACGCCGCGGACAAGGCCCTGGCGCTGGATGCGGACCTGCCCCTGGCCCACGTCGCGCGCGGCATCGTGTTCGCCAACCAGATGCGGTGGCCGGACGCGGATGCCGCGTTCCGGGATGCGTTGCGGGTCGCGCCGGGCGATGCCGAAGCGATCGACCAGTACGCGCAGTTCCTGTATGCGGTCGGCCAGCTGCGACCGGCGCTGGCGGAAATCGAGCGTTCCCTGCAACGCGATCCGCTGTCCGGTCCCGGCGGCGCGATCCGTGCGCAGCTGCTGTTCGCGCTGCACGATGAACATGCCGCGCTGTCGCAGATGCAGCGCACGCTGCAGGCGCATCCGGAAGGCCTGCTGGAGCACCGCATCGCGGTCTGGGTCTACGTGGGGCAACGCGATTACGTCGAAGCCGAGCGCCAGATGCGGATCGCGTCGACGCTCATCGGCCACGATCCCGACGCCACGGCAGCGCTGATCCGCGGCATGGCGGATCCGGCGCTGGCGCCGGCAGCCGCTCGCAGCCTGCAGACGAGTCCCGCCCTCGCCGCCCTGCGCCGCGACGCCATCGTCCGCGCCCTGATCCTGGCGGCATTGCGCGATCGCGAGGGTGCGCTCGCGGCGCTGGAGGATTTCGCGCGCAACGGCAGCAGCACCACGCCGCAACTGCTGTGGTACCCGATCTTCGACCCGATCCGCCAGGAGCCGCGTTTCCAGGCCGTGCTGTCAAAGGTGGGGCTTCCGTATGCGCCGGCGGCCAGGACCACGCCATGAACGCGATGGGATCGCTCTTCTCCGAACTCAGGCGCCGCAACGTCCTGCGCGCCGGCGTGCTGTACATCGGCGCCGCATGGGCACTGGCGCAGGGGCTGGCGCAACTGCTGCCGCTGTTCGGCGATTACGCTTGGATCGCACGCTGGTTCGTGCTTGCCGCGGCCGTCGGCTTTCCGTTCTGGATCGCGTTCGCTTGGTTCTACGAGTTCACGCCGCAGGGCTTGAAGCGCGAGAGCGAGATCGCCGCGGACGCGTCCATCACCCGCGGCACCGGCCGCACGCTCGATCGCGCGATCATCGCCGTGCTCGCCATCGCGGTGGTGCTGCTGGTCACCAACATCTTTGTATCGCGCAAGGATGCGGGCGGTGCGGCGTCATCCACGCCGGTGAAATCCATCGCCGTCCTCCCGCTGCTGAACGAAAGCGGCGATGCGTCGCAGGACTATTTCTCCGACGGGCTGTCCGAGGAACTCATCTCTGCGCTCGGCCAGGTACACGAGCTGAAGGTGATCGGACGCAACTCGTCGTTCCAGTTCCGCGGGAGGGAACAAGACGATACCGCCCGCATCGGTGCGAAGCTCGGCGTGGCGACGCTGCTCGAAGGCACGGTACGCAAGCAGGGCGACACCGTGCGCATCGTCGCCTCGCTGGTCAACGCCGCTGATGGCAGCCAGCTGTGGTCGCAGACCTACGAGCGCCAGCTCAAGGATGTGTTCGCGGTGCAATCCGAGATCGCCACCGCCGTCGCCAATGCGTTGGAGGCGGCGCTGTTGGGCCGCACCATCGAGATCACCGACAAGCCGCCCAGCGGCAACATCGCCGCGTACGACGCCCTGCTGCAAGGGCGCTATTACGCCGAGCGTCGCAACCGCACCGATTATTTCAAGGCCGTGGCCTACTACCAGCAGGCGATCACGCTTGATCCGGATTACGCGCTGGCCTATGCGCGGCTGGCGATCGCGGAACAGTGGTTCCTGGACTGGGCGCTCGAGGATTTCGCCGAGCGTGCGCCGACCCAGGCGCTGGCGCGCGAGCACGCACGCAAGGCGGTTGCGTTGCGGCCGGACCTCGCCGTGGCACAAGGCGCACTTGGCGTGGTGCAGGCCTGGTCGGACCTCGACGTCCGCACCGCCGCAGCGACCTTGGCGACGGCCGTATCGCTGGATCCGAACAACGCCGAGACGCTGTACCAGCTGTCCGACGTCACCGCGTCGCAGGGCAGGCTCGATGAGGCGGTGGCGATGATGCGCAAGGTGCTTGCGCTGGAACCGCTGAATGCCTCGTTCCACTTCTACACCGGGCAGTTCCTGCTGGCACGGGGCAAGCTCGACGAGGCCGAAGCGCAGCTCAAGCGCGCAATCGAGTTGCAGCCGGCGGCGTCGGGCTATCGTTCCTACCTGGTCGCGGTGTACATCAAGCGCGGACAGCCCGAGCAGGCGCTGGCCACGGCCCTGGCCGAGGTCCCCGGCTACAACCGCCGCACCGCGCTGGCCGAGGTGTATGCGATGCGTGGCGAGCAGGCCAAGGCCGATGCGCAGGTGCGCGGGATGATCCGCTACGCCGATGTATCGCCGATCAACCTTGTGCAGTATTACGCCTATCGCGGCGATGTCGACCAGGCGTTCAAGTGGCTCGAGCAGAGCCTTAAGGTTCGCGATCCGGGGGTGACCACCTTGTACGAGGATCCCTTCATTCCTGCGGCGCTGGATAGTGATGCACGCTTTGCTCCGTTCTGCCTGAAGCTGGGATTGCCCACGCCGGCACAAGTCGCCGCAGGGCGCACCGGATCGCCTGTCGCGGGAACAGCGCGATGAAGCGACTCTCGTTCGTCGCCGAGCTCCAACGCCGCAACGTGCTGCGCGCCGGCGTGCTCTACCTTGGCGCCGCGTGGGCGCTGGCACAGGGCATCGCGCAGCTGGGGCCGGCATTCGGCGCGCCAGACTGGACCACGCGCTGGTTCGTGGCCGCGGCGGCGATCGGGTTGCCTTTCTGGCTGGCGTTTGCGTGGTTCTACGAATTCACCCCGCAAGGGCTGAAGCGCGAAAGCGACATCGCGCCGGACGATTCCATCGCGCACGCCACCGGCCGCAGGCTCGACCGGGCGATCATCGCGGTGCTCGGGCTGGCCGTGGTGCTGCTGCTGGCCAATACGCTGGTTTCGCATCGCGACGCCGGCTTGGAAAGCGTTTCCGCGATCCCCGCCAGGTCGATCGCGGTGCTGCCGTTCGAGGACCTCAGCCCGGGACACGACCACGGCTATTTCTCCGCGGGCATGGCCGAGGAACTGCTCGATGCGCTGGCCCGCGTGCAGGGCTTGAAGGTGGCCGCGCGCGCATCGTCGTTCTATTACGGCAAGCATGATGCCGACCTGCGCACCATCGGAGAGGCGCTGGATGTCGCCAACGTGCTGGAAGGATCGGTACGAAGCCAGGGCGACGCGGTGCGCATCAGCGTGCAGCTGATCCGGACCGCAGACGGATTCGAGGAGTGGTCGCAGACCTATGACGGCGACATGCACGACATCTTCGACGTACAGGAGCGCATCGCGCGCGCGATCGCCGGCCATCTGGAAATCATGCTTGCGACAGCGGACCGCAAACGCCTGGTGCCGGTCGCCACCACCAGCGGCGCAGCGTATTCGCAATTCGTCACCGCGCAGGAACTGGTGAACCAGCGCGTCGGCGACAGCCTGCCGCGCGCGATCGAGTTGCTGCGCAACGCCACCACGCTGGATCCGCATTTCGCACGTGCATGGGCCAAGCTCGCCGTCGCCGAAGCCGTGCTTCCGCAATACGTGGCCGGCGACTGGAAGGCGAGCTGGCAGGCGTCGGATGCGGCCGCGCACCGCGCCCTGGAAATCGATCCCAACGATGCCGAAGCCTACGCCGCCCTGAGTTACAACCAGTTCTCGCAGCGCCATTACAGCGCCATGGTCGAGCCGATGCGCCATGCCCTGGCGTTGGATCCCAAGGATCCGGCGGTGAATTACTGGGCCGCGAACGAACTGGCGGCGATGGGCCGCACGCGCGCGGCCGAAGTGCGCATCGATGCCGCCCTGGCCAACGACCCCGCCAATACCCTGCTGCTGTTCTACAAGAGCATGCTCCGCTGGCGCGCTGGCGATGCAGCCGGGGCACTGGCGTACATCCATCGCGGCGGCGTTTCGGATTCGCCCTTCGGCGCCCTGATGATGGAGTTCTACGACACCGCGCACGGCGATCTGCCGGCGTCCGCGCGCGACTTCGCCAACTCCACGAGCAAGATGGGCACGAAGATCCCAGCCGCCGACCTGCAAGCCATTTACCTTGGGACGTATGGCGACGCGGCCCAGCGCCGGGTCGCGCTGGACCTGGTCGCGACACACGCGGATGACGACTGGGCGCCGACGATGTTGCTGCAGCTCGGCGAACCCGCGCGCGCATTCGACCTCTACACGCACGGGCACAGCGGTCTATCCGACGCCTTCCTCAACTGGCTGTGGCAACCCGAGCCCTGGTCGCGCAAGGCGCGGCGCGATCCCGCGTTCCAGCAATTCGCGCAGCGCCTGGGCATGGTCGACTACTGGAAGCGCAACGGCTGGCCGGATCTGTGCAAACCGGCACCCGCTGCAGGCAGCGATGCTTTCGTCTGCCAGTAATCGGACGGGCGCTGTTTGAAATCGCCGGCCTGCGGCGCCAACATCGGGTGAGCAAGCATCGAGGGGGTATCTTCATGGCTTCGATCTTCGTGGAAGTGCGGGCGCTGCACATCCTGGTCGCCGCCACATGGTTTGGCGCCGCGGCATTCCTGACGCTGTACCTGATGCCGGCGCTGGGGCGGCTGGAACCCAGGGGCGGCGCCATGCTGCAGGCGCTGGAAGGCCGGGGGTTCCATCGGTTCATGGCCGCGAATGCGGGCCTCACGGTGCTCAGCGGTGCCTGGCTCTACTGGACGCTGACAGCCGGCTTCAAGCCGCAGGCGATCGCGAGCACCGCAGGCCTGGTCTACGGGCTCGGCGGACTGGCCGGGCTGCTCGCGGCGATCATCGGCGGGGCCGTGATCGGCCGCAGCGTCACCCGCCTGGCGACACTGTCCGAAAACGACGGCGCCGCTGCCGACACCGCGGCGCTGTTGCAGCGGCGCATCCGCTTGGGCAGCCGTGCCGCGCTCGGATTGATGCTGTTGGCGCTGCTGGCGATGACGCTGGGCCACGCGCTCTAGCCCGCGCGGGAACCCTTTGCTGCATAGCAGCATGGATTGCCGTATCCTGCGCGGCCCCTGAAACACTGCGACATCCCGTCGCCGGAGCCGCGCGCCCATGGGCCTGGACCTCGTCCCCACCGGCAAGAATCCGCCGGACGAAATCAACGTCATCATCGAGATCCCGAAGGACGCCGACCCGGTCAAGTACGAGGTCGACAAGGCCTCCGGCGCGATCTTCGTCGACCGCATCCTGTCCACCCCGATGCGCTATCCGTGCAACTACGGCTACGTGCCGCACACGGTGTGCGGCGACGGCGATCCGGCCGACGTGCTGGTCATCCTGCCGCTGCCGCTGATCCCGGGCTCGGTGATCCGCTGCCGCCCGGTCGGTGTGCTGAAGATGTCCGACGAGGCGGGCAGCGACGAGAAGATCCTCGCCGTGCCGGTCGACAAGGTGTTCGCCGGCTACAGCCACATCGACGACATCGGCAAGGTCAGCAAGCACTGGCTCGAGCGCATCGGCCACTTCTTCGAGCACTACAAGGACCTGGAGCCGGGCAAGTGGGTCAAGCTCGACGGCTGGGGCGACGCCGCGGACGCCAAGCGCATCCTGCGCGAATCAATGGCGCGCTACGACGGCACGCCGGCGACCGACAAGCCCAGGTTCTGACCGCCGCGCCGACGCCGCCACGCGAGCGCGCGGTCGTAATCCAGGCATCAAATTCCACCGGCGGCCGGACGTTTGTCGGAAGCGTCCGCCGCCACGCCGGGCGTCGATTCGCTGCGCCCGGGCACGCGCCGCCCGATCCGGCCGGCAACGGGCGATCGCCGGGCGGATGCCGCCCGGCATCACCAGCTTCCGGTGGCCATTACTGGCGCCGGTAGACCTGGGCGCCGGCTTCGCGGAACTCGGAGGCCTTGTCGGCCATGCCGGCATCCAGCGCCTGTGTTTCGTCGACGCCGTGCTCGGCGGCGTAGTCGCGCACGTCCTGGGTGATCTTCATCGAGCAGAAGTGCGGCCCGCACATCGAGCAGAAATGCGCCAGCTTGTGCGCGTCCTTGGGCAGCGTTTCGTCGTGGAAGGATTTCGCCTTCTCCGGATCCAGGCCAAGGTTGAACTGGTCTTCCCAACGGAATTCGAAACGCGCCTTGCTCAAGGCGTTGTCGCGCACCTGCGCGCCCGGATGGCCCTTGGCCAGATCCGCGGCGTGCGCTGCGATCTTGTACGCCATGATGCCGTCGCGCACGTCCTCGCGGTTGGGCAGGCCGAGGTGCTCCTTGGGCGTGACGTAACAGAGCATCGCGGTGCCGTACCAGCCGATCATCGCCGCGCCGATTGCGCTGGTGATGTGGTCGTAGCCCGGCGCGATGTCGGTGGTCAGCGGGCCGAGGGTGTAGAACGGCGCCTCGCCGCATTCGGCCAGCTGCTTGTCCATGTTCTCCTTGATCAGCTGCATTGGCACGTGGCCGGGGCCTTCGATCATGGTCTGGACGTCGTGCTTCCACGCGATCTTCGTCAACTCGCCGAGGGTCTCGAGTTCGCCGAACTGCGCGGCGTCGTTGGCATCGGCGATGCAGCCCGGCCGCAGGCCATCGCCCAGCGAGAAGGCGACGTCGTAGGCCTTCATGATGTCGCAGATGTCCTCGAAGTGCGTGTAGAGGAAATTTTCCTTGTGGTGCGACAGGCACCACTTGGCAAGGATCGAGCCGCCGCGCGAGACGATGCCGGTGACGCGCCTGGCCGTCAGCGGCACGTAGCGCAGCAGCACGCCGGCGTGGATGGTGAAGTAGTCCACGCCCTGCTCGGCCTGCTCGACGAGCGTGTCGCGGAAGATTTCCCACGTGAGCTCCTCGGCGCGGCCGTCGACCTTTTCCAGCGCCTGGTAGATCGGCACGGTGCCGATCGGCACCGGCGAATTGCGCAAGATCCATTCGCGCGTTTCGTGGATGTGCTTGCCGGTGGACAGGTCCATCACCGTGTCGGCGCCCCAGCGGATCGCCCACACCAGCTTCTCGACCTCTTCCGCGATCCCCGACGACACCGCGCTGTTGCCGATGTTGGCGTTGATCTTGGTCAGGAAGTTGCGGCCGATGATCATCGGCTCGGATTCGGGGTGGTTGAGGTTGTTGGGCAGGATCGCGCGGCCGCGGGCGATTTCGTCGCGCACGAATTCCGGCGTGATCAGCTGCTGGATGTTGGCACCGAAGCTCTGCCCGGCGTGCTGCGCCAGCAGCCCGGCGTCGCGCATCGCGTCCAGCCGCTGGTTCTCGCGGATGGCGACGAATTCCATTTCCGGGGTGACGAGGCCGCGGCGTGCGTAATGCATCTGCGAGACGTTGGCGCCGGCCACGGCGCGGCGCGGCAGCGGCCGGTGGCCGAAGCGCACCGCGTCCAGTCGCGCGTCGGTCTCCCGGCCGCGGCCGAAGGCCGACGACAACGCCGCCAGCGGCTCGCTGTCGGCGCGTTCGGCGATCCAGTGCGCGCGCAGCGGCGGCAGGCCGGCGGACAGGTCGATGCTGGCCTCGGGATCCGAATACGGACCGGAGGTGTCGTAGACCGTGATCGGCGGATTGTCCTCGCCGCCGAACAGGGTTGGCGTCTGCGACTGCACGATCTCGCGCATCGGCACGCGCAGGTCGGCGCGCGATCCGGGGACATGGATCTTGCGCGAGCCGGGAATCGGGCGCGTCACCGCGTCGGAGAGCTGCTCGGTGTCGCGGATGAGTTGCGAGGGGACTGCATTCATGGCGTTCGTCCAAGGAAGGCGCGGGACGAAGCGGCGGCGCGCCACCGCGGGCGGTGTCGCGAAGCTTCCCTACGCCGGAGGCTGTCGGACAGCGCGGCCAGGTTCGAAGGGTCTGTCTCAACCGGGCGCGCATGGCACGCCCGATACCCCCGCTTCGCCCGCTATTGCACCACGCGGGGGCGGCGGAGGCCAGAAAGATCGCAAACCGGGCCGCCCCGGCACGTCAGGGGGGAGGGCGAAGCGGCCCGGCCGCGAAGTCGTCAGGCGCGCGCCTCCTCGGCGCGCACCTTGAACCAGGCCGCATACAGCGCCGGCAGGAACAGCAGCGTCAGCGCGGTCGCGACCGTCAGCCCGCCCATGATCGCCACCGCCATCGGCCCGAAGAACGCGCTGCGCGACAGCGGGATCATCGCCAGGATCGCCGCCAGCGCGGTCAGCACGATCGGACGGAAGCGGCGCACGGTGGCGTCGATGATCGCGTGCCAGCGGTCGTGGCCGGCGGCGATGTCCTGCTCGATCTGGTCCACCAGGATGACCGAGTTGCGCATGATCATGCCCGCCAGCGCGATCGTGCCCAGCATCGCCACGAACCCGAACGGCACCCGGAACACCAGCAGGAACAGCGTCACCCCGATCAGTCCCAGCGGCGCGGTCAGCAGCACCAGCACCGTGCGCGACAGGCTGCGCAGCTGCAGCATCAGCAGTGTCACCACCACCAGCAGGAACAGCGGCAGCCCGGCCTTGATCGAGTTCTGCCCGCGCGCGGAATCCTCGACCGTGCCGCCGGTTTCCAGCAGGTAGCCTTCCGGCAGCCCGGCGCGGATGCCGTCGAGTGTCGGCGCGATCTGCGCGGCGACCGTCGCCGGCTGCAGCGTGTCGCGGATGTCGGCGCGCACGGTGATCGTCGGCAGCCGGTTGCGGTGCCAGATGATGCCGTCCTCGAAGCCATCCTCCAACGTGGCGATCTGCGACAGCGGCACCGACTTGCCGCTCGCGGTCGGCACCGCGAGGCTGGCCAGCATCTCCAGGTGCGTGCGCTCGTCGCCCGAACCACGCAGCAGCATCTCGATCAGCTCATTGCCTTCGCGGTAGGTGCTCACGTGCAGGCCCGACAGCGAACCGGACAGGAATTTCGACAGCGCCGCCGAACTCACCCCAAGAGCGCGGGCGCGCTGCTGGTCGATGTGCATGCGCACGACCTTGCTCGGCTCGTCCCAGTCGAGGTTGACGTTGGTGACGTGCGGATTGGCCGCGACCTTGGCCATCACCTGCCGCGCCAGCGCGCGCACCTGGTCGACGTGCTCGCCGGAGACGCGGAACTGGATCGGATACCCGACCGGCGGCCCGTTTTCCAGCCGCGTCACGCGCAGCTGCAGGTCGGGGAAACGCGGGATGACGTCGTGGATCAGCCACTGGCGCACCTGCTCGCGGGCCTCGATGTCCTCGGCATGGACCACGAACTGGGCGAAATTCGCCGCCGGCAGCTGTTGGTCCAGCGGCAGGTAGAAGCGTGGCGAACCGGTGCCGACATAGGCGACGTAGTTGTCGATCCCGGCGTGGCCCTTGAGCATCCCCTCGAGCTTGTGCGCCTGCCTGGCCGTCGCCTGCAGCGACGCGCCCTCGGCCAGCTCCATGTCGACCATCAGTTCGGTGCGGGTGGAGTCGGGGAAGAACTGCTGCGGCACGAACCGGAACAGCGCGATCGACAGCACGAAGGCGGCCACCGTGGCGCCGATCACCAGCCAGCGGTGCGACAGGCACCAGCCCAGCAACGCACGGAAGCGGCGATAGAACGGACGCTGGTAGGGATCGTGGTCGTGGCCGTCGTGCGTCGCGGCGGCGGGCGCCAGCGCGAACGCGTACTGCGGCCAGCGGTCGGCGAGCCGCTCGCGCCACGCGCGCAGGCGACCGGCGGGCGAGCGCGGCGACGGCGGCTGCGGATGCGCCA
>NZ_JAANOY010000059.1 GCF_011320095.1 Cognatiluteimonas telluris | reverse complement strand
GAGGTGCTGTCCGTGCCGCCGCTGCAACGCGTCGGCGAGGTGCTGCCACCCGGCGCCGCTGCCGGCCACGCCGCCGCGACGCCGGCGAACGCCGCGCGGCCCGCCAGCCCAACGCCGCCCACCGCGTCGACAACCCCTGCGCCAGTGGCATCGACGGCCGTGCCCGCGGGAGCCCTGCCGGATCCGGGCGCCGTGCCGCTCAGGGACGACAGCACGCTCCCGGTGGACACAGCGGCGGGCGAACATTGCCTGCGCTTGGGCCCCTATTCGACCGAAGCGGCGGTCACCCAAGCTCGCGCCCGCCTTCCACCGCAGGCGTCACGTTCACGGATCGAGGCGGTGCCCGGCGACAAGCCTGGCTGGCGCGTGTGGCTGCCACCCTTGGCCGACCACGCCGCCGCGCAGGCGATGGCGGAGCGCATCGCCGCGGCGGGATTCAATGATTACTACGTCGTTCCGGATGGCGGCGAAGCCCACAGCGTGGCCCTGGGCCGCTACGGCAACGCGCAGGCCGCGCAGCGGCGCCAGGCCGCACTGCAGGCCGCCGGCTTCGCCGCCAGGGCCGAAGCCCTTGGCACGTCGACCTATTGGCTGCTGGTAGTGGCGGGTCGTGATTTCGACGCGGAAGCCGCGCGCATCGCGGTCGGCGCGGCGCGGCGCAGCGACGTGGCCTGCACGGCGCTGCATTAGCGCCTGCACGGACCGCCCGCTAGAATGCCCCGCGCGCTCGCTGCAACGGTGCGGTGCGCCTTTTCCACGCCGGCATAGCTCAGTTGGTAGAGCAACCGCCTTGTAAGCGGTAGGTCCCCAGTTCGAATCCGGGTGCCGGCACCAATGGAGCACGGCATGCGTCATGACACCCCGGTATCACTGATCGGCGCCCCGACCGACATCGGCGCGGGCGATCGCGGCGCGCGGCTCGGACCCGAGGCGCTGCGCATCGCGGGCCTGGGCGAGGCGCTGACCGCGCGCGGTGTCCAGGTGCTGGATCGCGGCAACCTCAACGGGCCGCGCAATCCCTGGCTGGGTCCGGTCGGCGGGTATCGACACCTGGACGAAGTGGTCGCCTGGAACCGCGCCGTCATGGACGCCGTCGACGTCGAACTGCAGGCCGGACGGCTGCCGATCCTGCTCGGTGGCGACCATTGCCTGGGCATCGGCTCGATCACCGCGGTCGCGCGCCACTGCCGGCGCACCGGCAAGTCGCTGCGCGTGTTGTGGCTGGACGCGCACGCCGACTTCAACACCTTCGACGTGACGCCGTCGGGCAACATCCACGGCATGCCGGTCGCCTGCCTGTGCGGCATCGGCCCGGACGCCCTGACCCGGCTCGGCGGCAGCGCCCCGGCGGTGCAGCCGGCGCAGATCCGCCAGGTCGGCATCCGCTCGGTCGATGCCGGCGAGAAGCGCCTGATCAAGGAGCACGCGCTGGACGTGTACGACATGCGCTACATCGACGAGGTCGGCATGAAGCGCGCGATGGAGCAGGCGCTGGCGGGCATGGATGCCGATACCCACCTGCATGTGAGTTTCGATGTCGATTTCCTCGATCCCGGCATCGCGCCCGGCGTCGGCACGCTGGTGCCCGGCGGCCCCAACTACCGCGAGGCGCAACTGGTGATGGAGATGATCGCCGATAGCGGGCGCATGGCCTCGCTGGACATCATGGAACTCAACCCGGCGCTGGACACGCGCAACGCCACCGCGTTGCTGGCGGTGGACCTGGTCGAGAGCCTGTTCGGAAAATCCACCCTGATGCGTGACTGAGCGACGCCGCGTGGGCGCACCGGCCGAGGCCATCGCCGCCGGGCTTGATCCCGAAGCCGTCGTCGAACGCCGCGCGCACCGGCTGCAGCCGGCGTTCCAGGCCACCGGCATGTCGGCGTTCGTGGCGCTGGTGGTCACCGCGATCAACACCGGGGTCGATGCGCAGCTGATCGCGCGCTGGTGGCACGCGTGGCGGCTGGCGCTGCCGGCGGCGATCGTGGCGGCCTACCTGTTCCGTCCGCTGGCCTGGTGGGTGGCGCGGCTGCTGGCGCGCTGGAGCCGGCCGCGCGCGCGCTGATCCGCGATGGCGGGCGCGCGCCGCCGCGCTTGAAATGGCTTTGGAAATTGTTCGCCGCCGCGTGGCCGGGCGCGTGTTGCCTTCAGCTCACCTGCGGCGCAGGAACGCCGACGCCGCATCGACCGCACCCAGCGCGCGGAACTCGGTGGTGACCCGCGCGCCCGGCATCATTCCCCAGCGGATGCCGATGCGCTGGAGCCGCGCCTCGACGCCGGCGCGCTCGCCGCGCGGCGTCACCGCGAGGATGGCGTCGTAACGCTCGGCCCAGGCGTTGGCCAGGGCGAACACATCGCCATGGCGGATCTGCAGGTCGGGCATCTGCTGCTCGAGCTGCGCGATCAGGGCGTTGAACGGCGCGGGCGCGCCAGCTTCCCCCTGCGGCGCGTCGGCCTGCGCGTTGCTGTCGGGACTGCAAAGACTGCAAAGGCGCATCTGGCTGCTTTCCATCCGTCCCCCTCCCGTATTCAGCGATACCGTCGTCACCTGCGGGTGTAGGTGGCGTGATGGGCGCTGCGAACCTGAAGGCGCGCTTCACGCAGCCGCCGCAGCGACGCGCGTCTACTCCCGCGCCATGGCCTTCCCGCGCGCCCCCGTAGTGCTGTCGCTGCTGGTCTGGCTCGCCATCGTGCTGCCGCTGCCCGGCCAGGCGCGCACGCTCTACAGCTGCCTGCGCGACAACCGCCTGAGCCTGGCCACGGCGCCCGAGCCGGGGTCGCGGTGCGTCGCCAAGCACGCCCGCGCCGGGCGCATCCCGAATTTCTGGGGGAGCCTGGGGCCGGTGCGCGGCAACATCTACATGCGCCGGATGGGCGGCCGGCTGGTGTACAGCACGCGGCCGATGCCGGGCTGGGCCGAAGTGCAATCGGTGGCGTCGTTGCATGCGCCGCGCGATTCGGACGCCCATTACGGGCTGGGCCAACTGGGCAGGCCGCGGCTGGACGCGTTCGCGGCGCAGTTCCGTGCCGCCGCCAGGCGCACCGGTGTCGACGACGCCTGGCTGCGCGCGATCGCACATGCCGAAAGCGGATTCGATCCGTCGGCGCATTCGCCCAAGGGCGCGCTGGGGGTGATGCAGCTGATGCCGTCGGTCGCGCGCGCCTACGGCGTGGCCGATCCGTATTCGTCGTCGCAATCGATCGACGGCGGCGCGCGCCACATCAAGGCGTTGATGCGCCGCTACAAGGGCGACCTGACGCTGGTCGCGGCGGCCTACAACGCCGGGGCCGGCGCGGTCGCGCGCTTCGGCGGCGTGCCGCCGTATACGGAGACCCAAGCCTACGTGGACAAGGTGCAGACCCTGTACGCACGCTACCGGACCGCGCTGGGGCGCGGGCCGGT
>NZ_JAANOY010000058.1 GCF_011320095.1 Cognatiluteimonas telluris | reverse complement strand
GACCGCGCACCAGGAGCCGCGAGCGCCCGGCATTGGTGCCGCCGGTAACCTCGATCGCCAGTACTGCCGCGTAGAGATACGAGCGCCGCTTAGATGACCCCAAGCGCGACCGAAGATGGTGGACGAAGGCGACAAGGTGCTGAGCGAAGCGAGCAACCCGAACTGCCGAAGTGCCGCAGCGGGCCCGCTCTTAGCGGCCTAACACCTGAATTAAGCCGACCCGCGAAGCGGGTTCGGCTTGAATGAATTGTTAGACCGCTTTCGACCATTTTGCCAGGCTTTGATCAAATGGCCTGTAGAAAGGATGACGATTCAAGAAGAACTTCTTTTCGTCGCGAGGGAATTCAGAGGCGGCGTAGATAAAAGCGCTCTTACGCCAAGGATCCATGTGCTGAAAGGACTCTTTGTGCTCCCTCAACCAATCTACCGCTCCATTTGCCTTGGCGGCGAGAAGAATCTCCCTCTGCGCGAAAGCGTCAGATGAGCGATAGCTCTCCGCAAGTTTTGAGAAATGATTCATATGCGGAGTCTTGCTAAATAGGCTAAGCACCGACAGTCGGAAGTACGGTTGCTGTGCAATTTCCGGCAAATTCAGGAGGCCAAGAAGTCGCTCCCCTAAGCGCAGGAAATCTTGCTGGTCTATGAATTGAACCGAGGCCAAGTAAGTGCATATGTTGGCTAAGCAAGGCCCAAGTTTCTCGATGTTGCGAAGTGAAATGTCGATTGCACCTGGATGTCCCACTTGGGCAAGCCGCCGGTAGAACCATCTGAGGCGAATGAAATCAATAGGGGTCTGGTTTAAGTACTCGGTAATCACCTGCTCTAGTGCGGCTTGTGAAAACTGAGCCCAATCAGCAGCGCTGATGGAGTTGTAGGTGATGACTTTGTACGGATTTCCGCCAGAGTAGCGCTTGATGATCTGTAGAAGTCTGTCTTCTTCGTCTGAAATCGGGCGGTCTTGCACCATCTCATGACACAAGGCTCGAAAGTCAGCCTGATTGAACAGCTTGGTCTTATGTCTTTGCAGCATGAGTCGCTGTTGTTGATCAAGCGTTGTAGCAATTTTGCCTAGTGTCGCTCTTGCTTCTTGTTCGCTCGAGCAGAACACGAGTATGTCGTCTGCGTACCTTAAGAAATCAACCCCTTGTGCTCGCAGGGAGTTGTCAATTGGGATCAGAGTTGACTCCGCAATAAGATGCGTTGCGTGGGGGCCAATTGGCACCCCTCTTGAAACGCCTGCGGTTGTCGATTCGAATAGTCCGATTAGCCACTTCGTCACTTGATTTGGAAATGACGAAGCGATCAGCTGATTCTCGATTGTGTGGTGATAAATCTGATTGTAGAAATCCGCAATGTCGCAATAGAGAACCCACTGAAAGCTATTGGCCTTGTGATATGCCGATTCCCAGAATTTGTTCCAGCTCTCTTTTTCTCCGTAAAGCCCGTCGATAAGAGTGGGGTGGAATCTGTAACTGAAGATCGTGTCTGCTGCCAAGCGGCGTCGTTCGATTTCTGCGCCGTACTCGTAAACAAGTGCGCAAAAGATGATCGAATCTTGAGGGTCTAGCTGCGTTGCCTGTCGGTAAGAGAAGTCATCTTTTGGAACAAGAAATCGACGGCAAGGGCCTGCCGGTAGGTCGCTGAGCTGCTTTCCGATGACAGTAGTTATGAAGTCGGTTGGTTCTGAATTAATTGCGTCAATTTCAGGGATCTTCGGAAATAGGTCTCCGTCACCGTGTACAGACAGGAATTGAAGAGACCATCGGAGTGATGCTTCTGAGATCACGAGTACTCTCCGAGCGGTCTAACACCTGAATTAAGCCGACTTGCGTAGTGGAAGCGAAAGCGTGGCAAGCTTTTCCTGCCACGCTTTCGCTGGAACGAAGCAAGTTCGGCTTGAATGAATTGTTAGACCCTCACACGTGATCTTTATTGAACTCCTGGGATCCGACAACGGCGCCTTGCTGAAGTTTATTGGTCTTGGCCAATAGCGAGAGCGTCTCGTCGGGCGAAATCAGGAGATACGTTGCAGCCGCAGGAAGTTTAATGGTGGCCGACTGGCCAGCACTAATATTAACGACCTGCAAGGCTTTACTCGAAGAATCAAAGAACTCTGCTCGGCACTCGCCAGAAGTGGATGCCACGCATTTGAATTGGAAGTCGCCACTAGGACTCGCATTGTTGTATTGCCAGGCAACGCTACCCTTGTGGGTCATATCGGATGCGCTGCTGCAACCAGCCAAGCAAAGAGCAAGAAGGATGGCGGCTGTTCGTTTGTGATTCATTGATCTCTCCATGAGGGTCTAACGCCTGAATTAAGCCGAGCCGCGAAGCGGCTTCGGCTTGAATGAATTGTTAGGGCGCATCTGGCGATAGCTCATGCGCTGAGGTTACGCAGATTGATCCCGGCCATTGGCTCAAGTGCCCCTTGATAGTTTGCGTGAAGAAGCCCGTGATCTCTACGTGCTTGTCGGCCAAGCCGGGGGCCATACCGAAGAGCCAGAGACCCGTGCGAAATTCTTGGCCGCAGGCAGCCTGCGCTGCATGGGGATAGACAGCAGAGTGCTCAAAGCGCGAGCAGTAGTGTCCGGAGAGGCGAATGAAGGCTCCCTCGTAACGAGCAGGATCTTGCGTAAGAGAAGTAACCGAAACTGCTTGCGGTACTCCGACCGGTCGCGGGCATTCGCCTACCGGGAATCCTGAAGTGTCTACACCTGCGCCGGCAGTGCCATGGCACGCGCTGAGCAGGGCAATCACTGAGGCGGCCATAATCTTTCGCATGCGCCCTAACACCTGAATTAAGCCGACATGCGTAGTGGAGGCAAAAGGTGGCACGCTTTTCAGTGCCGCCTTTTGCTGGAACGAAGCATGTTCGGCTTGAATGAATTGTTAGGCCTCAGCTTAGGCTTTGCGCCGGCGGCCCATGGCCAACGCCCAAACCCAAGACCCCAGAAAGGAAACGGCGAAAAGCACGAAGGCGAGTGTAGCCAAAGACAGCCAATCTGCGAAAAAGATAGTGTCTCGATAGCAGGAGACAGGCTCATCACCCGTGCGTGAGCCGTTGCAAGATGCAGCGATGCCCGTGTGATGCGCCCATAAAGCCAACCCGGCAACGATGATCAAGCAAATCGCAACGGCAAAAACTACTAGCGAGCGTTTCAAGAGACTCATACTTGCCTTAGCCACGTCTGGGGCCTAACACCTGAATTAAGCCGACCTGCGTAGTGGAGGCAAAAGGTGGCACGCTTTTCAGTGCCGCCTTTTGCTGGAACGAAGCGGGTTCGGCTTGAATGAATCGTTAGGCCGCCATTTGTCCACAAGAATCATTGGCTGACAAGCCACACGCTTGACCTGAGGCCGAACCAGTCGGCCGCGCGCCGGAATCTGCAGGCGCCCAGCCCGGATGCCGCCTAGTGGCCTGGGATGCGGCAATGCCGCCGGA
>NZ_JAANOY010000057.1 GCF_011320095.1 Cognatiluteimonas telluris | reverse complement strand
TCCGCCTCGGTGAGCTGGCAGTACTTCAAGGATCTTCTCTTCCCGGAGTGATCCCCTTCAGTCTGCCAGCTCGCCGCTTCTTCCTTGGGCGTCGCAGGTGTTGCACTTACTTTGTTAACCTGCGAGGTCTAACAATTCATTCAAGCCGAAGCCGCTTCGCGGCTCGGCTTAATTCAGGTGTTAGGTGCCATGAGCGATCACCAGGATTTTGACGAGCTTCTCTCCTACTTGACCAAGGTCCCTGCTGTAACCGGCAACATCGGAAGCGGCAAGTTCGACAATGGCAATTGGTGGGTAAAGCTGTCGCTGGATATATCTCACCCTTTGGCCTGGCACGTCGTCCAGGAGCTTGGCGCGGTGCTCAACTATCTTTCGGCCAATGAGCGATTGCCAACCATTTTTATGCCTGTGTCGCCGCCCCCGTACCTCAATGGCGGGCCGGCCGACTACCTGTCCTGGGTTATTGAGTCAAAAGAGCCGTCGTTCAAACCCAGCACGGTGGCAGAGTGGCTTGAGGGGCGATTGCCGCGGCCTGTAAATGATCTCTCCCAATGGGAGGCGCAAGATGGCACCTAACATTGCGTTCAAGCCGAAATTGCATCGCTACGCCAACAACATGGCCGATAAAGCTTGCCATGTTGTCGGCTACGCGCTGCAATTCGGCTTAACTTAGGTGTTAGGCCGCGGAAGGAGATCTTTGCGCATGGGAACAGCGTTCTGGATGCGTCGGTTCTTGGTGGTGCTCGCTGTGGCGTTCGTCGTCATCGCTGCGTCGCACCTGGTTCGAGGCAGAGGCGTCGAATACGCCGTGACTCAGGGTGCAGTTTGGTCGGTCATATCGGCCGTCATCTTTACCGTGGCCCGATACTTTCAGGCTCGGCGCGGTCAACATTGCGCACTCTGCCGGGACACGCCAGAAATGCAGAAACAACACGGGCCGCAGGCCTAACAATTCATTCAAGCCGAACATGCTTCGTTCCAGCAAAAGGCGGCACTGAAAAGCGTGCCACCTTTTGCCTCCACTACGCATGTCGGCTTAATTCAGGTGTTAGGTGCGCATGACACACGATCGCAAAATTGAAGAATACAAACGCCTGATGGCGGAGAAAGGTGTAGCCCCGGCCACAGCATCGCCGCCCCTTTGGCTGTTGCTCTGGTCAATGGGCATTCCGCTGCCGCCGCCGCTCTATATGGGCTTTCTTCCGCTCGCCCTCTTTGGTGGCACATTTTTCGGGGTCGTGTTCGGCGCTTTTGCCTGGTACATGGGCAACAAGGGCATTCGCACCATGTCGTTCAAGGAGGCGGGTGATATCGCCCTGATTACCGGCGCATTGTTTGGCATCACTGTCTCTTGGCTTACCCGTCGTCTGGCCCGCAAACTCGGATTAGGTTCCTGGTCCGCGCTGGGCACAGCCCGGCTGCGCACCTAACAATTCATTCAAGCCGAACATGCTTCGTTCCAGCAAAAGGCGGCACTGAAAAGCGTGCCGCCTTTTGCCTCCACTACGCATGTCGGCTTAATTCAGGTGTTAGGTGCCAGATGAAGAATCCAGCGAGCTTCTGGCAGTGGTTCCGGGCCAATGAGTCACGCTTTCGGAATGTAGAAGTCCCTGAGAAGGAACAGCTACTAGACGAGTTCATGGCACAACTTCATGAGTTCTCGGATGAACTTTGGTTTCAGCTAGGCGGTCACCCTAACGGACCGCACGATCTAATCATAACTGCCGAGGGCAATCTTGATGCCTTCCATAAGGTTCGCCGCCTAGTCGGCGCTGCGCCGCAAATTCCAGGCTGGCAGTTCATAGCGTTCAAGCCCGCACACGGCTTTGATTTCGTTACAAGCTACAGAGGGCTCACATTTGCGCCAGAAGCGACATGGTTCTTGCCGCTAGAATCTCGAGAAGATCCGGAGTCGCTCGGACTGAGAGTGGCATATGCTCACTTTGATCCTTCTAGGCAGCAGGATTTTTTGACTGCGGCGTACATTATGTTGGAGGGTGGTCTTGGAGAGTTGGTTACAGCGGAAAGAATTCAGTACGTTGAGGTTGGGCTACTACCCTCTGTTCCTGAGGCTGCGGGATACATTGAGATCAATGAACTTTCTGACTATTTGGTGTTTCGGGCGCGTCGCGCTGGCACCTAACAATTCATTCAAGCCGAAGCCGCTTCGCGGCTCGGCTTAATTCAGGTGTTAGACGCCAAACAGCCCGCTCAATGAGAGTAGGTTTCCAGGCGCTTCCTCTGCTCTCGCCTCGTGGAGTCGGGCTTCGAGTGAGTCTTCCTAGCGCGCATGCGATCTACGAGGCTGCGCTCGGAGATTCGCGGAGTCCTCCGCCAACCGTGCCGTATTGCATTCCGGCGAGGCGCTCGCAGTTTCCGGCGGTGCGCGCCCGACTATCGTGGCTTCGTCGAAGAGCTGGTCTTGCGCAACTGCGGCTGTGCTCGCATCCTTGGGGTGACGCGGTGAGGATTCAGGTGCTCTGATTGACCGCGTCTAACAATTCATTCAAGGGGAAGCCACTTCGTGGCTCCCCTTAATTCAGGTGTTAGGCCCCGCACGAAGGGAACTCAATGACCAGCATCCTTTTCAACTTCTGGCTGCGCCGCTTCTCGCTTGTTTTCGCAATCGCATGTGTTGCACTAGCTCTGCTGGAGAGGCTCATGCACGGAGACAATCCATCCTACGCCAGCGCAATAGGCTGGGCCGCTACGGCAGCGTTCGTTGCGGCTTCTGTGGCTACATATTGGGCCCGCAAACATGGTTGCGGGATTTCGAGGCAATCGCCGTAAGGGCGAGGCCTAACCATTCATTCAAGCCGAACCCGCTTCGCGGGTCGGCTTAATTCAGGTGTTAGCGCCCACATGAAGATTCTGATGCGACCGATACTTGCTGGGATCCTTGGGATTGCTTTGAGCACATGTCTTTGGCAGGTTGCTGTTTATCACCGGCCAATGGAATACGAGCCAAGTCATGTGAGACTTGTTCATTGGCTCTTCCTTGATGGGCCGATTTTTGAAGCGTTGCTGTATCTCTTGCCATGGTTTGTAGTTGGAGTTGTTTCAAGCAAGCGTCAAGTATTAACGGCATTAATCGCTGGGTCCACGGCTGCGGTCATACGGTACGCACTCCTTATCCACAGCGGCCCTCTTGATCCCTTCACGTTGCTGGCGAGCCTACGTTTTGCTTTGGCCGGTGCGCTCTATGGCGCTGCAGGCGCAGCACTTGGCGTGGGCGCTAACAATTCATTCAAGCCGAAGCCGCTTCGCGGCTCGGCTTAATTCAGGTGTTAGGCCGCTAAGAGCGGGCCTGCTGCGGCACTTCGGCAGTTCGGGTTGCTCGCTTCGCTCAGCACCTTGTCGCCTTCGTCCACCATCTTCGGTCGCGCTTGGGGTCATCTAAGCGGCGCTCGTATCTCTACGCGGCAGTACTGGCGATCGAGGTTACCGGCGGCACCAATGCCGGGCGCTCGCGGCTCCTGGTGCGCGGTCGTGCATCTTCGCTTCGGCACAAGCAGCTTCGGCTAGTCCGCG
>NZ_JAANOY010000056.1 GCF_011320095.1 Cognatiluteimonas telluris | reverse complement strand
ACGCCCGCCCGAGCCGGTGGCTGCGGCCACGCCGGCGCCGGTCGCGACCGCCGACGTGCCGGCGCCAGCGGCCACGCCGCCGATCGCCGACCGCCTGCCGCCGCCTCCGATTTTCCAGTGCAACACCTACGACCACGACAGCTACCTGAGCGAGAACGCCACGCCAGAACCGCGCTGCGTGCGCCTGGATGTCACCGATGTCGACGGCACCGGCAACGCGGGCGAGGGCGTCGCCTGCCAGATGGTCACCGACCAGTGCCAGCGCGTCCCCGACGGCGCCGCCTGCGATGCCTGGACGCGGCGCGGGCGCGAAACCGAGGCGGCCTGGAAGTTCTCCGCGGCCGATTCGGCACCGGCCAACCAGCGTGAGTACGAGCGCGTGCAGAAGATCCTGCGCGACAGCACCTGCGGCCGCTGAGTGCATCGGGCGTCGGGACGCGTTCCCTGCGCCGGCGCGAGCGTTGCATTTCCTCCCGACCGGACTGCGCGGGTTGCGTTGTCGACGCACGTCGATCCGGATGCGGCGGGGCGGGGCATGGCGCCACGCCGCCTGGCGTCGACCACGGACGTAAAGGTTGCGTTGGTGTTCAGCATGCCGGTGATCGCCTGCTCGCGCGCATCGACTGCCATCGCGCCGGTTTCGGCGCGCTTCCCCCGCCGGCGTCGTCGCGGTGGCGCCGCCGTCGTTAAAACAGCGTTGCCGAGAGGCGACGGTCGTGAGGCGTTGTTCACATCGTCCACGGCAGCGTGTCGGCCGGCAGACGCAACGCCTGCGTGGCCGCAATCCCCCAATGGAGCGACAACCGATGACCTTGAATTCCCGCCATCCCCTGATCCTGGTATCCGCCATCGCCGCCGCCCTGTGTGCCCCGGCTGCGTTCGCGCAGGAAGCCCACGCCAGCACCACCGCGCAGGAGCACGCCGCCGCTCACGCCACTCCGGCCCCCGGCGCCGCGACCTCGGCCAATGCCACCGGCCACTTGGATGCCACCGGCGTGTCGGACACCACGACCACGACCAGCATGACGGCCGCCACGCCGGCCACACCGGCCACACCGGCGATCCCCGCCACGCCGGCAACCTCCGCCAGTGATGGCGCGACCGCCGCCACGGCGGCGACGCCCGCCACCCCCGCGACTCCGGCCACGCCCGCATCGGCGTCCGCCAAGCAGATCAGCTGGTCGGACCTGGACACGGACAAGGACGGCATGTTGTCCAAGACCGAGGTGTCGAGCGTGCAGAGCCTCAACGCGACCTTCGACAAGGCCGATGCCGACAAGGACGGCAAGATCACCACCGACGAGTACAAGGCGTACCTGGCTGCGCGCGGCACCAGCAGCGACCACCAGGGCTGATCGCGCCCGTCGCCAAGACCACGGGGCGGCCTTCGGGCCGCCCTTTTCGTGCGCGCTAGACTGCACGGATGCGTCCGCCGACCCGGTCCAACGCCATCCGCCTGGTCGGCTTCGATGCCGACGACACGCTGTGGCGCAGCGAGGATTACTACCGCGACGCGCAGCGCGAGTTCGAGGCGATCATCGCCCGCTACGCCGACCTCGAAGACGTCCACGCGCGCCTGTACGCGGTGGAGAAGCGCAACCTGGCGCTGTTCGGCTACGGCGCCAAGGGCATGACGTTGTCGATGCTGGAAGCGGCAATCGAGATCACCGACGCGCGGGTGTCGGCGGCGGACCTGCAGCGCATCGTCGCCATCGGCAAGTCGCTGCTGACCCATCCGGTCGCACTGCTGCCGGGCATCGGCGAAACACTGGCCAGCCTGGCGGACAGCCACGCGCTGGTGCTGATCACCAAGGGCGACCTGCACCACCAACGGGCCAAGGTGGAGGCCTCGGGACTGCGCGACTACTTCGCACGCGTCGAAGTCTTCTGCGAAAAAGATGCCCCGTCCTATGCGCGGCTGCTGGCGACGATGGGCGTGGCGCCGGACGCGTTCGTGATGGTGGGCAACTCGCTGCGCTCGGACATCGCGCCGGTGCTGGCGCTCGGTGGCTGGGGCGTGCACCTGCCGTACCACGTGACCTGGGCCCACGAGGCCGAGGCCGACGTCGCCCTGGACGCACCGCGGCTGCGACAGGCGACCGCCGTGCACGAGATCCCGGCGCTGGTGCGGGGGCTGGGTGCGGACCGAGCGCGCGGGAGCCGCGTGCGGTGATCACCGCGGCGGCCGCCTGCCAGCCACTTGGTCAATCGCTGCTGGCTTCCAGCACCGACGGCGCCGGATGGATGCTGCGCTGGACGTCCACCTGCAGCCGGTGCGTGACCCAGGCCAGGCTGCCGGCATACAAGGCCAGCAACACCACGCCGATCAGCGTCGGCACGATCCAGCGCCGGCGCCGCGCGGAGGGCGGAGCGGTGGCACCGGCCGATGTGGGCAGGGATGCATTGCGGCTGGTCATGGCGTGGTCCCCGGTGTCCCCATTCAGGACAACGTAATCCCGGCCACGTCACGGCCTCGTGCAGGCCCGGGCATGCGGCACAATCGAACGATGCGATCGGTTGCCGTCGTCCTGGCCCCGGCTGCGCGCACCTGGCGCCAACCCCTGGCGGCGGCGTTGCTGGCGCTGGTGGCGACCGCTTGCCAGCGTCCGCATCCAGACGCCGATGCCCAGCCATTGGGCACGGGGGCGCGCGCGACATTGCAGTGGAATGGAACCCGCCCCTGCGTCGATTGCCGCGGGATCGACGTCCAGCTGACGCTGGCGCGGGACGACGACTACGCGTTGACCGAGACCTTCCATACCCGTGCCGGTGCTTCGCGCTTCGTCGAGCATGGATGCTGGCAACGCCAGGGGGTGCGCTTGCGGCTGCAGGGCGATACCGGCAGCCTGCGCATCTATCGGTTGCTGCCCGACGGCCGGCTGCAGCCGCGCGACCTGCATGGCGGTGCGTTCGCATCGGCCAGCACCCTGCAACCCGTGGCCGGAGTCGCGCCTTGATCGCGAACTGGCCGCAAGACAATGTCCCGGAGCGATTGCCCATGCCACGAACCTTGAATCCGATGGCCTGGCTGCCTGTGGCCACGATGCTTTTACTGGCGCTGATGGCATCGGTGGCGCATGCCGCCACGCCTGCCGGCACCGGCGATGCCTGGGTGGACGCCACGCTGCTCGACATCGACCGCTACGCCGCGCGCTATCCGGACGCCTTCAACGACGAGCTGGTGCGCTACCACGGCGCGCCGCCCGCACTGGTGGCGCAGTTGCGCGAAACCGGGCATTGGCGCGCTGGCGAGATCTACTTCGCCTGCGCGCTGGCGCAGGCCGCGGGCCAGCCGTGCCGGCGCGTGGTCGAGCAGCGCAACCGTGGCGCGGGCCAGGATTGGGATGCGATCGCACGCGGGTTCGGCGTCGGCGCGGGTAGTCGCGGCTTCCAGCAACTCAAGCGCGCGCTGGTCCACAGCTATGCGCGCTGGGCGCGACCGTTGCAGGTGGATGCGTCGCTGCATCGCGAGTTCCCCAAGCTTCCGCTGGCGTCGTCGCTGCCAACTCACGATGACCGGCGGCCGGCGTCGAAGGCGACGGCGAAGGGCGTGAATGCGCCGCAACCCCACGACGCGGATCCGGCCCCGGCGACACCGGCGCGCACGCCCGCATGAAGCCGCGTGGAGACGTGACGCATCGTGGCGGCTGCCACTGCGGACGGGTGCGGTTCGAAGTCGATGCGCCGGCGGCGATCGAGGCGATCCAGTGCAACTGCTCGATCTGCCGGATGACCGGCTTCCTGCATTTCATCGTGCCGGCGTCGTGCTTCCGCCTGCTGTCGGGCGAGGACGCCCTGGTCGACTACCGATTCAACACCGGCACCGCGAAACATCGCTTCTGCGGCACCTGCGGCATCAAGAGTTTCTACGTACCGCGCAGCCATCCGGACGGCATCGACGTCAACGTGCATTGCCTGGACGCGGGCACGGTCGCCAGCATCGCGATCACGCAATTCGACGACAACGACCGCGACGCGGCCACCGCGGCGATCGCGCACCTGTCGCAAGCCGGGTAAGCCCGCGCTCATCCGTGGCGCGGAGCCACGCCGCGCACTTCATGCGGACAGTGCATGTTGTCGGCGGCGGCGCGCGTGGACACGCTGCCCGCTACGCTGTCGCGGCAGACGCCGGTGGCTGCACGTCACGCAGCAACACGCGGCCCTGCGGGCGCGGGCTGGTATCGTTCGCGCTCTTTCCATGGAGGACGCCGATGCCCCGATGCCCACGCCGGACCGCGCGCCGCGCGCTGCCCGCCACGCTGCTGCTGGGGTGCCTGCTGGCCGCCGACGCCCTGGCCGCCGACGCGCCAGTGGCGCCGGCCGCGACGCCCGCAGCGTCGAC
>NZ_JAANOY010000055.1 GCF_011320095.1 Cognatiluteimonas telluris | reverse complement strand
GCCGGCGCCGGCGACCGCGCGACCGGCCCCGCCGCCACGGCCGGTGGCGAAGTCGACGGGGATGGCGCCGGCGCGCCGCCCGCCTGCGCGGCGGCGATCGGTGGACACAGCGCAAGCGCGCCAGCGAAGGCGAGACACATCGGTCGGGACAGCATCGCCCGACTATAGCCGAGCAAAAGTGAACGGATTTGGCAGTTCCAAGGCGCCCTGGGCGGGGCCTCGCCTGCATGGCGGGCAAGCGGGCACAGGCAAACCATGACGGACGTGCCACTTGAACCGGGTTCACGGATTGTTTACAAGTCCTGAGCCGCGGCGGCACAGGGGCGCTGGCGGCCCATCCCATCTTCCCTTCGGAGATCCTCGATGCAAGCGCTGCGCCGCAATCGGCTGACCATGGCCGTGAATCTTTCCCTGTTGCTCCTGCTGCCCGGCCTCGCCGCGGCGCAGGACGCCCCGCCGCCCGTCGCGCCCGAGACGGCCACCAGCGCCACGACCCTGGATCGCGTCGAAGTCACCGGCAGCCGGATCAAGCAATCCGATGCGGTGACCAGCCAGCCGGTCGCCATCATCAGCCGCGCGCAGATCGACCAGAGCGGCGCGACGTCGATCGGTGAGTTCCTGCAGGACATGACCGCCAGCGGCAAGGCGCTCAACGCCAAGTTCAACTCGTCGGGCAACTTCGGCTATCCGTCCGACGGCGGCGGCATCGGCGCCGGTTCGGCACAGGTGGACCTGCGCAACCTGGGCTCCAACCGCGTGCTGGTGCTGGTCGACGGCGTGCGCTGGGTCAATGAATCGTCCGCATCGGGCGTGAGCGGCAGCGCCGATCTCAACACCATCCCGCTGGCGATCGTCGACCGCATCGAAGTGCTGGAAGACGGCGCCTCGGCGATCTACGGCTCCGACGCGATCGCGGGCGTGGTCAACATCATCACCCGCAAGAAATTCGAAGGTGCCGTTGTCCACACCAAGTTCGGCAGCTACGGCCACGGCGGCGACGACGTCGAAGCCGATGTCACCGCCGGCACCAGCGGCGATCGCTTCAACGGCGTGTTCAGCGCCAGCTACGTCAAGTCCAAGGCGATCAGCGCATCGGAATGGGCACGCTCCTCGGTGCCGACCCCGGGTGGCGGACCGGCCGGCAGCTCGGGCACCCCGCAGGGTCGCTTCATCTTCTGCGACCCGGGCATCACCACGCCCGGCACGCCCGGTTTCTGCGATCCGGATACCGCGGACTGGTTCGACATGACGCTCAACGACGGCACCACCACGCCGAACTACAACGGCGGCGCGCCGACCGGCCCGGGCGGCACTTACCACGGCTTCAACTTCACCGCCGACGGCTTCAACTTCGCGCCCTACAACCTGCTGCTGACGCCATCGCAGCGCACCTCGATCTTCGGTAGCGCCAGCTTCGCCATCAGCGATTCGGTCTCGCTGCACGGCAAGGTGCTCTTCAACAACCGCAAGTCCACCAACCAGGCCGCGCCGGAGCCGATCTTCGTCGGTCCGTTCGCCGGCACCGGCGGCATTGCCGACACCATCTCGATCGCCGCCAACAACCCGTACAACCCGTTCGGCATCGACCTGTGCGCGGTGGCCTCGCCGACCTGCGGCGACGGCACCGCCAACTTCGGCTTCATCACCAAGCGTCCGATCGAGCTTGGGCCACGCATCTTCAAGCAGGACGTCAGCACCTGGTATTTCAACGTCGGCATCGATGGCAGCAACGACTGGGGTCCTCGTGGCATGGATTGGAACATCGACGCCGTCCATTCCGAGAACCAGGCCGACCAGCATTTCACCAACGGCTTCAACGTCGCCAAGCTGAAACTGGCGCTGGGCGACGTCAACGTCTGCAACGCGACGCCGGGCTGCGTGCCGCTGGACCTGTTCGGTGGCGAAGGCCGGCCAATCACCCCGGAGATGTTCGGCTACGTCACCGCGCCGCAGCATGACTCCAGCAAGCAGGTGCTGGACCTGGTCACCGCCAACCTCACCGGCGACCTGTGGCAGATGGGCAGCGACCGCTACGCGGGCTTCGCGGTCGGCTTCGAACATCGCCGCTACGAAGGCGACTTCACTCCCGACCCGCTGCGCCAGAGCGGCGAATCGCAGGACTCGTTCGCCGCGCCGGTCTCGGCGTCGTACCACGTCAACGAAGCCTATGCCGAAGTGCTGGTGCCGTGGCTGAGCAGCTTCAGCACCGACTTCGCGCTGCGTCGTTCGCAGTACTCCACGTTCGGCGGGGCGACCACCGGCAAGGCCGGCTTCCGCTGGCAGCCGATGGAAGACCTGGTCGTTCGTGGCACCTGGTCCGAAGGTTTCCGCGCGCCGAACCTCGGCGAGCTGTACGGCCTGACCCAGTTCGGCGACACGCTGGTGGATCCATGCGGTTCGGCGACCCACCCCGGTCCGATCGATCCGAGCTTCGCGGCCGCCTGCGGTGCGCAGGGCATCCCGACGACGTTCACCCAGGCCAACACGCAGATCATCAAGTTCACCGGCGGCAATCCCGACCTGCAGCCGGAGAGGTCGAAGAACTACAGCTTCGGTGCGGTGTGGAGCCCGTCGTGGGCGGAAAACCTGTCGTGGTCGCGTCGCATGGACTTCGAGTTCGACTACTACCACTACAAGGTCACCGACGCGATCCAGGCGCCGGATACCCAGGCCCTGCTCAACGGTTGCTATGACGGCAGCATCACCGGCACCGCGTGCTCGGGCTTCACCCGCGGCGCGGGCTTCCAGCTCAATCCGCCGACCGACTTCCTCGACAACCTGGGCACGATCACCACCAGCGGCATCGACTTCAAGACCACCTGGTTGAGCCCGGAACTGTCGTGGGGCCAACTGAGCGCGTCGCTGCAGTCCACCCACACGCTCAAGTACGACGCGGTGGACGACGAGGGCAACCATGCCCAGCGCACGGTCGGGCTGGAAGTGGCCGACAGCGCGATCCCGGACTGGCAGACCAACGTCCAGCTGGGCTGGCACAAGGCCGACTGGAATGCGTCGTGGAACGTGCGCTACATCAGTGCGGTGGACGAGGATTGCGGCAATGCCGGCACCACGCCGTCGACCGGTTGCGTCAATCCCGTCGGGTTGCATGAACTGCCGGCCACGACCTACCACGACGTGCAGGTGGGCTGGAGCAATGCGTTCGGCGCGCAGGGCCTGAAGGTCGCGCTGGGCGTCAACAACCTGTTCGACAAGGAACCGCCGGTGTGCGTGACCTGCTCGTTGAACGGCTACGACGCCGGCACCTACGACCTGCCGTTCCGGTTCTGGTACATGGACCTGCAGTACAAGTTCTAAATCCGTCGGTTGCGACAAACCACGGGCGGCGATGCGAATCGCCGCCCGTTCTTTTTACGCGCGCGTCGCGGCGAATCCCACTGATGACACGCCGACGACGCGCCGGTGGCGCGCAGGTGACGCAACGGCACCAGGCTAGGGGGAAGGCGCCTGCGAGGGCCGGTTCAATGCCCGGTCCGGCACCGCCAGATCGATCGACAGCGCCAGGTGGTCGGACAAGGCCGCCGGCATCGCGGACACCGCGTGGCAGGTCAGCGGATCGGTCGCCAGGATGTGGTCGATCGCGCGCTGCGGCCGCCAGCTCGGGAAGGTCAGGACGCCATGGGTGGGCGGCTGCAACCGGGTGCGCTGGTAGAGCAGCGCCATTTCCGGCCGATCCAGCGTGCAGTTGAAATCGCCCATCAGCACCGCGTGCGGCAGGCCATGCAGCAGTTCGGCGATGAAGGCCAGTTGCGACATCCGCGAGGTCGCCCCGAGCGAGAGGTGGGCGATGGCCACCGTCAGGCCTTCGTCGCCTTCCCCGAACCGCGCCAGCAGCACGCCACGGCCGGCGATCCGGCCGGGCAGCGGATGGTCGGTGACCGAGATCGGCTCGAGCTTGCTCAGCAGGCCGTTGGCGCTGGAGGCGACGCCGCCCATGCTGCGATTGGGCTGGTGGCTCCAGTAGGCGAAGCCGGCGCGCTCGGCCAGGTAATGGGTCTGGTTGGTGAAGCCCGAACGCAGGCTGCCGGGATCGCTCTCCTGCAGGCCGACGATGTCGTGCTGCCCGGCCAGTTGCGCGATGGTGTCCAGCGCGCCGCGCTTGTTGCCGGCCGGCAGCACGTGCGACCAGCTGCGCGCGACATAGTCGTGGTAGCCGCGCGTGCTGGAGCCGGCCTGGATGTTGGCGCTGAGCAGCTTGAGCCGGCGGTGCGACATCCTTCCGGCTTACCGGCCGGCGGCTCCGGGCGCCGCGTTGGCGGCGCGCTCCTGCGCGATCAGCTGGTTGGTGATCCGCAGCACGTCCTCGTCGCCCTTGCCGGTGACGCGGTACTTGCCGTCGACGATGATCGTGGGGGTGCCTTCCACCCCGGACGCCAGCAGGAACTGCTTGGCGCGCGCGAGCTTGGCGGTGACGGCGAAGCTGTGCATCGCATCCAGGAACTGCTTGGGGTCGGCGCCATGCTGGCCGTAGAACGCGGCGATCTTGCCTTCGTCCACCGGATCGGCTTCACCCGGCAGCGTGTGCGCGAGGTGGATCGCATTGAACACCGCTTCGTGGGTCCGCTCGTCCAGGCCCATGCCTTCGGCGACCAGGTAGGCGCGCGCATACGGCTGCCATTGCGCGTTGAAATCCGCCGGCAGGTAGGTCAGGCGCACGTCCGCGGGCAGCTTGCGCTTCCACGCGCTGAGCAGCGGCTCGAAGCGGGCGCAGGCCGGACAGATGAAGTTAAAGACTTCCACCACTTCGATCTTGCCGTTGAGCGGCGCGTAGGGCTGGCCGCCCTTGATCTCGACGTAATCGGTTCCCGGCACCAGGCCGCCGGCGTTACTGGACGCCTGCGCGACCGCCTCGACGGCGGCATCGGCGCCGGCGGTCGACGGATCGGCGGGCGCCGCATCGGTCGGGGCCGGCATGGCGCCGGAATTCGCCGCGGCAGCCGCGGCTTCGGCGGCCGCGCTCGGGGTGCCGTCGGCGGGGGCGG
>NZ_JAANOY010000054.1 GCF_011320095.1 Cognatiluteimonas telluris | reverse complement strand
ACGGCTGTCGCGCGCGGCGGCCGGCAACCCGCGCCGGCGCCGGCACCCGACCACCCAGGCACGCCGGCGCCTGCCCACGCCCGCCACGCGACGGATGCGCGCGGCCTGAGGCGTGGGCTGAAGCGTGGGCTGAAGCGTGGCGATTCGCGCTGCTGTGCTAGCGTTTGCGGCTGTTTCCCACACGCGACGCACGCATGCCGATTTCTTCGCTGACCCGATGCGGTTTCATCCTGGGCCTGGTGCTCGGAAGCGGTCCTGCGGCGCTCGCGGCCGACGCCCAGGACACCATGGCCCCGCCTTCCCCCGACGCACCCGCGGCCAGCCCGGCCACCCCCACCACCGATCCCTACGCCTGGCTGGAGGACGTCACCGGCGCCAAGCCACTGGCGTGGGTGCACACGCAGAACGCGCGCGCCGATGCCGAGCTCGCGGACACGCCCGCCTTCGCACGGCGCGAAGCCGACATCCGCGCGATCCTGGACTCGGAAGCCAAGATCCCCGAGGTCGAAAAGATCGGCGACTTCTATTACAACTTCTGGAAGGACGCCCAGCATGAGCGCGGCCTGTGGCGGCGCACGACGCTGGACGAATACCGCAAGCCCGATCCAAAGTGGGAAACGGTCATCGACCTCGACGCGCTCGGCGCCGCCGAGGGCGAGAAATGGGTCTGGCACGGTGCGGACTGCCTCAAGCCCGCGTACGAGCGCTGCCTGGTCGCGCTGTCGCGCGGGGGCAGCGATGCCGACGTCACCCGCGAGTTCGACCTGACGAACAGGCAATGGGTGAAGGACGGTTTCTTCCGCCCCGAGTCCAAAGGGTCGCTGGGCTGGATCGACCGCGACACGGTGTTCGTGCAGACCGACTTTGGCGACGCCAGCATGACCACGTCCGGCTATCCGCGCATCGCCAAGCGCTGGCAGCGCGGCACTCCGCTGGCGTCGGCGGCGCTGGTCTACGAAGGCAAGCCGGCGGACCTGGCGGTCACCGCGTTCCACGACACCACCCCGGGCTTCGCGCGCGATTTCGTCAGCCGCGCGCTGGATTTCTACAGCGACGAGCTCTACCTGCGCGGCGACGACGGCGCGCTGCAGAAGATCGACGTGCCCGATTCGGTGATCAAGTCGGTGCACCGCGAATGGCTGCTGTTGCAGCTGCGCGATCCGTGGACGGTCGAAGGCAAGACGTATGCGGCCGGCGCGCTGCTGGCGACGCACTTGGACGACTTCATGGCCGGCAAGCGCGCGTTCGACGTGCTGTTCGCGCCGAGTGCGTCGACCTCGCTGGAAAACTTCGCGTGGACCCGGCACCACCTGGTGCTGAACGCGCTCGACGACGTCAAGAACCGGTTGTCGGTGCTCACGCCCGGCGCCGATGGCTGGACCACCAGCACGTTCGTCGGTGCGCCGGGCTTCGGCACCCTGGGCGTGCGTGCGGTCGACGAGGACGCCAGCGACGCGGTGTGGCTGACCGCGACCGATTACCTGACCCCGAGCACGCTGGCGCTGGCCGAGGTGGGCAGGCAGCCCGAGGTGCTGAAGACGATGCCGGCGTTCTTCGACGCATCGAAGGATGTCATCGAGCAGCATTTCGCGGTGTCGAAGGACGGCACCCGGGTGCCGTACTTCCTGGTGCGGCCGAAGGATCTCGCGTTCGACGGCACGGCGCCGACGCTGCTTTACGGCTACGGCGGTTTCGAGGTGTCGCTGACGCCGGCGTACTCGGGCATCGTCGGCAAGGGCTGGCTCGAGGCCGGCGGCGTCTACGCGGTGGCCAACATCCGCGGCGGCGGCGAATACGGCCCGCGCTGGCACCAGGCGGCGCTGAAGCAGAACCGGCACAAGGCCTACGAGGACTTCGCCGCGGTCGCGCAGGACCTGGTCGCGCGCCGGATCACGACGCCCGCGCACCTGGGCACGATGGGCGGCAGCAACGGCGGCCTGCTGGTGGGCAACATGCTCACCCAGTATCCGGAGCTGTTCGGCGCGGTCGTGGTGCAGGTGCCGCTGCTGGACATGAAGCGCTACAGCCACCTGCTGGCGGGCGCGTCGTGGATGGCCGAGTACGGCGATCCGGATACCGCCGACTGGAACTACATCAGGACCTTCTCGCCCTACCAGCTGTTCGACCCCAAACGCGACTATCCGCCGGTGTTCTTCTGGACCACCACCCGCGACGACCGCGTGCATCCGGCGCACGCGCGCAAGATGGCCGCCGAGATGCTCGCCGCCGACAAGGACGTGCGCTACTACGAGAACACCGAGGGCGGCCACGGCGCCGGCGCCACCAACCAGCAGGCCGCGCACCTGTGGGCGCTGACGTATGCGTTCCTGTGGAAGGAGCTGGAGTAGCGCGCGTGGGTTTCGACGGGCGCGAGTGATCGTCTTCTCAGGCGCGGTGTGGTGTCTGCATTTTCGCCATGCGCCCTGGCCGTCCTCCCGCCGAGGACGACGACCAGGGCGACGTCCGCCGACAAGCCCGCGCCGCTGGGCGCGCAGGCAGGCACCCGGGCGTCGCCGTTCATCGGCCCATCCGCCCATCGCTGGCCCCGATGCGTGCCGACTCACTAAGCTGCCGCCGGTTGCCTTCCCGTGCCCCGGACCCCATCCATGAAGTTCCCCCTGCTGGCCGCCTTCCTGCTCATGACGACCTTCACCGCCCACGCCGCGCCGCCCACTCCGCCCGACGTGGCCAAGCACGCGCACGAGGTGCGCGCGCCGTTCGGGGCGACGCGCAACGACGAGTACTACTGGCTGCGCGACGACAGCCGCGAGAACCCGGCGATGCTGGCCTACCTCAATGCGGAGAACGCCTACGCCGATACCCTGCTGGCGCCGCTCAAGCCGCTGCAGGACGCCCTCTACGACGAGATCGTCGGTCGCATCCAGCAGGACGACAGTTCGGTGCCTTATCGCGAGCGCGGCTGGTGGTACTACGCGCGCTACGCCACCGGCCTGGACTACCCGATCCATGCCCGTCGCCAGGGCAGCATGGACGCACCGGAGCAGGTGCTGCTCGACGTCAATGCGATGGCCGCCGGCAAGGATTACTTCAGCATCGGCGACTACGCGATCAGCCAGGACAACCGCCTGCTCGCCTGGGCCGAGGATGCGGTCGGGCGCCGCCAGTACACGGTGCGCTTCCGCGACCTCGACAGCGGGCAGACGCTGCCGGACACGATCACCGGCGTCTCGCCCAACCTGGTCTGGGCGGACGACAACCGCACCCTGTTCTATGTCGAGAACGACCCCGAAACGCTGCTCACGGTGCGGGTGAAGAAGCACGTGCTCGGCACGCCGGCATCCAGCGACGTACTCGTCTACGAGGAGCACGACGACAGCTTCTACATGGGCATCGACCGCAGCCGCGACGACAAGTACCTGTGCATCAGCGTCGAAAGCACGGTCGCCAGCGAGATGCGTTGCGCACCGGCCGCCGATCCGCGCGAGTTCACCGTGTTCGCACCGCGCGAGCGCGATGTCGAATACCAGGCCGACCATCTCGACGGCCGCTGGATCATCCGCACCAACGCGCCCGGCGCGGATGGCAAGCCGGCAAGCAACTTCAAGCTGATGACGGCCGGCGACGATGCACGCAGCCGCGCCGACTGGAAGGAATGGGTGCCGACGCGCGACGACGTCTTCATTGAGGAGTTCGAGCTGTTCGACGGGTTCACCGCGATTTCCGAGCGCTCGCAGGGCCTGGAGCGGCTGCGGTTGCTGCGCGGCGCGCCGGGCACGGCGGGCGGCAACGACGAGTACGTCAAGGCGGACGAGCCGGCGTACTCGATGGGGCTGGCGACCAATTCCGAACCCGACAGCGACTGGCTGCGCTACAGCTACGCCTCGCTGACCACGCCCAACAGCACCTACGAGCTCAACATCCGCAGCGGCGAGCGCCGCCTGCTCAAGCGCGATCCGGTGCTCAACTACGATCCGGCGAAGTACACCACCGAGCGTTTGTGGGCGACCGCGCGCGACGGCACCAAAATCCCGGTGTCGCTGGTCTACCGCAACGGCTTCGAGAAGAACGGCAAGGCCGCGCTGCTGCAGTACGCCTACGGCAGTTATGGCTCATCGACCGATCCCAACTTCAACCTGCCGGCGGTGAGCCTGCTCGACCGCGGCATGGTCTACGCGCTGGCGCACATCCGCGGCGGCCAGGAGATGGGCCGCCAGTGGTACGACGACGGCAAGCTGCTGAAGAAGAAGAACACCTTCACCGACTTCATCGACGTCACCGACTTCCTGGTCGCGCAGGGCTATGCGGCGAAGGATCGCGTCGCGGCTTACGGCGGCAGCGCCGGCGGCCTGCTGATGGGCGCGGTCGCGAACATGGCGCCGGACCGTTATCGGGTGATCCTGGCGCAGGTGCCGTTCGTGGACGTGGTGACCACGATGCTCGACCCGAGCATCCCGCTGACCACCAACGAATACGATGAGTGGGGTAATCCCGAGCAGCGCGAGTACTACGACTACATGCTCGGCTACTCGCCGTACGACAACCTCAAGGCGCAGGCCTATCCGGCAATGTTCGTCGGCACCGGGCTATGGGATTCGCAGGTGCAGTACTGGGAGCCGGCGAAGTACGTGGCGCGGCTGCGCGACCTGGACACCGGCACGCAGCCGGTGCTGCTGCGCACCAACATGGATGCCGGCCACGGCGGCAAGTCCGGGCGTTTCCGCCGCTATCGCGAGCTGTCGGAAATGTACGCCTTCATGCTCGACCAGCTCGGCGTCGACGGCCCGGATGCGGCACCGCCGCCCGCTGCGCACTGACCACGCGCAGGGATCCAGGCGGCACGGCTTCCTGGCGCGCTGACCCCGGCGCGCCGGCCTGCTGCTGCCAGCCGCGCACCCCGGATGCCGCGGACGCGCGGGCAAGGCGACCGTGCGCGGCGCGCGGATATACTGCGGCGATGAATCCTTCCCTGCGCCTGCTCACCGCCGCCAGCGTGCTGCTGGCCCTCTCCGCCTGCGGCAACAAGGGCCCGCTGGTGCATCCGTCGCGGGCGCCCGACGCCAGCGCGGTGCCCGCCCAGCCGGCCTCCAGCGATCCGACCGCGACGCCGCCGAGCCAGGACAACGGCGTGCCGCCCGACGCCGCGCCGACCGACACCGTGCCTGCGCCAACGCCAGCGCC
>NZ_JAANOY010000053.1 GCF_011320095.1 Cognatiluteimonas telluris | reverse complement strand
CGTTCCGCCTCGGTGAGCTGGCAGTACTTCAAGGATCTTCTCTTCCCGGAGTGATCCCCTTCAGTCTGCCAGCTCGCCGCTTCTTCCTTGGGCGTCGCAGGTGTTGCACTTACTTTGTTAACCTGCGGGCTCTAACACCAGAATTAAGCCGACCCGCGAAGCGGGTTCGGCTTGAATGATTTGTTAGACCGCATCTAGGACCTCTGGATGCTCGCGGATGTAGTCAAGTGCCCATTGCTGAATGTTGTACGCGAAATCCGTGTAGCCCTGAGAAACGTTGGAGGCGCGATAGATGATCCACGCACGCTCGAGTGCGGGCGCTATGCCATCAGCGCAGTCCAGCGTCTGAGTCCGAACGTTATTCGTGAGGTAGTACCGCAGCACCTCTTTCTCATCGCTTGAAAGGTCATGAAGGCGCGCTCGGCGTGCCTTCATGCCACGGCGCTCCTTTAACCACTCCCACGCCTTAGTTGCGACCCACTGGATTGGCGTAGGGAGAGTGGCCGCCAGGAAGAGAAGGAACACAACGCCCAGCCACATGCGGTAGGTGGCGATGAAGGCCTCAAGCCCCAAGCCGCTCACAAACCAACCAGGCCCCCAGAGCACAAGGCCCGCAATGAGCAACAGTGCCCAGAGCACGCGCTGGGGCAGTTTGAACCAACCGAGTGCTTGGGACGGGTCCATGCGGTCTAACACCTGAATTAAGCCGCGCCGCGAAGCGGCGTCGGCTTGAATGAATTGTTAGACCGCACGGCGTGAACTCACGTCTTGCCAGCCAAACGTTTGGCACCAAGCCAGCAGAAGTAAGCGCCTGCTGCAAAGTGTGCAGAGAGCATAAGTACGGCGTCACCGCCAGTGAGGTCAAGTGGGATGCTTTTGTAGCCTGCAAAATATGTGTCGCCGGTGAGCATGAAACGCACCAGGCCGGGCATGCTTTTAACGACCAAGAGCGCGCCAAACAGGAACATTGCCCATGAGGCGTATTTGTCGGGACGGTCGGCCATCTTTTGTGCGGTCTAACACCTGAGTTAAGCCGCGCCGCGAAGCGGCGTCGGCTTGGACGAATTGTTAGGGCGCAAACCCGTTACGTTTGCCGACCCACTCAAACAGCCAAGTGAGTGCAGCGGCCTCAGATAGTGCAATTATTGCTAGCAGAGCAAACCAAAGTGCACCTGTATGGAGCGAAGAAGGGGATGAGCCTGTCCAGATCAAGCAGAACATAACGAGTATGCCCGCACCGATGCGCAGCACTGACCTAATTTCCGTGTAAGTCTCAGCTGCAACTTTGCGTACGGGGCCTGGGGACGGGCTTGGCGGGAACACAGCCGTAAGCCCAAGAAAGCACAGTCCAGTGACACTCAGCCCCACCACGTACCAGAGGGGAAATCCTTTCGGAGCAAAGTCTGCGATGGAGGTTTCCAGTGCAGCTAGTCCACCAAATGCCCAGGCTAGAAAAATGGGAATGCCCCCAAGGATGAGTGCAAGTACAAACTCGAATCCTAACCTTCTCAAGGCTTCCTGTATCTTCATATTGCGCCCTAACACCTGAATTAAGCCGACCTGCGTAGTGGAGGCAAAAGGTGGCACGCTTTTCAGTGCCGCCTTTTGCTGGAACGAAGCGGGTTCGGCTTGAATGAATCGTTAGGCCGCCATTTGTCCATAAGAATCATTGGCTGACAAGCCACACGCTTGACCTGAGGCCGAAGCAGTCGGCCGCGCGCCAGAAGCTAAAGGCGCCCAGCCCAGATGCCGCCTGGCGGTCCGGGATGCGGCAAATGCCGCCGGACGGTCCGGGCGCACCCCTGGGCAACTCGGGCGCGACCCACGGACTAGCCGAAGCTGCTTGTGCCGAAGCTACGCTGCCCGGCCGCGCGCCGGGAGCTGCGAGCGCCAAACGCAGATGCCGCCAAGCAGCCTCGACCGCCATTACTGCCGCGTGGAGATACGAGCGCCGCTTAGATAACTCCAGGCGCGACCGAAGATGGCGGACGAAAGCGACAAGGTGCTGAGCGAAGCGAGCAACCCGAACTGCCGAATTGCCGCAGCAGGCCCGCTCTTAGCGGCCTAACACCTGAATTAAGCCGACCCGCGAAGCGGGTTCGGCTTGAATGAATTGTTAGGCACCAGCCGGCCAACCGGACAGTTGCCCGCCACCTTGTGCGATGACCTGAAAGCCCGACGGAGCGGTGACTCCCCAACTCTCGTAACCACTGGAAATTGGGATGAACTCCAGGCGCAGCTCTCCAGTGAACTCGAGTATTAGGTCCGCGGTGCCATCGCGCACCTCCACTCGGGTGACTTGATGGGAGCCAAGGGACTCGGCGGCTACAGCCGCGGCATCTAGAGGCGCCGGCAAGCCGTACTGCTGCAGGTGATCCTCGCTGCCAATTGCGACGCTACCTTTCCGAAGGAGACGCCATGGACACTCGGCCCCAATGCCGATGCCGGGTGCGAAGGAGAACACCCATTGGGTGGGCTCGTTTAGCCGAACTGCGTCGACTGTGCGACCAACCATCCACGAGAAGTCGAAAGAGTCCATGTGGTGCCTAACACCTGAATTAAGCCGACCTGCGTAGTGGAGGCGAAAGGTGGCACGCTTTTCAGTGCCGCCTTTTGCTGGAACGAAGTAGGTTCGGCTTGAATGAATCGTTAGGCCGCCATTTGCCCACAAGAATCATTGGCTGACAAGCCACACGCTTGACCTGAGGCAGAACCAGTCGGCCGCGCGCCAGAAGCTACAGGCGCCCAGCCGAGATGCCGCCTGGTGGTCAGGAATGCGGCAATGCCGCCGGATGGTCCGGGCGCACTCCGACGCAAATCGGGCGCGACCCTGGACTAGCCGAAGCTGCTTGTGCCGAAGCGACGCTGTCCGACCGCGCGCCTGGAGTTGCGAGCGCCCGACGCAGATGCCGCCAGCAGGTTCGGCCGCCAATACTGCCGCGTGGAAATCCGAGCGCCGCTTAGATGACTCCAAGCGCGACCGAAGAGGGTGGACGAAAGCGACAAGATGCTCGGCGAAGCGAGCAACCCGAACTGCCGAATGGCCGCAGCGGGCCCGCTCTTAGCGGCCTAACACCTGAATTAAGCCGACCGGCGTAGTGGAGGCAAAAGGTGGCACGCTTTTCAGTGCCGCCTTTTGCCGGAACGAAGCTGGTTCGGCTTGAATGAATTGTTAGGCAGCAGCTTAGTACCCATCAGCCATCAGCCGGAAAGCCATGCCGCCGACCTTTTCATCCGCCTGCAGCGTGATGTCTATTAGGGCACCTTTGTGGTCAGACCCATAGCTAAATGAGAATGCGCCGTTGTCGAGCCGCATCAACGGAGCGAAGCGAGTCTTCCTTGATAAGCAAATGATTGAGTTCTTAACATTGGCCCCGGCAAATTCGGTTGAGCCGTATTTCATAAGGTTGTCACAGACCTTCTTGGCTGGCTCGTAGCCGCCGTACTCGCAGCGCGTAGCAGCAAGCGCCGGAGCTGGTGCGTCCTTGAAGTTCTCGCCCCAGGAGGTTCGGAACGTAAATTCGCGTTTCTCATCGGGCTGCACAGACTCGACGAAACTGCGTAGTGCCTTGCATAAGCCAGGAGGCGGAGATGCATGGGCCGCTGGCAGCCAAGTCGCGGCCAAGGCAATGAGAGCTAGGAAACGAGCGGGAATCTTCATCTGCTGCCTAACGCCTGAATTAAGCCGAGCCGCGAAGCGGCTTCGGCTTGAATGAATTGTTAGGCGCCAACGACGCTTGCGCCCACTTTGCCATCCCACGCATGCCAAGTGTTTGAAAGCAGATATATGCCGATGAGCGTGCCCAAGGGAAAGCCAAAGAGCAAAAGGACTGAAATTACGATAGAGCTCGTTCTCGCCCAAGGCTTGGATTCTCGCGCCCCTTTAGCGGTCAGATGATGGGCGAGGAAGACGCCGACGAACAAAGCGAGCATGAAATACCACCAAGGTTCTTTCAGGGAAGGTGGTTGGCTAAAGCCTAAGAAAACGATCAAAGCGATGCCCATTGCATAGAGCCAAGACAGTGCGCGGTGAGCACGAAAGACCTTGATATTTCTCTCCACAAATCCCCCTGATGTTGGATTGGCGCCTAACACCTGAATTAAGCCGACATGCGTAGTGGAGGCAAAAGGTGGCACGCTTTTCAGTGCCGCCTTTTGCTGGAGCGAAGCATGTTCGGCTTGAATGAATTGTTAGACCCTTGGCCGTTTAGCCCGAGCACTTAGCTTCCCAGTGCGAAGCAAGCGCTCCGACCGCATGACGTGAAGGACAAACACCGTCTCTCCATCGTAGCGGTAGAACACCCGGCAGGGTGGCTCGACGATCTGGCGATAGCGGGACCGCTTGAGTTCCTGGGGCCGACTGCCACTCTCCGGATGCTCCGCCAATTGCTCAACATGCGCGAATACTCGCTGGACCAGATCTGCGGCCGCAGTGGGATTCTCTAACGCGATGTAGTCGCCAATGGCATCCAGGTCACTTAGGGCTGGCTCTGACCAAACTATTTCAGCCATCTGGCAAGACGCTTCTTGGCTTGGGCGTAGGAGACAGCCCGACCCTCAGCGATCGCCTGTTCTCCTCGAGCGATGCCCTCGAGGATGTTCATCCGCTGCTGCATGAGCTCGTAGCTCTCAACGTCCACGAGATAGGCCGTGGGCAGCCCATGCTGCGTGATGAGAATCGGCTCCTTATCCCGCTCCACGTCGGAGAGCAGCTCGGTCGCCTGGCGCTTGAGGGTGGTAACCAGTTCAGTACGCATAGAGTGACACTACAGTATCACTCAAGCCCGTGCAAGAGGCTCCGCCCAAGGGTCTAACACCTGAATTAAGGGGAGCCGCGAAGCGGCTTCCCCTTGAATGAATAGTTAGGCAGCCATTTGCCCACAAGAGTCATTCGGTAGCAAGCCACGCGCTTGACCTAAGGCCGAACCAGTCGGCCGCGCGCCAGAAGCTACAGGCGCCCAACCAGATGCCGCCTGGTGATCTGGGATGCGGCAAATGCCGCCGGACGGCTCGGGCGCACTCCGATGCAAACCGGGCGCGACCAGAGGACTAGCCGAAGCAGCTTGTGCCGAAGCCAAGACGCACGACCGCGCACCGGTAACCACGAGCGCCCGGCGTTGATGCCGCCGGTAGCCTCACCCGCGAAAACTGCCGCTAGAAATACGAGCGCAGCTTAAATCACTCCAAGCGCGACCGAAGATGGTGGACGGAAGCGACAAGGTGTTGGGCGAATCGAGCAAACCGAACTGCCGCATGGCCACAACAGGCCCGCTTTTAGCGGCCTAACACCTGAATTAAGCCGACTTGCGTAGTGGAAGCGAAAGCGTGGCAAGCTTTTTCTGCCACGCTTTTGCTGGAACGAAGCAAGTTCGGCTTGAATGAATTGTTAGGTGCCGGCCCTT
>NZ_JAANOY010000052.1 GCF_011320095.1 Cognatiluteimonas telluris | reverse complement strand
CAAGGGGCGCGGCGCGCTGGGCCGCACCCTGGCGGCGATCCACTCGGACCTGCCGGCGGCGCCGAGGTGACGCCGCCGCGTGCCGGCGGTGCGCCGGCACGGCGGTTCCGACTGGTGGTCAGCCCTGGGTGTCGCCCGGCGCGAGTTGCGCTTCGGCGTCGGCCGTCAGCAGCCGGTTGATGTCTTCGACGTCGGCGACATCCAGCGTGCCGGCCGCCTGCTCGAGCAGCAGCCGGCTCTGCAGGAAGTTGTAGCGCGCCAGCGCGTACTCGCGCTCGGCGTTGAACAGCGTCTGCTGGTTGTTTAGCACGTCGAGCACCGTGCGGGTGCCGACTTCAAGGCCGACCTGCGAAGCCGAATACGCGCTGCGCGCCGAGACCAGCGCCAGGCGCCGTGCCTCGACCTCGCTGATGCCCGCGACAACGGTCCGGTAGGCATTGCGCGTATTGCGGACCAGCGCGCGCTTCTGCTGCTCGAGTTCGTCGCTGGCCACGTCGCGCTGGGCGATGGCCTGGCGCACGCGCGACTGGGTGGCGCCGCCGGAAAAGATCGGAACGCTCAGGGTGAGCCCGAACGAGGGACCCTTGCTCTCGTTTTCGAACGGATTGTTGCTGGTGAACGGCGCTCCATTGGTGCCCACGCCGGAGAAGCTGTTGTCGCCCCAGCTCGTCGACTTGCCATAGCCGCCGCTGAAATACAGCGTGGGCAGGTGCCCGGCCCGCGCCGTGTCGACGTTGATCTCCGACGAACGCACCTGCAGCTGTTTGGCCTGCAGCGCCGGATTGTTGGCGATGGCCGAGGCGACCCAGCCGTCGGCATCGCGGTCGGACGGCAACGCCGGCTGGAAGTCCTCGGGCAGGCCCTTGAGCTGGTGCACCGGCGTGCCGGTGATCTCGGCCAGCGCCTGGTAGGCATCCTCCAGCGCGTTGCGGGTCACGATGGTGTTGGCACGTGCGCTTTCGTACTGGGCACGCGCCTCATGCACGTCGGTGATCGGCGCCAGGCCGACTTCGAGCCGCTTGCTGGCGAAGTCGAACTGCTTCTTCAACGCGGTTTCCGACGCCTCGGCCGCCGTCAGCGTCTCGATCGCGACCAGCACGTTGAAGTATGCCTGGGAGGTCCGGGTCACCAGCGAATCGCCAGCCGATCGCAACTGGAAATCGGCGGCATGGCTGAGCGCGTTCTGACTGCGCACGCTGCTGAAGCGGCCGAAGTCGAACAGCACCTGGTTGACGTTGACGCCCAGTCGCCGGCTGTTGTTGGTCGACTCGGAATCGCCACTGACGGTCTCGAACGTGGGAAGACCGGTGGTGGGATCGACCGTGGTCACCGGCTGGGTGCCCGGTCCGGTGGAGCGCGAATGGTCGTAGGTCGCCGTGCCGTCGATCTGCGGCAGCAGCAATGCACGCGCCTGCACCGCGCCTTCGCGCGTGGCCAGGCGGCTGGATTCGGCCGCCGCCAGCTGCGGGTCCCCGGTGCGCGCCAGCTGGTAGGTCTGCAGCAGGTCCTCGGCGTGCACGACCGTGGTCGGCAGTATGGCGGCGGCAAGGGCGAGGGCGAGGGTGCGGCGCATGCGGGAATCCTTGGTTGGATCGGATCGGGGTGGCGCGTTAAGGGCGAAGCGTTTCGGGTCGGGTGCCTGGATCGGAATCACCGATCGCGACTAAAGGTGGAACTCGGGCGTCGGCTCGGCGCCGACCAGGTACGGCAATTCGGTTTCGAACAGGCTTTCGATGCGCGGACCGCCTGCATCGTTGCGCACCAGCACCGCGGCCATCGCCGGCGCGCGCCCGCGCACGACGAACATCCGCCCACCCGGGCGCAGCAACGACAGGAAGTGCCGCGGGATCGTATCGACCGCCGCCGACACGCAGACCAGGTCGAACTGACGCCCCGGCTGGTACTGCAACGCGTCGGCGACTGCGATCCGGACGTTGCCCCCCAGCGCCAACGCCTCGAGTCGCGCACGCGCCTCTTCGGCCAGGCCGGGCAGGAGCTCGATGCTGACCACGTCGCGCGCCAGCCGGCCCAGGCAGGCGGTGGCATAACCACTGCCGGTACCGATTTCCAGCACCTCGTCGGTCGGCTGCACGGCCAGCGCCTGCAGCATGCGGCCCTCGACCACCGGCTTGAGCATCAGTTGCCCGTGGCCGATCGGCAGCGGCACGTCGGCATAGGCCAGGGCGCGGTAGGCAGGCGGCACGAAGTCCTCGCGCGGCAGCTGCGACAACGCATCGAGCACGCGGATGTCCAGCACGTCCCAGGGCCGCACCTGCTGCTCGACCATGTTCTCGCGGGCCTTGGCGAAATCCATCGTGCTCATCGGGAGTGATCCAGTGCGGGAAACCGGCGATTTTACCGGCTGTGTCCGACGCCGCGGGTCGCGGGGCCGGCATAGCATGGTGTGCTAGCACACCGATACGCAGTGCCAGAAGTCAGGAGGACCGCCGTCGTGGCGCGGCGGTCGCTCATCGTGGTGCGTAGGCGCGCAGGAACAGGTCGACGGTGGCGGCCAAGTGGGCGTCGATTTCCGCGCGCGTGGCGCTGCCGCAGCAGCCGAACACCATCCGCGCATGCGGCTCGCCCTTGAGCAGGGCCAGGAACTGCGCCGCCGCGCGCGGGACGTCGTCGATCTGCAGTTCGCCGGCCGCCATTCGCGCGCGCAGCAGCTCGGAAAACGCCGCCTGCACGCGCTTGGGCCCGGCCTCCCAGAACATCGCCGGCAGCGGCGACTGCGCCATCTGTGGCGTGCACAGGATGCGGTGGCCGGCGACTGCCTCGGGCGAGCTGATCATGCCGAAGAACGCCCGCGCCACCTGCAGCAGGCGCTCGCGCAGCGGCACCTCGGGATGCGGCTCGAACAGCGTCGTCGGCAGCTGCTGCTCGCAATAGGCCTTGGCGCCCGCGGCGAACAGGCTCTCCTTGTCGCCGAAGTGGCTGTACACGGTGAGCTTGGAGACCCCGGCCGCCGCGGCGACTTGGTCCATGCTGGTGCCGTCGAACCCCTGGGTGGTGAACAGGCGCTTGGCGGCCTCCAGGATCGCCGCGCCTTTCTCCAGGTCCTTGGGCCGACCGGGGGCGGCGGCTTTCGACGGCTTGCGGGCAGGCGAGCGGCTCATCTGGTAAATACTAGACTAATCGGTTTTATATTTTTACCATACCGATTGGTTCATTAATTGGCCGTCCGGCTCCGGAGCAATGGCATGGCAACGTTTCGCAGCGCAAAACAGGCGGCCGGGATGGCGTTCGCAGCCATGATCGCGATCGCGGGCACGCTGGGGCTTGGCGGTTGCGACGGCGCCCGGGCGCCCGCGGATCCGCCGCGGCCGGTGCTGGTCGTGCACCCGACGGCGGCTGGCGGCCTGGGCGCGGAAGCCTTCGCCGGCGAGATCCATGCCCGCCAGGAAAGTCCGCTGGCCTTCCGGGTCGGCGGCAACCTGGTACGGCGCCTGGTCGATGTCGGCGCCCGCGTCCACCGCGGCCAGGTGCTGGCCGAACTGGATCCGGGCGACCTGCGCCTGCAGGTCCAGGCCAGCCAGGCGCAACTGGCCGCGGCCGAAGCCGAGCTGTCGCGGGCCGCTGCCGATCGCGCCCGCTACGCGATGCTGGCGAAGCAGCAACTCGTGAGTCGCTCGGCGCTGGACGCACAGGACGCCGCTTACAAAGCCGCCGCAGGGCAAGTGCGCGCGTTGCGGGCGCAGCGCGATGTCGCCGGCAACGCCGCCGGCTATAGCCGCCTGGTGGCGCCGCGCGATGGCGTGATCGCCAGCCGGGCTGCCGAGGCGGGGCAGGTCGTCGCGCCGGGGCAGCCGGTCTTCACCCTGGCCGGCGACGGTTCGCGCGAAGTCGCCATCGCCATCCCCGAGTCCGAAATCCACCAGGTCCACGTCGGCCAGCCGGCGCTGGTCGAGCCCTGGAACGCGGGCGGGCGGCGGATTCCCGGCGTGATCCGGGAAATCGCCCCGGCCGCCGATTCGCAGGCGCGCACCTACGCCGCACGCGTGACGCTGCAGGGCGACGCCGCCCGGGTGGAGCTCGGCCAAAGCGCACGCGTCTACCTGCGGGGCGAGCATGCGCAGGCGCCGCTGGTGCCGTTGTCGGCAGTGCAGCCCGGGCCCATGGGTGGCAGCGCGCTCTGGGTCGTGGACGTGGCGACGCATCGCCTGAAGCTGGTGCCGGTCCGCCTGGGTGCCTACGGCTCCGACGGCGTCCCGGTGCTTTCCGGCGTCTCGGCGAACGACTGGATCGTCGCCGCCGGCGGCCACCTGCTGCATGCGGGCGAGCAGGTCGCGCCGATGGATCGCGACAACCGTCCGGTGCAGGCGCCTGCACCCACGCGCGCCGTGACGGGTCGCTGAGTCGTGCGCGGGTTCAACCTGTCGGAATGGGCGCTGCGCAACCGCGCCCTCGTCGTCTACGCGATGCTGGTGCTGGCACTGGTCGGTGCGTGGTCGTACCGCCAGTTGGGGCAGTCCGAGGATCCGCCGTTCACCTTCAAGGCGATGGTGATTCGCACCGTATGGCCGGGGGCGACCGCGCAGGAAGTCTCCACCCAGGTCACCGAGCGCATCGAGAAGCAGCTCATGACCACCGGCGAGTATGAGTTCATCCGTGCCTATTCGCGTCCCGGCGAATCGCAGGTGATCTTCATGGCGCGCGACTCGATGGCGTCGAAGGAGATCCCGGACCTCTGGTACCAGGTGCGCAAGAAGATCGGCGACATCCGGCCGACCTTGCCCGAGGGCGTGGTCGGCCCGTTCTTCAACGATGAGTTCGGCGACACCTTCGGCAACATCTACGCGCTCACCGGCGATGGCTTCGACTACGCGGTGCTGAAGGATTACGCCGAGCGCATCCAGCTCGAACTCCAGCGCGTGCCCGATGCCGGCAAGGTCGAGTTGCTCGGCTTGCAGGACGAGAAGATCTGGATCGAAGTCAGCAATACGCGGCTGGCGACGCTCGGCATCCCGCTGTCGGCGGTGAAGGACGCGCTGGAGCAGCAGAACGCGGTGTTGCCGGCGGGCTTCTTCGAAACCGGCAGCGATCGCGTGCAGCTGCGCGTGGATGGCGCGTTCGATTCGGTGCAGTCGATCCGCGATTTCCCGATCCGGGCCGGCGACCGCACGTTCCGCCTCGCCGACGTGGCGCAGGTGCATCGCGGCTTCAGCGACCCGGCGGCGCCGAAGATGCGCTTCATGGGCCACGACGCGATCGGCCTTGCGGTGGCGATGAAGGATGGCGGCGACATCCTCAGCCTCGGCGATCGCCTCGATGGCGAGTTCGCGCGGCTGCAGAAGACGCTGCCGGCGGGCATGCAGCTGCGCAAGGTCAGCGACCAGCCCGAGGCGGTGCGCGAATCGGTCGGCGAGTTCATCAGGGTGCTCGCCGAAGCGGTCGCGATCGTGCTGCTGGTGAGCTTCTTCTCGCTGGGTTTCCGCACCGGCCTGGTGGTCGCGGTGAGCATCCCGCTGGTGCTGGCGATGACCTTCGCGGTGATGCATTACTTCGGCATCGGCCTGCACAAGATCTCGCTGGGCGCGCTGGTGCTGGCACTGGGCCTGCTGGTCGACGACGCGATCATCGCGGTCGAGATGATGGCGATCAAGATGGAGCAGGGCTTCTCGCGGTTGAAGTCGGCGAGCTTTGCGTGGGAAACCACCGCCTTCCCGATGCTCACCGGCACGCTGGTGACGGCGGCGGGCTTCCTGCCGATCGCGACCGCGGCGTCGAGCACCGGTGAATACACGCGTTCGCTGTTCCAGGTGGTGACGATCGCGCTGGTGGTGTCCTGGATCGCGGCGGTGCTGTTCATTCCTTATCTCGGCGATCGCATGCTGCCGGACCTGGCGCATCCGCAGCCGCCGTCGCCGCGCTCGCCCGCCGGTCGCCTGCGCGCGTGGCGCGAGCGGCTCGCCGACCGCTGGCCGCAGTACGCGTTCGCGACACGCGCGCAGGCGACCGGCGGGCGGGC
>NZ_JAANOY010000051.1 GCF_011320095.1 Cognatiluteimonas telluris | reverse complement strand
TGGGTGACTGGACCTCAGACGTGTGCTCCTCCGATCAGGACGCCAGCGACGGCGCGCGCAACGTCACCGGTTGCGCCATGCCCGGCTCCGCGCGCGTCGGCGGGGCCGCCACCGGCGGCGCGACCGGCGCGGTTGGCACGTCAAGTGCCTCGATTGCCGCCAGCCGCCGCTCCAGTCCCGCAACACGCGCCTTGAGCGTGCCGATCGCACTCAGCGCCAGGATCAGCAGCACGGGCACCGCGAGCACGGCCAACGCCAGCAACGCGATCAGGGATTCCATTGCGTTCGCCCTACGGCGCGCCTCCCCGGCGCGGATGCGGCACCTTATCGCGGGGCTGGCGCGGCCGCCATGCGCCTGTCGGCCGGCCGCGCGCCCGCGCCCGTAGGCGACTCAGTCCAGTCCCAGGCCGTAACGCAGGCTGCGCGCGATGCGTGCGGCATAGTCGCCGAACAAGGCCGCGTGCGCCGGGGACAGCACCTCGTTGGCGGTCTCGCGCCACAGCGCCAGCCAGTGCTCGAAATGCGCGGCGCGGATCGGATGCGGCCGGTGCGCGGCCATCGGATTGCCGCGATAGGTGCCGCTGCGCAGGGCGACAGAGGACCAGAATTTCACCAGCGTGCGCTTGTGCTCGTCCCAGTCGTGCACCGCCGGATTGAAGATCGGCCCGAGCACGGGATCGCGCTGCACGCGATCGTAGAAGCGGTCCACCAGGCGCTCGATCTCGGCGGGCGTCAGCGGGTCGGCGCCGGAGGACGCATCGCCATCCGGGCCTGCGCGTGGCGGGGGCTCGTTTCGAACGGGCGTGGGGTCGGGGCCCCTGGTGCGCGCGCGCCCACCCGGCGCGTCCGCTCCGCGCGCGTTTGCATGGCCTGCACCGCCGTCCTCGCGGCCGCCGGGTCGCGCGCCTGCGGGCAGTGCATCGTTGGCCGGCGCATCGTCCGACGGAAGGGAATCGTGGTCGCTCACGCGCGCAGTATCCGCCTGCATCGATGATGTCGCCTTGATCCAGGTCATGGCAGGCGATTGTTGCCCTGCCGATACTGGCCCGGCTGGAGACGCCCCGCGATGACCCACGTCGTCACCGAAAACTGCATCAACTGCAAGCACACCGACTGCGTGGAGGTGTGCCCGGTCGACTGTTTCCACGAGGGACCCAACTTCCTCGTGATCGATCCGGTGGAATGCATCGACTGCACGCTGTGCGTGGAGGAATGCCCGGTCGGGGCGATCTTCGCCGCCGACGACGTCCCGGCGGGCCAGGAGCCGTTCCTGGCCATCAATGCCGAACTGGCACCGCGGTGGCCGGTGCTCACGCACAAGAAGCCGGCCATGCCCGATGCAGGCACGTGGGACGGCGTGCCCGGAAAGCTGTCGCTGCTGCAGCGCTTCCCGGCCGAGCCGGTCGCGGAGTGATCGCAGCGGGCTGACGTCGCCACCTCTGCTTCCCGCAAACGAAAAACCCCGCATCGCGCGGGGTCTTCGCCGGGATCGCAGCCGGGTTACTTCGCCGCGACCACGCGCACCATTTCCAGGCACTTGTTCGAATAGCCCCACTCGTTGTCGTACCAGCTGACCAGCTTGACGAAGGTGGGATCGAGCGCGATGCCGGCGCGCGCGTCGAAGATCGAGGTACGCGCGTCGCCGCGGAAATCCGTGGCCACGACCATGTCCTCGGTGTAGCCGAGGATGCCCTTCAGCGCGCCTTGGGACTGCGCCTTCATCTCGGCGCAGATCTCGTCGTAGGTCGCCGGCTTCTCGAGTTCGCAGGTCAGGTCGACCACCGACACGTCGGAGGTCGGCACGCGGAAGGACATGCCGGTGAGCTTCTTGTTGAGCTCGGGAATCACCACGCCGACGGCCTTGGCCGCGCCGGTGCTGGACGGGATGATGTTTTCCAGGATGCCGCGTCCGCCGCGCCAGTCCTTGTGGCTGGGGCCGTCGACGGTGCGCTGGGTGGCGGTGGCCGCATGCACGGTGGTCATAAGGCCGCGCTTGATGCCCCACTTGTCGTTGAGCACCTTGGCCAGCGGCGCCAGGCAGTTGGTGGTGCACGAGGCATTGGAGATGATCGCCTCGCCCTTGTAGGCCTTGTCGTTGACGCCGAAGACGAACATCGGGGTGTCGTCCTTCGACGGCGCCGAGAGGATCACCTTCTTCGCGCCGGCATCCAGGTGCTTCTGCGCGCTGGCCTTGTCCAGGAACAGGCCGGTGGATTCGATCACGACGTCGGCGCCGACCTCGTCCCACTTGAGGTTGGACGGGTCGCGCTCCTGGGTCAGGCGGATGCGCTGGCCGTTGACGACCAGCTGGCCGTCCTCGATCGACACCTCGCCCTCGAAGCGGCCGTGGACGGAGTCGTAGCGCAGCATGTAGGCCAGGTAGTCCGGCTCGAGCAGGTCGTTGATGGCGACGATCTGGATGTCGTTGCCGAAGTTCTGCACGGCCGAGCGCAGCACGTTGCGGCCGATGCGGCCGAAGCCGTTGATGCCTACCTTGATCGTCATACGGAAACTCCTGACTGACGGGGTGCGAAGAGCCCGCTATTTTAGCCGCTCCCTCCTGACTGACCACCCATCGACCATGCGCCGGCTGCCTCTGCTGCTGCTCCTGCTGTTCACCATCAGCCCCGTCGCGCTGGCCTGGAGTGGCCTGGGCCATCGCCTCGTCGGCGACCTGGCCGCCCGCCATGTCCGACCGGCGACGGCTGCGGCGATCGGGCGGTTGCTCGCGGGCGAGCGCGAGCCGACGCTGGCCGGCGTCGCCAGCTGGGCCGATGACCTGCGCCACGCCGATCCGGCGCGCTTCCGCGCCACGTCGCGCTGGCACTACGTGGCGATGGGCGACGGTTGTGCGCTGGAGCTGCCGCGCGACTGTCCCGATGGCGACTGCGTGGTGGCGGCGATCCGCAGCCAGCAGGCGATCCTGGCCGGCCGTGCGGCGCCGCTGGACGCGCGTCGTGACGCATTGAAATTCCTCGTCCACCTGGTCGCCGACGTGCACCAGCCGCTGCATGCCGGCGGCCACGGCGACAAGGGCGGCAACCGCTTCCAGGTCAGCCTGCGCACCGACCATGCGCCGCCGGCCTTCCTGCGCGACCACTACGCCGACGGCGTGCTGGGCACCAACCTGCATGCGGTCTGGGACTACGACGTGCTGGCCTCGGCCGGCCTGACGGCCGATGCCTACGCCGAGCGGCTGGCAGCCGCGCCGTGGCCGCCGGTCGCCGCGGCCAATCCCGACCCGGCGGCGTGGGCGGCCGAATCCTGCCGCCTGGTCGACATGGCAGGGTTGTATCCCGCAGGCCATGCGATGGATCGCCGCTACCTGGTCGCGCATCGCGCCCTGGCCGAGCTGCGCATCCGCCAGGCCGCGTACCGGCTGGCGACGCTGCTCGACACCGCCCTGGCCGAGTGAAGGCGGCACCGGCCGCCTGCCTGCTCAACCGGGCAGGTGCTGCCGGGCCCAGTGCACGATGTCGGGCGCCGACAACGCGCCGGGCTGGCGCGCAAGCTCGCGGCCGCCGACGAACAACGCCAGGGTGGGGATGCTGCGGATGCCGAAGCGTTGCCCGAGCGCGGGTTGGGCCTCGGTATCGACCTTCGCCAGGCGCATGCGCGGCTCCAGCTGCGCGGCGGCCGTCTCGAACGCCGGCGCCATCATCCGGCACGGCCCGCACCACGGCGCCCAGAAATCCACCAGCAGCGGCAGGCCGCTGCGCGCCTGGTGGGCGTCGAACGACTGCGCGTCCAGCGCCAGCGGATGGCCGGTGAACAGCGGTTGATGGCACTTGCCGCAGGCCGGCGCTGCGCCCACCCGGGCCGTCGGCACCCGGTTGAGTGCGTGGCAATGCGGGCAGGCGACCAGCGTGGCATCGATCATCGAGCGCTCCCGTCGCGCCAGGATCGCGGCGCGACGGCGATGACAACACCACCGGCGTGAGCGCGGTGCGCAGTGTCGTCGCATGCCGCAACCGCCGCAGCGCTACCATCCGGGCCGCCATGCCGTTGCGGCAGGTGCGGCCAAATCACGCGATGCCGCATGGGAGGACAGCGATGCCCGACGCGATTGCGATCCAGCCGTTCTTCCACCCGCCGACCGGCACCTGGAGCTACATCGCCAGCCGCGGCAGCGACGCGGTGGTGATCGATCCGGTGCTGGACTACGACGCCGGCGATGGCCGCACCGGAACCACGGCCGCGGATGTTTTGCTCGCCCACCTCGACAGCCAGGGCCTGCGCCTGCACTACGTGCTCGAAACCCACGCCCATGCCGATCACCTCAGCGCCGCGGCCTACCTGACGTCGCGCACCGGCGCGCAGGTCGCGATCGGCGCCGGCATCCGCGCGGTGCAGGCGCATTTCGCCAATGGCTTCGGCCTGCGCGTCGACGACCCCGCCTTCGTCGACGCCTTCGACCGCCTGCTGAAGGACGGCGACGTGCTCGATGCCGGCGAGCTGCGCATCGAGGTCATCGCCACGCCCGGGCATACGCCCGACGGCCTGTCGTATCGCATGGGCAACAACGTGTTCGTCGGTGACACGCTGTTCGCGCCCGACGTCGGCACCGCGCGCTGCGATTTTCCGGGCGGCAGTGTCGAGCAGCTACACAACGCGATCCAGCGCCTGCACGCATTGCCGGACGACACCGTGTTGTGGCTGTGCCACGACTACCCGCCGGCCGGACGCGCGCCGCGCGCGTGGATCCCGGTGGCCGAATCCCGGCGCGACAACACCATGGCCGCAGCACGCATCGCGGCCGATGCCTTCCATGCCGCGCGTCGTGCCCGCGATGCGACCCTGTCGCCGCCGGCCTTGCTGCGGCCGGCATTGCAGGTCAACCTGCGCGGCGGTCGCCTGCCCGCGCAGGACAGGCGATAGCATTTTTGTGGGAGCGGCTTCAGCCGCGAGCGCCTCGCCGGCCCAGGATCGCTGTCGGCGAAAGGCAAACGATGCTTCCCTCGCGGACAGCTCGCGGCTGAAGCCGCTCCTACCGCCTGCCAAACGCGCTGCATTGCATTCGACAAAGGCTGATCGATGACCGGGTTGCTGGCGGGCGTGGGCTTCTTCATCGTCGCGGTGCTCTATTCCTCGGTCGGCCATGCGGGCGCCAGCGGCTACATCGCGGCGATGGCCCTGCTCGGTTTCGCGCCCGACACCATCCGGCCGACGGCGCTGGCGTTGAACCTGCTGGTCGGCGGCATCGGCCTGCTGCGCTTCTGGCGCGAAGGCCACGTGCGCTGGCGCAACGTGTTGCCGTTCGTCGTCGCCTCGGCGCCCGCCGCGTACCTTGCCGCGCAGGTACACCTGCCGCGGCAGGGATATTCGCTGCTGCTGGGCGGATTGCTGCTGGTCGCCGCATTCGGCATCTTCCGCAGCGCGAGCCGCGTGCTGGCGCTCGATGCGCAGGCCGCGGGACGCCAGGTGCCGTGGGCCGCCGGGCTGGCGGTGGGTGCGGCGATCGGCGTGCTTTCCGGATTGACCGGCACTGGCGGCGCGATCTTCCTCACGCCCCTGCTGCTGTTCGCGCGCTGGATGCCGACGCGCGATGCCAGCGGCACCTCGGTCGCCTTCGTCTGGATCAATTCGTTGACCGGGCTGGCGGGACTGCTGCATGCGACCGGCACGCTGCCGGCGATGCTGCCGCTGTGGCTGGTGGCGGTCGGGGCGGGCGCGCTGCTCGGCAGCCAACTCGGATTGCGCTGGCTGCCGGTCAAGCAGTTGCGCTATGCGCTGGCGCTGGTGTTGCTGGTGGCGTCGGCAAAGCTGTTGTTCGCGTAGCGGAATGTGGTGGCGGTTGGCGGGTGGCCGATGGTTGGAGAGCCCCGGGGTGCGGTGCGCTTACCCGGGCTAGCGATGCCACAAATGCATCGGATGCGATGCTCTTTCGGCCCTGTCGCGCCGGCGCCCATTGCGCCGGCATGACGACGACCGTGACGCGGATGCCGGCTGCGAACCGGCTCCGCGCCGCCGTTACGGTGTCGGGCTCGCCGCTGCCCCGGCGCGGCCGGCCTCGAATTTCACCGGCACCCGCACGCGATACGCCACGGCCTGACCCTCTTCGAGCTTGGGCGCGAAGCGCCAGCCCCGCGCGGCATCGAGCGCGGCCTGGTCGAAGACACCAGCCGGTTCGGCGCTGGCCACTTCCACGTTCGCAGGCTGGCCATTGGGCGCGACGTCGATCTGCAGCACGACCTTGCCACTGATCCCGGCTTTGCGCGCATGCACCGGATACACGGGCTTCGCCAGCGGCGGTGCCGGCGGGGCGGGTGCCACCGGCGGCGCCGGCGGGACCGGCGGCAAGGCGGGCATCGGGGCCAGCGCCGGCAGCGGCAGCAAAGCGCCCGCCGCGGCAACCTGCATCGGGGCTGCG
>NZ_JAANOY010000050.1 GCF_011320095.1 Cognatiluteimonas telluris | reverse complement strand
TCGCGCGCGCCCGCCGGGGCCATCGAATGCCAGGTGGCCGCGCTGTGGTGCGAACTGCTCGGGTTGGACGCCGTCGGCGCCGAGGACAACTTCTTCGACCTCGGCGGGCACTCGCTGCTGGCGATGCGTGCACACGGCCGCATCTGCGAGGCGACCGGAAGCCAGTTGCCACTGCGGGCAGTGTTCGAAGCGCCGACACTGGCCGAATACTGCAGCCTGCTGGCGGCCGCCGAGGGCGGTGCCCTTGCACTACCGCCGCCCGTAGCCGAAGGCATCGCGATTCCAACGTCATCCGTACAGGAAGCGGCATGGATGCTGCATCAGCTCGATGGCGGAAGCGAAGCGAACACGATTGCGGCCACCATACGTATCGATGGCGAGCTGGACCCGGACGTACTTCGAGAAGCGTTCGCTGATCTCGTGCGCCGCCATGCCGTCCTGCGAACAACCTTCCACTTCGAAGATGGGCGACTCTGGCAACGCGTGCAACCTGCAGGCGTGTTGGAGCTGCCGCTACTGGACGCGGTAGGCGAGGCGGCAATCGCCGAAGCCAAGCGCAACCATCGGCACACACCTATCGACCTGGAGCACGGCCCGCTGATGCGTACGGCGCTGATCCGGCGCGGCCCGCTGCAACATGACCTGTTGATCGTCGTGCATCACATTGCCGCCGATGCCGAGTCGATTCAGATCGCCCTGGCTGAAGTGCAGGAATTGCATGCCGCCCGCGTCGAAGGTCGCGCGCCGTCGCTGCCCGTACTCCATTGGCAGTACGCCGACTACGCCCGTTGGGAGCATTCCCAGCTTGCACCCTCCAGGCTGCAGGAGCGACTGCAACGCTGGACGCGACAGATGGATCCGCTGCCGGCGACGTTGGACCTGAAACCCGATCATGCGCGTACGCCGCGACGCAACTTCAACGGTGCGACCCGGCGCGCATGGTTGGACACGTCAGCGTTCGCAGCGTTGCGCCTGGTAGCGCAGCATTCCGCGGCGACGCCGTTCATGGTGCTGATGGCGGCGTTTGCAGTGGCGCTGCACGATCGTTCGGCGCAGACCGACATCACCATCGGCGCGCCTCTGGCGCGACGTGCGCGCAGCGAGTTCGAGCCGCTGATCGGATTTTTCGTCAACACGCTGGTCGTCCGCAACGACCTGTCCGCCGATCCGACGTTCGCCGTGCTGCTCGAACGCGTCCGGGGCGCGACCCTCGACGCGCACGAACATGCCGACCTGCCATTCCAAACCAGGGTCCATGCGCTGGGGTTGGCGCCGAACCCGGCGCTGACGCCGCTTTTCCAGGCGTGGCTCAACTACGTTCCCGCAACGCCCGGGGCGTCCGGGGCGAACTCGTCCCTGCAGTTGCGGATTACCGACGATGCGATAACGGTCGCCAAGTACGACGTAATGCTCACCGCGCAGGAATCCGCAGACGGCCTGCGGTTGGACCTGACGTACAACACCGTGTTGTTCGACGTCGCCACTGCCGAGGCATTGCTGCAGGACGTGATGGCGGTATTGCACGCCGCGGCTTCCACGCCATCGCAGCGGGTTTCGGAGTTGACCGCGGCCGCACACTGCAGGCGCAGGACCGTGCAGGCACGGATCGCCGACGACGCCCGCTCGAGCCTGGCGGCGCTTGCACTGGCACGCCATCCACCGGTGGCAGGCGAGGCTGCACCCATCGCGCCACCGACGGCACCTCGGCGCCGCCCCCTGGTGCTGTCGTCCGGGATGCTCGTGCGCGAATCCGCGCTTTTCGGCGAGGAGGGCCTTGCACGCCTGCTCGACGCCGGCGAAGGAGCGCTCGACCTGCTTGGCTGGTACGACGCCGAGAGGGTGCGCATCGAGCAGTTGCTGCTCACCCATGGCGCCGTGCTCCTGCGCGGGTTCCGTGGCACCGGGGTCGAGAGCTTCGATTCATTGGTGGGACGCCTTGGACAACCCTTGCGCTATTCCTTCCGGTCCACGCCGCGCTCGCAGGTTTCGGCCGCGGTCTACACCTCCACCGAGTACCCGGCCTGCGAGTCCATCCCACAGCACAACGAAAATGCCTACGCCTTGAGCTGGCCGCTGCGGTTGGCCTTCCATTGCGTGGTGGCACCCACGGCAGGCGGTGCGACGCCGCTCGCCGACAGCCGGCGTGTGTACCGCTCGCTGGATCCCAAGTTGCGCGCGCGCTTCGCCGAACGAGGCGTGATGTACGTGCGCAACTTCGGGCACGGCGTCGACCTGGGGTGGGAGGAAGCCTTCCAGACCCACGATCGTGGCGAAGTGGAGCGTTACTGCGCCGCCGCCGGAATCCTCGCCGAATGGCAACCGGACGGAGGCTTGCGAACCCGCAATGTCTGTCCGGCGGTCCGCCAGCATCCGGTCACCGGTGAGCCGGTGTGGTTCAACCAGGCGCATTTGTTCCACCTGTCGGCACTGGCGCCGGACCTGGCGCAGCAGCTCCTGGGAACCTTTGGCCCTGATGGCGTGCCCCGCAATGCGTTCTATGGCGATGGCTCACCGATCGAGGATGACGCCCTGGCGGAGATCCGGACCGTTTACTCGACCCATACCCGCGCCGAGCCCTGGCGCGTTGGTGACGTACTGCTGGTCGACAACATGTTGTGCACGCACGGTCGCCAGTCTTTCTCCGGCCCCCGTCGCATCGTCGTAGGCATGGCCGGCGCCAGTCATGCGCCCTTGGAGCATTAGGAATGGATGGGACGGGTTCTTCCATCGAAGGCTTTCCCCTGTCGCCGCAACAGGCCAGGTTATGGTCGCTGGCGCAGTCGATGCTGCTCCCCCAGCGCGCCTGGATCGCGATCGACCTGGCCGGCGTCGATGCCGGCCTTGCCGACGCCGCGGTGGCGTGGAGCGTGGCGCGTCATGAAGTGCTGCGCACGGCGTTCGTCTCCTTGCCCGGCATGGTCCAGCCGTTGCAATCGGTGCGACCGGAGGCGACGCCGGAAAGATTGCCGGCCACCGGGCTGCCGGCGCGCATGGGGACGATGGAGGTCCTGGCCATGCTCGCGTCCCGAACCGAGCCGGCGAACGCGCCGCCGCTGTGCCATGGCGTCAGGCCGACGCCCGTGGGCGTGCAGTTGTTCCTGGGCGTCCACCTGCTGTGCGCCGATCAGGGCGGACTGGCCGTGCTGGCCGACGAGATCGCCGGCTACTGCAGGGATAGCCGCGCACGTGCGGACGACGGTACCGGATTGTTGCAGTACGTCGATCTGTCCGACTGGCTCAACGAGCGTTTGCAGGACGAAGCGTCCGGCCAGGCGCGGCAGGTGTGGCAGCGTTATGGCACGCCGCTGCCCGCACAGTTGCCGGAGGAGCGCGTAGCCCGATCGCGCGCGCCAGTGCAGGGGCACCGGGCAGCGATCGACGCGGCCACCGTGCAGCACGCCGTAACCCTCGCTGCGCGACTGGGCGTGGACGAGGAGGCGGTGTGGTTGGCCGGCTGGCGTTTGTTGCTGGCGCGCCTGTGCGCACAGGACTCGCTTCGGGTTCGGGTGGCGCGCGACGGCCGCCGTCGACCGGAACTGGCGCAGACCGTGGGCCCCCTCTGCCGCTGGCTGCCGTCCGACGCGGATGTCGACATGGGCGCCAGCTTCGCCACATTGGTTTCGTGTACGGCGCGTGCGCTCGATGAAGCCGACGCCTGGCAGGACTTCTTCGATCCGACCCTGCCGTCCGAGGCTGCGGGTGGGATCGGATTCCAGTTCAACGACCTGCGGGGAGCCTTGGCGCCCATCAACGTGGCGACGACGCCAAGCGAGCATTTCAAACTCGCGCTGTCGCTGACCCTGGGGTGCGATCACGCTCACGCTGATTTTGCCTGGGACCCAAGCGCCTTCCCGGATGATTTCGCGCCCCGCCTGGCCGCCTGGTGGCGGACCTTGATGACGGATGCACTGGCGCAACCGGAGCATGCAGCCGGTGATCTGCAATTGGTCGATGCCGCCAGCAGGCGCCAACTGCTGGTGGACTTCAACGCCTCGCCTTACGTGGTCCCATCGGAAGCCGGCGAACTGCATCGCTGTTTCGAGCGCCAGGCGCTGCTCACGCCCACCCGCCCGGCCGTTCGCGATGCAAGTGGCGAGATCGACTACGCAGACTTGAATGACCGCGCCAACCGATTGGCGCGGCACCTCCGCGAAGCGGGTGCCAAAGCGGAAATTGCGGTCGGGATCTGCCTGCCGCGCAGCATCGACCTGGTGGTGGCATTGCTGGCCGTCGCCAAGTCGGGCGCCGCCTATGTCCCCCTCGATCCGGAACTGCCGGTCGACCGCCTCGACTTCATGATCCGGGACACGGCGATGCCGCTGGTGATCACCCGCCGCGAGCTGGCATCGCGCGTCGAAACGGCACCCGCGATCCTGGCGATCGACGCAGAGCCGATCGCGGGCCCGGCATCGGATGCCGGCAATTTCGACCCGCCTGACGACCCGACCCGACTGGCCTACGTCATCTACACGTCCGGTTCGACGGGTCGCCCAAAAGGCGTGCAGATCGAACATCGCCAACTCACCAATTACCTGCATTGGGCCTGCGCGACTTACCCGCTGGGCACGGGCAGTGGCGCCCCCGTGCATACGGCGATCGGCTTCGATGCGACGATCACCAGCCTCTTCCCGCCGCTGATGACCGGCGGTTGCCTGGAAATGATCGCGGAAGGCCAGGAAATCGAAAGCCTCGCTCGCATCTTGCGGGGTGGGCAACGCCATTGCCTCTTCAAGCTCACTCCGGCGCACCTCGAAGCCCTTGGCCACGTGGTGGGGGAAGGAGCACTGCCTGGCGCGCCGGCCTGCTTCGTCGTCGGCGGCGAGGCGCTCGCCGGGGACACGGCGGCTTCCTGGCGCCAGCGCGCGCCGGGCACGCGACTGATCAACGAATACGGGCCGACGGAAACCGTCGTTGGCTGCAGCATCCACGAAGTCGCGGGCGACGCGTTGCATCCCGACGGCGTTCCGATCGGCCGGCCGATCGCCAATACCCGGCTTTACGTGCTTGACCCCCGCGGCCAGTTGCTGCCGCCTGGCGTCGCGGGCGAGATCCACATCGGTGGCGCCGGCGTGGCACGTGGCTACCTCAACCAGCCGGAACTGACCAGCGAACGGTTCCTGCCCGATCCCTTCGCCGGCGACGGCGCGCGGATGTATCGATCCGGGGATCTCGGTCGATGGCGCAGCGACGGCGTGCTGGAATTCCTGGGACGCGTCGACGAACAGATCAAGCTTCGCGGCCATCGCGTCGAACCCGGCGAGATCGAGGCCTGCCTACGGGCTTGCGACGGCGTGGAGGATGCAGCGATTGCATGCGACGTCGAAGCTGGCGGCGCGGCGCGCCTGGTTGCCTTCGTTCGCAGCCGCCAGCCGCACCCGGGCGCCGTTTCGTTGCAGCGACAGCTGGAACGGGTGCTGCCTGCGTACATGGTCCCAAGTGCGATCGTCACGGTGGAAACACTGCCGCTGACTCCCAACGGCAAACTCGATCGCAAGGCGCTGTTGGCGGCCCATCGCCATCGAGCCACTGCCCATGCCGAATTCCAGCCGCCAAGCTCCGCTGACGAGCTCCTGCTGGCACGGATGTGGTCCGACGTACTACGGGTCGACCACATCGGACGCGACGACAGCTTCTTTGCGCTGGGCGGGGATTCGATCCGCGCGATCCAGCTGCGAGCGCGCCTGCAGCAGCAGGGTCGGGACTTGCCCCTGCAATGCGTGATGGGCGGCTCGACCCTGGCTGAAATGGCCGCGCAACTGCAATACGCGGATGCACAACGTTCCCCAGACAGCGTAGCCTTCGGGCTGCTCGCCGCCACGGACCGCGAGCGCCTGCCGCAGGGCCTGGAGGATGCCTATCCGGCATCGCAGCTGCAGTTGGGAATGCTGTTCCATAGTGCCTTCCACGACGGTGCCCATGCTTACGTCGATGTCGATTCCCTGCATGTACGCGCGGCACTGGACGTGGCGGCGATGCGCGCGGCGCTGCAGGCGGCGGTGGATCGCCATCCGGTGCTGCGCACCTCGTTCGCGTTGACTGGCTATGACATTCCGTTGCAGTTGGTGCATTCGAATGTCGAGGCGGAATTCCAGGTCCAGGATTGGCGCGGACTCTCCGAGGACGAGCAATCGCTTCGGGTACGGCAATGGCTGGATGCACAGCGTGCGCAGGGCTTCGATTCGACGCGACCAGGCCTGTTGCGCGTTTGCGTGGCGCTACGGAGCGATGACAGCTTCCAGTTCGGGCTGAGTCGCCACCATGCCATCCTCGACGGCTGGAGCGCAGCCTCACTGATGACTGAACTCGTGCTGGATTACGGCGCGCGTATCGCCCACGCCGATGTTTTGCCGATCGAACCCCCGCGATCGAGCTTCCGGGATTTCATCGCAAACGAAGTTGCGACCCTGGCCAATGCCGACGCCAAGGCCTATTGGCAGGACGTGTTGCGCGATGCCAGCGGCATCGTGCTGTCGCGCGACGGCGAAACAGGCACCAGGCAGCCCGCGGGACGGGCCGAGACTTTGCGGGTGCCGCTGGCCTCGCCATTGGCGGGAGCGTTGGCGGGCCTGGCGCGCGAACAGCGGACATCGTTGAAAAATGTCCTGCTTGCCGCCCACCTGCGCGTGCTGTCCCTGATCGGTGCCACCACGGACGTGACGACAGGCCTGGTCGTCGATGGTCGCATGGAGCAAACCGATGGCGACCGTGCCCTCGGCCTCTTCCTCAATACGGTCCCCTTAAGGGCGGAACTGGAAGGTGGCAGCTGGCGCGAACTGGTGCGGGAGGTCGCAAGGTCGGAACTCGAACTGATGCCGCACCGGCGCTATCCCCTTGCGCGGATCCAGGCGGCTGCCGGCCTGAAGCTGGAGATCCTGTTCAATTTCGTCCATTTCCACGTGTTCGAAGCAGTTGCGAAGCTCCCTGGTTTCGAATTGCTCGCCACCCAATCCTCGGAGCAGACCAGCTTCTCGCTGCTGCTCAATGCCAGCCAGGATCCAGCCACGGGTGACCTGGCCTTGGAACTGCATTTCGATCCCGGCGTGCTCGGCCATGGGCAGGTGCGGCGAATCGCCGGTTATTACACATCGGTACTGGAGGCCATGGCCGCCGATCCGGATGGGCGCTACGAGCTGACGCTGGCGCTGCTGGATGCGGGCGAGCGGCAGCAGTTGCTGCATGATTTCAACGCCACCGCGGTGGCGTATCCGGACCAGGCGCGGATCCATGAGCTGTTCCAGGCGCAGGTGGGGCGCACGCCGG
>NZ_JAANOY010000005.1 GCF_011320095.1 Cognatiluteimonas telluris | reverse complement strand
GCCGACCACGTCCAGCTACAGCTGCCGTCCGTACCTGACCGGCAACAACGAGACCTGCACGTTCAACGCGCCGACGGCGGGGACGTACTACGTCAACGTGCGTGCCTATGCCGCGTACTCGGGCGTCAGCCTGAAGGGCACTGTTTCGCCGTAAGCGCTCCACGATGCCGGCCCGGCGCAAACGCCGGGTCCGGATCGCAAACGGAAAGCCCCGGTCCTGCCGGGGCTTTTTCGTGCCGCGAACCAGGGTGACGCGGCGACCTCCAGGCAGCGGGACGCGGCGGCGCGCAGCCACCTGGCACCTTCGCCGTGGTGCCGCGACGCGTCGCCGTTACAGCGCCTCGAAGCGATTGGCCGCGACGTTCTTGCGCACCCGCGCCGGATCCCACACCCGTCCGTTCATGGCGATGTAGACGCCCGCCGGCAACGACTGCACGGCGCCGACCGCGGTGCCGATGTTGAATTCGGCGTCCGATCCGCGGAAGCGTGCCGGATTCAGCGCGCCGGTGAGCACGATCGTCTTGTCCTTGATCGCCGCCAGCACCTTGGCCGTCTCGACCATGGTGTCGGTCCCGTGGGTCACCAGCACCTGGCGGCTGTCATGGGCGGCGATGGTGGCGCGCAGCAGCTCGCGATCGCCGGCATCGATGTGCAGGGAATCCTTGCGCAGCAGCGGAATCACGCGGAATTCGAACGCCACGCCGAGCTCCTGGAGGATGCGCCCGATCTGCGGCTCACCGACCTGGTAGTCCGACTTGTCGTCGAAATACACCTTGTCGATGGTGCCGCCGGTGGTGACGATCAGCAGGTTGTCCATGGGCCCTATGGTATTGCGCTGGCGGCAGGGGGGCGATTCTAACGGCTGGCGCCCGGTGCCATGGCGACGCTGCCGTCGGCCGCGGCCAGGGCGCGGCGCAGCGGGTCCAGCAGGGCGCCGTAGTGCGCGGCGCGCGCGGTGTCGTCGCGCAGCGGCTGGCGTACCTGCGCGGCGCTGGCGGTGCGCACGCTGCGCCGTGCCTGGTGGAAGGCCAGGCAGCGGGCATCGAAGTCCAGGCCGCAATCCCCAAGCAGGGCGCGGATGCGCGGTTCCGGTCCGGCGAGCAGGTCTTCGTAACGATGCAGGCGGATGTGCGCCGGATCGCGGGCGCGCCACGCATCCATGGCCCGCTCGCAACCGTGCAGGTAGATGGCGATGTCCTCCAGCCGGCAGGAAAAATGCGGCAGCTGGTAGAACTGCTGGCGGAAGCACGACCACGCGGTTTCCAGCCGGTCGCGGCGTACCTCGATGACGGTGGCGCCGGGCAGCATCGCGCGCAGCACGCCGGCATGCTTCCAGTTTTCCGGCATCTTGTCGGTGAAGCGCGGCCGCTGCCGGCGCCAGCGCGCGGTGCGCGCCAAATAGTCCTGTCCGAGGCGATGCCAATCCTGCGCCGTGGCCTCGGCGACCCATTGCGGATACGGACGTTGGCGGCGGATCGATTCGTGCTGGATGACTTCGCCAAGGTCGGGCAGTTCGCTCGCGCCTTCGACTTGGGGATGCGCGGCGAGGATCTGCTCGAACAGCGTCGATCCCGAACGCGGCAGGCCGACGACGAAAATGGCTTCGCGGCCCAGCGTTGCATCCAGTGGCGCTGGCAGTTGCTCGCTTGCGGCGAGCGCGGCTTCGACGAACCGGTTGAAGGCCTCCGCGCTCCACGGCGCGCGTCGCTGCAGCAGCGCGTTGGCCTGTGCGAGCGCGGCGAAGGCCTGCGGGTGGCGGCCGCGATCTTCCTCGAGCTTGCCGAGCGCGTACGCCATCGCGATGCGATCGGCTTCGGTGAGGTCGCCGCGCGACAGCTGCTGCGCCAGCGCCGTGGCATCGGCGTCGGACAACGCGCGCGTCTTGATGTTCGACAGACCGCGCCAGGCATCGCCGCAGGCCGGGTGCAGTCGCAACGCGGCGCGATAGCGTGCCTGGGCCTCGTCGAAGCGGCCCAGGTGGACCAGCGCGTCGCCGAGCAGGATCGTGGCCGGCAGCAGTTCCGGTGCCAGCGTGCAGGCGTGCCGCAATGCTTCGGCCGCGTCGGCACTGTCGCCGGCCAGCTGCAGGTTGCGGCCGAGGTTGAACCACGGCATCGCCTCCCTCGGCGACAGCGCGCAGGCCTTGCGCCATGTGGAAAATGCCGCCTCGCGCTCGCCGCAGGCCATCTGCGCGATCGCCAGGTCGTTGAGCAGCACAGCATCGGTGGGCCGTTGCAACAGCGCGCGTTCGAACAACGCCACCGCATCGGCGGGGCGGTGCTGGCGTCCGTGCAGCAGGCCGAGCAGGCGCAAAGCCTCGGGATGGTCGGGGGCTGCGTCCAGCACTTCGGCAAGCAGGCGGCCGGCGTCGGCCAGCGCGCCATCGCGGATGGCGCGTGCGGCGGCGTGCATGCGCGCAACCTGGGGCGCGGTCAATCCCTGCATGCGCGGGTCCGGCGCCGGTGCGCCCGTTGCCATCGATTTACCTGCGCGCCGCGCGCGCCGCGAACCGCGCGCGAAGGCCGGTCAGGCTGGCCGCGAGCACGATCGCGATCGCCAGCAGCGCTTCGCCCAGCGCAAGCCAGCGCTCCGGCGGCCTGGTCCACGCCACCATGACGCCGTGCGAGAACCACGCCAGCGCGAACACGCCGGCCCAGAATCCCGTGCGCGCGCCGCCGCCGCGCAGCAGCGCGATGGCCAGCCACGCCGGCGGGATCGCGAACACGCCGAGCGCGACCCATTCGGCGCGTGCAACGAACCACACGGCGTATAGCGCGACCAGCGCGATGAGCGCGATCGCCAGCAACATGCGCGCCCGGGTCATGCCGACAACCTCGCTGCCAGCACGGCGATGCGGCGGCCGAGGGCGCGTGCCAGCGCCGCTTCGTCGTCGCTGGGCTGGATGTCGTCGCGGGTGCCGGCGACATGGCTGGCGCCATACGGCGTGCCACCGGTGCGGGTCGTGCTGAGCAGCGGCTCGGTGAAGGGAATGCCTGCGATCACGCAACCGTGGTGCAGCAGCGGCAGCATCATCGACAGCAACGTCGACTCCTGCCCGCCGTGCAGCGTCGAGGTCGAGGTGAACACGCCGGCCGGCTTGCCCACCAGGGTGCCGCTGGCCCATTCGGCGCCAAGGCCGTCGATGAAGTGCTTCAGCGGCGCGGCCATGTTGCCGAAGCGGGTGGGGCTTCCGAGCAGCAGGCCGGCGCATTCGTCCAGGTCGCTGCGTTCGACGTAAGGCGCGCCTTCCTCGGGCACCGGCGGTGCGGCGACCTGGGTCGCGATCGCCACCGGCGGCACCGTGCGCAGGCGCGCGTTCATCCCGGCGACTTCGCCGACCCCGCGTGCGACCTGACGCGCAAGCCGCGCCACGGAACCGCCGCGGCTGTAATAGAGGACGAGGATGTCGGTCATGGCCGACAGGATACGGGGAAAGCCGCCCACGCCGCCTCATTGCACGGCCATCGGTTACCCTTCGGCCGATGGAGCCGATGGACGCCTTCAACCACCTGCAGCAGCGCCTGGGCGAGCGGATCCGCGATCGCCTGCGCGATCGGGCGCGTGCGCATTCGTTCTTCAGGTTCATGGGCCGACGCTTCCTCGACGACCGCCTGTTCGAATCGGCCGGTGCACTGTCGTTCACCACCGTCTTTGCGCTGGTGCCGTTGTCGATGGTGGTGTTCGGCGTGCTGGCGGCCTTCCCGGCCTTCGTCGGCTGGCGCCGGCAGCTGAGTGATTACGTGTTCTCCAACTTCGTCCCGAGCTCGGCGCGCGAGGTCGAGCACTACCTGCAGCAGTTTTCCGACAACATGACCGCGCTCACCACGGCCGGCGTGATCGCGCTGGTGGTGTCGCTGCTGATCACGCTGACCAGCGTGGAGGCGACCTTCAACCGCATCTGGCGCGTCCCGATCGCGCGACCGAAGTTCAGCCGCTTCCTCGTGTACTGGACGGTGCTCACGCTCGGCGGCCTGGTGGCGGCGACCAGCCTTGCGTTGTCCTCGCGCCTGTTCGCGCTGCCGCTGTTCGCGACCGCGCCGGGCCAGGCGTTGGAAACGGTGATGCTGCGTTTCACGCCCATGGTGATCGAGTTGTTGTCGTTCGCCACGATCTTCCGCGTCGTCCCGCACCGCACGGTGAAGTGGCGGCATGCGCTGATGGGCGCGCTGCTGTCGGTGCTGCTGTTCGAAGCGGTGAAGTGGGGCATCGGCGTCTACCTGGGCAGCTTCGGCTCCTACCAGAAGATCTACGGGCCGCTGGCGTTCGTGCCGGTGTTCCTGCTGTGGATCTTCCTTGGCTGGGTCTCGATCCTGTTCGGCGCGTCTTCGGCCGCGGCGCTGGCGGCCTTCCGCTACCAGCCGGCGGCGATGCGCCTGCCTGAAGGGTTCGAGATCTACGGCCTGCTGCGCATGCTCGGGCGTTTCGCCGAGCGGCGGCGCAGCGGACGCGGCCTGCACAGCGACGACATCCAGCAGCTGGAACCGATCCTCACCGACGAACTGGTGCAGGAAATGCTGGGCGACCTGTGCCGGATCGGCCTGCTCAGCCGCGCCGAATCCGGCGAGTGGCTCTTGGCGCGCGACCTCGACGACGTGACCATGGCCGACCTCTACGAAGCTTGCCAGTTGCGGATCCCGATCCTCGAAGCGCACCTGCCGTGCCGCGAAGATGCCCTGGGCGCGGCGGCCGTCGCCGAACTCGACCAGCTGCGGCTGCCGCTGCGCGACCTGCTCAAGCGGCGGGTGGCGACCCTCTACGATCCACCTTCCACGGGACCTGCATGAATCGCCTGCTCATCGCCTGCTGCCTGGCGGCACTGCTTGTGGCCTGCAAGCCATCCAGCGACGGCGCGAAGACACCCGCCGCCACCGCAGCCGTGGCACCCACGCCGGCATCGTCGGTATCGCCGGCGACATCGGCACCAGCGCCCCGCCCCGAACACCCGACACTCCAGGTCACCACGCTGGACGGAACGCACTACGACCTGGCCGCGCATCGCGGCAAATGGGTGGTGGTGAATTTCTGGGCGACCTGGTGCGGGCCGTGCCTGAAGGAAATGCCTGAGCTGTCAGCGCTGGACGCGATGCGCGAACACATTGAAGTCGTGGGCCTGGCCTACGAGGACATCACGCCGGCGGACATGAAGGCGTTCCTGGACAAGCATCCGGTCGTGTATCCGATCGCGATCCTGGATGTCTATGCACCGCCATCGGATTTCGACACCCCGCGCGGCCTGCCGACGACGTACCTGATCGCGCCGGACGGAACAGTCGCCAGGCAGTTCCTCGGGCCGGTCACGGCGAAGGACATCGAGTCCGCGATCGCCGCCGCCGGCGGGCCCCAGGCCGCCTGAGCGATGGACGCTGCGGCGCGCTTCCTGGTCAGCGGCGTGGTGCAGGGCGTGTGCTTCCGCGCCAATACCCAGGCGCAGGCGCAAAGGCTGGGCGTGCGCGGCCATGCACGCAACCTTGCGGACGGGCGTGTCGAAGTGCTGGCGGTCGGTGGCGCCGACGCAGTGGACCAGTTGGCGCACTGGCTGCAGCATGGACCGCCGCACGCACGCGTCGACTACGTGCAGCGCGAAGAGGCACGGGCCAGCGATGCTGGCGTGGGCTTCGCCGTCGGTTGAGGCGCGCGTTGCGCCATGCATCCACACGCCCGCTTCGGTCCGATCCACCCGCTGGCGCGGCTGTCCGGGCTTTCTGAGCGAGCCCGTTGCGCTTTCGGCGCACCGTCACCTCTACAGGGCTAGACTCAGGTGTCGTCTTCGGATTCAGCACTCATTCCAGTGGAAAGTCCTGAAAGCCGACGGATCGCCGTCCACCTCTCGCGCAGCGCCACCCAGGGCGCGGATCCGGCGCGGATCGCAGCCATGGTGGTGGCGATCTGGCTGGAAATCGATGCGACGTTGCGACCCATCCTCGGCCAGCGCGGGGTGGCATCGCTGTTCCGGCGCAGCGTGCACCTCACGACCGCCGATCATCCCTGGTTCGCGGCGATGCAGGATTCCATGCATCCCACGCTGGACCTCGCCGCGCTGGAGGCCACGCTGGCGGGCCAGGACAACCTCGAAGCCGCGGCGGGTGGCGGCGATCTTCTGCAGGCGTTCCATGAACTGCTTGCCAGCCTGGTCGGGACAACGCTCACCGACCAGCTGCTCAGCTCCATCTGGGCCAACTTTTCGCGCGGCGACGCTGCGCAGGACGGATCGCGATGACCTCCAAAGTGACAATCAATCGCCTGTCCACCGGTGTTCCCGGCCTCGATGAAGTACTCGGCGGAGGGCTGCCGGAGTTTTCCTTCAACCTGATTGCCGGCTCGCCCGGTTGCGGCAAGACGACGCTGGCGCACCAGATGATGTTCGCGCTGGCCACGCCGCAGCGCCCCGGGTTGTATTTCACGGTGCTGGGCGAGCCCCCGCTGAAGATGCTGCGCTACCAGCAGCAGTTCGGGTTTTTCGACAACGATGCCATCAACCGCTCGGTGTACTTCGTCAATCTTTCCGAGGAAGCATTGAGCGGGGATTTCGACCGCGTGCTGCAGGCGATCGTGGCGGGCGTGGAGACCCATCGGCCGGCCGTGGTGTTCGTGGACTCGTTTCGCTCGATGTCGCATGCCGGCGGCGCCGACCGGGCGCACAACGACCTGCAGCAGTTCGTGCAACAGCTGGGCATGTTGATGACCAGCTGGCAGGCCACCACGTTCCTCATCGGCGAGTACGGCGCGGCCGACGAGGCCAATCCGGTCTTCACCGTGGCCGACGGCATGCTCTGCCTGACCCAGAGCGTCGAGCGCAACTCCATGGTGCGCAAGCTGCAGGTGACCAAGATGCGCGGACAGGCCACGCTGCCCGGATCGCACACGTTCCGCATCACGCGTGACGGCATCCGGGTGTTCGCGCCGGCGCCGGTGGGTGCCGCGACCAGCGCCAGCGCCGCGCCGTTGCCCGAGCGGGCGATGACCGGCGTGGACGAACTCGATGCGATGCTCGGCGGCGGCTTGCCGCGGGGCTATTCGCTGCTGGTGGCAGGTCCTTCGGGCTCCGGCAAGAGCATCCTGGCATCCAGCTTCCTGGTCGAAGGCGATCGCCGTGGCGAGACCGGCGTGATCGCCGCGTTCGACCAGAATCCGTTCCGCTCGCGCGACCGGCGGATTGCCGACCTGATCGATCGCAACCGCGTCGGCCTGGTCCACAAACTGTCGCCGGACCTGTCGATCGACGAGACCGTCCAGCACGTGCTGCAGGAGATCCGCAGGCTCGGCGCCACGCGGGTGGTGATCGATTCGCTCTCGGGCTTCGAGTTGTCGATCGCGCCGGCGTTCCGCGAGGATTTCCGCGAGAAGATGCTGCGCATGCTCACCGCCTTCGCGGCCGAGGGCGTGACCGTGCTGATGACGTCCGAGCTCGAGGACCGCTATACCGACCTGCGCTTCAGCCCGTACGGCACCGCCTTCCTGACCGATGCGATCGTCGTGCAGCGCTACATGGAAGTCGACAGCCGCCTGCTGCGCATGATGGCGGTGGTCAAGGTCCGTGCCAGCGATCATTCCAACGAACTGCGCGAGTACACCATCAACGACCAGGGCATCCAGGTCGGCGGCCGGCTGGTGGCGCTGGAAGGCCTGCTGGGCGGACGCCCGCGCCTGAAGCACGACCGCGCGCGGCGGGATGAATCCGACGCCGCGGTCGGCGATTAGGCCCACCGGCGTGCAACCCATTCCGGGCCCACCGCGCGATCCTGCCCCAGAGGGGGTGGTCGAACTGGGCCAGTTGCAGGCGCAGATCCAGCAGGCCAGCGACCGGCTCGGCCGCCTGCGCGCCGCCATTGCCGAGGCCGAGCAGGTGCTCGACGCCGGCCAAGCAACGCAATTGGCGATGGCAGCCAACGAGCAGCTGGTGGTGTCGTCGCTGCAGGCGCGCTCGGACGTGGCGTCGGCCGAACGCGCGCTGGAGGAGGCCTGCCAGCAGGCCGGGCACGACGCGTTGACCAGGCTGCCCAACCGACTGCTGCTCAGGGATCGTTTCGTGCAGGCGATCGCTGCGGCCAAACGGCACGATGCGATGCTCGCGCTGCTCCTGCTGGACCTCAACGGCTTCAGGCAGATCAACGACACGCTCGGCCGTGCCGTGGGCGACGACGTGCTGCGACGGGCGGCGGACTGCTTCGTCTCCGCCGTGCGCGGCGAAGATACCGCCAGCCGCCAGGGCGACGACGAATTCCTGATCCTGCTGACCGAAGTCTCGCAGGCCGACGACGCGGCACTGGTCGCCGAGAAGGTGATCGCGGCGCTCGGGGCCCCCATCGTGTCGGCGACCATGTGATCCGGCTCACCGCCAGCATCGGCATCAGCGTCTATCCCGAGGACGGCCGTGATCCGGACACCCTGATCGCGCGCGCCGGCGCGGCGATGTCGCGGGCCAGGAAACACGGCGTGGGCAGCTGCGCCTTCCACGGCGAGGACATGCTGGGCCAGCGCAGCGGCGCGCCGACGCTGGATTCGCTGCACAAACCGCTGGCGCATTTCGGCCACTCGCTGGCTGAGCACGAACGCCGGCACGGCCAGATCCGCGATGCCAACGAGCAGCTGATCCTGGCCGCGCTGGATGCGCGCGAGCTCGGTGCCGCCGCCGAACACGCGCACCAGCAGCAGACCGCGTTCCTGGCGGTGCTCGCGCACGAACTGCGCAATCCGTTGACGCCGATCCGCACGGCCGCGGCCCTGCTCAGCCACGTGGGTTCCGACGAACTTCCACGCATGCAGGCCATCATCGAGCGCCAGGTCACCCACATGTCGCGGTTGATCAGCGACCTGTTCGATGCCTCGCGGGTGAGCACCGGCAAGCTGCGGCTGGAGCGCCAGCGCGTCGACATGGCTGCCATCATCGACGAGGCCATCGCCATCTGCCGGCCGGCGATGGACGTGCGGCTGCAGCACTTCGGGGTGCTGGTGCCGGCGCGCGCGCTGCCGGTCGACGGCGATCCGGTCCGGCTGGTGCAGGTGGTGTCCAACCTGCTCGACAACGCCTCCAAGTACACGCCCGACGGCGGTGAGATCGCACTGTCGGTGGTGGCGTCCGATGGCATGCTGGTGCTCAGCGTCTGCGACACAGGCATCGGCATCAGCCCGGAGAGCCTGCCCAAGGTGTTCGATCCCTTCGTGCAGGACGCGCACGCCACGGGCTTCAATGGGTTTGGCCTCGGCATCGGCCTGACCGTCGTGCGCGAGCTGGTCGAGGCGCACGGCGGCAGCGTGGTCGCCAGCAGCCGGGGCAGTGATCGGGGCAGCCGGTTCGTGGTGACGCTGCCGTTGCTGGAGGATATGTCGCCGGCGCCTGTGGCGGGTTGATCGCGCGCGTCGCCCGTCGGAAGTCGTCAGCCGGCGATTGGCGCCAGCGGCGCGACCACGTCGAAATGTTCCTTCAGCGGCTCGCCCGCCAGCGGCGGGAAGTCGGTGGTTTTTTCCGCGACGCAGGTGTCGGGCAGGCGATCGAGCAGGTTGCGGATCAGCGTGAGCCGGCCGCGCTTCTGGTCGTTGAAGTCAACCAGGGTCCATGGCGCATCGTTGGTGTGGGTGGCACGCAGCATCGCTTCGCGCGCGTGGGTGTAGTCGGCGTAATGCTGGCGTGCCTGCAGGTCGATCGGTGAAAGTTTCCAGCGCTTGAGCGGATCGTCGAGCCGCTCGGCGAACCGCTCCTCCTGCTCGGCCTGGTCGCAGCACAGCCAGTACTTGAACAACAGGATCCCGTCGTCGACCAGCAGCTTCTCGAACAACGGCGCCTGGCGCAGGAAGGCATCGACCTCGGCCTGGGTGGCGAAGCCCATCACCCGCTCCACGCCGGCGCGGTTGTACCAGCTGCGATCGAAGAGCGTGATCTCGCCCGCCGCCGGCAGGTGCGCGACATAACGCTGGAAATACCACTGCGTCTTCTCGCGCCCGGTGGGCGTCGGCAGCGCGGCGACATGGCACTGGCGCGGGTTCAGGTGCTCGCGGATGGCATTGATCGTGCCGCCCTTGCCCGCCGTATCGCGGCCTTCGAACAGCACCACCAGCCGCTGCCCGGTCGCCTGGACCCAGCGCGCCGCGGCGACCAAATCCAGCTGCATCGGTTCGAGCAGCTTCTTGTAATGCTTTTTCTTCACCGCGCCAGTTCACTCCTTCAGGCGTGGACGCAGCGTGGCGAGGTTGCACGGGCGGGTGCGGGCGTCGAGCTGCGCACGCACGATGCGTTCCCAGGCGGTGCGGCAGGCCGATGTCGAACCAGGCAGCGCGAACACGAACGTGCCGTTGGCCAGGCCGGCGAAGGCGCGCGACTGCAGCGAGGACGTGGCGATCTCCTCGAACGAAATCGCGCGGAAGATCTCGCCGAAGCCCGGCATGGTCTTGTCCAGCAGCGGCAGCAGGGCTTCGGGGGTCGAATCGCGGCCGGTGAAGCCGGTGCCGCCGGTGACGAGGATGCCGTCGACCGCCGCATCGGCGATCCATCGCGAGACGAGCGCGCGCAGCCGGTAGCGATCGTCTGGCAGCAGCGCGCGCTCGTGCAGCAGATGCCCGGCTTCGGCCAATGCGGCGGCGAGGTAATCGCCCGAGCTGTCCTCGGCCAGCGTGCGCGAGTCGGAGACGGTGAGCACGCAGATGCGCAGCGGGAGGAAGGCGGCGGTCGAGGTCATGCGCGACAGTGTAGGGCGGGTTTCAACCCGCCGCAGATTGCACCGACGACCGGCAGGGAAGCGGCAACGAATACCACTGGCTCTCATCCTCTGACCAGCCGGCCGCGCGATACAGCGCGCGGGCACCCGCATTGTCGCGACCGGTCTCGAGCATGATCGCCGCGGCGCCATCGTCGCGGGCAAAACCGGCCGCCGCGTCGAGCAGCGCGCGGGCGACGCCGCTGCGGCGCGCATCGCTGGCGACGAACAGGTCATTGAGGATCCACAGCCGCGCGGTGCGCACCGAGGAGAACATCGGATAGAGCTGGGTGAAGCCGACGGCGATCCCGTCGCGTGTTGCGACCAGGACGACGGATTCGCTGCCCCGCAGGCGTGCCTCCAGCCAGTCGCGTGCGCGTTGCGGATCGGATGGTTGCGCGTAGAACTGGCGATAGGCGTCGAACAGGGGAGCGACCGCATCGAGGTCGACGAGCTGCGCGCGGTGGATCGAAACGGTCATGCACCCTCGGTAGGAGCGGCCTGAGCCGCGAGCTTGTCGCGCAGCATGCAGCAATCGACCGCTCGCGGCTGAAGCCGGCTCCTGCGAACGGCCGCAGCGCGGGGTGCTGCCGCCCGCCGCCACCAGTCTGCAGTTTATCGGCGGGCAGCAGCAATCATGCGCCCGCCGCCAGGCGCGCCAGTTCATCGGCCTGGTGCTCGCGCGCCAGCCGTTCGACCAGGGCGTCGAGATTGCCCTGCAGCACGTTCGGCAGGTCGTACACGGTCAGGCCCTCGACGCGGTGGTCTGTGATGCGCCCCTGCGGGTAGTTGTAGGTGCGGATGCGCTGGCTGCGGTCGCCGCTGCCGACCTGCAGCTTGCGGTCCTGCGCCTGCGCTGATTCGCGTTTCGCCGTTTCGGCTTCGATGAGCATGGCCTTGAGCCGTTTCATCGCCTTGTCGCGATTGGCGTGCTGGCTGCGCTCGGTCTGCGACTCGACCACCACGCCGCTGGGGACGTGGGTGATCCGGATCGCCGATTCGGTCTTGTTGACGTGCTGGCCGCCAGCGCCGGAGGAGCGGAAGGTGTCGACCTTGAGGTCGGCGGGATTGATGTCGATCGCGATGTCGCTGCCGTCCTCGGCGATGATCGCCACCGTTGCCGCCGAGGTGTGGATGCGGCCCTGCGATTCGGTTTCCGGCACGCGCTGGACGCGATGGGTGCCGGATTCGAATTTCAACTTCGAATACGCGCCGCGGCCTTCGACGCGGGCGACGATCTCGCGGTAGCCGCCGTGCTCGCCGTCGCTGGCCGATTCGACGTCGATCTTCCAGCCCTGCCGCTCGGCGTAGCGCGCATACATGCGGAACAGGTCGCCGGCGAAGATCGCCGCCTCGTCGCCGCCGGTGCCGGCGCGCACTTCCAGGTAGAGGTTGCCGTCATCGCGCGGATCCTTCGGCACCAGCTGCGCCATCAGCTGCGCATCGAGGGCCCCCAGGCGCGCGCTGGCGGCGGCGATTTCCTCGTCGGCCAGTTCGCGCAGTTCCGGATCGCTGCGCATCGCGTCGGCCGCGGCGAGATCCTGGCGCGCCCGGGCTTCAGCAGCCAGTCCCTGCGCGAGAGGTTCCAGCCGCGAAAACTCGCGCGAAAGAGTGCGGAAGCGCTCGTTGTCCGACATCACGCCCGGATCGGCGAGCAGGCGCTCGAGTTCCTCGCGGCGTTCGATCAGGGCTTCGAGCTTGCGACGCAGGGACGGATGCATGGGGGAACCGGTAGGAGGGAGCGGACAGCAGGCGACACAGCCAGCGAACGGCTTCGCTAACGTTCGTCACCGCGGACCAGCAGCGAGCCTTCGGCGATGCCCGGTTCGCTCGTCTCCGCTCCCGCTTCGGCCGGGAACAACTTCTCGGCCGCCCGCGCCAGTTCGCCGTCGCCGGTCACCGCGGCCTCGCGCAGGGCGATCGTCGGTGCATGCAACAGGCGATTGGTCAGCGTGTGCGCAAGGAACTCCAGCACCGCCTCCGGATCCTGCCCGCCGGCCAGCTGCTGGCGCGCCTTGGCCAGCACTTCGACGCGCGCGCTGTCGCCATGCGCGCGCAGGCGCTTGAGCGGCGCGTTGCGGGTGCCCGCGGCCATGGTTTCGACGAAACGCGACACCTGCAGTTCGACGATCGCCTCGGCAGCTTCGGCCGCCTCGCGGCGGCTGCGGCGGTTGTCTTCGACCACGCGCTCGAGGTCGTCGACGGTGTAGAGGAAAACGTCCTTGAGGCTGGCGACGTCGGCGGCGATGTCGCGCGGCACGGCCAGGTCGAGCAGCATCATCGGGCGGTGGCGTCGCTGCGCCAGCGCCGCGGAGACATGCGCCTTGTGCAGCACCGGCGCGCGGCTGGCGGTGGCCGAAAACACGATGTCGGCGTCGCCCAGGTGGCGATCGATCTCGGCCAGCGGCACCGCGACGCCACCGTGGCGGCTGGCCAGCGCCTGCGCATGGGACAGCGTGCGGTTGGCCACCAGCAGGCGCTTGACCCGCGCCTGGGTCAGGTGGCGGGCGACCAGCTCGATGGTTTCGCCCGCGCCGATCAGCAGCACCGAAGAATCCTCCGGACGCGCGAAACTGCCCTGTGCCAGGCGCACCGCGGCCGAGGCGACCGACACCGGGTTGGCGCCGATGCGGGTGTCGGTGCGTGCGCGCTTGGCGGTGACGAAGGCCTGCTGGAACAGCCGATCCAGCTGCCCGCCCAAGGTGCCGGCGGCGCGCGACGCGGCCCAGGCATGTTTCACCTGGCCCAGGATCTGCGGCTCGCCCAGCACCAGCGAATCCAGCCCGGTCGCCACCCGGAACAGATGGCGCACGGCATTGGCGTCGTAATGCCAGTAGAGGTAGGCCTGCAGCTCGGCGGCGCCGTCGTCGTGGCGCGCGAGCCACTCACCCAGCGCGCGACCTTCGTCGTCGGCCACGGCATACAGCTCGGTGCGGTTGCAGGTGGACAGCAATGCCACTTCCTGCACCGACGGCAATGCTTTGAGCGACGCCAGCGCGGGCGCGAGGATGTCATCGGCAAACGCCACCCGTTCGCGCAGGTGGACCGGCGCGGTCTGGTGGTTGAGGCCGAGTGCGAGCAGGGTCATCGGGACGACAGGGCGTTCAGCCGCTTGCGTTAAGCTTCCGGCGCAATGGGGCCGCCATTTTACGGCCCGGCTGCGCCCGATGTCCGTCCCGATGCATTCATGCTCGTGTTTGCCCCGCGCGCGGTGCCGCGCCGCACTGCTGGTGCTGCTGGTGGCAAGCGTCCTTCCCTCGTTCGCCGGCGCAACCAGCCGCGCACCCGGGGACGCCCTGGCCGCGACGATGGCGGGTGAATTCGCGCTGCAGGCCGGCAAGCTCGACGACGCCGCGCGGTGGTACCTGGACGCGGCGCGCCAATCCAGTGACGACGCCGGCCTGGCCGAGCGGGCGACCCGGATTGCGCTGCTCGCCGGCGACGGCAAACGCGCCGCCGAAGCCCTGGCCCTGTGGCGCGCGCGCGCGCCCGGCGCGCTGCCCATGCGCGCGGCCGAAGCCAGCCTGTCGCTGCGCCGCAACGATGCCGGCGCCGCGGTGCGGCAACTGGAGTTGCTGCTGCGCGACCGCGGGGATGGCTGGCGTTATGCGCTGTCGGCGCTGGGCGGTGGTGCCAAGGATCCGCGGGTGACCGCCCACGTGCTTGCGCGACTGGTGGACGACAAGGCGATCCCCGGCGTGCTGCAGGCCTGGCTGGCCTTCGGCGGATTGGCACAGAAGCTCGACCAGGACGGGCTGGCCGCGCGCATCGTCGATGAAGTGGTCGCGCGCTTCCCCAGCGAGCCGCGGGTGGCGCTGCTGCGCGCCAGCCAGTTGCGCGAGGCCGGCAAGTTCGACCAGGCGCGCCAGGTCCTGGACGGGCTGGCGCCGCAGACGCGCAGCGACCAGGACATGCGGCTGGCGGTGGCCGCGGAATACGATGCGCTCGGCGATCCGGAAGCCGCCGCGGCCGTCGTCGCGCTCGGGCCGCAGGACAACGACAGTTACAGCCTGCGGGCGTCGCTGCTGGCGAAAGCCGAAGACAAGGCCGCGCTGCAGGCGCTTTACACGCAGTTGCAGGGCGACTCCAGCCGGCCCGATCCGCAGCGCCGCCTGCTGCTGGGGCAGACCGCGGAATTCCTCAAGCACATGGACGAAGCGCTGGCCTGGTATCGCAGCGTGCCCGGCGGGCCGCAGCGCTGGCAGGCGCGGCTGCGCGCGGCGAACGTCCTGCATGAACTCAAGCGCGATCGCGAAGCCTTCGCCGACCTGCGCGCCTTGCAGGCCGATGCCGACGCCGACCAGGACGCACGCCGCGACGCCTACCTGCTCGAAGCCGACCTGCGGCAGAAGGACGACGCCGCCGCCGGTGAAATGGACGCGTTCGCACGCGGGTTGGCCGCTTTCCCGGACGACAGCGCACTGCTGTATGCACGCTCGCTCGCCTGGGAGCGCCGCGACGACATTCCCCGCGCGGAGGCCGACCTGCGCAAGGTGCTGGTCGCCGAGCCGGACAATGTCGCTGCCTTGAATGCGCTGGGCTACACGCTGGCCGATCGCACGACGCGCTATGCCGAAGCGCTGCAACTCATCGATCGCGCGCGCGTCGCCGATCCCGGCAATCCGGCCATCATCGACAGTTATGGCTGGGTGCTCTACCGGCTCGGGCGGACCGACGAAGCCCTCACGCAGCTGCGGCGCGCCTTCATGCTGCAGAAGGACCCGGAAATCGGCGCCCACCTGGGCGAGGTGCTGTGGGTCACCGGCGACCACGCGCAGGCGCGCAAGGTGCTGGACGAAGCGCGCAAGCTCGACCCCGACAACCGCTCCCTGCAGCGCGTGCTGGCCAAGCTGAAGGTATGAGCGGCCCAGCGACGGTAGACGCGGCCTGGCCGGTGCCTTCTCCTGCGATGGCGCAACAGCCGCGCGGATCGATGCGGCGCGCCGGCTGGGGCCGTGCCGTAACCGCGGCCCTGGCCCTGCTGCTGGCGGCATGCGCGGGACAACCGGTCCGCGAGACGCCGCTGCTGGCGCCGACCGCGGCGCAGCAGCAGGCACAGGCCGCGCGCGTGGCGCTGCTGGCCGCGCATCCGCGCTGGAGCTTGCAGGGCCGCGTCGCCCTGTCCAATGGCCGCGAAGGCGGCAGCGGGCGGATCGACTGGCGCCAGGACGGCGCCCGCTACGACGTCGCCCTCAGCGCTCCGATCACCCGCCAGAGCTGGCGCCTGAGTGGCGACGGGCAGGCCGCGATGCTCGAAGGCCTGGCCGGCGGCACCCGCAGCGGAGCCGATCCGCAGGCCCTGTTGCATGACGCGACCGGCTGGACGATCCCGGTCGCCGCCCTGGCTTCGTGGGTGCGTGGCGCCGCCGCCCCCGGCCTGCCGGCCGCGCGCCTGCAGTACGGTCTGGATGGCCATTTGGCCAGGCTCGAACAGGCGGGCTGGGCGATCGATTACGCCGACTGGCAGCCCGATCCGGAACTGGGCACCGAACTTCCCGGGCGCCTGACGGCCGTGCGCGACACTGCCCGGGTCCGCCTGGTGGTCGATGCCTGGCAGCCCGGCGCCGCGGGTCCGTGAGCGCGGCGGCGGGGGGGGGCGGCGAGCAGGCGTGGTCGTCCTGGCCCGCGCCGGCCAAGCTCAACCTGTTCCTGCGCATCACCGGTCGCCGCGCCGACGGTTACCACGAGCTGCAGAGCGTGTTCCGGCTCCTCGACTGGGGCGACCGCCTGCGGCTGCGGGTGCGCGCGGATGGCGCGATCCAGCGTGTGGGCGCCTCGGCGCCGGGGGTCGACGCCGCGGACGATCTGGTCGTGCGTGCCGCGGCATTGCTGAAAAACGCCGCCAAGTGCAGTCAAGGTGTCGACATCAGCGTCGAAAAGATCGTGCCTGCGGGTGCGGGGCTGGGTGGGGGGTCGTCCGACGCCGCGACGATCCTGGTGGCCCTGAACGCCCTGTGGCGGACCGGCCTGGAGCTCGAGGCACTGGCCGACCTGGGCTTGCAGCTGGGCGCCGACGTGCCGGTCTTCGTCCATGGCGACAATGCCTGGGCCGAAGGGGTGGGTGAGCGGCTGGTGCCGCTGGCGCTGCCGCCGGCCTGGTACCTGCTGGTCGACCCCGGCGTCCACGCCGCGACCGGCAGCGCGTTCCAAGCCCATGATTTGACCCGCAATGCGGCGCCCGCGACAATAGCCGACTTCGTTTCCGGTGCCGCGCTCGAAAATGCCTTCGAGCCGGTGTTGCGTCGGCGCGAACCGGCGGTCGAGGCGGCCTTCATGGCGCTCGCGCAGGTCGGCCGGCCAAGGCTGACCGGCAGCGGCAGCGCCTGTTTCGCCGAGTTCACCGACCTTGCCCAGGCACGGACGGCGCTCGACCGCTTGCAGCAGGGACGGCTGCCCGTGGGGATGCGTGCGTGGCTTGCGGCAGGGGCCGCGCGGTCGTCGCTGCATCTGGCGCTGGAGGCATGGCAGGCGGGACGGGACAATTGACTCATGCAGGGGCGTCGCCAAGTGGCCCAAGGCACCGGGTTTTGATCCCGGCATCCGCAGGTTCGAATCCTGCCGCCCCTGCCAGATGGATGCACGGCCCGTTGTCGTTATTGGACCGTTGATCGCACACGGGAATTCGCGTCAACCATCGACCTGGATCGCATCGCGCCTTCCAGCCTCCAGCCCTCGGACTCCAATGGCGCACATGCAGGACGATCGCAAATTGCTGGTGTTCACGGGCAACGCCAACCGGCCGTTGGCCGAGGCCGTGTGCAAGGAACTCGGGATCCGGCTGGGGAAGGCGCAGATCGGACGCTTCTCCGATGGCGAGGTGCAGGTCGAGATCGAGGAGAACGTGCGCCGGCAGGAGGTCTTCGTCATCCAACCGACCTGCGCGCCCAGCGCCGAGAACCTGGTCGAACTGCTGGTGCTGATCGACGCGCTCAAGCGCGCATCGGTGTCCAGTGTGACCGCGGTGGTGCCGTACTTCGGCTACGCCCGCCAGGATCGCCGGCCGCGTTCGGCGCGGGTGCCGATCACCGCCAAGGTCGCGGCGCAGATGTTCAACACCGTGCATACCGACCGCGTGCTCACGGTCGACCTGCACGCCGACCAGATCCAGGGCTTCTTCGACATCCCGGTCGACAACGTCTACGCCTCGCCGCTGCTGCTGGCCGACATCTGGCGCGCGCACGGCACCGACAACGTGATCGTGGTATCGCCCGACGTCGGTGGCGTGGTGCGTGCCCGCGCGATCGCCAAGCGCTTGGACGACGCCGACCTGGCGATCATCGACAAGCGCCGCCCGAAGGCCAACGTCGCCACCGTGATGAACATCATCGGCGACGTCACCGGCAAGGTCTGCGTGCTGGTCGACGACATCGTCGATACCGCCGGCACCCTGTGCGCGGCGGCGGCGGCGCTGAAGGAGAACGGCGCCGTCAAGGTCGTCGCCTACTGCACCCATCCGGTGCTGTCGGGCGCGGCGATCGACAACATCGGCCGCTCCCAGCTCGACGAACTGGTCGTCACCGACACCATTCCGCTGTCGGAAGCCGCCCGCAACTGCAGCAAGATCCGTCAGCTCAGCGTCGCCGAACTGCTGGCCGAGACGATCCGCCGGATCGCCTTCGGCGAATCGGTGAGTTCGTTGTACGTCGACTGAGCGGTCACGGCGACGGGTGTTTCGAAACGTTTCGAGCCTCCCATCGCCACCATGTTCCAACGGCTCACCTGGTCGCGGGTGAGTCTCCACATCGCCGCGAGGCGACCTACTGCAACAGAGTGAGTAAATACAAATGGCAGATCATTCCATCCAGGCCACCGGCCGCAAGGACGAGGGGAAAGGTGCGAGCCGCCGCCTGCGTCGTGCCGCCCGGATCCCGGCCGTCGTCTACGGCGGCAACGCCGCACCCAAGTCCATCCAGCTCGAGCATGAGAAGACCTGGATCGCCAGCCAGAGCGAGTGGTTCTACTCGTCGATCCTGTCGCTGGACATCGATGGCAGCGTCGAGCGCGTGCTCCTGCGCGACATGCAGCGCCATCCGTTCAAGCAGCAGATCATGCACCTGGACTTCCAGCGCGTGAGCGAGAACGAAGCGCTGCGCGCCGCCGTGCCGCTGCACTTCGTCAACGTCGAGAAATCGCCGGCCGGCAAGGCCGCGGACGTCGTGGTCACCCACGAGCTCAACGAGATCCACGTCAGCTGCCTGCCCAAGGACCTGCCGGAGTTCATCGAGGTCGACCTGTCGGGCCTGAATGCCGGCGACACCATCCACCTGTCGCAGGTCAAACTGCCGCAGGGCGTGGAAGTGCCCGAGCTCAAGCTCGGCGCCGACCACGACGTGGCTGTCGTCGTCGCCCGCATGGGCCGCGTCGAGGAAGCCGCGGCGGAAGGCACCGAAGCGCCGGCCGCGGGCGAAGGCGAAGCCAAGTAATCGCGTCCTCCGGCGTGCCTTCGCGGGCGCGCCGGAGACGCGTCATCGATGGCTGGACTGCGCCTCATCGTCGGACTGGGCAATCCCGGTGCCGAACACGCACGGACCCGGCATAACGCCGGGTTCCGTTTTGTGGACGTGCTCGCCGAACAGGCAGGCGCGCGCTTCGGGCTGGAATCCAAGCTGTTCGGCGAAACCGCCAAAATCGAGATCGACGGACGGTCGTTGTGGCTGCTCAAGCCGGCGACCTACATGAACCTCAGCGGCAAGTCCGTCACCGCGGCATTGCGCTACTGGAAGATCGAACCCGAAGAAACGCTGGTCGCGCACGACGAGCTCGACCTGGCGCCGGGCACCGCTCGGCTGAAGTTCGACGGCGGCCACGGCGGTCAGAACGGCCTGCGCGACACCATGCAATTGCTCGGCCACGGGCGCTTCCACCGCCTGCGCATCGGCATCGGCCATCCCGGCCACAAGGATCGCGTCACCCCGTGGGTGCTCGGACGTGCCGGTCGCGACGACGAAGCGGCGATCGAACGCGCGATCGACGACGCCATCCACGTGCTGCCGCTCGCCGTCGCCGGTGATTTCAACGAAGCGATGAAGCGCCTGCACACCCCCACTTAAGGACCGCTGGCCGGCCGTCGGGCGTCGGAAGGCAAGGCCCTTCGGATGCCGGCACCCGGCTTTCGAGTCCCGCTTCACGGAGTTCCCATGGGCATCAAATGCGGCATCGTCGGCCTGCCGAACGTCGGCAAGTCGACCCTCTTCAACGCGCTGACCAAGGCGGGCATCGCCGCGGCCAACTTCCCCTTCTGCACGATCGAGCCCAACGTCGGCGTGGTGCCGGTGCCGGACCCGCGGTTGAAGGCGCTTGCCGACATCGTCAAGCCGCAGAAGGTGATCCCCACGGCAGTGGAGTTCGTCGACATCGCCGGCCTGGTCGCCGGCGCGGCGAGCGGCGAGGGACTGGGCAACAAGTTCCTGGCCCATATCCGCGAGGTGGACGCCATCACCCACGTGGTGCGCTGCTTCGAGAACGACGACGTCATCCACGTCAACAACAAGGTCGACCCGCTCGCCGACATCGACACCATCGATACCGAGCTGGCGCTGGCCGACCTGGACAGCGTCGACCGCGCCCTGCAGCGCGCCGAGCGCGCGGCCAAGACCGGCGACAAGGAGGCCAAGGCGCGGGTGGAGGTGCTGGCGCGGATCAGTGCCGCCCTCAACGAAGGCAGATCGGCCCGATCGCTGGCACTGTCGGAGGAGGACAAGGCGCAGGTCCGGGACCTGTTCCTGCTGACCCTGAAGCCGGTGATGTACGTGGCCAACGTGCTGGAGGACGGCTTCGAGAACAATCCGCACCTGGATGCCGTCCGCGCCCGGGCCGCGGGCGAGGGCGCCGAGGTGGTGCCGGTCTCGGCCGCGATCGAGGAAGAGCTCAGCCAGCTCGACGACGAGGACCGCGACGCCTTCCTCGCCGACCTTGGCCTGGACGAGCCCGGCCTGAACCGGGTCATCCGCGCCGCCTACAAGCTGCTGGGCCTGCAGACGTACTTCACCGCCGGGGTGAAGGAAGTCCGCGCCTGGACCGTGAAGGCCGGCTCGACCGCCCCGCAGGCGGCCGGCGTCATCCACACCGACTTCGAGAAGGGCTTCATCCGGGCCGAAACGATTGGTTTCGACGACTTCGTCCGCCTCAAGGGCGAGGCGGGGGCCCGCGACGCCGGCCGGCTGCGGCTGGAAGGCAAGGACTACCGCGTTCAGGAAGGCGACGTGCTGCATTTCCGCTTCAACGTGTAGGCGCGCCGCGGAGGAGGAGGACGGACGTGGGGAGCTCCGCCGCCCCGCCGCGCGCCAGCCCGATCCGCCGGCGGGCTGTCGCGTTTGGCCCCAGCGGCGTGATCTGGCGGAGGGCTGGTTGACCCCGCGGAGCGCATCGGGCGTCATGTCGCGTTGACACCCTGCCCCGAGCACGTCAAAATCGCGGGCTGTTTCGACGTTCCAGGCGTAGCGACCGGAGGGATACCCAAGCGGCCAACGGGGGCAGACTGTAAATCTGCTGGCTTACGCCTTCGGTGGTTCGAATCCACCTCCCTCCACCAGCTCGCAAGCTTCAGCCCAGGCGTTCCGGCGCGGGAGTAGTTCAATGGTAGAACTTCAGCCTTCCAAGCTGATTGTGCGGGTTCGATTCCCGTCTCCCGCTCCATTGAACGCCCCACGCTGAATTCGCCAGGACACGCTGTCAAAACCCAAGCTTCGCTCACGTAGCTCAGTCGGTAGAGCACCTCCTTGGTAAGGAGGAGGTCGATGGTTCGATTCCATTCGTGAGCACCATGTTCCAAGCCTGCATCGCAGGACCGGCAAGTTCCCATCACTTCGTACCAGCAACCGAGACACCGCCATGGCAAAGGGTAAATTCGAGCGCACCAAGCCCCACGTGAACGTGGGCACGATCGGCCACGTGGATCACGGCAAGACGACGCTGACGGCGGCGCTGACGAAGATCGGTGCGGAGCGTTTCGGCGGTGAGTTCAAGGCCTACGACCAGATCGACGCGGCGCCGGAAGAGAAGGCGCGCGGGATCACGATCTCGACGGCGCATGTCGAGTACGAAAGCCCGAACCGCCACTACGCGCACGTCGACTGCCCGGGGCACGCGGACTACGTGAAGAACATGATTACCGGTGCGGCGCAGATGGACGGCGCGATCCTGGTGTGCTCGGCCGCCGACGGCCCGATGCCGCAGACGCGCGAGCACATCCTGCTGGCGCGCCAGGTGGGCGTGCCGTACATCGTGGTCTACCTGAACAAGGCGGACATGGTGGACGACGCCGAGCTGCTGGAGCTGGTGGAGATGGAAGTGCGCGAGCTGCTGGCCAAGTACGAGTTCCCGGGCGACGACACCCCGATCGTGCACGGTTCGGCGCTCAAGGCGCTGGAAGGCGACCAGTCGGACATCGGCGTGCCGTCGATCCTGAAGCTGGTCGAGGCGCTGGACACCTGGATCCCGCAGCCGGAGCGTGCGATCGACAAGCCGTTCCTGATGCCGGTGGAAGACGTGTTCTCGATCTCCGGTCGCGGCACGGTGGTGACCGGGCGCATCGAGCGCGGCGTGATCAAGGTGGGCGACGAAATCGAGATCGTGGGCATCCGCCCGACCCAGAAGACCGTGGTCACCGGTGTGGAGATGTTCCGCAAGCTGCTGGACCAGGGCCAGGCGGGCGACAACGCGGGCCTGCTGCTGCGCGGCACCAAGCGTGACGACGTCGAGCGCGGCCAGGTGCTGGCCAAGCCCGGCTCGATCACCCCGCACACCGAGTTCGAGGCCGAGGTGTATGTCCTGAGCAAGGACGAAGGCGGCCGCCACACCCCGTTCTTCAAGGGCTACCGCCCGCAGTTCTACTTCCGCACCACCGACATCACGGGTGCCGTGACCCTGCCCGAAGGCGTGGAAATGGTCATGCCGGGCGACAACATCAAGATGGTGGTGAGCCTGATCAACCCGGTGGCAATGGACGAGGGCCTGCGCTTCGCGATCCGCGAAGGCGGCCGCACGGTCGGCGCCGGCGTGGTGGCGAAGATCATCAAGTAAGACGAGTGCGGCGCCTGCGCCGCACTTGTTCCCGCCGTTCATCCGGCCCTTGGGCCGGATAACGCCGGGGCGGCGACTGGCTCTTGGTGTCCACAGGGAACAAACAGCCAACCGGCGAGTCGGAGACGACTCGCCATTGCCGTCTAAGGGAATAGCGCAAAAGTTCGATACGCCAGTAGCTCAATTGGCAGAGCAGCGGTCTCCAAAACCGCAGGTTGGGGGTTCGAGTCCCTCCTGGCGTGCCACCGACCGTTCGCGGTCGCCGTACAGATCCATCGAAAGGCGCGGATGAACAGCAAGCTGCAACCAAGCAAGACCACAGGATCGGCAGGCGATATCGGCAAGTACGCGGCGTCGCTGCTGCTGGTGGCCGCCGGTCTCTTCGTCTTCTACTGGTTCGACGGCCAGTGGGCGGGTTCGTTGCGGGTGCTCGCTGTCGTTGCCGGGCTTGTCGCCGCGACGCTGGTGTTCCTGACCACGGACAAGGGCGGGCAGACCCGCGAGTTCCTCGCCGAGTCGCGTTTTGAACTGCGCAAGGTGGTCTGGCCGACACGGCAGGAAACGATGCGAACGACCTGGGTCGTGATCGCGATGGTGATCGCGCTGAGCCTGACGCTCGCGCTGTTCGACGTGATCATCCAGTTTGGCGTCAAGTGGTTGCTGGCGCGTTGATGCAATGCTCGAGGGAGTCGCAGGCTTGATGGAAACGCAGACGGAAAACACGGGTAGCGCAGGCGTGAACAAGCGCTGGTACGTCGTGCATGCCTATTCGGGCTTCGAGAAGTCGGTGGCGCAGGCGCTGCGCGACCGCATCGTGCGCAACGGCATGGAAGAGCGTTTCGGCGACGTGCTGGTCCCGACCGAGGAAGTGATCGAGATGCGCTCCGGCCAGAAACGCCGTTCCGAGCGCAAGTTCTTCCCGGGTTACGTGCTGGTGCAGATCGCGACCCAGGACGAGGCCGGCATCCCGCGCATCGACAGCGAGAGCTGGCACCTGATCAAGGAAACCCCCAAGGTCATGGGCTTCATCGGCGGCACCGCCGACAAGCCGCTGCCGATCAAGGACGAGGAAGCCGCCGCGATCCTCAACCGCGTCCAGGAAGGAGTCGAGAAGCCGCGCCCAAAGGTGCTGTTCGAGCCGGGCCAGATGGTCCGCGTGGTCGACGGCCCGTTCAACGACTTCAACGGCGTGGTCGAGGAAGTCAACTACGACAAGAGCCGCGTGCGCGTGGCGGTGCTGATCTTCGGCCGCTCGACCCCGGTGGAGCTCGAGTTCGGCCAGGTCGAGAAGGCGTAAGCCCGAGAGGCACACAGATTCGCTGGGGCGAGTGGTTCGCACCGGCAAGTAAAGCGAGGAGCCACGCAGTCGTCGACGTGCAGGCGCTTGAACTCGCAGGAGCAGCAAAATGGCAAAGAAAGTCGTCGGTTACATCAAGCTGCAGGTCAAGGCCGGGCAGGCGAATCCGTCGCCGCCGGTCGGTCCCGCACTGGGCCAGCGCGGCCTGAACATCATGGAGTTCTGCAAGGCATTCAACGCCGCGACCTCCAAGCTCGAGCCGGGTCTTCCGACCCCGGTCATCATCACCGCGTACTCGGACCGTACCTTCACCTTCATCACCAAGAGCACGCCGGCGACGGTGCTGCTGAAGAAGGCGGCAGGCATCACGTCCGGCTCCAAGCGCCCGAACACCGAAAAGGTGGGCAAGGTCACCCGCAAGCAGCTCGAGGACATCGCCAAGGCGAAGGAACCCGACCTGACCGCGGCCGACCTGGACGCGGCGGTGCGGACGATCGCGGGCTCCGCCCGCTCGATGGGCTTGACGGTGGAGGGCTGAGATCATGGCAATGACCAAGCGAGAGAAGGCCATCCAGGCCGCCGTGACGCCCGGCAAGGCGTATGCGATCGACGAAGCACTGAAGATCGTCAAGGACAACAGCAAGGCGAAGTTCGTCGAAGCCGTCGACGTTGCCGTGCGCCTGGGCGTGGACGCGAAGAAGTCCGACCAGCAGGTGCGCGGTTCGACCGTGCTGCCCGCCGGCACCGGCAAGACCGTGCGCGTGGCGGTGTTCGCGCCCGCCGGTGCGAAGGCTGACGAAGCCCGCGCCGCCGGCGCCGAAGCCGTCGGCATGGACGACCTGGCCGAGCAGATGCAGGCCGGTGACCTGAATTACGACGTCGTCATCGCCACGCCGGACGCGATGCGCGTGGTCGGCAAGCTCGGCCAGCTGCTCGGTCCGCGCGGCCTGATGCCGAACCCGAAAGTCGGCACCGTGTCGCCGAACCCGGCCGAAGCGGTGAAGAACGCCAAGGGCGGCCAGGTGCGTTACCGCACCGACAAGGCCGGCATCATCCACTGCACGATCGGCAAGGCGGATTTCGACGCCGACTCGCTGAAGAACAACCTGCAGGCGCTGCTGCTCGACCTGATCAAGGCCAAGCCGTCCACCGCCAAGGGCCAGTACCTGCAGAAGGTGTCGATCAGCTCGACGATGGGCCCCGGCGTGACCGTGGACCCGTCGACGCTGGCGCTGAAGTAATCGTTTTTCCCTTCTCCCGCTTGCGGGAGAAGGTGCCGAAGGCGGATGAGGGGACTTGCGCCACGAGCGCCCTCACCCCGTCCCTCTCCCGCGAGCGGAAGAGGGGGAAGCAAGCAAGTTTTGAGGGCATCGCGAAGGAATCCATCCCGACGCGATCGCCGTCAAAGACCGCAGGTGCGGTCAGCGCGCGATGACGACGGGCAGGGAGGCTCGCACTGGCAGGGAATCGCCGTCATCGCCAGCGGGATCGCTTAATCGAAGTCCGCAAGGAGTTCGGCCTGCGTAGATGGGCGCCCCTCTGGAAAGTTGTCTGGGAAACCAGTTTCAGAGTCAGGCCACCACCGGGACGCGCGAGCGTCCCCGACGCCAGGACGGCGTCGCCCAGGACCGCAAGCGGCAGGAGCCGTGAGCGGAATTCAATTGGAGGAGTGCTAATGGCTCTCAATCTGTCCCAAAAGCAGGAAGTCGTCGCCGAGCTGTCGAGCGTCGCCGCCACTGCCCACTCCCTGATCGCAGCCGAGTACGCGGGCACCACCGTCAGCCAGATGACGGCGATGCGCAAGAAGGCACGCGAATCCGGCGTGTACCTGCGTGTCGTCAAGAACACGCTGGCATCGCGCGCGGTCGCCGGAACCGAATTCGAGGTTGTCCAGGACAAGCTCGTCGGTCCGCTGCTGTACGCGTTCTCGACCGAGGAACCCGGCGCTGCCGGGCGGCTGATCAAGGAGTTCGCCAAGGGCAACGACAAGCTCAAGGCCCAGGTCGTCGCCGTGGGTGGCCAGCTGTATCCGGCCAGCCATGTCGACGTGCTGGCCTCGCTGCCGACGCTCGAGCAGGCGCTGGCGATGCTCGCCCGCGTGCTCAACGAGCCGGTGACCATGTTCGCCCGCGCCGTCAAGGCCGTGGCCGACCAGCAGGGTGGCGGCGAAGCCGCTCCCGAAGTGGCCACCGAGGCTCAGGCCGAACCGGCCTGAGCCCGACGATCGAATCGTTCAATTTCCTAAAACATATCCAGAGGTCAACACAATGTCCCTTACCACCGAACAGATCGTCGAGTCGATCGCCACCAAGACGCTGATGGAAGTGATGGAGCTGGTCAAGGCCATCGAGGACAAGTTCGGCGTTTCCGCCGCCGCTCCGGTCATGGCTGCCGGCCCCGCCGCTGCCGCCGCACCGGTCGAGGAGCAGACCGAGTTCAACGTCATCCTCAAGTCGGCTGGCGAGAAGAAGGTCGAAGTCATCAAGGCCGTGCGCGCCATCACCGGCCTGGGCCTGAAGGAAGCCAAGGACCTCACCGAGGCCGGCGGTGTCGTGAAGGAAGGCGCGTCGAAGGACGACGCCGCGAAGATGAAGAAGGACCTCGAGGCCGCAGGCGCGACCGTCGAAGTCAAGTAAGCAGTCCTTGCATCGCCAGCTGCACGGCGATGCACCGAGGCTGGGGGCGAAAGCCCCCGGCCTTTGGCCGTTGTAGCGCAGAGGTCGTTCCAGAAGCACGAAACACCGAGTTGGCAGTTGGAAGTAGCGGGAGAAGGCGTGCTGGTGCCGGCAATACCAGCGACTTCCCACTGGCAATTTGAGATCCCGAATTTCGTTCCCCCGGACCGCTCCGCGGTCTGCCCCAGTCGTCCAGATGGCTGCGGGACACAAGCAAACGAGGCGACAGCTCCCCATGACCACAGCGTCCACATCGCACAAGATGTCCAAAGTCGCGCCTTACTCGTTCACCGAGAAGAAGCGCATCCGCAAGGACTTCGGCAAGAGCCGCTCGATCCTGGAAGTCCCCTTCCTGCTCGCGATCCAGGTGGATTCCTATCGCGAATTCCTGCAGGAAAACATCGACCCCAACAAGCGCGAGGACCGTGGCCTCCACGCCGCGCTCAAGTCGGTGTTCCCGATCGTCAGCTACAACGGTTATGCCGCGCTGGAATACGTCGGCTACAAGCTCGGCGACCCGGTGTTCGACGAGCGCGAGTGCCGCAACCGCGGCCTCAGCTACGGCGCACCGCTGCGCGTGACCGTTCGCCTGGTGATCTACGACCGTGAGTCGTCGAACAAGGCGATCAAGTACGTGAAGGAGCAGGAGGTCTACATGGGCGAGATCCCGCTCATGACCGAGAACGGCACCTTCATCGTCAACGGCACCGAGCGCGTCATCGTTTCCCAGCTGCATCGTTCGCCGGGCGTGTTCTTCGACCACGACCGTGGCAAGACGCATTCGTCGGGCAAGCTGCTGTACAGCGCCCGCATCATCCCGTACCGCGGCTCGTGGCTGGACTTCGAGTTCGACCCGAAGGACGCGCTGTTCACCCGCATCGACCGCCGCCGCAAGCTGCCGGTGTCGGTGCTGCTGCGTGCGCTGGGCTACAACAACGAAGAAATGCTCAACGAGTTCTTCGAGATCAACACCTTCCACATCGATCCCAAGGAAGGCGTGCAGCTGGTGCTGGTCCCCGAGCGCCTGCGTGGCGAGACGCTGAACTTCGACCTGGCCGATGGCGACAACGTCATCGTCGAGGCCGGCAAGCGCATCACCTCGCGCCACGTGCGCCAACTCGAGCAGGCCGGCGTCGCCGCGCTGGCCGTGCCGGACGAGTACCTGGTCGGCCGGATCCTGTCGCACGACGTCGTCGACGCCAAGACCGGCGAACTGCTGGCGACCGCCAACGACGAGCTCACCGAAGACCACCTGGCCGCGTTCCGCAAGGCCGGCATCGACGCGATCGGCACGCTGTGGGTCAACGACCTGGATCGTGGCGCCTACCTGTCGAACACGCTGCGCATCGACTCGACCAAGACCCAGCTGGAAGCCCTGGTCGAGATCTACCGGATGATGCGTCCCGGCGAGCCGCCGACCAAGGACGCGGCGCAGAACCTGTTCCACAACCTGTTCTTCACCTTCGAGCGCTACGACCTGTCGGGCGTGGGCCGGATGAAGTTCAACCGCCGCATCGGCCGCAAGGAAGTCACCGGCGCCTCGGTGCTGTATGACGCCAAGTACTACGCCGAGCGCAAGGACGAGGAATCGATCCGCCTGCGCGAGCAGCTGGGCCAGACCTCCGACATCCTCGACGTGATCCGCGTGCTGACCGAGATCCGCAACGGTCGCGGCACGGTCGACGACATCGACCACCTGGGCAACCGCCGCGTGCGCAGCGTCGGTGAAATGGCCGAGAACGTGTTCCGCGTCGGCCTGGTGCGCGTGGAGCGCGCCGTGCGCGAGCGCCTGACCATGGCCGAGGCCGACGGCCTGACCCCGCAGGAGCTCATCAACGCCAAGCCGGTTGCGGCCGCGGTGAAGGAGTTCTTCGGCTCCTCGCAGCTGTCGCAGTTCATGGACCAGAACAATCCGCTGTCGGAAGTGACGCACAAGCGTCGCGTCTCCGCGCTCGGGCCGGGCGGCCTGACCCGCGAGCGCGCCGGTTTCGAAGTGCGCGACGTGCATCCGACCCACTACGGCCGCGTCTGCACCATCGAGACGCCGGAAGGCCCGAACATCGGCCTGATCAACTCGCTGGCCGTGTTCGCGCGCACCAACAAGTATGGCTTCCTCGAGACGCCGTACCGCCGGGTGGTGGACGGCAAGGTCACCGACGACGTCGAGTTCCTGTCGGCCATCGAAGAGAACGAGTACGTCATTGCCCAGGCCAACGCGCCGCAGGACGAGAAGAAGAACCTCACCGCGCAGTTCGTCGCCTGCCGTTACCAGGGCGAATCGCTGCTCAAGCCGCCGGCCGAGATCCACTTCATGGACGTCTCGCCGATGCAGACCGTGTCGGTCGCCGCGGCGCTGGTGCCGTTCCTTGAGCACGATGACGCCAACCGTGCGCTGATGGGCGCCAACATGCAGCGCCAGGCGGTGCCGACGCTGAAGGCGCAGAAGCCGCTGGTCGGTACCGGCATCGAGCGCGCCGTGGCGCGCGACTCGGGCGTGACGGTGAATGCGCGCCGTGGCGGCGTGATCGAACAGATCGACGCCGGCCGCATCGTGGTCAAGGTCAACGAGGACGAGATCGGCGGCGGCACCGATGCCGGCGTCGACATCTACACCCTGATCAAGTACACGCGCTCCAACCAGAACACCTGCATCAACCAGACTCCGCTGGTGAACGTCGGTGACGTGGTCGCGCGCGGCGACGTGCTGGCCGACGGTCCCTCGACCGACATCGGCGAGCTCGCGCTCGGGCAGAACATGCTGGTCGCGTTCATGCCGTGGAACGGCTACAACTTCGAGGACTCGATCCTGCTCTCCGAGCGCGTGGTCGAGGAGGATCGCTACACCACGATCCACATCGAAGAGCTCACCGCGCAGGCCCGCGACACCAAGCTCGGGCCGGAGGAGATCTCCGCCGACATCCCGAACGTCTCCGAGCAGGCCTTGAACCGCCTCGATGAGTCTGGCGTGGTGTACATCGGCGCGGAAGTGCGTGCAGGCGACATCCTGGTCGGCAAGGTCACGCCCAAGGGCGAGTCGCAGCTGACGCCGGAAGAGAAGCTGCTGCGCGCGATCTTCGGCGAGAAGGCGTCGGACGTGAAGGACAGCTCGCTGCGCGTGCCTCCGGGCATGGACGGCGTCGTCATCGACGTGCAGGTCTTCACCCGCGACGGCATCGAGAAGGACAAGCGCGCGCGCCAGATCGAGGAATCCGAGATCAAGCGCGTCAAGAAGGACTTCGACGACCAGTTCCGCATCCTCGAGGGCGCGATCTTCGCGCGCCTGCGCTCGCAGCTGTTGGGCAAGGTCGCCAACGGCGGCCCGGGCCTGAAGAAGGGTGACACCGTGTCGTCGCTGGTGCTCGACGGGCTGAAGAAGGCCGACTGGTTCCAGCTGCGCATGAAGGACGACGACGCCAACGAGGCGATCGAGCGCGCGCAGAAGCAGATCGACGCGCACGAGAAGGAGTTCGAGCGTCGCTTCCAGGACAAGCGCGGCAAGATCACCCAGGGCGACGACCTCGCACCGGGCGTGCTGAAGATGGTCAAGGTCTACCTGGCCGTGAAGCGCCGCATCCAGCCGGGCGACAAGATGGCCGGCCGCCACGGCAACAAGGGTGTCGTGTCGATGATCGTGCCGGTCGAGGACATGCCGTACATGGCCAACGGCGAGCCGGTCGACATCGTGCTCAACCCGCTGGGCGTCCCGAGCCGAATGAACATCGGCCAGATCCTCGAGACGCACCTGGGTTGGGCGGCGAAGGGCCTCGGTCACAAGATCGACCGGATGCTCAAGGCGCAAGCCGCGGTCGCCGACCTGCGCAAGTTCCTCGACCAGATCTACAACCACGACAGTGCCACGGCCGAGCAGCGCGTCGACCTCAAGCAGTTCAGCGATGACGAACTGCTGGCGCTCGCACGCAACCTGACCGACGGCGTGCCGATGGCGACGCCGGTGTTCGACGGCGCGGCCGAGTCCGAGATCAAGCTGATGCTCGAGCTCGCCGACCTGCCGACCAGCGGCCAGACCATGCTGCACGACGGCCGTACCGGCGAGGCGTTCGAGCGCCCGGTCACCGTCGGCTACATGCACATGCTCAAGCTCAACCACCTCGTCGACGACAAGATGCACGCGCGTTCGACCGGTCCGTACTCGCTCGTCACCCAGCAGCCGCTGGGCGGCAAGGCGCAGTTCGGCGGCCAGCGCTTCGGCGAGATGGAAGTCTGGGCGCTGGAAGCCTACGGCGCGGCCTACACCCTGCAGGAAATGCTGACGGTGAAGTCCGACGACGTGCAGGGCCGCAACCAGATGTACAAGAACATCGTCGATGGCGAGCACGAGATCGTCGCGGGCATGCCGGAGTCCTTCAACGTGCTGGTGAAGGAAATCCGCTCGCTCGCGATCAACATGGAGCTGGAAGAGAGGTAACGACCCGGCTGCCGGACCGGCGCCACGCGCCGTCCGGCCTTCGCACGAACACCTCCGCCATCGACGCATTACTCCTCTTCGGAGAAAGAAATGAAAGATCTACTGAACCTGTTCAACCAGCAGCGCCCGGCGCTCGACTTCGATGCGATCAAGATCGCGCTGGCGTCGCCGGACCTGATCCGCTCGTGGTCCTACGGCGAAGTCAAGAAGCCCGAGACGATCAACTACCGCACGTTCAAGCCCGAGCGCGACGGCCTGTTCTGCGCCGCGATCTTCGGCCCGATCAAGGACTACGAGTGCCTGTGCGGCAAGTACAAGCGCATGAAGCACCGCGGCGTGGTCTGCGAGAAGTGCGGCACGGAAGTCACGCTGGCCAAGGTGCGCCGCGAGCGCATGGGCCACATCGACCTGGCCTCGCCGGTCGCGCACATCTGGTTCCTCAAGTCGCTGCCCTCGCGCATCGGCCTGATGCTGGACATGACCCTGCGTGACATCGAGCGCATCCTGTACTTCGAAGCCTACGTCGTCACCGAGCCGGGCCTGACCCCGCTCGAGCGCGGCCAGCTGCTCAACGAAGAGCAGTTCATGACCATGCGCCAGGAACACGGCGACGACTTCGACGCCGCGATGGGCGCCGAGGCGGTGTTCGACCTGCTGCGCACGATCGACCTGCAGGCCGAGATGGTGCAGCTGCGCGAGGACATCGCCTCCACGGGTTCGGAAACCAAGCTCAAGCGCCTCACCAAGCGCATCAAGCTGGTGGAAGCGTTCCTGGAGTCCGGCAACCGTCCCGAGTGGATGGTGATGACGGTGCTTCCGGTGCTGCCGCCGGACCTGCGTCCGCTGGTGCCGCTGGATGGCGGCCGCTTCGCGACGTCCGACCTGAACGACCTGTATCGCCGCGTCATCAACCGCAACAACCGCCTGCGCCGCCTGCTCGAGCTCAACGCGCCCGACATCATCGTGCGCAACGAGAAGCGCATGCTGCAGGAGTCGGTCGATGCGCTGATGGACAACGGCCGCCGCGGCCGCGCCATCACCGGCACCAACAAGCGCCCGCTCAAGTCGCTGGCCGACATGATCAAGGGCAAGCAGGGCCGCTTCCGCCAGAACCTGCTCGGCAAGCGCGTCGACTACTCCGGCCGTTCGGTCATCGTGGTCGGTCCGTACCTCAAGCTGCACCAGTGCGGCCTGCCGAAGAAGATGGCGCTGGAGCTGTTCAAGCCCTTCATCTTCGCCAAGCTGCAGCGCCGTGGTCTTGCCACCACGATCAAGGCCGCCAAGAAGCTGGTCGAGCGTGAAGAGGCGGAAGTCTGGGACATCCTGGAAGAAGTCATCCGCGAGCATCCGGTGCTCTTGAACCGCGCGCCGACCCTGCATCGCCTCGGCATCCAGGCGTTCGAGCCGGTGCTCATCGAGGGCAAGGCGATCCAGCTGCACCCGCTGGTCTGCACCGCGTTCAACGCCGACTTCGACGGCGACCAGATGGCCGTGCACATCCCGCTGAGCCTGGAAGCCCAGCTGGAAGCGCGCGCGCTGATGATGGCGTCCAACAACATCCTGTCGCCGGCCAACGGCGAGCCGATCATCGTGCCGTCGCAGGACGTCGTACTCGGCCTGTACTACATGACCCGCGCGCTGGAAAACGCCAAGGGCGAGGGCATGGCTTTCGCCAATGTCGCCGAGGTCAAGCGCGCCTACGACAACCGTGTCGTCGCGCTGCACGCCAAGGCCAAGGTCCGCATCACCGAGAACGTGCTGCAGGACGACGGCAGCCGCCAGAAGCAGACATCGATCATCGACACCACCGTCGGCCGCGCGCTGCTGGCCGAAATCCTGCCGGACGGCCTGCCGTTCGCGCTGGTCAACACCGAGCTGACCAAGAAGAACATCAGCCGCCTGATCAACACCTGCTACCGCATGCTCGGCCTGAAGGACACGGTCGTGTTCGCCGACAAGCTGATGTACACCGGTTTCGCGTACGCCACGCGCGCCGGCGTGTCCATCGGCATCGACGACATGATCATCCCGGGCGAGAAGAAGGGCATCCTCGACGAGGCCGAGTCCGAAGTGCTGGAAATCCAGCAGCAGTATCAGTCGGGACTGGTGACCGCCGGCGAGCGCTACAACAAGGTCGTCGACATCTGGTCGCGCACCAACGAGCGCGTGGCCAAGGCGATGATGGACGCGATCGGCACCGAGACGGTCACGAATGCCAAGGGTGAGAAGGTCGCGCAGAAGTCGATGAACTCGGTCTTCATCATGGCCGACTCCGGCGCGCGTGGTTCGCAGGCGCAGATCCGCCAGCTGGCCGGCATGCGCGGCCTGATGGCCAAGCCGGACGGCTCGATCATCGAGACGCCGATCACCGCGAACTTCCGCGAGGGCCTGAACGTCCTGCAGTACTTCATCTCGACCCACGGCGCCCGCAAGGGCCTGGCGGATACCGCGCTGAAGACCGCCAACTCCGGTTACCTCACCCGTCGCCTGGTCGACGTGGCGCAGGACGTGGTCATCACCGAGACCGACTGCGGCACGCGCGAAGGCCTGACCATGACCCCGATCGTGGAAGGCGGCGACGTCGTCGAACCGCTGCGCGACCGCGTGCTGGGCCGGATCGTGGCCGAGGACGTGTTCCTGCCGGGCAACGACGAGGATCCGTTCGTCACCCGCAACCAGCTGCTCGACGAAGCCTGGGTGCAGCAGATCGAAGATGCCGGCGTGCAGGCGATCAAGGTGCGTTCGACCATCACCTGCGAAAGCGCGTTCGGCGTCTGCGCGTACTGCTACGGCCGCGACCTCGGCCGCGGGCACACGGTCAACCACGGCGAGGCCGTGGGCGTGGTCGCCGCGCAGTCGATCGGCGAGCCCGGCACCCAGCTGACGATGCGTACGTTCCACATCGGTGGCGCGGCATCGCGTGCGGCCGCGATCGACAACGTGACGGTCAAGACCACCGGCTCGGTGAAGTTCAACAACCTCAAGCACGTCTCGCACGCCAACGGCCACCTGGTCGCGGTGTCGCGTTCGGGTGAGCTGTCGGTGCTCGACAACCACGGCCGCGAGCGCGAGCGCTACAAACTGCCGTACGGCGCGACGATCCTGGTGCAGGACGGCGCGGCCATCAAGGCCGGGCAGACGGTCGCCTCGTGGGATCCGCATAACCATCCGATCGTGTCGGAAGTCGCCGGCTTCATGCGCTTCGTCGACTTCGTCGATGGCGTGACCGTGATCGAGAAGACCGACGAACTCACCGGCCTGGCGTCGCGCGAGATCACCGATCCCAAGCGTCGCGGCTCGATGGGCAAGGACCTGCGCCCGATCGTGCGCATCGTCGACAAGGCGGGCAAGGACCTCAACATCCCGGGCACCGACCTGCCGGCGCAGTACCTGCTGCCGCCGCGCTCGATCGTCAACCTGCAGGATGGTGCGCAGGTCGGCATCGGCGACGTGGTCGCGAAGATCCCGCAGGAAGCGTCGAAGACCCGCGACATCACCGGTGGCCTGCCGCGCGTGGCCGACCTGTTCGAGGCGCGCAAGCCGAAGGATCCGGCGGTACTGGCCGAGGTCTCGGGCATCGTCTCGTTCGGCAAGGACACCAAGGGCAAGCAGCGCCTGATCATCAAGGACGCCGACGGCAACGATCACGAAGAGCTGATCCCCAAGTACCGCCAGATCATCGTGTTCGAAGGCGAGCACGTGGAGAAGGGCGAGACCGTGGTGGACGGCGAGCCGAGCCCGCAGGACATCCTGCGCCTGCTCGGGGTCGAGCCGCTGGCGGCCTATCTGGTCAAGGAAATCCAGGACGTCTACCGCCTGCAGGGCGTCAAGATCAACGACAAGCACATCGAGGTGATCATTCGCCAGATGCTGCGCAAGGTGGAGATCACCGACCAGGGCGGCAGCAAGTTCCTCCATGGCGAGCAGGCCGAGCGCCAGCGCGTGATCGAGGAGAACGTCAAGCTCGCCGTGCGCAATGAATTGCCGGCAAAGTTCGACCCGGTCCTGCTGGGCATCACCAAGGCGTCGCTGGCGACCGAGTCGTTCATCTCGGCCGCGTCCTTCCAGGAAACCACCCGTGTCCTGACCGAGGCGGCCGTACGCGGCACCCGCGATGGCCTGCGCGGCTTGAAGGAGAACGTGATCGTCGGCCGCCTGATCCCGGCCGGTACCGGTCTGGCGTACCATACGGCCCGCCGCCGCAACGCCTCGGGCCTGACCGAGTCGGAGATGGAAGCGCTGACCGGGTCGGCTTCGGCGGAGCCGGAAACGGTGGAAGCCGAATCCGGCGACGGCGAGATCCTGGGCTGAGTGCGGTAGCCCCTCTCCCGGCGGGAGAGGGGTGGGGTGAGGCCGTGGCCTTGGAGGTTCAAGGATTGCGTACCCTCATCCGCCCCTTGCGGGGCACCTTCTCCCGGTGGGAGAAGGGAAAAGCGACAAGTTAGCGACGGCCTCCGGGCCGTCCCAGATCACGAAATGAGGCGCAGGGAGCGCCTCGTTTTCGGCCCAGGGCAGGGCGGGAACCATCGGGAAACCGGGCGCTTGCCCGTTGTCCCGGCCTCACCTCGCGTTGACGCTTGCGTCCGGCGCGGGCTATACTTTTCTGTCTTGCAGGCCGGGTTGTAGGGGCCTGCTTCCTGCTTTTACAGAACCCGTTAACGAAGGCATGCCTTACAGGCCGGCCTGACCACCTAAAGAGCCCCAAGCAAGATGGCAACGATCAACCAGCTGGTGCGCACGCCGCGCAACCCCGAGACCTACAAGAGCACCTCGCCCGCGCTGGCGAATTGCCCGCAGCGTCGCGGCGTGTGCACGCGCGTGTACACCACCACCCCGAAGAAGCCGAACTCGGCGCTCCGCAAGGTGGCCAAGGTGCGCCTGACCAACGGTTACGAGGTCATCTCGTACATCGGCGGCGAAGGCCACAACCTGCAGGAGCACTCGGTGGTGCTGATCCGCGGCGGTCGCGTCAAGGACCTGCCGGGCGTGCGCTACCACACCGTGCGCGGCTCGCTCGACGCCGCCGGTGTCGCCAAGCGCCGCCAGTCGCGCTCGAAGTACGGCGCCAAGCGTCCGAAGTCCTGATCGTCGCGGCTGCGACCACATCTGAAAGCATTCCTTAGGAACATCGAACATGTCGCGTAAAGGCAATACCCCGCAGCGTTCCGTCCTGCCCGATCCCAAGCACGGCAGCGAGACGATCGCGCGCTTCATCAACATGGTCATGTACAGCGGCAAGAAGTCGGTCGCCGAGAAGATCGTCTACGGCGCGATGGACGTGATCGGGGAAAAGAACCCGAATGCGCTGGAAGTGGTCGAGAAGGCGCTGGGCAACATCTCGCCGTCGGTCGAGGTCAAGTCGCGCCGCGTCGGTGGTGCCACCTACCAGGTGCCGGTCGAAGTTCGGCAGTCGCGCCGCATGGCGCTGGCGATGCGCTGGCTGATCGACTCGGCGCGCAAGCGCGGCGAGAACACCATGCCGCGCAAGCTGGCCGGTGAGCTGATGGACGCTTCGGAAAACCGTGGTGGCGCGATCAAGAAGCGCGAAGAAACCCACCGCATGGCCGAAGCCAACAAGGCGTTCGCGCACTACCGCTGGTAAGCACTGTTGCACCCCGGCTCCGGTAACGGGGCCATCGCGGCGCCTGCTGCCCGTCGCGGCCGCGCCGCCCGCGCCCGGCCTGCCCGCATGTGGGTCGGCGCACGACGAATCCGATGCCGCCCTCGGGCGGCGTTCGGCCTTCCGGACATCGTCCGCAGCATCAAACAAGAGAGAAAGCCGTGGCTCGCACCACTCCCATCGAGCGTTACCGCAACTTCGGCATCATGGCGCACATCGACGCCGGAAAGACCACCACGTCCGAGCGCATCCTGTTCTACACCGGCGTCAGCCACAAGATCGGTGAAGTGCATGACGGTGCCGCCACCATGGACTGGATGGAGCAGGAGCAGGAGCGCGGCATCACCATCACGTCGGCCGCCACGACCGCGTTCTGGTCGGGCATGGACAAGTCCATGCCGCAGCACCGCTTCAACATCATCGATACCCCCGGGCACGTCGACTTCACGATCGAAGTCGAGCGTTCGCTGCGCGTGCTCGACGGCGCGGTGTTCGTGCTGTGCGCGGTCGGCGGCGTGCAGCCGCAGTCCGAGACCGTCTGGCGCCAGGCCAACAAGTACTCCGTGCCGCGCATGGCGTTCGTCAACAAGATGGACCGCACCGGCGCCAACTTCGACAAGGTCATCGAGCAGCTGAAGTCGCGCCTGGGTGCCTATGCGGTTCCGATGCAGGTGCCGATCGGCGCCGAGGATGGCTTCGAGGGCGTGGTCGACCTGCTGAAGATGAAGGCGATCCACTGGGACACCGCTTCGCAGGGCACCATCTTCGAATATCGCGATATCCCGGCCGCGCTGCAGGTCAAGGCCGAGGCTGCGCGCAGCTTCATGGTCGAGGCCGCCGCCGAAGCCAGTGAAGAGCTGATGGACAAGTACCTCAACGAGGGCGAGCTGTCCGAAGCCGAGATCATCGAAGGCCTGCGCACGCGCACCCTGAAGGTGGAGATCGTGCCGGTGTTCTGCGGCTCGGCCTTCAAGAACAAGGGCGTGCAGGCCATGCTCGATGGCGTGATCCAGCTGCTGCCGTCGCCGTCCGATCGTCCGCCGGTGCAGGGCATCGACGAAGACGAGAAGGAAGACTCGCGCCCGGCCACTGACTCCGCGCCGTTCTCCGCGCTGGCGTTCAAGATCATGACCGACCCGTTCGTGGGCTCGCTCACGTTCTTCCGCGTCTATTCCGGCGTGCTCAATTCGGGCGACGCGGTCTACAACCCGGTCAAGTCGAAGAAGGAGCGCGTGGGCCGCATCCTGCAGATGCACTCCAACGAGCGCAGCGAAATCAAGGAAGTGCGCGCGGGCGACATCGCCGCAGCGGTGGGCCTGAAGGACGTCACCACCGGCGACACCCTGTGCTCGCAGGACCACGTCATCACCCTGGAGCGGATGGTCTTCCCGGAACCCGTCATCTCGATGGCGGTCGAGCCCAAGACCAAGTCCGACCAGGAAAAAATGGGCATGGCGCTGGGCCGGCTGGCGCAGGAGGATCCGTCCTTCCGCGTGCATACCGACGAGGAATCCGGCCAGACCATCATCGCCGGCATGGGCGAGCTGCACCTGGACATCCTCGTTGACCGCATGAAGCGCGAGTTCAACGTCGAAGCCAACGTCGGCAAGCCGCAGGTCGCCTACCGCGAAACGATCCGCAAGAAGGACGTCAAGAGCGACTACAAGCACGCCAAGCAGTCGGGCGGCAAGGGCCAGTACGGCCACGTCGTGATCGAGCTGTCGCCGATGACCGACGAGGACAAGGCCAATCCGGACGTCAAGAACGATTTCCTGTTCATCAACGACATCACCGGTGGCGTGATCCCGAAGGAGTTCATCCCCGCGGTCGAGAAGGGCATGCGCGAGACCATCACCAGCGGTCCGCTTGCCGGCTTCCCGGTGGTCGGCGTCAAGGCCAAGCTGGTCTTCGGTTCCTACCACGACGTCGACTCGTCGGAAATGGCGTTCAAGCTGGCCGCGTCGATGGCCTTCAAGGAGGGCTTCCGCAAGGCCGATCCGGTCCTGCTCGAGCCGATCATGAAGGTCGAGATCGTGAGCCCGGAAGACTACGTCGGTGACGTTATGGGCGACGTCAGTCGCCGTCGCGGCCTGCTGCAGGGCCAGGACGACACCCCGTCGGGCAAGACCATCAATGCGATGGTGCCGCTGGGCGAGATGTTCGGTTACGCGACCAGCCTGCGCTCGATGTCGCAGGGTCGCGCGACCTTCACGATGGAATTCGATCACTACGCCGAAGCGCCGACCAACGTCGCCGAAGCGGTGATCAAGAAAGGTTGATTCAACTAAATTCTCAAGGGATCAAGACAATGGCAAAGGGTAAATTCGAGCGCACCAAGCCCCACGTGAACGTGGGCACGATCGGCCACGTGGATCACGGCAAGACGACGCTGACGGCGGCGCTGACGAAGATCGGTGCGGAGCGTTTCGGCGGTGAGTTCAAGGCCTACGACCAGATCGACGCGGCGCCGGAAGAGAAGGCGCGCGGGATCACGATCTCGACGGCGCATGTCGAGTACGAAAGCCCGAACCGCCACTACGCGCACGTCGACTGCCCGGGGCACGCGGACTACGTGAAGAACATGATCACCGGTGCGGGGCAGATGGACGGCGCGATCCTGGTGTGCTCGGCCGCCGACGGCCCGATGCCGCAGACGCGCGAGCACATCCTGCTGGCGCGCCAGGTGGGCGTGCCGTACATCGTGGTCTACCTGAACAAGGCGGACATGGTGGACGACGCCGAGCTGCTGGAGCTGGTGGAGATGGAAGTGCGCGAGCTGCTGGCCAAGTACGAGTTCCCGGGCGACGACACCCCGATCGTGCACGGTTCGGCGCTCAAGGCGCTGGAAGGCGACCAGTCGGACATCGGCGTGCCGTCGATCCTGAAGCTGGTCGAGGCGCTGGACACCTGGATCCCGCAGCCGGAGCGTGCGATCGACAAGCCGTTCCTGATGCCGGTGGAAGACGTGTTCTCGATCTCCGGTCGCGGCACGGTGGTGACCGGGCGCATCGAGCGCGGCGTGATCAAGGTGGGCGACGAAATCGAGATCGTGGGCATCCGCCCGACCCAGAAGACCGTGGTCACCGGTGTGGAGATGTTCCGCAAGCTGCTGGACCAGGGCCAGGCGGGCGACAACGCGGGCCTGCTGCTGCGCGGCACCAAGCGTGACGACGTCGAGCGCGGCCAGGTGCTGGCCAAGCCCGGCTCGATCACCCCGCACACCGAGTTCGAGGCCGAGGTGTATGTCCTGAGCAAGGACGAAGGCGGCCGCCACACCCCGTTCTTCAAGGGCTACCGCCCGCAGTTCTACTTCCGCACCACCGACATCACGGGTGCCGTGACCCTGCCCGAAGGCGTGGAAATGGTCATGCCGGGCGACAACATCAAGATGGTGGTGAGCCTGATCAACCCGGTGGCAATGGACGAGGGCCTGCGCTTCGCGATCCGCGAAGGCGGCCGCACCGTCGGCGCCGGCGTGGTGGCGAAGATCATTAAATAAGGCGCATGCGCTTTATTTAAGTCCTGAATTCATCCGGCCTTCCGGCCGGATAATTCAGGGACGGCCGGGCCAAAGGATTGTGCTTGCACATCCTCTGCACACCCGGCTAGAATGTGCGGCTCGGCGCCCCCTTGGCTGCATCAGGGGTCGCCAACCAGCGAAATGACGTGCAGGACGTGCGTCGTTTTCGCCAGACAGGGAACATGTCGCGCGGCAAGTGCTCCGCCCGTCCCGAAGCTCTTCGGGACACTCATGGCGGGGCGTCTTTTCGCGTTCGCAGTTTCCATCTGGGCAGACCGGGCAACCGGCCTGCCTTGTTTTTCAGGCATGGATCGCAGCAGCACGCTTCACGAATTTTTGGGGTTCGGCGCACCCAGCCGCCGGCCTGTCGCTCTTTATAACGAGGAATTCCGTCATGGCGGACCAGAAAATCCGGATCCGGCTCAAAGCGTTCGATCATCGCCTGATCGACCGTTCGGCCAGTGAGATCGTCGAAACGGCCAAGCGGACCGGCGCGCAGGTGCGCGGCCCGATCCCGCTGCCGACCAAGATCGAGCGCTACACCATTCTCGTCTCGCCGCACGTCGACAAGGACGCGCGCGACCAGTACGAGACCCGCACGCACAAACGCGTGCTCGACATCGTCGACCCCAACGACAAGACCGTGGACGCGCTGATGAAGCTCGAGCTCGCGGCTGGCGTCGACGTCCAGATCAAGCTGACCTGAGGCATACGACCATGACGAAGAAATATTCGTTGGGGATCGTCGGTCGCAAGGCCGGCATGAGCCGGCTGTTCACCGAGGACGGCAAGTCCGTGCCGGTGACGCTGATCGAGGCCACCCCGAACCGCATCACCCAGGTGAAGACGGTCGAGACCGACGGCTACAGCGCCGTGCAGGTCGCCGTCGGCACCAAGCGCGCCGCGCTGATCAACAAGCCGTCCGCCGGCCACCTGGCCAAGGCCAAGGTCGAAGGCGGTCGCGGCCTGTGGGAGCTGCGCGTCGAGGCCGACAAGATCGCGGGCTTCGAAGTCGGCGGCGAGATCAAGGCCGACATCTTTGAGGTCGGCCAGATCGTCGACGTCGAGGGCGTGACCAAGGGCAAGGGCTTCCAGGGCACGATCAAGCGCTGGAACTTCAAGATGGGCGACGCCACCCACGGTAACTCGCTGTCGCATCGCGCGCCGGGCTCCATCGGCCAGCGCCAGACGCCGGGCCGGGTGTTCCCGGGCAAGAAGATGTCAGGCCACATGGGTTCGGTGCAGCAGACCACGCAGCGCCTGCAGGTGGTCAAGGTCGACGCCGACCGCGGCCTGATCGCGATCCGCGGCGCGGTGCCGGGCGCACCGGGCGGCGACGTGATCGTGCGCCCGACGAGCAAGGGAGTCTGACGATGGAACTGACCATCAACAACAGCAGCAAGACGCTGTCGGTCTCCGACGCGATCTTCGGCCGCGAGTTCAGCCAAGACCTGGTCCACCAGGTCGTCGTCGCCTACCGCAACGCGGGCCGCGCCGGTACCAAGGCGCAGAAGACGCGTTCGGAAGTCAACGGCACGACCAAAAAGTCGAAGAAGCAGAAGGGCGGCGGTGCGCGACATGGCGCGCTGACGGCTCCGATCTTCGTCGGCGGCGGCGTGACCTTCGCGGCCAAGCCGCGCAGCTTCGCGCAGAAGGTCAACCGCAAGATGTACCGCGCGGCGATGTCGTCGATCCTGTCCGAGCTCAACCGCCAGGGCCGCATCACGATCGTCGACGGGTTCGACGTCGACGCGCCGAAGACCCAGGGCCTGATCGCCAAGCTCAAGGATCTCAACGTCGGCAATCGTCCGCTGATCGTCACCGAGGAGGCGACCGAGAACCTGTACCTGTCCGCGCGCAACCTGCGCTACGTCGAAGTGCGTGACGTGCAGGGCCTGGACCCGGTTTCGCTGGTCGGCGCCGATACCGTCGTGATGACCTCCGACGCCGTCAAGAAGATCGAGGAGTGGCTGGCATGAACGAGGCCAAGCTGTACAACGTGATCCGCGCCCCGCGCGTGTCCGAAAAGACCGCCCGCCTGCAGGAAGTGTCGAACCAGTACGTGTTCGAAGTCGCCACCGACGCCACCAAGGCCGACATCAAGGGCGCGATCGAGACGATCTTCGCCGTCAAGGTCGAAGCCGTGAACGTGGTCAACGTGAAGGGCAAGCAGAAAGCCTTCAAGAACCGCAACGGTCGCCGTGGCGACTGGCGCAAGGCATACGTGAAGCTGGCCGATGGCCAGTCGATCGACGTGATGGCCAAGGCCTGAGGAAAGACCCATGGCATTGATGACTTTCAAACCCACTTCGCCCGGCCGCCGTTCCGCGGTCCGCGTGGTGACGCCGGATCTGCACAAGGGTGCGCCGCACGCGGCCCTAGTCGAGAGCCAGAGCAAGTCCGGTGGCCGCAACCACCACGGCCGCATCACCACCCGCCACATCGGCGGCGGCAGCAAGCAGCACTACCGCATCATCGACTTCAAGCGCGACAAGGAAGGCATCCCGGCGCGCGTCGAGCGGATCGAATACGACCCGAACCGCACCGCGCACATCGCGCTGCTGTGCTACGTCGACGGCGAGCGCCGCTACATCATCGCGCCCAAGGGCCTGAAGGCCGGCGAGCAGGTGATCGCGGGTTCGGATGCGCCGATCAAGACGGGCAACACGCTGCCGCTGCGGAATATCCCCGTCGGCTCGACCGTGCATTGCATCGAGATGAAGCCGGGCAAGGGTGCGCAGATCGCGCGCGCCGCCGGTGCCGGCGTGCAGCTGGTCGCCCGCGAAGGCGTCTATGCCACCCTGCGCCTGCGTTCGGGCGAGATGCGCCGCGTGCCGTCCGAGTGCCGCGCCACCATCGGTGAAGTCGGCAACGTCGAGCACAACCTCGAGAAGCTGGGCAAGGCCGGCGCCAGCCGCTGGCGCGGGATCAAGCCGACCGTCCGCGGCGCGGCGATGAACCCGGTCGACCATCCGCACGGCGGTGGTGAAGCCAAGGCCGGCCAGGGCAACCCGCATCCGGTCACCCCGTGGGGCGTCCCGACCAAGGGTTACAAGACCCGACACAACAAGCGCACGCAGCAGTTCATCGTTCGCGACCGCAGGAGCTGATCGAGATGCCACGTTCACTGAAGAAAGGTCCGTTCGTCGACCACCACCTGATCAAGAAGGTGGAAGCCGCGACGAGCAACAAGAAGCCGATCAAGACCTGGTCGCGCCGTTCGATGATCCTGCCGGAAATGGTCGGTTACACCATCGCCGTCCACAACGGCAAGAACCACATCCCGGTGCTGGTCAACGAGAACATGGTCGGCCACAAGCTTGGCGAGTTCGCCCTGACCCGCACGTTCAAGGGTCATGGCGGCGACAAGAAGGCCGGGAAGTAAGGAGATGAGCATGCCTATCGAAAATGGCGCACGCGCGGTCCTGCGCAGTGCCCGCATCTCCCCGCAGAAGGCCCGCCTGGTCGCCGACCAGGTCCGTGGCTTGACCGCCGAGCGCGCCGTCAACCTGCTGAAGTTCTCCGACAAGAAAGCCGCCCACATGATCCGCAAGGTCGTGGAGTCGGCGATCGCCAATGCCGAGAACAACCAGGGCGCCGACGTCGACGCGCTGAAGGTCACCACCATCATGGTCGACGAAGGTCCGTCGCTGAAGCGCTTCATGGCGCGCGCCAAGGGTCGCGGCACGCGCATCCTCAAGCGCACCAGCCACATCACCGTCGTTGTCGGCGAGGGCAAATAAATGGGCCATAAAGTACATCCGACCGGTATCCGCCTTGGCATCTCCAAGGACTGGAACTCCAAGTGGTACGCCGGCAAGAAGCATTTCGCCGACTACCTGATCGCCGACATCAAGGTCCGCGAGATGCTGCGCAAGAAGCTCGCGCAGGCTGGTATCTCCAAGATCCTGATCGAGCGTCCCGCCAACAACGCGCGCGTCACGATCCACACCGCCCGCCCGGGCGTGGTGATCGGCAAGCGCGGCGAGGACATCGAGAAGCTGCGCAAGGACGTCAGCAACCTGATGGGCGTCCCCGCGCACATCAACGTCACCGAGGTCCGCAAGCCGGAGCTCGACGCGCAGCTGGTGTCCGAGTCGATCGCGCAGCAGCTCGAGCGCCGCATCATGTTCCGCCGCGCGATGAAGCGCGCCGTCGGCAACGCGATGCGCCTGGGCGCGCTGGGCATCAAGGTCAACGTCGCCGGCCGCCTCAACGGCGCCGAGATCGCGCGTTCGGAGTGGTACCGCGAAGGTCGCGTGCCGCTGCACACGCTGCGCGCCGACGTCGACTACGGATTTGCCGAAGCCAAGACCACCTACGGGATCATCGGCATCAAGGTGTGGGTCTACAAGGGCGAGATCTTCGATTTCTCCCAGATCGGCCAGGAAAAGCAGGACGACACGCCGCGCAGCGACCGCAACGAGCGCAGCGACCGTCCGCGTCCGCCACGCCGCGACCGCAATGACCGCAGCGAAGCGAGGGACTAAACCATGCTGCAACCAAAGCGCACCAAATTCCGCAAGATGCACAAGGGCCGCAACGACGGCCTGGCGTGGAGCGGCAACGCCGTCAGCTTCGGCGAGTTCGGTCTGAAGTCGACCGCGACCGGCCAGCTGACCTCGCGCCAGATCGAAGCCGCGCGTCGTTCCATCAGCCGCTACGTCAAGCGTGGCGGCAAGATGTGGATCCGCGTGTTCCCCGACAAGCCGATCACCAAGAAGCCGATCGAAGTCCGCATGGGCTCGGGCAAGGGCAACGTCGAGTTCTGGGTCGCGCAGATCCAGCCGGGCCGGATGATCTACGAGATCGAAGGCGTCGACGAAGCCACCGCGCGCGAGGCGTTCCGCCTGGCCGCGGCCAAGCTTTCGGTCACCACCACTTTCGTTGCGCGGACGGTGCGCTGATGGAACTCAAGCAACTCAAATCCAAGTCGGCGGACGAGCTGAAGTCCCACCTGGTCGACCTGCACAAGGAGCAGTTCTCGCTCCGCATGCAGAAGGCCACCGGTCAGCTCGCCAAGACCCACGACGCCCGCCGGGTGCGCCGCGAGATCGCGCGCGTCAACACCCTGCTCGGCGCGAAGAAGTAAGGATGGCCGACATGATCGAAACGACAAAGAAGCTGCACACGGTCGAAGGCCGCGTCGTCAGCAACAAGATGGACAAGACGGTGACGGTGCTCGTCGAGCGCCAGGTCAAGCACGCGCTGTACGGCAAGTACATCCGCCGCTCGACCAAGCTGCACGCCCACGATGCCGACAACAGCTGCAACACCGGCGATGTCGTGCGCGTGGCCGAATGCGCGCCGATGTCCAAGACCAAGAACTGGCGCGTGGTCGAGATCCTCGCCCGCGCAGCCGAATAACGGGGAGGCCTGACTCATGATCCAGATGCAGAGCTACCTCGACGTCGCCGACAACTCGGGCGCCAAGGAACTGATGTGCATCAAGGTGCTCGGCGGCTCCAAGCGCCGTTACGCACACATTGGCGACATCATCAAGGTGACCGTCAAGGACGCGATCCCGCGCGGCAAGGTCAAAAAGGGCGACGTCTACGACGCCGTCGTGGTCCGCACCCGCAAGGGCGTGCGTCGCCCGGACGGTTCGCTGATCCGCTTCGACGGCAACGCCGCCGTGCTGCTGAACAACAAGCACGAGCCGATCGGCACGCGCATCTTCGGGCCTGTTACCCGTGAGCTGCGTTCCGAGAAGTTCATGAAGATCGTCTCGCTCGCACCCGAAGTGCTGTAGGGCGGGCCTTGGCCCGCCGCATGCCAATGATGGCGGGTTGAAACCCGCCCTACTGGGAATAAAGTTATGAATCGCATCAAGAAGGGTGACGAGGTGATCGTCACCGCCGGCAAGGACAAGGGCAAGCGCGGTGATGTCGTGCGCGTGATGGGCGACAAGGTCGTCGTCTCCAACGTCAACATCGTCAAGCGCCACACCAAGCCGAACCCGCAGGCCAACCAGCCGGGCGGCGTGATCGAGCGCGAAGCGCCGATCCATGCATCCAACGTGATGCTGTTCAACCCTGCCTCCGGCAAGGGCGAGCGCATCGCAACCAAGGTCCTCGAGAATGGAACCCGCCTGCGCGTGTTCCGCTCGAGCGGTGAAGCCGTCTGACGCCGAGCCCCTGGGCCCGGCTTCAGAAGAGGAATATGAAATGACGACCCGTCTGGAAGAGTTCTACAAGTCCGAAGTGGTGCCGAAGCTCATGGAGCGGTTCGGCTACACCAACCCGATGCAGGTCCCGCGCCTGACCAAGATCACGCTCAACATGGGCGTGGGCGAGGCGGCGACGAACAAGAAGATCCTGGAGAACGCGACCGCCGACATGGCGAAGATCGCGGGCCAGAAGCCGATCGTGACCAAGTCCCGCGTGTCGGTGGCTTCGTTCAAGATCCGCGACGGCTGGCCGATCGGCTGCAAGGTGACCCTGCGCCGCTCGAAGATGTTCGAGTTCCTCGATCGCCTGGTCAACGTGTCGCTGCCGCGCGTGCGCGACTTCCGCGGCGTGTCCGGGCGTTCGTTCGACGGCCGTGGCAACTACAACATGGGCGTGAAGGAGCAGATCATCTTCCCGGAGATCGACTTCGACCAGGTCGACGCGATCCGCGGCATGGACATCGCCATCACCACCACGGCGCGGACCAACGAGGAGGCCAAGGCCCTGCTCGAGGCCTTCCGCTTCCCGTTCCGCAACTGATCCCGAGAGGACGCACACAATGGCAAAGACCTCGATGGTCAACCGCGAGACGAAGCGCGCGAAGCTGGCGAAGAAGTTCGCCGCCCGCCGCGAAGCGCTGAAGAAGACCGTCAGCAGCCAGTCCGCGAGCTTCGAAGAGAAGATGGAAGCGGCGGTGAAGCTGCAGAAGCTGCCGCGCGACTCCTCGCCGGCGCGCCAGCGCAACCGTTGCGCCCTGACCGGCCGCTCGCGCGGCGTCTACAGCAAGTTCGGCCTGGGCCGCAACAAGCTGCGTGAAGCGACCATGCGCGGCGACGTTCCGGGCCTGCGCAAGGCGAGCTGGTAAGCAAATGTTCCATCCGTCGCGGCAGGTGTCGCGGCGGCCAATTCGAAATTCGCAATCCAGCGGATATCGGTGCACTCAAAGGTGACATTCAATGAGCATGACTGATCCCATCGCCGACATGTTCGTCCGCATTCGCAATGCGGCCGCGGTCGGCAAGCCGACGGTGTCGATGCCGTCGTCCAAGATCAAGGTGGCGATCGCCGGCGTCCTCAAGGACGAAGGCTACATCGCCGATTCGCGCGTGACCCAAGACGGCGCCAAGGCGCAACTGGAGATCGTGCTGAAGTATTACGAAGGCAAGCCGGTCATCGAGAAGCTGCAGCGCGTGTCGCGCTCGGGCCTGCGCCAGTACCGTGGCAAGGACGCGATCCCCAAGGTGCTCGGCGGTCTCGGCGTCGCCATCATTTCCACCTCCAAGGGCATCATGACCGACGTGCAGGCGCGCCAGCAGGGCGTCGGCGGCGAAGTCCTGTGCTTCGTGGCGTAAGGGAGTAACGATCATGTCCCGAGTTGCCAAAAAGCCGGTTGCGATCGCCAAGGGCGTCGAGATCAACGTCCAGGGCGGCACCGTCAACGTCAAGGGGCCGAAGGGCACCCTGTCGATCGCCAAGCCCGAGGGCGTGGACGTCGTCATCGAAAACGGCCAGGCGCAGATGTCGACCGCCGATGCGTCGCTGGTGCCGATGGCCGGTACCCTGCGCGCGATCCTCGCCAACATGGTGCAGGGCGTCTCCGAAGGCTTCGTGCGCAAGCTCGAGCTGGTTGGCGTCGGCTACCGCGCCTCGATGGCGGGTTCGGACCTGAACCTCGCGCTCGGGTTCTCGCACCCGGTGCTGTTCAAGGCCCCGGCCGGCATCACCATCACCACCCCGACGCAGACCGAGATCCTGGTCAGCGGCGCCGACAAGCAGCGCGTCGGCGAAGTGGCCGCGAAGATCCGTGGCTTCCGTCCGCCGGAGCCCTACAAGGGCAAGGGCGTTAAGTACGCCGGCGAAAACATCATCCGCAAGGAAGCCAAGAAGGCGTAATTCCGGGCGTCCAGCCACGCCAGGAACCAAACGCGTCCTTCAGCTTTCGGAGACCCAGACCATGCTCAAGAAAATTGCCCGCCTGCGCCGCGCCAAGTCCACCCGCGCGCACATCCGCGAACTCGGCGTGCCGCGCCTGTCGGTGCTGCGCACCGGCCAGCACCTGTACGCGCAGCTGTTCAGCGCCGATGGCTCCAAGGTGCTCGCCTCGGCCAGCACCACCCAGGCCGACGTGCGCGAAGGCCTGAAGAACGGCAAGAACACCGACGCCGCGACCAAGGTCGGCCGTGCGATCGCCGAAAAGGCCAAGGCCGCCGGTGTCGAGAAGGTCGCGTTCGACCGCTCCGGCTACCGCTACCACGGCCGCATCAAGGCGCTGGCCGATGCCGCGCGCGAAGGCGGCCTGCAGTTCTGATTGAAACATGGGGTTCCGGCCCCACCCAGCAGTACCTGCCGATGCGGGCCGCATCGGGCGACGTCGCCAGTTCTGGCGGCGGTCGAGGCACCAGCTCCACATCACAACCATAAGCGGCCACGCCGCAGATCCTCTTCAACCACGGAATCATTGATATGGCAGACGAACAACGTGCACCGCGGGGCCGCGATCGTGACCGCCGCGAGGAAGTCGACGATGGCATGGTCGAGAAGCTCATCGCGGTCAATCGCGTCAGCAAGACCGTCAAGGGCGGCCGCCAGTTCACCTTCACCGCGCTGACGGTGGTGGGCGACGGCGACGGCAAGGTCGGCTTCGGTTACGGCAAGGCGCGCGAAGTGCCGGTCGCGATCCAGAAGTCGATGGAACAGGCGCGCCGCGGCATGATGCGCGTCGAACTCAACAATGGCACCTTGTGGCACGCGGTGAAGTCGGGCCACGGCGCGGCTCGCGTGTTCATGATGCCGGCGTCCGAAGGTACCGGCGTCATCGCCGGTGGCGCGATGCGCGCCGTGCTCGAAGCAGTCGGCGTCAAGAACGTGCTGGCCAAGGCGGTGGGTTCGCGCAATCCGATCAACCTGGTGCGCGCCACCCTGCGCGGCCTGTCGGAAATGCACTCGCCATCCGCCATCGCGGCCAAGCGCGGCAAGAAGGTCGAGGATCTGAAACATGGCTAAGAACGAAAACGCTGCGAACACCGGCACCGTCAAGGTGCGCCTGGTGAAGGGCCTGCGCGGCTGCAAGGCAATCCATCGCCTGTCGGTCAAGGCGCTGGGCCTGGGCAAGTTGAACAGCGTGCGCGAACTCAAGGACAGCCCCCAGGTGCGCGGCCTGATCAACAAGGTGCATTACCTGGTACAGGTCGAGGACTAAGCCATGAAGATGAACACACTCAAGCCCGCCGACGGTGCGCGTCAGGATCGCAAGCGCGTCGGTCGCGGCATCGGTTCTGGCCTCGGCAAGACCGCAGGTCGCGGCCACAAGGGCTCGTTCGCGCGTAGCGGCAAGGGCAAGATCAAGGCCGGCTTCGAAGGCGGCCAGATGCCGATGCAGCGCCGGTTGCCGAAGATCGGCTTCCGCTCCAAGCGCGCGCTCGACGTCGCAGAAGTGCTGCTGTACCAGCTGGACAAGCTGGACGCCGGCACCATCGACTTCGCCGCGCTGCGCGCCGCCAAACTCGTGCCGAGCAGCGCCAAGCAGGCGAAGATCGTGAAGAAGGGCGACATCACCAAGAAGTTCGTGCTCAGCGGCCTGCTGGCCACGGCCGGCGCAAAGGCGGCGATCGAAGCCGCCGGCGGCAAGCTCGAAGCGGCCGCGGGCCAGGAGTAAGCAGCGCATGGCGCGAAGCGGCAATGCGACCGGCGCCCTCGGCGGCGCCGGCAAGTTCACCGAACTGCGACAGCGCCTGCTGTTCGTGGTCGGTGCGCTGATCGTCTATCGCCTGGGGTGCTACATCCCCGTCCCGGGCGTCAATCCCGAGGCGATGCTGCAGTTGATGGAGCAGCAGAAGGGCACCATCGTGGACATGTTCAACATGTTCTCCGGTGGCGCGCTGCAGCGCTTCAGCCTGTTCGCACTGAACGTCGTGCCGTACATCTCCTCCTCGATCATCATCCAGCTTTTGGTGCAGATCCTGCCCAGCATGAAGGCGATCCAGAAGGAAGGCGAATCCGGACGCCGCAAGATCACCCAGTGGGGCCGCATGGGTGCGATCCCGCTGGCGATCTTCCAGTCGGCCGGCATCGCGATCGCGCTGCAGAATTCCGGTGCCAGCAATGGCATCCCGGTGGTCTACACCCCTGGCATGGGTTTCGTGATGACCGCCGTGGTGGCGCTCACCGCCGGCACCATGTTCCTGATGTGGGTCGGTGAGCAGATCACCGAGCGCGGCGTCGGCAACGGCGTGTCGCTGATCATCTTCGCCGGCATCGTCGCCGGCCTGCCCGCCGCCGTGTTCGGCACGCTGGAGCAGGCGCGCAATGGCGACATCTCCGCGTTGTCGGTGATGGTGATCGCCGCGGTGGTGCTGCTGGCGACCTACTTCGTGGTGTTCGTCGAAAGCGGGCAGCGCCGGGTGACGGTCAATTACGCGCGCCGCCAGGGTGGCCGCAGCGCGTACATGAACCAGTCCTCGTTCCTGCCGCTCAAGCTCAACATGTCGGGCGTGATCCCGCCGATCTTCGCCTCATCGATCATCATGTTCCCGGCGACCGCGACCACCTGGTTCGGGCAGACCGGCAGCTCCAGCTTCCAGACCACGATGCAGAAGATCACCCAGTCGCTGTCGCCGGGCGAGCCGCTGCACATGATCCTGTACGCGGCGCTGATCGCGGGCTTCACGTTCTTCTACACCGCGCTGGTCTTCAACTCGCAGGAAACCGCCGACAACCTGAAGAAGTCCGGCGCGCTGATCCCGGGCATCCGTCCGGGCAAGGCGACCGCGGATTACATCGACCAGGTGCTCACGCGGCTGACGGCCGCCGGCGCGACCTACCTCGTGCTGGTCTGCCTGCTGCCGGAGCTGATGCGCAGCAAGCTCGGTGCCTCGTTCTACTTCGGCGGCACCTCGCTGCTGATCGTGGTGGTGGTGGTGATGGACTTCATCGCGCAGATCCAGGCGCACCTGATGTCGCACCAGTACGAGAGCCTGTTGAAGAAAGCCAACCTGAAGGGCGGTTCGCGCGGTCTGTCGCGCGGCTGAGCTTCAAAGGATTCACACGGTGTCGCCGGCGGAAGGCCGGCCACCAGGATGGGCGACCCGCGCGGCGGTCTCGAGCGTGGGTGGGTCAGGACCGTTCCGCGCGCCAGAGTAGCGCGCGGGGCAGGGCAGGACGGCAGGGCGCGCAAGCGTCCCGGCGCCAGGCCCCGCCAGTCCGGACCCGTCGCCGGAGCATGGGCACACTCCCCATGCCGGGTAGCGGTCCTCGGGGCCGGTACTTCCTAGTACGTCGAGATCCTGTTAAAATTTCCAGTTCACTCCGCCAAGCCCGTTGGGCTTGGCCGCCAACCGTTTGGAGAACCGCCTGATGGCGCGTATTGCCGGCGTCAACCTGCCTGCCCAGAAACAAGCCTGGGTCGGCCTGCAAAGCATTTTCGGCATCGGGCGGACCCGTTCCCGCCAGGTGTGCGAAGCCGCCGGCGTCTCGCCGGTGACCAAGATCCGCGACCTGTCCGAGCCCGAAGTCGAGCGCCTGCGCGCCGAGATCGGCAAGTTCGCGGTCGAGGGCGACCTGCGCCGTGAAGTCGGCGTCGCCATCAAGCGCCTGATGGACCTGGCCTGCTATCGCGGCCTGCGCCACCGCCGCGGCCTGCCGCTGCGCGGCCAGCGCACCCGGACCAACGCACGCACCCGCAAGGGTCCGCGCAAGGCCATCAAGAAGTAAGGAACCCACATGGCCAAGCCAGCAGCTGCGAAAGTCAAGAAGAAGATCAAGCGTGTCGTCACCGACGGCATCGCCCACGTCCACGCTTCGTTCAACAACACGATCATCACGATCACCGACCGCCAGGGCAACGCGCTCTCGTGGGCGACCTCGGGCGGCGCCGGTTTCCGCGGCTCGCGCAAGTCGACCCCGTTCGCCGCGCAGGTCGCCGCCGAGAAGGCCGGCAAGGTCGCACTCGACTACGGCGTGAAGTCGCTGGAAGTGCGGATCAAGGGCCCGGGCCCGGGTCGCGAATCGGCCGTGCGTTCGTTGAACAACGTCGGCTACAAGATCACCAACATCATCGACGTGACGCCCATCCCGCACAACGGATGCCGCCCGCCGAAGAAGCGTCGCGTCTAAGGGGGCGATAGAAAATGGCTCGTTACATCGGTCCCACCTGTAAGCTCGCCCGCCGCGAAGGCGCCGACCTCGGCCTGAAGTCGCCGGCGCGCGCGCTCGATTCCAAGTGCAAGCTGGAGCAGAAGCCCGGCCAGCACGGCGCCACCATGACCCGCAAGGGCAAGCTGTCGGACTACGCCACCCAGCTGCGCGAGAAGCAGAAGGTCAAGCGCATCTACGGCCTGCTGGAACGCCAGTTCCGCAATTACTACAAGAAGGCGTCGACCAAGAAGGGCAACACGGGTGAGAACCTGCTGCAGCTCCTGGAGACCCGGCTGGACAACGTGATCTACCGCATGGGTTTCGCGGTGACGCGTCCGGCCGCCCGCCAGCTGGTCAGCCACCGTGGCGTCACCGTCAACGGCAAGCCGGTCAACCTGCCTTCGTACGCCGTGAAGGCGGGCGACGCGATCGCGCTGTCCGAGCGCGCGCAGAAGCAGTTGCGCGTGCAGGAATCGCTGACCGTGTCGGCGCAGATGGACCTGTCGCCGGGCTGGGTCGAGGTCGATTCGAAGAAGTTCGCCGGCGTGTTCAAGGCCGTGCCGGATCGCGCCGACCTGCCTGCCGACATCAACGAAGCGCTGATCGTCGAGCTGTACTCGAAGTAATCCACAGCAATGGATTCCCGGTCCGCCGGGAATTCGCAGGAGACGCCCCACAATGACGGTTACCGCCAACCAAGTGCTGCGCCCGCGCGGCCCGCAGATCGAACGCCTCGCCGACAACCGCGCGAAGGTCGTGATCGAACCGCTGGAGCGCGGCTACGGCCACACCCTCGGCAATGCGCTGCGCCGCGTGCTGCTGTCCTCGATCCCGGGTTTTGCGATCACCGAGGTCGAGATCGACGGCGTGCTGCACGAATACACCACGGTCGAAGGCCTGCAGGAAGACGTGCTCGAGGTGCTGCTCAACCTCAAGGACATCGCCATCCGCATGGGCACCGGCGAAAGCTCGACCCTGAGCCTGGCCAAGCAGGGTCCCGGCGTGGTCACCGCCGGCGACATCAAGACCGACCACAACGTCGAGATCCTCAACCCGCAGCACGTCATCGCCCACCTGACCAAGGACACGGCGTTGAACATGCGGTTGAAGATCGAGCGCGGGTTCGGCTACCAGCCCGCCGCCGCCCGTCGCCGCCCGGATGAAGAAACCCGCGCGATCGGCCGCCTGATGATCGATGCCTCGTTCTCGCCGGTCCGCCGCGTCGCCTACGCGGTCGAATCCGCCCGCGTCGAGCAGCGCACCGACCTGGACAAGCTGGTCCTGGACATCGAGACCAACGGCACGATCGACGCCGAGGAAGCCGTGCGCACCGCCGCCGACATCCTCAGCGACCAGCTGTCGGTGTTCGGCGACTTCACCCACCGCGACCGCGGTGCGGCCAAGACCGTCGCCACCGGCGTCGACCCGGTGCTGCTGCGCCCGATCGACGACCTCGAGCTGACCGTGCGTTCGGCCAACTGCCTCAAGGCCGAGAGCATCTACTACATCGGCGACCTGATCCAGAAGACCGAAGTCGAGCTGCTCAAGACCCCGAACCTGGGCAAGAAGTCGCTCACCGAGATCAAGGAAGTCCTCGCCCAGCGTGGCCTGTCGCTCGGCATGAAGCTCGAGAACTGGCCGCCGGCCGGCATCGCCTCCCACGGGATGATGGGCTAAGCAAATCCTGGCATGCCGTGCGTTTCGGGCGACTGCCCGGTACGGCAAGCGGGAAAGGGAAGCCGCGATGGAAGTCGCGGCTTCCTCGTGACAAGGCAACACATCGCCGACGGGTCATAGACCCGCGGCGCGCCGGCCAGGATGGCCGGTCCGGACCAGCGCAGTCCACGTTCAACGCCACGAGGGCGACAGCGATCCCCAGCAGTTCCAGCATTCACACAGGAATCCAACGCCATGCGCCACCAGAAATCCGGACGCAAGTTCAGCCGCACCAGCGCACATCGCCAGGCGATGTTCGAGAACATGGCCGCGTCGCTGATCAAGCACGAACTGATCAAGACCACCCTGCCCAAGGCCAAGGAGCTGCGCCGCGTCGCCGAGCCGCTCATCACCCTGGGCAAGATCGACGGCGTCGCCAACCGCCGCCTCGCCTTCGCGCGCCTGCGCGACAAGCAGGCCGTCGGCAAGCTGTTCGTCGAACTCGGCCCGCGCTACCAGGCCCGCCCCGGCGGTTACCTGCGCATCCTCAAGTGCGGCTTCCGCGCCGGCGACAACGCGCCGATGGCGTATGTCGAGCTGGTCGATCGCCCCGAGGCGGCTGCCGAATAAGCGTGCCGCCATCGCAGTACACGACAGCCCCGGTTCGCGCCGGGGCTTTTGTTTTTGGGGTGGCACGCGATGCGCGGCATGCAGTGACCTGCTCCCCTGCCGGCATCGCGCGACTGCAACCTCCCTGCGGTGGAGCGCGCTGGCGTCCACGACCGAAGATTCCATCCTTGCCCGCCATCCCGGCGAAGGCCGGGATCCAGCGCCTTTGGTCGCTGCAGCAGCAAGGTTCAGGGGCCTCGGAAGCCCCGGTGACGCCGACGCCAAGGTTGCCCGAGGGTCCCCGGGTGCGCTTCGCTTGGCAGGGCTACGTTTTCGCGCCCGGCGACATCCGGCGTACAGGCGCAGGAACGCTGGCTGCCAGCAGTCGATACCGGCGCGATGGATGTCCTTTGCCGTGAAGCACGGCAGAATGCGGGTCTGCCCCTCGCTGGATCCTTCGGTGAATCCTTTCCGCATGACGTTCCGCGCCCAATGCCTGCTGGCCTTCGTCACCTGCGCAGGCCTGCTGGCGATCGCACTGACGCTGCAACTCAGGGGCGGCCTGGTCCCGTGCCCGCTGTGCATCTTCCAGCGCATCGCCTTCACCGCGACCGGCGTCCTTTTCCTCGTTGCCGGGCTGCATGCGCCGCGCGCACGGTGGGGGCAGCGCCTGTATGCGGCGCTGGCGTTGATCGCTGCCGGTGTCGGCGTCGGCATCGCCGGCCGCCATGTCTGGCTGCAGCACCTGCCGCCGGACCAGGTGCCGTCCTGTGGTCCGGGCCTGGATTACATGCGCGAACTGCTGCCGATGACCAGCGTGATCCGCAAGGTGCTGACGGGCTCGGGGGAGTGCGCGCGCGTGGACTGGACGTTGCTGGGCCTGTCGATGGCCGAATGGGGGCTGGTGTGGTTCGTGCTGCTGGCTTTGTGGGCCTCGTGGTTGCTGCTGCATCGCCAGCGCCTGGCCGCATGAGGGTGGGCCTGCGCCGCCGAGCGATTGCGGTGCAGGCGCGATCTGTCACGATGCAGATCGCTTTCGAACGTCGCAACCATGAACAGCACTGAACGCAACCTGCAGGCCGTGACGCTTCCGCAACACTGGGCGCTGGACAGCTGGCGCCAGCGGCCGGCGATGCAGCAGCCGATCTATCCCGACGCCGCCGCACTGGCCGAAGTGCAGGCGGAGTTGCATGCCTTGCCGCCGCTGGTCACGTCGTGGGAAATCCTGGCCCTCAAGCAGCAGCTGGCCGAGGCGCAGGAGGGCCGGCGCTTCCTGCTGCAGGGTGGCGATTGCGCGGAAAGCTTCCGCGAGTGCAGTTCGCAGGTGATCTCCAACCGGCTCAAGGTGCTGCTGCAGATGAGCCTGGTGCTGGTGCATGGCCTGCGCCTGCCGGTGGTGCGCGTGGGCCGCTTCGCCGGCCAGTACGCCAAACCGCGCTCGGCCGACAACGAAACGATCGATGGCGTGACGCTGCCGGTGTATCGCGGCGACATCGTCAATGCGCCGGAATTCACCGTCGGGGCGCGCACGCCCGACCCGCGCCGGATGATCAAGGCGCACGCGCGCTCGGCGATGACGATGAACTTCGTGCGCGCGTTGATCGACGGCGGCTTCGCCGACCTCCACCACCCGGAATACTGGGACCTGGGCTGGGTCGGGCATTCGCCGCTGGCTGACGAATACCAGCACATGGTGGCTGGCATCGGCGACGCGGTGCGCTTCATGGAGACGTTGTCCGGGTCGCAGGTACACAACCTCAACCGGGTCGACTTCTACACTTCGCACGAAGCGCTGCTGCTGCCCTACGAGGAAGCGCAGACGCGCGAAGTGCCGCGGCAGTGGGGCTGGTTCAACCTAGGCACGCACTTCCCGTGGATCGGCATGCGCACGGCCGCGCTCGACGGCGCCCATGTCGAATACATGCGTGGCATCCGCAACCCAGTCGCGCTCAAGGTCGGCCCGACGGTGACGCCGGACCAGCTGTTGCGGTTGGTCGACGTGCTCAACCCAGGCGACGAGCCGGGCCGGCTGACCCTGATCCATCGCATGGGCGCGGGCAACATCGCCGCGAAGCTGCCACCGTTGCTCGATGCCATCCGCAGCGAAGGCCGCCGCGTGCTGTGGATCTGCGATCCGATGCATGGCAACACCGAGACCACCGGCAACGGTTACAAGACGCGGCGCTTCGGCAACATCCGCAGCGAAGTGGAGCAGGCCTTCGAACTCCATGCCGCGGCCGGTACGCGGCTGGGCGGGGTGCACTTGGAGCTCACCGGCGAGGACGTGACCGAATGCCTGGGCGGTGCGCGTGAGCTCACCGAAACCGACCTGGCGCGCGCCTACCGTTCGGCGGTCGATCCACGCCTGAATTACGAGCAGGCGCTGGAGATCGCGATGCTGATCGTGCGCCAGCAGAACCGGCTCATGCCCGCGACCGCGGCCTGACGCCATGGCGGGTCAAGACCGGGCGACGAGCCCAGCGCGACTCAGAAACGGCGGCGCAGGATGTCGCGCGCCAGCACCCAGACCACGATCACGTTGAACACCAGCAGCGCCACCGTCGGCCAGCCGGGATGGCGGATCAGCGCGTACACGTCCAGCGGCAGGTACAGCGAGGCGGTGACGCAGCCCAGCCACGAGCCCCAGACGCGCGCGCGCCAGAGCCCCCAGGCTTCGAGCAGATGGAGGACGCCGTACATCGTTACCAGCGCCGCTGCCCAGTGCACCGCGCCCTGGCTGATCTTCTCGGCGAACAACGCCAGTGCGCCATGCTCCGGATCGAGCTCGAAGCGTGCGATGAGCACATGCACCCAGTGCTGCAGGGGCGTCGGGCCGAGGATCGCCAACCCGCTCGCCGCGAGGACGGCCAGGCCGCCCTTGATTCCTTCCACCAGCGCGATGATGTGCAGCCCCGGATGCGCATGCGGATCGGGGTTGTAGTGCGGGTGTGAAGGATCCAGGCGCGACGCGTCCGGGAAGGACTGGAGAACCGAAGGTTCTGGGCGCGATGGTCGGAGGCGGGGGCGCATGAGGCGCGCAGGCTAACCCGGCGCGCCCATCGGCGTCGACTGACGAAGCCGGGTCAGGCCGCCCGCGAGGCGCGCTTGCGATCGGTCTCGGTGAGGAACTTCTTGCGCAGCCGGATTTCCTTCGGCGTGACTTCCACCAGCTCGTCGTCCTCGATGAAGTCCAGCGCCTGCTCCAGCGTGTACTTGATCGCCGGCGTCAGCTTGATCGCATCGTCCTTGCCCGAAGCGCGCATGTTGGTCAGCGGCTTGGTCTTGATCGCATTCACCGTCAGGTCGTTGTCCTTGGAGTGGATGCCGATCAGCTGGCCCTCGTACACGTTGTCGCCTTCGGCGGCGAACAGCTTGCCGCGCTCTTCCAGCGGTCCGAGCGAATAGGCGGGGGTCACGCCCGGCGCATTGGCGATCATCACCCCGTTCTGGCGCTTGGCGATCGCGCCGGCTTCCTTCGGGCCGTAATGGTCGAACACGTGGAACAGCAGGCCCGAACCCTGGGTCAGGGTGCGGAACTCGTTCTGGAAGCCGATCAGGCCGCGCGCGGGAATCATGTAATCCAGGCGCACGCGACCTTTGCCGTCGGGTTCCATGTTCTTCAGCTGCGCCTTGCGGATGCCGAGCTTCTCCATCACGCCACCCTGGTGCTGCTCCTCGATGTCGACCACGAGCTGCTCGACCGGCTCCATCGGCTGGCCGTCGATTTCCTTGATGATGACCTCGGGGCGCGACACCGCCAGTTCGAACCCCTCGCGGCGCATCGTCTCGATCAGCACCGACAGGTGCAGCTCACCGCGGCCGGAGACCAGGAACTTGTCCGGATCCGAGCCTTCCTCGACCTTGAGCGCCACGTTGTGCAGCGTCTCGCGCTCCAGGCGCTCGCGCAGCTGGCGGCTGGTGAGGAACTTGCCGCCGCTGAGGTCCTTGTTGCCGGCGAACGGGGAATTGTTGACCTGGAAGGTCATGCTGATCGTCGGCTCGTCGACCGTCAGCGCGGGCAGCGCTTCCGGCGCATCGAGCGCGCAGATGGTGTCGGAGATGCTCAGGTCGGCGACGCCGGAGATGGCGATGATGTCGCCGGCCTCGGCCTCCGGAACCTCGATGCGTTCCAGGCCCAGGAAGCCCAGCACCTGCAGCACCTTGCCCTGGCGCTTCTTGCCGTGGCGGTCGACCACGCTCACCGGCATGTTGGTGCGGACCTTGCCGCGCTGGATGCGGCCGACGCCGATCAGGCCGACGAAGTTGTTGTAGTCCAGCTGGCTGATGCGCATCTGGAACGGGCCGTCCGGATCGACGGTGGGCGCATCGACGTGCTTCATGATCGCCTCGTACAGCGGCGTCATGTCGCCCGAGCGGGCGCTGTCGTCCAGGCTCGCGTAGCCATGCAGCGCGGACGCATAGACGATCGGGAAGTCAAGCTGCTCGTTGGTGGCGCCGAGCTTGTCGAACAGGTCGAACACCTGGTCGATCACCCAGTCCGGGCGCGCGCCGGGGCGGTCGATCTTGTTGACCACGACGATCGGCTTGAAACCCATCGCGAACGCCTTCTGGGTCACGAAGCGCGTCTGCGGCATCGGGCCGTCCATCGCATCGACCAGGATCAGCACCGAGTCGACCATCGACAGCACGCGCTCGACCTCGCCGCCGAAGTCGGCGTGCCCGGGCGTATCGACGATGTTGATGCGGTTGCCGTTCCAGTTGATGGCGGTGTTCTTGGACAGGATCGTGATGCCACGTTCCTTTTCCTGGTCGTTGCTGTCCATCATCCGTTCGGTGGTGACCACGCGTTCGTTGAAGGTGCCGGACTGCTTGAGCAGGCAGTCGACGAGCGTGGTCTTGCCATGGTCGACGTGGGCGACGATGGCGATGTTGCGGAGCTGTTCAATGGACATGCGGAAAGCGCACCAGGGCGGCGCGAAGGCTGGCAAGGAAGCCGGGTATTATAGCCGGTCCCGGCAGCCGCCGCTCTTGAGGACGCCCCCAATGTCCCTATACGCCAACTTCGATACCGACCGTGGCCCCGTCCGTGTCGAGCTCTACCCGGACAAGGCCCCGCTGACCGTCGCCAACTTCGTGAACCTGGCCAAACGCGGCTTCTACGACGGCCTGAACTTCCACCGGGTCATCAAGGATTTCATGGTCCAGGGCGGCTGCCCGCAGGGCACCGGCACCGGCGGCCCGGGCTACAAGTTCGAGGACGAGGCCAACAACGGCGTCCGCCATGAGCGCGGGGTGCTGTCGATGGCCAATGCCGGCCCCAACACCAACGGCAGCCAGTTCTTCATCACCCACGTCGCCACCCCGTGGCTGGACGGCAAGCACACGGTCTTCGGCAAGGTCGTCGATGGCCTGGACGTGGTGGACAAGGTCGCCCAGGGCGACAAGATCAAGTCGGTGAAGATCGAGGGCGATGCCGACGCCGCGCTGGCCGCCAAGGCCGACCGCGTCGCCGAGTGGAACAAGATCCTGGCCGCCTGAGCCGGGCCTGGTCCCGCCGCCGGCGCCTCCCGCGCGCCGGCCGGCGTGGGCCTGCGTGATAAAATCCGCAGTTCCCCGCGCCGCCAAGGCGCCGCCGTGACGAGGAATCCCGATGCAGCAGCTTGCCCGCCGGGTCGGCCGTGCCAAGCCCAGCGCGATCATGCAGGTCGCCGAAAAAGCCAAGCGCCTGAAGGCCGAAGGCCGCGACATCATCAGTTTTTCGATCGGGGTGCCGAATTTCCTCCCCGGTGAACATGTCTATGCGGCTGCGCGGGACGCGCTGGCTCACGACTCGGGGCAGTACGGCAGCAACCGCGGGAGCGACGCGTTGCTGGACGCCTTCCTCCAGCACATCGGCGAGATCGGCTTGACCGGCTACACGCGCGCCAACTGCGCCACCGGCGTCGGCGCCAAGCACGTGATCTACAACCTGGCCGAGGCACTGCTGGACGAGGGCGACACGATCGCGTTCCCGGTGCCGTACTGGACCAGCTATCTCGACATCGCCGAGATCGTGAACGCGAAGGTCGACCTGCTGCCGTGCCCGGCCGAGCAGGACTACAAGCTCACGCCAGCGCAGCTCGACGCGGCGATGGCGCGCAAGCCGCGCGTGTTCCTGTTCAACAACCCGTCCAACCCGACCGGCATGGTGTATTCCAAGGTCGAGATCGACGCGCTGGCGGACGTGCTGGTGAAGTACCCCGACACCTGGATCATCACCGACGACATCTACAACCGGATGGTGTTCGACGGCATCGGCTACCACAACTTCGTGCACGCGCGCCCCGAGTTGCGCGACCGCGTGATCTTCATCGATTCGCTGTCCAAGACCTACGGCATGCCGGGCTGGCGCGTGGGTTTCATGGCCGGTCCCGAAGCGGTCGCGCAGGCGGTGGTGACGATGAACTCCAACCACATCACCAATCTGCCGGAAGTCGTCACCGCCGCCGCGGTCGCCGCATTGTCGGGCCCGCAGGACATCACCCGCGAGAAGTGCGCCGAATTCCAGCGCAAGCGCGACCAGGTGATGGCGGTGATGGATTCGATTCCCGGCGTCGTCTGCCCCAGGCCGCAGGGTGCGTTCTATGTGTTCCCCGACATCAGCGTCGCCTTCGGCAAGGCCCACGCGCCGACGGGGCTGAAAGTCACCAACGATGTCGACTTCTGCAGCGCGCTGCTCGAGGCCAAGGGCGTTGCCTGCGTGCCGGGGTCGGCCTTCGGCGCGCCGAGCGCGTTGCGCATCAGCTACACCTGCCCGACGCCGCAGCTGGCGCCGGGGCTGCAGCGGTTCCAGGAGTTTTTCGCCGAACTGTCGTAGGGCGGGTCTTGACCCGCCATGGCGTCGCCATGAACGCCCGTTGGCGAATCGACCCGCTCCCCGCACGTGCGAGTCGGTGGGTCGCCCTCCATTCCATCCTTTGACTAGCGTTGGCGGGTCAAGACCCGCCCTACAGGAGCCCACGATGAAGTCACCCCTCCGAGTTGCCGTCACCGGCGCGGCCGGCCAGATCGGTTACGCGTTGCTGTTCCGCATTGCTTCGGGCGAGATGCTCGGCAAGGACCAGCCGGTCATCCTGCAGATGCTCGAGCTGCCGCTGGAGAAAGCCCAAGCCGCGCTCAAGGGCGTGATGATGGAGCTGGAGGACTGCGCGTTCCCGCTGCTCGCCGGCATGGTCGGCACAGATGACCCACGCGTCGCGTTCAAGGATGCGGACATCGCGATGCTGGTCGGCGCACGTCCGCGCGGCCCGGGCATGGAGCGCAAGGACCTGTTGCTGGAGAACGCCAAGATCTTCACCGAGCAGGGCAAGGCGCTGAACGACGTCGCCTCGCGCGACGTCAAGGTCCTCGTGGTCGGTAACCCGGCCAACACCAACGCCTACATCGCGATGAAGTCCGCGCCGTCGCTGCCGGCGAAGAACTTCACCGCGATGCTGCGCCTGGACCATAACCGCGCGCTGTCGCAGCTGGCGTCCAAGGCCGGCGTGGCCGTCGCCGACATCGACAAGCTGGTCGTGTGGGGCAACCACTCGCCGACGATGTACCCGGACTACCGTTTCGCGACCGCCAACGGCAAGTCGCTCCAGGACACGATCAACGACCCGGACTGGAACGCGAACGTGTTCATCCCCACGGTCGGCAAGCGCGGCGCCGCGATCATCGAAGCGCGCGGATTGTCGTCGGCCGCCTCGGCTGCCAATGCCGCCATCGACCACATCCACGACTGGGTGCTCGGCACCGGCGGCAAGTGGGTGACGATGGGCGTGCCGTCCGATGGCAGCTACGGCATTCCCGAAGGCGTCATCTACGGGGTGCCGGTGACCACCGCCAACGGCGAATACACCCGCATCGCCGACCTGCCGATCGACGCCTTCAGCCGCGAGCGGATGGACAAGACCCTGGCCGAGCTCGAGGAAGAGCGCGCGGGCGTGGCGCACCTGCTGTAACCCGTTCGAAGGCGACCCGCGTCGCCTTCGTCGTTTTGGCCCGCCATTCCCGCGCAGGCGGGAGTCCAGTTTGGCTCGTCATCCCCGCCTCCGCGGGGATGACGGTTCGAGATACGGGGGAGTGTCATGTCCCAACTGTCTGCCGGTACGCATTTCCGCAATGCCGTCGCCGCCGAATCGCCGCTCCAGGTCATGGGCGCGATCACCGCCTATGCCGGATTGATGGCCAAGCGCGTCGGCTACAAGGCGCTGTACCTGTCCGGCGGCGGCGTCGCCGCCAACTCCCTCGGCATGCCGGACCTGGGCATCAGCACGATGGAAGACGTGCTCACCGATGCACGCCGGATCGTCGAGGCAACGCAGATGCCGTTGCTGGTGGATATCGATACCGGCTGGGGGGGGGCGTTCAACATCGCGCGCACCATCCGAAACTTCGAGCGCATCGGCGTCGCCGCGGTGCACATGGAGGACCAGGTCGGCCAGAAACGTTGCGGCCACCGGCCCGGCAAGGAAGTGGTGACGAAGGACGAAATGGTCGATCGGGTGAAGACCGCCGTCGATGCCCGCACCGATGCCGGCTTCGTGATCATGGCGCGCACCGACGCCGCGGCGGTGGAGGGCATCGATTCGGCGATCGATCGCGCCTGCGCCTATGTCGAGGCGGGTGCCGACATGATCTTCCCCGAAGCCATGAAGACGCTGGACGACTACCGCCGCTTCAAGGCCGCGGTGAAGGTTCCGGTCCTGGCCAACCTGACCGAGTTCGGCAGCACGCCCTTCTTCACCGTGGATGAGCTGCGCGAGGCGAAGGTCGACATCGCGCTGTACTGCTGCGGCGCCTATCGGGCGATGAACAAGGCGGCGTTGAATTTCTACCAGGCCGTGCGCAGCCAGGGCACCCAGAAGCACATCATCGACCAGCTGCAGACGCGCGAGGAGCTCTACGATTTCCTCGGCTACCACGGCTACGAGCAGAAGCTCGACGCCCTGTTTTCAGGCAAGTAACCGTTGGCCGGGCGCGTCGCCCGGCCGGGATTGCAGGCGACGGGCTTGCCCGCCGGCCCATGAGCGAAGGAAGAACCAGCATGAGCGACACCAATCCGGCTCCGGCCAAAGCAAAGAAGTCCGTCGCGCTGAGCGGCACGCCGGCCGGCAATACCGCGCTGTGCACCGTCGGCCGCAGCGGCAACGACCTGCATTACCGCGGCTACGACATCAAGGACCTGGCAACGAAATCCTCGTTCGAGGAAGTCGCGCACCTGCTCGTGCACGGCACGCTGCCGACCGCATCGCAGCTGGCCGCCTACCGCACCAAGCTCAAGCGCCTGCGCGGCCTGCCGGTGATCGTGGCCGAAGCGCTGGAGCTGGTCCCGGCCAACGCCCACCCGATGGATGTGCTGCGCACCGGCTGCTCGGTGCTGGGCACGGTGCTGCCCGAGCGCGACACCCACCCGGCCAGCGAAGCGCGCGACATCGCCGACAAGCTGATGGCGAGCTTCGGCTCGATGCTGCTGTACTGGTGGCACTTCACCCGCAACGGGCGGCGGATCGATTGCGAGACCGACGACGACTCGATCGCCGCGCATTTCCTGCACCTGCTGCACGGCGAGCCGCCGAGCGCGCTGCACGCCGAGGCGCTGGACAAGTCGCTGGTGCTCTACGCCGAGCATGAATTCAATGCGTCGACCTTCACCGCGCGCGTGATCGCCGGAACGGGCAGCGACATCCATTCCTGCATCACCGGCGCGATCGGCGCGCTGCGCGGGCCCAAGCACGGCGGCGCCAACGAAGTGGCGATGGACATCATCTCCCGCTACGCGACCCCCGACGAAGCCGAAGCCGACATTCGCGCGCGCATGGAGCGCAAGGAAATCGTCATCGGCTTCGGTCACCCCGTGTACACCATCGGCGATCCGCGCAACCCGATCATCAAGGAGCTGTCGCGCAAGCTTTGCCGCGAAGGCGGCAACCAGGTGCTGTTCGATGTGTCCGAGCGCATCGAGAAGCTGATGATGGACACCAAGAAGATGTTCCCCAACCTCGACTGGTACAGCGCCAGCGCGTACCACATGATGGGGATCCCGACGCCGATGTTCACGCCGTTGTTCGTCATCGCCCGCACCTCGGGCTGGAGCGCGCACGTGATCGAGCAGCGCGAGGACGGCAAGATCATCCGCCCGAGCGCGACCTACGTCGGCCCCGAGGATCGTGAGTACGTGCCGGTCGACAAGCGCGGCTGAGCGATCCCGTCGCAAGAAGAAGGCCGCGCAATTGCGCGGCCTTCTTCTTGGGGGAGCTGCCGCCATCGGCAGGCGCGGCTTCAGCCGCGAGCGCTTCTCCGGCGACGTCACCGTGGGCGTTCCTGCAGATGCAGGACAGCGCTCGCGCCGAAGCCGCTCCTACGAAGAGCCTGCCAGCATGGCCTGTCAGTCCAGGCCTTCGTCCGCCAGCACCCGGCGCACGGCCGGATCCTCGCCCATGCGGTGGAAATGACGCTCGAGGTTGTCGAATCCCGTCAGGTCCACGCCGCTGGCTTTCGCCCATCGCGTGACGACGAACAGATACGGATCGGCGATCGAGCGCGGACCGGCGATGAACTCCCGCCCCAGCAGTTGCTGGTCTGCGCGTGCGAACAACCCGCGCAGCTGGGCCCGGGCATGCGCCTGGGTCCTGGCGACGGTCAGGGCATCCTCGAGATAGCGGGTGGCGCCGAACAGCGGCTTGAACGCCGGGTGGACGTCCGAGTTGAGGAACCCCAGCCAGCGGTTGACCTCGGCGCGGCTGCGAGGCGTGCCGTCGCCGCCCAGCGCCGCCTGCGGGTACTTGTCGACGATGTAATTGAGGATCGCGGAGTTCTGGGTCAGTGCCCAGCCGCCGTCTTCCAGCACGGGCACCGCGCCGGCGGGGTTCAGCGCGAGGTACCCGGGCGAGCGGCGATCATCGCCCGACATGCGCCGGGCCTCATAGGGCTGCCCGGTCCATTCCAGCGCGATGTGATCGGCCAGCGAGCAGGCGCCGGGCGAGTAGTAAAGCTTCATGGATGCCTCCGCGAATCGACGAGGAGGCGACTATGTGCGCCAGGCCATCAATGCATCAATCACGCCCCGCGCAACGGAGCGTCACGATTTATGCGGCTTGAGATTCTGCACGCGGTAGAAGGTATGGTCGCCGATGGTCGCCACCTGGTAGGCGTTGCGCCAGCTGGGCGACGCGATCGCGGTGGCGGCGAAGTGGCTCGCACCCGGCACGATCTCGTGGCGCTGCCCGGGCGGCAGGGCCCAGTTGCGTTCCGAATCCAGGGCCACGTCCACCGCCATCGCCCAGGCGCGCGGGTTGGCGAGGTTGGTGTTCGGCGAGACCAGCGACGGCGCGAACTGCCGGCGCGCCGTCACGACCTCGCACAGGTTCTGCCCGTACAGGCCGCTGTCCAGCCGGCGCAGGGCGACTTCGGCCACCGCTTCCTGTCCACGGACCGACTGGTCGCGCGCTTCGAGGTAGACGGTGGTGCTCAGGCACAGCGAATCGGCGGCCGGCTGGGGCAACACGTGCGCCAGCCAGAGGATCCAGGCCAGTTTCATGGCGACTCCTTGCTCCGTTGCGCCGGGCCGCGATGCTGCCGTCGCCGATGTGGGCGGGGCGTGCATTCACGATCCGGGATGGCGTACTGGGGAGGGCGGCAGCTCTGCGGCGGCCTTGAGCCCGGGCGCCGCAAATCCCGCGGAAGTGCGGGCAGCGCCGGTGGGTTGCCTATTCAGGCACTCCGAAAGTGCGCGCACCCTAACGGCGCAAAGCCCAACGCCAGCTGAATGGGATTCAGGAAGCTGTTGATTTCATTGGCGCTGCATTGCGCCAAGGGGCTCAGGCAAACGCGAAAGCGTCCAGCGCAAGCGAACCGAATTCGGCAGACGCATGCAGTTGCCGGACCGACGCCTGCGGCCCCGCCGCACCCAGCGCGACGAACAGCGGCATGAAATGTTCGACCGTCGGGTGCGCCCGCCGTGCGTGCGGCGCCAAGCGTTCCCAATCCAGCAGCGCGCCGGTGTCGCCGGCGGCGAGCCGTTCGCGCATCCAGCCGGAGAACGCCGCCGCCCAGGCGGGAACCGGGGCCTCGCGGTCCGTCCATTCCAGGTCGCCAAGGTTGTGGACGAAGCCGCCCGAGCCGATCACCAGCACGCCATCCTCGCGTAGCGGCGCCAAGGCCCGGCCGATGGCGAGGTGGTGGGCGGCGTCTCCGGGATCGACCGAAACCGGTACGACCGGCAGGCTGGCATCGGGATACATCCGCCGCAGCGGCACCCAGGCGCCATGGTCCAGTCCCTGGTCCAGGCGCAAGGTCGCCGGCAGCCCGGCATCGCCCAGCAGCTCAGCGACGGCCCGCGCGAGGCCCGGGTCCCCGGGCGCGGGATAGTCGATCCGGTACAGCGGCTCGGGGAAGCCGCGGAAATCGTGGATCGTCGCCGGGTGCGGCGCCGCGCCGACCACCGGCTGCGGTGCCATGAAGTGGGCCGACGCGATGACGACCGCCCGCGGCCTCGGCAGTTGCCCGCCCAGGCGATCAAGAAAGCGCCCAGCCGGCGAGTCCTCGATCGCCAGCATCGGCGAGCCGTGGGAAAGGAAGAGGGAAGGCAAGCGCGACGTGTTCATGCGCTCACGATGGCGCCGCGGCGTGCGAATGCAATACCGAAGGGTGGCCCGACCGGGGCGGCAATGCCTGCAGGCGCCAGTCGCGCCTCGTTGCTGCGCACGACCACTGGCCATCGGCGTCGCGCAGGGTGTCCATGCGGATGACTACGCACCGCATGCCGGAGGCTGCGGCCCAGCGCGCCACCCGCTCCGGCCACCCCCAGCCGATCGATGGCCGGGAGCCAGGCCAAGCTGCGTTCGCTACCCACCGCGCAACGCGGCAAAATACCCGGCTACCCCATCCGGCAGCCCCCATGAGCCACTTCGACGTCCGTTCCGCCGCCCGCCCGCAGCCCGACCAGCCGATGGTCGACATCGCCGACTACGTGGTCGATTACCGGATCGACTCGCAGGAGGCCTACGACACCGCCCGCTACATGCTGCTCGACTCACTGGCCTGCGCAATGCTGGCGATGAAATTCCCGGATTGCGTCAAGCACCTCGGCCCGCTCGTCCCCGGTGCGATCCTGCCTGGCGGCGCGACCGTGCCCGGCACCAACTTCGAGCTCGACCCGGCCCAGGCCGCCTTCAACATCGGCACCCAGGTGCGCTGGCTGGATTTCAACGACACCTGGCTCGCCGCCGAATGGGGCCATCCGTCGGACAACCTCGGCACCATCCTGGCCGTCGCCGATTACCTCAGCCGCCGCGAACTGCGTGACGGCGGCAAGCCGCTGACCGTCCACGACGTGCTCACCTGGGCCATCAAGGCACACGAGATCCAGGGCGTGTACGCACTGCAGAATTCCTTCAACCGCGTCGGCATGGACCACGTGATCCTGGTGCGCCTGGCCTCGACCGCGGTCGCGACCGCGATGTTCGGCGGCGGCAAGGAGCAGGTGGTCAACGCCGTCTCGCACTCGTGGATCGACAACGGGGCGCTGCGCACCTACCGCCATGCCCCCAACACCGGGCCGCGCAAGTCCTGGGCCGCGGGCGATGCCTGCCGGCGCGCCGTGATCCACGCGCTCAACGCCACCGACAAGGGCGTGGTCGGCTATCCGAGCGCGCTGTCGGCCAAGACCTGGGGCTTCTACGACGTCGCCTTCGGCGGCAAGCCGTTCGCCTTCGAGCGCCCGTTCGGCAGCTACGTCATGGAGAACGTCCTGTTCAAGATCAGCTTTCCGGCCGAATTCCACGCCCAGACGGCGGTGGAATGCGCGATGCAGCTGCATCCGCTGGTCAAGGACCGGATCGCCGACATCGAGCGCATCGAGATCCAGACCCAGGAAGCCGGTGTGCGGATCATCGACAAGACCGGCCCGCTGGCCAACTACGCCGACCGCGATCACTGCATCCAGTACATGGTGGCGGTGCCTTTGATCTTCGGCCGCCTGACCGCCGCGGACTACAACGACGACATCGCCGCCGACCCGCGCATCGACGCCCTGCGCGCGAAGATGACCGTCAGCGAGAACCCGCAGTTCACCCGCGACTACTTCGACGCCGACAAGCGTTACATCGGCAATGCGGTGGAAGTCTTCTTCAAGGACGGCTCGAGCACCGGCAAGGTCTCGATCGATTATCCGATCGGCCATCGCAAGCGCCGGGCCGAAGGCATCCCGGTGCTGATGGCCAAGTGCGAGGCGGCCCTGCGGGCGAACCTGGCGGGTGGGCAGGTCGACCGGATCATGGCCCTGGCGGCGGACCCGGCCAGGCTGGAAGCGACCCCCATCGATCAGTTCATGAATCTGTATCGCGTGTAAGATTGCGGCGGGCCGGCCCGGTGGCCTCAGCTCAACTGTTATGGTAGCGTTAACAAGTCCTTCACGGGGCCGACATTAGTCTGTTCGGGATGGCGTGGATGAATAGGCCGTCCCACAAATCACGCTTTACCGCATTTCTTTATCTGATCAAGGAGCTGAGCATGAATAAGAAACTCCTCTGTGTTGCATTGTTGAGCGGTCTGAGCGTGGCGCAGGTTGCGTTCGCCCAGGACGACACGACGACTGACACGGCCCCCGCCGCTGCGACTAGCGGCGACTTCGACGGCCGTTGGTATGTCACCGGCGACATCGGCTACAACTACCAGGACAACGACCGCAACACCGAAAATGCGATGTTCGGCGCCGTTGGCCTGGGCAAGTTCATCAATCCCAACTGGTCGGTCGACGGCCAGCTGAACTGGCAGAACCCGAAGCAAAACGACAACGAAGACCTCAACTGGAGCCAGTACGGGGTCTCGCTTGACGTGCGCCGCCACTTCTTCGTGGATCACAGCTGGCACCCGTATGCCCTTGTTGGCGTCGGCTACGAGCGTGTCGAAGAAGAATTCGACAACTTCCCGAACCCCGATTCCCCGGGCCAGCGCAAGGATGACAGCGTCACGGCCAAGGTCGGCGTGGGCCTCCAGGGTGACCTGGGCCGGGTTGGCATCCGCACCGAGCTTGCTGCGCGTTACGCTTCCGATGGCAATGCGGTCGATGCCCGTGGCAACGACCTCAATTCGTCCGGTTTCGTGGACCTGCTGGCTTCGGTCGGCGTCGTGATCCCGCTGGGCGCCGCGCCGATGGCGCCCGTCGCTCCGGCTCCGGTGGCACCGAACTGCACCGACATGGACGACGACGGTGACGGCGTCAACAACTGCGACGACAAGTGCCCCGGTTCGCAGGCTGGCCAGACCATCGGTCCGGACGGCTGCCCGGTGCCGGTGTCGATCGACCTGAAGGGTGTCAACTTCGACTTCGACAAGGCGACCCTGCGTCCTGACGCGGTGTCGATCCTCAACGAGGCGATCGAGATCCTGAAGCGTTATCCCGACCTGAAGGTTGAAGTGGCCGGTCACACCGACTCGATCGGTTCGGACGCCTACAACCAGACCCTGTCGGAGCGTCGCGCCAAGACGGTGTACGACTACCTGACCAGCAACGGCGTCGACGCCGGTCGCCTGGTCGGTCCGACCGGTTACGGCGAGAGCCGTCCGATCGCGCCGAACACCAACCCGGATGGTTCGGACAATCCGGAAGGCCGCGCGCAGAACCGTCGTACCGAGCTGAACGTCCAGAACCAGTAAGCGGACGTTTCGCCGGAGCGACTGCTCCAGCAACACGGAAAAGCCCGGCCTCGTGCCGGGCTTTTCTTTTTGCGACGGTTGCGGTGGTCCGACCCGGGGCACTTGGGCAGGTCGCCATTCACGTTCGAACGCATTCAGCAACGGCATCCATGAGGTTGCGCTTGTCGCCCGCGGTGTCGCCACCTACACTCGAAACATCGATATTGCAGGCGGGAAATCCACCATGCGCGCGATGCAGTCGCTTCGTCTTTCAATGCTGGTGGTCGCCACGTTCCCCTTGTCGGGATTGGCGCTGGCGTCCACCTGCCCCGCGCCCAATCCGGTCGAGCCGCTGCGCCCGACGTTGCTGGCACCGGTCTCCAGTGAGCTTGCCGCGGTCGACAGCCTGCTGGGCGCGCCCAATGGCGTGCTCTCGCAAAACACGGCCGCCAACGAATCGGTGGACGAAGTCCTGTTGCGCATCCGCATCGAAGGCTGCAGCCAGGTGGCCAACGCGACGCCGGCACCCGGGGCAGTCAATCCGAACGATCCGGCGGCCTACAAGCCGCGCACGCAGTTCGACAACACGCCGTGGCGATTCAACATGAGCCAGAACGGCAAGAAGATGACGGCCGATGAATTCAGCGCGTGGATGAAGTCGCGTGGCGTGCGCGTGGCGCGTGGCGCGGGGGCTTCCGTCGCCGCCCCGGCGAACGACGCCGTGCCACCTGCCACCGAGCCGGCATCCTCGACGCCGGAACCGCCGGTCAAACCCTGATCCCTGCGGGAGTCTGGCGGACAACGGGGCCAGCACCAGCCACCACCACAGCCACGGGCAGCCGCCGCTTTCATCCCTGGACCTGTCAGCCCTCTCGGGCATGTGTTGAGCGCCCCACGCCGATGACCCGCATGCTGGCGCCGCGACACGGACTGGCGCGCATCCTCTCCAAGCGCGGAGTGTGCTCCCGCAGCGAGGCCGCGCGCTGGATTGCCGCCGGCCGGGTGGCGATCGATGGCCGCATCGTCCTCGACCCCGACCATCCCACGCGGGATGGGGACCGCATCCAGGTCGATGGCGCATCGCTGCCACGCACCGACAGGATCTACATCGCGCTCAACAAGCCGCGCGGGCTGGTGACGACGGCCAGCGACGAGCGGGGTCGCGACACCGTCTATCGCTGCCTGGATGGTGCGGACCTGTCATGGCTCGCCCCGGTGGGGCGCCTGGACAAGGCCAGCGAGGGTTTGCTGCTGCTGAGCAACGATCCGGAATGGGCCGCGCGCATCACCGACCCGGCGACGGGTCCCGACAAGACCTACCACGTCCAGATCGATCGCCTGCCCGATGACACGCTGCTTGCGGCGCTGCGCACCGGCGTCGACAGCGACCAAGGCTTCCTGCGCGCGAGCGCGGCGCGGCTGCTGCGCAGCGGCGATCGCAATGCATGGCTGGAAATCGTCCTCGACGAGGGCCGCAACCGCCAGATCCGGCGGCTGCTGGCTGCGTTGGATGTCGGCGTGCTGCGGCTGGTGCGGGTGGCCATCGGCGGGCTGGCGCTGGGCGAGTTGCCCAAGGGTGGCTGGCGGAAGCTCACGGACGACGAGGCCAACGCGCTGGCGCGACCGCGCGCAGCGCCAGCGCCCCGGAATGGACGTTCGTAGGAGCGGCTTCAGCCGCGAGCTCCCCGCCCGCCTCGCATCGAACCGCGCCGCCCGCGCAATCACCCCGTCAGCCCTTCAACACGCCCAGCTCGCGCCCGATCTTCACGAACGCATCGATCGCCCGATCCAGTTGCTCGCGCGTATGCGCCGCGGACAGCTGGGTGCGGATGCGCGCCTGCCCCTGCGGCACCACCGGGAAGAAGAAGCCGATCGCATAGATCCCTTCTTCCAGCAGGCGCTGCGCGAAGCGTTGCGCCAATGGCGCGTCGTACAGCATCACCGGGCTGATGGGATGCACGCCGGGCTTGATGTCGAAGCCGGCGGCGGTCATCCGCTCGCGGAAGTAGCGCGTGTTTTCCGCTAGGCGCTCGCGCAGCTCGCCGGCGGCATCGAGCATCTCGAACGCCTTGATCCCGGCCGCGACCACGTGCGGCGGCAACGAGTTGGAAAACAGGTACGGGCGCGAACGCTGGCGCAACAGCTCGATCACCTCGCGCCGCGCGGTGGTGAAGCCGCCGACCGCGCCGCCCATCGCCTTGCCAAGGGTGCCGGTGAAGATGTCGATCCGGTCCATCACGCCCTTGACCTCGGCCGAGCCGCGGCCGGTTGCCCCGAGGAACCCGGTCGCGTGGCATTCGTCGATATGCACCAGCGCGTCGTACTGCTTCGCCAGGCGCGTGATCTCGTCCAGCGGCGCGATGAAGCCGTCCATCGAGAACACGCCGTCGCTGGTGATCAGGATGGTGCGTGCGCCATCCGCCCGGGCCTGCTGCAGCTGCTTCTCGAGGTCGGCTATGTCGCAGTTGGCGTAGCGGTAGCGCCTGGCCTTGCACATGCGCACGCCGTCGATGATCGAGGCGTGGTTGAGCGCGTCGGAGATGATCGCGTCCTTCTCGTCCAGCAACGGCTCGAACAGCCCGCCGTTGGCATCGAAGCAGGCGGCGTACAGGATCGTGTCCTGCGTCCCGAAGAACGCCGCGATCGTGCGTTCCAGCTGCTTGTGCATGTCCTGGGTGCCGCAGATGAAGCGCACCGACGCCATGCCGAAACCGTGGGTATCCAGCGCGTCCTTCGCCGCCTGGATCATCGCCGGATGGTCGGCGAGCCCGAGGTAGTTGTTGGCGCAGAAATTGAGCACCGTGCGCCCGTCCTCGAGCGTGATCTCGGCCGCCTGCGGCGAGGTGATGATGCGCTCGGACTTGAACAGCCCGGCGTCGCGGATCTCGTCGAGGGTGTCGGCGTAGCGTTGGGTCAGGGACATGCGACTTCTCTCTGCTCGTCATTCCCGCGCAAGCGGGAATGCAGGGACGTTGATTGCGGTGTTCGGATGCAGCAGGACGGGAACGTCCACGGGGTCCCGCTGGCGCGTGAACGGCGGAGCGGTCAATTCCAGCTCAACACGACCTTGCCGGCCTTGCCTGCTTCCATCAGGTCGAAGCCCTGCTGGAATGCATCGATCGGCAGCTGGTGGGTGAGCACCTTGCCCAGCGGGAAGCCGCCCAGCACGAGCTGCGTCATCTTGTACCAGGTCTCGTACATGCGCCGGCCGTACATGCCGTGCAGCGTGAGGCCCTTGAAGATGACCTTGTCCCAGTCCGCGCCGGCGCCCTTGGGCATGATGCCGAGCATCGCGATCTTGCCGCCGTGGTACATGCAGTCGAGCATGTCGTTGAACGCGCGCGGGTTGCCGCTCATCTCCAGGCCGACGTCGAAGCCTTCCATGTGCAGGTCGGCCATCACGTCCTTGAGCGAGGTATTGCTGACGTTGACGACCCGCGTCGCGCCCATGTCGGCGGCGAGCTTGAGGCGGAAATCGTTGACGTCGGTGACCACCACGTTGCGCGCGCCGATGAACTTGCAGATGCCGGCGGCGATGATCCCGATCGGCCCTGCGCCGGTGATCAGCACGTCCTCGCCGACGACGTCGAACTCCAGCGCGCAATGCGCGGCGTTGCCATAGGGATCGAAGAACGCCGCCAGCTCGCTCGGGATCTGGTCGGGGATCGGCCACAGGTTGGTCGCCGGCATCACGATGTATTCGGCGAACGCGCCGTTGCGGTTGACGCCGATGCCGACCGTGTTCGGGCACAGGTGCTGGCGGCCGCCGCGACAGTTGCGGCAATGGCCGCAGACGATATGGCCTTCGGCGCTGACGCGCTGGCCGACCCTGTAGCCGGTGACGCCGGCACCGAGTTCGGCGATGCGGCCGACGAACTCATGGCCGATCACCAGCCCCGGCTTGATCGTGCGCTGGCTCCACTCGTCCCACAGGTAGATATGCAGGTCGGTGCCGCAGATCGCGGTTTTTTCGACCTTGATCAGGACTTCGTTCGGGCCGGGAGCGGGCACCGGCACGTCTTCCATCCAGATGCCCTTGCCGGGCTCGCGCTTCACCAACGCCTTCATCGTCTGAGCCATCGCCGCCGCGTCGCCTGGGAGGCCGCGAATTATACGCGCCGGTCGCAGGACGGCCCGTGACCCGCGCCCCGGCCTCAGTTTTCGGGAAGGCTGTAATCCAGCGTGTAGAAGTGCTTGCTGTCGGCGATCTCGATCGCCATGCGGCCGCTGATGCCGGCAAGCTCCTCGCGCCCCGAGTCGGGCACGATGGTCAGCGACAGGGTGGCCGCGCCGCGCTCCATGATTCCGTTGTGTTGCAGGAAGAAGGCGCCGGCCCGCCCGTCCAGGCGACCCTCGAGCCGCTCGATCGCGACGTAGGCCGCCGACCCGGGCGTGTCGGTGCCCACGGCGAGCATGTGCACCACGCTGGTGGCGTCGAGCGCGCCGTGGAATCGTTTGTCGAAGCGGTAATGGCCCGCGCTCGCGCCGCCGCCCATGTCGCAGGCCGGCTCGTCGCTGCGGTTGACTTCGAATTCGCCCTTGGCCTGCGGCATCGGTCTTCGCCTGTGATCGGGGCCGCCATGGTGTCGTGCCGGCTGCCGAGATGCCAGCTTGCGTCGCCGCGCGCCTCTGCTAGGCTGGCCGCCAATCGCGGATTCCCATGCCAGCCGGCCCCGTCTCCCGATCGCACTGCGCTGCCGTTTCGCGGCGCCTGACGTTCTGCCGGCGGCGTGCGTGTCCGTGGTCCCCGACCACTGGAGCATGCGATGAAAGTGCTGGCTTGCGATGGCATCCACGACGACGGGCTCGCGCTGTTCCGCGACGCCGGCTGGGACGTCGAAATCTCCGACCCGCTGAAGGATCCGGCCGCATTGGCGAAGGCGCTGTCCGGCGTCGATGCGCTGCTGGTGCGCTCGGCCACCGCGGTTGGCGCGCCCGCGCTCGAACACGCCGGCGCCCTGCGCGTGATCGGCCGCGCTGGCGCCGGCGTCGATACCATCGATGTCGACGCCGCCACCGCGCGCGGCATCGCGGTGATGAACGCACCCGACGGCAACACCCTGGCCGCGGCCGAACATGCGTTGTCGCTGCTGTTCGCGCTCGCCCGCCACGTGCCGCGCGCCGATGCCGGCATGAAGGCCGGGCAGTGGCCCAAGGCCGGGCTCACCGGCTTCGAGCTGGAAGGCAAGAAGCTCGGCGTCATCGGCCTGGGCCGCATCGGCGGCACGGTGGCGCGCAAGGCGCGCGCGCTGGGGATGGACGTGGCCGCCTTCGATCCGTTCCTGCCGCCGGCCGCCGCGGGCCATGGCAGCGTGCCGTTGAAGACGCTGGATGAACTGCTCGCCTGGGCCGACGTCGTCAGCCTGCACATCCCGCGCACCAAGGACACCACGCACCTGCTCAACGCCGACACGCTGGCGCGGATGAAGCCAGGGGCGTACCTGATCAACGCCGCGCGCGGCGGGCTCATCGACGAAGGTGCTCTGCTCGACGCGCTGGACAGCGGCCGCCTGGCCGGCGCTGCACTCGACACTTTCGCCACCGAGCCGCTGCCCGCCGATTCGCCGCTGCGCGCGCATCCCAACCTCGTGCTCACCCCGCACCTGGGCGCGTCCACCGGCGAGGCGCAGCAGGCGGTGAGCACGATCCTCGCGCGCCAGGTCCTGGATTATTTCGCGACCGGCGCCGTTGCCGGCTGCGTCAACCTGCCGCCGCTGTCGGCCGAGGCCGCGCGCGAAGTCGGGCCGTGGATGCCGCTGATGTCGGCGCTGGGCAAGCTGTGCGCGCGCCTGGTGCCGGCGCCCGAACGCCTGCACGTGACCTATGCGGGCGACAGCGAAGCGCTCGATCCGCGTCCGCTGACGCGCCTGCTGGTGGCCGCGCTGCTCGGCACCGCGTCGGGCCGGGTGACGCCGGTCAACGCATTGCAGGAAGCCAGCGCGCGCGGACTGACCGTCGCCGAAACCGTCGGCGGCGATGGCGACGGTTTCGACCGCCTGCTGCGGTTGCGGGTCGAGGACGGCCGCGGACCCGCGCGCGAGATCGAGGCCACGCTGCATCGCGGCCCGCGTGTCGTGCGCCTGGACGGCGTCGAAATCGAATTCGATCCGCAATCGCACCTGCTGCTGATGCGCAACGAGGACCGCCCCGGGATCATCGGCCTGGTTGGTTCGCACCTGGGCGCGGCGGGCGTGAACATCGTCAACTTCTCGCTCGGCTCCAAGGGCGATGGCGAGGCGCTGGCGGCGATCACTGTCGATCGCGCGGTACCGGACGCGCAACTGGTGGCGCTGCGCAGCATCCCCGGCGTGCTGTCGCTGGAGACGCTCTGATGCGCATCCTGCTCGCCCGCCACGGCGAAACCGCGTGGAATGCCGAAGGCCGCTACCAGGGCCAGGAAGACATCGCGCTGTCGCCGGTCGGCGAAGGCCAGGCGCGTGCCCTGGGCGAGCGCCTGCGCGACGTGCGCGTCGACCGCGCCGTCGCCTCGCCGTTGTCGCGCGCGCTGCGCACCGCGCAGCTGGCCTTGGGCCCCGGCCGCAGTGACTTGCTGCACACCGACGCCGGCCTGATGGAAATCGCCCATGGCGACTGGGAAGGCCTGCTCTCCAGCGAGATCCGCGCGCGCGATCCCCAACGCCTGCGCGCGTGGCGCGAGGCGCCGCACGAGGTGCTGATGCCGCAGGGCGAATCGCTGCCGCAGGTGCTCGAGCGCGCGTGGCCGGCGCTCGCACGCGCCTGCGACGGCTTGGGCGATGACGACACCTTGCTGGTGGTGGCCCACGACGCGGTCAACCGCGTGCTGCTGTCCCGGGTGATGGGACTGCCGCTGTCGCGGCTGTGGTCGTTCCGGCAGGCGCCGACCACGCTCAACCTGCTCGAAGGCCCCGATGTCGATCACCTGGAGCTGGTGCGGCTGAACGACTGCGCCCACCACACGCCGCTGTTCGGCGAAGCGGTGCATCGCGCCCTATAGGGCGGGCTCAAGCCCGCCAGCTCCTGCGCGCCTGCGCGCAGCCGAAGCCGGCTCAAGCCCCCAGCTCCGTGCGCGACAGCCGAGGCGGGCCAGGGCCCGCCCTACAATAGCGACATGCCGAAATCGCTCGCAGAATGGCTCGATTACATCGAGCGCCAGCATCTACGCAACATCGAACTCGGCCTCGACCGTGTACGCGATGTCGCCACGCGGATGGGACTGCAGCGGCCGGCGCGCCGCGTGATCACCGTCGGCGGCACCAATGGCAAGGGTTCCACCGTCGCATTCATCGAAGCGATCGCCCGCGCGCAAGGCTGGCGCGTCGGCGCCTACACCTCGCCGCACCTGCTGGCCTACAACGAACGCGTGCACATCGATGGCCACGACGTCGGCGATGCACCACTCGTCGATGCCTTCGCGGCGGTCGAGGCCGCGCGCGGCGACATCGCGCTGACCTATTTTGAATACGGCACGCTGGCGGCGCTGTGGCTGTTCGAGCGCAGCGGACTGGACCTGGCGGTGCTCGAAGTCGGCCTCGGCGGACGCCTGGATGCCGTCAACCTCATCGATGCCGATGTCGCCGTGGTGACCACGGTCGACCTGGACCACATGGATTGGCTCGGTGCGGATCGCGAGGCGATCGGCCGCGAAAAAGCCGGTATCGCGCGTGCCAGCCGCCCGCTGGTCATCGGCGATGACGATCCGCCATCGAGCGTGCTGGGACATGCCTACGCGATCGGCGCGTCGGCGATCCGCGCCGGTTGCGATTTCTTCTTCGAGCCGCTCGGCGATGCACGTTGGCAGTGGCGCGAAGTAGGTTTCGATCTGGAACTGCCCTTGCCGCGCCTGGCTGCCCCGGCGCAGCTGCGCAATGCCGCCTGCGCGATTGCCGCCCTGCGCGCGCTGGACGCGGACATCGACGACGCAGCCTTCGCCCACGGCATCGCGCAGGTGCGGCTCCCGGGACGCCTGCAGCGCGTCAGGCGCGGCGAGGTCGAAATCATCATCGACGTGGCCCACAACCCGCAGGCCGCGCGTGAACTGGCCGCCTGGTGCGGGCAGGTGCCCGCCAGCGGCCGCACCCTGGGCGTGTTCGCCGCACTCGGCGACAAGGATGCCGCCGGGATCGTCGATGCGATGGCCGCGGCGGTGGACGCCTGGTACCTGGGCGGCCTCGACGGTCCGCGTGGACTGGCCGTCGTCGACTTCGCCGCCCGCCTGCAGGCGACCGCCGCGGCGCATGGCGAAAAATTCGCCACGGTCGAGGGGGCGCTCGACGCGGCCCTGGCACAGGCACGTGCGGGCGATCGGGTGCTGGTGTTCGGCTCCTTCCACACCGCCGGCGCCGCGTTGCGGGCGTTGCAGGCGCCTGTCTGAAGGCTGCACGCCCGGCTGGCGGCCGGGCAGGGGCAGGGCGCGCCACGGTATAATTCGCGGCCTTCCGTTGACCGTGAGCGCCGATGGATTCCCGATTGAAGCAGCGCCTGGTCGGTGCCGCGGTGCTGGTCGCCCTGGCGGTGATCTTCCTGCCGATGCTGGTGCAGGGGCCGGCGCCGGACAGCGGCGTGTCCAACGTCCCGCTGTCGATGCCGGACACGCCGCGCGTCGACGTGGAAACCCGCGACCTGCCGCTGGTCGCGCCGGGCCAGGCGCCCGAAGGCGGCGCTGTCGGCATGGCCACGGCGCCCGCCACGACCGCCGCATCGTCGGCGCCCGCAGCGGCGTCCTCGATCGCTTCGCCCGCGACCACCGCCACGACGCCCCCGGCAACAACCGCCGCAGCGCCTGCAACCGCGCCGGCGACGTCCGTGCGCTCCGCCGCGGCGGCGCTGCCGGCAACCACGGCGGCTGGTGACTACGCCGTCGCCTTCGGCAGTTTTTCCACGATCGCGGCGGCCGACAGGATCGTCGCGGCGCTACGCAGCGCGCAGCTGCCGGGCTTTCGCCAAGCGACGACTGCCAACGGAAAACCGGCCTGGCGCGTGCGCATCGGGCCCTATGCCACCCGCGCCGAAGCCGAGTCCGCCCGCCTGCGCGCGACCCACGTGCGCGACGATCTCGGCGCGCAGGTCGTGACCCTGGATGCGGCCGGTGACGTCGCGCCGGACGCCAGCACGCCACCGGCAACGAGCAAGCCATCCGCCGCGAAGCCCGCCACCGTGGCCGCGAAGCCCGTGACGACCGCCGCGCCGGGCATCACCACCCACACCACCGGTTTCGCGCTGCAACTGGCGGCCTACAGCAAGCCCGAGGATGCCAACGCGTTGCGCGATCGCCTGCGCGCCGCCGGCTTCAGCGCCTTCACCGAAACTGTCCGCACGGACAAGGGAGCGTTGACGCGCGTGCGTGTCGGTCCCGTCGCCACGCGCACCGACGCGACCCTGCTCAAGGATGAAGTGAAAGCCAAGCTCGGCCTGGACGGCGTCGTGCGGCCGCATCCCTAGCGACCGGGCGCGCCGCGATGAACGCCACCGACCTGCTGCTGCTCGCGATCATCGCGGTGTCGACGTTGCTCGGACTGCTGCGTGGCTTCGTCGGCGTGCTGGCGTCGGTGGCGGCATGGACGCTGGCGGTGTGGGCGGCGTTTCGCTTCGGCGCAAGACTGGCGTTGTTGCTGGCCGGCGGCGCGACCCCCGGGCCGACGCAACTGCTCGCCGGTTACGGGGTCAGTTTCCTGGGCGTGCTGGTGTTCGTCGGCCTGATCGGTTGGTTGTTGCGCAAGCTGCTGCAGTCAGTCGGCTTGTCGGGCATGGATCGCGCGCTGGGCGCGGCGCTGGGACTGGCGCGCGGCGGCTTCGTCGCCTGCCTGCTGGTGCTGCTGATGGGCTTCACCGCGCTGCCGCGCGAAGCAGGATGGCAGCGCTCGCGCGTGGTTCCGGTGCTGCTGCCGGGCGCGCAATGGCTGCGCGGCTGGCTGCCTGGCTGGGCCGCGGCGCGGGTTGACTTCGGCGGTTCGACGCCATATTCCATTGAGTCCGGCAACGCATTTGCGTTGCCGCAACCAGGCGCCTGAGGCGTCCCCGGAGCAGCGACATGTGCGGCATCATCGGCATTGCAGGCAACACCGACGTCGCGGCGGCGCTGTACGACGGCCTCACCGTGCTGCAGCACCGCGGCCAGGACGCGGCCGGGATCGCCACCGCCGACCGCGCGCACCTGCACGTGCAGAAGGGCAACGGCCTGGTGCGCGACGTCTTCGACAGCAAAGCGATGAGCCTGCTGCCCGGGCGTGTCGGCATCGCCCACTGCCGCTACCCCACCGCCGGTAGCGAGGGGTCGGACGAAGCGCAGCCTTTCTACGTCAATTCGCCCTACGGGATCGCGCTCGCGCATAACGGCAACCTGATCAATACCGACGCGCTGCGGCGCGAGGTGTTCGAGCAGGACCGGCGCAACGTCAACACCGAGTCCGATTCGGAAGTGCTGCTGAATGTCTTCGCCCACGAGCTCGATACCCAGAAGACGCTGAGTCCGGAAGCCGCCTTTCGCGCCATCGAAGGCGTCAACCGCCGCGCCAAGGGCGGTTACGCGGTGGTGTGCACCGTGCTTGGACTCGGCTTGGTCGCGTTCCGCGATCCGCATGGGATCCGCCCGCTGGTGCTTGGCAAGCGCAGCACGCCCAATGGCGACGAATACGCGGTGGCATCGGAATCCGTCGCGCTGGACATCCTTGGCTTCGAGCGCGTGCGCGACGTCGAGCCGGGCGAGGGCATCGTCGCCACCGCGCGCGGCGAGCTGTTCGCGCAGATGTGCGCGCAGCCGCAGCAGCACGCGCCGTGCATCTTCGAGTACGTCTATTTCGCGCGTCCGGATTCGATGATGGACGACATCTCGGTGCACAAGGCGCGCATGCGCATGGGCGTCAAGCTCGGCGAGAAGATCTTGCGCCTGCGCCCGGACCACGACATCGACGTCGTCATACCGATCCCCGACACCTCGCGCGACGCCGCGCTCGAGATCGCCAACGTGCTGGGCGTGAAGTACCGAGAGGGCTTCATCAAGAACCGCTACGTCGGCCGCACGTTCATCATGCCGGGGCAGGGCGAACGCGCCGCGTCGGTCAAGCGCAAGCTCAATCCGATCCCGCTGGAGTTCAAGGGCCGGGTGGTGCTGCTGGTCGACGACTCCATCGTCCGCGGCACGACGTCCAGGCAGATCGTGCAGATGGCGCGCGACGCCGGCGCCAAGAAGGTGTACCTGGCCTCCGCGGCGCCGCCGGTGCGCCACCCCAACATCTACGGCATCGACATGCCGTCGGTCGACGAGCTGGTCGCGCACGGCCGCAGCGAGGACGAAATCCAGCAGATCCTCGGCTGCGACTGGCTGATCTACCAGGACCTCAAGGACCTGGAGGACGCGGTGTCGGGCCCGAAGAAACTGATCGAGCGCTTCGACTCCTCCTGCTTCGACGGCGAATACGTGACCGGGATCGAGCCGGGCTACTTCGAGCGCATCCAGCAGCTGCGGTCGGACGAGGCGAAGAAGACCCGGCGCGCGTCGTAGTCGCAGCGGGAGCGCGCAACCGACGGCACCCTTTGCAATCCGTGGACTCCCTCTACGCCGCTGCCCATGCCTGCCTGTCGGCTTCGGCACCTGATGACAAGATCGCGCTGACGTTCGCCGCCGCCGACGCATATGCGCGCGGTGCGCTGGCGGTTGGCGTCGACGATCCGCTTCCCGAGCCCATCCGCATGCCCGGTCGGCCGGCACTGCCGCGCCTGGTGCATCCGCGCGAGCTGTCCAAGCGCGGCCTTGGCTCGCCGCAAGGCCGCGCGGCGTTCATCCATTCGATCGCGCACATCGAACTCAATGCGATCGATCTGGCCTGGGACGCCGTGTACCGCTTCCGCGGCCTGCCGGAACGGTTCCTTGCCGACTGGGTCGGCGTCGCCGCCGACGAAGCCCGGCATTTCCAGCTGCTGCGCGCGCGCCTGGGTGATTTCGGCCATGGGTACGGCGACTTCGATGCCCACAACGGCCTCTGGGAGATGGCCGAAAAAACCGCGCATGACGGCCTGGCGCGGATGGCGCTGGTGCCGCGCGTGCTCGAAGCGCGCGGGCTGGACGTCACCCCGGCGATGATCCTCAAGCTTCGCGCCCTCGGCGACGAGCAGACCGCCGGCATCCTCGAGCTCATCCTGCGCGAGGAAGTCGCCCATGTCGCTGCGGGCTCGCATTGGTTCCGCTGGTATTGCGAATGCGCCGGCGTCGACCCCAGCGTGCGGTTCCGGCAATTACTGGACGAGTACGCCCATGGAAGCCTGCGTGGGCCATTCAATCGCGATGCCCGGCTTGCAGCGGGCTTCGACGCGGGTGAGCTGGAGATGCTGGAAGGGTTGGGCTAGGACGGGCGCTGTTGCACGGCAGGGTCGCGATCCGGGCCTGCGAACCATGGACGCTAGAGCGACGACAACCGTGCGCCATCCGCATCGACCCGCAACACCGAGCCCTGTTCATACCAGTCCCCCAGCACGATCCGCGTCCCGCCCCGGTGCGCATGCACCGCTGGACGATGCGTGTGGCCGTGGATGATCCGATCCACGCCAAAGCGCGCGAACGTCGCTTCGACCGTGTCCTGGGTGACATCCGTGATCGCGTCCATCGCGCCCTGCGCCTTCAGTTCCGACTGTCGCCCCTGGCTCGCCGCGCGTGCCTGTTGTGCGAACGCCAGCCGCGCGGGCAAGGGCTGGGCCAGGAACTGCTGCTGCCACGCCGGATCGCGTGTCTGTGCGCGGAACTGCTGGTAGGCCACATCGTCGCTGCACAAGGTGTCGCCGTGCATCAGCAACGTGGGCGTGCCATGCAGCGTCACGACGGCGGGATCGTTGAGGATCGTCATCCCGGCGCGACGCGCGTAGGCATCACCGAGCAGGAAGTCGCGGTTGCCGCGCATGAAGTACACCGGCACCCCGGCATCGGCCAGGCCGCGCAGCTTGCCTGCGACCAATTCCCCGGCCTGCGAGGGATCGTCGTCACCCACCCAGGCTTCGAACAGGTCGCCCAGGATGTACAACGCCTCGGCCGAATGCCCCTCGTCATCGATGAAGCGACCGAACAACTCGGTGATCTGCGGACGTTCGGAGTCCAGGTGCAGGTCCGAAATGAAAAGCGTCGTCATCGCTCCATTGTAAAGCGGTCGCCGGCCGCGATTGCCGGCCACCGCGGCCGCCGCCGCTTCCTGCGATAAAATCCGCGTTTTGACGGATCCCACCGCATGTCCTGCCGCACCCGTTTCGCGCCCAGTCCTACCGGCTACCTGCATATCGGCGGTGCGCGCACGGCGCTTTACTGCTGGCTGGAAGCGCGCCGTCGCGGCGGTCAGTTCATCCTGCGGATCGAGGACACCGACCAGGAGCGCAGCACGCAGGCGGCGATCGACGCCATCCTGCAGGCCATGGAATGGCTGGGGCTGGATTACGACGAAGGCCCGGTCTACCAGACCCAGCGCCTGTCGCGTTACCGCGAAGTCGCCGAGCAGATGGTCGCCGCCGGCAATGCCTACTACGCCTACGAGACCAAAGCCGAGCTGGAGGCGATGCGCGAGGCGGCGATGGCCGCCAACGAGAAGCCGCGCTACAACGGCGCGTATCGCGATGCCAACGCTGGGTTCCGCGACGACCCGAATCGCGTCATCCGCTTCCGCAATCCGCTCGACGGCACGGTCGCCTGGGACGACAAGGTCAAGGGCCGGATCGAGATCGCCAACAGCGAGCTCGACGATCTCGTCATCTTCCGCTCCGACGGCTATCCGACCTACAACTTCGCGGTCGTCGTCGACGACCTGGACATGCGCATCAGCGACGTGGTGCGCGGCGATGACCACGTCAACAACACCCCGCGCCAGATCAACATCTATCGCGCACTGGGCGCTGACGTCCCGCAGTTCGCGCACCTGCCGATGATCCTCGACCCCGAAGGCGCGAAGCTGTCCAAGCGCACCGGCGCGGCCGACGTCATGCAGTACCGCGACGCCGGCTACCTGCCGCACGCGCTGCTCAATTACCTGGTGCGGCTGGGCTGGTCGCATGGCGACCAGGAGATATTCTCGATCGCCGAGATGACGTCCCTGTTCGACCTCAAGGACGTCAACGCGAAAGCATCCCGGCTGGATCCGGCCAAGCTCGGCTGGCTCAACCAGCAGTACCTGAAGAACGACGACCCGGCCGAAGTCGGCAGGCACCTGGTGTGGCACCTGCAGCACTGCGGCTACGACCTGGCCGCGGGCCCGGCGCCTGCGGACATCGTCATCGCGCTGCGCGATCGCGTGCAGACGCTCAAGGACATGGCCGAACGCGCGGCGGTGTGGTTCCAGCCGTTGCAGACCTACGACGAAGTCGCCGTCGCCAAGCACCTGACGCCGGCCTCGCAGGCGCCGCTGGCCGATGCGCGCGGGCGCTTGGCGCAGCTGGCTGCATGGACCGCGGAAAACGTCAGCACCGCCCTGCACGCGACCGCCGAAGCGCTGGGGCTGGGCATGGGCAAGGTCGCGCAACCGCTGCGGGTGGCGATCACCGGCACCCAGGTCAGCCCCGACATCGCGCAGACCGTCTATCTCGCAGGGCAGGGCGAGGCGCTCAAGCGCATCGATGCGGCATTGGCGCGAATTCCAGGTTGATCGCGCTCGAGATCGCGCTTTATTCCTGATGCCGCCAGATCGCGCCGGGTCGATTTTCCCGGATTGAACTCCGGCGCCATGCAGCCTTGCGCGGGACGATGCTGTGTTCGATGAACGGACGCGCATCGCAAACCCGCCGGCAACCACGTTTTGCGGGATTTGCCGCAGAAAAGGCAACCGGCGCTTGAGTCTGGGTACGCCAAACACCATCATCGCTGCATGAAAGGCCACGCCTGCATCGATCCCCTGCACCACGTCCACGACGCCTCCGGATTCGTGGCGGCCGTCGAGCGCGCGAGCCTGGAGCGCGGGCTGCGATTGACGCCGATCCGCGCGCGCGTGCTCGGCCTGATCGCGGAAGCTGGGCGGCCGCTCAAGGCCTACGACCTGCTCGACCAGGTGCGCGATGGCGAGGGTGCCGGCGCGGCTGCGCCGCCGACCGTCTATCGCGCGCTGGACTTCCTGCTGGCCAACGGCTTCATCCACAAGCTCGAATCGGTGAACGCCTTCGTCGCCTGCCACCATCCGAGCACCGCGCAGCATTCGGTGCCGTTCCTGATCTGCGATCGCTGCCATTCGGCGGTCGAACTCGAAGACGCCCAGGTCGTCGCCGCACTCGACGAACGTGCCCGCGCGTTGGGCTTCGTGCCGCAGGCGCAGACGCTAGAAGTCCACGGCCTGTGCGCGCGCTGCAGCGGCTGAACCGTCCGGCTCGCGGCGTTCCCATCGCCGCAGCACGTCGGCGAACGTAGCCCGGGTAAGCGCAGCGCACCCGGGGCTTTCCGCCAATGACGGAGAAGCCCGCCGGTGCCGATTTCCGCCCGGCGCTCCCCGGTGCGCTTTGCTCACCCCGGCTACGTTCCTGAGCCGTCGGGTCATCCCCGCCCACTGCCGCTGGGCTGCGTAGCCCGGGTAAGCGCAGCGCACCCGGGGCTCTGCGCCAATGATCGAAGAAGCCCGCAGGATGCCCGTTTCCGCCAGGCGTTTACGGTCCTGGCCCACGGCACGGGTGCCATTGGTCATGTGGAGCGCGGCGTTCTTGGGTGTTATGTTATAACCTTCCTGAATGGATCCGGCCCGATGAAGAGAACCGTGCTTGGCCTGTGCCTACTGTCGGCACTGGCATCCCCCGTCTACGCCGCCGGTGCTCCGGCCCGCACCGAGGCGCAACGGATCGCGGCGCTGGAAGCCCAGGTCCAGGCCTTGCAGACCGAGCTGGAGTCGATGAAGGCGGGGGCCGTCACGGTCGTCCAGGCCCCGGCCGCAGGCAGCGAGGAGGCCGCCGCCAGCGCCGTGGCGGCAACGGCGCCGGCTGGCGACACCAGCGGATCCGAGACCACCGGATCCGATTCCACCGCCGCCGAACTCGATGCGCTTGCCGCCAGTCCGCAGGACGCGGCCGCCAGTGACACCGCCCAGGTCGCCGCGCCGTCCGCGGGCGGTGGCGACAGCAATGCCAACGCCTTCAACCCCGCGATCAGCGTCATCCTCAACGGCAGTTACTCGCACCACTCGCTGGATCCGGCGGGCTACCAGCGCACCGGCTTTCCGCTGGCCGGTGAGGGCGCGCCGAGCGCCAAGGGCATTTCACTGGGCGAAAGCGAACTGTCGCTGGCGTCCAACATCGACGACAAATTCTTCGGCCAGCTGACCTTCACCGCCGAGAGCGAGGACGGCGCGGATCACGTCGGCGTCGAGGAAGCGTTCATCGAGACGACCTCGCTGCCGGACAACCTCAGCGTCCGCGCCGGCCGCTTCTATTCCAACATCGGCTACCTCAACAGCCACCACGCGCATACCGACAACTTCTTCGATCGCCCGCTGCCCTACCAGGCGTTCCTCGGCAACCAGTACGGCGACGATGGCGTGCAGCTGCGCTGGGTCGCGCCGACGTCGATGTTCCTGGAGCTGGGCGGCGAGATGTTCCGCGGTGCGAACTATCCCAGTGGCGGCGCGCAGGACGGCGGCATCGGTGCGCGCACGCTGTTCGCCCACGTCGGCGGCGACGTGGGCACCAACAATTCGTGGCTGGCGGGCGTGTCGATGCTGCGCACGCAGGCGGCCGGCGCCGAGGATGGCTTTACTGGCGACACCACGCTCTACATCGCCGACGGCACCTGGAAGTGGGCGCCCAACGGCAATACCAAGGATGGCGGCATGACCCTGCGCGGCGAGTATTTCGTCGACAACCGCGATGGCGCCTTCGCCGATCCGACCGATCCGTCGGTGAGCACGCTGTGGAACGGGCAGCGCCGCGGCGCCTACCTGGAAAGCGTCTATCGCCTCAACCGCAGCTGGGACATCGGCTACCGCTACGACCGGCTGTGGTCGGATGACGGCAATCCTTTCGTCGCGGGTAACGATGGCTTCGATCCCTATCGCCACAGCGCGGAGATCACCTGGCGCAACAGCGAGTTCAGCCTGGTGCGCCTGCAGCTGAGCCACGACAAGCCCAACCCCGTCGACAGTGACAATGCGGTGACGTTGCAATACCAGACCGCGATCGGTGCGCACGGGGCGCACAAGTTCTAGGGCGCTTCGCTCCCGCGCAGGCGGGACTGACGAAAGCAAACGACCAACCAGATTCGATTCGCGAGACGAGGTAATGAAATGAAGCTCTTCGCCATCCCCGCGCTGCTGCTTGCCGCCGGCGTTTTCTCCGCCCCGGCGCATGCGCAACTCAAGGTGTTTGCCTGCGAGCCCGAGTGGGGTTCGCTGGTGCATGAGATCGCCGGCGACAAGGTCGACGTCAAGGTCGCCACGTCCGCACTGCAGGACGTGCATGTGGTCGAAGCGCGGCCGAGCCTGATCGCGCAGGTGCGCTCGGCCGACCTCGTCGTCTGCACCGGCGCCGAGCTCGAGATCGGCTGGCTACCGATGCTGATCCGCCAGGCCGGCAATACCAACATCGCGCCGGGCACACCGGGCTATTTCATGGCCGATTCGCAGGTCAAGCTGCTGGAGAAGCCGTCCGCGGTCGATCGCGCCAACGGCGACGTCCACCCCGACGGCAATCCGCACGTGCAGATGGATCCGCGCCGCATCTACGTGATTTCCAAGGCGCTCGAAGCCCGCCTCGCGCAGATGGATCCGGCCAATGCCGCCACCTACCAGCAGCGGCTGGACGACTTCGACAAGCGCTGGCTGGCGGCCATGACCAAGTGGAAGGCGCAGGCCGCGCCGCTGCGCGGACGCAAGGTCGTCGTGCACCACGTCAGCTGGGTATACCTGTGGGATTGGCTCGGCATGCAGGAGATCGGCGCGCTGGAACCCAAGCCGAGCGTGCCGCCGACCGCGGCGCACATGTCGAGCCTGATCGCCACCACCAAGGCCAGCAACACGCTGGCGATCGTCAACGCCGCCTACCAGGACCGCAAGCCCGCCGAATGGCTGAGCGAGCGCACCGGCGTGCCGGCGGTGACGTTGCCCTTCACCGTGGGCGGCGACGCGCAGTCGAAGGATCTGTTCGGCCTGTTCGATTCGACGATCGCCAAGCTGCTCGCGGCGACCCATGCGGGAGCGGCGAAGTGACGCTCAACTGGGAAGGCCTCGACATCTCCATCCTCGGCCCGGCCTGCGTCGCCGGACTGATCGTGCTGTCCACGCACGTGCCGCTGGGCAAGCAGGTGCTGTCGCGCGGGATCATCTTCATCGACCTTGCGATCGCCCAGATCGCCGGGCTCGGCGTGATCCTCGCGCAGTTCCTCGGCTTCGGCGACCAGGGGTACGCCGTGCAACTGGCGGCCGCGGTCGCCGCGCTGCTGGGTGCGGCGCTGCTGTCGTGGACCGATCGTCGCTGGCCCGAATACCAGGAGCCGCTGATCGGCACCCTGTTCGTGCTCGCGGCGACCGGTGGCCTGCTGCTGCTGGCCAACAACCCGCAGGGCGGCGAACACCTGAAGGACCTGCTGGTCGGGCAGATCCTCTGGGTCAGCTATGCGCAGCTGATCCCGGCGGCAGTGCTGTCGGTGGTGCTGCTGGGCTTCCTGTGGCTGCGGCAGGGGCGGCTGACCGGGATGCTGTTCTACGGCTTGTTCGCGCTGGCAATCACCGCCTCGGTGCAGCTGGTCGGGGTGTACCTGGTGTTCGCCAGCCTGATCGTGCCGGCGTTGGCCACGGCCGGGATGCGTGGGCGTGGTCGGCTCGCCGCGGCCTACATCGTCGGCGCCCTGGGTTATGTCACCGGACTGGTGCTGTCGGCGGTGCTGGACCTGCCCAGCGGCGCGCTGATCGTGTGGACGCTCGCCGGTTGCGCGCTGCTGGCGCAGTTGGTGCCGGTGGTGCGGCGCTCGCATCCGGCGCATGTCGCGCCGGAAGTGGTCTTCGACGCCTGAGCCTTCACACCGGAATCGCGGCGGTCGAGTGTTACAATATAACGCATGAAGGATGAAGTCCGCCCGCGGTTCCGGCCTGCCGGACATGCACCGCACCCGCTGCTCGATCGCCTTGGCGCGACGGGGTCGCTGGTCTGCGCCGTGCATTGCGCGCTGCTGCCGCTGCTGATCGCGCTGCTGCCGTCGTTCGGCATCGCCGCGTGGCTGGGGGAGGATTTCGAACGCGGGTTCGTCACCTTCGCGACCCTGCTCGGCGTGTTCACCCTGGCCTGGGGCTATCGCCGGCACCGCGTGGTGCGGGCGCTGGGCCTGCTGGCGCCGGGCCTGGCGGCGCTGTGGCTGGGGGTGCTGTACGCGCCGCTGCACCACGCGACGTTTGCCCATGCCGTGACGATGACTATCGGCGGCACGCTGGTGGGCCTGGCGCACCTGGCCAACCTGCGCCTCAACAACCGGTTCTCGCGCCGCGACGGGCACGTCCACAGCGCCACCTGCGGGCACGGGATGCTGGCGCGGCTGCGTTGAGCGGCGCCGGACGGGCAGGGATGCCAAGGCGGCACCGGCGCATTGGCCAGCGCGACGGGTCGAAAGCGTCCAGCGGCAACGACCGGGCCGCCGCCGCGGTCCGGGCGGCCGCTTCGAGCGTCGATCCACGGTAGAATCCGCAACTTCGCGCACGCGGCATCGCGTGCGGACCACATGATCCAGGAGTCAGTTCGATGGGCAAGGGCGACAGCAAGACGGCCAAGGGCAAGCGCGCCACCTCCAGCTACGGCAACGCGCGTCCCCACGCGGCGCCCAAGGCGACCGGCAGCTACGCCGCCCCGGCGGTGAAGAAGACCGCGACCAAGACCGCCACCAAGGCACCGGCAAAGAAGGTCGTGGCCAAGAAGGCCGCCGCCAAGTAAGCATCGCGCCCAGGCGTGATCGAAAGCCCCGCCAGCGCGGGGCTTTTTGTTGGGGGTCACTCCGATTGCAGCCTGGCTCCTGCCGGATCAGCCGCTCGTTCACACCAGGCGCCTGCCGCCTGCGAAGACCGTGGTCGCCAGTTGCCCGCCCAGCCAATAGCCCAGCTCTGCCGGGGCATCGATCCGCCAGTGCACGAAATCCGCGCGCAGGCCCACGCGCAACATGCCGCGATCGTGCAATCCCAGCGCGCGCGCGGCATGCCGGGTGGCGCCGCGCAAGCTGTCTTCGGGCGTCATCCTGAAATGCGTGCACGCCAGTTGCATCGCCTGCCGCAGCGACAGCAACGGCGACGTCCCCGGATTGCAATCGGTCGCGATCGCCATCGGCACGCCGTGCGCGCGCAGCAGGTCCAGCGGCGGCAACACCGTTTCGCGCAGCACATGGAACGCGCCGGGCAGCAGCACCGCCACCGTGCCCGCCTGCGCCATCGCGCGCACGCCAGCTTCTGATGTGTGCTCGATGTGGTCCGCCGACAAGCCGCCGAATTCCGCCACCAGCGCCGCGCCGCCGAGGTCGCTCAGCTGGTCGGCATGCAGCTTCACCGGCAGTCCGAGCGCGCGCGCGGCCTCGAACACCCGCCGCGTCTGCGCCGGCGTGAAGCCGATGCCTTCGCAGAAGGCATCCACCGCGTCGACCAGCCCTTCGGCGTGCAGCCGCGGCAGCCAGTCGACCACCGCGGCGATATAGCCGTCGGCATCGCCGGCGAATTCCTGCGGCAGCGCATGCGCGCCAAGGAAGGTGGTGCGCACGCCGATGCCCAACTGCTCGCCGATCCGGCGCGCGACGCGCAGCATCTTGCGTTCGTTGTCGAAGTCCAGCCCGTAACCGGATTTGATTTCCAGCGTGGTGACGCCGTCACGCAGCAGCGCCTGCGCCCGCGGCAGCGATTGCGCCAGCAACGCGTCCTCGCTCGCGGCACGCACCGCGCGCACGGTCGACACGATGCCGCCACCGGCACGTGCGATCTCCTCGTAGCTCGCGCCCCGCAGCCGCTGCTCGAACTCGACCGCGCGGTTGCCCGCAAACACCACGTGCGTATGGCAATCGACGAGGCCCGGCGTGATCCAGCCGCCATGGCAGTCGACGACTTCCGCAGCCAGCGTTGCAGGTGCATCCGGCAGCCCGCTGCGCGGACCGACATAAGCGAGCAGCCCATCGCGCCATGCCATCGCCGCGTCCTCAATGGCGCCGTAACCGTCATCCGCAGCGACCGTCGCCAGGCAGGCCCCCACCGCGATGCCGTCGTAGCGGAACCCGCTCATCTCGTTTCCTTGTCGTCGGCGACAGGCATGGGCACGCCTTCAGCGGCGAGCAGCCGCAACGCGAGCTCCTTGTACACCGGCGTGTGGCACACCAGCAACGACGCGCTGCGCGCGAGCAGCACCGTCGCCAGGATCGGCAGCATCATGTCGCTGTTGTCGGTCAGTTCCATCGTGATCACGGCGGACGTCAGTGGCGCCTGGGTCACGCCAGTGAGATAGCCGCACATGCCCAGCAGCACCACCGCCGTCGGATCCACGCCCGGCAGCAACGCGGCGATGTTGTGGCCCAGCCCCGCACCCACCGCCAGTGCCGGCGAGAACAGGCCGCCGGGAATCCCCGCCAGGTAGGACACCAGGTTGGCGGCGAACTTGAGCACGCCAAAGCCAGCGCCGACCGTCGCGTGCCCCTGCAGCAGTTCGCGCGCCTGCGCATAACCGGTGCCGAAGGCGCCCGCGCCGAGCGTGATGCCCAGCAGCGCCAGCACCACTCCGCACGCCGCGGCCAGCAGCACCGGATGCCGCTGGCGCAGGCGTCCCAGCCAACGCGGGCGGCCTTCCATCGCCAGCAGGAGCAGGCGGCTGAACATACCGCCGGCCAGGCCGCACAGCGCGCCGCAGGCCAGCACCGCGAGCCAGCCCTGGCCCAGTGGCAACCCGGTCGAGACGGTGCCGAAGTAGGTGTAGTTGCCCAGCAGTCCCAGCGACACCACGCCGCCGACGATCACTGCCGTCAGCAGCGTGCCGGAGAAGCGGTGTTCGAACGCACCGCTGAGTTCCTCGATCGCGAACACCACCCCCGCCAGCGGCGTGTTGAACGCCGCCGCGATGCCCGCCGCACCACCGGCGAGCAGGAAGCGCGCGCTCTGCTCCGGATCGCGGAAGCCGAAACGCGCGCCCAGCGAATGCATGATCGCCGCGCCCACGTGCACGGTCGGCCCCTCGCGGCCGATCGACGCGCCGCCCAGCAGGCCGAACACCGTCAGCGCCATCTTCGACACCGCCACCGGCAGCGACAGGTTGCGCATGCGCCAGTCTTCCGGCAGGTCCAGGCCCGCGATCACCTGCGGGATGCCGCTGCCGCGGGTGGTCTGCAGGCCGCGCGTGGTGATCCAGGCCAGCAGCGAGAACATCGCCGGCGTCAGCAGCAACGCCCACCAAGGCGAATGCGCGACGACGCCGCGGAAGACCGAGAACGCGGCATCGCTGGCCTTGGCGAACACGATCGCCGCCAGGGCCACCGCGATGCCGCCGCCCCACAGCGCGAACCGGCGCTTCCAGTGTTCGCCCGACAGCAGCAGCGCCAGTCCGGCCTTGGGTTCGTCGTGGTGGGCCATCGGCGGATTCTCGCATGCGTCGCCCGCGCGCCTGCCGCAGAATGCGCGGATGGAAACGACCTCGATGCGGTGGACCCCCTCGGGCTGGCAGGCCGACGACAGCGGCGCGGGTTGGCGCGTGCCCGGCATCGCCAACCTGCATTCGCATGCCTTCCAGCGTGCGATGGCGGGCCTGGCCGAGCGGCAGACGAACCCGGAAGACTCGTTCTGGACCTGGCGCGAGACCATGTACCGTTTCGCCGCGCGCTTCGATCCCGACACGCTGCATGCGGTCGCCGCGCAGCTGTACGTGGAGATGCTGGAGGCCGGCTACACCAGCGTCTGCGAATTCCATTACCTGCACCACGCACCCGATGGCCGTCCGTACGCGGATCCGGCGGCGATGTCGCAGGCACTGGTCGCCGCCGCGCGCGCCACCGGCATCCGGCTGACGCTGCTGCCGGTGCTGTACATGAGCGGTGGCTTCGACGGCCGCCCGCTGGGCGAGCGACAACGCCGCTTCGGCCACGATGTCGACGGTTTCCTCGCGCTGCTCGAGCGCCTGCGCGCGGAACAGGGCGACATGCTGCGCATCGGCTGCGCGCTGCACAGCCTGCGCGCGGTGCCGGCCGACCCGATGGGCGACGTGCTGGCCGCGTTGCCGGCGCAGTCGCCGATTCACATCCACATCGCCGAGCAGCTGGGCGAGGTGCAGGACTGCCTCAACCTGCGCGGCGCGCGGCCGGTCGAATGGCTGTTCGGGCACGCGGCGGTCGACCGGCACTGGACGCTGGTGCACGCCACCCATCTCAACGACGCCGAAGTGCAGGCCATCGCCCGCAGCGTTGCCACCGTGGCGATCTGTCCGACGACGGAAGCCAACCTCGGCGACGGCCTGTTCCCGTTGCGCGCGTACCTCGACGCCGGCGGCGCCTGGGGCATCGGTTCGGATTCGCAGATCTCGGTGTCGCCGGTCGAGGAACTGCGCTGGCTCGAATACGGCCAGCGCCTGGCCACCCACCATCGCAACATCGCCGTGCGCCCGGATTGCGACAGCGTCGGCGAAACGCTGCTGCATGGCGCGCTCTCCAGCGCGCGCAACGCGACCGGAAATCCCGCCGTCGGCGATGACCTCGTCACGCTGGATGCCGCCGCGGCGCAATTCGCAGGCATGACCTCCCATGACGCGGTGGACCGCTGGATCTTCAGCGGCAATCGGAACCTCGTGCGCGATGTCGACGTCGCCGGCATCAAGGTCGTTGCCGGAGGCCGCCATCGCGATCGCGAAGCCGTCGCCGCGGATTACCGCAGGGCGATGTCGAAGCTGCTTGCCTAGGGCGCGAGCCTTGCCGCTTCGCGCGAGCGGCGGTACCCGCAAGCGCTGCCACGCACCTCGTCAGGCGCCGGCAGCCGCAGGCCCTCGCGGCACGGCGGCCGTGAACAGGTCGTTCGCCGGCAACGCTCCTTCCAGTTCAAGCAGCCGGCGCTTGACCGGCAAGCCGCCACCGAACCCGGTGAGGCTGCCATCGGCGCCGACCACGCGATGGCAGGGCAGCACGATCGGCAGCGGATTGCGGCCATTGGCGGCGCCGACCGCGCGCGTCGCCGTCGGCATCCCGAGCCGGGCGGCCAGTTGCCCATAACTGATGGTGTCGCCGTAGGCGATGTCGCGCAGCGCCAGCCACACCCGTTGCTGGAAGACGGTGCCGCGCGGTGCCAGCGGCAGTTCGAACGCCTGCCGCCGGCCATCGAAGTACGCGTCCAGCTGCCGGCGCGCCTCGTCCAGCACCGCGTCCCCGCCGTCCTGCCAGTCACCGTCGGCCCGATGCGGACGGCGCGGGTTTTCGAACTCGACCAGGCACAGCGCCGCGCCATTCGAAGCCAGCCGCAACCTGCCGACGGGGGAGGCCATCCGGATCTGGTGCATGGGCACAGGCTAGCGGCAAAATCGGGCACCGGCATTCCGCCCGGGGAGCGACCCATGCCCATCCGATCGAGCGTCCTGTCCGTCGTCCTGGCGTCGGCTCCGTTGCTGGCCGCGGCCGCGGCCGCCGATGCCCCACCGTCGCCGGCGCCGCCGCAGGCCCGCATGAGCGCCGCCGAATGCGAGGTCTGGGCGCGCGAACTGAGTTTCGCCCAATCGGTGGCCGACCACGACGCGGCCGCCTTCGCCGCGCACCTGGAGCCAGATGCCGCGTTTTCGGTCGAGGCGCCCGAGCCCCTGCGCGGCCGGGACGCGATTACCCGCGAGTGGGACGGCATCATCCACGGCACAGACGTGCTGCTGAGCTGGTATCCCACCCGCACCACCATCGCGGGCACCGCCGACATCGCCTCGTCGGCCGGTCCGGTGCTGGTCGAGGACACCCGGCCGGGGGCCAGGCAGCACTACCGCATCGGCACTTTCCACTCGGTCTGGCACCGCGGGCCGGATGCGACCTGGCGGGTCATGTTCGACGGCGGCGGCCAGCGCCCGGTCGCGGCGACCGAGGCCGAGGCGGCGGCTTTCAAGACCGGCCAGACAGCCATCTGCCCCCAATGACGCCGGTCTGGCCGCGGCTGACGGCTGCCTAAACACGCCCCCGGCGGTCGCGGCCGGTACATGCCGCGCGGCGTATAAACCAGTGTCGGAACCCTCGGAGGCGGCCCATGAAACGTTTACTGCTTGCCAGCGTGCTCGCGGGCCTTGCATTCGCGGCATCCGCCCAGTCCACCGTCGGCGTGGCGACCCAGCCGACCGCCCATGATGACGTCCATTCGAACGTCACCGCACGCGACATCCGCGACCACACCTGCCTGAGCGATACCGGGTCGCGCATCACCAGCATCAAGAACCAGCGCGCGCGGCGCGCGGCCCAGGCCCGCAAGGCCCCGACGGTGGAGGTGCATTGCGCCAGCTTCGGCCGCGCCTACGACCGTGACGACATCCAGGGCACCGGCGCCATCGACCTGGCCGATGCGTTGCGACGGCTGGATCCCGCGGTCCGCTGATCGGCCGCCAGCTCGAAAAAAAGCCCGGCGATGCCGGGCTTTTTTTGGCGCGCGCGCCGTCAGTGCGGGTGGGCGGGCTTGCGGAACTTGTAGACGAACTGGTCGGTATGCCCACGGATGGCGTCGTCGAATACCTTCGCCTTGTGGTCATCGGCGGCGTTGTGCAGCACGTGGCTCTCGGCGACGAATTCGAATCCCGCCGCTTCCACCTGTTGCTTCACCAGCGCCGGATCGATCCGGTGCAGCGTTTCGGTGTCGCGCGCCCCGGAGCCGGCCTCGGCGACATGGTCGATGACAATGTAGGTGCCGCCCGGCTTGAGCGCGGCGAACACGGCCTTGTCCAAAATCGCCGGATCCGTCGGCCCCATGAACTTGTCCGGATAGTCGTGGTAGTTCTGCGAGGTGAAGGCGACATCCACCGGCTGCGGCGTCGTCAGCTTGTCGGCCGGCTGCAGCAGCACCTCGACGTTCGGATAGCTCTGCGGCAGCAGCTTGGTCTTGTCCGAATACTTCTCCATCGGCGTCGGCACGATGGCGTACACGTGGCCGGTGTCGCCGACCACCTTGCTGAAGATGCGCGTGAAGTAGCCGCTGCCCGGCACCAGCTCGAGCACCGTGTCGCCCGGCTTCACTTCGGAAAAAGCGACCAGCTCGGCGCCATGGCGGCGCGCATCGATCTTCACGTCCTCGGCGCGGCCCGGATCGGCGACGGCGGCGGCGATCGCGGCGGGCACCTGCGGCGCGGGCATGTCGTGCATGCCTTCCATGCCCGGCATCGACGCCATGTCGTGGCTGGCGGGGGCCTGGGCGAATGCGGGAGACATCAACAGCCCGGCGATGGCGAAACTCAGGGCGGACGTGGCGAACCGTTTCATGGCGCACTCCTGTGGACGGCGAGGGGACGCCGACGCTAGCAGGCCCCACCCCGGCGTGCCACTACCTGGCTTGGCGCCCCGGCCCGCCAAAACCCCCGATGCGATAATCCCCCGATCGCTCACGGGACCCGCCTCATGTCGACTCGCAAAGACCCAAGCCGCACCATCCGCGCCCCGCGTGGCACCCAGCTCAGCTGCAAGTCCTGGCTCACCGAAGCCCCGTTCCGGATGATCCAGAACAACCTCGACCCGGACGTGGCCGAGAACCCCGCCGAGCTCGTCGTCTACGGCGGCATTGGCCGCGCCGCGCGCGACTGGGAATGCTTCGACGCCATCCTCGAATCGCTGAAGAATCTTCGCGACGACGAAACCCTGCTGATCCAGTCCGGCAAGCCGGTCGGCATTTTCCCCACGCACGCCGACGCACCGCGCGTGCTGCTCGCCAACTCCAACCTCGTCCCGCACTGGGCAACGTGGGAACACTTCAACGAGCTAGATAAGAAAGGTTTGATGATGTACGGCCAGATGACGGCCGGCTCGTGGATCTACATCGGCTCGCAGGGCATCGTGCAGGGCACCTACGAAACCTTCGTCGAGATGGGCCGCCAGCATTACAACGGCGACCTCACCGGCAAATGGATCCTCACCGCGGGGCTGGGCGGCATGGGTGGCGCGCAGCCGCTGGCCGCATCGCTCGCCGGTGCATGCAGCCTCACCATCGAATGCCAGCAGTCGCGCATCGACATGCGCCTGCGCACGCGTTACGTCGACGAGCAGGCGAGCGATCTCGACGACGCCCTCGCGCGCATCGCCAAGTACACCCAGGCAGGGCAGGCGAAATCGATCGCGCTGCTTGGCAACGCCGCCGAAATCCTCCCCGAACTCGTCCGCCGCGGCGTGCGACCCGACGCCGTCACCGACCAGACCAGCGCGCACGATCCGGTGCACGGCTACCTGCCGATCGGCTGGAGCGTCGAGCAGTGGCTCGCCGAACAAAAAGCCAATCCCGAGCGCGTGCGCGACGAAGCCAAGAAGTCGATGCGCGTGCACGTCGAAGCGATGCTGGCGTTCGAGGAGCAGGGCATCCCCACCTTCGACTACGGCAACAACATCCGCCAGATGGCGTTCGACGAAGGCCTGAAGAACGCCTTCGACTTCCCCGGCTTCGTCCCCGCCTACGTGCGCCCGCTGTTCTGCCGCGGCATCGGCCCGTTCCGCTGGGTCGCGCTCAGCGGCGATCCCGAGGACATCTCCAAGACCGATGCCAAGGTCAAGGAACTCATCCCCGACGACAAGCACCTGCACCGCTGGCTCGACATGGCCGCCGAACGCATCGCCTTCCAGGGCCTGCCCGCGCGCATCTGCTGGGTGGGCCTGGGCCTGCGCGACAAGCTTGGCCTGGCCTTCAACGAGATGGTGCGCAACGGCGAACTCAAGGCCCCGATCGTGATCGGCCGCGACCACCTCGACTCCGGCTCCGTCGCCTCACCCAACCGCGAAACCGAATCGATGAAGGACGGCTCGGATGCCGTCAGCGACTGGCCGCTGCTCAATGCGATGTTGAACGTCGCCGGCGGCGCGACCTGGGTGTCGCTGCACCACGGCGGCGGCGTCGGCATGGGCTACTCGCAACACTCGGGCGTGGTGATCGTGTGCGATGGCAGCGTCGAAGCCGACAAGCGGATTGCGCGGGTGCTGTGGAACGACCCCGGCACCGGCGTGATGCGGCATGCGGATGCGGGGTATGGGGAAGCGAAGAAGTGTGCGAGGGAGATGGGGCTCAACCTTCCAATGCTTGGTTCGTAGAACGGCGGTAGGTTTTTTGTACTAGCCTCGCCACCGTAGTTGGCTGAATCCGTCGTTTCACCGGTGTGCGCGACGGCACCTAGCCGGACGATTGGTAGGGTGGATGATGCGATCGCTTCGGAAGTGGGGCGGGATTCACCCGCCTTCCGCGTGCACGGAGCTGAAGGGCAGGCGGGTTGAAACCGACCCTACAGGCCTGCGGTGGAATTGAATCGCGCTCACGTGGATCCGATAAGCTTTGCCCATGAACAAAAATTTCCGCATCGGGTACGCAATCGCCAAAGTTTGCTTGGCGGCATCGACGAGCCTGTTGCTCTCGGCAACAGCTGTCGCCGGAACGGCTGCTCCAGCTGCCGAGGCGTCGTCGCCTTTCCTCGGCGGCTTCATCAAGGGATCCAGCATCCAGTATCCGCTCGCCATCGGTCACTGGAAGGCGGCCGACGAGCATCGCTACGACAGCCAGGAGGCCGGAGTCTCAGTGCGTTACGCCGACGACAGGAGCGGCCGATGGATCGACGCCTACTTTTATCCGGTTGGTGCGTTGAGCGACAAGGACCTGGACGCGGAGGCAATCACTGAGCGCCAAGGCCTGATCGACGCCCATCTACAGAATTCCGAAGCCAAGGACGCCATCGGCGACCTGCGCCCTTACGACATCACTTGGGGCAGTGGCGACGACGCCAACAAGCGTCACGCCTATTCGTTGGACCTCGCCTACGACGTGAAAGGCGCGCCTCGCAGTTCGGCCATGGTGGTGGTGTTCGACCGGCTTTACATGGTGAAGGCGCGTTACGACATCCCCGAAGACGGCAAGCGCACGCAAGCTCGGAAGGAGCTGGAAGACTTCACCGAGGCGCTGGTACCCAAGCTCGAAATCTCGAGTTACGGGACGTGCTGGTCTCCGCTGCCCATCGAGCAGCTGGAGGCAGGCAAGCCGGTTCCGGAAGGCTCCTCCATGTCGATGCAGACCGATGGTGTCACCACCGAGTATGTGTTCGCCGATCGCGTCCTTGCGAAGGATCCGACATCAACCGGAGCCAAGGCTGCCGCGCTGATTGGCATGGCACTGCAGGACCGGATGTACGATGGTTGTGAAGGCAACGAGCCCGCCGAGCCGGTCGTCGCCGAGGGCATGCGGGAAATTCGATTCGAATACCGGCCACCAACGGCGGTCACGACACCCTGAGCCGGTCGATCGCGCCCGCGCTCCATCCGTCAAGGGCCCGTAGGATGCGGTGAGCGAAGCGAACCGCATCACTCGCGCATGCCGGTTGGCGGCTCGCGATGGATGCGGTTCGCTTCGCTCACCACATCCTACGGCCACTGCTGATGCAAACGCTCGGCGGCGCGGGTTCGGCTCGCAACGACGCTTCGGCGGCATCCTGACCTGACCTGACCTGACCTGACCTGACCGGCGCCGTCGCTGCAATTGTCGATTTCCTGGCCTCTGCTTCGTCGTCATGGCATCCCACCCTGGAGCTCCCATGAAATACGTCGGCCTGGCCTACTTCACCCCCGAAAAATTCGCCGCGATGGCGCCAGACGACGTCAAGGCCTTGGTGAGCCAATGCCCGGCACTCGACGAGAAGATGCGCGCGACCGGCAAGATGCTGGTGTCTGCGTCGCTTGGCGATCTGGAGGGCTGGCGGACGCTGCGCCCGCGCGGCGGCAAGACGCACGTCACCGATGGGCCTTTTACCGAGTCGAAGGAAGTGGTCGGCGGCCTGTTCCTCGTCGAGGCGGGCAGCCTCGACGAGGCGCTGCGCATCGCCTCCATGCACCCCGCCGCCCAGCTGCACTAGTAACGGGGTCCACTAGTAACGGGGTCAGGTTCACTTCTCTACAGTTTCGTCCTTGGGTCGCCGCGCCAATAAATGGGCAGAGGTAATCAAGGCCCATCCCGTCTCTCCTGTTTGGAACACGACCGCGCTTGCTCGTCGTCCTTCGCAGTAGCACCATCGTGCGCCCGTCCGCTCTGACACCCGAGGCACCCGCCATGAAGCTCTACTACCACCCGGCCTCCACCGTCAGCCGCATCGTGATGCTGTTCGCCGCGGAGGAGGGGATTGCGCTGGACTACGTGCTCGTCGACCTGATGACCGGGGCGCACCACCAACCCGCATACAAGGCGATCAATCCCAACGCGCTGGTGCCGGTGCTGGACGACGGCGGCTTCGTGCTGACCGAGAGCAGCGCGATCCTGCGCTACCTGGCAGGCAAGACCGCATCGCGTGCGTATCCGACGGACCTGCAGCCGCGGGCGCGGGTGGACGAGGCGATGGCCTGGTTCTACGGCAACTATTACAAGGACTACGCCTACGGGCTGGTCTATCCGCAGCTGTTCCCGCACCACCGGCGCCCGACCGACGCGGGCCACGCCGAAACCATCGAGTGGGGCCGCAGGCAGTCGCTGCGTTGGCTGGATGTGCTCGACACGCACGTGCTCGGCCGCGACAACGCGTTCCTCTGCGGCGACAGCATCTCCCTGGCCGATTACGTGGGCATCGAGATGGTGACCCTCGGCGAGCTGGTGGGCTGCACGTTGAAGGACTATCCCAATGTCCGTGGCTGGATCGGCCGGATGAAGGCGCTGCCGCACTGGAATGCGGTGCATGAAGCGCACGAGGGCTTCGTGGCATCGCTGGCGGGCAGGGATTTCGTGGCGATCTGAAGGCATCCTCCAGGCAAGGCCGCTGGCCTTCGCGGAGCGGGCGTGAGGTCCCGGGTGCGCTTCGCTTACCCGGGCTACGGTGTGTCGACCGTGCATCGATAGGAACGGGATCAGGTCCCCAGCACGCAATGGCGCGGATGGATTCTTCGCATTGCATGCGTGCAGCGGAGGAGCCGTGACTTGCGGCAACGCGCGTAAGGCGGGTTAAAACCCGCTCTACGACGATGGGAACGTAGGGCGGGTCTCGACCCGCCGGCCTTGGGGTTTTCCGACAACGATCGCCGGAGATGACCGACTGGGCGTCGCTCCTGCGATCGACATGCTTGGTGGATGTCGAACTATCGCCGCGCATGGGTGCCTGGTGGCACGTATTTCTTTACGGTCAACCTGCTCGAGCGGAACCGGTGGTTGCTGGTGGAGCATGTGGACCGTCTGCGCGTGGCGTTCGCGCAGACGCGCGCGACCCGGCCGTTCGAGGTCATCGCGGCGGTGGTGTTGCCGGACCATCTGCATTGCGTATGGCGACTGCCGGATGGCGATGCCGATAATGCAACACGCTGGAGCGCCATTAAGGCAGCGTTCTCGCGATCGTTGCCTGCCGACGAGCGGCGCTCCCCGCGCCGCTTGGTGAAGGGCGAACGCGGAATCTGGCAGAGACGGTATTGGGAACACCTGATCCGCGACGACAACGACCTTGCCGCGCATGTGGCTTACATCCACTTCAATCCGGTGAAGCATGGCCATGTCGCCCACACGCAGGACTGGCCGTGTTCGACGATCCACCGGTTTGTCCGACATTCCTCTCCCTAGTAGGGCGGGTTTTAACCCGCCTTACCGCCATACGGCCAGCTCCGTCGACTGGACCCAGGTATCAGTTGTTGCGACGCAGTAAGTCGAGGCTCTTAGGTGCCGGAATACGCCGGCACCTAGACGGAGACTGGGATGAGCGAAAGCACCATCACGATCGGCAGCGCCACGAAGGAATTAAAAGACGCGGATTCGGCGTGGATCGCATCTCAGCTCAATGGGCGGAAGCACGAAGGCCCAGTTTGTGTTCGTGTCAGGATCAATACCGCAGATGTCGACATCTCGCTCTCGTCGGGCGGCTGCGCAGGTGGCGGCAGGGGAGGCGGTCGACAGCCGAACGGCAAGGAAAGTGAGCTCATTGATCGCTGGAACAGAAAGAGTCTTGGCCAAGCAGAGTTTTCAACAGGCGAACTCGTTTCTTTTGTTAACTCCATTCGTCGCGATCCTTGACCAAGGAACAAAGGGGACCGAAGTAATTAAGACTCGTTGATTACTCCGTCCCCTTCTGGCGGTCCCTTTTGGCGCGGGACGACGCGCGCCGCAGGCCCCTTATTTGATCGGGATCATCAGGTGCTGGTACGGCGTGCCGGGCCACATCACATAGGGCGCCGCAGTGTCGGGATCGGCGGCCTTCGGATACATGTCGTAGAAGGCGGCGTCGGCACCGACCACCATCACGTGCGGGCCGGTCTTGATCCAGTGGTTGCCACCGGTCGGCGCGGTCGCGTAGGGATCGGTGTTGCTGGCGTCGGTACCGCCGGCCAGCATGTACATCAATCCCACCTTGCCGGTGGTCGGGACCTTGTGCCCCATCCAGGCGCCCGCCCACTGCGCGGCGGCGGCGTCCATGCACATCGGGTCGGGGCCGGGCGTGGTCGGGTTGTCGGCCATGCATGTGAATCCGTTGCTGCCGGCGCGGACGGTACGCATGCTGCCGTCGGCCTGCGGCTCGACGATGGTGGCCGTGGCCGCCACCCGCTCGGGCGCGGCCTGCATCGCGCTGGCGATCAGCTGCGGATCGTTCCGGGTCGCTTTGGCTTCGTCGGCCGGCGGCGCGGGCTTGTCGGCGGCGATGCCGGCATGGGCTGCCACTAGTGCGAACACGGCGGTCAGGGTGGTGGAGAGGGTCTTGGACGTGGACATGGTGCGCTCCTGTTGTCACCAGGCGGCCATCCCCGGTGGCACGCCGCCGGGTGGGCACCCGGCGAGTGTTGGAACGCGCCGCAGGCGGGACGACGGCCACGTTGTGGTGGAGATTCGCTGGACGGCACCGCACACGGCGCACGAGCCGTAGCCGGGTGTCGCTTGCCGGGTACCAGGCTCTTCCGTTGGACGCGATGCCGGCGTCCGGCGAAAGAACGTCCCGCGCAGGCATTGATGTCGCGCGTTGGGAGCGCAGCCCGAATGGTCGGTTCAAGCCAACGGCCGCAGCCGGGGCCGACAGGGCAGCACGCCAGCATCTGCGTTGACCCGTTCCGGACCACGCACTACGTTGCGCATTCCGCTCGCACGGGTGCGACATGACCGATCTTTCCGCTTTCCCGATCACGCGGCGCTGGCCGCCAGCACATCCCGATCGCCTGCAGCTGTATTCGCTCGATACGCCCAACGGGGTGAAGGTGTCGATCCTGCTGGAGGAGTCCGGGCTGCCGTACGAGGCGCATGCCGTCGACCTGCGCAAGGGCGAGCAGCGCACGCCCGAATTCCTGTCGCTCAATCCCAACGGCAGGATCCCGGCGATCCTCGATCCCGACGGGCCGGATGGCAGGCCGCTGGCGCTGTTCGAATCGGGGGCGATCCTGCTGTACCTCGCCGGGAAGACCGGCTTCGGCCTGCCGTCGGATCCCACGCGCCGCTGGGAGACGATCCAGTGGGTGTTCTTCCAGATGGCGTCGATCGGCCCGATGTTCGGGCAGGTCGGGTATTTCAACAAATACGCCGGCACGCAGATCGAGGACAAGCGCCCGCTGCAGCACTACGTCGACCAGTCGAAGCGCCTGCTCGGCGTGCTGGACGAGCGGCTCGCCGGTCGCGACTGGATCATGGGCGCGGAGTACACCATCGCCGACATCGCCACGCTCGGCTGGGTCGACAACCTGGTGACGTTCTACGAGGCGCGCGAGCTGGTGGCGTTCGACGGCTTCCGCCACGTCGTTGCGTGGCTGGACCGGGGCATGGCGCGGCCGGCGGTCAAGCGCGGCATGCAGATCCCGCGGCGCGCTGCGTAGCGGGGCCTGCGGCTCGGCGGTGGACTCGACCGCTCAGGTGGGTGCGTCGAGCCAGCGCAGGCGTGCCGGTGCGCGGGGCGGAAGACAGGCCCCGGGTGCGCTTCGCTGACCCGGGCTAGGATGCGTCGCAACTACTGTCAATCTGGATGGCCATGGACGTCGAAGCGCTCATCAGCGCCGCATTGCGCGAAGCGGGCTACGGACAAGACGCCATCGGCTCGGCGCTGCCCAGGATCATGCGCATCCTGGATGCGGAGGATGTCCGCATCGCCGTGGGCCGCAGCCTGTCGCGCAAGGAGCGCGAATACGTGCGGGTCCAGCTGGAGCTCGGACTCAGCGTGTCGGAGATCGTTGCCGGATTGCAGCGCTGAGTGCACGGCGCCGGAATCGGCGCCAGGATCGCAGCGCCCGCGCAGCCCCGGCGAACACCTGCATCGCAGCCTGGCGACATCGTCTCCGCCCGTCCGCACCGCACCCCTCACGCCACGCGCGGATGCACCGTCATCACCCGCACGATGAAGGCGTGCAGCTCGCGCATGTAGTTGCGCAGGAAGGCCTCGGTATCGGGATTGGTGACGTCGCCGTCCCCGGTGATCATCCCCGGCTTGAACTGGATGTACGCCTCCGGGGAATTCATCTGCGGCGAGTTGCAGTAGCCCAGCAGGCTGCGCAGGTGCTGCTGGGCAATGGCCGTGCCGATCGCGCCGGGCGAGGCGCCGATCACCGCCGAAGGCTTGCGCGTGAACGAGTTGCTGCCATACGGACGGCTGGCGAAGTCGATCGCGTTCTTCAGTCCGCCCGGGATCGACCGGTTGTATTCCGGCGTCACGAACAACACCGCATCCACGGCTGCGATCGCTTCCTTGAACCTGCGCGCCGGCGGCGGATAGTCGGCGTCGAATTCCGGCCGGTACAGCGGCAGGTCGGCGAAGGCGATCTCGGTGAACGCCAGCTCCCTGGGGGCAAGCTTGATCAGCGCCTTGCAAAGCAGGCGGTTGATCGACGTGGAAGACAGGCTTCCGATGAAATATCCGACCTGGTAAGTGCTCACGTCGCGGCTCCTTGATGCGTCACCCAAGTGGCGGAAGGGCACTCTGGGCGTGGACCTGTTAACCCGATGTCGGAGCACCGGCCAGGCGCACAGTCACTGGTGATGCTTGGAGCGGACCGGGCGTGTTGCGTTTCGAGCAGGTTTGCCCTTTGATTCGTCTTCACTCGAAGCCGGTTCACCGGCCCAGGCGCCAACGATGACCTCCTGCAATGGCCCGATCACGCGCAGGCTTGCCGGCCTGGTGCTGGCTGCGCTGGTGATGTGTCCCCTGCGTGGCGCCGCCGGCGATGCGCCGGGCGTCGTCGCGAGCGTTGCCGCGCCATCGACCACGACGGTCGATCGCCGCATCGCCATCACCTTCGACGACCTGCCCTGGGTGATGTTGCGCGACGCGCCGCCGGCTGGCATGGGCGCGGAGCAGGCGCGCCTGGTCGCCTCGCTCAAGCAGGCCGGCGTGCCGGTGATCGGCTTCGTCAACGAAGGCCTGCTGTACTCGGGGAACGAGTTGCAGCCACAGCGGGTGCGGATGCTGGAGGACTGGCTCGATGCCGGGTTCGAGCTGGGCAACCACACGCGCTGGCACAGCGACCTGAACGCCGTGGGCGTGGCGGCATTCGAATCGGGCATCGTCGATGGCGAACGCATCCTGCGTCCCCTGCTCGCCAAGCGTGGACTCGCGCCGCGGTGGTTCCGCCATCCCTACCTGCGCACGGGGACGACGCTCGCCGACAAGGCGGATGTCGAAGCTTTCCTCGCCGGGCACGGCTATCGCGTCGCGCCAGTGACGTTCAACAGCTCCGAATGGGTATTCGCGCTGGCCTATCGGCGCGCCCTCGCCGCACAGGCGCCGGAGAAGACACTGCAGCGCCTGCGCGATGCCTACATCCTCTACATGAAGTCGGAGCTGGCATTCTACGAGCGGCATTCGGTGGCCCTGGTGGGCCGTGAGATTCCGCAGGTGATCCTGCTCCACGCCAGCGAGATCAACGCCGACAGCTGCACCGACCTGCTCGCCGCCTTCCGTGCGCGCGGATATCGTTTCGTCACCCTCGACGAGGCGACGTCCGACCCTGCGTATCGGCTCGATGACCGCTACACCGGAGCGCTCGGCACCAGCTGGATCTTCCGCTGGGCCAGGACGCAAGGCCGGCCGGAGACGTTCTACTTCGGAGAGCCCCGGACACCCCGATGGGTGATCGACCTGGCGGGTGTGTCGCTGCCGGTTGAGTGAGCGCCATCGGCAGCAGGCGTCGGCGATGGCCTGAGCGCAACGGGGCCCGCCTGCGACTTCGACTTTCGTGTTGGTCGTGGTCGCACGGAAGACGTTTCTGGTGTCGCATTCATCTGCAAGGGACGACCCGACAACTCGGTGGGCGTCACAGCGCCGGTCGGCCTGCCGCGGCTAACGTCGCTGCATGGGGAAGGTTCGATCCGGTGCCGCGCGCTGGGTGCTGGCCCGATGCACGGGGGAGTTCGCAATAATGGCGTGGCGTGGGTGGTGGGGACTGGTGCTGGCAGTTGCAATGGCGCTCGGCACGGCCAACGCCGGCGAGTCGTTGCGGATCACGCTGGAGCGCGACGGGCATGCGCTGCTGGTGCGCGGTTCCATCGAAGCCGGTTTCGCCGACACGGTACGGGCAGCCCTGGCGACCCATCCGCAGGTCGACGTGCTCATCGTGCGCAGCCGCGGCGGGCTGTTGCATGAAGCGCGCAAGCTTGCCGTCGTGCTCAATGCGCGCGGAATCAAGCTGCGCGCCGAGGATCGCTGCGCCAGCGCGTGCGCCGTGATGTGGGCGGCGACGCAACGGCGCGAACTGGCCACTGGCGCCAGGCTGGGCTTGCATCGCAGCAAATGGGCAGTGCACCTGCCAGGGCCCCTGCGTGCGTGGGTGGAACGCCGCAACGACCGGGCCAACGTACGCACCTTCCTGGATGCGGGATTCTCCCCGGCGCTCGCCTTGCGCGCGGCGCAGACGCCAAGCAGCAGCATGTACTGGGTCGACGCCCGACAGCTCGAGCACGAGCAGGTGGAATTCGCGTTGCAATAGGCAGACAGCCATGCACTGGCGGTGCGACGCTTCCTCGTTTGCGCAGCCGTTGCCGGGCGGCGTCCCGCTGCAGCCTGCCCCGCGGATTGACTCAGCCGCGCGTGTCGCTTGCGCCGTGAGCGCTCAGGTACGCCTTGATGGACGACGTGCGCGCCTGGTTGAGCGGGGTGCGCCATTGACCGGTCCAGGTGCTGACGCCCAGGTTGACGTTGGCCTTGTGTCCGACGAGGAACCGGACAACGTCCAGTTGGCCCTTGCGCGACGCTGTGATCAGCGCGGTTTCGTCATGCGGGGTGACCGCATCGACGTTCGCACCGGCCGCCACCAGGCGTTCGACCACGGACAGGTGCCCTCGCCCCGCGGCGGCGATCAAGGCGGTGCCGTCGTTGTCAGCGATGATGTTGACGTCGGCGCCCAGCGCGAGCAGCTGCTCGACCGCGGCCAGATCGCCCCGCTTGGCCGCAACGATCAGTACCGTGCCATCGCCTGAGGAGGCGGCATTGATGTCGGCTCCCTTATGCACCAGCTTCGCCACGGCAGCGACGCCCCGGTCTTCGAGCGCATCGATCAGGACCCTGGCGTCGTTCGATGACGAGGCCGCGCTGGAAAACGTGGTCAACGCGGCGCCGCCCGCGACCAGGCAGAACACCAGCACGAGGCGGGAAATTGGGCGGTTCATTGAAGCACTCCTTGCTCTGGTTGGTCCCGATGGCGACCTCGCCGCACCGGGAACGCAAGCCTGGCGCGGGTTGAGCCGAATTGTTGGCATCCGCTCCCAAGGCGCATGGCGCCATTGCGAAGGTGTGCGCAGTGATACTAGCGACGACCGGTGGGGCCGACAAATGACCATCGTCAGGGTATCGGTTGGTCATCCGCCGCCCGTGGCGGCCTGAACAGCCATGCCAGGGTTCCTGCATGGGGCCGCGGAAGGTCGCCTGGATCAGGCCTTGAGCTTGTAACCGGTCCGGAAGATCCACCACACCGCCAACAGGCACAGCAGCAGGAAGCCGAGCGTCATCCCGGCGCTGACCACGACATCGACGTCGGAGATGCCGTAGAAGCTCCAGCGGAACCCGCTGATGAGATACACGACCGGGTTGAACAGCGTGATCTTCTGCCACAGCGGCGGCAGCATGCTGATCGAATAGAACGCGCCGCCGAGGAAGGTCAGCGGGGTGACGACCATCAACGGCACCACCTGCAGCTTCTGGAAGTCATCCGCCCACAGGCCGATGATGAAACCGAACAGGCTGAAGCTCACCGCGGTCAGCAACAGGAAGCACAGCATCCACACCGGATGCGCGATGTGGTACGGCACGAACAGCCGCGCGGTGACCAGGATCAGCGCGCCCAGCAGCACCGACTTGGTGGCCGCGGCCCCGACGTAGCCGATGACGACCTCCAGCGGCGACACCGGCGCGGACAGCAGCTCGTAGATGGTGCCGGCCCACTTGGGCATGTAGATGCCGAAGGACGCGTTGGAGATACTCTCGTTGAGCAGCGATAGCATCAGCAGGCCGGGGATGATGAAGGCGCCGTAGCTCACGCCGTCGACCTGGCCCATGCGCGAACCGATCGCCGCGCCGAACACCACGAAGTACAGCGACGTCGACAGCACCGGCGAGGCGATGCTCTGGGTGAGGGTGCGGAAGGTACGCGCCATCTCGAAGCGGTAGATCGCGCCGATGCCATGGATGTTGAAGGCTGGGACGTTCATGCGCGCACCTGGGCGGGAGCCGGCGCATCGGAATGCACCAGGCTGACGAAGATGTCCTCCAGCGAACTCTCGCTCGAGTGCAGGTCCTTGAAGTCGATGCCGTGCTCGGCCAGTCGTCGCAGCAGGGCGGCGATGCCGGTGCGATCGGACTGGGTATTGAAGGTATAGACCAGCGCGTGGCCGTCGTCGGCCAGCGCCAGCGGTTCACCGGCCAGCGCTTCGGGAATACGCTCGAGCGGGGCCTGCAGCTGCAGGGTCAATTGCTTCTTGCCGAGCTTGCGCATCAACACGTGCTTGTCCTCGACCACGACCAGTTCGCCCTTGCGGATGACGCCGATGCGATCGGCCATCTCCTCGGCCTCTTCGATGTAATGCGTGGTCAGGATGATGGTGACGCCGCCGTCGCGCAGCTCGCGCACCATCTGCCACATGTCGCGCCGCAGCTCGACGTCGACGCCGGCCGTCGGCTCGTCGAGGAACAGGATCCGGGGCTCGTGCGCCAGCGCCTTGGCGATCAGCACGCGGCGCTTCATGCCGCCGGACAGGGCCATGATCCGACTGTCGCGCTTGTCCCACAGCGAGAGCGCACGCAGGACCTTTTCCAGGTGCGCCGGATCCGGGGGCCGCCCGAACAGGCCGCGGCTGAAACGCACCGTCGCCCACACGCTTTCGAAGGCATCGGTCGACAGCTCCTGCGGCACCAGCCCGATCTTGCTGCGCGCCGCCCGCGACTCGCGGACGATGTCGTGGCCGTCGGCCACGACGGTGCCGGAACTCGCATTCACGATCCCGCAGACAATGTTGATCAGGGTGGTCTTGCCGGCGCCGTTGGGCCCGAGCAGCGCGAAGATTTCGCCGCGACGGATGTCCAGGCTGACGTCCTTGAGCGCCTGGAAGCCGGAGGCGTAGGTCTTGCCGACGTTGCGGATCGAGACGATGGGTTCGGACTGGCTCGACATGCACGGCTCCTGTGTCCGTCGGATGGAACGGCGGGCCGGCGCGGCCGCGGACAGCTTCCCGAAGATGTTCGTTGTGCGGGTTTCCGCAGGCTGGTCGCGCCGCGCTCAGGCCAGCGACGCGCTGTCGATCACGAAGCGGTACTTCACGTCGCTGCGCAGCATGCGCTCGTAGGCCTGGTCGATGTGCTGCACCGGGATCATCTCGATGTCCGACACGATGCCGTGTCCTGCGCAGAAGTCGAGCATCTCCTGGGTTTCGGCGATGCCGCCGATCAGCGAGCCGGCGATCGAGCGGCGGCCGAAGATGAGCTGGCCGATGTTGGGACTGGGATGCGGGCTGGCCGGCACCCCCACCAGGCACATGGTGCCGTCGCGCTTGAGCAGGGCGGTGAAGGCGTCCAGGTCGTGCGGCGCGGCGACGGTGTTGAGGATGAAATCGAAGCTGCCCCCGTGGGCATGCATCTCGGCCGGGATGCGCGAGACGACGACCTCGTCGGCGCCGAGGTCGCGCGCGTCCTGGCGCTTGCCCTGCGAGGTCGTGAACGCAACCACGTGCGCACCCATTGCATGCGCCAGCTTGATGCCCATGTGGCCGAGCCCGCCGATGCCGACGATGCCCACCTTCTTGCCCGGTCCGATGTTCCAGTGCCGCAGCGGCGAATACGTGGTGATGCCGGCGCACAGCAATGGCGCCACCGCCGCGAGCTGGTCTTCGGGATGATGGATCTTCAGCACGAACCTGTCGTCGACGACGATCCGTTGCGAATAGCCGCCGAGCGTGTGCCCCGGCGGATCGGCGGTCTTGCCGTTGTAGGTGCCGACGAAGCCGTTCTGGCAGTACTGCTCGAGGCCCTCGGCGCAGGCGCTGCAGTGCTGGCAGCTGTCGACCATGCAGCCGACGCCGACGGTGTCGCCGATGCGGAAGCCGGTGACATCGGAGCCGACCGCGCTGACATGGCCGACGATTTCATGGCCCGGCACGCAGGGGTACCTGGTGCCGCCCCATTCCGAGCGCACCGTGTGCAGGTCCGAGTGGCAGACGCCGCAGAACGCGATGTCGATCTGCACATCGTGCGGACCCGGCGTCCGGCGCTCGATCTGCATCGCCTGCAGGGCCTGGTCGGCGGCGTTGGCGCCGTAGGCATGGGTCGGCATCGGTGGCTCCTGGGTGGGCGGCGAGGGCGGCTCGCCCCATTGTCCGGGCGATCTCGTTACGCGCGGGTCTGGCGCCGGACGTGTCACCGGGAAGGCGGCGCAGCGAAAGGCGCCACCGCTGCTCCCCGGCGTTGCCCACGCTCTATCCGCCGAACTGCTTCTGCAATGCGGCGATTTTCGCGGCGAGCTGGGCCTTGTGGGCCTGGACGAACTCGACGTACTGCGGGTTGACGCCGTCGGGGATCTTCTTCAGGGCGCCCGACTCCAGCGCGCCCGCGGTCATGGTTCCGGCGAGCATCGCTTCGTTGGTATGCGCGTAATCGCTGACCGACATGCCGGCCGACGTGATCAGCGCGGCGGCCTTCGGATCGGCCTGGATGCGGGCGATGTACTGGTCGACGCTCTCATCGGCGTCCATGGCGGTGACATCGTCGGCGTCGTCGTCGCTGCCAGCCATCGTGGAGAGCTTGGCGATGGTCGCGTAATACGCATCGACCTTGTCCATGGTCAGCACGAAACCGCTGTCCGGCGTGGCACGGGGGGTGTCGCCGGATGGCGCGGCGACGGCGGGTTGTCCGGCAGGCGTGGTTGCGACGGCTTCGGGCTGGTTCGGTTTGCAGGCGACGCAGGCCAGCAACGACAGCATCAACAGCCAACGGGGACGGATCGCCATGGCGCTCTCCTGGTCGGAAGGAATCCGCCGATGATGCCAGACGGGCGCCCGCATGCGTTTTCTGGCCGATCGGCCGCGGCCGTGGCTCGGCCGGCGGGCGGGCGGGCGCGGCAGGCATGCGCCAGGTCATGGCTTCGCCCGGGCGAAGGCGTCAACGCGATATCCGCGCGCGGGTCATCATGACGGCGCCGGCAGCAGGCATGGACGTGGATCCCTGGCGGCGAACGCGAGCATGAGCGCCCCCAGCATCGAGCACGGTGGCGACCGGGCAGGTCGCCTGCACGCGGCGCGCGATCGCGAGCGGCCTGGCTATCGCGATGGTGCTGCCGCCGGCGGCCAGCCGTCCGGTCCCGTGCGCCCCGGGGGCGCCGACGAATGCCAGGGTCAGTGCCATGAGCACCGCCGCCCTGGCCCCCTGCGCCGCGCGGGCGGCCACCAGGATCCACGGCGACGGCGCCAGGCCGCGGAGCACCGAGGCACCGGTGGACAGCGCCAGCCAGGCCAGCTGCGGCGGCGTGCAAGCCGACGGCGGCAGCCGGTGGATCGACGCCGCGCAACCCACGGGTGGCCTATGCTTGCAGCCCGCCGCGACCCCGACCGCGTGGCGGCCGCGGGACTGCGATCGGAGTCGAAGTCCGCCCACCGCCGTGACGGACCGACATGACCGAACATGCGCCAACGCCGACCCGCCTTCGCATCGACTTCGTGTCGGACGTGATGTGCCCGTGGTGCGCGATCGGGCTGGCGGCGTTGGAGCAGGCGCTGGACCGGACGCGCGGCGAGGTCGAGGCGGAGATCCATTTCCAGCCGTTCGAATTGAATCCGCAGCTCGGCCTCCGGGGCGACGATGCGGTTGCGCACCTGCAGCAGAAGTACGGGATGTCCGCCGACCAGGTCGCGGCCAACCAAGAGGCGATCCGCCAGCGCGGGGCTGCCTTGGGCTTCACCTTCGACATGCAGCGCCGGCGCCGGATCCACAACACCTTCGACGCGCATCGGCTGCTGCACTGGGCCGAAGGCGAAGGCGAAGGCCGCCAGCGCGCACTCAAGCATGCGCTGCTGCGCGCCTATTTCACCGAAGGGCGCGATGTCTCCGACCATGCCACGCTGGTCGACATCGCCGCCGGCGCCGGCCTGTCCGCGGACGGCGCACGCGCGGTCCTCGCGTCCGGCACCCATGCCGACGAGGTGCGCGCGATCGAGCAGTTCTTCCTGCAGCACGGCATCCAGGGCGTCCCCGCGGTGATCATCGATCGCAAGCACCTGATCTCCGGCGGCCAGCCGGTCGAGGTCTTCGAGCAGGCACTGCGCCGGATCGCGGCGGCCACGGACGGTGCCGCGGACGCAGGCCCGCGGTGACGGTTCCCGCGATGGCGATGGCGCCTGCACGCGGGCGCCACGCCGGATGAAGCCGCATCGCCACCTGCTGGTGGGCCTGCTGCTGGCCTCGGTGTTCGGTTGCCATCCGCAGCATGGGCCGACGCCGGCCGAGGTGCGTGCGCGGGTCGCGCGCAGGATCCCGGCGACCGTCGCCGACCGTGCCGGCTGGGCACGGGACATCCAGGCAGCCTTCGCGACCCAGCGGATCGATCCGACCATCGCGCATGTCTGTGCCGTGCTTGCGGTGATCGAGCAGGAATCCACCTATCGCGCCGATCCGCCCGTGCCCGGCCTCCCGCGCATCGCGCGTGCGGAGATCGAACGGCGCGCGGCGTCGCTGCACGTGCCCGCCTTCGTGGTCGACGCCGCGCTGCGCGTGCACGCGCCCGATGGCAGGACGTATGCCGAACACCTGCAACGGGTCCGTACCGAGAAGGACCTGAGCGCGCTGTTCGAGGAGATGATCGACCGCGTCCCGCTGGGCCGGCACCTGCTCGCCGGCTTGAACCCGGTGCATACCGCCGGGCCGATGCAGGTGGGCATCGCCTTCGCACAGGCCCACGCGCGCGGGTATCCGTATCCGGTCGCAGGCTCGATCCGGCAGGAAGTGTTCACCCGTCGCGGCGGCCTGTATTTCGGCATCGCGCACCTGCTGGGCTATCCGACCCATTACAACCGCATGCGCTATCGCTTCGCCGATTTCAATGCCGGCTGGTACGCCAGCCGCAATGCCGCGTTCCAGCGCGCGGTCGCGATCGCGGACCGAACCACGCTGGCGCTGGATGGCGACCTGGTGCGTCCGCGCGCGCCCATCGACGCGCCCGGCGCGACCGAAGCCGCGCTGCGCCGACTGGGGCCGGTGCTGGGCATGGATGATGCGGTGATCCGCCACGACCTGCAGGCGAGCGACCGCATCGGCTTCGAGGACACCGACCTTTATCGCAGCGTCTTTGCATTGGCCGAAGCACGGGCGCATGGCCCACTGGCGCGTGCACGCATCCCCGACATCACCCTGCATGGGCCCAAGCTCAGCCGGAAGCTGTCGACCGCGTGGTACACCGGCCGGGTCGAAGCGCGCTTCGAACACTGCATGGCGCGACGCTGAGCGGGCGCGACCCGCAGCGGGCCAGTGCGCCGGCTCAGCGCGCGGAGGTCGGCGGGCGTGCGGGCGGGGTTGCGCCGTCGCATCCATCCGCGCCCTCGGCCTGGGCAGCAAGGCAGAAGCGATCGCGCCCGAGCTGCTTGGCCTGGTAAAGCGCGAGATCGGCGCCATGGACGAGGTTCGCCCACGAGCGTTCGCCGGTAGTGGCGGAAAGCGAGGCGAAACCGACGCTTATCGTGAGCTGGCGCTTGCCTTCGAACGGCCGATCGCGGATCGCGGTCAGCAGCCGCTCGCCCAGGATCGGCGCGCAGTCGGCGCCGGCGCCCGGGAACACCAGGCAGAACTCCTCGCCGCCCTGGCGGCCGACCAGGTCGACCGTGCGGCAGACTTCCTCGAGTCGTCGCGCCACGTCGGCGAGCACGCGGTCGCCGGCCTCGTGGCCGAGGTTGTCATTGACCTGCTTGAAGAAGTCGATGTCGACGAAAGCCACGGTCAGCGGCTTGCGATTGCGGATCGCGACCTCGACCTCGCGATGCCCGCCAGCGACGATCGCGCGTCGGTTCAGCAGGCCGGTCAGGTCGTCGTGCATGGCGAGGTGGTTCTTGCGCTCGACCAGGCGCTCGAAGTACAGCAACAACAAGCCGGTCGTGTACAGGAAGATCCCGCCGAGCGGGACCAGGTAGAGGATCGAGACCACGCCCGGCGACCGGGTCATCGGCAGGAAGTCGGGTGCCAGCGCGATGGATGCCCCGATGCGGACCAGGTTGTTGAGCATGAGCAGCGCGAGGGCGCCCAGCGTGAGCACGCTGCCGAAGCTCCAGCGCGAGCCGATGCCCATCAGCAGGGCGCGACAGCTCAGCAGCAGCAACAGCATCAGCGTGGCCGACAGCAGGAGCATGCGGTTGTAGATCGAGGCATCGAGCAGGTGCAGCAGCGTGAGCGCGATGGCGAACGTGCCGCCGATCACCCAGCCAGACACGCCGCGGCGCGCGCCGTAGAACACCTGGATGCCCCAAAGCTGCAGGATTGCACCGGCCACCAGGCAGCTGTTGCCCAGCCATGGCAGCGCGGCATGCCCGGTGCTGTTGCCCAGCACCACCAGCAGCACGCCGGCGGCGACGAGGATCGTCGACAGGGCCCAGTATGCCGTGCAGCGCTCCGGGCGGGTGGCGAAATGGGCGCCCGTCATCACCAGCGCGATGCACGACTGCGCGATGACGAGCGCGACCGCCGCAGTCAATGCATCCATCGGTGATCGATATCCCCCGTCGCGCGTATCACGTGCCCGTTGGCAGGTGCGGCGCGCACCCGAGCCTAATGCATCGACGGGCGGTGGGGCCAGTGGCGCCCGGGGGGCGTGGGCCGAAGGCGGCCGTGCGGCGACCAGGGCGCCACCGCCGCGCCGGGCCCGCTACGATGCGCATGGTCCCGGAGGTCCCCTGCCATGCCACCGTTTGCGCTTCACGGCATCGACCACGTCGTCCTGCGCGTGGGCGATGTCGACGCGATGCAGGCGTTCTACTGCACGGTCCTCGGCTGCACGGTCGAGCGGCGGCAGGAGCCGATCGGACTGCTGCAGCTGCGCGCCGGCACGTCGCTGATCGACCTGGTCGCGGTCGATGGCCCGCTCGGGCGCGCCGGCGGCGCGGCGCCAGGCGCCGAGGGACGCAACATGGATCACTTCTGCCTGCGCATCGCGCCATTCGACCGCGATGGGCTGGCCGCGCACCTGGTGGCCCATGGCGTGCGGCTGGGGGAGTTCGGTTCGCGCTATGGCGCCGAGGGCGAAGGGCCTTCGCAATACCTGTTCGATCCCGAAGGCAACCTCGTCGAACTCAAGGGACCGCCGGGCGTTCCCTGAGGTGCGGCGGGCCGCGCCGCGCAACCTTCACCGGCCGTGCCGGCCGCCCTGGCTACACCACTGTCTCCGCTTCCGGGTCCAGACCGCTTGAAACGCATGCCCAAGTCCGCGCTCGCCGACAGCGCGCATCCACTGGAGCGCTACGTGCGCGTGCGCGGCGCCCGTGAGCACAACCTCAAGGATGTCGACGTCGACATCCCGCGCGATGCGCTGGTGGTGTTCTCCGGCGTGTCCGGATCGGGCAAGTCGTCGCTGGCGTTCGGCACCCTGTACGCCGAAGCGCAGCGGCGCTATTTCGAATCCGTGGCGCCGTATGCGCGCCGGCTGATCGACCACGTCGGCGTGCCCGACGTGGATTCGATCGAAGGGCTGCCGCCGGCGGTCGCCTTGCAGCAGCAGCGTGGCACGCCCAGCGTGCGTTCGTCGGTCGGCAGCGTGACGACCTTGTCGAGCCTGGTGCGGATGCTGTATTCGCGCGCCGGCAGTTATCCGCCGAAACAACCGATGCTGTACGCGGAGGACTTCTCGCCCAACACCGCGCAGGGCGCCTGCCCGCACTGCCATGGCCTGGGCCATGTGTACGAAGTCACCGAGGCGTCGATGGTGCCGGACCCGTCGCTGTCGATCCGCGAACGCGCGATCGCGGCGTGGCCGCCGGCCTGGCATGGACAGAACCTGCGCGACATCCTGGTGACGCTCGGTTACGACGTCGACAGCCCCTGGCGCACGCTGCCGAAGAAGGTGCGCGACTGGATCCTGTTCACCGAGGAGCAGCCGACGGTGCCGGTGTATCCCGGCTTCACCCCGGCGCAGACGCGCGCGGCCGTGCGGCGCAAGGAAGAACCCGCCTACATGGGCACCTTCATGGGCGCGCGCCGCTACGTGCTGCACACGTTTGCGACCACCCAGAGCGCGCTGATGAAAAAACGCGTCGCCCGTTACATGGTCGGCAGCACCTGCCCGGTATGCGATGGCAAGCGGCTCAAGCGCGAGGCGCTGTCGGTGACCTTCGCAGGCCTGGACATCGGCGCGCTGTCGGCGCTGTCGCTCAACCGCATGGCCGAGGTGCTGCAGCCGGCCGCCGAAGGCCGCTTCGACGTCGTCGCCCGCGACCGGGCCACGCTCAGTCGCGCCGATGCGCGCGCGGACACGCGCCGGCGCGTCGCCGCCGGCGGCTCGGCGCACGCTGGCGGCAGCG
>NZ_JAANOY010000049.1 GCF_011320095.1 Cognatiluteimonas telluris | reverse complement strand
GGGGCGCGCGCCCCCGATTCGCGGGCGATGGCGATCGCCAGGCCGGCATCGGCGGCGGACGTGGCGAGCGGTCCCGCCCCGGCGTGCGCGCCCGGCAGCGCAGGCGCAAGCGCCACTGGCGTGGCGGCGCGATCGGCATGCGCGGCGGAATCGCAGGCTCCCACGCAGGGCGCCAGCAAGGCGATCGCCGCCAATCGCAGCTTGATCCGCATCCGCTGTCCTCCGGTCCGCGATCGCCGGAGCATACGCCGGCAGCGTTGCCTCCGGCGCGCCGGGCGGATGCTCGCCAGGCCATGCCCGCAGGCCGGTGCCGGGTTTCGTCCGGGCCGCCGGCGGTGGAGTAGTCTGGCCGCCGCGGCATCGGCTTCGGGGGAAGCGGTGGAAACATTCGCCTTGCACGTCCTTGTACTGGAAGACCACGGGTTCCAGCGCCGCATGGCATTGCGCATGCTTGCCGAGCTCGGCGTGGCGCGGGTGGACGAAGCGTCCGACGGCGCGTCCGCGCTCGCGCTGCTCGAAACCCTGCCGTCACCGCCGGACCTGGTGCTGGTGGACCTCGACATGCCGGGCATGGATGGCATCGAGTTCATCGGCCATGTCGCCGGACGCCACCTTGCGCGTGCGATCGCGCTGGTCAGCGCGATGGAACCGGCGCTGATCAATTCGGTGCAGACGGTGGCGCGCGACTATGGGTTGCACGTGCTGGGCAGCGTCGAAAAACCGGTGACCATCGACAAGCTCGAAGCCACACTGGCTTCCTATGCCGAACAGCGACAGGAGATCATCGAGGAGGAAGCGCTCGACATCGAGTTCGACGAGGTGCGCACCGCACTGGCCGAAGGCCGCATCGAGCCCTGGTTCCAGCCGCAGGTGGAACTGCTCAACGGGCGCGTGCTCGCGGTCGAGGCGCTGGCACGGTGGAAGCGCGACGGCCAGGTCGTGCGGCCGATGCAGTTCGTGCCGCTGCTCGAACGCGCCGGGCTCGGGCGCGAACTCACCGATGCCATGCTGGTCCAGGCCTGCGGCTGGAAGCGCCGATGGGACCAGGCGGACCTGCGGCTGCAGGTCGCCGTCAACGTCTCGCACGCCACGCTGGTGGACCCGGCCGTCGCCGATCATTTCCAGGCGCTGGTCAAGGCGCACGGGGTCGAGCCCGGCGCGATCATGTTCGAGATCACCGAGAGCGCGTTGATGGCCGATCGCGGCCTGTCCGTGCTGGCGCGGTTGCGCCTGAAGGGCTTCGGGTTGTCGATCGACGACTTTGGCACCGGCTACTCCTCGCTGGCGCAGTTGTCCGAAGTGCCGTTCACCGAACTCAAGATCGATCGCGGCTTCGTCTCCGGCGCGCCGCGCCATCCACGCAAGCGCGCGGTCATCGAAGCCAGCCTGGTGCTCGCACGCAAGCTCGAGCTCGGGGTCGTGGCCGAAGGCGTGGAAAGCGTCGAGGAGTGGCAGATGCTGTCCGAGCTGGGCTGCGATGCCGCCCAGGGATTCCTGATCTCCCGCGCGGTTCCCGGCGGGGAGCTGGCGGAGGTCATTGCCCGCTGGCGCCGGCCCTGATGGGATCGCGCGGTCCGCGCTGGCGCAGCCATGCCACCGCTGCGCTGCTCTGGCTCTGCGGGACGCTTCCCGCCCATGCGCAAGCGGCGCTCACTGCCGCCGAGCAGGCCTGGGTCCGCGACGCACCGCCGGTGGTGGTGGGCGTGCAATCGGATTACGCGCCGTTCTCCTACACCGATGACGACGGCCACGCGGCCGGCTATTCCAACGAGTTGTTCCGGCTGGCGGCCGGCAAGGTCGGGCTGCGCTACCGCTTCGCCAAGGGATTGCCCTGGGAAGGCCTGTTGCGGCAGGCGCACAGCGGCCAGGTCGACGTGCTCACCTGCCTGTGGCGCACGCCCGAACGCGAGCGCTTCCTGCGCTTCGTGCCGCCGCCCTACCTCCACCACGGCCTGGGCTGGGCGGTGCGCATCGCCGACCCGGCACCGATCAACGATGCCCACACGCGCGGCAAGGTGATCGCCATCGCGCGCGACTTCGCGGTCAACCCGATGCTGCGGCAGAAATACCCCGGGGCGCTGTACGTCGAAGTCGACACCGCGGTCGACGCATTGCGGCTGGTGTCGCAGGGCAAGGCCGACGGTTACCTCGACAACATCGGCCTGATCAATTACATCAGCGCGCAGCAGGGGTTCGCCAACCTGCGCGTGCGCGACGTATCCGCGCTACCGGGCACCGACTACTACATGGCCGTGACCCGGCTGCCGGCCGGGGCGCGCGGTTCCGCCGCCGGTGGCAACGACGCCGGCCCCGCCGCGGCGGCCGCCGCCAGCGACCGCGCGATGCTGCAGGCGGTGCTGTCCAAGGGCCTGCAGGCGGTGACCGAATCCGAGCGCCGGCAACTGGAGGACCGCTGGCTGCATGAGACGCTGCCAATGCAGCAGGTGTTGCGGCCCTACCTCGCGCGCGTCGTGCTCGGCTTGCTGCTGCTCGCATTGCTGCTTGGCTGGCTGGTGCGCAGCAACCGCCGGCTCGCGGGCGAAATCGCCCTGCGACGCGAGTTCGAGGCCGCCGCGGCCGAACGCACCGGGGAACTGGCGCGCCGCGATGCCTTCCAGCGCTCCCTGCTCGATGCCGCGCAGGCCGCGGTCCTGGTGCTCGACGGCCGCGGACGCTGGATCGTCTTCAACCGCTTCGCCGAGCAGCTGCTCGGCTGGCGTGCCGACGAGATCCTCGGCCGGGTCGTGCGTTCGCGCGAGGAGGCCCCGCGGCATGAGGATTCATCGCCGTTCCTGATCGATCCGGAGCAGACGCGCTACTCCCTGGCGCTGATCAGGGACGTGCTCGGCCACGAGGTGGAAGGCGACTGGCGCGCGCTGTACCTGTTCGCGGAACTGCGACAACCGCCGCAATCGATCGACATGGTGCACAAGGATGGCCATCGGGTCCCGGTGCTGCTGTCGATGGCGCACGTGGACGACGGCAACGGCCGGCCGGCCGGCCTGATCGCGATCGCCAACGACATGAGCGTGCAGAAGCGCCTGGAGCAGGACCTGCGCGCCAGCGAAGCGCGCGCGCGCGAAGCCAACCTGGCCAAGAGCGCGTTCCTGGCCGCGATGAGCCATGAGATCCGCACGCCGATGATCGGCATCACCGGCATGGTCGAAGTCCTGGCGCTGAGCGCGCTCGACGCCGACCAACGCAACGCGCTGACGATCATGGAGTCCTCGACCCAGGCCCTGCTCGACGTGCTGGGCGACATCCTGGATTTCTCCAAGATCGAAGCCAACCGGATCGAGATCCGGCCGGTGGCCACCCACGTGGGCAAGCTCGTCGAACGCGCCGTCGCCAGCTTCGCGGGCGCCGCTTCCAGCAAGGGCCTGACGATCTCGTGCGAGGTCGATGCGCGGGTCGCGCCGGCCTACCGCGTCGACCCGCAGCGCCTGCGCCAGATCGTCAACAACTTCCTCTCCAATGCGATCAAGTTCACCGACGACGGCGGCGTGGACGTGGTGCTGGAATGGCAGGGCGCGGCCGACGATTCCGATCGCCTGTGCGTACGCGTCCGCGACAGCGGGATCGGCATCAGCGCCGACCAGCAGTTGCGGCTGTTCCAGCCGTTCGCCCAGGCCGACAACGACACCACGCGCAGCTACGGCGGGACCGGCCTGGGCTTGGCGATCAGCCGCCGGCTGGCCGAATTGATGGGCGGGCGGGTGACGCTCACCTCCACGCCCGGCAACGGCACCACGCTGGAGCTGCTGCTGACCCTGATGCGGGTCCCCGCCGGGGAACTGGAGGCGGAGATGCCGCGCGCCAGCGACGGTGGATTCGCCGCGCAACCCGCGCCGTCGCTGGCCGATGCCGAGCGCGCGCGCAGCCTGGTGCTGCTGGTGGACGACCATCCGACCAACCGCATGGTGATCGCGCGGCAACTGGCGCTGGCCGGATATGCCGCGGTGCCGGTCGCCGACGGCCAGCAGGCGCTGGAGCAATGGCGCAGCGGGCGCTTCGCGCTGGTGTTGTCCGACGTGCACATGCCGGTGATGGACGGTTACACGCTGGCGCGCACGATCCGCGCGGAAGAGGCGCGCGCGGGGGCGGCACGGATTCCGATCGTCGCGCTGACGGCATCGGCGTTGAAAGGCGAAGCCGAGCGTTGCCAGGAGGCGGGCATGGACGACTACCTCGCCAAGCCCGTCGGCGTGGCGATGCTGGCCGCCACCCTGCAACGCTGGCTGCCGCACACTGTGCGCGCGGATGCGTCATCGGGCCCGGACGCGACCACGGCGGCGCCGGCGGCGGATCCGGCGATGATCCTGGACCCGGCCGTGCTGGCTGCGGCCGTCGGTTCCGATCCGGCGACGGTGCGCATGGTGCTGGATGATTTCTTCGCCAGCGTGGTCGAGGACGCCGCCGCGGTCGCGGCCGCCATCGTCGCGCGCGACCTGCCCGCGCTGACCCGGCATGCCCACCGCATCAAAGGCGCCGCGCGCCTGGTCGGTGCGGTGACGATGGCCGAAGTCGCCAGCGCACTGGAGTCGGCGGGAAGCGCGGCGACCTGGGCACCGGTCGACGAATTGCAGGCGCGCCTGCAGGCGGCGCTGGCGGCATTGCGGGCGCACGTGGAGACGCTGTCGCCAGCCTAGCGGCGCCCGCCAGCCACCGGGCGGAACGGGCCGCGCCTGCGTCCGTGACGGCCGGCGCGCGCGCACGCGCGGCCGGTCCGAACCGCCACGCGCATCGGCGCTGGACTCACTCGCAATCGGCGCCCGCGCGCCCGGCCTGCGCGCTCACGCACATGCGCAGCGCCGGGATTGGCGCCATCTGCCGGCTGTCGCCGCGGGCCAGCGCGAAGCGTTCGACCGGGCGCGTGTCGCACTCGACCGCGCCGGTGCCGGGCACCGTCGTGCACTGCTGCGGGTACACGGTGTAGTAGCACTGGCCGCTGGTGCTGCGCAGGCACTGGAAGCGCGTGCTCCCCGGCCGGCTGACGACCTGGCTGTAGAGCACGTCGGCGCCGTTGTCCTGCACGCGATCGATGCGGACATGGCTGCCGATGTCGATGCCGAACAGCGACAGGGTGTAGGCGATGATGGCAATGACTGTCTTCACGGATTCACCTTCCAATGGCGGCGCGAAGGCGCCGGCGGATGCGCAGCGGTGCGGGACGGTGCCGGGCGCGGCAAGCGCCTGGCCCGGGCCTCACATGTGGCGGAACAGCGCCATGTAGGGGGCGCTGACTGGCAGCGTTTCGGGACGCGATTTCAGTCGCACGGTGCCGCGGCCGCTGTCGTCGCGCACGATGCCGGCGATCGCCTTGAGGTTGACGATGGTCGAGCGGTGGATCTGCCTGAAGCTCGCCGGATCCAGTCGCGCGAGCAGCTCGCGGATCGGCGTGCGCAGCAGGGCTTCGCCGTCGGCGGTGACCACGGTGGTGTACTTGTTGTCGGCCTGGAAATAGATCACGTCGTCCACCAGCACCAGCCGGGTCTCACGACCGGCGCTGGCGGTCAGCCAGGTCAGCGGCTCGACGGCGGTGTCGCGCGGCAGCTGCCGGCCCAGGCGCTCGAGCAGCGACGCCAGCGCCTGCGCATCCGGCGCGTCGACGCGCGATTGCAGGCGCTGCACGGTGGCGGCCAGCCGCTCGGCCCGGATCGGCTTGAGCAGGTAGTCGATCGCGCCGCGCTCGAACGCGTCGATCGCGTACTGGTCGTAGGCGGTGACGAAGACGACCTGCGTGCGCGGACTGACTTCGACCGCGGCCGCGGCGACATCCAGCCCGCTCAGGCCCGGCATGCGGATGTCGAGGAAGGCGACATCGGGCGCATGGCTGGCGATGGCTTCCAGTGCGCTGGCGCCATCCTCGCAGGCCGCGACCACCTGCAATTGCGGCCAGGCAAGTGCCAGCTGCTCGAGCAGCGCCTGGCGCAGCAGCGCCTCGTCCTCGGCGACGACGCAGGTGCGGACCGGCTCAGCCATGGCGCACCCCGGTCGAGTCGTCGACCGGCACCGTGATCGTCGCCGCCACGCCGGCGGGGAAGTTGGCCACCACCGCCAACGCCGCACGCCCGTCGTAGCGCAGGCGCAGGCGCTCGCGCACGTTCTTCAGGCCGATGCCGGTGCCGCTGGTGCTGGTGTTGAATCCATCGCCATCGTCGGCGACGGTGATCGCGACCTCGTCGTCGTTGCGGCGGGCGCGGATCCAGACCGTGCCGCCGGCGGTGCGCGGCTCCAGGCCGTGCTTGATCGCATTCTCCACCAGCGTCTGCAGCATCATCGGCGGCAGCGGCGTGGCGCGCAGGGTTTCCGGGATGTCGACCTGTACCGACAGCCGCGTGCCCATGCGGATCTTCAGGATTTCGAGGTAGGCGATCGCGCGTTCGAGTTCGATCCCCAGCGTCGACAGTTCGTCGCCGGTGCGTGGCAGCGAATGCCGCAGGTACTGGATCAGGTGGCCGAGCATCGCTTCGGCGCGCGGCGGATCGCTGCCGGCCAGCAGCTGCGCGCTTGCCAGGGTGTTGTAGAGGAAGTGCGGCTCGACCTGCGCATGCAACAGCGACAGCTTGGCCACCGTGAGCTCCTTCTCGGTCACGGTCTGTTCGACGGCGGCCTTCTCGGTGCGGCGCAGCGTCGACACCCGCCGGCTGACGGCACGGCTGATCGCTTCGGCGTTCTCGAAATTGCTGCCGTCGTCGACCAGGAACCAGTCGCTCCAGGCCGGCGCTTCCGGCTCGCAGATCAGCGTCACGCTGCCGCTGTCGTCGCCGGGCAGGATGGTGGCCAGCAGCTGGTTGCGCGGGGTGCCGAACCACGACAGCGGATTCCAGCGGCCGAGCGGGCGCTCGGACTGCTCGGCCGGGCGGCCGACCTTGGCGCGTACCTGCAGGCTGTCGCGCGCGCTCTCGACCTGTTCGATGCGCGGCAGTTCGCGGATCGCGGCATCGAGCAGGTCGAACGCCTCGCCCGCTTCCAGCGGGATCTCGATCTGCCGGCGCTGGCGGTTGGACAGCGCCGCGCGGTCAACACGCCCGGCGATCAGGTGCACGCGGTTGAGGTGCGACAGCGCGCCGGCGACGACCAGCGCCATGGTCAGCAGGCTGGCGACGACGATCGGGCCTTCCCAGCGACCCAGCAGCGGGATCTGGTCCCAGATCGCCGCCGCCAGCAGGACCACCGCCAGCCACGCCAGCGCGATCCGCAACACGAAGAACAGGCTCTTGATGGCGCTTCTGATCACGTTGTCGCCGCAGGGTGGGAAGTGCGGCGGAGCATAGCCAGCGCCCGCGGCCGGCGTCAGCGGGCGTGCGACGAAACCCCGATGGCGGCGACGGAACGGCGCAATGGCGCCGTGGGCGCCGCCACGAGGCGGCCGCAACCGCTCGGGCGATGGCGACCGCGCGGCCGGGCACGGCGGCGTGGTGGTGGGCGCAGCGCGGGCC
>NZ_JAANOY010000048.1 GCF_011320095.1 Cognatiluteimonas telluris | reverse complement strand
CACCGGCGGCGCCACCGCGCCGGACCCGGCGGCGTTGCGCGAAGGCCTGCGGGCGCGGCTGCCGGAATACATGGTGCCGGCCCTGTTCGTGCACCTGCCGGCGCTGCCGCTCACGCCCAACGGCAAGGTCGACCGCGCGGCGTTGCCGGCGCCGGGTGCGGACGCGGTGGTGCGCCGGGCCTACGCGGCGCCGGTGGGGGAGATCGAGCAGGCGCTGGCGGCCATCTGGCAGGGGCTGCTGGGTGTGGAGCGGGTGGGGCGCGAGGACCACTTCTTCGAGATCGGCGGGCACTCGCTGCTGGCATTGCAGGTGGTCGTTCGGATTCGAGAACGTTTCGGGATCGAACTGTCGCTGGCAGAACTGTTCCGGTCCAAGACCATCGCCGACCTGGGCAGCGCGGTCTGCTCCGCGCAGGTCGACATGTTCGACGCAAACGACATCGAACGACTCTCAACCGTGCTCGACGAACTGTCCGAACAGGAATTGCTGGCGCTCTGGGAGAGCGGTCTCTAGTGCGCCCTCAGCCAGCAACCTGCAGCAATGGAATTACGGATGAACATGAAAACGCCGATTGACATCGAAGCGATCAAGCAGGACATCCTGCGGCGGCGCCTGCTCGCCACGGCGGTCCCGAACCGGCAGCTTGACAGCATTCCCATCGCCGATCGCGCGGGCGTCATTCCCTTGTCATCGGCCCAGCAGCGCCTTTGGTTCATCGATCAACTCGACCCTGCTGGTGGCAGCGCATACCACGTTCCGACCGGCCTGCGCTTCCGCGGCGAACTCGATGTCGCCGCGCTGAAGTGGGCCTTGGACCGGATCGTGGCGCGTCATGAAAACCTGCGCACGACGTTCGCGAAAGTGGATGGATCCCCACGCCAGGTCATTGCGCCTGAGAGCACATCCTTCGGCCTGGTCGAACAGGATCTGCAAGACCTCGGTGGCCTTGATCCCCAGTCGCAGACTGATGCCGTGCTCGCCCTTGCGAACAAGGAAGCCCGGGCTCCCTTCGACCTTGAAGCCGGACCGCTGATCCGTGGCCGCCTCCTTCGCTTGGCGGCGGACGATCACGTGCTGCTGTTGACGATGCATCACATCGTGTCCGACGGCTGGTCCATTGGCGTGCTGGTACGTGAATTTTCCACGCTGTATACCGCCCACCTGCGAGGCGAACCCGATCCGCTGCCGCCGCTGCCAATCCAGTACGCCGACTACGCGGTGTGGCAGCGGGCATGGTTGCAAGGAGAGGCACTGCAGCGGCAACTGGGCTTCTGGCGCGGGCATCTTTCCGGCGCCCCCGCCTTGCTTGAATTGCCAACGGATCGTCCGCGCCCGCCGGTTCAAAGTTACGCCGGCGGTGCGGCGTTGGTGGAGCTGCCCGCCGAGCTTGTGCAGGACATCCGCTCGTTTTCGAAGCGCCACGGGGCGACGGCATTCATGACGCTGCTCGCATCGTGGTCGGTGCTGCTTTCGCGATTGAGCGGCCAGTCGGACATCGTGGTCGGTTCACCTGCCGCAAACCGCCAGCGGGCCGAGTTGGCGCCGCTCACCGGATTCTTCGTCAATACGCTGGCCCTGCGAACGAGCCTGGAGGGTGATCCGAGCGTTGCGGACATGATGGCGCAGGTGAAGAGGGTCGCGCTGGAAGCCTATTCGAACCAGGAAACTCCGATCGAACTTGTGTTCGAGGCGCTGCAGCCGGTCCGCAGCATGAGCCACAGCACACTGTTCCAGACGATGCTGGCGTTCAACAACACGCCCAGCGGTGGCGTGCTGGGACTGCCGGGGCTGTCTTTATCCGGCGTCGAAATGCCGAACGACAAATCGCGCTTCGACATGACCCTGTCGTTGACGGAAATCGGTGACAGGATCGGAGGCGGGCTCGAGTACGCTTCCGACTTGTTCGATGCCGCGACGATCGAACGATGGCTCGGTTACTGGCAGCGATTGTTGGCCGCAATGGTCGCTGACGATACCCAGCGAGTGGGCGCGATGCCCTTGCTGGATGCGGAAGAACGGCACTTGCTGCTCGAAACATTCAACTCGACCGCAACGCGGGATTCCAGCCCGGTGTTGCTCCACATGCTGTTCGAAGCCCAGGTGGAGCGTAGCCCGGAGGCGATCGCGGTCGAGCAGGACGGCGAGCAGATCAGTTATGCGCAGTTGAATTCACGGGCGAACCGCCTGGCCCACCACCTGGTTTCATTGGGGGTCAAGGCGGACGACCGGGTGGCCGTTTGCGTTGATCGCAGCGTCGAGATGCTGGTCGGGTTGCTGGGCATCCTCAAGGCGGGCGGTGCGTACGTTCCGCTGGATCCCTCATATCCATCGGAGCGCCTGGCCTATCTGTTGTCGGACAGCGAGCCTGTGGCGCTGTTGACCCAGGCGGCGTTGCGCGAGTCGATCGAGGGCTGGTCGCGGTCGACGGTGCCGATGGTGTTACTGGATGGCGAGGAAGCGGCCTCCGCGTGGGGCACGCAGCCCTGCGCGAATCCCGATCCTGAAGCACTTGGGATCACGCCTGCGAGCCTGGCCTACGTGATCTACACCTCCGGCTCGACCGGCCAACCCAAGGGGGTGATGGTCGAACACGCACAGGTCGCCAACCTGGTCGCCGCCCACGTGTCGAATTGCGAGCTCACGGATGGCGATCGCGTCCTGCAGTTTTCCTCATTCTCCTTCGACGCTTCAGTCGAGGAAATCTTCCCCGTCCTGGCGGTAGGCGCCACGGTCGTGCTGCGCCCAACGCGAGTCATGCCGGATCGAAGTTTCACCCGATTGCTGGAACAGAACCTGATCAGCGTCGTCGAGCTTCCGACGGCTTTTTGGCATCAATGGGTCGGTTCGGCGGGATTCGCAGGAAGCCTGGCGACCACAAAGGTCCGCCTGGTCGTCATCGGCGGTGAGATGGCCGAGGCGGGTGCGTTTTCCGCATGGCTGGCGGGCTGTAGCGGCCATTCATGCCCATTGCTCAACACCTATGGCCCGACGGAAGCGACGGTCTATGCCACTGCGATCAGGCTCGATGACGATGGGATTCGGTTGCCGGTGGTTCCCATCGGCAAGCCGGTCCGGAACGTCAGGATCTACATTCTCGACGAATGCCGCGAACCGACGCCGATCGGAGTTGTCGGCGAGATCTACATCAGTGGGGCACAACTGGCGCGCGGCTACCTGAAGCGACCGGAACTGACACGCGAACGTTTCGTCGACGATGCTTTCGCCGGTGGTGCAAATGCGCGGATGTACCGCACCGGGGATATTGGCCGTTGGCGCCCGGACGGAAGCATCGAATACCTGGGGCGCAACGACGAGCAGGTCAAGATCCGCGGGTTCCGGATCGAGCTTGGCGAGATCCAGGAACAGCTGCAGCGCTTGCCCGGCGTGCGGGCAGCGGCTGTGCTCGCGCGCGAGGACATGCCGGGCGGGAAGCGCCTGGTGGCGTACGTCGTACCACGTGACGATGCCGCCCCCACGGCGTCCGAGTTGCGCGAGCTTCTTGCCATCCGCCTGCCCGAGTACATGTTGCCCAGCGCATTCGTGCGCCTCGAGGCGCTGCCTTTGACAGCCAATGGCAAGCTCGATCGCGCCGCTTTGCCGGCCCCGGGCGAGGCATCGGTCGCCAAACGCGAGTACGAAGCCCCGATCGGCGAAATCGAGCACGCACTGGCGAGCATCTGGCAGGAGTTGCTCGGTCTCGAGCGGGTTGGTCGCAACGATCATTTCTTTGAACTGGGCGGTCATTCGCTGATGGCCGTGCAGGTGGTGGCGCGCGTGAATCAGAGGCTGCGCATCGACCTGCCGCTGCGGGAGTTGTTTGCACATCCAACGCTTGCCTTCCTGTCGGCGGCGGCCGCGAAATGCGGCGCCGTGCAGCAACCGGCGCTCGTGCGAGTCGATCGCGAAAGGTCGTTGCCGCTGTCCTGGGCGCAGCAGCGATTGTGGTTCCTGGATCGGCTGGACAGCGCGGCCGGGGACGCCTACCAGATTCCGACCGCACTGCGGCTGCGCGGTCGGCTCGACCAGGCTTCACTGCAGGCGGCGCTGGACAGGATCGTGGCGCGACACGAGATCCTGCGCACACGACTGGTGGGCGATGAGGCGACCGGCACGGCGCACCAGATGATCGGAGGCGTGGAGACGGGATTCGCGCTGGCGTTCGAGGATTGCAGTTCGTGGTCCGACGAATGCCGGGACGCGCTGGTCCACGATCGCGCGCTCGCCGAAACCCAGGCGCCATTCGACCTCGCCGTCGGTCCGCTGGTGCGCGGGCGGTTGCTACGGATCCGAGCGGACGAACATGTCCTGTTGCTCACCATGCACCACACGGTCTCGGACGGCTGGTCGATGGGCGTGCTGGTGCGCGAGGTGGTCGCGTTGTATGGCGCTTTCGTTCGCGGCGAGGATGACCCGCTCCCGTCGCTGCCGATCCAGTACGCCGATTACGCCGTCTGGCAGCGCAATTGGCTCCAGGGGGAAGTTCTGGAACGGCAACTGGCGTTCTGGCGGGACCATCTGGATGGCGCACCGGCGCTGCTGGATCTGCCGATCGACCGGCCAAGGCCAGCACTGCCGAGCTATCGCGGCGCCAGTGTTGGCATTGCGCTGCCGCTGGACCTGGCGACAGGAGTGAAGGCGCTCGGCCAGCGCCACGGCACGACCACGTTCATGACCCTGTTGGCGTCGTGGGCGGTGTTGTTGTCGCGCCTGAGTGGCCAGGCCGACGTGGTGGTCGGTACGCCGGTGGCGAACCGGCAACGCACCGAGCTGGAAAGCCTCATCGGGTTCTTCGTCAATACATTGGCATTGCGCGTACGCTTGGGCACCGATCCAAGCGTTGCAGAGCTCCTGGCGCAGGTCCGCGAAAGTACGCTCGAAGCCTACGCGCACCAGGACCTGCCGTTCGAGCAGGTGGTGGAGGCGTTGCGGCCGGTGCGCAGCCTGGGGCACTCGCCGCTGTTCCAGGTCATGCTCAGCTTGAACAACGTGCCTGGCGCGGACGCGCTGGCATTGCCGGAAATCGCCATCGAGCCGTTGCCGCTACCCGGCGAGAAGGCGCACTTCGATCTCTCGCTTTCATGCACCGAAACGGCCGACGGCCTTGTCGCCAGCCTGAACTATGCGACTGACCTGCACGACGCGGCGAGCATGCAGCGGCTGCTCGATCAATGGCAGCGCGTGCTGGCCGCAATGGTCGCCGACGATGCCCGACGCACCAGCACGCTGCCGCTCCTCGGCGATGAGGAATGCCACGACCTGCTGCACGCCTTCCAGGCGCCTGCGGCCGATTACCCGCGCGACGCACTGGTGCACGCGCTGTTCGAGGCCCAATGCGCTCGCAGCCCCGACGCCATCGCCGTTGAATACGACGGCGAGCAGTTCACGTATGCGCAGTTGAACGCGCGCGCGAATCGGCTTGCGCACCACCTGCTGGCCCTCGGCGTGGCGCCAGACGCCCGTGTTGCCCTCCACGTTGAGCGGGGCATCGACATGGTTGCCGGCGTCCTTGGAATCCTCAAGGCTGGCGGCGCCTACGTGCCGCTGGATCCGGCCTATCCCGTCGAACGCCTCGCCTACATGTTGGCCGACAGCGAACCGGTGGCGCTGCTGACCCGGTCCAGCCTGAAGGCGATCCCGGCGGACCAGGGGGGCGCGGGCCGGCCGGTGGTGATGCTGGACGACGAAGAGACGTTCGCCGGGCAGCCACAGTCCAATCCCGATCCGCGCGCACAGGGTCTGACCTCCGCGAACCTGGCCTATGTCATCTACACGTCGGGTTCCACGGGCCAGCCGAAGGGCGTGATGGTCGAGCATCGTTCCGTCGTCAACCTGGGTCTGAACCTCGATGCGCAGGTATTCGCATCGGTGTCGTCGCAGGGACGCATTGGCCTGAATGCAGCGTTGTCGTTCGACGCCTCGGTACAGTCACTCACGCAATTGTTCGCGGGCCGCTGCATCGTCATCGTGCCGCAGGCGGTGCGACGCGATCCCGCAGCCTTGTGCCGCTTTGTGGGCGATAACGCGCTCGAAGCTCTGGACTGCACGCCAGCCCAGCTTGAACAACTGCTCGAGGACGCGGAGCTTGAGCAGCGATGGCCGAAGTTGCGGACATTGCTGGTCGGCGGTGACGTGCTCTCGGCACGGGGCTGGGCACGCCTGAGTGCATGGGAGGGTGTCGCCTGCTGGAACGTCTATGGCCCCACCGAATGCACGGTGGATGCGACCGCGGCGCTCATTGGCGGTGAAATGCCGGGGATCGGTCGGCCGATGGCGAACGTGCCGGTACGCATCCTCGACGCCGCGGGCGCACCGGTGCCGGTAGGCGTCATTGGCGAATTGCACGTCGGGGGCGTGCAGGTGGCACGCGGCTACCTGAATCGAATGGACCTGACGAAGGAGCGATTCGTCCGGGATCCCTACGCGCCTGCTCCCGGTGCGAGGCTGTACAAGACCGGCGACCTGGGTCGCTGGCGCCCGGACGGCACGATCGAATTCCTGGGCCGCAACGATGACCAGGTGAAGGTTCGCGGCTTCCGGATCGAGCCGGGTGAGATCGAATCGCAACTGCACGGTGTGCCCGAGGTGCAGGCAGCCGTCGTGCTGGTGCGCGAGGACATGCCCGGCCAAAAACGCCTGGTGGCCTACGTGGTGCCGCGGGGCGCGTCGTTGCCAACGGCGGCGCAACTGCGCGACCGGCTGGCGAACCACCTGCCCGAGCATATGTTGCCGAGCGCATTCGTGAGCCTGCCGTCGCTGCCGCTGACGCCAGGTGGAAAGCTCGATCGCGCGGCGTTGCCGGAGCCTGACGACACGGCGGTTGCCCGACGCGAGTACGAAGCCCCGATCGGGGAGGTCGAGCAGGCGCTCGCGCGCATCTGGCAGGAGCTGCTGGGTCTGGAGCGCGTGGGGCGGCAGGACCGGTTTTTCGAACTCGGGGGCCATTCGTTGATGGCCGTACAGGTGGTCGCGCGTCTGCGCCAGGCGCAGGGTGTGGAACTACCGCTGCGTGAGATATTCACGCAGCCGACGCTGGCGGCATTGGCGCAAGCCGTAGCGGATGGTGTCGGGACTTCGCAACCTGCCCTGGTGCCGGCGGATCGCAGTGCGCCACTGCCGTTGTCGTGGGCGCAGCAACGCCTGTGGTTCCTGGACCAGATGGACAAGGCCGCCGGCGCCGCCTACCACATGCCGATGGCGCTACGGCTGCATGGCGAACTAGACCGTCAGTCATTGCAGGCCGCCGTCGATCGGATCGTCGCCAGGCATGAAAGCCTGCGCACGACCTTCGCGAACGGTGCGGACGACGACATGCCCCACCAGGTGATCGGGCCCGTGGATGCGGGCTGCGTGCTCGCCTACGAGGACCTTTCGGCATTGGCCCCGTCGGTAAGGGAAGCGCTCGTGCATGAGCGCGGGCTCGAGGAAGCGCACGCGCCATTCGACCTCTCGCGAGGCCCGCTGATCCGCGGTCGCGTGCTGTGCCTGTCAGCGGATGAGCACGTACTGCTGGTGGCGATGCACCACATCGTGTCCGATGGGTGGTCGATGGGGGTGCTGGTTCGCGAGGTGGGGGCGTT
>NZ_JAANOY010000047.1 GCF_011320095.1 Cognatiluteimonas telluris | reverse complement strand
CCAGCGCCGCCAGGCGGCCACCACTGGCCGCGTCGAGCGCCTGCGCCGCCGGGCCCAGGGTCGTGCGGGCGCCGCCGGATGCCGCACCGCTGGCCGCCGTGCCCTCGCCGGGCGTGCCGCTGGAAAATGCGCCTACCACGATGCAGTCGGTGGCGGTGTCGGCGGGAGCGGCTTGGTTCAGGGTGAATTCGAGGGGCATCGACCAGATTCCAGGGAGTGGAGGCGTTGGGTTCCGTACAATCCGCACGCCGCCCGGATCGCGGTGCAGGGCAATGAGGGTTCGACGGCGACGGGCGCGTCGCCACCATGGCCTTCACGGCCAGGGCGAACCATCCGGTGGCCGGCCACCGAGGCGGCCCGTCGAGGACGAAACGATCCGGAAGTCTAAAGCAAGCCCGCCCGATGCCAACCCTGCCGCCCCCACCAAGCGCCGCCGAGGCCTGATGCCCAAGCTCGATCGCTACCTGTTCCGCGAATTCAGCCAGACCACGCTTGCCGCCGTGGTGGTGCTGCTGATGGTGAGCCTGGGCGGGATCTTCGCCGACGTGCTGGGCGACGTCGCCCGCGGCCGCGTGCCGGCCGGGATGATGCTGGCGCAGCTGGGGCTGCAGCTGATCCGCTACCTTCCGCTGGTGCTGCCGTTGGGGTTGATGATCGGCATGCTGCTGGCGATGGGACGGCTGTACCGCGACGCCGAGATGCCGGTGCTGACCTCGATCGGCATCGGTCCGCGGCGGATGCTGCGCCCGGTGCTGATGCTGGTGCTGCCGGTCGTGGCGGTGATCGCGCTGTGCTCGCTGTGGTGGGGGCCGTGGGCCAAGCGCACCTCGCAGGAAATGATCATCGCCGGCAGCCGCAGCCTGCTGGTCGCCGGGCTCGAGCCCGGCCGCTTCACCGAATTGCCCGGAGGAAACGGCGTCGTCTACGTCGGCGGCATGTCCAACGATGGCCGCCAGCTGTCGCGCGTGTTCGTCTACAAGCAGGCGCGCGGCCGGCTCGACGTCACCACCGCGCGCACCGGCGCGTTGTCGTTCGTCGGCCGCAACGACCGCTACCTGACCCTGCTCGACGGTTTCCGGGTCGAAGGGCCGCTGGAAACCGGCATGGACTTCCGCCTGATGCGCTACGCCAGCAACGCCATGCGCATGCCGCGCAACGAGGACCGCGCGCCGGAGGACGATCCGCAGTCGATGACGCTGCAGGCGTTGTTCAAGGACCCGCGCCGGGAGGCGGCCGCGCAGCTGCATTACCGCATCGCGCCACCGCTGCTGGCGCTTGCGTTCGCGCTGATCGCGGTGCCGCTGTCACGCAGTTCGCCCAGGCAGGCGCGCTATGGGCGGATCCTGCTCGGCTTTTTGGCTTACCTCGTCGGCACCAACCTGATGGTCCTGGGCACCGACTGGCTGGGCAGCGGCACGCTGCCGATGGCCGCGGGCCTGTGGTGGCTGCTGCTGCCGCTGCTGGCGGTGGCGCTGTGGATGTATTTCCACGATGGACGCCTGCGCCGGGGATTCGCGGTCGGAGCCACGCGATGAAGCCGTTCCCGAAGCTGCACGATCTGTACATCGCCCGCGTGCTGCTGCTCACCGTGCTGGCCAGCTGGGGCGTGCTGCTGGGCCTGGACGTGGTGCTGGCGGTGGTGTCGGAGATCAGCGATGTCGGCAAGGGCGATTACACCTTCGCCAAGGCCGTCGTCGACGTGCTGCTCACGGTGCCGCGGCGCGCCTACACCCTGTTCCCCACCGCGGCGGTGATCGGAACGCTGATGGGGCTGGGCCAGCTGGCGGCGAGCTCCGAGCTCACCGCGCTGCGTGCACTGGGCCTGTCGCGGCGCCGGCTCGGGCTGGCGGTGGCGATCGCGTTGTCGGTGCTGACGGCGCTGATGGTGGTCAACGGCGAGACGCTCTCGCCCTGGGGCATGGCGCGCGCGGATGCCTTGAAGGCGTCGGCGAAGTCGCGCGACATGATCGTCGCCCAGTATTCCGGCCTGTGGGCGCGCGAAGGCAACACCTTCCTCAATGCGCAGGCTGGGCAGCAGCGCGACCAGGGCGGACAGCACTGGCTCGAATTGAGCGACGTACGGCTGTACGAATTCGACGACCTCGGCCGGCTGGAGTCGATCGCGCAGGCGCGCACCGCCGAGCATCGCCCCGGGGGCTGGCGCCTGCACAACGTCAAGCGCACCTACTTCGATGCCCGCTCGGTCACCCAGACCGAAGTGATGGAAGAACACTGGAACTCCAGGCTCGACGACACCGCGCTGGCCGCCAGCGTCACCCAGCCCTACGCGCTGCCCTCGTCGGACCTGCGCAGCGGCATCGAATACCGCCATCGCAACGACCTGGACGCCAGCCGCTTCGAGGAAAGCTACTGGGGCCGCTGGTTCTACCCGCTCAACGTGCTGGCGCTGTGCCTGGCCGCGGTGCCGTTCGCCTTCGGCAGCCTGCGCAGCGGCGGCCTGGGAAAACGGCTGTTCATCGGCATCGTGTTCGCGCTGGGCTTCTGGCTGCTACAGACGCAGTTCGTGCAACTGGCCGGCGTGTACAAGTTCGACTACCGCATCGCCTACCTGGTGCCGCCAGCGGTGATGATGGCGGTGTCGTTCGCGCTGTTCCGACGGCGCAGCGGCTGAGGATCGGGTCGCACACCTTCGACCACCGGATCGCGTTCCCGTCGCCCGGGCAAGCGCAGCGCACCCGGGGCGGTGCGCGCGAAACCCCGATGACTCCTCGTCCCGCTCCCGGATGCGGCTTCGCCTTGCCCGGGCTGCGGTCGCACCGGAACGGGTTCGTGCCGCTGCGCGCTAAACTGTCGCCTTCCCCATCGAAGCCCGTCGCCATGGCCGATCTTGCCCCGCAGCGCGCGACCGCGCCCGCCAATGCCCAGCAGCGTTACGAGGTCCACGCCGCGGACCTGCCGTTGAGCTGCCCGACGCCGGCGATGGCGTTGTGGAATTCGCATCCGCGCGTGTACCTGCCGATCGCGCAGGACGGCGGGGAGGCGCATTGCCCATATTGCGGCGCGCACTTCGTCCTCGTCGACTGACCCGCGCGGGCCGGGCGCGGCATGAGCCGGTGACGATGGGCCGACGCCTGACCGTGGTGCAGCTGCTGCCGGCGCTCGACGCTGGTGGCGTCGAGCGATCGACGCTCGAGATCGCCGAGGCGCTGGTGCAGGCCGGCCACCGCGCGATCGTGGTGTCGGCGGGCGGGCGGCTGGTGGCGCCGCTGCAGGCGCTCGGCGGCGAACACGTCACCTTCGACATCGGTCGCAAGTCGCTCCTGAGCCTGCGCCGCGTGCCCGCGCTGCGACGGATGTTCGCGCAGGTCGACGCCGACATCGTGCACGCACGCTCGCGGCTGCCGGCGTGGCTGGCGAGTTTCGCGCTGCGCGGAATGCGCGGGGCGCGCAAGCCGCGCTTCGTCACCACCGTGCATGGGCTCAACTCGCCCTCGCGCTACAGTGCGGTAATGGCGTCCGGCGAGCGCGTCATCTGCGTGTCGCGGACCGTGCGCAATCACGTGCTGCAGCACTATCCGCAGGTCGATCCCGCGGCACTGCAGGTGATCGAACGCGGCATCGACCCGGCCGCGTTTCCGCGTGCGGACCATCCCGACACCGCGGCGCGCAGCGCGGTGGCCTCGCTGCATCCTCAACTCTCCGGCAGCGGCCCGCTGCTGCTGCTGCCCGGACGCGGCACGCGCCTGAAGGGCCACCACGATGCACTGTGCATGCTGGCCACGCTGCGCGCGAGCGGGGTGGACGCGCGACTGTGGATGCCCGGCGCGCGCCAGTCCGGTCGCGCGGATTACGTCGCCGAACTCGAGCGCGACGCCGCGGCGTTGAACCTCACCGATGCGGTGGCGATCTCGGCGCCCACGGCCGCGATGGCGCAGGCGTATGCCGCCTCCACCGTGGTGCTGCAGCTCTCGCGCAAACCCGAGGCCTTCGGGCGCACCGTGCTGGAGGCCTTGTCGGTCGGCCGCCCGGTGATCGGCTGGGCGCATGGCGGCGTCGGCGAGTTGCTGGCGCGCTGGCTGCCGCAGGGGGCGGTGGCGCCGTTCGACGTAGACGCGCTGGCGGCGGCGACCCGCGCGCTGCTCGCCAGTCCGCCGCCGCTCCCGGTTACGATGCCCGACGGCCTGCGCGCGATGCAGCAGGCGACGCTGGCCCTGTACGAGCAACTCGCATGAGCCGACCCGCGACGCCGATGTCCCCGATGGCCACTGACGCCGCGCGTGCGCCGGTCGGCTGGCGCTGGGCGCCGGCGTGGGTGCTGGCGTTCGTCGCGCTGTGGCCGGCACCGGGTTACGCCGAAGGGGTGATGGTGCTCGGAGCGCTGGTGGCGATCGTGCGCTTGCTGCTCGCGCGTTTCCGCGGCGGCACCCGGCTGCTGAGCGCGCCGGCGTGGGCGCTGACCAGTGCGTTGTTTTTCGCTTACTGGGCGCCGGAGGCGATTTCGGCCTTCGATGCCATCGATCGCGCGCATGCCTGGCACGAAACGCTGGTGGACCTGCGCTACCTGCCGTTCCTGTGGCTGGTGGCGGCGGCGGTGGCGGACGACCGCGCCCGCCGGACGACCTTCAACGGGCTGGCGATCATCGTCGCGGTGTGGACGTTCGATGCGCTGCTGCAGGCATTGACCGGCCTGAGCCCGCTGTTCTGGAGCCTGGACCAGCTCAAGCAGATCATCAGCGGCCATGCGATGTGCCCGGCCAGCGAAGTGGCCAGCGTCGATCGCCTCAGCGGCGTGCTCGGGCCGTGCAACCTGAAGCTGGGGCTGGTGCTGGCGAGCCTGTCGCCGTTCGCGCTGCACGCGGCCGGGCGCCGTTACGGCAGCGTCGGCTGGATCGTGCTGGCGGCCGTGCTGGGCGTGGTGATCCTGCTGGCCGGCGCGCGCGCGTCGTGGCTGACCTATGCGCTGGTGTTGCTGTTTTCCGGCTGGCGGCTGCTCGGGGTCAAGCGCTTGCTGGGCGTGTTCGTGTTCGGGGCGGTCACGCTCGCGGTGCTGACGCTGGCGGTGCCGCAGGTGCGCGAACGCATCGCCCGCACCACCCAGGCGTTGACCGCCGACCAGGACGGGGTGGAAGTTGCCCTGTCCGGGCGCACCCGGATCTGGAGCGCGGCGGTCTGCATGGTGCGTGCGCATCCGGTCAACGGCGTGGGCGCGCGCGGCTTCCGCGAGGCCTTCCCCGGCTGCGACCAGGAAGCCGGAACGCTTGCCGCCTGGGGCCACGGCCCGGCGCTGCATGCCCACCAGATCGTGCTCGAGATCCTCAGCGAAACTGGTTTCATCGGCCTGCTGCTGTGGCTGGCAGGCGCGGCGCTGGCGTGGCGTGCGTGGCGGTTCGCCGCGCCGCCGATGCGCGAGCGCGCAGGCCCGGCGCTGCTGGCGCTGGCGGTGACGGTGTTCCCGTTCAACACCCACCTGGCGTTCTATTCGACGTTCTGGGGCGGCGTGGCCCTGCTGCTCGCCGCGCTCTATGCCGGCGCGCTGCTCGGACGCGACGAGCCGGCGCCGGCCCAGGGCTAGCGCGGCATTCTGGCGTAGGGATTGGGCCTGCCTTCGGGCTGGCGTTTGAACCTGCGGTGGATCCACAGGTACTGCGCCGGCGCCGCGCGGGCCATGGTTTCGATCCCGGCCATCACGCGCGCGGTGTCGACGGCGGCGTCGGCGGATGGAAAGCCCTCCAGCGCCGGCGACAGCCGCAGCCGGTAACTGCCATCGTCACGGCGCGCGTGTTCGAACAGCACCACCGCCGCGCCGGACAGCCGGGCCAGCTGGTGGGTCGAGGTCAGGCTGTGCGCGGGCTGGCCGAAGAACGGCACGTACACGCTGTCGCCGCGGCTGGGATCCTGGTCGGGCGCATACCACAGCAATCCGCCGCGCTTGAGGTGGCGGACCACGCCGCGCACGTCCTGCTTGGGGAACATCGCCGCGGCATAGCGCGCGCGGCCGTGCAGCACTGCCCACTCCATCGCCGGCTGCGGATACGGCCGGTACATGCCGGCCAGCGGCACGTGGTCGCACAGCAGGCGGCCACAGACTTCCAGGGTGGTGAAGTGGCCGGAGACGACGATCACGCCACGGCCATCGGCGCGCGCGGCCTGCAGGTGCTCCAGGCCCTCGATGGTGAGCCCGCGCCGCAAGGGCGCGATCGAGCCCCACCAGGCACGGGCGAACTCGAACACGCCGATCCCCAGCGCCGCGAAATGCGCATCCAGCAGTGCGCGTTGCGCGGCCGGGTCGCGTTCGGGAAAACACAGCGCGAGGTTGCGCGCGGCGATCTCGCGGCGCGCATGCAGGCGCCGCCGCAGCAAGCCGCCCAATCGGCGACCGAGCGCCTGCTGCCACGACCATGGCAGTCGTGCCAGCGCGACCAGCAACCCGATCCCGACCCAGCTCGGCCAGGTGCGCGGGGCGAGCGGTGGTCGGTCGGTGGCGTCGAAGGGCATGCCGCGATTCTATCCGGGCGCTCGCGCGGAGCCGCGAAACGCGGCCGCGGGCCGCATGTCGCCACGATCGCCTGCCGTTCGCTCCCGGCCGCATGTCGCGCAGCGCAGCGCCAAGGCTGCTGCGGTTGGCCGCGCCGATGACGTCCCCAAGGTTGGTGGGGCCGTCGACCAGGCATGCGTGCCCATGCGCCGACCCGCTGCCGCTATCCTTGCGCCATGCCTTCCGACCCTTCCGACCAGGCCGTCGAACGCGTGTTGCGTGGCCTGTATTCGGTCGTGCTGTACGCGCTGGTCCCGGTCACCGTCTACCACCTGATCTGGCGCGGCTTTCGCCAGCGCGAGTATTTCCTGCGCTGGAACGAGCGCTACGCCGTCTACGACGAGCCGCCGCGCCGGCAAGGCACGCTGTGGGTGCATGCCGTGTCGGTCGGCGAGGTCAACGCCGCCGCGCCGCTGGTCAACGCGCTGCGCGCGCTGCGCCCCGACCTGCGGCTGCTGGTGACGACGATCACGCCGACAGGATCGGCGCGCGTGCGCGCGCTCTGGGGCGAGGCGGTCGAACACGTCTACCTGCCCTACGACCTGCCCGGCGCGGTGCGGCGCTTCCTCAAGCATTTCCGCCCGCACCTGGCGCTGGTGATGGAGACCGAATTGTGGCCGAACCTGCTGCTCGGCTGCCGCGACGGCGGGGTGCCGGCCTACATCGTCAATGCGCGCCTGTCCGAACGCTCGCTGCGCGGCTATCGCGTGCTCAGCGCGCTGGTTTCGCGCGCGCTCGACACGGTGCGCCGCGTCCTGGCGCAGTCCCAGGCCGATGCCGACCGCTTCGTGCGGCTCGGTGCACCGGCCGCGCGCACGCTGGTCATCGGCAACCTCAAGTACGACATCCCCATGGACGACGCGTGGCCCGCCTTCGCAAGTGCGTTCCGCGAGCACAGCGGGATGCGGCCGGCCTGGATCGCGGCCAGCACGCACCCCGAGGAGGAAACCGCGGTGATCGCGATCCACAAGCGGCTGCGCGTGCATTGGCCGCAGTTGCTGCTGCTGTGGGCGCCGCGCCATCCGGAGCGCTTCAAGGCGGTCATGCAGCAATCGGTCGCCGCCGGCTGGCGGGTGTCCACGCGCAGGCTCACCCAGTGGCCGGACCGCGACGACGCGGTGTTCGTGATCGATACCCTGGGCGAGCTGATGCCGTTCTACGGCTGCGCGCAGGTGGCGTTCGTCGGCGGCAGCCTGCAGGACATCGGCGGCCATAACCTCCTCGAGCCGGCGGCGGTCGGCACGGCGATCGTCACCGGCCCGCACCTGCACAATTTCAGCGATATCGCCGCGCAGCTGGCAGGCGCCGGGGCCCTGCTCGTCGGCGCGGACGGCGACGCCGTGGGTGCCGACATCGAACGATTGCTGGAAGACCCCGCGCGACGCGCGGCGATGGTCGCGGCCGGGCGCGCGCTGGTCAGCAAGGGGCGCGGCGCGCTGGGCCGCACCCTGGCGGCGATCCACTCGGACCTGCCGGCGGCGCCGAGGTGACGCCGCCGCGTGCCGGCGGTGCGCCGGCACGGCGG
>NZ_JAANOY010000046.1 GCF_011320095.1 Cognatiluteimonas telluris | reverse complement strand
CGGCCAGCGCCTGGACCCCGGAGGCCGCGGCGACGGGCGTCGCCTCGCGCAGCACGGCCCGGGCCAGCGGATGCTCGCTGCCGGCCTGCAGGGCGGCGGCCAGGGCGACCAGGGCTTCGCGGTCGCCATCCGCCGCGAGCGCCTCGACCAGCCGCGGCCGGCCCGCGGTGAGCGTGCCGGTCTTGTCGAACGCGACGATCGCGATGCCACGCGCAAGTTCGAGCGCCTCGGCATCCTTGATCAGGATGCCGGCGCGCGCGGCGACACCGGTCCCGGCCATGATCGCCGTCGGCGTGGCCAGTCCGAGCGCGCAGGGGCAGGCGATCACGAGCACGGCCACGGCATTGAGGATCGCGGCGTTCCAGTCGTGCGTCGCCAGCCCCCATCCACCCAACGTGAGCAGTGCCAGCGCGACGACGATCGGCACGAAGATCGCGCTCACGCGATCGACGATCTTCTGGATCGGCGCTTTTTTCGCCTGCGCGTCCTCGACCAGGCGGATGATCCGCGCCAGCGCGGTCTCGGCGCCGACCGCCAGGGTCTGGACCACGACGACGCCCTCGCCGTTGACCGCACCGCCGGTGACGCGGTCGCCGATGTCCTTGGCCACCGGCAGCGACTCGCCGGTGATCAGCGATTCGTCCGCGTGCGTGCGGCCTTCGACCAGTTGGCCGTCGACCGGAAAGCGCTCGCCCGCGCGCACCACCACCCGGTCGCCGGCGCGCACCTGCGCCACCGGGACATCGATGTCTCCCCCGGGACGACGCACGCGGGCCGTCGTCGGCCTGAGCGCCTGCAGCGCACGGATCGCCCCGGTGGTCTGCCGCTTGGCGCGCGCCTCGAGGAACCTGCCGAGCAGGATCAGGGTGATGATCGCCGCCGAGGTCTCGAAATACAGGCCGGCCGCACCAGCCCGGGTCGCCGGCTGCAGCAGGTGGTACACGCTCAACCCGTAGCCTGCCGACGTCCCCAGCGCCACCAGCAGGTCCATGTTGCCGGTGCCGGCACGCAACGCGTTCCATCCGGCGCGATAGAAGCGCGCCCCGAGCCAGAACTGCACCGGCGTGGCCAGCAGGAACTGGATCCACCCGGGCAGCATCCATGATTGTCCGAGCGCCATGGCGACCATCGGCACGATCAGCGGCGCGGTCAGCAACGCCGCGACCAGCAGGTGCCGGACATCGCGCGATTGCCAGCCGCGCGCGGCCGCCGTCGCCGGTGCATCGGCGCCTTCGTCCGCGAGCACATGGGCGATGTAGCCGGCCTCCTTCACGGCATCGAGCAACCGCGCCACGTCGGGCGCGCCGGCGGTATGGACGCGCGCGCGCTCGGTGGCCAGGTTGACGGTGGCATCCAGCACGCCGGGGACACGCGCGAGCGCGCGCTCCACGCGGCCGGCGCACGAGGCGCAGGTCATGCCTTCGATGGCCAGCCCGGTGTCCTGCGTCGCCAGGTGGTACCCGGCCTGCTCGATGGCCTGGCGGACATCGGCCAGCGTGGGCAGCCCGGCGCCACGGACCTCGGCGGTCTCGGTGGCGAAGTTGACGGTGGCGTCGTCCACGCCCGGCAGTTGACTGAGCGCGCGCTCCACCCGCCCGGCGCACGAGGCGCAGGTCATCCCCTCGATCGGCAAACGCAGCGTGCTGCCTGCAATCGCATTCATGGCGGGGGTCTCCTGTTGGATGCGTGCAGCCTCGGCCTTCCCCTCGTGGGAAGGTCAAACGCTGGGCCGCGACCGGCTCACCCGCGTGCCCGCTTGACCTTCCCCCCACGGGAAGCCTGACGCTGCGCCGTGCCGGATCCACCGGCGCGGAGGCCGACGATGCAACTCAAGGTAGAAGGCATGACGTGTGGACATTGCGAGCGCGCAATCGGCAACGCGATCGCCGCGCTTGGCGGCTCGGCCGTGGTGGATCGGGCGAAGGAAACCGTGGACGTGCGCGGCATCGAGGATGCCGCGCACGCGCGCCGGGCGATCGAGGCCCAAGGCTACCGGGTGGTGGACGCGCCATGAGCGCGGAGCGCGCGCCGATGGCGGCCCTGGCCGCGATCGGGAAATTAGCCATCGCGGTGACGGATGTCGGATCATCCCCACGGCAGCCGACGTGCGCCCGCGCCCTTCCCCAACCCGCAGGAGTCAGCCGATGAACCGCGCGTTGCTGCCTGCCATCGCCCTGGCAGTCACATTGACGGCCTTGCCGGCGTCCGCGCAGCACCTGCACGACGCGGACATCGCCGCGCCGGCAACGCCGACGACGCCCTCCCCGCCAGCGCCCGACCACGCGATGGCGGGATCGGCCATGGCCTCCATGCCGGACATGGCCTCCATGCCCGACATGGCGCACACGCACACGCCACGGGTGATGCAGGGCGCGTTGGGTCCGTACCCGATGGCTCGCGAGGGTTCGGGCACGTCGTGGCAGCCCGACACCTCCGCGCACGCGGGCCTGCACCGCATGGATGGCGACTGGATGCTGATGGCGCACGGCGTGCTCGACGTCGTCGGCGACCACCAGTCCGGTCCGCGCGGCGGCGAGGCCACGTTCGCCTCCGGCATGCTGATGGGCATGGCGCGGCGTCCGCTCGGCGGCGGCACGCTGCAGCTCAAGGCCATGCTCAGTCCCGATCCCGCGATGGGCCCGCGTGGCTATCCGTTGCTGCTGGCTTCCGGGGAGACCGCCAACGGCGTCGACCACCTGGTCGACCGGCAGCACCCGCACGATGCGGTGATGGAACTGTCCGCGTCGCTGTCGCACGGCATCGGGAACTCGAGCAGCGTATTCGCCTACGCCGGCCTGCCTGGCGAACCCGCCTTCGGCCCGCCCGCCTTCATGCATCGCGAAGCGATCCGGGATTCGCCCGAGGCGCCGATCAGCCATCACTGGCTGGATTCGACCCACATCAGCATGGGCGTGGCGACCGCGGGCGTGGTGCTGGGCCGCGCCAAGTTCGAACTCAGTCGCTTCAACGCCCGCGAGCCCGACCAGCATCGCTGGAACGTCGAGACCGGCGCGCTGGACTCCACCGCGATCCGAGCCTCCTGGAACCCGCTCGACTCGATCGCATTGCAGGCCAGCTGGGGCCGGTTCCAGGATCCCGAGCAACTCGAGCCCGGCGTGGACCAGACGCGCTGGTCGGCCAGCGCGCTGTTCGCGCGCGACGTGGCGCCCGGATGGAAATTGGCCAGTACCCTGGCCTGGGGCCGCAAGTCGACCGACCACCATGGCGCGCGCCAGGACGACAATGCCTTCGCGGCGGAAGCCTCGCTGGCGCATGGCGCCTGGACGCTGTTCGGACGCGCCGAGTCGACGCAGAACCGGGAGCTGGTCGAACGCGAAGACGGACATGGCATCGCGCATCGCGTGGGCAAGCTGTCGCTGGGCGTCGTGCGCGACGCCAGGATCGCCGAGCATCTTTCCGTGGGCGTAGGCGGCCTGGTCGCGGTCAACTTCCTGCCCGATGCGCTGCGCGCGGCGTACGGCGGATCGCATCCGCTGGGGATGATGGGGTTCGTGCGGCTGGTGCTGGATTGACTGCCGGCGCATTGGCGGGCGCGGGGCCGGGCCCGCACGCGTTGGCCAGCGCGAACCGCATGCCGTTGCGCGCACGCGCCAGGCGCTAGGCTCGGGCTCCTCCATCGAGCGCATCGATCCAGGGCCATGCCGGACCAACCGCACGCCATCGTCGTCATCGGAGTCGCCGGCAGCGGCAAGACCACGGTCGCACGTGCACTCGCGCAGCGCTGCGGGCTGGATTTCCTGGATGCCGACGACCTGCACGGCGCCGACGCAAAAGCACAGATGGCCGCCGGCGTGCCCTTGACCGACGCGCAGCGCGAACCGTGGGTGGACGCACTTGCCCGGGCACTGCGCGCCCGCGCGCGACAAGGTCGATCATCGGTGCTGGCGTACTCGGGCCTGCGCGCGGCGCATCGGCAGCGCCTGCGCGACAGCGGGGTACCGATGCGCTTCATCTTCCTGCATGCGGCGCCCGCGGCGATCGCCGCGCGGCTGGCGTTGCGCCACGACCACTTCCTGCCGGCGGAGCTGCTCGACAGCCAACTCCAGGCCTTGCAGCCGCCCACCGCGGAACGCGACGTGGTCGCGGTGGAGGCCGGCGGTTCGCGTGCCAGCGTGCTGGATGCCGTGTTGGCGGCGGTGCGGGCACCGTAGCGGGAGGCCTTCCGTCGCGCCTGGTCGACGCAAGCCGTGCGTGCGTGGCGCGCGTGCACGGCGCGTTCTACTGAGCGCCTGTCGCGAGGGCATCGAGTTGCGCGATGCGGCGCCCATAGGCGTGCTGCAGGCAACGCGCGTCGCGGCAGTTGTCCCGCTGGTCGCGCCAGGCCGCCTGCTCGCGCTGCAGCGCACGCGGATCGTCGACCGTGTCGCGCGCCCGCGTGACCGCCTGCGAGAGCCGGTGGTCCATCGCCGACAGCCCCGGATCCGCGCACACCAGCCGGTCCGCGCGCGAGGCCGCCTGGCTGCAATCGGAGATGCGCTCCACGTGTGGGCGCAGCACGACGCGGGCGACCAGTGCCGACGCGCGTGCCAGCAGCGATCGGCGCGGCGCCGGCGGCGGACGCCACCGGGCCGGCAGCGCGTAATCGCGGCAGGACTGCGCGAAGAAGGCGAGGTTGGCTGCCTTCTCCGCGGGATCGTCCCGCGCCACCAGCCCGGCGCAGGCCAGCTGGCGCGCGCGCTCGGGATCGACGACCTCCGCTTCCGGCGTTGCCCGCGTCACGGGCACGCCCGCCTCGGGCCGCGCAGGCGACACCGTCGATGGCATCCGCGTCGCGGTATGCGCTGCGCGCGCGGGAGTTGCCGAGGACGTCGCCGCGGATGCAAGCGCCGGTGACCGGATCCCCACCGTCGACGCCAGCGGTTCATCGCCCGCTGCCATGGCGGTCGCGCGGGAGACCGGCCGCACGTCGCGCCGCCCGTCGGCAACCGAAGTCGCGTATTCCGCGCTGGCCGGGCGCGACGCGTGGCCGTCGCGCGGCGCATCGGATCGGGGCAACGACGCCACGCGCGGGCTGTCGACAGCATCGCGCGCTGGCCGCACCGGCGATGTTCGCGGGGAGGGCATGATCGGCGTGCCCGCCCCGGTGTCGTCCGCGTCCGCGTCGGCGTCGGCAAAAGTGCGCGCGGGCATCGGCGTCGTGAGGTTGAGCAGGATGCGCTCGCGGCTGTCGCCCGGGCGCCAGAACAACACCCCCGGCATCGCCTTGGGCACCTCGAAGGCGATCTTGCCGCGGATGGCCTGCGATGGCGCCAGTACCTGCAGGCTGAGATAGTCGTCGCTGAGCAGCGTTTCGGGCTGGTCGAACACCCGCTGTCCGGATTCGTCCATCGCCACCAGCGTGCCTTCCGACAACACGCGTGGCTGGCTGTCCGGGTTGCTCACGCTCACATCAAGCACCACGAACTGCGCGCCGGGCGCGGCCTGCCGGGTTTCCATCGAGGCCGTCGTCAGGCGTGGCACCAGGTGCGCGGCATTGACCGTCCACGCCAGCGGCGTGCGCGCCTGCGACGACGCCTGCGCCTGGGCGCCATGGCCATGGCGCGGAGCGCAGCCGGGCAACCCGCACAGCAGGCCGACCAGCGCCAGCATCGCCGCGGCGCGCGCGCAACGATCCGCATGCGACGCGGGGCGTGTCCGTGCAATGGCTGGCATGGGCACCTGCATGCCGACAGTGTCCACGCGGGGGATGAATTCAAACGCAACCGGTGCAACCGCCGCGTTGCGCGGATCTCGCACTCGACCTTGCCTCCACGTCGCTGAATGCGTCGCGCAGCCGATGCCGCGGGCTTGCGGGTATGCGTCGCCATGCCGGCGGCGGTGGGACCGCATTCATTGCAGAATGCTCCAATGGCGCCGGCGCAACCGGCCATGAGCCCGGCATCGACCCACGGGGGACGGAATGAATTACCAGGCAATGGCGGTGGACGCGGCAACCGGCGACGTCGACGATTCGGTGTTCCGGCTGCTGGTGGACGCGGTCAGCGACTACGCGATCATCCTGCTCGACCCCGACGGCCGGATCCGCAGCTGGAATGCCGGCGCCGAGCGCATCGAGGGCTATCTTGCCGAAGAGATCATCGGCCGCAATTTTTCGATCTTCTATCCTGGCGACCTCGTCGCCGAAGGCCGGCCGGCACACGAACTCGGGATCGCCGCCGAGGCCGGCCGTTTTGAACACGAAGGCTGGCGCCTGCGCAAGGATGGCAGCCGCTTCTGGGCCGATGTGGTCATCACCGCGCTGCGCGACGCGGGCGGCCGCCTGCTCGGTTTCTCCAAGATCACCCGCGACCTGAGCGAGCGGCGCGAGCAGGACGAACTGCTGCGTCGCAGCGAGGAGCGCTTCCGGCTGCTGGTCGAAGGCGTCCGCGACTATGCGATCTTCATGCTCGACCCGGACGGCCACGTCGCCAGCTGGAACGAGGGCGCCAGGCAGACCAAGGGTTACGAGGCCGAGGAGATCATCGGCCGGCATTTCTCGGCGTTCTACCCGCAGGAGCAGATCGACCACGACTGGCCGGGGCAGGAACTGCAGTTCGCGCTGGCGCGCGGTAGTTTCGAGGACGAAGGCTGGCGCCTGCGCAAGGATGGTTCGCGCTTCTGGGCGAGCGTGGTGATCACCGCGCTGCATGACGATAACGGCAAACACATCGGATTCGCCAAGGTCACCCGCGACCTCACCGAGCGCCGTCGCATCCGCATCCTGGAAGACGAAGGCCGGCGCATCACCACGTTCATCGCGATGCTGGGCCATGAACTGCGCAATCCACTGGCGCCGATCATGAACGCGGTCTCGATCATGCAGCTCGAGCACCTGGAGTCGGCACGCCTGCGCATGTGCCGCGACATCATCGCCCGGCAACTGCAGCAGATGGTGCGGCTGATCGACGACCTGCTGGATGTGGGCCGCATCACCAGCGGCAAGATCACCCTGGATTTCCAGCCGGTGCCGCTGGCCGAGGTCGTCAACGATGCGCTGGAAATGGTGCAGCCGATGATCGACCAGCACCAGCACCAGCTCACGGTCTCGCTGGCCGGCGAACCGGCGTGGATCATGGGCGATCGCGCGCGGCTGCTGCAGATCGTCAGCAACCTGCTCAACAACGCCGCCAAGTACACCCCGCCAGGTGGGCGGATCGCGGTCACGCTGCGCCGCACCGGCGGCAATGCCGAGATCAGCGTCAGGGACAATGGCCTGGGCATCGATCCGCGCTACCTCAAGGACATCTTCAACGTCTTCGTGCAGGTCACGCACCAGCCCGAGATCGGCGGCCTTGGATTGGGCCTGAGCCTGGTGCAGCAACTGGTGACGCTGCATCGCGGCGAAGTGAGCGCCTTCAGCACCGGCGAACCGGGCAAGGGCAGCGAGTTCATCGTCCGCCTGCCTTTGATCACCACGTCGGTGGACTGAGCGCACACGCGACCTGTGCGCCGACGCGCGGGCGGGCAGGCGGCCGTGCGCCAGCCAGCGGATCCATCTCGACAGTTCGCGGCCCGCGTGGCAGGCAAACCGGTGCTCGCGTCGGCTACCATCGCCAACGCCCCACCCGCGTCGATGCCTGCGCCGTCACGCGTCCGATGCCTGGTTCGAATTCCACCGTCGCCCGAGGCACGCCGCGATCATCACGACCCACGCCACGACCGCCATCGCCCGATGCATCGTCGGCGCCTGCCTGTCGATCGCCGCGCTGGCGGCCCTGCCGGGCTGCGGCAAACAGGCCGAGCCCGTGACGATGCCGGCCACGATCGCCGCCAGCGCGGCGCCCCCACTGGCGCCACCGCCGACCCGCGCCAGTCGCGACAGTCGCGCGCAGGCGAGCCTGGCCGCCGCCATCGCCCGCGACGCCTCGGCACGCGCCGACCGCGAGCAGACCTTGCGCGTCCAGCAGCAGCTGCGCGCCCAGCAACGGGCACGCGAGGCGGCAGGCAAGCGCACCGGCGACGAACGCTGCCTGGCCGGGCAGCGGATGCGCCGCGTGGCCAACGGTTGGGTCCAGGCCGGATCGTGTTGAGGCGGTGGCCGCAACCGCAGGGCGGTCCCGGGCCCGCGCTGCGCCCACCACCACGCCGCCGTGCCCGGCCGCGCGGTCGCCATCGCCCGAGCGGTTGCGGCCGCCTCGTGGCGGCGCCCACGGCGCCATTGCGCCGTTCCGTCGCCGCC
>NZ_JAANOY010000045.1 GCF_011320095.1 Cognatiluteimonas telluris | reverse complement strand
TCGCGCGCGCCCGCCGGGGCCATCGAATGCCAGGTGGCCGCGCTGTGGTGCGAACTGCTCGGGTTGGACGCCGTCGGCGCCGAGGACAACTTCTTCGACCTCGGCGGGCACTCGCTGCTGGCGATGCAGATGCACGCCCGCCTGGCCGACTGCATCGGCCGCGACCACGACCTCGACCTTGTCGACGTGTTCTCGCACCCGAGCATCACCAGCCTCGCTGGACGCATCGAACACGGCAGTGCGCTGCCGGCCTCGCTGGACGAAGCGGCGCAACGTGCCGAAAAACGCCGGGCCGCCTTGAATGACAACCGTAGAAATCACCACAGGAAATAACGCGTGCTCGACAACGACACCATGAGCCCCCCGCACGCGATTGCGATCGTCGGCCTTGCCGGGCGCTTCCCCGGCGCTGACGACATCGATTCGTTCTGGCGCAACCTTCGCAACGGCGTGGAATCCATCAGGCCGCTCTCGGAATCGGAGCTGCGCCAGGCGGGGGTCCCGGCCGAGGAAATGCAGCACCCGGATTACGTGCGCGTGGCCGCGCCGCTTGGCCAGATCGATCGCTTCGCCGCCGAATTCTTCGGTTTCTCGCCGAAGGAAGCCCAGATCACCGACCCGCAGCATCGCATCTTCCTCGAATGCGCCTGGGAAGCGCTCGAGGATGCCGGCTACGTGCCTTCGCGCTACGACGGACGCATCGGCGTCTATGCCGGCACCGGGCTCAATACCTACCTGCTGAAATGCCTGCTGCCGTACAGCGCCCAGCTTGCCGAAGGCATGGCGGTCCTGTCACTGGTGATCGGCAACAAGACCGATTTCATGACCTCGCAGGTGTCCTACAAGCTCAACCTGCGTGGCCCCAGCATCAGCGTCAACACGGCCTGCTCGACGTCGCTCGTCGCCACCCACATGGCCTGCCAGAGCCTGCTGAACTACGAGTGCGACATGGCGTTGGCTGGCGGGGTGTCGGTGCACGTGCCGCAGTTCAGCGGCTATGTCTACCAACCGGGAGGTGTGTTCTCGCGCGACGGCCGTTGCCGTCCCTTCGACGCCGCGGCCCAGGGCACCGTCCCCGGCAATGGGGCCGGCATCGCCGTGCTCAAGCGCCTGGACGATGCGATTGCCGATGGTGACCATGTCTATGCGGTGATCCGCGGCACGTGCGTGAACAACGATGGCGCGCAGAAGGTCGGATTCACCGCACCCAGTGCCGAGGGCCAGCGCGATGCCATCGCCACCGCCCTGGCCATGGCAGGGGTCAGCCCATCCAGCATCGGTTACGTCGAAGCCCATGGCACGGCGACGGCGCTCGGGGACCCGCTCGAGCTGAAAGCCCTGGCACAGGCCTTCTCGGGCGGCGACGAACCGGCAACGCACTGCGCGATCGGCTCGGTGAAAAGCAATATCGGACACCTTGATGCGGCCTCCGGCGTCGCTGGCCTGATCAAGACCGCGTTGTGCCTGAAACACCGCGAACTGGTGCCGAGCCTCAACTACACGGCGCCCAATCCGCAGATCAAAATCCAGCAGACGCCCTTCCACGTCAACAGCGAGTTGCGCGCGTGGGTTCCAAACCCCGGGGCATCCTCCTTGCGTGCTGGTGTCAGTTCGTTCGGGATCGGCGGCACCAATGCACACGTGGTGTTGGAGTCATGGCAGGCCCTGGCAACGGCGCCATCGCCGCGCCCCTGGCAGTTGCTGCCGATTTCGGCGCGCAGCGGGCGCGAGCTCGAAGCTGCTGCTGGCCGCCTGGCCGCCCATCTCGAAGCGAATGCACAGGGGCCACTCGCCGACGTCGCATTTACCCTCCAAGCAGGACGCACGCCGTTCGCGCAGCGACGGGCGGTGCTGGCCGGCTCGGCGCAAGTGGCCGCAAGCCACCTGCGCAGCAGCGAATCCGACTTCTCCGTTGCTGGCGTCGCCAACGATCCCGCACTGCATGTCGCCTTCCTCTTTCCGGGAATGGGGGAGCAGTACATCGGCATGGCGCGCGGCCTGTACGACACCGAAGCCGCGTTCCGCGAGGCGTTGGACGAGTGTGCCGACCTGCTGCATGCGAGCCATGGCCTGGACCTGCGCGCCGGGCTGTTCCCGGCGGGCGCGGCTGACAGGCCGCGTCATGGCGACGCACCTGGCGGGCGGATCGACCTGCGCGCAATGCTTGGACGCGCAGCAGCGGCATCCGACGCGGACGCCCAGGCGATCAACACCACGGCGTTCGCGCACCCGGCGCTATTCGCCGTCGCCCATTCGCTGGCGAGATTGTGGATGTCCTGGGGCATCAAGCCAACGGCAATGATCGGACACAGCCTGGGCGAATACGTCGCCGCCTGCATCGCCGGAGTGATGTCGCTGCCCGATGCGCTGCGTATCGTGGCCGAGCGCGCACGCCTGATCGAGGCGCTGCCTCCCGGTGCCATGCTGGCGGTGTCGGCTCAGCGCGAGGATCTCCTGCCGCTGCTGCGCGATGGCGTCTGCATCGCCGCCAGCAACGCCCCGGGACTATCCGTGCTTTCCGGTCCAACCGATGCAATCGCCCGCCTGCAGGGCGAGTTCGGGACCCGCGGTTGGGCCCATCGCCTGGTCAATTCCGCGCACGCATTCCACTCGGGGATGATCCAGGCGGTGTGTGCCCCCCTCGCCGACCTGATGCGTGGCATCAGGTTGCAGCGACCGCAGATCCCATACCTCTCGAACCTCACCGGCGACTGGATCACAGACGCCCAGGCCACCAACCCCGATTACTGGGCCCGGCACTCCGTCAGCGAGGTCAGGTTCGGCCAGGGCATGAGCCTGCTGTTGCAGGATCAGGCGCGCGCATTCGTCGAAGTCGGAGCGGGCCAAAGCTTGACTTCGTTCGGATTCCAGTGCGCGGAACCGGCACGCCGCGAGCGGCTCCAGAGCCATCCGAGCCTGCCTGGCGCCCTCGAACAGGCCGACGATGCATTCGTCCTGACGCGGACCCTTGGGGCGTTGTGGTGCGCGGGTATCGAGGTGGACTGGCGTGCCTACCACGCCGGCACGGCGCGCCGCCGCGTGTCGCTGCCAACCTATCCGTTCGAGCGCCAGCGCTACTGGTTCGACGTGCCAGTCGGGGCGCTGCCCCCCCACGCCTCTGCCGCGCTGCAGGAGCCCGCTCCGCCTGCCGCAGCCGCCGCATCCGAACCGGCGTTCGAGATCTCGGATACGCGGGCGGGTTACGTGGCGCCGGAAGGCGATGTCGAGTCCGCGGTCGCGGAACTCTGGGGCGCCGTGCTGGGGCTGAAAACCGTTGGCCGGAACGACCATTTCTTCCGCCTCGGCGGAAGCTCATTGCTCGCGGTGCAGCTGATGGCAAGGGTGCGTGCCGCGTTCGAGCTCGACGTGGCCGTCCGCGCATTGTTCGACCAGCCCACCCTGGCGGCATTCGCCGCGCACATCGAGGATTTGCTGCTGACCGAAATCGAGTCGCTTGGTGACCGCGTATCGGCTCCGATCCCTGCCGAAGAAGACGCCCAGGCCACGCCTTACCGTTTGCCGAACGGCATGGAGGTCATGCAGTTCAACGCGGTGGAAACGGAGCACTTCTACCACGACATCTTCGAAACCGAGGTCTATGCGCGCAACGGCGTCAAGATCCCGGAGCAGGCGGTGATCTTTGACGTGGGCGCCAACATCGGCCTGTTTTCGCTCTTCGCCCATGCACGTGCGCCCGGCGCACAGATCTATGCGTTCGAACCGGCGCCGCCGGTCTTCGACGCGCTGCGTCGCAATACCGAGCGCGCTGGGGTGAACGTGCGCCTGTTCAATGCGGGCCTGACCGATCGCCCCGGCCGCCAGGCCTTGACCTTCTATCCCAACAGCACGGGCATGTCGTCCTTCCATGCCGACAAGGGCGAAGAGAAGGCGGCGTTGCGGGCGATCATCGAGAACCAGCTGGAGCCGACTAGCGACGGCGCCGGCGAACTTCTCGACCAGATGGACGACATCCTCGAGTACCGCTTCCGCGAGCAGGTCGTCGAGTGCGAGATGCGCACCATGTCCGATGTGATCCGCGAATGCGGGGTGACCCATGTCGACCTGCTGAAGATCGACGTGCAGAAGTGCGAGCACGAAGTGATCCGTGGGATCGACGACGAACACTGGCCGCACATCCGCCAGATCGTGATCGAGGTGCACGACCTCGACGGCAGGGTGGCGGAGGTGTCGTCGCTGCTGGAGTCGCGCGGGTTCCGCGTTGCGGTCGAGCAGGATGCGCTCTACCGCGGCTCGACGATTTCCAACCTGTATGCCATCCGGCACTGAGCGCCACGTCCGCTTGCCGGCGAACCGAACGGAGGATCGATGAAACTGATTGGAGTGGTGGGCGCGGGGGTGATGGGCGTGGGGGTGGCGCAATGCGCCGCCCAGGCCGGGCTCGATGTGATCCTGGTCGACATCAACGACGCGGTGCTCGCACGGGCGCGTGGCGAGATCCGCAACAACCTGCGGTTCTTCGCCATGATGAACCGCGGCGCCGGGCTGGATATCCAGGCGGCGCAGGAAAGGATCACCTATGCGACGGACGTTGGCCAGCTGCGCGCCGTCGATTTCCTGGTCGAGAACGTGGTCGAGAAGTGGCACGTGAAGCAGCCCGTGTATCAGCGGCTCGACGCGATCTGTCCAGTGCATTGCGTGTTTGCAGCCAACACTTCGGCGATCCCCATCACGCGCATCGCGGCTGCAACGGCACGGCCCGGGCAGGTGCTGGGCATGCACTTCATGAATCCGGTGCCGCAAAAGGACACCGTCGAGGTGATTCGCGGATTCCACACCAGCGAACAGACGTTGGGCGTTGCGCTGCAGCTCCTGCAGCGGATGGGCAAGCAGGGCATCGTCGTCAATGACGCGCCGGGCTTCGTCAGTAATCGCGTGCTGATGCTGACCATCAATGAAGCGGTCAACCTGGTGCAGGAAGGCGTGGCTTCCGCGAGTGACGTCGACCGACTGTTCGAAAGCTGCTTCGGCCATCGCATGGGGCCACTGGCCACTGCCGACCTGATCGGGCTTGACACCATCCTCTATTCGATCGAAGTGCTGCACGACGCCTTCGGCGACAGCAAGTACCGCCCTTCGACGTTGCTGCGCAGGATGGTCGACGCCGGCCTGCACGGCCGCAAGTCGGGCCGGGGTTTCTTCGATTACGCGCCCAGCGGCGATGGCGCGGCTGCGCAACTCCCCCGCGGGCCGCATCCCGCGGCGACTTCCTCCCTCAAGACCGGAACCTGACCGTGACAAGTCCCAGCGACATCCGCGCTTCGCTGCGCCTTTTCCTTTCGAAATACATTCGTGCATCCGACTTCGCGGACAGCCAGAACATCTTCGCAAGCGGCTACGTCAACTCGCTGTTCGCGATGCAACTGGTGCTGCACGTGGAAGGCGCGTTCGGCATCACGGTGGAGAACGAGGACATGGACATCGCGAATTTCAGCAGTGTCGATGCGCTTGCCCGCTTCGTCGGCCACAAGCTTGGCGCGGGCGTCGCGGCATGAGTGCGGCCGTTGACCTGCTGGAGCGAGCCACGCAGGTCGCGCGCTTGAAATCGATGATCAGCGTTGCGATCGCGGCGCGTGCCGACGACTTCGACGCGGCGGGCGAGTTGCCTGCCGACGTCCTGTCGCTTTGCGCGCAGGAGGGCCTGTTTGGGATGGCCATCCCGACCGGGCACGGCGGCATCGGGCTGGACCCGCGGGAACTCGGCGAAGTCTTCGAATCCCTGGGCCGCGCGAGCGCCTCGGCGCTCAGCCTGGCCACGGTGCACGTCATGGTCTGCTCGGCGCTGTTGCGCTGGGGCAGTGCGGCGCAGAAGCAGCGCTGGTTGCCGCACCTGGCCAGCGGTGGTGCCATCGGTGCCTTCGCGCTGAGCGAGGCCGAAGCCGGCAGCGATGCGAACGCCGTGCAGACCACGCTCAGGTCCGAGTCCGACGAAATTGTCGTCGATGGCTGCAAGGCCTGGATCTCGTTCGGCACGATCGCCGGGCTGTTCCTGGTGGTTGGCAAGCTGGATGGCCGGATCGCCGCGATCCTGGTCGATCGATCGACCCCCGGCATCGACATCGAACCCATCGACGGCATGGCCGGGTTCCGTGCCGGGATGCTTGCCCAGGTGCGCTTCGAAGGCTGCCGCGTTCCGCGCGAGAACCTGCTGGGCAGCGCCGACTTCGGCTTGTCGCAGATCGTTGGATCGGTCCTCGACCATGGGCGATACAGCATCGCCTGGGGCGCTGTCGGGCTGGCACAGGCTTGCCTGCAGGCCAGCGTGGACTACGCGGCGAAGCGCCGGCAATTCGGCCGGCCGCTGCAAGAGCACCAGCTGGTGCAGCAGATGCTGGCCGACATGATGGTCGAGCATCGCGCGGCGCGCCTGATGTGCCTGGATGCCGCGGCTGCGCGCGCCAACCGCAGCCCGGACATGATCGTGCGCACCACGGCGGCGAAGTACGTGGCTGCGCGCGCCGCCGACCGCGCCGCGGCTGCCGCCATGCAGATCCACGGCGCAAACGGGTTTAGCACGAGATATCCTGTGCAACGCTTCCAGCGCGACGCCCGCGTCTTCGGCGTCATTGAAGGCACGACCCAGATCCAGCAGGTGCTGCTCGCCCAGCACGCACCTCAGTGGGCCGACGGCCTGAAGGAATTCTTCTGATGGAACAGGAAATGGCAGAGCCGGTGCGCGGACGCGTGAAGTGCGTGGTGTGGGATCTCGACCATACGTTATGGGACGGCATCCTGTCCGAGGGCGACGAAGTGCGCCCGCGCCCCGGCGTCGAGGCGACGCTGCGCACGCTTGACGAGCGCGGCATCCTGCTGTCGATCGCCAGCAAGAACGACGCCGGGCCCGCCATGGCGAAGCTGGCGGAACTCGGACTCGAGGACTACTTCCTCTACCCGCAGGTCAATTGGGGCGCGAAGAGCCAATCGATCGCCCGCATCGCCGAAGCCTTCAACATCGGAATCGACGCTCTTGCCTTCATCGACGACCAACCGTTCGAGCGCGATGAGGTTGCCTCGGTGCATGCCGACGTTCTGTGCCTGGATGCCGGCGAAGTGGCAACGCTGCTCGAATGCCCTGAACTGCAGCCTCGCTTCATCACCGACGAATCGCGCCGGCGACGGCAGATGTACCGCAGCGACCAGCAGCGCAACGAAAGCGAGCAGGACTTCGAAGGTCCGCGTGAATCGTTCCTGGCGTCGCTGGGGCTCGTTTTCAGCATTGCGCCGGCCGATGTGGAGGATCTGCGGCGGCTGGAGGAACTGGTTGCCCGGACCAATCAGCTGAATACCACCGGTCGCATCTACTCCCACGCCGAGCTTGACGCATTCCGGGTATCGCCACGCCATGAGTTGCTGGTGGCCTCGCTCGAGGACAAGTACGGCGAGTACGGGAAAATAGGACTCGCCCTGGTGGAGAAGTCGGGGCGTGATTGGACGATTCGCGCCTTCCTGATGTCGTGCCGGGTGATCTCGCGCGGAGTCGGTTCGACGTTCCTCAACTGGATCGTCAACCGGGCGCGGGAAGCGGAAGTGCACCTGTTCGCCGACATGGTGCCCAACGAGCGCAATCGGATGATGTACGCGACGTACCGGTTCGCGGGATTCCAGCCCCACGCCAAGAACGGGGGCGCCGAAGTGCTGAAGCACGAATTGGCCGCCGATGCCGCGTACCCGGAATACGTGCGCGTGCGCAGCTTCGTGCCCAGCGGGGAATCGCCGGCCGGGACAGTCTGAGCCACGTACACGGATGCAGGTCGATCGGCCACGCCGACACGAACTCCCGCATGGAAGAAATCGAATGGATGAGCATGAACAACCCTAGCGACAGCGCGACGACGTCTTCCCGCGAGGATGGGCTACGCGCGAGGCGCGAAGCGCTTTCGTCCGAAAAGTTGCGCCTGCTTCGGCACCGGCTTAAGGGCGGTCTCGCCGGTTCGGCCGCGGCACTCGTGCAGCCGCGCCCGCACCCCGATGCCAGCGCGCCGCTGTCGCTGCCGCAACAGCGGTTGTGGTTCATCGAGCAACTGCAGGGGCCGAGTGCCACCTACCATGTTGCCGGCGCCTACCGACTCCACGGAGTACTGGATCGCGTTGCCTTCCGGCGAACGATGGACACGATCGTTGCGCGCCATGAGTCGTTGCGAACCCGCTTCGTCGGCACGGAGGCGGGTCCGGTGCAGGTCATCGAGCCGGCCATGCCATTCGCGCTTGACGAAGTCGACCTGCGCACGCTCACTCCGGAGGAGCGCGAAGCTGCGGTTGCCGCGCATACGCGGGCGGCCGTGGATACGCCGTTCGACATCGTCGGAGGCCCGCTGATCCGCGGTCGCGTGCTGTGCCTGTCAGCGGATGAGCACGTACTGCTGGTGGCGATGCACCACATCGTGTCCGATGGGTGGTCGATGGGGGTGCTGGTTCGCGAGGTGGGGGCGTT
>NZ_JAANOY010000044.1 GCF_011320095.1 Cognatiluteimonas telluris | reverse complement strand
CGCGCGCGCAGGCGCTGGCCGCGCAGGGCCACACCGTGTCGTGGCTGGCGCGCGCGGCCGGCGACGGTGTGCGGCTGCAGGGACTGCTCGCCTTCCGCGACGAACCGCGCGCCGGCGCGCAGGCCGCGATCGCGCGGCTGCAGCGCCTGGGCATCCGCACGGTCATGGTCTCCGGCGACAACCCGGGCGCGGTGCGCGACATCGCCGCGCGGCTGGGGATAGACGAAGTCCATGCCGACGTGCGCCCGGAGCAGAAGGTCGAGCTCGTGCGGCGGTTGAAGCAGGACGGCGTGCTGGCGATGGTGGGCGACGGCATCAACGACGCCCCCGCGCTGGCGGCCAGCGACGTCGGCATTGCCATGGGCTCGGGCACCGACGTGGCCATGCATGCCGCCGCGATCACCCTGGTGCGGCCGCAGCTGTCGCTGGTTGCCGATGCGATCGACATCTCGCGCCGCACCACGCGCAAGATCCACCAGAACCTGTTCTGGGCCTTCGGCTACAACGTGGTCGGCATCCCGCTGGCGGCATCGGGCTTGCTGGATCCGGTGGTCGCCGCTGCGGCGATGGCGTTTTCCTCCTTGAGCGTGCTGGGCAATACCCTGTGGCTCAAGCGCTGGAAGCCCGCGCGCGAACGGCCTGGAGACGATGACCATGCGGCGTGACCCGACACCTCCCGCGCTCGGCGACGCACGCGCGCAGGGCCTGTACGACATCGGCCAGGCCGCCGCGCTGACGGGCGTGTCGGCCAAGCGCATCCGCCATTACGAAAGCCTGGGCATCCTCCCCGAGCCGCCGCGCACGGCGGCCGGCTACCGGCTGTACAACGATGCCGACCTGCACCGGCTGCGGTTCATCCAGCGCGCACGCACGCTCGGCTTTTCGATGAAGCAGATCAAGGTCCTGCTCGCGCTCTGGTCCGATCGCGCGCGCGCCAGCGCCGAGGTCAAGGCGATGGCGCAGCAGCACGTCGACGAGCTGGGCCAGCGCATCGCCGACATGCAATCGATGCAGCGCACGCTGGCGCAGCTGGCGCGCCGGTGCCACGGCGACGACCGGCCGGACTGTCCGATCCTCGACGACCTGGGTGGTGGCAAGCCCCCGCCACGGGCCCGGTCCGGGTCGCGCGCTTGAATGCGCGCCGGGTGGCCGCAGAATGAAGCCATGAACCATTGCGACGACGCACTCGATGCGCTGCTGCTGCATGCCGACGACATGGCCGACCTGCGCCGCGCGGTGGCCCTGCTCGAACAGCCCGCGTTTTCGATCCAGCTGGTGAACCTGCTCGGCGCGCCGATCGAGGTCGCGGCGTCGAAACTCCCGGCCCGGGCGCGCGCGAAGTTGCATGCGGCGTTGCGGGTGGCGATGCACAAGGCGGTGCAGGGCGCGTTGTCGACGATGGACGACACTCCGGCCCCGGCCTCCACCCGGCTGCACAAGCTGGCCACGGCGGCGACCGGCGCCATCGGCGGATTCTTCGGCGGCTGGGGACTGCTCGCCGAACTGCCGGTGACCACCACGCTGATGATGCGCGCGGTGGCCGACATCGCGCGCAGCGAAGGGTTTTCGCTTGCCGATCCGCGCGTGCAGGTGGCGTGCATCGAGGTGTTCGCGCTGGGCGGGTCCTCGCGCCGTGACGATGCCGCCGAGTCCGGCTACTACGCGGCACGCTCGCTGGTGGCCGAAGTCGGCAAGCATGCCGCCAGGGAACTGGTCGACATCTCCGCCAGGCAGGCCGGCCAGCATGCGGGCGAACACGCGCTTCGCCGCGCACTCTCGCCCGAGCGCGCCGGCAGTTACCTCGCGCGGCTGATCGAAGCGGTGTTGTCGCGCTTTGGCATCGTGCTCAGCGAGAAGGCGGCCGCCCAGGTGGTGCCGGTCCTCAGCGCCGGCACCGGTGCACTGCTCAACACCCTGTTCACCGATCACTACCAGGCGATGGCCCGCGGGCATTTCATCGTCATGCGGCTCGAGGATCGCCATGGCGAAGCCGTGGTGCGCGAAGCCTATCGGCGCCTGCAGCAAGCTCGCGTGGCGGGCACCGGCGTGGATGTGGCAGCGGCATCCGCCTGACGTGGCATCCCCGTGCGCCCTGCACGGCGTCGACCAACCAGGCTCGCGCACGCCGCGCGATCGGATTTTCGGCGCACCCGACTGCCGCTGCTGGGGAAGGCCTGGGAGGGCGATCGCGAGCCGGGCGACGCGCCGCGCGACGCGACGGAGGAAACGCCCGGCGCAGGCCTACGACCAGGCCATGTGCCTGCGGGGCGCTGAGCGGGCGCAGGCGCCGGGATCGCGTCTGGCGGCCGGCGGGGCGGCGTTACACTCCCGGCCAGGGGGTGGCATGACCACGCACGCATCCACGTCGGAGCAACGGCCGCCGGCACCATGGGGCGATGACGACAGCCAGCGGCCCGTGCGCCTGGCCGAACTGCTCGCACGCGTGTCGCGCGAGGCCCTGCAGGGCGAAGGCATCGATGCCGTGCTGCGACGGATCGTCGACTGCCTGGTGCAGCGGCTGCCCGTGGCGCTGGCAAGCATCGTGCTGCTCAACGACGCCGGTACCGCCTTCGTCAACGAAGTCTGGGCCGGCGAGCTGGAGCTCGACCAGCCGCAACTGGTGCCCAGCTGGCCGGTGAGCGTCGGCGCCGCGGGGCGCTGCGCGCGCCTGGGCGTGGCGCAATTGATCACCGATGTCGACCAGGATCCGGATTACGTGCCGGGCAACTGCGCGGTGCGCGCCGAATACCTGGTGCCGATCCGCCATGGGACGCGCCTGCATGGGGTGCTGAACATCGAAAGCACGCGCTCGGATTTCTTCACCCACGATGCCTGCCTGGTGTTCGATGCCATCGCCGACCAGGTCGCCGGCGCGATCCACCTGGCCCGCCTTGCCGCCGAACTGGAAGCCGCCAATCGCAAGCTCGCGCAACTGTCGATGAGCGATGGCCTGACCGGGATCGCCAACCGCCGCTGCTTCGACCAGCGGCTGGCGCTGGAATGGCAGCGCGCGCCGGCCGGGGAGGCGACGTTGGCGCTGCTGCTGGTCGACGCCGACAACTTCAAGGCACTCAACGATGCCTGCGGTCACCTGCATGGCGACGAATGCCTGCGCGTGCTGGCCCGCCTGTGCAGCGAGGCCCTGGAGGGCGACCGCGACCTCGTGGCCCGCTATGGCGGCGAGGAGCTGGTGCTGCTGCTCCCCGGGCGCGACCTGCGCGCCGCGCGCCGGCTCGCCGAGCGCCTGCGGGCACGGGTGCAGGCGGCCGCCTTGCCGCATCCGGATTCGGCAGTGGCGGCCCACGTCACCGTCAGCATCGGCGTCGCCGCACTGGTGGCGTCGGCGGCGACTACGCCGGAAGAGTTGATCCTGGCCGCGGACCACGCGCTCTACGCGGCCAAGGCGCGCGGCAAGAACCGGGTCGCCGGTGTCGCACGCCGCGCCGACCGCATCCGCGCGCCCCTGCGCACGCGGCTCGCCCCGGCCTGAGCCGGCCTGTCATCGGCGGCTTCACGCCCGCCCAATAGACTGGCCGTCGTTGGGCAGGATGACGCGGCCGGGCCGTGCCTCCGCAGGGGACCGTTGTCACGATGCAGAGCCGCGCGCGGAAAACCAACGACAAGTTCGAGTCGCTGCGCCGTAGCGAGCAACGCGCGCAGCTGGCGATCGATGTCGCCCACCTTGGCATGTGGACATGGAGCGCGATCGAATTGCCCGATGGGGTGACGCTGGACGAGCGCTGTCGCGAGATCTGCGGGCTCCCCGCCAGCGGCAGGCTGACCCGGGCCGACGTCATGGCGCGCGTGCACCCGGAAGACCAGGCCCGGATCGGGGGCGCGTTGCAGGCCGCGTTCGATCCTTCGGGGAGCGGCATGTTCAGCGAGGACATCCGCTTCCTCGCGCTCGACGGCGGCGTGCGCTGGGCGGTCGCCCGCGGCCAGCGCTCGCCGCGGCACGATGGCGGCGGGTGCGAACTGTTCGGGTCGCTGGTCGACATTTCCGCCGGGGTCGGTTTCAACGACCGCTATCGCGCACTGTTCCATGCGATCGATCGCGGCTTCTGCGTGGTCGAAGTGTTGTTCGACGACGCTGGAAAGGCCGTGGATTACCGCTTCCTGGAGACCAACCCGCGCTTCGTCGCCGAAACCGGCCTGGGCGATGCCGTCGGCCGACGCATGCGCGAACTGGCCCCCTCGCACGAGCAGCACTGGTTCGACCTCTACGGCGAGGTCGCGCGCAGCGGCCAGCCGGTGCGCTTCGAGCATGAAGCCCAGGCCCTCGGACGCTGGTACGACGTCTACGCCTATCGTGTCGGCGATCCACTGGCGCGCCAGGTCGGGATCCTGTTCGCCGACATCACCGCGCGCCGCCAGGCGGAGTTCGCCCTGCGCGAAGCCGACCGCCGCAAGGACGAGTTCCTCGCGACGCTGTCGCACGAACTGCGCAATCCGCTGGCCCCGCTGAGCAGCGCGCTGGAGGTGCTGCAACGCTCGAATGATCCGGAGCGGGCGGCGCGACTGCACGCGATCATGGCCCGCCAGGTCGACCAGCTCACCCGCCTGGTCGACGACCTGATGGAGGTCTCGCGCATCACCCGCGGCCACCTGCACCTGCGGATGGCGCCCGTCGACCTGCGCGGGGTGGTGCGCGCCGCGATCGAGACCAGCCGCCCGCTGCTGGATGCGCAACGGCAGTCGCTCGCCGTGGAACTGCCGGACGCGCCGCTGCCGGTGGTCGGCGATGCGATGCGCCTGGCGCAGGTGCTCACCAACCTGCTCAACAACGCCGCCCGCTACGGTCGCCCCGGGGGCCACGTGCGGTTGCGGGCGTGGCGGGATGGCGATGACGCCGCGATCGCGGTGCGCGACGACGGCATCGGCATCGCGTCCGACAAGCTGCAGTCCATCTTCCAGCCGTTCATGCAGTTGCACCGCGAGGTCGACGGCATGCAGGCGGGGCTGGGCATTGGCCTGTCGCTGGTGCTCAGCCTGATCGAGCGGCACGGGGGCCGGGTGGTCGCACGCAGTGCAGGCGAAGGTCGTGGCAGCGAGTTCATCGTGCGGCTGCCGATGGCGGGCGCGAGCGACGCCTGAGGCCCGTGCGCGCGCAGGCGCGCGGCAGGATCGCGGCCTGGCCCGCGTTGCTGCGTATCATCGGCCACCGCCTTCGCGCGCCATCGTTCCCGCCATGCCAGATCGCGCGCGTCGCCAGGCCGTCCTGTGGCTGCTCCTGCTCAGCCTGGTGTGGAGCTACAACTGGGTGGTGATGAAGCAGGTGCTGCGCTACTCGGGTCCGTTCGAGTTCGCCGCCTGGCGCTATGCGCTCGGGACGCTGGTGCTGTTCGCCGCGCTGCGCTGGCGGCGCGTGTCGCTGCGACCGCCGCCATGGGCGCCGGTACTGGCGATTGGTCTTGCGCAGACGTTCGCCTTCCAGGCGCTGGTGCAACTGGCGTTGGTCGGCGGCGGGGCGGGAAAGACCGCGTTGCTCGCCTACACGATGCCGTTCTGGGCGGTGTTGCTGGCGTGGCTGGTGCTGCGCGAGCGGCCGTCGCGCGTGCAATGGATCAGCCTGGTGATTGCGTTGGTGGGACTGGCGCTGGTGATCGATCCCTGGCACGGCGTCGGTGCCCTCGGCAGTGCGCTGCTCGCCATTGCCGGTGGCCTGGCCTGGGCGATCGGGATGGTGTTGAGCAAGCGGGTGTTCCTGCGCGGCGGGGTTTCGGCCTTGTCGCTGACCGCGTGGCAGATGCTTGCCGGATCGGTCGGGCTGGTGCTGCTGGCCGCCTTCGCCGACGAACGGCCGATCGCATGGACACCGCCGTTCCTGTTCGCGCTGGCCTACAACGCGGTCCTCGCGTCGGGCCTGGCCTGGCTGCTGTGGTCGTGGGTGGTCGATCGCCTGCCGACCTCGGTGGCCGGCTTGTCGAGCCTGGTGGTGCCGATCCTCGGCGTGCTGTTCGCATGGGGGCTGCTGGGCGAAGTGCCATCGCCGCCCGAAGGCGTCGGCATGGGCCTGCTGGCGATCGCGTTGCTGGTCGTGGCCCGGGCGCGACGCGCGACCGGCTAGCGGTCAACGCCGGCGCGCATACCACAGGCCGAGCGCGTGGCGCGAACGCAGGACGCGCCGTCCGCGCACGAGCAGGCGCAGCGCCAGCCGCAGGTGGTCGAGCAGGCTGAACGTGCGCAGCTTGCGGTCGGAAGTCAGGACCGACTCGCGCAGGATCACGAAGCGGCCATGGGCGGCCAGGGCGCGACTCATCGCGACGTCCTCCCCGGCGTACCAGCGTTCGTCAAAGCCGCCGACGGCGTCGAACGCGGCGCGGGTGCAGAACACGAAGCACCCCGGCGCGATCGTCGTCCAGCGGAACGCGACCATCAGCAGGCGCGTGCAGGCCCGCTCGAGCCAGCGCACGCGCTCGCCGTGCAGGCGCACGGCCGCACCGCCGCCGACGGCGCCCGCATCGAGCGCGGCCATCGCCGCGGCCAGGACGGCGGCATCGACGTGGGTGTCGGCATCGACGAACAGCAGCCGCTCGCCGCGGGCCGCCAACGCACCGGCATTGCGCGCCGCGGCGATGTGGCGCCTGGCGATGCGCGACACCCGTGCGCCATGGGCATGGGCGATGTGGGCGGTGGCATCGGTGGACGCGTCGTCGACCACGATCAGCTCGTGCGCGATCGGCAGCGCCGAGGCAGCCCGTCGCAGCGCGTCGAGCGTGGGCCCCAGCAAGGCGGCCTCGTCATGCGCCGGGACGATCAGGGAGAGCATGTCGGCAGCATCGCACGCAACACGCCACGGCGATGCCCCGGCGCCGTGGCGACGGATCGCACCCGCACGCGCGCCGGCATCGCGGCAGTCGTTGGCCCGCCAACAGCGGGCACGCGCCGTCAGTGCACGGCGACCTGCTCGGCGTCGACGCTGTCGCGCCGTGGCGCGACCCGTGGCTGGGCGGGCTGGGTCGTGGCGGCCACGGTGGGAGGCGGCGCTTGCGTGGCCGTTGCGCGCGCGGACGGCGCGGCCGGTTGTCGCACCTGGCCGAGCAAGGCGGCCATCGCGCGTCCGACGGCGCTCACGGGGGCGTGCGCGGGTGGCGCTGGCGCGCGGGCGGGTGACGGCGGTGCGGGTTCGCCGGCGTGCAGCGACGGCGTCCATGCACCTGCGGCGATGGCGGCGATGGCGGCGAGCTTCAACACGATGCGCATGGCAAATGTCCTCACGCGGGCCGACCCATGGTGACCACTCCAGCCTAGGGACGACGATGGCCAGGGCCCGTGAACACCGACGCGCGAGCGTGAATCCGCGCTGAGCCGTGCGCATGCACGCGCCGTTCACCCACTGCACCGGACGCCCGCGCCATCTGCCCCGGCGCCAGTGCGGCGCGTGCGCCGCGGTTCGCCGGCTTGCCGCGCGGCGCGTCTAGTGCGGATCCGGTGGTGGCATGTCGGTGCGGATGCGCATGAAGCGCGCGAAGCGGGGCGTGCCGTTCGCGGTCAGGCCGTTGTAGCGGTAGGTGACCTGGCTTCCGATCGGTGGCGGGTGCGCGCGCTCGGCATCGCTCAAGCCACTGCCGATGCGGAACTGCAGGCCGCCAGGCGTGCGCACGACGAGCGCGCCGACCTGGCCGGCGTACTTGCCCTGCCCGGCGGTGTAGGCGACCACCCGTCCTTCGGCGTCGTCGTAGGGCTTGTATTTGAGCAGCGTCGCGCTGCGCCCGGGCACATAGCGCGCGCGATCGTGCTGCAACACCAGGCCCTCGCCGCCCGCGCGCACCACCGAGCGCAGGCGCGCGTCCAGCGCCCCCCTGTCGGGCAGCCGGAACTGCGGGATCGCGCGCAGCGTCGCCGCGTGCGACCGCGCGACAAGCGCGCGCAGGTGCAGTACGCGCTGGCCGAAGGGCCCGCCATCGGCGGGCAGGTCGAAGAGCATGAAATGCACCTGGTGCCAGCCGGCGGCATCGGCGCCAGGCGTGCGCACCAGCGTACTGATGGCGTCGAAGCGCCCGCGAGCGATCCACAGTTCGCCATCCAGCGGCACGGCAGGCCAGCCGGCGGTGAACCACGCCGGCGGATCGATCGCCGCACCGCTGCGTGCCCACAGGTGGTGGCCGTCCCAATGGCCGCGCACGCCATCGAGCTTTTCGCTGATCCAGTAATCGCGCACCGGCAGGCCACCGCGATAGACGATCGGCAGCATCACCCGCGGCGGCGCCGCGGCCACGGCCGGACGCAGCGGCCATGCCAGGCAACAGGTGAGCAACACAGTGCGCAGGAGCATGGACGCCACGCCGGGGTTTGAATGGCGCCAGCGTGCCCGCAGCTCCGCGCGGCGGCTGTCGGCCGTTGACCCGACGGCCACCGGAGACCTGCGTTCCGGCATGTCGGAAATCACCCCAGTCCACGCCCGATGCCGTCGTCGTGAGAGCGTGCGTGCACGGCGCGTGCGTCAGGCTGTCGGCAGCGCCTCGAACCAGGCGCGGTAGGGCGTGTTGCGCGCCATCCGCCGGTTGTAATCCGGCGCGCCGTCGCGCCACCACAACCGCCCGCGCTCGCCGAGCGCGACCTTCGCCGCGTCCACCGCGCGCCGCGCCTGGCGTTCGGCCTGCGGGTCGTGCGCACGCAACGCCCGCCCCGCCGC
>NZ_JAANOY010000043.1 GCF_011320095.1 Cognatiluteimonas telluris | reverse complement strand
TCGGCAGCGCGTCGCTCAGCGCGGCCGGGCGCGGCGTCGCCGACGCCGGCTGTGGCAGCGCCGGCGCCTGTGCCATCGCGGCGCCGACGACGGTGGCGGCCAATGTGGCGAGCAGGGCGCGCCAGGCGCGGCGTGGGGCAAGGACGGGACGCGCGAAAACAGACTTCATCGACAAACGGACTCCTGTGGCCGGCCGTCCGTGACCGGGACATCGAACGGGGGAAGCGCGAGTTTACTCGCGCACGCGCTGGGGTTGGCCGAAGCCCAGACCCTGGATGCGCGCGATCAGTTCCTCTGCGGCGGTCGCGGTCACCGGGCCCACGCGCAGGCGCCAGACCTTGCGGCCGTTGGCGTCGGCATCGAGCAGGCGCGCGCCGCCGATCCCGGCCTGGCTGAGCATCGCCAACGCATGCTCGGCATTGGTGCGTGCGGCAAAGCTGGCGACCTGCAGCGTCCAGGCATCGGTGGCGGCTCCTGCGGGGGAGGCGTTGCCAGCGGTCGCGGCAACCTGCACCGCTGCTGCCGGGGGCGGCGCCGCCTCTTCCGGCGCGGAAGGCGATGACGGCCCTGCCGATGGCGACGGCATCGGCGCCGGCTTGCCGGTCGCCACGCCGATCCGCCGCGCACGCATCCATGCGTCGAATTCATCGGCGGTCATCGTGCGCCCGTCCTGGCGCATGTCGAAGCGTTCGCCGCGCGCGGCCGGAAGCGCCGCCACCTTCGCAGGCGGCGATGTGGTCGCCGCGGTCCGCGCAACGGTCGGGGCATGTCCGGCCGCATCGGCGCTCGCGATGGGCAACGCGGCGAGCAGGTGGTCGATCGCGCTCGCAGCCGGTGGCGCGGTCGGAGATGCCGGGTTGGCGGCCAGCACGCCGCTGGACTCGCGCGCATTTTCGCCCGCGCTCAACCCCTTCACCTCGACCCGCGCGGTGCCGGCGCGATCGACCCCGAGCTTGACCGCCGCGGCGTAACTCAGGTCGATGATGCGGCCGTCGTGGAAGGGGCCGCGATCATTGACGCGCACGATTACCGATTTTCCGTTCGACAGGTTGGTCACCCGCGCGAAACTCGGCAGCGGCAGCGTCTTGTGCGCGGCGGTGAAGGCATACATGTCGTACACCTCCAGGTTGGAGGTGCGCCGGCCGTGGAATTTATTGCCGTAATACGACGCCAGCCCCACCTCGTCGTAGCGCGAAGGATCGTCGAGCACCGTGTACGACTTGCCGAGCACCACGTAGGGCGAGCGGTTGCCATACAGCGAGCGCGGCTCGTCGACGACCTCGGGCTCGGGAATCTGGTCGACATCCGGGATGCCGTCCGGCGCACTGTCGCGGATCCCGGGCGCGTAGAGCCCACCACGAGTGTAGTTGCCGCGCTTGCTGGGATCTTCCTGCGCCGGCGCGTAGGGCGACTTGCGACGCGACGTCGCGGCGGTGGCAGTGGCCGGGGCGCGGACGCTGGTGGCGGGCGCCGGTTGTTTGCGCGGCGTACTGCTGCAGGCGGCGAGCAGCGCCACCAGCGTGGCACCCAACGCGACGCTTGCGCTGCGGAATGTCATGGCCCGGGCGTGCCCGCCCGGATCGCCTGCGACAACTGTTGCACCGCCATCGCGTACATCGGCGAGTGGTTGTAGCGGGTGATCACGTAGAAGTTGCGGTAGCCCAGCCAGAACTCCTTGCCGGCATCGCCATCGAGCGTGATCAACGTAGCGCCCTGCGCAGCATCGGCGGGTACGGGTTCGCCGGCCTGCGGGTGATAGCCGCGCTGGGCCAGATCCACCAGCGGATACACCGGGTCGATGTTGTCGGGGAGGAAATCGCCCGCACCGGCATCGCGCGCCGCGCGCGCCACCACCGGCCCACCGCGCTGCCAGCCGTGGACGACGAAGTAATTGGCGATCGAGGCGAACACGTCGTCCTTGTCGCCGATCAGGTCGCGCTTGCCGTCGCCGTCGCCGTCCTTGCCCCACAGCCGATAGCTGGACGGCATGAACTGGCCCAGGCCCATCGCGCCGGCGTAGCTGCCGGTGAGCGAGGCCACGTCGATATGCTCGTCCTGGCCCAGCGCGAACAGCTGCGCCAGCTCGCCGGCGAAGAACGGCGCGCGTTTGGGATAGCCGAACGCGAGCGAGTACAGCGCGTCGAGCACGCGGTAGTTGCCGGTGTTCCTGCCGTAATTGGTTTCCACGCCGATGATCGCGACGATGTACTCGGCCGGCACGCCGGTATTGGCGGCGATGCGGTCGAGGTCGGCGCGATTGTCGGCATAGAACGCGACGCCTCCGGCGATGCGCGCATCGTTGATGAAGATCGGGCGGTACGCGCTCCACGGCCGCACCGCTTCGGCGGGACGGGAAATGATGTCAACCGTGCGTTGCAGGAACTGCGCCTGCGCCAGCCCCGCGCGGATGTCCTGCGCCGGGACGCCGTAGGTGCGCGCGGTGTAATCGACGAAGGCATCGATGCGCTGCGCCTGCGGCAGCATCGGATCGGTCACCGACGCCGGTGCGACCGGACGCTCGGGCGGCTGCGGCACCGGCGCCAGCAGCGGCGCGGCCAGCGGCACGCTGACGGGCGCAGCGGGCGCCGTGGCGGCAACGGGGGAAGGCGGTGGCGACTGCGTGGCACAGGCCACCAGCGCGAACGACATCGAAACCAGCAGGGCGCGTCGGATCATTGGCGCGAGCGTAGCATCGGCCGCGCGTGGAATCACGCGCAGCGCGATGCATCGGCCTCAGCCGTTCATGGCATCTCGCGCGACACGCCGGCATCGACCACCGGCAACCGGTCCGGCGGCGGAATGCGGATCGGCGCCAGCCCCGCCGACTGCAGCGCGCGATCGAGCACGGGCAGGTCCCGGGCCTGCAGCTGCGACCAGGATTGCAGCGCGCGCTCCAGCCGCGCCGCATCATCCGCATACACCGCGCGCTGCGGCGCCGTCGGCGCGGCATCGCTGCCTTCCAGGTCCGCCTGCAGCGTGGTCAACTCGCCGCCGATGCCGGACAGGTTCAGCGGCGCCAGCGTGCCTTCGCCTTCGGCCAGCGGCGCCAGGCTGGCGTTGAATGCCGCCACCGCCGCAGTGACGTTGTTGTCGTTCGCGTGCAATGCCTCGATCTGCTTGCGCACCGCCTGCAACTGGCCGTTGGCGATCGCCTCGCGTCGCATGGCGGCGCTGACATCACCGGAAAACGCGAGCGCCTGTGCCAATGCCGCCGCATCGACCGGAACCCGCGGATCGGCGACGACCTCCAGCGGCGCGCGTTGTTCGTGGCCATCGGCGACGAGCACGACGGTATAGCGGCCCGGCGCCACCAGCATGCCCTGTGGCAATAACGCGTCCTGGTCGCCGTCGACCGCGGCGATGCTGTAGCCGTAGGCGTCTGCGAGCGGGCGCTCCCCGCGCAGGTCCCAGACGAAGCGATGCGCGCCGGCGCGGGCGGATAGCGCCGGCGGCGTGCCGGTCCAGCGCTCCTCGAAATAGCGCTCGGCCGGAAGCTGCAGCGGCGTGTCGTCGCTGGAGAAGCGGCGCACCTGCCTGCCGTTGGCGTCCAGGATGCGCAGCGTCACCGGGCCATGGCTGTCGCTGGCGAGCCAGTAGTCGATCAGGGCGCCGATCGGCGGGTTGCGTCCGGTCGGCTCCTCGCGGGGCAGCGGCGTGTCCTTGTTCTGGTTGCCGCGCAGGCGCAGGGCCGGGCCCGGCGCGAACAGGTGCACGCGCTCGCGCTGCACGCCGGCATCGAGCTGCCGCAGCGGCGCGAGCTGGTCCATCACCCAGATCGAGCGCCCCTGGGTGGCGACGATCAGGTCGTCGCCGTGTACCAGCAAATCGGTGACGATCGCGCTGGGCAGGTTGCGCTGCAACGACTGCCAGTGGTCGCCGTCATCCAGCGACACCCACACGCCACGATCGGTGCCGGCGTACAGCAACCCGGCCTTCTTCGTATCCGTGCGCAGCGCGCCAACGAAGTGACCGGGCGGCAACCCGTCGGCGATCGCCGTCCAGGTCTTGCCGCCATCGTGCGTGCGCCAGGCCAATGGCCGCAGATCATCACCGCGATGGTTGTCGACGGCGATGTAGACGGTGTCCGGTTGCCGCGGCGACACGTCGATGGTGCTGATCTTCGCCCACGTCGGCACGTCCGCCGGCGTCACGTCGTCCCAATGCGCGCCACCGTCGCGGGTGGCGTAGACGCGGCCGTCGTCGGTGCCCAGCCAGAGGTGGTCGTTGTCGCGCGGCGACAGGCCGATGCTGAAGATCACGCCGTAGCCGCAGGCGCGCGCGACCTCCGGCGCGGTGGCGGCATCGCAGTCCGTGCGCGAGCCGTCGCGCGGCGCGACATCGGGGCTGATCACCTGCCACGTCGCGCCCTGGTCGAGCGAGCGGAACAGCACCTGCGCGCCCTGGTAGAGCGGATACGGCGCCACCTGCGACACCGCGATCGGGGTGATCCAGGTGTAGCGGTATTTCGCCGCGGTCGGCCGCGTGCCGTAGGTCGAGACCGGCCAGGGCGAGATGTTCTGCACTTCGCCGTTGCGCGCGTTCCAGCGCGACAGGCGGCCACCCAGGCCCGAGCCATAGACGATGTCGGGATTACGCGGATCGGGGATGTCGTAGTCGCGCTCGTCGCCGCCCACCGGATGCCAGTCGCGCGAGGTGATCGCGCCGTAGTCGGTGCGGCTGGCAATGCCGACGGTGCCGTTGTCCTGCTGGCCGGCGTAGATCCAGTACGGCGTACGGTTGTCGGTCGCCAGGTGGTAGAGCTGGCCGGTCGGCTGGTTGTACCAGCTGCTCCAGCTCGCGCCGGCGTCGACACTGACCACCGTGCCCTGGTCGGAGCCGGTGATCATGTGGTCCGGATGCAGCGGATTGATCCACAGGTCGTGGTAATCGTCGCCGCCGGGCGAGCCCTTGGTGATCGTGCAGTGCGCGCCCGCCTGGTCGCAGCGATGGATCGAACGCCCCATCACGTACACGGTGTCCGGATCGCCGGGCATCGCCGTGAGCCGGGCGAAATAACTGTTGGCCAGTTCGGGATCGTCGTTGACGCGCTGCCAATGACCGCCGGCGTCATCGGAACGGTACAGCCCGCCCGCGTCTGCAGCGTCGATCGCCGCATAGACCCGCGTGCCCTGCGCGGTGTGGGTCGCCGCCAGCCCGATGCGCCCAAGGTCGCCGGCCGGCCAGCCGTTGCCGGACACCTTTGTCCAGTGCGCGCCGCCGTCGGTGGATCGGTAGACGCCGCTTTCCGGGCCGTAGTCGGGCACGAAATAACTCATCCACGGCCGGTAGCGGACCTGCCAGGTCGAGGCGAACAACACCTGCGGATCGGTGGGATCGGCCACGATGTCGACCGCGCCGGTGTTGTTGCTGACGAACAGCGTCCTGTCCCAGGTCCTGCCGCCATCGTGGCTGGCGAAGACGCCACGCTGCGGATTGGGCCCGTACACGTGACCCAAGGCGCCGACCAGCACATGGTTGGCGTCGCGCGGATCGATCCAGATCGAACCGATGTGTTTGCTGTCAGCGAGTCCGGCCGCGCTCCAGTGCGCGCCGCCATCGGTCGACTTGAACACGCCTTCCCCCGCGGCGATGTCGTAGCGCGAGGTCACCTGTCCGGTGCCGACGTAGAGGGTGTCCGCGTCCGATGGCGCGATCGCGATCGCGCCGATCGAGGCCGGGCCCTGGTCGAAGATCGGCTGCCAGGTGCGCCCGGCGTCGAGCGTCTTCCACACTCCGCCGCCGGCGGCGCCGAAGTAGAACGTCGCCGGCTGCTCCGGGATCCCCGCCACCGCCGTGCCCCAGCCGGCGCGATGCGGGCCCACCAGGCGCCAGTGCAGTGCGCCGAGCGGATCGGCGGCGGCGCGGTCCTGCGGGGTGGCGGCAACGGCCGCGATGGGCAACTCGGTCGGGAGCGCCACGGTGATCGCCAGCAACCAGGCAAACGCGCATCGGGACATGGGGCCGCTCCGGATGGGATCGGCCGAGTCTACGCCGCGGCAGCCGCGCGCCAGCGCGGGTGGCTGCGCGTCGGACCTTATTCGGTCGCGTCCAGCAGCGCGGCGTGCGCGCGTGCTTCCTGCTTGCTCAGCACCTCATCGTGGTTGCTGTCGATGGTGTCGAACAGCCGTCGCGCGATGGTTTCGTTCTCCCATTGCGCCAGCTTGCCGTCGCCGTCGCTGTCGACCGGCTGGATGACCTGCGCCGAGGTCAACTTCGACCGCCGCCCCAGCGCCGCGCGATGCGCATCCATTTCCGCGGGCGTGACCAGTCCATTGCCGTCCAGGTCCATGGTGACGAACCGACCGGTGGCGCTGGCGGCGTATTCGCCGAAGTCGATCTGGCCGTCGTCATCGTTATCCATGGTGGAGAAGCGCGTGTCGAAGGTGACGCTGTCCACCGCCGCCGTGCCCAGTGGCTGCGTCGCCGGCACGGGCGCGCGCGCCGCGGCGTGGCGGCCGGGTGCGGGCTTGCGGTTGCAGCCAGTGGCCACCAATGCCAGCAGCAGCGCGCAGGCGACCACCCCATCCATTCTTCGAACCATGTGCGCCTGCCTCGCCTGCCCGGACGACCGGGGCCGGGTCGCCAACTTGCGCGCATTCATGTGATGGCGGCATAAGCGCGCCGCCGCACGCCGTGAAGCCGATGGCGCCCGGCGCGCCGGATGCCTCGCCCGCCGCGCTTTGCACAGCGCCGGTTCAATCGCCGGTGCGGCGAGCTCCCGCGCTGCTCAGTCGGCATCGACGAATCCGCCGACCGCGCGCAACGTCGCGGTGCGCCGCGTGTAGACCCGTTCCAGGCAGTTGAGCGACTGGCAGGCATCACGCACGCGCCGGCGCCAGTCGTCCTCGTCGCGCTGCAACGCAACCGGATCGCCGACCTCGCGCTGCGCGCTGGCATAGGCATCGGCCAGCTGCCGGTCCAGCAGCGACAGCAGCGCGTCCTGGCACACCAGCTGCTCGGCGTGCGTGGCCGCGGTGCGGCAGTCGAAGCTCGGACCGCCGTCATCGGGCGCCACCGGCGCGGGCGGTTCGTTCGCATCGGCTGTCTCCGTCCGCGCCGGAGGGGCTGCCGGGTGTTGGGGCGGTGCCGGTTGCGGTGCCGGCGGCGCTGTCGTGGCGTCGGCTTCCGCGCTCCATGCCGGCGGCATCGCGATGCCCCGGCACTGGGTCTGGAAGAAATGCAGGTAACGCGGCTTGTCCGCGCTCCGATTGTCCTCGACCAGCGCGCGACAGGCGAGCTGTCGCAGCTGTCGTGCGGCGGCTGCGGCATCTGGAGACGTGGCGGCGCCACCTGCGGGCGGCATTGTGTTGGCCTGGGCCGGAGGAGCGACGGCGCGGTGCGAAGGCTCCGCGCTGGTTGCGTCATCCGGTGCCGGTGCGTCCGTCGCGGGCGCCTGCGCGAGGGTGTGCGATGCCGACGCCGCGCCGACATCCAGCAGCAGGCGCTTTCCGCCCATCGGTTGCCAGTAGAACGGCCCGCGAAGATCGTCGGGGACTTCATAGACGATCCGCCCACGTTCGCTTGCCCCCGGCGCGAGGGTCTCGAGCAGCAGGTAGCCGTCGGCGAGGACGTTCTCCGGCGCATCGAAGCGACGCTGCCTGCGCCCGTCGATCGCGATCAACGGCCCGCCGCTGAAGAGCCGGGACTGCGGACCGGGGTTGCCGACGGTGATGTCGAGCACGAGATAGGTATCGCCGGCTGCCGCTTCCTGCGCATCGAATTTGGAGCGCGGGATGCGCGGCGTGCGGATGACGTCGTGGACGGTGATCGCCAGGTCAGGCGCCGCCACCGCCGGTACCGCGCCAGCAGTCTCGGTGTGGCGGTTGGTGTCGGTGTCGGGACGCTGGCACCCCGTCGCCAGCAGCACCACGCATCCCAGGACGATGGCCCGAGCGATCTGCATTGCACCTGCCTGCGTCAGCCGGCCGCGCACGGATCCGCAGCGATGCGGCGTGCCGGCCTGGAGTGATCCGCGAGCGTTCCATGGCTCGGCTGAACCCCGCATCAGCATCCGCGGCTGAATCCGCCCCACCGGGCGTTGCGCACACGGCCGCTCAGCTGCAATTCAATTCGTCGGCGGCGCCGGTGGATCGGACTGCAGGACAGCCACTGTCGAGCCGGGCTCGCCCCGCGAAAAACCAGCGCATGCAGCTTGGTGACTCTTGGCATGACAAAAGTCGCTCGCGCGAAGCGCGAAGGCCCTAAGGACGGGTTGCTCTTGCTTTGTTTCTCCGCGGAGAGCAACAGCGCCGGATCCCGGCTTGCTGGAATGACAAGCAAGTACAAAGGCGCTGGAACCCACTTTCGCGGGGATGAAGAGCAGCCATCACCGACCACACCGGCGAGGCCATCCCGGCGCCTCAGCCACCCCCTCCCGGCGGCGTCGCAAACTCCACCCGATCGCGCCCCGCGCTCTTCGCCCGATACAGCGCCTCGTCCGCGCGATCGAGCATCTGCGCGATCGACTCGCCGGGGACGTAGTGGGCGATCCCCGCCGAAAAGGTCATCCGCAACGGACCTGCGGCAGTCAGGAAGGGCTGCGCCGCCGTCGCCGCGCGCAGGCGCTCCACGCAGGTCCGCGCGGCGGCATCCGCGGCATACGGCAACACCAGCAGGAATTCCTCGCCGCCATAGCGACCGAACGTCGTATCCGCCGGCGCTTCCGGGGTCACCTGCGCATCGGTCACCTGTGCGTCCGTCGTCTGCGCCCCCATCACCTGCGCATCGGGTGCCCGCGCGCCATGGATGCCGTTGCGCCCGATGATGTCCATCCGCCGCATCTGGCCGCGGATGCGCGCGGCGAAGGCACGCAGCACCTCATCACCCGCGCCATGTCCGTGGCTGTCGTTGATGCGCTTGAAATGGTCCAGGTCCAGGATGCACATCGCGAAGGGCTCGCGGTAGCGGTCCGCCCGTTCCTTCTGCTGCTCCAGGATCTCGATCAGGTGGCGGCGATTGTGCAGGCCGGTGAGTTCATCGCGGCTGGCCAGTTCCTTCAGCCGCGCCAGCGCCGATGCCAGCGCTTCCTTCTTGCTCGCCAGGCTGGCGCGCAGCAATGCGATGTAGCTGCCGATCAGCGACAGCCACAGCAGCACGATCACCAGAACCATGAAATAAAGCAGTTCCAGCCGGAACGTGTTGCCATCGCGCATGCCAGGCGCGTACTTGACCGCGAGCATGGCCGCATAGCCCAAGGCAGCGGCGGCGCTCAAGGCCAGGTACTGCCGGCGGCTGAAGCTGAATACGCCGAAGAAGAACGCGGTGAACAGCAGCATCACCGTCAGCACGCGCGCCTGGTTGAGGTAGAAGCCGAGCACGAGTGCCAGCCCGCCGGCGCAGGCAACCTGCATCGCAACCAGGCTCGGGTCGGCGAAGCGCGCGCTGTAACCGCTGCGGATCAGGACGAAGAACACCAGGTTGATGGCGACCGCCGCCACGACGAACCAACCCAGTCCGCGATAGTCGAACAGCGTCCAGCCGTTGTGCACCGAGTAGGCCAGGGGCCCCACGAACATCAGGTACGACACCCAGCCCAGCAACTGGCGCTTGACCCGCGTGGCCAGCAACCGGTTGTCGCGGGGGATCAGCTCGAAGATCATCCTGGCCTCGGACGGCAGCAGCACCTGCCGCGGAGTATGTCGCCATCGGCGGCCGTGTGCGTTCACGCACGCCATCCCCCGGCCCGGCGCGCTGCGCTCCGGTATCCTAGTTGTTGCTGTCGCCGCGCCCACGCCAAGATGAAAGCCAACGGCCTGTCGTTCCACCATCCGGTCGCGTTCTGGGCAGGATGCCTTGCCGTGGTCGCCGGCGTCCTGGCGCACATGCCGATGTTCCTGATGGCGCGGATGAGCCATTGGCGGATGGTGGGCATGCCGATGGACGCGATGATGCTCGGGGGCATGGCACTGATCGTTGCTGGCCTGCTGCTGTCCGCCTACGGCTTGATGCCGCGACTGGAGCAGATGCGCCGCACCACCCGGACGGACACCGCCGCGGCCCACCGGCACTTCCACATCGCCGACGGGGTCGCGCTCAACCGCGCGCACTGGACGCTGGTGCTGGTGCTGGTGGTGGCGCTGGCGATCGACGTGATGAAACCGGCGACGCTGGGCTTCGTCATGCCCGGCATGAGCGGCGAATACGGCATCAGCAAACCCACCGCGAGCACGCTGGCACTGGTGGCGCTGATCGGCACCACCGTCGGCTCCGTGATCTGGGGGCGGCTGGCCGACGTGTTCGGCCGTCGCTCGGGGATCCTGCTGTCGGCGTTGATGTTCATCGGCACCGCGATCTGCGGCGCGATGCCGCTGTTCGGCTGGAACCTGGTGATGTGCTTCCTGATGGGCGCGTCGGCCGGCGGCATGCTGCCGATCGCGTTCACCCTGATGGCCGAAACCGTCCCGGCCGCGCATCGCGGCTGGCTGCTGGTGGCGCTGGGTGGCGTCGGCACCTCGGCCGGATACCTCGCCGCTGCCGGTGCCGCCGCGTTGCTTGAACCGATGTTCAGCTGGCGCGCGCTGTGGCTGCTCAACCTGCCCACCGGTGCGGTGATCCTGTTCCTGAACCGGTTCATCCCGGAATCGCCGCGCTTCCTGTCCAATGCCGGGCTCGAAGGACAGGCGCGCGACGTGCTTCGCAAGTTCGCCGGTCCGCGCGCCACCGAGGACATCGAAGTCGACGACGCACGCCATCCGGGCGCGCCGCGCATCGACGAGCCGCATCCGGTGAGCGGCATGCGCCAGCTGCTGCGCGGCAGCCACGCGCGCCTCACCTGGGGCCTGCTGACCTGCGGGCTGGCCTGGGGACTGGTGAACTTCGGCTTCGTGCTCTGGCTGCCGGTCAACCTGGTCGGGATGGGCGTCGACGCCGCCGGCGTGAGCGCCCTGCTGGCGCGTTCGGCGATCCTCGCCCTGCCGGGCATCGGCGTCGTGATCTGGCTCTACCACCGCTGGTCGAGCTTCAAGTCGCTGGTGCTGTTCATCGCCTTGACGGCGCTCGCCCTGCTGGTGTTCTTCGCCATGGGCGTGGCGGGGGTGCGCTCGGCGCCGGCAACGATCGCCGCGACGGTCGCGCTGCTGGTGAGCGTGAGCGGGGTGATCGCGATGCTGATCCCGTATGCGGCGGAGATCTATCCAGTCCACCTGCGCGGTACCGGCTCGGGGGTGATCGCGGCGGCGTCGAAGTTCGGTGGCATCCTCGGCGCCGGCCTCGGCGTGCTGGGCCTGCTGGGCAACTTCCAGTGGTCGGCACTGCTGATCGCATTTCCGATGGCGGTGTCGGCGGCGATGGTCTGGCGCGCCGGGATCGAAACCCGCGGCCAGGGCCTGGAGGAAATCCAGGCGCGTATCGACGCCTGCTGATGGTGCCCACCGCATGGACGCAGCGGTCTTTCCGGGCTGCGTGCTAGGCTTTTTTCCCGCGCCATCCGGAGACCGCCATGCGTTCCATCCTCGTTACCGCCGCACTGCTGCTCGCCGCCATCCCCGCCGCGCAGGCGGCCGAAACGCATTGCACGCTGCACTACAACATGGCCGGCGGCGGCGCCTTCTACAAGCATTCCACCGGCAGCGGCCAGATCACCTGCGACAACGGACAGCACCTGGCGGTGACGATCGAATCCAAGGGCGGCGGCCTGACCTTCGGCCATTCGGAAATCAAGGATGGCGTGGGCAAGTTTTCGCCGGTGTCCGACGTGCACGACCTGATCGGCGGTTACGCCACCGCCGAGGCCAATGCCGGGTCCGGCGAAGCCAGCAAGGCGCAGGTGGTCACCAAGGGCGGCATCTCGCTGGCGCTCACCGGCAAGGGCAGCGGCCACACCCTGGGCGTGTCGTTCGGCAGCTTCATCATCAGCGCGGCGAAGTAACCCGGTACGCGCGCGGCGCCTGCCCCTCCGGTCACGCCCGATGGCCGCTACTTCGTCGTACGCGGCCGGTTGTGGCGCTGCAGCGATCCGTCGCTCGACCCGGAAACCCGCGCGCGACTGACGCGTGAACTGATGCACGCGCGCGCGGCGGCGGGGCGGGCGTTGCGTGCGCACGACCCGCAGGCCGAACGCCAGGCGCGGCGCGCGGTGGACGCGGCGAAGGTCGCGCTCGGCGAGCGCGGGCGGTTGTGGTG
>NZ_JAANOY010000042.1 GCF_011320095.1 Cognatiluteimonas telluris | reverse complement strand
CGCCGGCACGACGCTGCCCACCACCGCGGCCACCGAACAGCGACGCGCCGCCACTGCCCGCGACCGGCGTTGGCGCGCCGCGCCGGGCGGCCGCGCGCTGCTGCATCGCCGCGATCGCGGCATCGAAGGCCGCCTGCTGGCTCGCGTCCAACTGCAGCGACCGCGCCAGCGAAGACAGCGCGTCGCCCATCCCCGCGCCGCGCGCGGCAGGCGTCCCCGCTGCGGTCGCCGCGCTGGCGTCCACATCCGCAGGCTTGTAGCGCAGCGCGCTGTTGGGCACGCGCAGCACGTTGTCGCGGCGACTGACCTCGATCTCGGCATTGGCGGTCATCCCCGGCAGCAGGCTGCGGTCGCTGTTGTCCACCGCGACCACGACCGGATAGGTGATGACGTTGTTTGTGTTGGTGGCCGACAGCCGCACCTGCTGCACGTCGCCGCGATATTGCCGGTCGGGGAAGGCATCGACGCCGAAGGACACCTGCTGGTCGGCCTTGACCTGGCCGATGTCCGCTTCGTCGACGGCGAGGATGATCTGCATCTTCGACAGGTCCTCGGCGATCTGGAACAGCACCGGCGCCTGCAGGCTCGCCGCCACCGTCTGCCCGGGCTCGACCGTGCGCGTGACGACCACGCCTTCGACCGGCGAGCGGATGACGGTGCGCTGCAGGTTCAGCCGCGCGGTCCGCGTGGACGCCTGCTGCTGGGTGATCTGCGCGCTGGCGGCGGCGACCTGGGCATGGGCCTGGTCGCGGGCGGTGCGCGCGAGGTCGGCATCGCTGCGCGCCACCAGTTGCTGCGATGCCAGCGCGGACTTGCGCGCGTAGTCGGCTTCGGCGTTGTGCAGCGTTGCCTGCGCGCTGGCGAGGTTGGCGCGGGCACTGCCGACCCCAGCCGCGCCCTGCGCGATCTGCGCCTGGTAGGTGCTGGGGTCGATCCGTGCCAGCACCTGGTCCTTGTCGACGTGATCGTTGAAATCCGCCAGCACCGCCGTCACCTGGCCGGAGATCTGGCTGCCGACGTCGACCGTCGAAATCGCGCTGAGGGTGCCGGTGGCCGAAATCGCCACGCGGATGTCGCCACGATCCACCACCGCGGTCCGATAGCCGCCGGCATCCGCGGCCGCGTGGCGCGCATGCCAGGCCCAGGCGATCGCCGCGACGACAACCATGGCGGCGAGTCCGGCCAGCAGGCGCCGGGCATCGCGACGGGGGCGCACGACGGGTTTGCTCATGGAATCCGGGCCGGGGTTGGGCTGGCAGGCTAACGCGCGGCTGGTCGCGGCGTTGACGACGCGCGAACCTGTGCGTCAATCGTCCAGGGCGGTGTTGAAGCGGATCGTTGCCGTCGTGCCCGCGCCGGAGGTGCTCTCCAGGTTCACCGGCCAGTGGAAGCGATCGCCCAGCTGGCGCACGATCGACAGGCCCATGCCGCGACCGGCCGGATTGGCCTGGTCGCCGCGGAAGAACGGGTCGAACGCGCGTTGCAGGGTCTCGGGCGACATGCCGATGCCGGTATCCCGGATCACCACGCGGTCGCTGGCAATGGTGATGTCGATCGATCCGCGGGTGGTGAAAACGCAGGCATTGGCCAGCAGGTTGCCGACCATCACCCCCAGCACGCGCGGCGAGGCATGCAGGCGCGGCGACGCACGTGTTTCGACGACCAGTTCCACCTGCTTGCCGGCCAGCATCGGCCTGGCCTTCTCGACCTCCTCATCGACCACGTCGGCGACCAGGAAGTCCTCGCGCTGGGGCTCGATCTCGCCCTCGCGCGCGAGCAGGAGGAAGGCATCGACCACCGCTTCCATGTCGCGCACGGCGCGCTGCGTCCGCGCCAGCGACCGGTGCACGCGCTCGGGCAGGTCCGGATCGCTCTGCATGAGGTCGGTGGCGACGCGGATGACGGTCAGGGGGGTACGCAGCTCGTGGCTGGCGTCGCGGGTGAAATCACGCTCGCGATGCACGAACAGGCGCATGCGCTCGCCCATTCGCTGCAATGCGCCGGCCAGCTGCCGGGTTTCGATCCCGGCATCGACCGGTAGCTTGTCCGGCGCCAAGGCGCTGGTGTCCGGGTCGCGGGGATCCCAGCGCCGGACCTCCTGCGCCAGCCATTGCAGCGGAGCGGTCATGCGCTTGGCGATGCGGTAGGTCAGCCATGAACTGAGCACCACCGCCAGCAGCGACAGCAGTACCGGCGAGGCGACCAGGCGCATGGCGATTTCGTCGATCCGCGAGCGTGGATAGGTCAGGTAGAGCTGAACGTCGTCATGGCGCTCGACCAGCACCAGTGAATCGGGCAGGTTGTGCAGTCCGGGGCCCAGCGAACGCAGCGCCTCCGGAAGGGCCGCCGCCGATGCGCCGATCGGCACGGCGTAACCATGCAGGATCGCCCCATCGGGCGCCAATCGCGTCGGCTCGGCGGCGCGCTGGGCCCAGAAGTAGGCGGCTTCCTCGCGCAGCAGGCCACTTGCGATCTGCTGCTTGGTCACCTGGATCGCGGCGTAGGCGCCCGCGACGATGACCAGGCTGGCCATCATCACCTGCATCAGGAAGGCGAACCTCAGCCTCCGCGGGAGCCCCTGTGACATCGTGTCGCCCGGTGACGCGCCCTCAGAGCGGCGGCTGTTCGATGTCCGCGATGCGGTAGCCGGCACTCTGCACGGTGTGCAGCAGCGGTTTCTCGTACGGCTTGTCGATCGTCTTGCGCAGGTTGTAGAGGTGGCTGCGCAGGGTGTCGGAGTCCGGCAGGCCGTTGCCCCAGATCTCGCGCTCGATCTCCTGGCGGCTGACCACGCGCGGGGATTCGCGCATCAGGATCGTCAGCAGCTTCAGCCCGATCGGCGACAGCTGCAGCTCGACCCCGCCGCGGGTCGCGCGCAGGCTGGCCGGATCGAGCACGAGGTCAGCGACCTTGAGCACCTCGGATCCGACCTGGCGGCGCTCGCGACGGATCAGGGCGCGCAGTCGCGCCTCCAGTTCCTGGATCGCGAAGGGCTTGGTCAGGTAGTCGTCCGCGCCCGCCGAAAGCCCGGTGAGCTTCTCGTCCAGGGTGTCGCGCGCGGTCAACATCAGTACCGGCGTCGACTTGCGGGCTTCCTCGCGCAGCCGCTTGCAGACCTCCACGCCGTCCAGGCGCGGCAACATCAGGTCCAGCACGACCACGTCGTAGCTGTTCTCGGAGGCGAGCCGGTAGCCGTCCAGGCCGTCGGAGGCGTAATCGACCTCGAAACCCCGGCCTTCCAGGAATTCACCGACCATTTCCGAGATGTTGCGGTTGTCTTCGACGATCAGGACCAGACCGGCGGGTTCTTGCGATGCACGCATGTGGGTGTCCCCTTGGCTTCAGCTTTGTGAAACGTTGCCTCTTCACACGTTGGCGGCGTGTGAAGACGGCCGGGGGGCGGCCAAGAGACCCGCGGAGGGCTACCAAGGCAGGCGCCGCAGCAGGATGTCCCTGAACATGACCCAGTCGCCGGCGAACGAGTAGAAAGGGTGCCGGAAGGTCGCTGGCCGGTTCCTTTCGAAGACGAAATGACCGACCCACGCGAAGCCGTAACCACAGCCGAGCGCGCCGATGAGCCAGCGTGCATCGCGCGTGAGTAGCGTCGTCGCCAGCAGCGCCAGAACGCCGCAACTGCCGATGAAATGCAGCCGCCGCGAGGTGCGATTGGCGTGCTCGGACAGGTAGAACGGGTAGAACTCGCGGAAACTGGCGAAGCGGCGCGTGTTCATCGGGCAGCCTCCTTCTCCTGCGCCTTGGCGCGATCCCAGTAGCGATCCTGCACCGCGAGCGGCTGCGTCGCCAGTGCGATGCCGTCGGCCGCGGCCAGCGCTTCCATGGCACGGAAGCGACCTTCGAACTTGCGGTTGGCGCGACGCAGCGCGGTGCCTGGATCGACCCGCGCATGGCGCGCGAGGTTGGCGCACACGAACAGCAGGTCGCCGATCTCGTCCTCGAGCCGCGACTGCGCCGCGGCATCGCCCGGCGCCTGCGCGATGGCGGCGAACTCGGCGCGCACCTCGTCGATTTCCTCGTGCAGCTTGGCGATCACCGGCGTGGGATCCGGCCAGTCGAATCCGACTCGCGCGGCGCGCTGCTGCAGCTTCAGCGCGCGCTGCCATTCGGGCAGGCCGCGGGCGATGCCGGCGAGCGCGGAGGTGTCGGCGTCGCCGCTGGCCGCGCGTTCGGCGCGCTTGTGCTCGTCCCACGCGCGCGCCTGCCCCGCCGCATCGTCCAGGCGCGTGCCGGCGAAGACATGCGGATGGCGGCGGATCATCTTGTCGCAGATCGCGTCGACCACGTCGTCGAATCCGAACGCGCCCTGTTCCTGCGCCATGCGCGCATGGAAGACCACCTGCAGCAGCAGGTCGCCGAGCTCGTCGCGCAGGCCGGGCATGTCGTTGCGATCGATCGCGTCGGCGACTTCGTAGGCTTCCTCGATCGTGTACGGCGCGATGGTGGCGAAGGTCTGTTCGCGGTCCCACGGGCAGCCGTCCGCGGGATCGCGCAAGCGCGCCATGATCGCGAGCAGGTCGTCGATGCGTGCGTTGCGGTCAGGCGGCATTCGGGGTCCTCCAGGTGTCACTTGTCGCCCTGATGGTGGCAGCGCATCCGGGATGAGTGCGTTGATCCTGCGCCCGCAGGTTCCGTCCACGGGTGGACGATTCCGGGGGCGCAGCGCCTGCCCCGGCTGCGGGAGTGCGACGGGCAACCCAGGCGCTCAGGCCAGCCATCGCCGCCATGGCAAGGCCGGATCGCCGAGGGCGAGGAAGTCGCCGTTGAGGATGGTGTCGCGCTGGTTGTAACGCAGCGGACGGCCCCGGGGATCCATCACCACGCCGCCGGAGGCTTCCAGCACGCACTGCCCGGCCGCGGTGTCCCACTCGCTGGTGGGGCCGAAGCGCGGGTAGACATCCATGCCGCCTTCGGCGATCCGGCAGAATTTCAGCGACGAGCCCAGCGGCACCGATTCGACGTCGCCGATCTTCTGCATCAGCGCCGTGGTGCGCGGATCGGCGTGCGAACGGCTGGCGGCGATGCGCAGTGGCGGCGCTGCCGGCCTGCGGGTGGCGATCGCGTGGTCGACGTCGCCATCGCGGCGGAACGCGCCCGCGCCGCGCAGGCCATGCCAGAGCACGCCGGTCACCGGCGCCTGCACGACCGCAAGCGTCGGCACACCCTCGTCGATCAGAGCGATGTTGACCGTAAACTCGCCATTGCGCTTGACGAACTCGCGGGTGCCGTCGAGCGGATCGACCAGCCACAGCCGCGACCAGCGCCGACGCACCAGCGCCGGGATGTCCTCGGCCGATTCCTCCGACAACACCGGGATGTCCGGCGTCAACCGCTCGAGGCCTTCGACGATGCAGTGATGCGCGGCGAGATCGGCCGCGGTCAGCGGCGAGCGGTCGTCCTTGTGCTCGACCGCGAAATCGCTGTGGTAGATCGCGAGGATCTTCGCGGCCGCTTCGCGCGCGAGGGCGATGATCGCCTCGCGCAGCGCGTGCATGTCATGCGTCGGCATCGGTGCGATCCATGTGCTGCAGCCACTCCCGGGTGATGAACAGCGCCGCCAGCGAGCGCCCTTCGGAAAAATCCTCGCGCAGGACCAGTTCGTGCAGCGCATCCAGGCGCCAGGGCACGACGTCGAGTTGCTCCGGCTCGTCGCCCGGCAGCCGCTGCGGATACAGCCCGCGCGCCAGCACCAAGTGGGTCTGGTGGCTCATGTAGCCCGGCGCCAGGCTGATCGAGCGCAGCACCTGCAGCGAATGCGCGGCGTAGCCGGCTTCTTCCTGCAGCTCGCGGTTGGCGGCTTCGATCGGGGTCTCGCCGGCATCGATGCGGCCTTTCACCAGGCCCAGTTCATAGCGGTGCACGCCGGCGGCGTACTCGCGCACCAGCAGCACGGTGGCATCGTCGAGCAGCGGCACCACGATGACGGCGCCATGGCCACGGCTGTGCAGGCGCTCGTACAGGCGGCGCTCGCCGTTGCTGAACTCCAGGTCCAGCCGTTCGAGCCGGTAGGGCCCGGCGGCGTGCTCGGTCGTCGCGTGGATCGTCGGCAGCCGGCGTGTCACGCGCGGCCTCCGCGCCGCGCTGATACGAGCACGGGCGCCCGTGGCGGCTTCGCGGCGATAATGCGCGGATGCAGGAGCCCATTCATTCGAAGACGATGATAACGGACCCCGCCGCGGCCTGGCGCGAGCGCGACCTGTCGGTGCTGTGGCACCCGTGCACGCAGATGCGCGAGCACGGGCTGTCCGGCGATCGCGCGCTGCCGCTGGTGCCGATCGAGCGCGGCGATGGTGCCTGGCTCATCGGTCGCGACGGGCGCCGCTATCTGGACGCGGTGAGCAGCTGGTGGACGAATCTCTTCGGCCACGCCGAGCCGCGCATCGCCGCGGCCATCGCGGCGCAGGCGGGGCAGCTGGAACAGGTGATCCTGGCCGGCTTCTCGCACGCACCGGCGGTGGAACTGGCCGAGCGCCTGCTGGCGATCGCGCCGCGCGAGCAACGCGTCGACGGCAGCTGGCGCGCGCCGCTGGCCAAGGTCTTCTACGCCGACAACGGCTCGGCGGGGGTGGAAGTGGCGCTGAAGATGGCGTTCCACTGGTTCCACAACCGGGGCGAACACGAGCGCCGCAAGTTCGTCGCGCTGGAGAACGGCTATCACGGCGAAACCCTCGGCGCGCTCGCGGTCGGCGACGTGCCGCTGTACCGGCGGGTATATGCGCCACTGCTGCTGGAGTGCCTGTTCACGCCCTCGCCCGATGCCTATCTCGCCGCGCCTGGCGAATCGCCCGCGCAGTGCGCCGAACGCGCCGCAGACGCGTTGCGCGACCTGCTCGAAGCCCATGCCGGCGAAATCTGCGCGCTGATCCTGGAGCCGCGCGTGCAGTGCGCCGGTGGCATGCGCATGCACGATCCGCTCTACCTGCGCCGGGCGCGCGAGCTGTGCGATGCGCATGGCGTGTTCTTGATCGCCGACGAGATCGCGGTCGGCTTTGGTCGCACCGGCACGCTGTTCGCCTGCGAGCAGGCGCCGGCCGCGGCGGATGGTACATGCGCCGGCATCCAGCCGGACCTGATGTGCCTGTCCAAGGGCCTGACCGGCGGCTTCCTGCCGCTGGCGGCGGTGCTGGCGACGCAGGCGATCTACGACGGCTTCCTCGACGATTCGCGCGAGCGCGCGTTCCTGCATTCGCACAGTTACACCGGCAACCCGCTCGCCTGCGCCGCGGGGCTGGCGTCGCTCGACATCCTGCAGGGCGACGACGCGATCGCGCGCAACCGCGATACCGCCGCATGCATGGCCGCGCTCGCGGCGCCGCTGGCAGGCCATCGGCATGTCGCCGACCTGCGCCAGGCGGGCATGATCGTCGCCTTCGAGCTGACCCGCGGCGGCGACAAACGCACGCCTTTCGAGCCCGGGCGCCGTGTCGGCCTGCGTGCGTACCGGGCCGCGCTGGAACGCGGCGTGGTGCTGCGCCCGCTCGGCGACATCGTTTACTGGATGCCGCCGTACTGCATCGACGAGGCGCAGCTGGCATTGCTGGCCGAGGCCACGCGCGCGGCAATCGATGAGGCGACGGCATGAGCGCGCCGGCCCGCGTGCCTGAGATGCGTTGGCCGGCATGCGGCTGACGCGCGTCCACGTCGACCTGCCGCTGGCGGTGGGCGCCGGGTTCGCGCTGCCGGAAGCCGCGGCATCGCACCTGGCGCGCGTGCTGCGGCTGCAGCCGGGCGACGCCTGTGTGCTTTTCAACGGCGATGGCCACGATTACGCCGCGACGATTTCAGCCGTGGGCAAGCGCGAGGTGCGCGTGCGCGTGGACGCGGCGGTCGCGGTCGGGAACGAATCGCCATTGCGCATCACCCTGGTGCAGGGCATCGCACGCGGGGAAAAGATGGACTGGATCCTGCAGAAGGCGACCGAACTCGGTGTCGGCGCCGTGGTCCCGGTCAGCAGCGAGCGCAGCGAAGTGCGCCTGGACCGCGAGCGCGCCGACAAGCGGCTCGCGCACTGGCGCAGCGTCGTGGTCGCCGCGTGCGAGCAGAGCGGTCGCGCCAGCGTGCCTGCGGTCGCGCCGTCGCAACCCCTGGCCGAGGCGATGGAGGGGCTTGATGCCCAGCCGCGTTACCTGCTCGACCCGCAGGCGGCGCGTGCGATCGGCGCGCTGGCGACGACACCACTGACTGGCTGCGTGCTGGCGGTCGGTCCGGAAGGCGGCTGGTCGCCGCGCGATCGCGGGTTGCTGGCCCAGGCGGGGTTCGAGGGGCTGCGGCTGGGGCCCCGGGTGCTGCGGACCGAAACCGCGGGAATCGCGGCGATCGCGGTATTGCAGGCGCTACGCGGGGATCTCGCCTAGCGGGGCGCAAAGCCCCGGGTGCGGACTTGGGCCTTACCCGGGCTACGCGGTGCATACGCGGTGTACGGATGCGCGCCTTCAACGCAGCCGTAGCCCGGGTCGGCGCAGCGCACCCGGCGCGACGGGGAAAGCAATCCAGCAGCAGCCCGCCGAGCCCCGATGACGCCGGCTATGCGGCCGCGGCCAGGGCCTCGCCGATCATCTGCTCGACCTGCTCCAGGTCCGGCAGCAGCGCGGCGTCCTCGTTGAGCATCACCCGGGCGCGTACGCCGGTCGGCAGGGCTTCGCCTTCGTCACCGGCGACCAGCGCATTGCGCGAGACGGTCACCAGGCGCGGGAAGCCCTGCGTCAGCACCGCGAAAAACGGCGTCTTCGCATTGGCAGCCAGCGCCTTGAGCACCACGACCTTGCTGCCCAGGCCACCCTGCTCGCTGGAAATGTCGGCCAGCCGCGCGAACGCGACCAGCGGCAACTGCCAGCCGCGCCAGCGGATGCGGCCAAGCAGCCAATCCGGCGCGTTGGGGACCGGCTCGGGATCGGCGAACGACAGCACCTCGGCGATCGTCGCGTTGGGCAGCAACAGTCGCGCGCCGGCGATCTGGATCAGGACGCCGCGGATGTCGTTGCTGGTGGTCGTGTTCATGGCAAACCTCAGGACGGCCAGCGCGAGGCCAGCATCTTGGCGAGTTGTGCGGGCGTGCCGGCCTGCGCGCCGCGCGCGACCGCCGCCTCGGGCGCGGTCGCGTCGAAGCAGCCGTCGGCGGACTGGCCGGCAACCAGAGCGCCCTTCTGGGAATGGTTCATCGCCGCATCGACCGCGCCCACGTCGCTGCCGCTGAGCAGCAGGACCGCACTGTCGCCCGCGGGAAGCTGCGCCAGCAGCGCGTCGCCGGTCGACGTACCCTCGGCCGCGCGGAACACCTGGCCGTCACTGCCGGCTTCAAGACCAAACTCGGCAGGCAACACGTACACGTGCGCCGGCTGCAGCGCCATGCCCGCCTCGGCCAGTGCCACCGGCATCGGGGTCGCGCGCTGCATCTGCCGCACGAGTTTGTCGTGGCGCCCGCCTTCGAGCCGCTGCTGGATCAACACCGCGCGCGGGAACCCGGCAGGCAGCTCGGCCAGCAACTGGCGCACCGCATCCGGGCCGCCGATCCCGGCCAGTACCAGCACCGCACCGGCCTGCACCGCCGGCCGGGGCGGGGGGGCGTCTTCGAGCTGCATGTCGGCGATCCGCAATTGCAGATCGTCCAGGTCGCGGCGGAAACGTTCGCCGGCCGGGGCATCATCGGCCGTCGGCGACGCGTCGCCTTCGAGCACGAGCTCGCCGAAGGCCGGAATGTCGGCCAGTTCGAACGAATCCATTTCCGCGGCGACCGGATCGAACATCGACGACGGATGCACCCGCGGCGTGACGTCCAGGTCGCGCGGCAGCTCCAGCGCATGCAGGTCGGCTTCGACGACGACGGCGCTGATGTCGCCATCATGCTCGGGGCGTTCATAGCGCGGCGGCGGCGGGGCCATCGCGGCCAGCGCCGCTTCGAGCTCGGCGCCCGGCGGAAGGACCTGTTCATGGCGGTTGAGCTTGGCGGCCAGGTGGCGCGACCAGCGCGCCGCGTCCCAGCCTTCGCGCTGCGCCGCGAGGTCGGCTTCGTCGAAGATCACGGTGATCGTCGGATCCGCGAGCAGCGCATCGTAACGGTCCAGTGCGTCCTCGACCGCCGGCTCCAGCGCGATCAGGATCGCCTGCGCCCCGGCATTGCGCACGCCTGCGGCGTCGGTCTGCGACGGATCGCTGACCAGCACCACGTCGGCGCCGGCGTCCTTCAGGGCGGCCTGCAGCCGTTCGCAGGCGACACCCTTCCGGGCCAGCAGCGCCACCCGCGTCGCCGCCTCGGCCACCGTGTCCTGGTTCATGCCGGTTCCCGGTCCGCCGCGGCCTGCTCCTGCTCCAGCAGTTCGAACACGTTACGCAGCAGTTCGTGTTCCTGGTAGGGCTTGCCGAGATAGCGCTGCACGCCGATCTCGAACGCGCGCTGGCGATGCTTCTCGCCGGTCCGCGAGGTGATCATGATGATCGGCACGTCGCGCAGGCGGGGATCGGCCTTCATCTGCGTCGCCAGCTCGTAGCCGTCCATGCGCGGCATTTCGATGTCCAGCAGCATCAGGTCCGGGACCCGGTCGACCATGCGTTCGAGCGCATCGATGCCGTCCTTTGCGGTGCCGACTTCAAGGTTGTTGCGCTCCAGCACGCGGCCGGTGACCTTGCGCATGGTGACCGAGTCGTCGACCACCATGACCAGCGGCACCTTGCGTGCTTCGACGATGGGCGCCGGCACGGTGTCGCGCGGCAACGCGGCATGGCGGCGCACCAGGGGAGCGACGTCGAGGATCACCACGACGCTGCCGTCGCCCATGATCGTCGCACCGAAGATGCCCGGCACCGAGGCGACCTGCGGACCGACCGGCTTGACCACGATTTCGCGATTGCCGACCACCTGGTCGATGGTGACCGCGGCGCGCAGGTCGCCCGAGCGCACCAGCAGCAGTGGCATCTGCAGCTGGCCTTCGGCCTTCGCCGGCGCGTGGCCGAGCAGCAGCCCGAGGTCGTGCAGCGCGTATTCCTCGCCACCGTAGGTGTAGCTGCCGCTTTCCTTTTCGAGTTCGTCGCGCGACACGCGGCCGACGCCGCGCACCGAGGCGATCGGCACCGCGAAGTTGATCTCGCCGATGCGCACGAACACCGCCTGGGTGACCGCGAGCGTCTGCGGCAGGCGCAGGACGAAGTTGGTGCCCTCGCCGAGCTTGGAGTGGATGTCCAGCGCGCCGCCGAGCTGGCGGACTTCGCTGGCGACCACGTCCATGCCCACGCCGCGTCCGGCCAGGCGGCTGACTTCGTCGGCCGTCGAGAAGCCCGGCTCGAAGATCAGCATGTCCAGGTCGCTGTCGGCCAGCCGCGCGTCGTCGCGGATCAGGCCGCGCTCGAGGGCGCGCTTGTGGATCGCCTTGCGGTTGAGGCCCGCGCCGTCGTCGCCGACTTCCAGCACGACTTCGGAGCCTTCGCGGCGGACCGCGATGCGGACCACGCCTTCCTCGGGCTTGCCGGCCTTGCGCCGATCTTCCGGCGATTCCAGCCCATGGGCCACGGCATTGCGGAGCATGTGCTCCAGCGGCGCGGTCATGCGCTCGAGCACGTTGCGATCGAGCTCGCCCTGCGCGCCATCGAGCTTGAGCTGGACCTGCTTGCCGGTATCCGTCGCGGCCTGGCGCAAGACGCGGCGCAGGCGCGGGACGAGGGCATCGAAGGGCACCATGCGCGTGCGCATGAGGCCTTCCTGCAGTTCCGAGCTGACGCGCGACTGCTGCAGCAGCAGGGTTTCGTACTGGCGCGTGAGGTCGTCCATCGACCCCTGCAGCGAGGTCAGGTCGGCCGCGGACTCCGCCAGGCCTCGCGAGAGCTGCTGCAGGGTCGAGAAGCGGTCGAGCTCGAGCGGGTCGAAGGTCTCGTTGGAGGTCTCGGCCTCGCGCTGGTAGCGGGCGATGATCTGCGCTTCGGTTTCGCTGTCCAGGCGGCGCAGCTGGTCGCGCAGGCGCAGGTTGGTCTGCTCCATTTCGACCATGGCGCCGCGGAACGCGCCCAGCTGCTGCTCCAGGCGGGCGCGGTAGATCGCAACCTCGCCGGCGTAGTTGACGAGCCGGTCGAGCAGGTCGGCGCGGATGCGCACCTGCTCCTGCGGCGCGCGCACGCTGACATCGTCCTCGTCGTGCATGCCGCCATCGCTGATCGGCGCGGACAGGGGCTTGAGTTCGGCCGGTTTGGCGTCGGCCGCCTTGTGCTCGACGCGCGGCGCACGCACCGGCGTTGCGAAGCTGGCGGCGTCCGGTACCGCGCGATTGCGGGCACGGGCATCGAACTCGGCGATCAGGTGTTCCGGCAGGCCGATCGCGCGGCGGTTGCCGACCCGGGTGAGCATCGAATGCAGGCGGTCGAAACCACGCTCGAGCAGCGGGATGCCATCGCGACCCAGCTCGCTGCGCTGGTCGACCACCGCTTCGAGCAGCGATTCCATCGCGTGCCCGAGTTCGCCCACGGCCATGATGCCGGCCATGCGCGCGCCACCCTTGATGGTGTGCAGGTCGCGCTGCAGGCCGACCAGCGGCTCGCGCTCGGTCGGCTTGTCGCGCAGCTGCGCGAGCAGGCCGTCGGAATGGTCGAGCAGGTCGACGCTTTCCTCGACGAAGATGTCGACCAACTCCGAATCCAGGTCGGTGAGGTCGAGCGCCTCGTCGGGATCCTCGCCGGTAACCATCGCCTGCGCGATCAGGCGCTCGACGGCGCGGCCGCGTTCGGCGTCATCCTGTTCGGCGGCCGCGGCGGCCGTGGCCATGCGGGCGGCTTCGGCACGTTCGGCTTCGGCACGCTCGGCTTCGGCGCGTTCGGCTTCGGCACGCTCGGCTTCGGCGCGTTCGGCTTCGGCGCGTTCGGCTTCGGCGCGTTCGGCTTCGGCGCGTTCGGCTTCGGCGCGTTCGGCTTCGGCACGTTCGGCTTCGGCACGTTCGGCTACAGATCGGAGGAGCACGCGTGTGGA
>NZ_JAANOY010000041.1 GCF_011320095.1 Cognatiluteimonas telluris | reverse complement strand
CGGCTCCGGCGCCCGCGCCCGCGTCGCCCTCGGCCCAGCCATGACGCGCCTGCTCAGGCAACGTCCCGGCCTCCGGCACGTCGCCACCCGACGCGTCGTCGGGCCGCGCGCGGCTCTGGCGCTGGCGACCATCGCGCTCGCCCTGCTGGCCGGCTGCGCGACACCTCCCGCGCCGTCGCCGCGGGCGCTGACCACCGAAACCCCCGAAGCCATGGTCGCCGCGATCCGCGCCGCCGCCGGTCGCGACGACGCCGAACTCGCGGTGCAGCCGCTGCGCGATCCCGAAGTGGACGACCTGCGCGAGCAGGCGCTGGCGCTGGAAGCCAGCCATCGTTACCCGGAGGCCGCGGCGGCGCTGGACAAGGCGCTGGCGCTGGTCCCGGAAGACCCGGCGCTGCTGCAGGAGCGCGCCGAGGCGGCATTGCTGGAGCACGACCCCGTCAGCGCCGAGCGCCTGGCCCGCCACGCGTTCGCCATCGGCGCCCGGGTCGGGCCGCTGTGCCGGCGCCACTGGGCGACGATCGAACGCACCCGCCTGCTCGCCGGCGATGCCGCCGGCGCCGCGCAGGCACAGCTCGTCGCCTCGACCTGCAAGGTCACCGGCCCCGATCGGTTCTGAAATGACCGATCTGGCGTCCAACAGTCGCGCCGCGCTGGCCGCGGACGGCGTGCTGGCGCGGGAAATCCCCGGCTTCGTCGCCCGGCCCGCGCAGCAGCGCCTGACCGAAGCGATCGCCGAGGCCTTCGATCAGCGCGGCGAGCTGCTGGCCGAGGCCGGCACCGGCACCGGCAAGACCTTCGCCTACCTGGTGCCCGTGCTGCTGTCGGGGATGAAGACGATCATCTCCACCGGCACCAAGGCGCTGCAGGACCAGCTCTACCACCGCGACCTGCCGCGGGTGCGCGACGCGCTCGGGATCGGCCTGTCGACCGCGCTGCTCAAGGGCCGCGCCAATTACCTGTGCCGCTATCGCCTGGAGCACGCCAAGGGCGAGCCGCGTTCGGGCGGCCTGTTCGGCAGCCGCGAGCAGGTGTCGCAGTTCCAGCGCATCGTCGCCTGGAGCGGCCGCACCCGCATGGGCGATCTGGCCGAGCTCGAGGCGCTGCCCGAAGACTCGCCGCTGCTGCCGATGGTCACCAGCACCGCCGAGAACTGCCTGGGCAGCGAGTGCCCGTTCTGGTCCGAATGCTTCGTGGTGCAGGCGCGCCAGCGCGCGCAGTCGGCCGACCTGGTGGTGGTCAACCACCACCTGCTGCTCGCGGACCTGGCGCTCAAGCAGGAAGGCTTCGGCGAAATCCTGCCCGGCGCGCAGGCCTTCGTCGTCGACGAGGCCCACCAGTTGCCCGAGCTCGCCGCGCAGTTCTTCGGCGAAGGCCTCGGCGCGCGGCCGCTGGTGGAGCTGGCGCGCGACGCGCTGGCCGAATGCAAGGACGTCACCGGCGCACTGGCGGTGGTGCAGGTGCCCGCGCAGCAGCTCGAGCACGCCACGCGCGCGGTGCGCGCGGCGATGGAAATCCTCCCCGCGCGCGGCACGCGGCTGCGCGCGCTGCACGAGCCGGCGGTGTGCGATGCCTTCGACGACCTCGTCGCGGCGCTGGCGCGGCTGGCGCAGGCGCTGGCGGGATTGCGCGGGGCATCCAGCGGTTTCGATGCCTGCCATGCGCGCGCCCAGGACTTCGCCGCACGGCTGGCGCGCTGGCGGGCGCGGCCGCGCCGTGTGGGTGCCGATGACGGCTCCGATGACGGATCCGGCGACGGTTTCGAGGACGCGCATGCCGGCGAGCGTTCCGTCGACGCCAGCGACGACTTCGACGACGGCATGCCCGCCGGCGACGACGACGTGCGCTGGTACGAACTGTCGCCGCGTGGCTTCCGCCTGCAGCGCACGCCGCTGGACGTCTCGGCGCCGCTGCGCGCGCATCGCGAGAAATCCCATGCGGCCTGGGTGTTCACTTCGGCGACGCTGGCCGTGTCCGGCGATTTCCACCACGTCGCCACCCGGCTGGGCCTCGTCGCGCCCACGACGTTGCTGCAGCCCAGTCCCTTCGACTGGAACACGCAGGCGCTGTGCTACCTGCCACCGGCGCTGCCGGAGCCGATGTCGCGCGGCTACAACAGCGCATTGATCGCCGCCCTGCGGCCGGTGCTGGAGGCCTCGGCCGGGCGCGCGTTCGTGCTGTTCGCCTCGCACCGGGCGCTGCGCGAGGCGGCCGATGCGCTGCGCGGCGGGCCGTGGCCGCTGTTCGTGCAGGGCGATGCGCCGCGGCACGTGCTGTTGCAGCGCTTCCGCGAATCCGGCAACGGCGTGCTGCTGGGCGCGGCGAGCTTCCGCGAGGGCGTCGACGTTGCCGGCGCCGCCTTGAGCGTGGTGGTGATCGACAAGCTCCCCTTCGCGGCGCCGGACGATCCGGTGTTCGAGGCGCGACTGGACGCGGTGCGGCGCGCCGGCGGCAATCCGTTCCGCGACGAGCAGCTGCCGCAGGCGGTGATCGCGCTCAAGCAGGGCGCCGGGCGCCTGATCCGCAGCGAGTCCGATCGCGGCGTGCTGGTGCTGTGCGATCCGCGGCTGCTGGGCAAGAGCTACGGCCGCATCTTCCTCGATTCATTGCCGCCCTTGCCGCGCACGCGCGACGTCGCCGATGTGCAGGCGTTCTTTGCGGCAGAATCCCCGGCTTCCGGATTGCTGGAGTCGGGCCATGGCTGACGAGAGACCGCGGGTACACGGCCTGGGCGGCGTGTTCTTCAAGGCGCGCGACCCCGGGCAACTCGCTGGCTGGTACGCCGAGCACCTGGGCCTGCCGGTCGAATCCTGGGGCGGCGCGCAGTTGCCCTGGCGGCGCAGCGATACCGGTGCGGAGGCCGCGACCGTGTGGTCGCCGTTCCCGGCCGACAGCGACTATTTCGCGCCCAGCGACAAGGCCTACATGCTCAATTTCCGCGTCGACGACCTCGACGCGATGCTGGCATCGTTGCGCGCGGCCGGATGCCAGGTGCTCGACCGCCATGCGGACGGCGCCGAAGGCCGCTTCGGCTACGTGCTCGATCCCGAAGGTGGATTGGTCGAGTTGTGGCAGCCGCCGGCCGCCGATCCGGGGCCTGCGGCGTGAAGCTGCTCGCGTTCGAAACGGCGACCGAGGCCTGCTCGGTCGCGCTGTGGATCGATGGTGAGGTGCGCGAGCGTTTCGAACTCGCTCCGCGCCGCCATGCCGAGCTGGCCTTGCCGTGGGCGCAGGCGCTGCTGGCCGACGCCGGCATCGCCAGGGCGCAGCTCGATGCGATCGCGGTCGGCCGCGGGCCGGGTGCCTTCACCGGCGTGCGCCTGGCGATCGCGATCGCGCAGGGCATCGCGCTGGCGCTGGATCGACCGGTCGTCCCGGTGTCGACGCTGCAGGCGCTGGCGATGCAGGCGCCTGGCGAACGCATCCTTGCCGCGATCGATGCGCGCATGGGCGAGATCTACCTGGGCGGATTCGTCCGCGATGCCGGCGGGCTGCGCCTGCTCGGGAACGAGGCGGTGCTCAGGCCCGGTGCCGCCGAGGTCGAAGGCGATGGCTGGCATGGCGTGGGCACCGGATTCGCGGCCGCCGATGCCGCGTTGCAGGCACGCCTGCACCCGCAACTGGCGGCGGTCGACGCCACCGCGCTGCCGCACGCCGCCGATGTCGCGCGGCTGGCGGCGCTGGCCTTCGCGCGCGGTGAAGTGGTGGCCGCCGAGCGCGCCGAACCGGCGTACCTGCGCGACAACGTCGCACTGACCCTGGTCGAGCAACAGGCGCTGCGCGCGTCGCGTTGAGATCGGCGCAACCTGCCTGGCACCGCCCGCGCGGGGGCGGGCCGCTGCAAAGGGCTCACTGGTCGACCAGCGTGCCGCCGGGCAGGAAGCGCCAGGTGCGGGTGACGTCGAGGATATCGGGATCCTCGGCGGTCTTGGGCAGCGGCGGATAGGGTTCAGCCAGCTTGGCGATGCGCAGGGCGGCGGCGTCGAGCAGGGGGATGCCGCTGGACACCATGACGATCGCCCGTTCGACCGAGCCGTCGCGGCGGATGCCGACGTCGATGACCACCGTCCCGGAAAGTCCGCGACGCCGCGCTTCCTCGGGGTAGTTGAGATTGCCCACGCGCTCGGCGCGGTCGACCCAGCGCCGCAGGTAGCCGGCCCAGGCGTATTCGCGGGTGCTTGCGGAGACGAACTTGCGCGACGGCCGTTTCGCGTACAGCTGGGAGTTGAGATGGATTTCGGCTGCAAGCCGCGCCATTTCCATGTCGTGCTCGACCTTGATGCGGCCCGGCGGCAGCGGGCTGGCATCCAGCTTGGGCACGGGCTGCGGCGGCGGCGTGGTCAGGTGTCCGCGGCTGCTGCTGACCACCCGCGCTTCGGGCGGCGGCTCGGGGCGGGGCGACTGGGCGCGCAACTGGCGCGGGGCGACGCCGTCCTCGGGCTTGGGGACCAACCCGCTCTGGTTATCGGTCGGGCGCACGGCCTTGTCGCTCTGGCCGCCGCCCTGGTTGTTGGCTTGGGCGAGGAAGTCGGCCTGCCTGGGCGTCAGCGCCGAGCTGGTCTGGGTCAGGATCACATCCAGCGTCGGCAACACCGGCGCCGCGCCCCTGATCGCGAACCCGACGCCCAGCAGCAGCATCCCGTGCAGCAGCAGCGACAGCACCAGGGTGGCGCTGAGGCGTTCGCGTTCGCCGATCTGCGGGCCGGGGAGGGCGGTTTGCATGGGCTTGGAGGCAGGCACCGGGCTGGACACAGGGGAGGGCGCGGACGAAGGCCGCCGGGCGGCCGGGTGGCCCCGCGCGGCTGGATGCCTGCGTCAGCCGGCGCGCAGGCAGGCCTGGGGACCGGCCGCGTCCGCCGCCGCCCGGGCTTCGATCGCGTCGAACAGCATGCCAGCGATGTTGAGCCCGAACTGGGCATCCAGTTCCCGGATGCAGGTCGGGCTGGTGACGTTGACTTCGGTCAGGTAGTCGCCGATCACGTCCAGGCCGACGAACACCATCCCGCGGCGCTTCATCTCCTGGCCCACCTGGGTGGCGATCCAGCGGTCGCGATCGCTCAGCCGGCGGCCTTCGCCGCGGCCGCCGGCCGCCAGGTTGCCGCGGAATTCGTCGCCCTGCGGGATCCGCGCCAGGCAGTAATCCACCGGCACCCCGTCCACCAGCAGGATGCGCTTGTCGCCCTGGGCGATTTCCGGCAGGTAGCGCTGGGCCATCGCCAGCTGGCGGCCATTGCCGCTCAGGGTTTCCAGGATCACGTTGAGGTTGGGATCGCCGTGGCTGGTGCGGAAGATCGAGCGCCCGCCCATGCCGTCCAGCGGCTTGAGCACCACCTCGCCGTGTTCGGCCACGAACGCCTTGAGCGCGGCGGCATCGCGGCTGACCAGCGTGGGCGGGCAGCACTGCGGGAATTCCAGCGCCGCCAGCTTCTCGTTCATGTCGCGCAGGCCCTGCGGGTCGTTCACCACCAGCGCCCCCGCGCGCTGTGCCAGGCTCAGGATCTGGGTGTCGTGGAGGTAGTCGGCATCCACCGGCGGATCGGTGCGCATGAGCACCACATGGCTGGAATCCAGCGCAATGAGTGATGGCTGGCCCAGTTCATGGAAAGCCGCGGCATCGTCGCGGACTTTCAGTTCCGACATCCGGGCGCAGGCCTGTCCGTCGCGTACGGCGAGTCCGCCCGGAACCACGTAAAACAGGCGATGACCGCGCCTTTGCGCCTCCAGCAGCATCGCAAAGGTCGAATCCTTGGCGATTTTGATCGATCCGATGGGATCCATCACGGTGACGATTTGCAGCGCCATTGGGCCTTCCACGGCAGATTCGGACGCATGGTAGCAGGGGCTCCGGACACGCCCGCCAAGGTGAATGCGCGGCCGCCGGACGGCTTTTCACCAGCGCTTGACACTGCCCTCGAGGACTGGGATATAGACAGGACGCAGCGGTGCCGGCAGTGACGAAGCATCGCGCAAGGGGAGCAATTCATGAATGACGAAAGCCGCACCGGCAGCCTTGATGGCCTGCGGGTCATGGTCATCGACGATTCGAAGACCATTCGCCGTACCGCCGAGACCCTGCTCAAGCGCGAAGGCGCCGACGTGGTCACCGCCACCGACGGATTCGAGGCGCTGGCGAAGATCGCCGACCAGCAGCCCCAGATCATCTTCGTCGACATCATGATGCCGCGCCTGGATGGCTACCAGACCTGCGCCCTGATCAAGAACAACCAGCTGTTCAAGTCGACGCCGGTGATCATGCTGTCGTCCAAGGACGGCCTGTTCGACAAGGCCCGCGGCCGCATCGTCGGCTCCGAGCAATACGTCACCAAGCCATTCACGCGCGAGGAACTCCTCGACGCGATCCGCAAGCACGTCAACGCCTGACCGGGGGGAAGGGCACCAATGGCACGCATCCTGTTGATCGAAGATTCGCCGACCGATACCGCGGTCCTGACCCAGTTGCTCGAGCGCAACGGGCACCAGGTGCTGGCGTCGGGCAGCGGCGAGGACGGCATCGAAGTCTGCAAGCGCGAGTTGCCGGACCTGGTCCTGATGGACGTGGTGCTGCCCGGCATGAACGGTTTCCAGGCCACCCGCGCGCTGTCGCGCGATGCCAAGACCAGCGCGATCCCGGTGCTGATCGTCAGCACCAAGGCGATGGAGGCCGATCGCGCCTGGGGCCTGCGCCAGGGCGCCAAGGACTACATCGTCAAACCGCCGAACGAAGGCGCGCTGATCGGCCGCATCAACGAACTGCTGGGCGCCTGAGATGTCGCGGCGCTCGAAAACACACGCCCGTCCGTACGCGCCCCCCGGACCGCATGCGGGCGTGGCAGGCGTCGGCGTGATCGAGACGCCGGCCGGGATGCCGCAATCCGACGCACCCGACTCCACCATCGACGCCCCGCAAGACCCGGCCGCCACCATGTCAACGCATTACGAAGGCATGTCCGCCTTCGACATCCTCGACGACTACGAACAGCGCAGCCTGGCCCACGTCGCCGGCCTGCCTGAGCAGCTGGATGCGCCGGGCCTGTGGCGCGGCGTCGGCTTCCGCATCGGCAGCAAGCGCCTGGCTTCGGGATTCAACGAGGTGGTCGAAATCCTGCCAATGCCGCAGGTGACGCCGGTGCCGGGCGCGCAGCCATGGTTGCTGGGCGTCGCCAACATCCGCGGCAACCTGCTGCCGATCGTCGACCTCAAGCAGTTCCTCGAGGGCGAGCGCACCGTGTTGCACGAGAGCCAGCGCGTGCTGATCGTGCGCCAGCCCGGCGGCGATGTCGCCGTCACGATCGATGAGCTGTTCGGGCAGCGCAGCTTCACCGATGCCCAGCAGCTGCCGGACGAAACGTTGGCACAAAGCGTGCTCGCGGAAGGACGTTACGCACATTTCGTCGACCGGGCCTACGACCTGGCCGACGCCTCGTGGGGGATCTTCAGCCTGGAACGGCTGGCCCGCACACCTGAATTCAGACAAGCCGCGGCCTGAGCCGCACAGCAACCGAAGGTCGAGGTCGAATCATGAGCACTGTAATGGACAACGCGGCTGTCAAGGGTCGCAACGTCGGCACCAACGTCTGGATCTTCGCGCTGATCGCGTCGCTGGTCGTGTTCGCGGGCAACACGGTGATCGCGACCACCAAGGCGGCTCGCGTCGGTGGCGCCAGTACCGCGGCATCGAACCTGCAGGTGAACTCGCAGAAGCTGGCCAACCAGGGCCGCGAGGCGGTCGGCGGCAAGGCCGAATCGTTCGCCGCGTTCAAGCTCACGCGCGCGCAGATCGACGACGACATCAAGCAGCTCAACGAAAACTTCGGTAGCAATGCCAGCGTCGCCGGGCCGATCCGGACGGTGACCGAGACCTGGGCGCCGCTGAGCAAGAGCGCCGACCAGGTGATCACGTCGGAGAAGGCCGTGCTTGGCCTGGCCGGCAACGCCGACCGCTTCGTGCAGCGCGTGCCGCAACTGCAGGCGCAGCTGGACGAGGTGGTGCGCGGCATGCTGGCCAGCGGAGCACCGTCCTCGCAGGTCTACCTCGCGGTGCGCGAAGGTATCCTCGCGGCGACCATGGCCCGCTCGGTCGCCGAGATCCAGGCTGGTGGCGCCGATGCGGCGATGTCTGGCGACAAGCTCGCCCGCGACGCCGGCGTGTTCGGCCAGGTGCTGACCGGCTTCCGCCAGGGCGGTACCGGTGAAGCGCAGAAGGTGACCTCGGCATCCGCGGCGGCATCGCTCAACCAGGCCAACACCCTGTGGGCCGACATGCAGAAGGACCTCAACGCGATCCTCGGCAGTTCGCAGGACCTGTTCCGTGCGCAGACGGCCGCCACCAACCTCGCCAGCGGCTCGGACAAGCTGCTCAGCGACAGCGAAGGACTGTTCCGCGCCGTCACGGCGTTCGGCTCCCTGCGCGACACCAGCATCATCGGTGGCGTCTGGGTCAGCATCATTTCGGGTATCGCGGTACTGCTGTCGCTGATCGGCCTGTACTTCAGCAGCCGCCGCGCCGAGCGCTCGCGCTTCCAGACCACGATGGAACTGAACAACCGCAACCAGGAGGCGATCATGCGCCTGCTGGACGAAATGGGTTCGCTTGCCGAAGGCGACCTCACGGTCAAGGCGACGGTCACCGAGGACATGACCGGCGCGATCGCGGACTCGATCAACTTCGCCGTCGAACAGCTGCGCAGCCTGGTGACCACGATCAACGACACCTCGGTGCAGGTGGCATCCAGCGCGCAGGAAACGCAGGCGACCGCGATGCACCTGGCCGAAGCCGCCGAACACCAGGCGCAGGAAATCTCCTCCGCTTCCGACCGGATCAGCGAAATCGCGGCCAGCATCAACCAGGTGTCGAAGAACTCCGCCGAGTCGGCCGAGGTGGCGCAGCGTTCGGTGCAGATCGCGACCAACGGCGCCGGCGTCGTGCGCCAGACGATCCAGGGCATGGACAACATCCGCGACCAGATCCAGGAAACGTCCAAGCGCATCAAGCGCCTGGGCGAGTCCTCGCAGGAGATCGGCTCGATCGTCGAACTGATCAACGACATCTCCGAGCAGACGAACATCCTGGCGCTGAACGCCGCGATCCAGGCCGCATCGGCAGGTGAAGCAGGCCGCGGGTTCGCGGTCGTGGCCGACGAAGTTCAGCGCCTCGCCGAACGCGCGTCCAACGCGACCAAGCGAATCGAAACCCTGGTGCAGACGATTCAGTCCGATACCAACGAAGCTGTCAGCTCGATGGAGCAGACGACGTCGGAAGTGGTCGCCGGTGCGCGACTGGCCGAGGACGCGGGTACCGCGCTGGGCGAGATCGAAAAGGTGTCGTCCGACTTGTCCGGGTTGATCCAGGGCATCTCCACCGCGGCGCAGCAACAGTCCGGCGCGGCGGCGAACATCACCCAGGCGATGAACACGATTCAGCAGATCACCTCGCAGACCACGCAGGGCGCCAACCAGACCGCCGAGTCGATCGGAAACCTGGCCCAGCTCGCCGCGGACCTGCGTCGATCGGTCGCCGACTTCAAGCTCCCGGCCTGATCGCACGATCCGGCCGACGTAACGACAGAGTGCCCGTCAGGATGAACCTCTCCGCCACCGGCGCCTGCGCCGCGCGCGCCCCGGGAATGACCGGAGGCGTGCGATGAGCGCCCTGCGCGACGCGATCGACTTCACCACGCTGGGCTGGATCAAGCCGGAGCTCGACGAGACCCTGCGCCAGGCGCGGATCGAGATCGAAGGCTTCGCCGAGGACCCGTCCGATACCAGTCGCATGCGTTTCTGTGCCAGCTACCTGCACCAGGTGCAGGGCACGCTGCGCATGGTCGAGTTGTACGCCCCGGCGATGGTCGCCGAGGAAATGGAACACCTCGCGCTGGCGCTGCAGGAAAACCGCACGCCTTCGCGCGACGAAGCCTGCGCGACGCTGATGCGCGGCGTGGTGCTGCTGCCCGATTACCTGGAGCGCCTCCAGGGCGGGCACAAGGACATCCCGATCGTGCTGCTGCCGCTGCTCAACGAGCTGCGGGCGGCGCGCGGCGAAGCGGGGCTGAGCGAGAGCGTGCTGTTCGCGCCGGACCTGCAGCGCGAGCTGCCGGCGCCGGTCGCGGCGGACGCTTCGCCGATGGAATCGCGCGATGCCCGCGAAGCAGCGACGGCGCCGCTGCTCGCCCAGCTGCACCAGGCGTTGTCCGGCTGGACCGAAGGCGCCGCGCCGACGGACGCGGCGACACTGGCTTCGTCGCTGGACGGGCTCGTGCGGCATGCGCTCGAAGAGGCCGACCGCCGCCTGCTGTGGGTGGCCGCATCGGTCGCGCAGGCCCTACGCGATGGCGCGATGGCGCCTTCGGATGGATTGCGCGTGGCGTTCGCCAGCGTCGAGCGCGAAGCCAGGCAGGTCTTCGACCAGGACGGCAGCACGCCCGTGCGCGCCGACGCCGCCCTCGAACCCACCCGCCAGCTGCTCTACCACGTCGCCCATTCGGACGGCGAACATCCATCGTTGAAGGCGCTGCGCGACACGTTCGACCTGGATGCCCAAGGCCCGACCGACTCCGAACTCGAGCATGCGCGCGGCAGCCTGACCGGCCGCAACCGCGCCCTGCTGGATACCGTTTCGGCGGCGATCAAGGAAGATCTGCTGCGGGTCAAGGATGTCCTCGACCTGCACCTGCGCAGTGGCCAGACCGACATCACCGGCCTGCAGCCGCAGGTCGAGGCGCTGGCGCGGGTCGCCGATACCCTTGGCATGCTCGGCCTGGGCGTGGCCCGCAATGTCGTGCAGCAACAGCGCGATGCGATGCACGCACTGGTGAGCGGCGAGCGCCCGGCGGACGAAGGCGCGCTGCTCGACATTGCCGGCGCACTGCTCTATGTCGACGCTTCGCTGGATGAGCAGGTCGCGCATCTCGGCGGCGCCGACAACGGCGGCGACGACAACCTGCTGGCGAGCGAATCGCGCAAGGTGCTCGAGATCGTGGTGCGCGAAGCGGTGGCGAATTTCGCCGACGCCCGCCAGGCGTTCGTGGCCTTCGTGGAAACCAGCTGGGACCACAACGAACTGGCCGAAGTCCCGCGCCTGTTGCAGGAAGTCAGCGGCGCGCTGCGCATGCTCGACCTCGGCCTGGCGGCGGATTACCTGGCCGGCGTGCGCCTGTACGCCGAGCGCGAACTGATCGATCGCCGCCGCGTGCCCAATGGCCGCCAGCTCGACACCCTGGCCGATGCCCTGGCCAGCCTGGAGTACTACCTCGAAGCTTTGCGCGAGAACCGCACCAATCGCGACGACATCCTCGACATCGCACGCAACAGCCTCACCGCGCTGCAGTACTGGCCGTTGCCGGCGATGGAAGCGGCATCGGCAAGAACGGCGGTTGCCGGAACACTGGCGCTGGACGACGCCGACGCCGACGCCGACTTGGAACTGACGCTGCCGGAAACGGCCTCGCCGCAACTCGTCGAGCCAGTTGCCAGCGCACCGCTGGTCCAGCCGGTGCCCGTTGCCGCGCCGACGTCGGCACCGGCGCCGGTCGGCCAGACTGCCGGCGGGTTCGAAGTCACCGGCGACGAGATCGACGACGAGATCCGCGAAGTCTTCCTCGAGGAATTCGAGGAGGAAATCGACAACCTCGACCAGATGCTGCCGCCGTGGCGTGCCGCACCCGACGACCACGAACGCCTGCGGTCGATCCGCCGGGTGTTCCATACCCTCAAGGGCAGCGGCCGGCTGGTTGGGGCGAAGACCCTGGGCGAGTTCAGCTGGAAGATCGAGAACATGCTCAACCGCGTGCTCGATGGCACGCGTCCCGCCAGCCCGGCGGTCATCGCGATGGTCGACCAGGCGTTCTATGCACTCCCGCAGCTGCAAGCCGCGCTGCGTGGGGAAAGCGTCATCCAGGCCGACCTGGACGGCATCCAGTCCGTCGCCGACCGGGTCGCCGCGGGTGAGGAAGCGTATTACAGCGCACCGGCCGCCGAGCCGGCCCGCACCGGCGATGCGGCCGAGATCGTGGTTGCGGAATCCAATGCCGCGCCGACGCCCGCGGCGGAAAGCGCGCCCATGGTGGACGAGGGCGTGCCGGCCTCGGTCGATCCGGTCCTGCTCGAGATCCTCGACATCGAAGTCGGCGGCCACCTGTTGACGGTGGAGCGCTGGATTCAGGACGCACGCACGGCCCCGGCCGTAGCCGACGACATCCTGCTGCGCGCCATCCACACCATGAACGGCGCTTTCGCCATGACCGAAGTGCCGTCGATCACCGACGCACTCACGCCGGCCGAAGCCTACGTCAAGCGCCTGCTGGTGGCGCGCCGCCAGGCAACGGCCAACGGGGTCGAAGCGCTCGCCGAACTGGTCGCGGCCGCGCGCGCCACCATTGCCGCGCTGCACTCGTCGTCCCCGCGGGTGCCGCGATGCGACGCACTGGCCGCCCGGTTGGCCGGTTTGCGCGACAGCCTCCCCGAAGCCAGCCTGCCGCTGGACGAGGTGCTGGTCGACGCCCTCGACTTGGGTGGCGACGGTCTGAGCGCCGATGACCTGGGCCGATTCGGCGACCTGGCCGCGCCAGCCATCGACACAACGCCTGGCGAGGATCTCGTACCCGCGTTCGACGAAGCCGGTACGCATGCCGCAATTGGCGGCGACGGCCTTGCCGGCGACCTGGATATCGAGCTCGACGCGGGCTTGCCCGGCGCTGCCGCGATCAACGTGGACCACTCCGGAACGGGTGCGGACATCGAGCAGGCGCTGGACACTCCGTTCGCCGACGAACCGGCACTGGCGGAAACGACCGCGCCCCAGGACGAGGTCATCGACGCGGCCGAGCAGGCGCGCCTGGATGCCGAGCGCGTCGAGCAGGAAGAGCGCCTGGAATACGAGCGCCTGGAAGCCGAGTACGCCGAACAGGCGCGCCTGGCGAGTGCCGAAGCCGAACGTGCCGAAGCCGAACGTGCCGAAGCCGAACGTGCCGAAGCCGAACGTGCCGAAGCCGAACGTGCCGAAGCCGAACGTGCCGAAGCCGAACGTGCCGAAGCCGAACGCGCCGAAGCCGAACGCGCCGAAGCCGAACGTGCCGAAGCCGAACGCGCCGAAGCCGAGCGTGCCGAAGCCGAGCGCGCCGAAGCCGAACGCGCCGAAGCCGAGCGCGCCGAGGCCGA
>NZ_JAANOY010000040.1 GCF_011320095.1 Cognatiluteimonas telluris | reverse complement strand
CGTTCCGCCTCGGTGAGCTGGCAGTACTTCAAGGATCTTCTCTTCCCGGAGTGATCCCCTTCAGTCTGCCAGCTCGCCGCTTCTTCCTTGGGCGTCGCAGGTGTTGCACTTACTTTGTTAACCTGCGAGGCCTAACAATTCATTCAAGCCGAAGCCGCTTCGTTACATCAAAAGCGTGGACAAAAAGCCCACCACGCCTTTTCCTCCACTACGCACGTCCGCTTGACTCAGGCGTTAGGCCTCACACGGAGCATCACGGTGAACTCGAGCAAGCCCCTTCTAGTCCTTGGTTTCGTCTTCCTCACTAACGGGATCACATTTCTCGTCGTTGGCCTAGCTACTCACCTGACAGCTTTTTGGGCAATCAGCCCCTCGTTCATTGCCCTTGGTGTTGCCTTCCTGGCTATTTCCAAGGCCCGTAAGAAATCCCAGGGCAGCTCCTCTTCTCCTTCGGGCCGTGAGGCCTAGCAAATTATTCAAGCTGGACCCGGTTCGCGGCTCGGCTTAATTCAGGTGTTGGGCCGGATCCGAGCATGCTCGACAAGCCAGTGATCTACATCCAGGTGCACGCTGGCTATCTTGCGGCCAGGCGGATGGGCGGCCCTACCATCCGACGGGAGTGCGAAGCGTTGAGCCGCCCCCGCACGCTCATGGGCAATTTCACGGGAATTGAAGCGTGCTTCGTGACGGCTCTTGAGGGACTGCGCATTGGTGGTGTGTTTACGCTCAGCCCGGTTGTGCTTGTGCACCTCGTCCCGGAGGCCGCAGGTGGCGACACCGACGTAGAGGAACGAGCCTTCCAAGAGGCCGCGGCTACGGCGGGGGCACGGCGCTGCAAGGTCGTCACCGGCGGCCAACCGCTCACTGAATATCAGGTGGCAGAGGCGTGCCGGTAATGCCGTCCCCGCTCAACGATTCATTCACGCCGAAGCCGCTTCGGAGCTCGGCTTAATTCAGGTATTAGCACCCCACAGGAGGCTTTTAGGTGAACCCAGTGGCTAAAGCACCAATCGGCAGCGCGGCGAAGGTACTGCTCGTCGTGCTCGTGATTGTTGGAACAATCCGGATGATCGACTTCATTTTTTACGGGCAAGAGACACGCAGTGCGATCTCTGGGATTGGCTTCTCGCTCATGGCTTATGGTCTCTATCGGAACAGCTTCGGGCAACAAGCATCAAACGCAGATGGTCGTTATGCGTCGTACGCAGGGGCAATCCTGGTTTTGGGGTCGATTGCGGCGCGGTACCTGGCGTGAGTGGTGCGTCAACACTCCAGATGCAACACCCCTGACCGCTGGAGTCGTTGGAGTGGCGCTTCGTAGCCATAGCGCCTTCTCGATCGTTAGCGTGGTGCGCGTTCGCGACACGGACTGCGACAAAGCGACAACCAAGCTCGATGGCGTGGCCGGGGGTGATCGAGGGTCGCCTTGCGCCTGACCTCACGGCTGATCGTGCTCGCGCTGCGCTGCAACGCATGGGCAATAGCGCGGAGCGAGCGCCCTTCCCGCTTCAATACGGACAGGGTGTATCGTTCCGGCTCGGTGAGCTACTGCTACATGCGGGATCTACTCTTGCCGGAGGACCCCTTTACAGCTCACCCCTGCTCCCTTGGGCGCCGCACGTGTTGCACTAACTTTGTTAACCCGCGAGGGCCAACAATTCATTCAAGCCGAGCCCGCTTCTGGGGTCGGCTTAATTCAGGTATTAAGCCGCCCCATCAATTCCCAGTACGGACACTATGAACTCATCTACGGAAATGCCTGCGTCAAAGATTGTTGCCATTCTCCTCGGCTTCCCGATTGTCTCAACACTCATCTCTTTGCTGCTTCTGGATCGAGGCATTCTGTCTTGGACAGGCCTTGATTTTTTTACGGCCTTCTGGCTGTTGATTACATTTTGGTACGTAGCGCAGATCGCCATTCTTGCCAAAGTGCTTAAGTCTTCTGGCTGGAGCTGGAGCGACATTGGCTACTCGTTCAATCGCAAAAAGACCGCGTATTTTGTCGCGGGGTATTTATGCCTTGCCTTTGCTTTGCTTGGATTCGTCCAGTACGCCCTTGCCAATGTCGGCACTGATCCGAACAAGGTCAAGGCTCTATCCGATCTCGCTAATCTCACCCCCAAGAATCTGCCGCAACGGATTGTGTTTGTCTTCATGGGGCTCGCGGCTGGTCTTTGCGAAGAACTCGTGTACCGCGGCTTCGCAATAAGATCCATGAAGAGTCGCGGCATCAATCATTGGATCGCCGCTTTCATTGCAGCGTTCCCGTTTGTATTCCAGCATGGCCTGAAATCGTTAGATCAGTTCTCGTGGTTCTTCATTTGGGCCATGGTGTTCGGTGCAATTTTTATTATTTTCAAGCGGATCTATATCAACATCTTCATTCACTGGCTTGTAATTCTCTCAGCCGTATTGGCCATCTTGCAAACACTGAAGTAGGCCACCTTGGCGGCCCAGCAATTCAATCAAGCCGAACCGCTCCAGCAAAGGGAGGCGCTGAAAGGCGTGCCGCCTTTTGCCTCCACTACGCATGTCGGCCTAGTTCAGGTGTGAGGCGGCACAACAACCAGCGGCGCAGCCAGATGAGCCAAGAGCAACGTTCGTTTTCACTACGCGGTTCCTGCCACTGCGGCTTGGTGCGCCTCACGCTGCCGGCAGCGCCCGAAACCGCGACGAGCTGCAATTGCTCGCTGTGCCGACGTACGGGAGGAATATGGGCCTACTACGAATTTGGCTCAGTCTCTATCCAGGGTCATACCGAGAATACCGAATGCTACATGTGGGGCGATCGAACTGTAAGGAATGTCCGGTGCAAGGCCTGCGGTATCCCCACCCATTGGGAGCCGGTTGACCCGGCAGCCTCCGGGCGTCACGCGGTCAACCTTCGTAATTTTGAACCAGCGCTTTTGGAGTCAGTCGTCGTCAGGCGCTTTGATGGTGCGGATACCTGGAGATTCCTGGATTGAGTGCTAACCACCTGTCGCGTCAGGCTTCGCTGTCGACTTCGGCTTATTGCACGGGTGGGGATGGAGATCAACGCGCCAGGCACGCTGCGGAAACAAGCTCATTCGCCCTCAATTCCGAACGGCTTGACGTTGGCTTATGCAGGACCGCATCGTTCCTGTAAAAGGCAATCGCTGGAGGAACACCTTGGCTCAACTCCCAAGCGTGGGCGCCGCTGCTTGAGGCAACAGGGGGGAGAAGCGTGCAGATCCGTTTCACCAAGGGCAGAGGAAAGTACGACGAGATGCTGGTTGCGCGCGATGGCGTGACGGAAGCCATTGCTTGTCCCAAGCAGCGAATCATCCCGCATGACATGGTGCATTTCGCCGTAGAGAGCACTCTTCAAAGGCGCGGGTTCTTGTTCCGCATCCGTGACGGCGAGCTGGCGAACTTCCAGATGACAGGTGAGGTCGAAAGCGACGGGGTCGAGCGCCTGGTTGAGGCAGTTCAGGGTGACGCCTGGTCGGGCGGAAATTCAGCGTCCCAGGACGTGCTTGACTTGTACCGGATCACCTGTTCCGCTCGGGAATGCCCGCCCCTGCCCGCCGGGATCGAGGAGATCGACGCCATCCGACTCAAGATCGAGGAGCTGGATGCCAAGTGGCAAGCGCTCGAGGTTGGAGAATCAATGGACCTGCAGGTCTAGCCCCCTCCAACAGGCAGGGCACGGCATTGCGTTCGTTCCGGCTGGCCATGCGGGAAAGATCAAGTTTTTTACCCGCCATGGGCTCAAGTTCCAGGCCTGGATTCCTAGCGATTGAACAAGACGCGGATATTGCCCTGGCTCCATGCCGTTACAGCCGTGGCTTGCCTGATGAACATTCTGCCTTTCCGCCGAACTGGCTGGGCCCGTTGATGCAGTGGCTGGAATCAATGACGCGACACGGTTGCATCTTGCGGCTCCCTTTCGCACTCATCGTCGTGGGTTGCTTGGCATCGTGCGCCACCAGCCAAGGGCCCATCGGCCGGATCTCAGGCATCAACGTGGGAAAGAGCGGCAGCGACTCCGAGGGTGCAGGTTGCGAGGGATTTGTCGTTACGCCCCGCTATGTCAGAACGTTCTTGCGCAGGGCCGTAGTCATCAGTCAGCGCGACGCACATGATTACTTCATGCACGGCCCGTGCTACGTCCAGGGCACCTTGTCGACGAAGTACGGGGAGTGGCTCTGGGAGATTCGTAATTTCGGGACTGCCAGACTGACTTCCGCCAGTGGGGATGAGTCATTGCTACTGGCCGACCCCAAGGAGGAGTCGTCGCTCGGCGTTGAATAGCGAGGGCGTCTTGCCAGTCATTGCGCGACATGAAACCCGTGGCGAGAGACGACGCCGGATTGCCCGTTCCGCTTGCCGACCCAAGGCCACGATTGCCTCCACTTATCCGCCTGGACCGGTCGCTCGAGCGGCCCGAACACCGGCGACAATTCCAGTCGGATTTCACCCGCCATGTCTCCCTCGGGGAATCCAGGTTCCTCCAGAGGCCGAGTTGCACTTCCTGCGTATTGATACTGGTCATGGCGGCTTCACGGTCGTTCCCGCAGTGAATGATCGGCTGACGGTAGGCGACATGGGCTAGGCCCGGTTCTGAGGCCGCTGCCCCTCCCCGTCTAGAATCCAGGTTTATTCTTCACCAAGGCACCGGGATGATTGGACTGCCGATATGCCCTGTGTGCGGCTCCTGTCTGACTTATGAGGACGCAGGCCTGCTCGTTTGTCCCGAGTGTGGGCACGAGTGGTCCGCGCAGGCTGGCGATGAGTCCGCTGAATCGCAGCCGGTGCACAAGGATGCGGCCGGGAACATCCTTGCGGACGGTGACTCGGTGACGATCATCAAGGACCTGAAGGTGAAAGGCGCCAACGGGCCGCTCAAGGCGGGAACAAAGGTGCGAAACATCCGCCTGGTTGACGAAAACCACGACATCGATTGCAGGATCGATGGCTTTGGCGCAATGAAGCTCAAGTCGGAATTCGTCAGGAAGGTTCAGGGATAGCGGCCGACCCTACCTGGATGCTGGCAACCACAAGGCAGCCAACCGATGCCATTCCACCCCGATTACCGGTTGGCAGCCACCATACCCCGCTCCACACAGGCGGCCACCACTGCCGATACGAGGGAGGAAGTGACCGCGCTTGCCCGGCGGAACTGCCGGGGTAGTCACCTGGAGATGCCGCCGCTTCCAGGCCACGTGGGGCACGGCATGAAGGCTTGAAACGCGGCAACGTTTCGGATCGTCATCGCCCCTGCGCAAATCATCAAGCGGTCCTTGCCTGAAACTAGAGTTGCCTTTTGTTAGCTTTCGACCAACCGGCCAGCCATGGAGATCCCGATGATGTCGCCTCGTTCGATGACAGCTCTGCTGCCATTCCTCCTGCTGGTCGTGGGCAGCGGCTGCACGATGGCCGGGCAACCAGGAACCCACCCCGGCATCGCGGAAGACTCGGGATCCACCGCCCCCGCAGCAAGCGGGCGCCCGACCGCGGAGGGCGCGCTCCCGCGGGATGTCGCGCTGCGCCCAGGCGAGGGCACCGAGTTGGAGGACCACGCGCGGTTGCGCTACCTGCGGCTGGTCAACGATTCGCGCTGCGATCCAGACGTCCAATGCGTCTGGGCGGGCGATGCCGAAATCGAACTGGAGTGGCGCCCGCCCAACGGCGAGCCGGAAGTATTCAGCCTGCACACCGGGAAAGCACCGCGGGAACAGGTGCTTGGGCTACGCCGGGTGACATTGCTGGCGCTGGACCGCGGTGCCGCCCCGCTCGCGCGGCTGCGGGTGGAAGGTCTCCCAGCCGGCCAATGAGACCTGGTCCGCGAAACGCCGAGCCTGAATCCGGATGATTTGTCAACGCCCAGGTTCTGGACTATGGTCGGGGCGCACTACGGTGCAGAACGACTGTTAGAGGGGGCGATTGATGAGCAAGACTCCAGTATTCCAACTCTGCGTGCTCCTGGCCGGCATCGCGCTGGCGGGCGCCGCGGGCGCCCAGGTGGCTTCGGCCTGCCCGGACTTGCCAGGCAACGCCGGGCTGACGTGGGAATACCGTGGCAGCGGCGACACCCAGTTGTGCCGGGCGCTGCGTCCGGACGGATCCGAAGTGTTCGGAATGGCGATCACGGCCAAGCCAACCTTCGAGCCGTCACGATCCGACCGTGCGGAGCGCAGCCAGGTCGGCGGGCGCGACGTCTATTGGTATCGAACCGAAATCGCCGCCAAGCCGGGTGTTGAGGCGCGCGAAGCCTTGCTTGAACTGCCCGACGGCCGCAGCGCGCACGTTTGGCTGCAGGCGGACTCCGAAGAGAAACTGGAAGCGGACTACCAGCTGCTGCAGTCGGTGAATTTCGGCGCACCAGCGCAGGTCGCGGGCCAGTAACCGGCCACCGGCCGCTCGAGGGCGGCCTGGACGACCTCACCCTGGTTCCAGCCAGGGCGCCGGGCAGTTTTCGGGTCCCGTCAGAACCGCCCTTCCTGGAAATCGACGAACGCCTGCATGAGCTGCTCGCGGGTGTTCATCACGAACGGCCCGTGGCGCGCGATCGGCTCGCGTAACGGGCGTCCCGCGACCAGGATCAGTCGCCCGCCGGCATCGCCACCGCGCACGACCAGGCGCCCGCCGCCACCCAGCACCGCCAACTCCTGCGCCTGCACGGCGCGCGCCTCCTCGCCCTCGCCGATCGTCACCGAACCTTCGAAGACGTACGCGAAGGCGTTGTGGCCATCGGGTAGCGCCGTCTGCCAGGCGCTGCCGGCCTGCAGATCGATGTCCAGGTACAGCGGCTGCGTCGCCGATTGTTCGATCGGACCGGCCACGCCATCGATGCGGCCTGCGATGACCTTGACCCGCACGCCGTCGTCAGGAGCGACGACCGGGATGCGATCGGGTGCGAATTCCTGGTAGCGCGGCTCGACCATCTTGTCGCTCGCCGGCAGGTTGACCCACAGCTGGAAGCCGCGCATGCGCCCTTCCTGCTGCTCGGGCATTTCCGAATGGACCAGGCCGCGGCCTGCGGTCATCCACTGCACGCTGCCAGGCACCAGCACGCCTTCGTTGCCGTGGTTGTCCTTGTGGCGCATGCGCCCGTCGAGCATGTAGGTGACGGTCTCGAAGCCGCGGTGCGGATGCTCTGGAAAACCGGCCAGATAATCCTCGGCGCGATCGGTGCCGAATTCATCGAGCATCAGGAAAGGATCGAGCATGTCCAGCTGCGGCGTTCCGATAACGCGCGTGAGCTTGACCCCGGCGCCATCGGAGGTCGGCATGCCCCGCAGCTTGCGGGCCACGCGCGCCTGCGGGGAAGGGTCGGTGCTGTGCCGGGACGTGTCCATGGAGCCTCCGTGGGATCGATTGCCGCAGAGATTGGGGCGGACGGCGGCGCCGGCAACGCTGTCGGCGGAACGCTGGATTGCGTCGGCGACAGTCTCCGCCCCCGGCTGTCAGGCGGGCGTGGAATCGAGCCGGCGCAGGCGCCAGCAACGGTGGATGCGTGGGTTGCGCTCGAAATCGACCGGGATCGTGGCCGCGCTGATGTCCTCGCACCGGGCGAAGCCGGCCACGGCCGCCTCGTCGAACCGGAAGCGGCGGTAGTTGTTGGAGAAATACAACGTGCCATCCCGCGACAGCCGCGCGATCGCAGCGCGCAGCAGGCGCACGTGTTCGGCCTGGACGTCGAAATCCTGCGCGCGCTTGGAGTTCGAAAACGTCGGTGGGTCGCAGAAGATCAGATCGTATTCGCCGCCATCGGCCTGCAGCCACGCCATCGCGTCCGCCTGCACCAGCCGGTGGCGCGCGCCGCCGAACCCGTTGAGCTTGAGGTTGGCCCCGCACCAGTCCAGGTAGGTCACCGACAGGTCGACGGTCGTGGTCTGGCGTGCGCGGCCGAGCGCCGCGTGCACCGTCGCCGCGCCGGTGTAGCCGAACAGGTTGAGGAAGCGTGTGTCTTCGGCTTCGTCTTCCAGCCGCGCCCGCATCGGCCGGTGGTCGAGGAACAGACCGGTGTCGAGGTAATCGAACAGGTTCACCCGCAGCCGGGCATCGCCTTCGCGCACGACCAGGAACTGGCCGCGCGCATCGAATCGCTCGCCGTACTTGCTGCCGCCCTTGCCGCGCATGCGCGTCTTGAGCGCGATCTGCTCGCGCGGGATCGCGAACACCTCGCGCGCGGCCGCAAGCAGTTCGTCCAGGCGCCGTCGCTGCACCGGTTCGGGGATGTCGGCGGGCGCTGCGTACTCCTGCACGTGCAGGAAGGTGCGCGGCACGGCTTCGTCGGTCGCATAGACATCGATCGCGGCGGCGTATTCGGGCAGGTCGGCGTCGTAGGCGCGATAGCAGGCCACTTGCTCATGCTCACGCCAGGCCTTGAGCTTGCGCAGGTTGCGCCGCAGGCGGTTGGCGACCATTCGTGCGCCTTCGCCCAGTGCCGGCGCCGCGGACACTTCGCGCTGCAGTGGCGCGAGCGGATCGACCGTGATCAGCGTGCACTCGATCGCTCCGTTGAACAGCTGGTAGCGCTTGGCGGCGCGCAGGCCGGTGGCGCGCGCGAGTTCGGCGTCGCCGCACAGCAGGCTTGCGCGCCAGGCCGGCACGGCGGCGCGCAATGCATCGCCCAGCGCGCGATAGAGCGCCGGATCGGCGGCCAGGCGCGCGTCGTAGGGAGGATTGCAGGCGACCAGGCCGCGCGGTGGAACCATCCGCGGCAGCGAGCCAATGTCGCGCACCTGCCAGCCGATGCAGTCGGCGACGCCGGCGATCCCGGCGTTTGCCGATGCGATCCGGATCGCATGCGGGTCCAGGTCGCTGCCGAAGAACACCGGTTGCAGCGCAGCCCGCCCATGCGCCGCACGGGTGCGGGCGTCGTCGCACAGCGCCTGCCAGGTACGTGCGTCGAATCCCTTCCAGCGCGTCGGCAGTCGCTCCTGGTAGCGCAACAGCCCCGGCGCGATGTCCGCCGCCATCAGTGCGCCTTCGATCAACAGGGTGCCGCTGCCGCACATCGGATCCAGTAGCGCGCCGCCTTCGGCGTGCAGTTGCGGCCACCCGCCACGCAGCAGCACTGCCGCGGCGAGGGTTTCCTTCAGCGGCGCTTCGCCCTGTGCCTGGCGCCAACCGCGTCGATGCAGCGCGCCACCGCCAAGGTCGATCGACAGCACCGCCCTGCCCTTGCGCACAACCAGGTTCAGGCGCACGTCGGGCGCGTCAAGATCGACATCGGGTCGCCCGCCGGTGCGCTCGCGCAGGACATCGACGACGGCATCCTTGACCCGCTGCGCTGCATAGCGGGCGTGGGTGAGCGCGCCACCCGAGACGTGCGCATCCACCGCGAGGGTCTGGCCGGCGCCGAAATGTTCGGTCCATTCCACCGCCGCCGTGCCTGCGTACAACGCGTGCTCGTCGGCGCATTCGAATTCCGCGATCGGCCACAGCACCCGGCTGGCCAGGCGCGACCACAGCACCGCGCGCTGTGCAGCGACGAGTTCGCCCTCGACATTGACGCCAGCCAGCGCGGCCGTCGCTTTCGCGCAGCCCATGGCCGTCAGCTCGTCGGCAAGCAGGTATTCCAGGCCCTTGCCACAACTGGCGAAGAACTTCATGGCGACAGTGCCGTCAACAACGCGGCGAAGGCGTCGGCGCTGGCATCGACATGTGCGGAAAGTCGATGACTGTCGTCGACCAGCAGCAGGCGCGCGCGTCGTGCATGTGCCCACTCGACGACCTGCGCTGCCGGGATGAGTTCGTCGTCCCAGCCATGCACGATCGAGGTCGGCACGCGCGCGGCCTGCAATGGATGCGCCGGATCCAGCACGATGGGCGGGGCCATCAGGAACAAGCCCGCCACCGGCACCTGCAGCGACGCATGGCCGGCAATCCACGCGCCCAGGCTGGAGCCGGCGAGGACCAGCGGTCCGCGCGCGACGGCCGTGCGTGACAAGCCGACGAGCCGTTGCAGGCGGGCGGCGACATCGCCCAGCGGCCCTGCGTCGCGGATCGCGTCGAGATCGCTGAAATCCGGGCGCTCGTGCGTCCAGCCCAGGCGTTGCGCGACGTCGGACAACGCGGTGACCTTGGTCGCGTCCGGGCCGCTTTCGAACCCATGGCAGAGGATGCAGTGCCCGCGACCGCTCATGCGCCGGTGGCCTGGTGGTCGGCGCGCGGGATGCCGGTTGGAAGGCGCGGAATCAGGCGGTTCGGCAGCGGTCGAAGCATCCGGCGATGCTAGCATCCGGGCCATGCCAGCCGATGCCGCGATCCGCTCCGAGCCGCTGCCCTACTGCGCGAATCTCGCACTGCGCGCGCTGGACGCGATCGACCTGGTCGTCATCCATTGCACCGAATTGCCGGACCTGGCCACCGCGCGGCGATTCGGCGAGCAACTGCATTACCTGGACTCGCGGACCGGCAACAGCGGCCACTACTACGTCGACCGCGACGGCACGCTGCATCAATACGTGCCGCTGGAGCGCGTGGCACACCACACGCGCGGCTACAACGCGCGCTCGATCGGGATCGAGCTGGTCAATACCGGGCGCTATCCGGACTGGCTGGACTCACGGCGCCAGGCGATGACCGAGGCGTATCCGCAGCCCCAGGTCGACGCGCTGGTCGCGCTGTTGCGCCAGCTCGCGGCGACACTGCCCGGCGTGCGCTGGATCGCCGGCCACGAAGACCTCGACGTGACCGAAGTCGAAGCCAGCGACGATCCGTCGCGCCTGGTGCGGCGCAAGCGCGATCCCGGGCCGTTGTTTCCGTGGAATGCGGTGCTGGACGCGGTCCGGCTCGAACGGCTTGCCGGATGAGGGCGATCGCCGGGTCTCCGGCGACCGGTCGAAGCGCGGTCCCGGCTGGCCCGGATGGCGGGCCAGGCGGCCAGCAAGCGCCTGCCTGCATCGGCCCTCCTCGCTGATGTCCCGGGGTGGAACGCGCGCCCGCAGGTGCGCGAGCGCGTCTGAACCGGCCCGCGCAGCCACCCGCCTATAATTCCCGGCCCCGTTCCGGATCCCGCCGCGCATGTCTTCTCCCGTGTCCGAGCTCATCGAACTGCTCACGCTCGAGCGGCTGGAAGACAACCTGTTCCGCGGCCAGAGCCGCGACATCGGCACCAAGTACGTGTTCGGTGGACAGGTGCTCGGCCAGGCGTTGTCGGCGACCCAGATGACCATCGACGCCGATCGCGCCGCGCATTCGCTGCATGCCTACTTCCTGCGCGCCGGCGACATCGAGCATCCGATCGTCTACCAGGTCGACCGCACCCGCGATGGCGGCAGTTTCTCGGTGCGGCGGGTGACGGCGATCCAGCACGGGCAGCCGATCTTCTTCCTCGCCGCGTCGTTCCAGAAGCACGAGGACGGCGGCGAACACCAGCTGTCGATGCCCGAAGTCCCCAAGCCGGAGGACATCGAGCCTTCGCCCAACATCCCGCCGCAGGTGCTGGAGAAGCTGCCGACCAAGGTGCAGCGCTGGCTGTCGCGGATGGGGCCGTTCGAGTTCCGCCACGTCTATCCGCGCGACGAACTCAATCCGCCCAAGCGGCCGCCGTTCCAGCAGGTCTGGTTCCGGCTGTCGGAGAAGGTCGGCGATGCGCCCGAGCTGCATCGCGCGCTGCTCGCCTATGCCAGCGATTTCCACCTGCTGGGCACCGCGACCTTCCCGCACGGGATCAGCTATTACCAGCCCAACGTGCAGATGGCCTCGCTCGACCATGCGCTGTGGTTCCACCGTCCGTTCCGCGCCGACGACTGGCTGCTGTATTCGATCGACAGTCCGAGCGCGCAACACGGCCGCGGCCTGGCGCGCGGGCTGATCTACGATCGCGACGGCCGCCTGGTGGCCAGCACCGCGCAGGAAGGCATGATCCGGGTCGCGCCGGCGACGGCGCCGACAGCGCGATGAGGCAGGTCTTCAGCAGCCCGCGGATGGAAAACGTCGAGCGCGTTGCGGCGCTGCTCAACCAGGCCGGCATCGCCACCCGCGTCACCCACGCGCGCTCCTACAAGGGTGGCCTGCGCGGGGATTTCAGTTATCGCGACCATGTCCGCACCGATCCGGTGCCGGCGGTGTGGGTTGTCCGCTCCGAAGACCAGCCCGCCGCGCGCGAGATCCTGCGCGACGCCGGCCTGCTCGACAGCACGCGGGTGGCGACGGGTTACACGTTGCCCGTGTTCCGCACCGAGGCGGCGACCGCTGCCGACGCGCCCGCGCGCAAGCGCGCGATGCGGCTGAAGGTGGGACTGCTGCTGGTGATCGCGATCGTGCTGGTGCTGGCGTTCGCCGCGCAGTTCGCTGGCCGCCACACGGCGACGCCGGCGGTCGCGCCGGGCGCGCGCCTGCCTGCGGGCGAGGCAGCCACGCCCGACACGCTGGCGCGCGCGGTGCTGTCCGGCGAATTGCCGACGCATGCCGGGCAACGCGTCTGCCTGGCGGTCGACGGCGCCGACCCGCGTCCATCGCTGCTGGCGGCGCTACCGGCGACGCCCGCGCAGGTGCTGCCCGCATCGCAATGCGCGCACGACGCGACGCTGCAGATACTGTCGATCCACGGCTACCGCCCGGGCAAACCCACCGGCACGATCGTCTTCGACCGCCGCCGCGGCGATCGGATCGTGGTGAGCCATCAATACGACGTGCGCCCGGACGGCGCCGGCTGGCGCGTGGTCGAACCCTACCGCTGACGCGCGCGTCGACGCCCACGCCCGGGGTCGATCTGCCGCGGCGGTCGGCGGCAAATGATCGGCTGGTCGTCGCCGCGCCCGCTCACTCCATCGATGCGGCACTGGCTTATGCTCGCGGCCATGGGCAACACCGGGCACCGCGACGAAGAAGGCGACATCCGCAGCGACGACGTGCGCCTGTTCCATACCGGCGCGCATGCCTGCGGTTACTGGCCCGAGCGCGATGCACGCGACCTGGTGATCGACCCGCGCGACCCGCGCCTGCCGCAGCTGTACCCGATGGCGCTGGGCTGGGGCTTCCGCCGCTCCGGCGACATCGTCTACCGCCCGCATTGCCATGGCTGCCAGGCCTGCGTCGCGGTGCGCATCCCGGTGGCGGACTTCGTCCCCGATCGCAGCCAGCGCCGCTGCCTGGCCCGCAACCGCGACATCGATGCGCGCATCGTGCCAGCCGAGCGCAGCGAAGAGCACTTCGCGCTCTACCAGCGCTATCTCGGCGCGCGGCATCGCCATGGCGGCATGGACGGGCACGGCGTCGCCGAATTCGAGCAGTTCCTGATCGGTGCCTGGTCGCAGAGCCGCTTCCTGGAATTGCGCGAACACGCGTCGCACCGTTTGCTCGCCGTCGCCGTCACCGACCTGGTCGGCAATGCACTGTCGGCGGTCTACACCTTCTTCGACCCCGACCAGTCCGCGCGCGGGCTGGGCACGCTGGCGATCCTGCAGCAGTTGCAATGGGCCGCGCGCGACGGTCGCAGGCACCTGTACCTGGGCTACTGGATCGCCGGCCACGGCAAGATGGATTACAAGCGGCGCTTCCGGCCGCTGGAAGCGTTCGATGGCCAGCGCTGGCAGCCGCTGCGTTTGGGCGGCGCTCGCGCGCCGGCGGCGGAGGCTACGCCGCCGGTTTCCCCGCCGCGGCCGCCGGCGTAGCGCCCCCGGCGGGCTGTTCGACGCCGCCT
>NZ_JAANOY010000004.1 GCF_011320095.1 Cognatiluteimonas telluris | reverse complement strand
CGCTGACGCCCGAGATCACGGCGCTGGCCGCCAGCCTCGGCCACAACCCGGTGCAGATCTTCAACTGGGTCCATAACAACATCGACTTCGTGCCGACCCACGGCGCCATCCAGGGCGCCGGCCTGACCCTGGCCAACCGCCGCGGCAACGCCGCCGACACCAACAGCCTGCTGGCGGCGCTGCTGCGTGCATCGGGAATCCCGACGCGCTTCGTCTACGGAACCGTCGACGTGCCCGTCGCCCAGGCCCTCAACTGGCTGAAGGCAGGCGACGTCGACAGCGCGACCCATGCGACGCAGGTGGGTGGCATTCCGACCACCATCCTGAAGCTCGATGGCCAGATCAAGGCATTGCGGTTCCAGCACCTTTGGGTCGAAGCCAACATCGACTTCACGCCATCGCGCGGCGCCATCAACCGGCAGGCCGATGCGTGGATCCCGATGGATGCGAGCTTCAAGCAATACACCATGTCGCCCCCTGTGGATGTGCTGGGACTCGGCGACTGGAACGCCACCACGGCCGCCAACAGCCTGCTGGACGGCGCCAGCATCGGCGCCGACGGTTCGGTCACCGGACTGAACACCACTCGTTACCACGCCTACACGCAGGACGTCATCAAGCGCATCGCCGACCAGGCGACGGACGATTCGCTGCGTGATCCGCAGGTGGCGCTGGGCAAGTACAGCATCATCCAGACCCGATTGCCGGTGATCACCGGCACGCTCCCATTCGCGGTGAGCGCCGCGGCCACCCGATTCACGGCAATCCCGTCCAGCCTGAAGTATTTCGTCGACATCCAGCAGTTCGCGACCGCGCAGGACATCGCGCTGGAAAACCCGGCGCTCGCGCTCCGCTTGTCGACGGTGGAACTGGCCGGACAGTCCATCTACGTCGACTACGCGCCCGCCACCGCGTCGGACGCGATGGTGCTGGAGTCCTATGCGTCGAGCAACGCGGCCGCGCTGCCCTTGACGGCATTGAACGTGGTCCCCCGGCTCATGCTGGGCGATCGCGTGCTGGCCACGGGCTCGCCCGTGCCGATGGGGACGCAGCAATACTGGAAAGCGGCCGTCCCAGACCTGCAGGGACATGTCAGTGGCATTACGGAGCCCTACCAGTTCGCGGCGGGATCACGGATCAGCTTCACCCCCGACCTTGGCGGCGTGGGTGAGGAACTGCTCGGCGCCAGTTTCAAGGGCCTTGGCGATTCTTCGGAACAGTCGATTGCGACCGCGCTGCACCTGGCAGGCGTCCAGTACTGGTACCTCAACGACAGCCGCGCAGCGCTGTATGCCCGCGGATGGGGTGGCCAGTTCCTGCGCATGCCCTCGATCGGTGCCTTCGCCGCGCCACTGCAGGTGCGGTATTTCTTCGGTATCCCGCGCACTGGCTACTTCTCGGGGTTTGCGACCGACATCAAGGCCGACCGCGTCGGCGTCGTCCTCTCGGACCCGGAAAAAGCCACCAGGCTTACCTTCCAGATCGGCGCCAATGGCTCCCTGTCCGAAAGCCTGACCTGGGACCTGCTGCTCAACAATCGACCGGGCGATTCACTGTCGGCCTCGAGCATCCTGGCCTGGGCCAACCAGGCGCACGTGGCGATCTACACGATCACCGCAGCCAACATCGACACCCTCCTGCCCAGGATCCAGACCACCAGCGACGTCAAGGATGAAATCCGCAATGCCGTCAATTCAGGCATGCAGGTCGTCATTCCCGAAAAGGAATTCGCCAAGGCAGGTGTCCAGGCCGCGGGATACGTCATCGCCGATCCGGAGACGGGCGCGGCGATCTATCGCGTCGATGGCGGCCTCAACGGCGCGATCAATGTCGGATGCATCGCCAAGGCGGTGCTGCTGAAGGTCATCTGCGAAAGCAAGTTCGCGACATTGATGGCGGAGCGGCTGGCGATACTGGCCGGACGCTTTGCCGTCAGCATCGGACTGGAAGCGGTGCTTGCCGCAGTCGCGCCGCCGTTGGCGATCATTCTTCCCATCGTGTCGGCTGTGCTGATCGCCGTGACGATCATCGAGACGACCTATGAAGTCCTGACCTGGGTCCGCGAGGTCATGAACGGGAACATCACGTTGACGGCAGACGAGATGGCGGCCGCAGGCATCCGCGCCATCAACGATTACGCCTGCAATTACCTGTCGCCCTGCTTCAACAATCCGGTCGGATACCTCGCCAACCAGGCCATCGACGAAGGCCTCTCACTCGCGAATCTGGGCTCGGCGGGTCCGGGTGGCCCAACGGCGGGCAACCCGGTCAGCATCGGGACGGGCATCAAGACCCAGGTCGAGCCGGACTACCAGGGCGAAGGCCCGTTCCCACTGAGTTACACGCGCACGTACGTGAGTTATCTGCCGAACGGGTCGCCGGTCGGGCACCGGTGGGTGAGCAACTACCACCATCACCTCGCCCTCCCCGATGGGGCGACGGCAATGGCTGCGCCCGACGCCGTGCTGGTGCAGCGTGGCGATGGCAGCTGGCTGCAGTTCGCCTATCGGAGCGGGACCTATGTCGTCAACGGCGACATCCCCGACCGCCTGGAGCGCGTCAATGACGGTCTTGGCCGCACCACCGGTTGGCTGCTGCACGCCAAGGACGACACCACCGAAGGTTACGATCCAGATGGCAGATTGCTCTGGATCGACAACCGGACCGGGTTGCGCCAGTCGCTCACCTACGGCGCCGATGGGCAGCTGGATGCGGTGACCGATTCGTTCGGCCGCAGTCTGCATTTCGAACGCGACCCCGCGACCCACCAGGTCAGCGCGCTGATCGATCCAGAGAATCGCCGGACCACGTACGAATACGAAAATGGCGCCTTGTCCAAGGTCACCTACCCGGACCTGAAGCAACGCCAATATCATTATGAAATGCCCGGCTGGCCGACGCTGCTGACCGGCATCACCGATGAGCGTGGCGTGCGTTATGTGTCATGGAAATACGACGACGACAATCGCGTCGTCGAATCCACCCATGCTGGTGGCGCGGACCTGACGAGGTTCAGCTATGGCGACAATGCAACGACGGTGACCGATCCCCGCGGCGCAGTTCGCACGTACCACTTCACCCGTATTTTCGACTCGTTGCGGATGACCCAGGTTTCGGATCCGTGCTCGAGCTGCTCAGCCGGCGGAACGTCAACCATCGCGTATGACGGCAACGGATATCCCACGCTGCTGACGGATTTCAACGGCAACAAGTCCCAGGTCCATATCGACACGCGGGGTTTGCCGGAACAGTGGACGCGTGGCCTGGGAACCCCCGATACGCAGACGGTCAACGTCCAGTGGCACCCGCAATGGCGCGTGCCAGTCACCATCACCGAAACATCGGCGACTGGCTCGACAAAAGTCACGAACCTGACCTACGACGACCGGGGGAACCCGAAACAGCGGTCGATCACCGTCGACGGACAGACCCGCGCCTGGGCCTATGTCTTCAATGCGGCAGGGCAGATGGAGCAGGTGGATGGGCCGCGCTCGGACGTCGACGACATCACCCGCTACACCTATGACGGCACCACGGGCAACTTGACGCAGGTCGTGGATGGCAATGGATTGACGACGCGTTATCCGGCCTATGACGTGCATGGCCATGTCCGCCAGATGATCGATCCCAACGGCCTGGTCACCGACTACCGGTACGACGAGCGCGACCGATTGGTCGAGACAAAGCTTTCCGGCCCAGGCCTGGCAGCGCCGGAAATCACTGCGTTCGAATACCAGCCGATCGGAAACCTGGCGAAGCTGACCCTGCCTGACGGAAGTTGGCTGCAGTACGAATACGATGACGCCCAGCGGCTCACCAGCATCCTCGACTCGCGTGGAAACCGGATCCGCTACGGCCTCGATCCGGCTGGCGATCGAACGCAGGAGCAGACGTTTGCTCCCGATGGCGCCCTCGCGCAGACGGTCAACCGCGTGATCGACAACCTGGGAAGGATGGCCCAGGCCTATGGCGCGGACCCGGCAGAGGCCGTCAACTACAGCTACGACGGCAACGGCAACGAACGCACCGCATTGGTGCCGTTGCATGATCTTCCGACCGAGAGCCGATATGACGCGCTCGACCGCCTGCGCATGTCGATCGATCCCGCCCAGGGCAGCGTGACCTACGACTACGACGCGCAGGACAATCTGCGAAAGGTCACTGACCCCCGCGGACTGGCAACACGCTATGACTACGACGGCTTCAACGAGCTGGCGACGCTCACCAGTCCCGACACCGGCATCACGCGATTCGGCTATGACGCCGCCGGCAACCTCACCAGCCGTACCGACGCACGCAACATCGCAGGCGTCTATGCATACGATGCCGAAAACCGGCTGGCCTCGATCGCTTATCCCGATGAGACCCTGGCGTACCACTACGACGAACCCAGCGGCGGTCCCGGTGCCAAGGGGCGGCTGACGACGGTGCAGGACGGCAGCGGGCAGACCAGTTATGTCTATGACGTCGCCGGCCGGGTAACGCAGAAATCGCAGCAGCTGGGTGCCAGTTCCAACACCGCGGCACTGAAAACGCTGAGCAGCAGTTACGTGTCAGGGCGCGTGGATGAAACCGTGTTGCCGTCGGGCGCCCGACTGCAGTATCGCTACGGCGCCGACGGCCGCGTGCAGGAGATACTGCTCAATGGGCAGACGCTGGTCTCCCAGATAGCGTATTTCCCGTTCGGCGAGCCGATGGGTTGGACGTCGGTCGCAGGTCGCTACGAGCGCACGTTCGACACCGATGGGCGCGTCGCTGGGTTCACCAGCGGAAGCAGCAGCACGAGCCTGGCGTTCGACACCGCAGGACGGATCGCTTCGGCAGAAGACGCGGGTGCAGGGCCGGCATGGCGCTACCGTTACGACGCAGCCGACCGTCTCTCGGATGCGGATAACGCCAGCGGCAGCGGCCCTCTCGCCAATCTCAGCCTGCACTGGACGTACGACCCCACCGGCAACCGTACGTCGCAACAACGTGTGGTGGGCGCAACGCCGCAGGACACCGATTACACGATCGATCCGGCAAGTAACCGGCTGATGGCCGTCGCTGGCCAGGCCCGCGCTTACGACGCGATTGGCAACACGACCTCAAGCAACGGCCAGGCGTTCGTGTATTCGGGGCGCGGCCGCCTTGCCGAAGTCAGGCTGGGTGCGACGGTGCAAGCCCGCTACCAGTACAACGCTCTGGGCGAGCGCGTGTGCGCAGCCTACAACGGCAACAGTTGCCCCAGTGTCACGGGGGTGGGCGGGGGGTACACGCAATTCGTTTATGACAATAGCGGGCATTTGCTTGGCGAATACGACGCTATTGGAAATCTGCTTGCAGAACACGTTTGGCTGGGAGATACGCCGGTGGCGGTCTTGAAGCCGTCAGCAGGCGCGGGTGCGTTTGGAGGACAGATATCAGGCGACGTGGCGGCCTACTTTGTGGAGCCTGACCAACTCGATACGCCGCGTGCGATCGTCAATGCCGGCAATTCAATTGTCTGGCGATGGGAGAGCATGCCATTCGGCGAAACGACAGCTATCGAAGATCCAAACGGGCTGGGCAACTTCAGCTACCGCCTGCGATTCCCTGGGCAACAGTTCGACGGGATATCCCAGACCCACTACAACCACCTTCGGGACTACGATCCGACGAGCGGCAGATATGTCGAAAGCGATCCTATTGGACTGGAAGGCGGTTTCAACACGTATGCGTACGTTGACTCCGATGTGTTGTCCGACCGCGATCCAGAAGGCGAGCGTAGTCGAGCGGGACGAGCCTCTGCCATTTCCAGGATTCGAAATGATCCGAAAACCCCAAGCTGCGTAAAGGGATGGCTCAAGCAGGAGGAGAACCACATCCTTCGCGGCGGGCGTGGCAAAAAGCTGACTAAATACATGAGGCTTCCACCCGGATTCGAACTCGCCCATCTGCAAGACCAGGCCGCATGTAGCGGCTGCGACTATAAGAACACCGTCTTGCAGAACAAGAAGGTCCACAACATCCAGACTGCAGTGCAGAAAATATTCAGCAGGTATTGATCATGAGTGGTCTTGAAGCTGCCGAAATTTACAAAAAGTTCGTACAGGCAGTCGTTTCGACTGAGAATGCCTGGGCAATCTGGTGTGGGAATTCCTGGGCGAACGTCGCAGACCCCGATCGCGCTGGCCGCGTGTTGTTTCTTTTATGGTCAGCGGAAGAAGATGCAAGTGAAATGCTTAATGCAAATCGTGAAACGTTCCCTCCAGAATCGACTGTTGATTGCATAGACGTACAAAAATGGGTCGAACGGTACACGCCAGACCTGGTTGAGTCCGATGCCCTAGTTTTTATATCGCCAAATCGTGAATTCGCCGGAATTGCCGTTGCTCCCGACGATTTGTCCAGGGATATCCGGAGGACGATGCAGAACCTAGAGTTGCAAAGCTCAGATCTGGCGGAATTGCACAGAAAGGTCCGTGCAGGATTCAGGATTCCTCTCGTAGTGCACGGCCCAAGTTACGACCGTGACCCGGATGCCTTGCGCAGCGGGAGATTTGCGAACCTCATCAACGCGTATTGGAGCGGCTACTCGGTCCTGCAATCAGAGATCGCAACGCTGGCTCGGGAATCAGGGCTTCTGGAGGCCGGTTCCCGGCATGCGTTGAAGGAACTGTTCCTGGAGATTTCCTATTCTTCCCGAACCGAAATAGATATGGCCATGTCGGGCCCGGCGGATCGACCGAACACGTACAAGGTCCGTGCCCTGGCCGATGGTCGCAACCTGCTCGTGGGGCCCGACGAAGAGCGCTATTGGATCACTCGCCGGGCAGCGGGCATGGCGTTGCTGCATGTTGCTGCGGCGCTCGGCTTCGGTACCGCTGTACAGGATTATCTGCAGCGCGACCTCGATCGACTGCCCGTCGGGCCGGCGTTTCCCACGATGCCCGTCGCAAACAGGGATGGAGACGCGTGCTGCAGCGACGATCCGTTTGATCCAGGTCGAGCCGGGCGCCCGAAAGACGCATTCCAGCAGGCGCCCGGGCCGGTCTGGGTGATGATCCGTGCCCGCAACGACGACCAACAGTTCGATTACCAGCGGATTTTTTCCGCAATTGTCGAATTCGTTGTGGACGGGGGCCTCGGGCGCTGGGAGGGCGACAGCCAAGGCTCCGGGGAGGCGGATATCTCATTCCTTGCCGAAAGCCAGAAGGCCTTCGTCGAGCGGGTCGGCGCCTTTCTGGAGGGGTATTCCGGTGAGATCGAATTTCGATTCGATACCTGCTTTTCGCCGTTTGTAGTGCCGTGATGAGCGCGGGTGTTGTTCGCAGAAAGTTTGCAGTGGAGCGCGCGCCTCAAGAACAAGGTGTCGTCAGCCCGGCTGTAGGCTTTGCGAAGAGTTCCTGATTGGACAAGCCAGCAGCGTCGCCTGACAAAACGTGTATCGGCTGGATCTTTGTGGCTTTGGGGGAAGGATGGGCAGGATCAAGGGATTGTTCGCCGTAAGCCTGGCGCTCTTCGCGCTCGTCATCGGTGCGCGCGACAGTTCGGCCGAGGACACGCAGCTTGCGCGCGGCCTGGACTGGCTGCAGGCGCAGGTGCAGAGCAATGGCGTGCTGGCGGGCGAGGATGCCTCCTTGGCGATCGTCCGCCAGGTGCGCAACGAGGCGGCACACACCTTGGCGCTGGCCGGTCGCACCGCGTCCCTGCCGGACCTGCCCGCGAACGAAACCAGCGACACCTCCACCGAACTCCTCGCGCGGCGGCTGACGGGCCTGGGCGCGATGGGCAGGACGCAGGACGCGGCGCTCGAATTGCCCGCACTCGTGGCATTGGCAAATGATGACGGCGGCTTCGGCGGCGCGTTGGGGCAGCCGAGCAATCCACTGGATACCTCGTTGGCCTTGCTCGCAATGCGGGCGGCAGGGGTCACGCGCGATGCGCGCGCGCAAGCGGCGATCGGTTACCTGTTGAATGCCGCCAACAGCGACGGCAGCTATTCGCCCGGGCAGCCCGCCTATGTCACCGGCTATGTGGTGCAGGCGCTGACGCAGTTCCGCAACGACTACAGCGTGGGGGCTTCGATCCAGCGCAGTCGGGCGGCATTGCTCGCCTTGCAGGCAGCAGGCGCCTACGGCGACACCGTGAACGATGCGGTGGCGACCATCGCCCTGGCGCAGTCCGGCCCGGTCGCGGATACGGCGGGGAGCGTGGCCGAAATCCGTGCCGCGCAAGCGGGCGATGGCAGTTGGCAGGACGACCCTTACGTCACCGCACTCGCCCTGCGCGCCATGCTCGTTGCCCAGGCAGCCCCGACGGTCGACGACGGCACCATCGCCGGCAACGTGTATGACGCAAGCTCCGGCCTGGCCCTCCCCGGTGCCGTCGTTGTGCTCGGCAGCTCCGGGCTGACCGCGCAAAGCGGCGCGAATGGCGGCTTCGAACTCGCGCCCGTTCCGCCTGGGACGTATGTCGTCAGCATTTCCCATGCCGGCTATTCCAGCTATGCCGGTTCGACCGTTGTCGAGGCCGGCAAGACGACGAATCTTGGCCGCATCGGATTGTCGATCGCGGACACCACCGCAGTGCTGCGCGGCCGGATCAGCGACTCCAAAACCCAAGTGCCGATCGCCGGCGCCGCCGTGCAGGTCTCGGGCAGCGTCACCCTGCAGACACAATCCGATGCCAGCGGAGCGTACGAAGTGCTCGGCCTTCCCGCCGGAAGCTATTCCGTGCAGATCAGCCAGGCGGGCTATCAAACCCTCAACCAGGCCATCAACCTGCCGGCGCGTACGGCCGTCACGTTTTCTCCTGCCCTGACGCCCGATGGCGAAACGGCCCCGACCAGCGCCGACGTGACGGGCCTGGTCATCGATGCGGCAACCTCGACACCAATCGCAGCGGCGCAGGTCGTCATCAACGGGCAGAGCACCGCCAGCGACGCGAGCGGCCGCTTCAACTTAACCGGCCTGACCGCCGGGCCATTCTCGGGCAGCGTCCAGGCAGACGGTTACGACAGCATCAACCTGAGCGGTGTCCTGGCGAACGGCAGCAATGATGTCGGCCGCATCGGTCTCGACGCCACTGCAACCAACACGCAACGCACGCTGATCGGCACCATCACGTCGAGTGCAACCGGGCAGGCTATTGCCGGCGCTGCATTGACCCTCAACGGTGCGCCCGCTGGTGCTTCGGACAGCGCGGGCCAGTACCGGATCGCGGATACCGGCAGTGCCGACGTCAGCCTGGGCGTCACGGCAGACGGCTTCCAGCCCCGCGCGCTCTCAACGCGACTGGAAAATCCTGGCGTCTATCGCCTTGATGTGGCGATGGACGACCTGCAGCAGGGGACCTTCCAGGTCTTCAACCTGCAGGCGACGCCGGATTCGGTGTTGCCCAACGACACGATCCGGATCAGCGCGAACATCGCCAACCTCACGACGCTGGATCAGGACGCTCTCGTCGTGGTGCGGGTCCTGGACGGCAGCGGGCAGAAGGTCGCCCAGCTCTGCGGCGCACCAACGTCCGCCGGTCCCGAGCAGTGCACCTTTGCGTTCAGCGCGAGGCAGACGCAGGCCTTCGTCGCCGACTGGAAGGTGCCGAACCTTCCGGCCGGGCCGTATCAGTTGGCCCTGCACGTTGTGAAGCCGGGAAGCATCCAGCGCAGCACGCCGCTGGGGCTGATCCTGGGTTCGGACATCCACCCCATCGACATCCGGGCCACGCTCGGGCTGCAGGGCACGGTCGTGCCGTCGCCGCCGATCATGATCCAGGCATCGCCCAACGGCGTCGACTTCAGCGCGCTGGTGCAGAACAAGGGCAACGCGGTCATCCCCGCTGGCGAAGTCGTCCTCAAGGTGACCGATCACACCAGCGGCGCGGTGGCGTTCACCGCCACGGTTGCGATGCCGGAAACCCTGCCCAACGATATGGCGAATCTTGCCTTCGGCCACTGGCAGCCGCCGGCGACCGGTGCGCAGTACGACCTGGCCGCAACGTCGACGGATCCTGCGATCGGTGGAGCGGCCACGGGCGTCTTCTACGTCGGCGACGCGGCCAGCGGTGAATTCTCGGTCGATCCGGTCGAAACCACCGATGGCACCCAGCGGGTGAAGGCGACCTTGAAGGTCACAGGCATCAACAACCCCACCGGGCAGGCGGCCGATCCGCTGTTCACGCTGGTGCGCCAGGCGGTCAGCCGCGGGGGAAGCTATTCCGGTACCCAGGCCATGAATTGGCAGAACACCAACAACTGCCTTGGCTGCCATATCCAGACCCAGACGCTGTACGGAATCGCGAGCTCGCTGGACAAGGCCGATATCGACCACGCGACGGCTGTCTTCCTGCAGAACTCACAGGGAGCGAACATCCAGGCCTCGCGCGCGATCTACAACCAGCATCCGGAATATCCGTTGACCCAGGCGCAACTCGGCCTGTGGAGCATGAACGCGTGGCCGGATGCGGCGGAGAATTTCAACGCCCGTTATCGCGTAGCGAAGTATCTGTATTCGAAGCGGACCGACTACACCGCCGATCGCACCTACTGGTGGCGCGACTACAACAGCGCCGGATGGATGGTGGAAAACCCCGCGCCCAGCGCCACGGCGGTCCAGGGCCTGGCCGGCGTGCTGCACGATGCAGCGAAGCTGGGCATCGACCACTACGTCGAGTACAGCAGCCAGGTCCGCGCCAATGCCGGCGTCCGCTTGTCGGACATCACGGCTGGTCCGGACGGTCAGCTGTATGTCCTGCGCGAGGACGGCAAGGTCTACCTGCTGGACGTCGCCACCAATGCGTTGGCGTATTTCGGCGCGGCGACGGGCGTCCAGTACGGCTACGGAATCGCCGTTGCAGCCAATGGCGATGTCTTCGTCGCCACCGGGCATTTGAGCGGCAAGCCATCGGTGATCGAACGCGTCACGCCGTCGGGCAGCCAGGTGGTCTTCACCCTTCCGGACGACGCCGATTCGATCGACTTCCTGCCCGACGGCCGGCTGGCGATCCTGTGCTACGTCTCGCGCCGCGTGTACCTGGGTGATGTCGGCGACGGCAGCCTGCAGCTGCTCAGTTCCGGCAACCTGCTGCCGGCGCAGGCGCGCTCGATCACGGCATTGAAGGATGGATCGCTGCTCGTGTCGGGCACCTATACGTCCGGCCGGGCCCAGGCCACCGTGCACGTGGCGATGGACGGAACCCAGCGTTATCAGCACCGAGGTGTCTATTACCAGATGACGGATGTCGCGGTCGCACCGGACGGGTCGCTGGTGGCCGGCGGCGGCGACGGGATCTACGAGCTCAACCCCAATGAACTCGTCGAGCGTTTCGCGACCGGTTCGCCCAACAACTACAAGGTCGCCTTCGTCGGCGGGCGCCTGTTCGGAATCCAGTATCGCGCGGCCACCACGATCAGCGAGCTGGTCCGGCACGAAACCGACATCGCCGTCGAACTCGAGCAGATGCGGGCGGCGGTGGAGCGCACCGCGCGCCATTTCGTGAGCTACACCGATTACGGCATCCCGGCGCAGGCGTTCCGGTTGATCCTGTTGGCCGAGGCGCGCCCCTACGTACAGGACCCGGCATTGGCCGCCAGCGTGGATGCCGAGATTCCGCTGCTGAAGGCGGAGTTGCGCGCAGCGCAGCACGTCGATGGCGGCTGGAGCCGTTACAAGGGTGGGGTGAGCGATCCATTGACGACCTCCATCATCGGAACCGCGCTGGACTACACCGATCCGGACGCCACCGATGCCGTCCTGCGCAAGACCGTGCAGTACCTGCTGACCAAGCAGGGCTCCGATGGATCATGGTCTGGCCAGTATTTCGATACGCGCCTGGGCGCCACCAGCTACGTGATGGCATACCTGCCCAAGGCCGTCGCGCGCCTGGGAGGGATCGATACCAGCCTCGGGCTCGAATTCGCCTCCAACGTGAAGCTGGTGGATGCGTCGGCGACGGCAAGCGCCAGCACGATCAATGCCGATGGCTCATCGTCCTACCTGTTCGACCTCGGCCGCATCAATGCAACCGGGGCGATCTTCACCTTCACGCTCGACATGATCGGGATGAAGATCGACGAGTGGCGCAAGATCGCGACGGCTGCGTTCCTGCGCTTCGTCAATGGCTTCAACGGGGAGGTGGTCGACAGCCCGATTGCCATCCCGTCGGTCCATGCCGCCAACCACTACCAGCTGGACCTGGGATTGAACCGGGCCGTCTTCAATGCCAATGAAACGGTCGTCGTGCAGCCGACGGTGACCAACAACGGTTCCTCGTTCACCACCGGGAGCCTGCGTTACTTCATCGAAGACGCCAACGGGCAACCGGTCACGGAGCTTCCCGCCGTCGCGTTCAGCGGGATGTCCATCGGTGCGTCGCAGACGCTCCCGCAGCCATGGGATACGGCCAACCACCCTGCCGGGGATTACCGCGCACGCGTGGTCCTGCTCAGCCCCGATGGGCAAGCGTGGGGAGAGGCGATCCAGCCGTTCCGCATCGAAACGACATCGACCGGGCCGCAACTGACGTCCGCGGTCGCCACCGACAAGGCGATCTACGATCCGTTCGATACGGTCCAGATCCTGGGGCGCGTCCGCGACCTGACCATCAACGCCAGTTTCGAAAACCTGACCGTGTCGGAGCTGGTCACCTCGCCCTCGGGCGAGACGATCCTGGCAACGGACCGGCAGATTCCGCATCTGGCGCCCGAGTCCACGGCCACGATCAGCGTGCCGTTCAATCTTGTCGCCGCAACGGCAGGGACCTACCTGGTAACACAGACGGTCCGCGCTGCGGATGGCGCCGTGCTGGATACGAAGACCAGTCAGTTCGACGTTCGCTCCAGCATCGAGACGGGGTCGGGCCTCGCAGGCACCATCGCGGCATTGCCATCGCAACTGGAAGTCGGAGAAACCACCAGCCTGCTGGCCACGGCCAACAACGCCGGGAATGCGGCGTTCTCCCAGTTGCCGCTGGTCCTCACCGTGATCGATCCCGCCAACGAGACCGTGCTTGCGACGTGGACGCAGGTGGCCGACCTGCCGGTGGGGCAGAGCACCACCTTCTCGCGTCCATGGGACACCACGGGCGTTGCGCCTGGCGATTACGAAGCGGTACTGCAGGCGCAGGTCGGGACCGGCCTGGTGTTGCTGGCGCATGCGCCAGTGCGTGTGGTCGAACCGCCGATCAAGGCCGAGATGACCCAGTCGCTCTCGGCGACGGGCCGGGTGCTGGTGCTGATGACCTGCCGCATCGGGCATGGCGCCACCGAGGATGCCGCCTGTACCCGCGACCGCGCGGCGTTTGTCGATGCGCTGCTGACCAGGTTGTCGATCGCCCATACGGTCGTGACCACGACCGACGGCTTCGCCAGCGAATATGCAACCGGACGCTATGACACCTACTGGATCAGCGGCGGCGCGCGCAAGCTCGCCAACACCCTGGCGGAAGAGGTACGGGAAGCGATCTTCCAGGGCGATGGCCTGCTGGTGGATGGCAACCACGACTCGCGCAACCAGATACTGGATGCGGCCCTGGGCGTGCGCTTTACGGGAGAGCTTGCCGGCAACGCACACCAGGCCGTGCTGCTCACGGGCGATTTCGCGGTCGGCAGCTTCGATGCCAGCGGGGATGCATTGCGGTACGAGCCCGCCGGCGCGCATGTCGAAGGTCGCTTCGACAGTGCCGATGGGCTACCGGCCGTCTTGGGCGAGGCTTATGGCGATGGCAGGTCGATGGTTGCCGCGTTCGACCTGGTGTCCGCCCTCGCCGGAACGGACTCGGCGGCACAGGCGGAGGATCTGCTTGGCCGGATGCTGCGCCGGATCATGCCGGCTTCGCCAAGCTATGGGATCACCGGGGGATATCTCACCGTCAATACCGAGGTGAAGAACCTTGCCAAGGCGGTGGATCTCGCGCTCGTTGCCCAAGCGCAGGCGCCCTTGCGCCTGGTTGATGCACGGCCTGAGGCCTTCTCGTTGACGTCGCTGCTGGCCGAATGGCGGTTCAGGCTGGACGTCGCGCAGACCAGGAGTTTTGCCTTGGGCTTGCGCCTGCCGCCAGAGCCAGGGACCTACACGCTGGATTCGAAGCTCACCGTGCCTGCGTCAGGCGCGCTCCTGGCCAGCAACGCGTTGGCCGTGCCTGTCGTGAGCCCACGCGTGCTCGGCGACAAGCTGTCGCTCGACCTGTCCCAGTTGTCGTTGCAAAGCCCTGCGGAAGACAATGCGCGCAATCGGGCGATCGTGTTGCTCGCCCAGGCGATGGATGCGCTGGACCGGAATCAGCGCGACATGGCCATCGACAGCCTGCTGAAGGCAATCGCTGAACTGGGCAAGATCGGCAGCGTGTCGACGACGTCGTGCCACGTGCAATTCGCGGGACTGGTGAAGGCCGCACGCATCACCGGTCCGGCATCCAACATCGGGAGACAGGATCGATGACCAGGAAGTTGCTGGGAGAAGCGCTGGGTACGCTATGGCTTGTGCTTGGCGGCTGCGGAAGCGCCGTGCTGGCGCTGGGTTTCCCGGACATCGGCATCGGGCTGCTGGGCGTTGCGCTGGCGTTCGGCTTCGCATGGATGGTCGGCGTCCACGTTTTCGAGCCCGTGTCGGGCGCCCACCTGAATCCCGCGGTGACCGTCGGGATGGCCGTGGCTGGCCGATTCCCGCTGCGCCTCGTCGTGCCCTACATCCTTGCCCAGGTCGTCGGCGCGATCGCCGGGGCGGCAATCGTCTACCTGATCGCCAGCGGGAAGGTCGGGTTCGATGTTGCGTCCGGATTGGATGCCAACGGGTACGCGGAACACTCCCCGGGGGCATATTCCCTCGCCTCGGCGCTGGTCTGCGAGACGGTGCTGGGCTTCCTGTTCGTGCTGGTCGTGCTCCGCGCACGCGAGCAGGCGTTTCCAGCGGCCTACGCGCCGCTGGTGACCGGGTTGGCACTGGTGGTCGTCTGCCTGGTCGGCATCCCGGTGACGAATGCGTCGGTCAATCCAGCCAGGAGCCTGGGGCCCGCGGTCTTCGTCGGTGGCTGGGCGCTGCAGCAACTCTGGCTGTTCTGGCTTGCCCCCTTGCTGGGCGCGGGCCTCGCCGGTGGTGCCTCCCGCTACTTCGGTATTCCGCAGACTCGTTGATCATCCGCAAGGACATTCCCGTTGCAAACTAATGGAGAACTGCCGACATGAAGTTGGGGAACTGGTTGGTCACGCTGGTGCTCGCCCTCGCGATGGTTGCCTGCTCGGCAGGCGGCAAGCCATGGACGGGAGACCCGCAGCTGGTCCACAAGCTGCAGCTGAAGATGTCCGAAGCCGAGGTTCGCGACCTGCTGGGCGAGCCCAGCCAGACGCAGGACATGGACATGCTTGGGGTCAAGCAACAGATGTGGAATTACAACGGGTCGCAGCGCGTGATGCTGCTGTTCCAGAACGGCAAGCTGGTGAATGCCAGCCTGGGTGGGACAACCGTGCTGGAAGCGGGGGTTGGCGATATCTAGCCAGCCCGGGCCGGCTTCCGGGGCGCGCCGCCCAACAGCCATGGGGCGCCCGATCCATCGGCATGCTGACGGCAACCGGGTCCGGCGGGTCGACTCGACAAGAAGCCGGCCCAGGGCCGGCTTCTTGAAGAACATCATGGTCGGGGAGACAGGATTTGAACCTGCGACTTCTACGTCCCGAACGTAGCGCTCTACCAGGCTGAGCTACACCCCGACAGGTGAGCCCGGCATTTTAGTGAGTTCGGGCACCCGTGGGCAAGTCCGGGCTTGGGCGCCGCGCTGACGGGCCCGCCGGGGGGCGGCGCCGGCGACGCAGCCGCTACACTGTCGCCCCCGCGCCACACGGACTTCTGAGCCTTGATCAAGCCGCGTACCCCGCCCGGAGTCATGGAGCTGCTGCCGCGCGAGCAGATCGCGTTCCAGCGCATGCTCGACGCGATCCGCGAGACCTTCGAACGCTTCGGATTCCTGCCGGTGGAAACGCCGGTGATGGAGTTGTCGGAGGTGCTGCTGACCAAATCCGGCGGCGAAACCGAGCGCCAGGTGTATTTCGTGCAATCCACCGGCGCGCTCGGCAAGGCCGAAGCGGGCGAGGACGCGCGCGCCATGCCGGAACTGGCCCTGCGCTTCGACCTGACGGTGCCGCTGGCGCGGTATGTCGCCGAGCACGAGCACGCGCTGGCCTTTCCCTTCCGGCGCTACCAGATGCAGCGGGTGTATCGCGGCGAGCGCGCGCAACGGGGCCGCTTCCGCGAGTTCTACCAGTGCGACATCGACGTCATCGGCAAGGACGCCCTGTCGATCCGGTTCGACGCCGAGATCCCGGCGGTCATCCATGCGGTGTTCGATCGCCTGGCGATCGGCGACTTCACCATCCAGCTCAATCATCGCAAGCTGTTGCGCGGCTATTTCGAAGGCCTGGGCATCGACGACGGCGCCCGCCAGGCGGCGGTGCTGCGCGAGCTGGACAAGCTCGACAAGCGCGGCGAGGACGCGGTGCGGGCGACCCTGGGCGGCGGCGATTTCGCCTTGCCGGAAGATACCGTCGAACGGCTGATGGCGTTTTCGCGGATCCGCTCGCGCGGGCACGCCGATGCGCTGGCGCAACTCGATGGGCTGGGCGCGGGCAGCGCGCTGTTCGAGCAGGGTCGCAGCGAACTGCGCGAAGTGCTGCAGCGCCTGCACGCGATGGGCATTCCCGAGTCCCGCTATGCGATCAACCTGTCGATCGCACGCGGCCTGGATTACTACACCGGCATCGTCTACGAGACCACGCTCGATGCGTATCCGCAGGTCGGCTCGATCTGCTCGGGAGGGCGCTACGACGACCTCGCCGGGCATTACACGAAATCAAAATTGCCCGGCGTCGGGATCTCGATCGGCCTGACGCGCTTGTTCTTCCAGCTGCGCGATGCCGGCATCGTGGCTGCGGCCGAAAGCTCCGTCGACGTGCTGGTCGCGCTGCTCGACGACGCCGGCCTTGACCACGCCCTGGCGCTGTCGCAACGCCTGCGCGCCGACGGATTCAACGTCGAAACCCAGCTCGAACCACGCAAGCTCGCGCGGCAGTTGCAGTACGCCGATCGCGCCGGCATCCGCTTCGTGGTGATCCGCGGCGAGGACGAGGCCTCGCGCGGCGTGGTCGCGATCAAGGACCTGCGGCGGGGCACGCAGTTCGAGGCTGCTGAAGGCGAGATCGCAGGGGCCCTGCGCGATGCGCGCCTCAAGACGCTGCTGTTTCCCGATGCGGCCCAGGCGGAGACAGCACGATGAGCGGCGGGATGAACGACTCGAACGCAGCCGCCGTCCGCCTGGACGGCAACTCGCTGACCCGTGAGCAGCTGGTGCGCGTCGCCCAGGGCGCCTGCGTCGATCTCGATCCCGCTGCATTGCAGGCGGTCGCACGCGCGGCCGAATTCCTCGCCGACACCGTCCGCCGCGAAGAACCGATCTACGGCGTGTCGACCGGGTTCGGCAGCAATGCCGACAAACTGCTCGGCGGCCATCCGATGCGCGATGCGCAGGTGGACGCACAGACGCCGGGCCGCAGCCTGCATGTCGAGCTGCAGCACAACCTGATCGTGACCCATGCCGTCTGCGTGGGCGAGCCGTTCGCGGCCGATGTCGTGCGCGCGATGCTTTGCATCCGCATCAACACCTTGCTGCGCGGGCATTCGGGTATCCGCGTGCAGACCTTGCAGGCGCTGGCGGCGATGCTTAACGCCGGGATCGTGCCGGTGGTGCCGCAGCTCGGCTCGGTCGGCGCGTCGGGCGACCTGGCGCCGCTGTCGCACCTGGCGATCGTGCTGCTCGGTGGCGGCGAAGCGTTCTTCGCCGGCGAGCGCATGCCGGGCGCGCAGGCGCTGGAACGTGCGGGCCTCACGCCGGTGACGCTGTCGTACAAGGAAGGCCTGGCGCTGAACAACGGCACCGCACAGATGCTGGCGACCGGCGTGCTGGCGCTGCACCGCCTGGACGCGCTGCTGGACACCGCCGATCTTGCCGCGGCGATGACCGTGGATGCGTTTGCAGGGCGCCTGGGCGCCTTCGCCGCCGAGGCGCATGCGCTGCGTCCGCATCCAGGGCAGGTGCGCAGCGCCGCCAACCTGCGCGCGATGCTGGATGGTTCGTCGCTGGCCGACATCCGCTACCACCTGGTGCCGAAGTTCCGGCAGTGGCAGCCGTCGAGCTGGGCCCGGCGACCGGTGGCCGAACAGCCGTGCTTCGACATCGGCTGGGAGTGGGTTCCGTTCGACCAGCGCCACGGGCGCGGCAACTTCTACCAGCGTTTCCGGCCGTTCCGCGGTGGCAAGAAGCACCAGCCGCAGGACAGCTATTCGCTGCGTTGCGCGCCGCAGGTGCATGGTGCGGTGCGCGATGCGGTCGAGCAGGCCAAGCGCGTGCTCGACATCGAACTCAATTCGGTGACCGACAATCCGCTGGTGTTCCCCGCTGCCGAGGCCGAGCACGTCGAGCAGCAGGTGATTTCCGCCGGGCATTTCCACGGCATGCCGCTGGCCTTGGCGATGAGTTACGTCAAGGCCGCGATCCCGGTGCTGGCGTCGATCTCCGAGCGCCGCCTCAACAAGCTGGTCGATCCGGCGACCAACGACGGCCTGCCGCCGTTCCTGATCGGCAACGAGGACGGCACCGAGTCTGGTTACATGATCGTGCAGTACACCGCAGCGGCGATCGTCAACGACCTCGCCAGTCGCGCGATGCCGGCGTCGGTGTATTCGATCCCGACCAGCGCCAATGCCGAGGATCACGTGTCGATGGGGGCCAACGAAGCCCGGCACGTGCTGGCGATGACCGATGACCTGGGCAAGGTGCTGGCGCTGGAGCTCTATACCGCGGCGCAGGCGCTTGACCTGCGCCGCGACATGATCGATGCGGCGCGGGCGCTGGCGCACGGCAGCGATGCCGCCGGGTTCGCGGCGAAGGTGCAGGGTTGCTGGGACCTGGATGCATCGCAGCGGGCGGCCTTCCTCGCCGAGGTCGACGGATTGCGCGCGGAGCTGGCGGCCCTGCCGTCGCCGCAACCTGGCCGCGCGGTGGGCGCCGCGCATGCGGCGATCCGCGAGCGCATCGCCTTCATGGATCGCGATCGTGCGCTCGATGGCGAGGTCAGGGTGGCCCTGCAACTGGTCGCCGACGGCTCCGTCCTCGCCGCGGCGCGCGGGGCACTGCAGCACTAGGGCGCGCCATCCCGCCTCGCGGAGTTGGCGCAGCGCCTTTCTGCGACGGCGGCAAAACGGGCGCCGGACCGCTTGAAGTCCAGCCGGCCGGCCAGGTTTGAGCCGGTCTCCCCCGATGGCGGCCATCCGCCGCCGATCAATGCCCGCCAGAAGGCTGCCCCGCCCAGCACGGGTCTGGCGTCTGGGCGCGCATTCGATGCGGGTCATGTCCTGCATGCATCCCGATGCCCGCCTGCAGCCCTCGTGGGCGTGTTCCCGTGCCAGGCGCAGGTGCGGCAACAGGAGGCGTCGATCCGCCGGTTGACGGCCCGCACGAGGATGGCATAATGTATTAACACGCTAATACGTTGGCACGACATGAAGCAGCGCCCACAACCCACTCCGAAGCCCGATGCCGAAGCCAACCTGGACGGCCTGTCGCGCGCGCTTGCCGCGCTCACCGATCCGGCCGACGTGCGTGCATTCCTGGAGGACCTGTGCACGCCCGCCGAGATCGAGGCGATGGGCGATCGCTGGAAGGTGGTGCCGCTGCTGCTCGATGGCGTTCCGTATCGCGAGATCCACGACCGCACCATGGTCAGCGTCACCACCGTGGGCCGGGTCGCGCGCACGCTCGAGCGCGGCGCGGGCGGGTATGGCGCGGCCGTCCAGCGGCTGCGCCGCCGCCGCGCGCGCTAGGCCGGCCGGATGGGCAAGACATACGCCACGGCGGGGCGCGAGCGCCTGCGCATCGCCATCCAGAAAAGCGGTCGCTTGAGCGACCCGGCGCGGGCGCTGCTCGCCGGCTGCGGGCTCGCGTGGCGCGAGAGTCGCGATCGCCTGTTCTGTCACGGCGAGTCGCTGCCGATCGACCTGCTGCTGGTGCGCGACGACGACATTCCCGGCCTGATCGCCGACGGCGCCTGCGACCTGGGGATCGTTGGACGCAATGTGCTGCTCGAGCACGCCGGCGTCCGCGCGCTTCAAGGCCAGGCCGCCGCCTATCGCGAATGGCGTGCGCTCGGGGTCGGCAGCTGCCGCCTGGTCCTGGCGCTGCCCGAGGCCATCCAGTGGCACGCGCCCGCACAGTTGCAGGGCCTGCGCATTGCCACCAGCTACCCGGCGCTGCTCGGGCAGTGGCTGCGCGAGCAAGATGTCGCCGCCGAGATCGTGACCTTGTCCGGGTCGGTGGAAATCGCGCCGCGGCTCGGCCAGGCCGACGCCGTGTGCGACCTGGTCTCCAGCGGTGCAACGCTGGCCGCAAACCAGTTGCGGCCGGTGGAAACACTGCTGCAGAGCGAGGCGGTGCTCGCCGGCCCCGTCGCCGGGTTCGGCGACGCCCGCGAAGATCTCTCGATGCTGCTGTTGCGCCGGCTCGATGGCGTGCTGCGCCTGAAGGACAGCAAGCTGCTGTTGTTCCGCGCCAGCCGGCGCGCCGTCCCGAGCCTGCTCGAACTGCTGCCAGATGCCGAGGCGCCCGTCATCACCGGCATCGACGGCAGCGACGCACTCGCGCTGCAGGCGATCTGCCATGGCGCGGTGACCTGGCAGCGGCTGGAGGATCTCAAGCGCGCCGGCGCCAGCGGACTGCTGGTACTGCCGGTGGAAAGGATGCTGGCATGAGCGCGCCGGGAGCCGTGCTGGGCCGCAGCGACTGGCGCTCGCTCGACGCGGCGGCGCGCGAAGCCGTCCTGGCGCGACCGACCCGGCTGGCTTCGGCACGCACCGAGGCCATCGTCGCCGACATCCTGCAGTCGGTACGTCGCGACGGCGATGCAGCGCTGCGCGCGCTGTCGCTCCGGTTCGACGGCGCTTCGATCAATGCGTTGCGCGTGACCGAAGAAGAATTCCATGACGCCTCCGACGCGATCCCCAAAGCGCTACGGGCGGCGATCGAGGATGCCGCCGCGCGCATCGCCCGCTTCCATCGCGCCGGAATGCTGCAGCCGTACGCGGTGGAAACCGCAGCCGGCGTCCTGTGCGAACGCATCGTCCGCCCCATCGCCCGCGTCGGCCTCTACGTGCCGGCCGGCAGCGCCCCGCTGCCGTCGACGGCGCTGATGCTCGGCGTTCCGGCGCGGCTGGCCGGTTGCAGTGACGTGGTGCTGTGCACGCCGCCGCGCAGGGACGGGCGCTGCGATCCATCGGTGCTGCACGCGGCGCGGCACTGCGGCATCGACAAGGTGTTCAAGGTCGGTGGTGCGCAGGCCATCGCCGCGATGGCCATGGGAACGCAGGCCATTCCGCGTTGCGACAAGCTGTTCGGCCCGGGCAACGCGTACGTCACCGAGGCCAAGCGCCAGGTGTCGCGGTTGCCGGACGGGCCGGCGATCGACATGCCCGCAGGGCCGTCCGAAGTCCTCGTGATCGCAGACGCGGGCGCGAACGCCGCCTTCGTGGCGGCGGACCTGCTTTCGCAGGCCGAACATGGCGGCGACTCGCAGGTGCTGCTGCTGTCCGACGACGACGCCCTGCTGGATGCGGTGGCGCGCGAGGTCGAGCGGCAGATCGACCACCTGCCGCGCGCCGACATCGCCCGCCAGGCGTTGTCGGTATCGCGCGCGCTGCGCGTCGAATCGATCGCCGAGGCGGTCGCCATCAGCAACCGCTATGCACCCGAGCACCTGATCCTGGCGCTGCGCGAACCGCGCGCGTGGCTGGACGGCATCGCGTCGGCCGGGTCGGTGTTCCTGGGCGACTGGGCCCCGGAAGCGCTCGGCGACTATTGCAGCGGCACCAACCATGTCCTGCCCACCGGTGGCGCGGCGCGCGCCACCAGCGGACTGAGCGTGGCCAGCTTCCAGACCACCATCAGCGTGCAGTCGGTGGAACGCCGCGGGCTGGACGCCATTGGCGGCATCGCGATGACGCTGGCGCGCGCCGAGGGGCTGGACGCGCACGCGCACGCGGTCGGACTGCGCATGGAGGCCGCATGAACCCGGTGCCCATGTTGCTGCGGCCGGACCTGCGCGGCTTCAGCGGCTACCGTTCCGCGCGCAGCGAATCGCTGCAAGGCGATGTATGGCTCAACGCCAACGAGTCGGCGCAATCCAACCACGCCGACGACACGGGCGCGTGGCGACGGTATCCGCAACCGCAGCCACCGCCGCTGCGGGCGGCGTTGGCGACGCTGTACGGCTGCGACGAGGCCCAGCTTCTGATCGGACGCGGCAGCGACGAGCCGATCGACCTGCTGGCGCGGGCGTTCTGCCAGCCGGGGCGGGATGCGGTGCTGGTCACGCCGCCGGTGTTCGGCATGTACGCGGTCTGCGCCCGGCTGCAGGGTGCGCGGGTGGTCGAGGTGCCGTTGCGGGATCGCGCGGCGGGGTTCGATGTCGACCTGGACCAGGTGGCACTGGCCGCGCGGGCCCAGCATGCACGCCTGGTGTTCCTGTGTTCGCCAGGCAACCCCACCGGCAACGTGCTGCAGGCCGGTGCCGTGCTGGCGCTTGCGCGCGCGCTGCAGGACAGCGCGCTGGTCGTCGTGGACGAAGCCTACGCGGAGTTCGCCGACACGCCGTCCCTGGTCCCCGCCATCGCCGCGCAGCCCAATCTTGCGGTGCTGCGCACCTTGTCCAAGGCGCACGCGCTGGCGGGCGCGCGGATCGGATGCCTGGTCGCGGACCCCGCGGTGGTTTCGGCCCTGCAACGCTGCCAGGCGCCATACCCGGTGCCAGCGCCCTGCGCCGAACTGGCGCTGGCGGCGCTGTCCCCCGCTGCGCTGCGCCTGACCGCCGCCAATATCGATGCCATGCGCGCGCAGCGCCAGGGGCTGATCGATGCGCTGGTAGGCGTGGCGTGCGTGCGGCGCGTCTATCCGTCGCAGGCGAATTTCATCCTCGCGCGCTTCGACCGCGTCGAGGACGTCTTCGGGCGCCTGCTGGCGGCGGGCGTCGTCGTGCGCAGCATGCGCGAGCAGCCCGGGCTCGGCGATGCGCTCAGGATCACGGTCGGCACGGCGGCGCAGAACGCGCGGCTGCTGGACACCCTGCGTACCGCGGTGGCGGCGTGAGCGCGATGCCGGCGCCGCTGCTGTTCGTGGACCGCGACGGCACGCTGATCGCCGAGCCAGCGGACTTCCAGGTCGACCGTTTCGACAAGCTGCGCTTCGTCGATGGCGTCATCCCGGCGATGCTGCGCCTGCGTGATGCCGGCTACCGCTTCGTGATGGTGAGCAACCAGGACGGGCTGGGGCGGCCGTCGTTTCCGCGGGATGACTTCGACGGCCCGCAGCGGCTGATGCTGCAGGTATTCCAGAGCCAGGGCGTGGTCTTCGACGAGATCCTGATCGACACCAGCCTTGCCGGGGAGAACAGTCCCGGGCGCAAACCCGGGATCGCGATGGCGGCGCACCTGCTGCGGCGCGGGGATGTCGACTGGGCGCGTTCGGCGATGGTCGGCGATCGCGACACCGACGTGCGTTTTGCCGACAACCTCGGCGTTCGCGCGTTCCAGCTGCGCACGCCGGAATTCGGGGGGCAGTGGGATTGGCCGGCGATCGCGCATGCCTTGTGCGATGCACCGCGCGTCGGGAACGTCCGGCGCGCGACGGCCGAGACCCGGGTCGATGTCGACATCGACCTGGACCGCGCTGCGCCGGCATCGGTGTCGACCGGGCTCGGTTTCCTGGACCACATGCTGGAGCAGCTGGGCACCCACGCCGGCATCGCGCTGCGGTTGCAGGCGCGCGGCGACCTGCACGTGGACGAACACCACACCGTCGAGGACTGCGCGCTGGCGCTCGGGCAGGCGTTGCGCCATGCGCTGGGCGACAAACGCGGCATCGCACGCTACGGATTCACGCTGCCGATGGACGAAGCGCTCGCCAGCGCCGCGCTGGACCTGTCGGGGCGGCCGCACTTCGTCTTCCGCGGGACGTTCGCACGCGAGCGCGTCGGCGACCTTCCGACCGAACTGGTGCCTCATTTCTTCCGCTCGCTCGCCGAGGCGGCGGCCATGACCCTGCATCTTTCGGTCGATGGCGAGAACGACCACCACAAGATCGAAGCCTGCTTCAAGGCCGTCGCGCGCGCCCTGCGCCAGGCGGTGCGTCGCGATGGCGCCGTGTTGCCGACCACCAAGGGCGTGCTGTGATCGACGTGGCCGTCATCGACGCCGGCGGCGCGAACCTCGCTTCGGTCTGCCATGCGGTCGAGCGCGCCGGTGCGTTGCCACGCCGCGTGCGCGATGCCGCCGCGCTGGGTGCCCCGGACCGGATCATCCTGCCCGGCGTCGGCGCGGCTGCCCCGGCCATGCGCTGCCTGCGCGAACGGGGCCTCGACATCGCATTGGGCGGGGCGACGGCGCCGCTGCTCGGGATATGCCTCGGGATGCAGTTGTTGTTCGAGCATTCCGAGGAGGGCGATGTCGAATGCCTGGGGCTGCTGCCGGGGCGGGTTCGGCGGCTGCGCGGCACGGCCGGTGCACGCGTCCCGCACATGGGCTGGAACAGCCTCGAGGACGTGCGCGAGGCACCGTGGCTGCGTGGCATCGACGACGGCGACCAGGCCTATTTCGTGCATGGTTATGCCGCTGCGGTGACGCCCGACTGCATGGCGGCCTGCGGGCACGGCAGCGAGCGATTCGCGGCGATCGTGCAACGCGGGACACGGCACGGCGCGCAGTTCCACCCCGAGCGCTCGGCGACGACCGGCGCGCGCCTGCTGGCGAACTTCCTTGGAACCGGCAGCGGATGAGGATCACGGAGTCAGCATCCCCGCATGAGCATCCCCGCATGGGCATGACCGTGTACCCGGCGGTGGACGTGCGCGGCGGCGCCGTGGTCCGCCTGTACCAGGGCGATTACGCGCGGGAAACGCGCTACGCCGGATCGCCCGCGGACGTGCTGCGAAGCTACGCCCGGCAGGGCGCGCAATGGGTGCACCTGGTGGACCTGGATGCCGCCCGCGAAGGTGGCTACACACTCGTGCCCCTGTTGCGTTCGCTGGCGAGCGAGCGGTCGCTGCGGGTGCAGACCGGCGGCGGCATCCGCGGCGAGGCCGACGTCGAGGGCGTGCTGGAGGCCGGCGCGGCACGCGTCGTGATCGGTTCGCGTGCGGTCGACGATCCGGCAGAGGTCTCGCGCTGGCTGGCCCGCTTCGGCCCCGAGCGGCTGACGCTCGCGCTCGATGCCCGCTGCGGTCCATGCGGGACCTGGTATCCGGTGTCGCATGGCTGGTCGAGGTCGGGCGGACGCACGCTGCGCGACCTGCTGGCCTTCTACCTGGACCACGGTCTGCGGCATGCGCTGTGCACCGATGTCGATCGCGACGGAACCCTGGCAGGGCCCAACCTCGCGTTCTACGAACTCCTGCGCACATGGGCGCCGGGCATCGCGGTGCAGGCCTCCGGCGGCGTGCGCGATGCCGCCGATGTCGCCGCGCTGGCCGGGATCGGTTGCGCGGGCGTCGTCATCGGCAAGGCCTTGCTCGAAGGGCGCGTCACGGTGGCGGAGGCCGTCGCATGCTGAGTCGCCGCATCATTGCGTGCCTCGACGTCCGCGAGGGGCGCGTGGTCAAGGGCGTGCGCTTCCGCGACCACGTCGACATGGGCGACTGCGTCGAGCTGGCCATGCGCTATCGCGACGCCGGCGCGGACGAACTCGTGTTCTACGATATCGGCGCCAGCCCGCAGCAACGCTGCGTGGACGTGCGCTGGGTGGAGCGCATCGGCCGCGTGCTCGACATCCCGTTCTGCGTTGCCGGCGGCATCCGCGACGTCCGGCAGGCGCGCGAGGTGCTGCTCGCGGGCGCCGACAAGATATCGGTGAACACGCCGGCACTGGAGCGGCCGGAACTGGTGGACGAGCTGGCCGAGGCCTTCGGCGTGCAGTGCGTGGTCGTCGGCATCGACAGCCTGCGCGACGCCGATGGCCAATGGCGCGTGCGCAGCAACACGGGCGAGCCTGGCACCCTTCGGGCATTGCCGCGGCGGACGCTCGACTGGGTGTGCGAAGTGCAGGCCCGCGGCGCCGGCGAAATCGTCCTCAACTGCATGGGCAGCGATGGCGTGCGCCGCGGGTACGACCTGGAGCAGTTGCGCGCGGTGCGCGCCGCCTGCCGGGTGCCGCTGGTGGCATCGGGCGGCGCGGGTTCGGCGCAGGATTTCGTCGATGTCTTCGTGCAGGCGGACGTCGATGCGGCGCTCGCGGCGAGCGTGTTCCACACTGGCGCGATCGGGATCCCGGTGCTCAAGCAGGCCGTGGCCGCATGCGGCATCCGGGTGCGGCATGCGGCCTGAAGTCATCGACACGCTGGCCTGGGACAAGCAGGGCGGCCTGCTGCCCGCCGTGGTGCAGGACGCCGACACGCTGCGCGTGCTCATGCTCGGCTACATGGATCGCGCCGCCTTGCAGGCGACGCTCGACAGCCGATACGTGACCTTCTTCAGCCGCAGCCGGCAGCAGCAATGGAGGAAGGGCGGCCAATCCGGCCATGTGCTTGCACTGGTCGCGATCGAGGCCGATTGCGACGGCGACGCGCTGCTGGTGCGTGCGCAACCGGCGGGCCCGACCTGCCACCTGGGGCGCATCAGCTGTTTCGCCGCCGCCGCCGCCGATGCCCTGGGCGAGCTCGACCTGCTGGTGGCGCAGCGCCACCGCGATCGCCCACCGGGCAGCTATGGCACGCGCCTGTTCGATGCCGGGGTGCGTGCCATCGCGCAGAAGGTGGGCGAGGAAGGCGTGGAGACGGCGCTGGCGGCGGTCGCGCAGGACGATGGCGCGCTCCTGGGCGAAGCCGCCGACTTGCTGTACCACCTGGCGGTGCTGTTGCGCGCGCGTGGCCTGTCGCTGGCGGATGCAAAACAGGTGCTGGCAGCGCGGCGCTCTGCCGGGTGTCCAAGTCGGGAGGAGGGCGACGGCGGACACGCAACGCTGGCGTGAGTCCGCGATTTGCGCGGGATCGGCGCGCGATCAGCCCGCGATGTCTACCTGCGCGAACGACTCGACGCGCGGGTGTCCGTTCGCCACCTTTGCGTCTCGCGCCTGCGGGTAATCCTCGCGCCGATCGAGCAGGACGGTCCGCATGCCCGCCTCGCGCGCGGCGTCGAGCTCCTCGACCACATCGGACAGGAAGACGATGTCGCCTGGCGGCTGCCGCAATGCTTCGGCGATGCGGCGGTAACTGTCGGCTTCCCGCTTGTGCCCAACGCGGGTGTCGAAAAAATCGCTGAAGACCGGCGCCAGGTCGCCGGCTTCGCTGTGGCCGAACAGCAGCTTCTGCGCATCCACCGAACCGGACGAATACACCGCCAGCCGGGTGCCGTCCGCATGCCAGTCGCGCAGCGCCTGCGCCGCATCGGGATAGACGTGGCCGTGGAAATCCCCGCGCAGATAACCCTCGCGCCACATCAGCCCCTGCAACGCCTTGAGCGCGGTGTGCTTGCGGTCCTGGTCGATCCAGCCCTGCAATGTCTCGACGATGACCTCGTCGCTGCAGATGCCGCCGCTCTCGGTTGCCACCAGGTCCAGCCAGCGGCGCACCTCCGGATCGTCGCCATGCGCGCGCACGAACCCGGGCAGGGCGCGCCGCGCATATGGAAACAGCACGTCCTTCACGAACGAAATACTGCTGGTGGTGCCTTCGATGTCGGTGAGGATGGTAGTCGCCACGTTCAGCCCGCTTGTCCGGGCTCGTAGCGCGGAAACCTGCGCGCGATGTCGGTGCCGGTGAAATGTCCCACCCAGCCATCGGGTTCGGTGAAGAAGCGGATCGCGACGAAATAGGGTTCCGGCCCCATGTCGAACCAGTGATGGGTCGAATCGGGCACCGCGATCAGGTCGCCCTGCTCGCAGCGGATCTCGAACACCCTGTCGTCCACGTGCAGGGTGAACAGTCCCGAGCCGGCCACGAAGAACCGCACCTCGTCTTCCTTGTGGAAGTGCTCCTCGAGGAACTTGGCACGCATCTGGTCGCGCTGCGGATGATCGGGCGCGATGCTGACCACGTCGACGGAGCGGAAACCGCGTTCGCCGACCAGCCGGTCGATGTCGCCGCGATAGGCGGCCATCACGTCCTCGGACGACGCCCCCGGCGCGATGGCCTGCGTCGCCTGCCACTGCTCGAAGGCCACGCCGATCGCCGACAGCTCGCTCGCGATGCGCGACGCATCCTCCGTCGACAGCAACGGTTGGTCCGGGTGCGCCTCCTCGAAGATCCGAAGCCGGCTCATCGCAGCCTCCGCAGTTCCAGTTCGCAGCGCAGCAGGAATTCGAATGCATCCAGGTGGCGTCGTGCTTCGGCCATGTCACGTCCCCAGGTGTAGAGGCCGTGGCCGTCGATCAGATAGCCCCACATGCATTGGCGGTCGAGCAGCGCGTCGACCTGCGCGGCCAGCGTGTGCATGTCCTGGGTGTTGGACAGCACCGGCACGTCGACGTGGGTATCGTGGGTTTCGTTGCCGGCGAAGGCCTTCAGCAGCTCGTAACCTTCCAGCCGCACGTGGCCGGCGCCGGAATACAGCCGCGACGCGATCGTCTGCGCCTGCGAATGCGTATGCAGCACGCAGCCGATCTCGGGGTACCGCCGGTACAGCTGGGTATGCAGCAGGGTTTCGGCGGACGGACGCAGGTTGCTGCCGACCGCGTTGCCGTCGAAGTCCACGACCATGATGTCGGCTTCGGCCAGGCGGCCCTTGTCGCGACCCGAAACCGTGATCGCCGCTTGCGCATCGTCCAGGCGGCAGGAGAAGTTGCTGCTGGTCGCGGGCGTCAAGCCCGCCGCGGCGAGTTCGCGCACGTTGGCGATGATCTCCGCGGCCACCGCGGGCAGCTGCCGCGCCTGGTTGGGCATTGAATTGCTCATGGCGACAGTTTACCGCCCGCGGGGAAGGGAGAGGTGGATGCGGCGGGCGGGACGTCGGGCATCACCGGCGATGTGTGCAGCCCATGTAGCCGCTGCAAAAAAGAACGGCGCGATGATCGCGCCGTTCGGGTCAACCGCTGCAGGCATTGCTCAGGCCTGCGGGCCCTCATGGAACGGTGGCTCCGGTGGCGGCACTTCGCCGCCCTTGGCGGCCTTGAGGCCACGCCCCAGCTCGCTGCGCTTGTAGCCGTACAGCATGTAGACCACCAGGCCGATGATCGCCCAGCCGAAGAACAGGCTGATCGTGTACATCGACAGGTTGACGAACAGCAGCAGGCAGCCGGCGACCGCGAGCGGGCAGACCACCCACACGAATGGCGTGCGGAACGGGCGATGCCGGTTGGGCTGCTGCTTGCGCAGGATCATCACCCCGATCGCCACCATGATGAAGGCGAACAACGTGCCCGAGTTGGAGATGTCGGCCAGGATTCCCACCGGGAACATCGCGCCGAACAGCGCCACGAACACGCCGGTGATGATCGTGATCACGTGCGGGGTGTGGTACTTCGGATGCACCCGCGACAGCACTTCGGGCAGCAGGCCGTCGCGCGACATGGTGAAGAAGATGCGGGTCTGGCCGTAGATCATCATCAGCACCACCGACGGCAACGCCAGCGCCGCGGCCAGGCCGATCATGTTGCCGACCTTGCCGAAGCCGATCATGCGCATGACGTGCGCCAGCGGTTCCTTGCTGCACACCAGCGCGTCGGCGTGGCTCAGGCAGACCGAGGCCATTTCCGGTGTGCCCGGCTGCAGGATCACGCCATCGGCACCCACCATCGGCGTCGAACCGGCGGCACCCACGGCGCCATAGCCGACCAGCAGGTAGAAGATGGTGCAGATCGCCAGCGATCCGATCAGGCCGATCGGGATGTTGCGGTTGGGGTTCTTGGTTTCTTCCGAGGCGGTGGAGACCGCGTCGAAGCCGACATAGGCGAAGAAGATCGACGCCGCGGCGCCGAGCACGCCCACGCCGCCCATCGGGCTGCCCCAGCCGGTGGGGAAGAACGGAGTGAAGTTGTCGCTGTTGACCGCGGGCAGCGAGATCACGATGAAGGCGACCAGCGCGGCGATCTTGATCGACACCAGCACCGCATTGACCTTCGCCGACTTCGACGTGCCGATCACCAGCAGCCAGGTCACCACCAGCGAGATCAGGCACGCAAGCAGGTTGAACACGCCGCCGTCGTAGGGACCGGTGCGCAGCGACATCGGCAAGGCCAGTGTCCCGGGTTCCACCAGTCCGAACAGGTTGCTGTGCAACAGCAGCCCGTTCATGTAACCCGACCAGCCGACCGCGACCGCGCCCGCTGCCACCGCGTATTCGAGCACCAACGCCCAGCCGACGATCCACGCCAGGCCTTCGCCCAGCACGCCGTAGGTGTAGGTGTACGCGGAGCCGGCGACCGGCACCATCGAAGCCAGTTCGGCGTAGGCCAGCGCAGCGAGCGCGCAGACCACGGCCGCGATGACGAAGGACACCATCATCGCCGGACCGGCCTTCTGTCCGGCCTCGGCAGTGAGCACGAAGATACCAGTGCCGATCACGGCACCGATGCCGAGCATGGTCAGCTGGAACGCACCCAGTTGCCGGGTGAGCGCCTTCTTGCCGGCGGTCTCCAGGATCTTGTCGAGCGGCTTGACGCGCCAAAAAAGCATCGTGTTCTCCCCCAAGGAGTCTGCAGGCGGTGCACGGCCAGGCCGTGCGTGCAAAACAGTGGCCGACCTTACCGGTCGGCTGGGATGCACACAAGCTCCGCGGCGTCCCGGCGAGCGGGGCATGCGCCTGAACGAGGGGCCGTCCGGCCAACGAAGAGCGGCTCCCGGTAGGAGCGGCTTCAGCCGTGAGCCCTTCGCCATTTCCGGGCGGACGAAACGCCCGCGGCTGTAGCTGCTCCCGCGGATGGGCTCAGTCGGCGCGACCGCCGAATTCCCCGGTCGTGGTGTTCACCCACACCCGCTCGCCATTGCCGATGTACTCGGGCACCTGGATCTCGATGCCCGTGGACAGGCGTGCCGGCTTCGGGCGCTTGGTCGCGGTGCCGCCCTTGAGCTCGGGCGGGGTTTCGACGACTTCGATGGCCACGCTCTGCGGCAACTGCAGGGCGACCGGCATGTCGTCGATGATCTGCACGTAGCAGTTGGCCAGGCCGTCGACGATGAATCCGGCGCCATCGCCGACCACGTCCGCATCCAGCGTATAGGGCGTGTAGTCCTCGTCGTCGAGGAACACGAACGCGTCGCCGTCCTTGTACGAGAACGTCGCCTGCCGGCGCGAGAGTTCGACTTCCTTCAATTCGTCCTCACCGCCGAGGCTGAGGTCGAACTTGTTGCCGCCGGGCACCGAGTACATGGTGAAACGGAACTTGACGTTGCCGCCGCGCCCCTGTGGCGAACTGCGCTCGATGTCGCGCACCTGGTAGACGGTGCCGTTGTGGTCGACCACGTTTCCTTTCTTGACGTCGTAGGCTTTCATCGTGCTGCTTCTGGTTGGTTCATCGGGAAGAAATGTCGCGGTCGAATCCGAGCTTGCGGAACAGGTACTCGTTCCAGTGCCAGGCCAGCAGGCCCCAGAGCGCGCCGGCCGGCAGGCACAGCAGCGGCACCAGCGGCAGCACCGCGCCCAGGTGCAGCGGCTGCTGGCGAGCGGCGAGCAGCAGCAACAGCGCGATGCCTACGCTCATCAGGCCGCCGACCAGCAGCAGCCCGTAGACCAGCACGAAATGCACCCGGCCGCGGGCGCGCAGCACCGGCCAGCGTCGTTGCAGCCAGCTCTGCCTCATGACGGGATGCTCACTTCGGCGCCAGTCGGGTCGCGCCGTCGAGGCGGATGGTTTCGCCGTTGAGATAGGTGTTGCCGAGGATGTAGGCGACGAGATCCGCGTATTCCTCCGGCTTGCCCAGGCGCGAGGGGAAGGGGATCGAGGCGGCCAGCGACTGCTGCACCGCCTCGGGCATGCCGTCGACCATCGGCGTCCAGAAAATGCCCGGCGCGATGGTCATGACGCGGATGCCGAAGCGGGCGAGTTCGCGCGCCATCGGCAGCGTCATCCCGACCACGCCGCCCTTGGAGGCCGAATACGCCGCCTGGCCGATCTGGCCTTCGTAGGCCGCGACCGACGCGGTGTTGACGATCACCCCGCGCTCGCCATCGACGCCGGCCTCGTTGCGCTGCATGCGCTCGGCGGCGGTCTTGGCGACGTTGAAGCTGCCGACGAGATTCACCATCACCGTGCCGGCGAATTGCTTGAGCGGCATCGCGCCGTCCTTGCCCAGCACGCGGCCGGCGCCGAGGATGCCGGCGCAGTTGATCGCGACGTTCAGGCCGCCGAGGAATGCGATCGCCGCGTCGATGTTGGCCTCGACGCTGGCCTCGTCGGTGACGTCGGTGCGCAGGTAGCGCGCGTTGGCTGCGCCAAGTTCGGCGACGGCCGCCGCGCCCTTGTCGTCGTTGACGTCGAACAACACGACCTTGCCGCCGTTGGCGACCAGGTGGCGCGCCACGGCGAAGCCGAGGCCGGAAACGCCGCCGGTGATGACCGCGCGGACGGAATTGAGCTGCATGGGGGAGTCCTGCGAAGGCGAAACCCCGATTTTACCGTAGGGCGGGTCGGGCATCCGACGGCGCCCGGTACACGACGCCATCCTTCATCACGAACGCCGGGTGCTGCAGGGCGCCGATATCCACCGTCGGGTCGCCGTCGAAGGCCACCAGGTCGGCGCGCAGGCCCGGGGCGATGCGGCCGAAGCGGTCCTGCTGCCGGAGGATCCTCGCCGCCACGCTGGTGCAGGCGCGCATCGCCTCGAGCGGGGTCATGCCCAGCCGCACCATCCAGGTCGGCTCGCGCCAGTTGTCGCCATGGCGGAAGACGCCGACGTCGCTGCCGCAGCCGATCGTCACCCCGGCCGCGCGCGCGGTGCGGAAGGCGCCTGCGGCTTCCTGCATCTTCGGCGTCGCCGGTGCACCCGGCGTGTGGTGGTTGAAATATTCCTCGGTGGCCTCGACCGCGGTCAGCGTCGGCAGGTAGGCCACGCCGCGGTCGTGCATCAGCTTGAACGTCGCCGTGCTGCCACCGTAGCCATGCTCGATGCTGTCGACGCCGGCTTCGATCGCCATCCGCATGCCGGCATCGCTGGCGCTGTGCGCCGCGACCGGGCGTCCCGACAGATGGGCGGCTTCGACCAGCGCCTTGAGCTCGGACTCGGTGAAGGTCGGCGCGGTGCCACCGTCGGCGCCGACGCGGTAATCCGAATACACCTTGATCCAGTCGGCGCCATGGCCAGCCTGTTCGCGCACCGCCGCCAGCACCTGGTCAACGCCGCTGACCGGCTGCGCGCCGCTGGGCAGGTCGAGGTCCGGGCGGAAGCCGTGCGGCCCCGGCCCGTAGCTGGCGGTGGCGACGATCGCGCGGGTGGCGACGAACAGCCGGGGGCCCGGAATCATGCCTTCGTGGATCGCGCGCTTGAGCGACACATCGGCGTAGCCCGCGCCTTCGGTGCCGAGGTCGCGCAGGGTGGTGAAGCCGGCCAGCAGCGTGTCGCGCGCGTGCTGCGCGGCTTCGAGGGTGCGGTAATCCTGCGGTTCCTTGAGCACCTGGTCGTTCCACAGGGTCTCGTTGTAGGGATGCAGGAACAGGTGCGAATGCAGGTCGACCAGGCCAGGGACCAGCGTCATGCCCGGCAGTTCGATCCGTTGCGCGTCGGCGGCATCGATGGCGTCCGCGGCGCCGACGGCGACGATCGCGCCATCGCGCACCAGCACCGCCCAGCCGTCGTGGGACGCGGGGTCGCTGCCGTTCCAGACCCGCTGCGGGAGCAGGAGATAGGACGTACTGGAAGGCGCTGCATCGGTGGCGCCCGCGTTTGCGGCGACGGCGCCAAGCGACCAGCACAGCAGGCACAGGAGCAGGGCGGTGACGACTGATGTCATCGGATGCAAGGCCATCGGACGCAAGGTCATCGGCTAATTCTCCGGGCGCGGGCCGCGGGCTACAGTGCGCGCAGGTAGAAGGTGTTGCAGCCGCCGTGCCCGGTGGCACCGAGCGGTCCGACGATGCGCTCGAACCCGCTGCGGTCATACAGTTTCATCGCCGCGTCCATGCCCGCGAGCGTTTCCAGGTAGCACTGGCGGAAGCCGAATCCGCGCGCCGCCTCCAGGCAGCGCTCCATCAACGCCGCGCCCGCGCCGCGCCCGCGCGCCAGGGGCAGGAAATACATCTTGCGCAACTCGCAGGTGTCGTCGGGGCCGCCGGACAGCGGCGCCACGCCGCCGCCGCCGACGACCACGCCATCGTCCTCGACGACGAAATAGGCACTGCGCAGCGCCGCATACGCACGGCTCATCCAGTCGACCTCGGGGTCGCTGATCGCAAAGCCGCTACCGACCGCCCCGAATTCCGGCATGACGGTGCGGATGATGAGCGCGACATCGGCGTCGTCGCGCGCTTCGATCGGCCGTATCCGCAACGTCACGTCAGGCTCCGGCAAGGATCAGTGGCTGGTCCAGGCGACGGGCGAATTCGCCTGGGCGCAATCCCGGCGCGAACAGGAAGCCCTGGCCGACCGGCACGCCCAGCTGCAGCAGGAACTGCCGCTGCGCTTCGGATTCGATGCCCTCGGCGACCAGGCCCAGGCCGAGGCTGCGCGCGATGCCGGCGACCGCCTGGCAGACCGCGACATCGGACTTGTTGCCCGGTGCGCCATGCACGAACAGCTGCGACAGCTTCAGGCCGTGGATCGGCAACCGGCGCAGGTAGTTCAACGCGCTGTAGCCTTCGCCGAAGTCGTCGATCGTCAACATCACGCCCAGCTCGCGCAGGTCGGCGAAGGCCTTGATCGTGTCCGGCGCGTCCTCGATCAGCACGCGCTCGGTGAACTCCAGCTCCAGCGCCGTGCCCGGCAGGCCGAATTCCTGCAGCACGCCGGCCACGACCTGCGCCAGGTCGTCGCCGAGGAACTGCCGGTAGGAAACATTCACCGCGACCCGCACGATGCCCAGCCCCGATTCGCGCCATTCGCACACTTGCCGGCAGGCCTCGCGCAGCACCCACGTCCCGATGCGCACGATGTCGCCGGTGACTTCGGCGTGGCCGATGAAATGGTCGGGGCGCATCTCGCCGAGCTGGTGGTTTTCCCAGCGGATCAAGGCTTCGGCGGCCACGATGCGGCCGTGGCGCAGGTCGACCTGCGGCTGGTAGACGAGGTGGAACTCGTTGTTGTCGGTTGCGCGCCGCAGGTGGGTTTCCACCCGCAACCGCTCGGCCTGGGTCTGCGCCAGTGCCGGCGTGAACGCCTGCCAGCCGTTGCGGATGCGGCGCTTGGAGTCGTACATCGCGGCATCGGCGTTCTGGATCAGCACGTGCGCGCTGTCGCCGTCGCCGGGTGCGCGCGCGATGCCGATGCTGGCGGTGATGCTGAATTCCTCGTGCTCGAACTTGAAGCTGTCGCCGAAGGCGGCGAGGATGCGCTCGGCGATGCGCTCGGGTTGCTGCGGGTCGTCGCCGAAGCCGCAGGTGACAAGGAATTCGTCGCCGCCGAAGCGGGCGATCAGGCCTTCGGTGCCGACCGCGTGGCTGATGCGCCGTGCCGCGGTGACCAGCAGCTCGTCGCCGGCGCCGTGGCCGAGCACGTCGTTGACGACCTTGAAGCGATCCAGGTCGATGTAGAGCACTGCCACCTGCGACTGCGCAGCATCGCCCAGCCGCTCGGACAGCTCGCTCAGCACCGCATCGCGATTGAGCAGCCCGGTCAGCGGATCGGTGCGTGCCTGCACGCGCAGCGTCTCCTCGGCCTGCTTGCGGCGGGTGATGTCCTGCAGCGTTCCCGTGACGCGCTGCGACAGCGGCTGCCCGTGGTCGGGTTCGGCGATCGCGCGCACCCAGAAGGCATGGCCATCGCTGCGCCGCCCCTGCAACTCGAGGTCGAACGCATTGCCTTCGACCTGCGCGTGTTCGATCGCCGCGCGCAGGCGCCGGCGGTCGGGCTCGACCAGGCAGGCCTGCATCTCGTCCATGGTGGTCGGCGGATCGACGCTGCCGAGGATGCGCACCGACTCGCTGCTCAGGTACAGGCGGTTGCGCGCGGCATCCCATTCCCAGCCGCCGATGTGCGCCAGTGCCTGCACGCGATCGAACAGCGCGCTGTCGCGCTTGAGTTCGGTCACGTCGCTGAACAGCGACAGCACCTGGTGCGCGCGCTCGGCGCCGGGCGCGATCTGCGGCACCGCGGTCACGGACAACCAGGTGAGCTGGCGCCGGGCGAGGTTGTAGAAGCCCAGTACGGTGCTGTCGGCGACCTTGCCGGTGCGCAGCGCGCGCAGCGCGGGGAGCTCGTCCTCGTGTAGCGCGTTGGCGTTCTCGTCGATGACTTCCCAGCGACTGGGCCGCAGTTCATCGTCCAGCGTGCGCATCGGATCGACCTGGAACAGGCGCATCGCCGCCGCATTGGCATAGATGATGTGGCCTGCGGCATCGCGGACGATGATGCCCTTGTCGACCAGTTCCATCAGTTCGCGGTAATGCACGTCGTCCTCGGCGCGCACGCCGGGTATGCCGGTGACCGCGGGCCCCGCGCGGCGATTGCCGGTGTCGCGGTTCATGCCGCCGCCAGCGCCTGGCCGACCTTGCTGCCGTTGGCGCGGCCAAGCAGTTGCGCCAGCCAGCGACCGGTATCGGCTAGCGAGGCCAGGTCGATGCCGGTGTCGATGCCGAGTCCATGCAGCATGTAGACGACGTCCTCGGAGGCGACGTTGCCGCTCGCGCCCCTGGCATACGGGCAGCCCCCGGTCCCGGAGACGGAGGCGTCGACGACCGCGACGCCTTCCTCCAGGCAGGCGAGGATGTTCGACAACGCCTGTCCGTAGGTGTCGTGGAAATGCACCGCCAAGGCCTGCATCGGCACCACGTCGGCGACCGCGCGCAACATCGCGCGCGCCTTGCCCGGGGTGCCGACGCCGATGGTGTCGCCGAGCGAGATCTCGTAGCAGCCCAGGCCATGCAGGCGCCTGGCCACGTGCACCACGTCGGTGAGCGGCACCTCCCCCTGGTAGGGACAACCGAGCACGGTGGACACGTAGCCGCGCACGCGCACGCCATCATGGTGGGCGCGTTCCAGGACCGGTCGGAAGCGCTCGATCGATTCGTCGATCGAGGCGTTGATGTTCCTGCGGTTGAAGGCTTCCGAGGCAGCCGTGAACACCGCGACCTCGCTGGCGCCGGCGGCGCGCGCGCGGTCGTAGCCCTGTTCGTTGGGCACCAGCACCGGATACGCCACGCCCGGCGCGCGCTGGATTCCGGCGAAGACTTCGGCGGCATCGGCCAGTTGCGGTACCCACTTGGGGCTGACGAAGCTGGTGGCTTCGATCGTGCGCAACCCGGTTGCCGACAACCGGTCGATCAGCGCGATCTTGTCGGCCGTCGAGATCGCGGTCTTCTCGTTCTGCAGGCCGTCGCGCGGCCCGACTTCGACGATGCGCACCTGGCCGGGACGTGCCATCTCAGGCTTCCAGCGTCACCAGGACCGCATCGGCGTCGACGAAATCGCCTTCGGCCGCGCGCACCTCGGCGACCACGCCATCGCGCGGCGCCTTCAGCGCGAGCTCCATTTTCATCGCCTCCATCACCAGCAACTCCTGGCCCGCCCGCACCTGGTCGCCCGCCTGGGCCTTGACCAGCACCACGCGACCCGGCATCGGCGCCTGCAGGCGGCGGTCGTCCGCCCCCCGCGACGTGCTCTCGCGACGATACACCCCGACGGGCGTGAGCTGCAGGCGCCGCGCGCCGTCGTGCACCTGCACCCGGGTGCGGTCGATCCGGACCACGCAACGCCGGCCTTCGCCATCGAAACACGCACTGAGCACGCCGTCGACCAGGCGCGCGCCGGCCACCTCGGTGACCCGGCCCTCGTGGCTGATGCGATACGTGCCACCGGCGCCCTGCGCGACCAGCTCCAGCCGCTGTCCGCGATGCAGGAAGGCCAGCGGCCGCTTGCCGGCATGGCCGAGCCGCCAGCCATCGGCGATCGCCCACGGCGAGGTCGGATCGGCGGAGCGCTGCGCGCGCCGGCACTGGTCGGCTTCATGCCAGAGCAGGCGCGCGGTGGCGGCGGCGAGCAGCAGGCTGGCGTCGACTCCGGCCTGCGGCAGGAACTCGTCCAGGTGCCGGTCGAGGTAACCGGTGTCGATGGTGCCGTCGACCACCACCGGATGCCGCAGCAGCTGCTCGAGGAAGGCGATGTTGGATTTCGGGCCTTCGATCTCGCAGTGCGCCAGCGCATCGCGCATGCGTGCCAGCGCGCCGCGACGATCGGCGCCCCACACGATGAGCTTGGCGATCATCGGGTCGTAGAAGATGGTCACGGTGTCGCCTTCGACCACGCCTGAATCGACGCGCACGTGCGCACCGGTATCGGGCAGGCGCAGGCGCTCGAGTCGGCCCGAACCGGGCAGGAAACCTGCTTCCGGATCCTCGGCGTACAGCCGCACTTCGATCGCATGGCCGCGCTGGACGATCGCGTCCTGGGCCAGCGGCAGCGGTTGCCCGGCGGCGATCCTCAGCTGCCACTCGACCAGGTCCAGGCCGGTCACCATCTCGGTCACCGGATGCTCGACCTGCAGCCGCGTATTGATCTCCATGAAGTAGAAACCGCCATCGGGCGCGACGATGAATTCGACCGTGCCGGCATTGGCGTAATCGATCGCGCGCGCGGCCTGCACGGCGGCGGCGCCCATCGCGGCACGCAGTTCCGGGGTGAGGAACGGCGAGGGCGACTCCTCGAGCACCTTCTGGTAGCGCCGCTGCGCCGAGCATTCGCGCTCGTTGAGATGGATCGCCTGGCCGTGGCTGTCGCCGAAGACCTGGATCTCGATGTGGCGCGGCTGCTCGATGTAGCGTTCCAGCAGCACACGGTCGCGGCCGAAGGCGTTGGCGGCTTCGCGCTGGCAGCTTTCCAGGTTGGGCAGGAACTGCGCGCTCTCGCGCACGATGCGCATGCCCTTGCCGCCGCCGCCGTGCGCGGCCTTGATCATCAGCGGATAGCCGATGCGGTCGGCTTCGCGCTGCAGCAGCGTGGGCGACTGGTCTTCGCCGGTGTAACCGGGCACCACCGGCACGCCGGCGGCCTGCATGAGGTCCTTGGCACCGGCCTTGCTGCCCATCCGGCGCATGGTCGCCCCGCTCGGGCCGATGAACACCAGGCCGGCGGCGACCACCGCGTCGGCGAAGTCGGCGTTCTCGCTGAGGAAACCGTAGCCCGGATGGATGGCCTGGGCACCGCATGCCAGCGCGACCTGGATGATGGCGTCGCCGCGCAGGTAGGAATCCTGCGGGCGGGGACCACCGATTGGAAACGCTTCGTCCGCCTGGCGCATGTGCTGCGCATCGGCGTCGGCGTCGGAATACACCGCGACGGTGCGGATGCCGAGCCTGCGCGCGGTGCGGATGACCCGGCAGGCGATCTCGCCGCGATTGGCGATGAGGATCTTGTCGAACATCAGGCTTGCCTTCCTCTCCCCCGGGCGGGGACTGGGCGGGATCGGCGGCGGCTCATGCGCACCACGCCGGCTTGCGCTTGTCGAGGAACGCCGCGAGACCTTCCTGTCCTTCGGCGGACACCCGCAAGCTGGCGATGAGATCGGCATTGGCTGCGTCCACCGCCGCCGCGTCACCGCCGGCAGCAATGCGCCGTACCAGCGCCTTGGCGCTGGCGGCGGCGACCGGCCCGGCTTTCAGCAGCAAAGCGATCTGCCGGTCGACGGCGGCATCGAGCGCATCGGCTGCCACCACCTGGTGCAGCAGGCCGATGCGCAGGGCTTCGGCGGCATCGAAGATCTCCGCGGTGGCGAACCAGCGCCGCGCCTGGCGCGCGCCGATCGTGGCGATCACGTACGGCGAGATGACGGCGGGCAGCAGGCCAAGCTTGCTTTCGGTCAGGCCGAATTTCGCTTCGACGGCACCGATGGCGATATCGCAGCAGGCGACCAGGCCCACGCCGCCGCCGAACGCCGCGCCATGCACGCGGGCGATGGTGGGCTTGGGCAGGGTATCGAGCGTGCGCATCAGGTGGGCGAGGGCGAGCGCGTCATCGCGGTTTTCCACCTCGCCGGCCGATGCCATGCCGCGCATCCAGTTCAGGTCGGCACCCGCGGAAAACGACGCTCCGGAAGCTTCCAGCACGACCACGCGGACCTCGGGATCCCCCGCCACTGCGTCGAGCGCGATAGTCAGTCCGGCGACCAAGCTGGCGTCGAAGGCGTTATGCAGGGCCGGCCGCTCCAGCCGCAGCCGGGCCACGGCCCCATCGCGTTGCAGTGACAGCGAATCGGTCATCGGGCCACCCGGTGGGAAACCACCCATGATAGCCGGTGGCCCGTGGGCCTTCGCGGGGCGCCCTGCGGGGGGGCCCGGAAAATGCCGCCTCCGGGGAAACGCTGGCAAGAATGCCGCCCCCGCAACGTGGGGCAGGGGTGCGATTCCGACGCGAACCGGGCGCGCGGCGGCTAATGCCGCCGCTTGGCCTTCGGGCCGGTGGCCTCGGTCATTTCCACCTGCAGGGTGAAGGTGCGCTGCTCGTCGGGAGACAGCGCGCCGACGCCGATCACCTGGCGGGTGATTTCCTCGCCGCTTTCGTTGCGGATCGACAGCACCATCGAATATTCGAAGGTGGCTTCGCCCGGCGGTGGCGTCAGCGTGCCTTCCACCGTCAGTGGCGAAATTTTCGTCTTCTCGCGCTGCAGCGCGGCCTCGTCGTAGCGCAGGTGGCCCCGGCAGGCGGGGCACACGCTGGCGCTTTCGAGGATGGTGGCCTTGCAATGCGGGCAGGTGCGGGTCGCGCCCGCGGTACCCGGGCGCACGGTGCTCATGACGCGGCGTGGGGCTCCATGCCGTTGCTGGCCGCGCCGTTGCTGACGCCGCCGGGCTTCTTCTCTTCCCAGCCGAAGTCCGCCTGGCCACGCATGCGCGAACCGGCGGCGACGGTGAGCGCACCGGCCTTGACGTCGCCGACCAGCACGCCGCCTTCGAGCAGTTCGACGCGCTGGGCGCCGTCGATGTTGCCCTCCAGTTCGCCGGCGATGATCACGCGCTTGGCGCGCACGCCGCCGGTGAGCTTGGCGCCGGCTTCGATGGTCAGGTCGCCCTGCACGTTGACGTCGCCCTTGAAGCGGCCGGCGATGCGGACGTGGCCGGTGCCTTCGATCTTGCCCTCGATGGTCAGGTCCGAGGCGATCAGCGATTCCTTGGGCTGGGTGTCGGCGGCGCGTCGCGGCGCGGGCGCGGTGTCGACGGCCGTTGGCGTTTCGCGGAACGGCGGCGGATCGGGGGTGAACGCCTGGTGGCCGCTGGTGGGCGCGTCCTTTTTGACCGGCGCGGGCTGGTTGAAGATCGCCATGGTGCGGATTCCTCTTGCTGTGCTGATGACTCCCCTGGACCATCGAGCCTAGCACGGGGATGCGGCACCGGCGCTGTGACGCGGCGCCGCAAAAACCGGCGCTACATGCGGAAGACGCCGAAGCGCTCGCGTCGGATCGGCGCATTCATCGCTGCCGACAATCCCAGCCCGAGCACGCGGCGCGTGTCGGCCGGATCGATGATGCCGTCGTCCCAAAGCCGCGCGGTCGCGTACCACGGGCTGCCCTGGGTTTCGTACTGCTCGCGGATCGGCGCCTTGAACGCGGCTTCCTCGTCGGCGCTCCATTGCCCGCCGCGCGCCTCGATGCCGTCGCGCTTGACCGTCGCCAGCACGCCCGCCGCCTGCTCGCCGCCCATCACGCTGATGCGCGCGTTGGGCCACATCCACAGGAAGCGGCCACCGTACGCGCGTCCGCACATGGCGTAATTGCCGGCGCCGAAGCTGCCACCGATGACGACGGTGAATTTCGGCACCGACGCACATGCCACTGCGGTGACCATCTTCGCGCCGTCCTTGGCGATGCCGGCGTTCTCGTACTTGCGCCCGACCATGAAGCCGGTGATGTTCTGCAGGAACACCAGCGGGATCCCGCGCTGGTCGCACAACTCGATGAAGTGCGCGCCCTTGAGCGCGCTTTCCGAAAACAGGATGCCGTTGTTGGCGATGATGCCGACCGGGTAGCCGTGCAGGTGCGCGAACCCGCACACCAGCGTCTTGCCATAGCGCGCCTTGAATTCCTGGAACTGGCTGCCGTCGACGATGCGCGCGATCACCTCGCGGATGTCGAACGGGCGCCGCGTGTCCTTCGGCACCACGCCGTAAAGCTCCTGGCTGGCGAACAGCGGTTCGCGCACCGGCTGCGTGGCCACCGGCACCGACTTGCGGCGGTTGAGGTTGGCCACGAGGTTGCGCGCGATGTCGAGCGCCTCGCGATCGTCCTCGGCCAGGTGGTCGGCCACGCCCGATGTCGCGGTGTGCACGTCGGCGCCGCCGAGGGATTCGGCATCGACCACCTCGCCGGTCGCCGCCTTCACCAGCGGCGGGCCGCCGAGGAAGATCGTGCCCTGGCCGCGGACGATGATCGACTCGTCGGACATCGCCGGCACGTAGGCGCCGCCGGCGGTGCATGAGCCCATGACGACCGCGATCTGCGGGATGTTGTCCGCGCTCATCCGGGCCTGGTTGTAGAAGATGCGGCCGAAGTGCTCGCGGTCCGGGAAGACCTCGTCCTGCAGCGGAAGGAACGCGCCGCCGGAGTCGACCAGGTAGATGCAGGGCAGGTTGTTCTCGCGCGCGATGTCCTGCGCGCGCAGGTGCTTCTTCACCGTCATCGGGAAGTAGGTGCCGCCCTTGACGGTGGCGTCGTTGGCGACGATGACCACTTCCTGGCCCTGCACGCGGCCGATGCCGGTGACGATGCCGGCCGCGGGCGCGGCGTCGTCGTACATGCCTTCGGCCGCCAGCGGGGAAAGCTCGAGGAACGGCGAGCCGGGATCGAGCAGGGCGGTGATGCGATCGCGCGCCAGCAGTTTGCCGCGCTCGGTGTGCCTGCTGCGCGCCTTCTCGCCACCGCCCTCGGCGGCGCGCGCCAGGCGCTGGTCGAGTTCATCGACCAGTCCGCGATGCCATGCGGCGTTGCCGCGGAAGTCTTGCGAGCGCGGATCGAGCTGCGATTGGATGACGGGCATGCGGACCTGGCCGGAAGCGGAAGTGCACAGGATATCGGACAGCCTGTGCGGGTTTCTCCCGGGACCGACGCAAGCAGGCGTCAACGCTGGTTTCGCGAGACTGCGCGTGGATGGTCGTCCGGGCCTGTCCGCGGACCGGGATCGCGCCGGTTGGCTGGCCGGTTGCGGCGACCCCGGATGGACCGCCGCGCCCAGGCAGGCGGAGCACGCAAGGGTCGGGGCAAAAAAAGGCCCGCCGAAGCGGGCCTTTCGATTCCATGACGAACGTTGATCAGGGCTGGTCGGCATCCTTCTTGGCCTGCTCGGCGGCGGTGTCGGCCTTGTCGGCGACATTCTGCGCGGCGTCGGCGGTGTTCTGCGCTGCCTCGGCGGTGGCATCGGCGGCGGTCGCGGCGGCCTCGTTCGCGGCGGCGGCGGTCGCGTCGGCGGCCTGCTGGGCGTTGGCGGAGACTTCGCCGGCGGCTTCGCCGGTGGAGGCGGCGGCCGATTCAATGCCCTGCTGGGCGGCGTCACCGGCAGCCTGGGCGGCGTTGGCAGCAGCGTCGCCGGCATCGGCGGCGGCGGCCTGGGCCTGGTCGGCCTGCTGCTGGGCTTCCGGGGTGTCGTTATGGCAGGCCGACAGGGCGAGGACGCCCGCAGCCACGAGGATGAGAAGTTGGGTCTTCATGTCGATCTCCATGGAGGTTGCCCGAGCGAAGCCCGGGACTGAATCGGTAAATTCACGCACCGGGCGTGAGCATGACGTGTGCGGGTCGCGGCCACTTCCGGTTCCGGCTGGCCGGCGTCATGGTAAGCACCGGGCAAAGAAAAAGCCGCCGGTGAACCGGCGGCTTTTCCCGACAACCACTTTGGAACGCTATTACTTCTTGGCGTCGTCGGTCGCCGGCGCGTCAGCCGAGGCAGCAGCCTCCTGGGCAGCGTCCTTGGCCTGGTCGGCGGCGTCGGCATTCTGCTCGGCGGCGTCAGCGGCGTCGTCGGCAGCGCCCATGCTGCCGGCAGCGTCGGCGGCGTTGGCGTTGGTGCTGGCGGCGTCGGCAGCGGCCGAAGCGGCGTCGGCCGAAGCCTGGGCAGCGTCTGCAGCGGTAGCGTCGCCGGTGGCAGCGGTGGTGTCAGCAGCCTGCTGTGCGTCAGTGGCAGCGGCAGCAGCGTCAGCGGCCGAATCGGCAGCCTGCTGCTTGTTGGTGCACGCGGCCAGGGCCAGGCCCAGAGCCAGGGCGAGCAGCGCCTTGTTGGTCGTCATGATTTCATCTTCCTCGTCGTTAGTTTGGCAACGCGCAACTGCGCGCCGTTAACATGATGACAAGCTCCTGTCGCCTGTCAAGCGGTTGCTTGCTTATTTTTCCGTTAACCCAACCGGCAGTAACGCAGGCATCACGCCAACTCGATGGCGACGGCCGTGGCCTCGCCGCCGCCAATGCACAGCGACGCCACCCCGCGCTTGCCGCCCCGGGCCTGCAAGGCATGCACCAGGGTCACCAGAAGGCGCGCGCCGCTGGCTCCGATCGGGTGTCCGAGGGCCACTGCGCCGCCATTGACGTTGAGCTTGTCGTGCGGGACGCCCAGGTCTGTCATCGGTGCCATCGCCACGCAGGCGAAAGCCTCGTTGATCTCGAACAGGTCGACATCCCCGACCGACCAGCCCGCCTTGTCCAGCACCTTGCGGATCGACTCGATCGGTGCGGTGGTGAACCACTCCGGATCCTGTGCGTGGCCGGCGTGGGCGACGATCCGCGCCAGGGGCCTGATGCCGCGAGCGACGGCTTCGCCCGCCGACATCAGGACGGTCGCCGCGGCGCCGTCCGAAATCTTCGACGACGAGGCGGCCGTCAGGACGCCATCCTTGCCGAAAGCCGCCCGCAAGCCCGGGATCTTGGCGACGTCGACCTTGCCCGGCTCTTCGTCCTTGTCGACGACCACGTCGCCCTTGCGGCCCTTGACGGTCACCGGGACGATTTCGGCATCGAATGCGCCCGAGGCCTGCGCGGCCTGCGCGCGGGTGACGCTTTCGGCCGAGAAGGCGTCCAGCGCCGCCCGGTCGTAGGAATACTTCGCGCAGGCCATGTCGCCGAAGACGCCCATCGCCTTGCCGTCGTAGGGATTGGTCAGGCCGTCATGGGCCATGTGGTCGAGGAATTCGGCGCTGCCGTAGCGGACGCCGGTGCGCGAGCCGTTGAGCAGGTGCGGCGCATTGGTCATCGATTCCATGCCGCCGGCGACGACCACCGAGGCGGTGCCGGCCTTGATCAGGTCGTGGCCGAGCATCACCGCCTTCATGCCCGAGCCGCAGACCTTGTTGATGGTCGTGCACGGCGCGGCGGTCGGGATCCCCGCGGCGATCGCCGCCTGGCGCGCGGGCGCCTGGCCCAGGCCTGCCGGCAGCACGCAACCCATGATCACCTCGTCCACCTGGTCGGCGCCGACGCCGGCATGGGCGAGGGCGCCGGCGATCGCCGCCGCGCCCAGCGTGGGGGTGGGCACGCCGGTGTACTGGCCGAGGAAGGAGCCGATGGCGGTGCGCTTGGCACCGACGATGACGACATCGGAAGCAGACAGGGGAGCGGACATGCAAACTCCGGAGCGGATTTCAGGCCGGCGCGAGGGCCGGAACCGACCGATTATGGCGCTGGTTGCTGCGGTGCGGCAAACCCATCCGTCGGTCGTCGTGGCGGTCACCGGGAGGGCGCCTGCCGCGGCCGACCGTCCGCTCTGCCGGCGCCCCGCCTACGCCGCCGGCTCGCGCCCGGCCTCCGCACGAAGGCCGCCCCTGCGACGAAGCGCCACAGCCTCAGTCGCGGCCCTCGAACAGCTCACGCCCGATCAGCATGCGCCGGATCTCGTTGGTCCCGGCGCCGATTGCATACAGCTTGGCGTCGCGCAGCAGTCGGCCGGTGGGGTATTCGTTGATGTAGCCATTGCCGCCCAGTGCCTGGATGGCTTCCAGCGCGACCTGCACCGCGGCGTCCGAGGCATGCAGCAGGCAGGCGGCGGCATCCACCCGCGACTTGTGCCCGGCGTCATAGTCGCGCGCGACCTGGTAGGCGAAGGCGCGGCTGGACTGCAGCGCCGTGTACATGTCGGCGATCTTTGCCTGCATCAGTTCGAAGCAGCCGATCGGCGTATCGAACTGCCGGCGCTCGCGCACGTAGGGCAGGGCGGCATCGAGCGCGGCCTGCATCAGCCCCAGCGGGCCGCCGGTGAGCACCAGGCGCTCGGTGTTGAGGCCGGACATCAGCACCTTGACCCCGTTGTTGACCTCGCCGAGGACGTTCGCGGCGGGGATCGCGCAGTCCTCGAACACCAGTTCACAGGTGTTGGAACCGCGCATGCCAAGCTTGTCCAGCTTCTGCGCGGTGCTGAAGCCCGGCATCCCCTTCTCGACCAGGAAGGCGGTCATGCACTTGCTGCCCGCCTCCTTGCCGGCGGTGCGCATGTAGACGATGAGGACATCGGCTTCGGGGCCGTTGGTGATCCACATCTTGTTGCCGTTGGCGATCCAGGTGTCGCCGCGCCCCGCTGTTGAATGACGCTCTGCGCGGCAGCTCATCGAGCCGACGACATCCGAGCCCGCGCCCGGTTCGCTCATCGCCAGCGCGCCCTTCCACTCGCCGCTGCACAGCTTGGGCAGGTATTTCCGGCGCTGTGCGTCGGTGCCGTTGGCGAAGAGATTGTTGACGCACAGGTTCGAGTGCGCGCCGTAGGACAGGCCTACGGATCCGGAAGCGCGAGAGATTTCCTCCATCGCCACGGTATGGGCGAGATAGCCCATCGCGCTGCCGCCGAATTCCTCGGCGACGGTCAACCCGAGCAGGCCCATCTCGCCCAGCTTGGGCCACAGCTCCTGCGGGAAGGCGTTGTCGTGGTCGATCTGTGCCGCGCGCGGCGCGATCTCGGCGTCGGCAAAGCGCCGCACGGCCTCGCGCAACGCATCGATGTCTTCACCGAGGGGGAACGGGCGCATGGAACTCCGAGCGTACTTTGGCGGCGGATATCTGGCCGGGAACCGGATTCTCGTCCCCCGGCCCACCGGCCGACGGACCTCTGGATTTTCAGCCGTCATCCCCGCGCAGGCGGGGATCCAGCGACTTTACGCAGTGATTTCGACGGTGCGGTGAACCCGCAGTCACGCGGACGCCAAAGTCACTGGATCCCCGCCTACGCGGGAATGACGAGCGCGGGGATCAATGCCCGCGCATGCGGCCGAGGAACCGCGGCGCGGTCCGCCCCATCGGCAGCTTCAGCTTGCCGATGGCGGCGATGCGCTCCTCGGCCAGGCGGTCGGCGGCGCGGTAGGTCGGGATGCCGTCGCGCTCGGCGATCTCGTAGATGCGGCCGAGGTTGTGGTAGATCGTCCGCATCATCCGCATCGCGCGCTCGCGGTTGTAGCCATCGATCTCCAGCGACACGTTCATCACGCCGCCGGCGTTGACCGCGTAATCGGGCGCATAGAGGATGCCGCGCTTCTCGACTTCGTCGCCGATCGCGTTGTTGGCCAGCTGGTTGTTGGCCGCGCCGCAGATGATCTTGGCCTTCAGGCGCGGCAGCGTCTGCTCGTTGATGGTGCCGCCCAGCGCGCAGGGCGAGTACACGTCCGCGGCCACGTCGTAGATCTCGTCCAGGCCCACGGCTTCGGCGCCGTACTCGCTGACGGCCTTGTCGACCAGGCCCTTGTTGATGTCGGTGACGAAGATCTTGGCGCCGCGCTCGCGCAGCAGCTTCACGTATTCCATGCCGACGTGGCCCAGGCCCTGCACGGCGTAGGAATACTTGCCGACTTCCTCGTCGCCGAACTTCTTGTTCAGCGATGCCATCAGGCCCTGCAGCGCGCCGTAGGCGGTGAACGGCGAGGGATCGCCCGAGCCGCCATGCACCTGGTGCACGCCGGTCACGTACTCGGTCTCCCGGTACACGTATTCCATGTCGTTGACGTCGATGCCGACGTCCTCGGCGGTGATGTAGCGCCCGCCCAGCGAATCGACGAACTTGCCGAACGCGCGGAACAGCGCTTCGGACTTGTCCGTTGCCGGGTCGCCGATGATCACGCCCTTGGCGCCGCCGATGTTCAGGCCGGCGACCGCGTTCTTGTAGGTCATGCCGCGGCTCAGGCGCAGCACGTCGTTCAACGCCTCGGCCTCGCTCTTGTACGGCCACATCCGCAGGCCGCCCAGGCCCGGGCCCAGCACGGTGTTGTGGATGGCGATAATCGCCTTCAGGCCGGCGTCCTTGTTGTGGCAGAACACCACCTGCTCGTGGCCGAAGGTGTCGAGGGTTTCAAAGATCATCGGGAGCGCTCCAACGCCGGGCCGTTCGCGCATCGCGAAAGACGCCAGCAATGTGTGGTAAGTGTTTGAAAGACGTGAAATCCGCGACGCGATGGGCGCTTCGCGCCGGGCCGCAGGGGCAATAGTCTAAAGGAATCGGGCTCGACAGGCCCGTGGCCGCCAGCCAGGCCAGCCCCGGGGTCGGTGCAGACAGGGCACGTGAAGGCCCCTTGTTACAATCGGCGATCGCCTGTTTTCAGTGACTTGCGCCCATGAATACCCCCGCCCAGCCGCTGTCCGCCTCGCAGCCGACGGCATCCCCGGAAACCGCCGCGCCGCTGCGTTTCGTCACCGCCGCCAGCCTGTTCGACGGCCACGACGCGGCGATCAACATCATGCGGCGGCTGATCCAGGGTCAGGGCGCGGAGGTCGTGCACCTGGGCCACAACCGCAGCGTCGAGGACGTGGTCCGTGCCGCGCTGCAGGAAGACGCCGACGGCATCGCGCTGTCCAGCTACCAGGGCGGGCACGTTGAATATTTCAAGTACATGGTCGACATGCTGCGCGAGCGCAATGCCGGCCACATCAAGGTCTTCGGCGGTGGCGGCGGCACGATCACGCCGGAAGAAATCCGCGAGCTGCAGGATTACGGCGTCGAGCGCATCTACCACCCCAATGACGGCATGCACATGGGGCTGGTGGCGATGATCGAGGACGTGGTCCGCCGCGCCGGCGAAGGCCGCCTGCCGGTGGAGACGCCGCACAAGGTCGATTTCGACGACGAGATCGCCATCGGGCGGATGCTCTCTGCGATCGAGGAAGGCGCGCTCGACGAGTCGCAGCTCGCCCATCTGCGCAAGCAGTGGCAGCTGGCTGGCAGCAAGACGCCGGTCGTCGGCATCACCGGCACCGGCGGCGCCGGCAAGTCGTCGGTGACCGACGAACTGCTCAACCGTTTCCTCGCGTCCTTCCCGGACATGCGCATCGCGGTGATTTCGGTCGACCCCACCCGTCGCCGCACCGGCGGCGCGCTGCTCGGCGACCGCATCCGGATGAATTCGCTGCGCAGCGAGCGCGTCTACATGCGCTCGATGGCGACGCGCCGGCAGAACGCCGCGACCAACACGGTGCTCAAGGACTGCATCGCCTTCCTCAAGTCGCTCGGCTACGACCTCGTCATCGTCGAGACTGCGGGCATCGGCCAGTCGGATTCGGAGATCGTCGACCTCGTCGACTTCCCGATGTACGTGATGACCAGCGACTTCGGCGCGCCGAGCCAGCTGGAAAAGATCGACATGCTCGATTACGCGGAACTTGTGGTGCTCAACAAGTTCGACAAGCGTGGCGCGGAAGACGCCCTGCGCGACGTGCGCAAGCAGTGGAAGCGCAACCGCGTGGCGTTCCAGACCAAGGACGAGGATGTCCCGGTCTATCCGACCATCGCCAGCCAGTTCAACGACCCCGGCATCAGCTGGATGTTCGCCAACCTGTGCCGGCTGCTGCGCGAGAAGCTGTCGCTGCCGGCGGAAACGTGGACGCCGCAGATCGATACGTCGCTGAAGGAACCGCGCGCCACCGTGCTGATCCCCGGCGCGCGCGTGCGTTACCTGGCCGAGATCGCCGAACAGGGCCGGGCGATCAACCGCCAGATCGAGACCCAGGCCGAAATCGCCGACCGCGCGCAGAGCTACTGGCAGTCGCTGCGCGACCTGGGCGACGCGAGGCTCCCCAAGGCGCTCGCGTTGTACGCGAGCGAGGATCTGCTGTTCGTAGGAGCAGCTTCAGCCGCGAGCGCTTCACCGACGAGCGACGATCTCGCAGGGCGGGTTTTAACCCGCCAAGCCGAAGGTGATGCAGCCGCGGCCGCTGAAGGCGGGTTGCAACCCGCCCCGCAGATCGACCGCACGCTGCTGACGCTGCGCCAACGCTACAACGACGCCATCCAGTCGCTGTCCGCCGAAGGCCTCAAGCTCCTGCGCGACTGGCCCGGGCGCCTCAAGTCGATCACCGACGACACCACCACCTACCAGGTCCGCGGCAAGTCGATCACCGTCGACAATTACCGCGAGTCGCTGTCGCACCAGAAGATCCCCAAGATCGCCGCGCCGACCTACAAGTCCTGGGGTGAACTGCTGGTGTTCCTGCAGAAGGAAAACCTCCCCGGCTACTACCCGTACACCGGCGGCGTGTATCCGTACCGGCGCACCGGCGAGGATCCGATCCGCATGTTCGCCGGCGAAGGCACGCCCGAGCGCACCAACCGCCGCTTCCACTACCTCAGCGTGGGCCAGCCGGCGGCGCGCCTGTCGACCGCGTTCGACTCGGTGACGCTGTACGGCGAGGATCCTGCGCCGCGCCCGGACATCTACGGCAAGATCGGCAACTCGGGCGTCAACGTTCCCACGCTCGACGACATGAAGAAGCTGTACTCCGGCTTCGACCTGTGCGCGCCGACGACGTCCGTGTCGATGACCATCAACGGCCCCGCGCCGATGATCCTGGCGATGTTCATGAACACCGCCATCGACCAGCAGGTCGAGAAGTACCTGCGCGAGGACCAGTCGCGCTGGGATGCCGCGCACGACAAAATCGAGAAGATGTTCGAAGGCCGCCAGCGCCCGCAGTACGCCGGCATGCTGCCGCCCACCAACGACGGCCTCGGCCTGGGCCTGCTCGGCGTCACCGGCGACCAGGTCGTGGATGCCGAGACCTACGCGCGGATCAAGGCGCACACGCTCTCCACCGTGCGCGGCACCGTGCAGGCCGACATCCTCAAGGAGGACCAGGCGCAGAACACCTGCATCTTCAGCACCGAGTTCGCGCTGCGGATGATGGGCGACATCCAGCAGTACTTCGTCGACAACAAGGTGCGCAATTTCTACTCGGTGTCGATCAGCGGCTATCACATCGCCGAGGCCGGCGCGAACCCGATCAGCCAGCTCGCCTTCACCCTGAGCAACGGCTTCACCATCGTCGAGTACTACCTTGCGCGAGGAATGCGCATCGACGACTTCGCCCCCAACCTGTCGTTCTTCTTCAGCAACGGCATGGACCCGGAATACACCGTCATCGGCCGCGTCGCCCGCCGCATCTGGGCCCGCGCGATGCGCGAGCGCTACGGCGCCGATGCCCGCAGCCAGATGATGAAGTACCACATCCAGACCAGCGGCCGCTCCCTGCATGCGCAGGAGATCCAGTTCAACGACATCCGCACCACGCTGCAGGCGCTGTACGCGTTGTTCGACAACTGCAACTCGCTTCACACCAACGCCTACGACGAAGCGATCACCACGCCGACGGAAGAAAGCGTGCGCCGCGCGGTCGCCATCCAGATGATCATCAACAAGGAGCTGGGGCTCAACTTCAACGAGAACCCCTGGCAGGGCAGCTTCATCGTCGACAAGCTCACCGACATCGTCGAGGAGGCCGTCTACAAGGAGTTCGAGGCCATCAGCGAGCGCGGCGGCGTGCTCGGCGCCATGGACACCATGTACCAGCGCGGCAAGATTCAGGAAGAGAGCCTGTACTACGAGCACAAGAAGCACGACGGCTCGCTGCCGCTCGTTGGCGTCAACACCTTCCTGCCGAAGGAGCATGCCGGCGACATCGTCACCGAGATCGAGTTGATCCGCTCGACGGAAGGGGAAAAGGGCCAGCAGATCGACAACGTCGCCGGCTACCAACGCAACCGCAATGGCCTTTCCGACGCGGGGCTGAAGGCGCTACAGGCGACCGCGCGCGAGCGGCGCAATGTGTTCGCCAGCCTGATGGAGGCGGTGAAGACGCACAGCCTGGGGCAGATCAGCCATGCGCTCTATGAAGTCGGCGGCGAATACCGGCGCAACATGTAAGCCCGGACAACCTCCTGGAACGCTTGCACGGAACCTGCGATCGCTTGCGCAGTGCTCACGCCCCGCGCGCTAGCATCGGGTTTCGGGAGGACGGCATCACATGAGCGCCACGCTCCGCTTGCGGCTGCGCAATGCCCAGCCGCGCCTCGGTTCGGCCATCGGCCTGGCGTTATTACTGCTGGCAGCTGGATTGCGTTTCGTGTTCGGGGGCTTGAGCCAAGGGTTCGGACCGATGACCTTCCTGCCGGCGATCCTGCTGGCAGGCCTGGTCGGCGGGTTCCGGATTGGTTCGATGATCGCCGCGCTCTCTATCGTGGTCGGCTGGGGCTGGTTCTTTCCGCCTTACGGCACGCTCAACCTTTCGAGCGGCGACCGGATCTCGATGGGCGTTTTCATCGTGACCGCGGGCCTGGAGCTGTACGTAGTGCACATGCTGAGGTTGACGATGGACGACCTGTCGTCGGCAGAGAGCCGCTCCAGCACGCTGTTCCGCGAGCTGCAGCACAGGGTGGCCAACAACCTGCAATCCGTCGCCGCGTTCCTGTACCTGCGGAAAAAGACGCTCGAGCCGGACAGCGCAGGCGCCCACGCGCTGGAAGCCGCCCAGGATCGGCTGACCTTGATGTCCGACGTGCATCGCCGGCTCAACAACCCGAGCTCGATCGACCAGCCGCTGGGCTCCTATCTTGAGGAACTCTGCGCGGATCTCATCGCCGCCAGCAATATGCCAAACATCCGCTCCCGCGTGGAAGCGGCGTCGATCGAATTCGACCTCGAAAGTACTCATGACGCTGTCGTTGATCGTCGCAGAACTGGTCACCAACAGCCTCAAGCACGCCTTCCCGGACGGCCGGGACGGCACCATCACGATCACGGTCGAACGGGAGCGGGATGTTTATACGTTGGTCGTCGCGGACGATGGATGCGGCGCGACCACGACTCCGGCTCCTCGGAAAAAAAATGGATTGGGACAACGGATCCTGCAGAACCTGGCGTTCCAGCTCGGTGGCCAGATCGTGCTGGAGCATGGCGACGGCACGGTGGCGACGATGGTGTTCAGGCCCCAAACGGAGGCAGCCGTCAGGGTCAAAGCCTGACAGGGAAGATCCCGGATCCATTCAGGGCAGCTTTGCCCGGCCATACGCGACCTCCCGGAATGCGACGCGCTTCCTGCTGACGCTTGACGCTCCGCGCTAACCTTCCGTCGTTACGAAAGCAGGATGAATAAATGAGAGCCACCATCGTCGGTCTGGTGACGCCGCATCTGCTGCGCATCGTCGAACCCGCCAACGAAGCCGAGAAGGCCGTCAACGTCGACTGGCACCTGCGGGATTCCGTGACCAGGACGATGCGCGAGCTGGGTGACCAGTACAACGCAGCGGCATTGGTGACGGCATACAGTGATGGGCTGGAGAGCCCGCGTAAGGCGGGCTTGAGCCCGCCCTACGGTCTGCAGCCGAATGTGGGGTGCGTAGGGTGGGCCCTGGCCCACCTTCTGGGGATTACAGGGTATTCGCGCGCTTTTCTAAAAAAAGGGGCCAGAGTGAATTAACGTTTGAAACGTCAAATTTCTCCGGCCCCATTTCAGGGCGGCGCGGTGCTGGAGATGGCCGGCGGTGCCGAGGCGCTGGCCAGGGCGCCATCGTTCGAGCCGCAGGTCGCCGTGCTGGATCTGGGCATGCCCGGCATGGATGGGCTGACCCTGGCGCGCAGGCTCCGGGACACCATGGGCGAACGCACGCCCTACCTTGTCGCATTGAGCGGGTTCGGGCAGCCGTCGGACAAGACGTTCGCCCGTGACGCTGGTTTCGACGACTACCTTGTCAAACCGGTGGGGCCGGAAGATCTCCAGCAGGCCCTGCGGCAAGCGCGGATGTCTGTACCTGCGCGATTCGGTAGCCAGGACGATGCGCGAGCTGGGTGACCGGTACAACGAATCGGCATTGGTGACGGCATGCATCGATGGGCTGGAGAACGCTGCGGGTCTGGCAACGAAAATCGCGTGGCGTACATCGGCGCCCTCCGGCCGCGGCCGCCGCTGCGGGGAATCCAAGGCGCGATCAACAACAGCCCCACGAACTGAAGGGTCCGGAAGTCATCAAGCATTTCCGCGCTGTGCGGTGTTGGCAACGATCAACGCCACTGGTCGGCTTGCGGGCTACCATGCGCTTCCCCCCCGACAGCGGATCTGCCATGTCCCTCTCGATGCACACCGCATCCGTCCCCGTCTTCCAGCAGATGCTCACCGCGCTTGGCAATGTCCTGGCCAAAGCCGAAACCCACGCCACCGAGCGCAAGATCGATCCCGTCGCGCTGCTGCAGTCGCGCTTGTTCCCCGACATGTTCCCGTTGACCCGCCAGGTGCAGATCGCCTGCGACTTCGCCACCAGCGTGTCGGCGCGGCTTGCGGGCGCGGAGGTCCCGGCGTACGAAGGCGGCGACCAGACCTTCGCCGATCTGCAGCAGCGGATCGCGGCGACGCTGGCGTTCATCGGCGGCCTGGACGCGGCGCGGTTCGAAGGCAGCGAACAACGCGAGCTCGTGTTGCGTCCCGGAACGCCGAAGGAACGCAGGATTGGCGGCCAGGCCTATCTGCTGGCGTACGGGCTGCCGCAGTTCTTCTTCCATGTCACCACGGCGTACGACCTGTTGCGCCACGGCGGTGTCGAGATCGGCAAGAAAGACTACATGGGCACGTACTGACGGCGCATCCGATGATCAACAACGACGTCCTGCGCAGCATCCGTTACATGCTCGACCTGAGCGACAACAAGGTGGTCGAGATCGCGCGCCTTGCAGATCCAGCATTCCCCATCGACAAGGACGATGTGCACGCCTTCCTGCTGAAGGAGGACGAGCCGGGCTACGCCATGTGCAGTGACGACGTGCTGGCGCATGTCCTCGATGGGCTGATCGTGCATCGTCGTGGCAGGGATGAAGGCCTGCCGTTACGACCGGTGGAGAAGCGCATCAGCAACAACGTGGTGTTGAAGAAGCTGCGGGTCGCGTTCGAGCTCAAGGACTCCGACATGCACCAGGTGTTCGCGGATGCGGGATTCCCGGTGTCCAGGCCGGAGCTGTCGGCGTTGTTCCGCCAGCCCGGGCACAAGAACTTCCGCAAGTGCGGTGACCAGTTGCTGCGTAATTTCCTCAAGGGCCTGACGCTGCGCGTGCGCGGCGCCTGAGTCGGGCGTGCCCTAGAAACGTTCGCCGACCGGCAGGTAGCGCCACATGCCGTCCGGCATCCTGGCCAGCGGAACCTTGCCGATGCGGATGCGTCGGATCGCCACCACATCCAGCCCCACCTGCGCACACATGGCGCGCAGTTGGCCGCCTTGCACGCCCTTGAGCGCGAAACGCAGGCGGACCTCGTTCTGCCAGCTGACCTTGCACGCCCGCAGCGGCCGTCCGTTGTAGTGCAGGCCGTGGTTGAGCTTGTGCAGCCCATAGGGCGCGATGTCGCCGCTGACCTCGACCACGAATTCCTGTTCGATCTCGTCGCCGTCTTCGGTCAGCCGGCGCCATACGCGGCCGTCCTGCGTCAGCACCATCAGGCCGCTGGCCTCGGCATCCAGCGGCACCAGCGGCGTCAGGCGATGGAAGTGGCGTTCGAGCAGGTGCACGCCCGACGGATCGTCCGGCCAGCGTGTTTCGGGTTGCACCAATCCTGCCGCGACCTTGCGGCCGCTGATCGTGTCGTAGCCGACCGGCTTGTGCAGCAGGACCGTTGCCGGCTCGACCGTCTCCAGTTGGGCGGTGGGGTCGATCGCGACGAGTTCGCCCGACACCGGATGCGCCGGATCTTCCGTCACGCGTCCATCGACGGACACCCAGCCGCCCTTGATGTATTGCTCGGCCTCGATGCGCGAACAGCGGGCAAGATCGGCAACGCGTTTGGCCAGGCGAACGTGATCGGGCATCTCAACCGGAGTCGGTGGAATCGGGCCACGCAGTGTATCGACCATGCACAGCAATCCCCACCCGGCTTGACCGGCATCAACGCGGTCCGCGCGCGGCATGCCTAGCCTGCGCCCTCCAACTCCAGGAGGGCGGGCGCATGGACTTCGACGTCGTGGTGGTAGGGGCCGGGCCGGCGGGATTGTGCCTGGCGCGCTCGCTGGCCGGCAGTGGGTTGCGCATCGCGCTGGTGGAACGGCAGGCCGAGGCGGCCCTGGCGTCGCCCGCGGACGACGGGCGGGAGATCGCGATCACCCATCGATCGCAGCGCTTGCTGCAGGCGCTGGGTCTCTGGGATCGGTTGCGTGCGGACGAGATCGGCGTGCTGCGCGAGGCGCTGGTGCTCGACGGCAACGACACCGACGGGCTGGCCTTCCGTCCGGCCCTGGCCGGGGCGCAGCAGTTGGGCTGGATGCTGCCCAACCATTCGATCCGCCGAGCGGCTTTCGACGAGGTGGCGCCCTTGCCCGACGTGCGCCTGCTGGCGGGCACGCGGGTGGTGTCCGCCCGGACGGAGGCAGGCGGTGCGCAGGTGGACCTGGACGATGGCCGGGCGCTGCGTGCGCACTTGCTGGTGGCCGCCGACAGCCGGCACTCGGAGACGCGTCGTGCGCTCGGGATCGGTGCGCGCATGCACGACTTCGGCAAGACCATGCTGGTGGTGCGGATGCGCCATGCGGTCGCGCACGATCAGGTTGCCTGGGAATGGTTCGACCATGGGCAGACGCTGGCCCTGCTGCCGCTGCACGACCCGCACGTCTCATCCGTGGTGGTGACGCTGTCGCCGATGCAGATGCAGGCGTTGCTGGCGCTGGACGACGCGGCGCTGGGGGTGGAGATGGCCGCGCGCTTCGGCCAGCGCCTGGGGATCATGGATGTCGACGGGCCGCGCTGTGCCTACCCGCTGGTAGGCGTGTATGCGCGGCGCTTCGTCGCCGACCGCGTTGCGCTCGTGGGCGATGCGGCGGTGGGCATGCATCCGGTCACGGCGCACGGGTTCAACTTCGGCCTGCTGGGGCAGGACACGCTCGCGCGCGAATTGCGTACGGCGCTGGCGACGGGGCGCCCGATCTGGAGCATGGACGTGCTGCGCCGTTACGAACGCCGCCATCGCGCGGCCACGCTGCCGCTCTACATGGCCACGCAACTGCTGGCCGGCCTGTACACCGACGACCGACCGCCGGCGCAGGTGCTGCGCAAGCTGGCGCTGGGGCTGGGCGCGCGGCTGCCCGCATTCCGCCGCAGCATCGTCGCCGGGCTGACGGCCGCTCACGAGGGCAGGGCACGCCAGTGGGTCTCCCGCTAGCGGCGATCGACTGGACGATGCCTGTTGCATGAATCCCACTTTTCTTTTCGCGCGCCAATGAAGATCCTCGTCGATGAAGACATGCCGCTGGCGCGGGAACTGTTCGCCGGCTTCGGCGAGGTGGTGGCCAGGCCGGGTCGCGGCCTGGCACGGAACGACGTGCGAGACGCCGACGCGCTGCTGGTGCGTTCGATCACGCGCGTCGATGAAGACCTGTTGCGCGGGTCGCGCGTGGCCTTCGTCGGTTCGGCCACGATCGGCGTGGATCATGTCGACCTGGCCTACCTGCGGCGCCGCGACATCCGCTTCGCCAGCGCGCCCGGATGCAATGCGATGTCGGTCGTGGACCATGTCTGCAGCTGCCTGCTGGAACTGGCCGACCGCCGCGGCTTCGAGCTCGCCGGCAAACGCGTGGGCATCGTCGGCCTGGGCAATGTCGGCTCGCGCCTGCGGCAGCGCCTGCAATCGATGGGTCTGGCCGTGCTGGCGTGCGATCCGCCGCTGGCAGCACGGGGCCATGCCGGACTGGTCGGGATGGAGGCGATCGCTGATTGCGACATCGTCAGCATGCATACGCCGCTCGAACACGGCGGAGCGCATCCCACCGTGCACCTGGCGGACGCCGCGTTTCTCGCGCGCCTGAAGCCGGGGGCGATCCTGGTCAACACCGCGCGCGGCGCGGTCGTCGATGGCCGCGCACTGCTGGCGGCGCTGGAGCGACGCGGCGACCTGCTGGCCGTGCTCGACGTCTGGGAAGGCGAGCCGCGGGTGGACACCGCCCTAGTCGAGCGGGTGGCCATCGCCACGCCGCATGTCGCCGGGTATTCGTACGACGGCAAGCTGCGCGGCACCTGGATGCTGTACGAAGCGTTCTGCGCGTTCCTCGGGCAGGCACCTTCGATCTCGTTGCCGGCGCTCGTTCCGGAATCCGCCCGCCAGGTGCTGGACCTGGCGCGCATGGCACCGACCTCCGCCCTGGACCTCGTCCGCGCGGTCCACAACGTGATCGACGATGACACCGCCTTCCGAGGCACGCTCGCCGTGCCGGAGCATGCGCGTGCCGCGGCGTTCGACCGTTTGCGCTCGCGTTACCGGATGCGCCGGGAGTTCGCGACGGTGGCATTGGCGCACGCCCGGCCGCGGGTCGACACCTTGCCGGCGCACCAACGCGCGCTGGCCGGGGCGCTGGGGTTTCGCTTCCCCGACTGACGCGGGCAGTGCAAGGCAATCGGGCCCCGAACGCCGGTGCCCAGGCAGGCGTGCAGGCGGGTCGTAGTCGATCAGGGGCACCCGCGCGTTGCTTCGGTTTGACCCAGATCAGCGCACTGCCGCCGGGCGGCTGTTGAGATGCCCGGATGTGAACCATGCGACCACGCTTGCGTCCCGGATTCGCCGCCGGAGGGTCACCAACGGCGGGTCACCGCGAGCGAACACGGCTACCCACCGGCAAAGCCACCTGACCCTCCATTGCGCAGGCGATCCCCCATGAACGATTCCGACTCCTTGCCCGCACCTGTATGGCGCGACGGGCTCGAAGACGACTACGCCGAACTCACCACGCGGCTGGAGCCACTGGTGCCGTGCCTGGAATGGCCGCTGCACCTGCCGTGGATCGACGCGATCAACCGGCTCAAGCGCCAGCGCGGCGCGGTGATCATGGCGCACAGCTATCAATCGCCGGAGATCTTCCATGGCGTGGCCGACGTCACCGGTGATTCGCTCGGACTGGCGCAGGCGGCCGCCGATTGCGACGCCGAGCTGATCGTGCTGTGCGGGGTCCACTTCATGGCCGAGAGCGCGAAGATCCTGGCGCCGCACAAGACCGTGCTGATTCCCGACCTCGAGGCGGGCTGCTCGCTGGCGTCCTCGATCACCGCCGACGACGTGCGCGCGCTGCGTGCGCGGCATCCGGGCGTGCCAGTCGTGAGCTATGCCAACACGTCCGCGGCAGTGAAGGCCGAGTCCGATGCGATCTGCACCTCGGCCAACGCGGTGCAGGTGGTCGAGGCGATGGGCGCGGGGCGGGTGATCTTCCTGCCCGACGAATTCCTCGGCCGCCACGTCGCCAGCCAGACCCGTGTCCAACTGGTGCTTTGGCACGGCCACTGCGAGGTCCACGAGACGTTCACCGCGCAGCAGGCGCGCCACGCACGCGAACGCTTCGATGCCAAGCTCGTCGCGCATCCCGAATGCCCGCCGGAGGTGCTGGCCGAAGCGGATTTCGTCGGTTCCACCACGGCCATGGGCAACTGGCTGGAACGCGAGCAGCCGGCACGCGTCGCGCTGATCACCGAATGCTCGATGGCCGACAACCTGCGGGTGCGCTTTCCCGCCACCCAGTTCATCAAGCCCTGCAACCTGTGCCCGCACATGCAGCGCATCACGCTGCCGGGCATTTACGCGGCGCTGCGCGACTTCAAGCACGCCATCGAAATCCCTGCCGACATCGCCGACCGTGCGCGTGCGGCGTTGCAACGCATGCTGGCGGTGGGCCGGCGCGAAACCGTCTGATGCGGGCACGCGCGCCGATCATCGTGGTGGGCAGCGGCGTCGCCGGATTGGTCACCGCGCTGGCCGCGGCACCGGCGCCGGTGCGCCTGCTGTGCCGCCGGCACGACGGGGATGGAACGGCCAGCGCGCTGGCGCAGGGCGGCATCGCCGCCGCGCTGCAAGCGCCGGACCATCCCGCCGCGCACGCCGCCGACACCCTGGCGGCCGGGGCCCATCACAACGATGCCGCGATGGTGCGCTGGCTCTGCGCGCAGGCACCGGCAGCGATTGCGTGGCTCGAGCGGCAGGGCGTGGCGTTCGACCGCGATGGCGACGGTCGCCTGCAATTGGGGCGCGAAGGTGGCCATGGCGCCGCGCGCATCGTGCATGCCGGAGGCGATGCCAGCGGTGCGGCGCTGGTGCGCGCGCTGCATCGGCGGGTGCAACAGGCCGGACATGTCCAGTGGCACGGTGGCGTCGACGTGGACGCGCTGTTGCTGCGCGATGGCGTGGTGCGTGGGGTGCGCGTGTGCGATGCGCGCGGTCAGCGACATGAAATGCAGGCGGCCGCCGTGGTGCTCGCGACTGGCGGCATCGGTGCGCTGTTCGCGCGCACCAGCAACCCGCCAGGCGCCGAAGGCAGTGGGCTGGCATTGGGGCTTGCGGCCGGCGCGCCGGCGCGCGACCTGGAGTTCGTGCAGTTCCACCCGACCGCACTCGACGTGCCCGGCGGCCATTGCCTGCCGCTGGTGACCGAGGCGTTGCGCGGCGCCGGCGCGCGCCTGCGCGATGCCGCCGGACGGCCGCTGATGACCGGGTTGCACCCGCAGGGTGACCTCGCGCCGCGCGACGTGGTTTCCCGTCGCGTCTGGCAGGCGCGCCGCGATGGCGGCCGCGTTTGGCTGGACGCCGGCGATGTGCGAGGCGACTGGACGGTGCGGTTCCCGACGGTCCTGGCTGCCTGCCTCGCGCGGGGCATCGATCCGCGCCGCGATGCCATTCCGGTCACCGCCGTGGCGCATTTCCATATGGGTGGCCTGGCCGTGGATGCCGATGGCCGCACCGGCCTGCCGGGCCTGCATGCCGTGGGCGAGGTGGCCTGCAACGGCGTGCATGGCGCCAACCGGCTGGCCAGCAATTCGCTGCTGGAGGGCGTGCTGTGCGGGCGCCGTCTCGGTGCGCTGCTGGCTGCCGCCGATCTCCAGACAGTCTCGCGCGGCCGCTCGAACTGGGTCGCGCGCGGCAACGCGCTGTCGCCGACGCCGCTGGCCGAACTGCGCGCACTGTTGTGGCAGGCGGCCGGACCGGAGCGTTCTGCCGCCGACCTGGAGCGAGCCATCCGCAGTTGCGCGCCCTGGTCCGCCGATGGGTGGCAGGCCGCGGTGGCCCACCGACTGCTCGATGCCGCGCTGGCCCGTCGCGCATCCCTGGGTTCGCACTACCGTGTCGATTCGGCCCTGGCGCGCTTGGCGTCGTGAACCGCGGCCACTCCCACATTGGCGGGATGGGGGTTGATCCACGCAGCGTTCCCGCTCGCGGGCTGAAGACCCAGGCGCTGCTTGGGTTTCAAGCCGCGACGTCCCTCGTCGCCACATCCTCTTCACGCTCAGGGACGTATTCAAACGTGACCTGAAGGCGGGCCAAGGAGCCGGCAAGCAGGCCGCTCAATTTCCGACATCAGACGAAAGGAGATTGGAAATGTCTCTGACCAAACAACATCGGGCGATGGCGCGCCTTCTCGCCGTGGCGATCGTCGCCGCCTCCGGCCTGTCCGCCTGCGCCACCTACGATGACGATTTCGCGCGGGTCAATTCGCGCCTGGACCAGCTCGACACCAAGGTGCAGAGCGCCGCCCAGAGCGCCGACGCCGCCAATCAGTCCGCACAGCAGGCCAACCAGCGCCTGGATGCCATCGAAGGCCGCGTCCAGCAGCTGGAAGCGGCCCCGGGCCGCAAGCCGCGCGGTTAGTCGCGCTTGCACCCTCTGCGACGACCGGCCTGACGCGTCCGGTGGCCTTTGCTGGCCACCGGGCGTTACCCTTCGCCGGGTCTTCGTTCCAAGGAGTCGTCCCATCCGTACGTGCACACACCCTGCGATCCGGGGCGTTGCGCTGGCGCTGTCGTTGGCCTTCGCGAGTTCAGGCGTGGCCAGCGCCGAGGAGGCCACCGCGCCGCCGGTCGCCGCCGTCGACCAGCTTCCGCCGGGTCAAAATGTCTCCAGCACCGTGGTCGAGCTTGCAGGTTGGGTTGTCTCGAGCAAGGACAACCAAGGCTATCCGTTCGCGGTTATCGACAAGGCCGCCGCACAGGTGTTGGTGTTCGGCGGTGACGGCAGGCTGCGCGGCGCGGCGCCTGGACTGTTTGGCTCGGCGATCGGCGACCATTCGGCCCCCGGCGTCGCCGGACTCGCGCTTCGCGAAATTCCGGGTCGGGATCGCACGACGCCTGCGGGTCGCTTCGTGGGCGGTTACGGTCCGTCCGTCGACGCCGGGCGCGTGCTCTGGGTGGACTACGATTCCGCGGTTTCGATCCACCCGACCGCGACTGGCGTGCCGGCCGAGAAACGCGCCAAACGCCTTGCATCGCCTTCTCCGGACGACAACCGCATCACCCACGGTTGCATCAACGTCGCGCCGGAGTTTTACGAGCAGGTCGTCCGTCCGACGTTCGAGCGGGGCGGGGTGTTCTACATCCTGCCGGATGAGGCGTCGATTGCAGAGACCTTCCCGGAGTTCGCGCAGAGTCGCGCGATTGGGCAGAACGGATTGACGCACTGAACCGAAACAGGGTCGGAGCGCACTTTTCTGGCCCTGGGAAACGGGGCATCGTCGACTTTCCCGAGAGCCCGGTTGCGGGGCTTTCGACGCATCGCGAAGCGTCGGTAGCGCGATTTCCTGCGCCACATTTGACGCCCGTCCCAAAAAAAAGCCCGGGTTTGTTTCCGGGCCACACCGCGCTGACACCCCAAGGTTGCGGGCAGCGCGGGGGTCCGTGCAAACCGCCCCTTCCCACGCCACAGGTGGCGTCCAACTAGGCTAGCCTTGCGGCCTGTCGAAAGCTGGAAGAAGAGCATGAGCGCCACTGTCGTCGGTCTGGTGACGCCGCATCTGCTGCGTATCGTCGACCTTGCCAATGAAGCCCAGAAAGGCGTCAACGTCGACTGGCACGTGCGCGATTCCGTGGCCAAGACCATGCGCGAGCTGAGCGACCAGTACAACGCGGCGGTGCTGGTGAAATCGTATATCGAGGGGCTGGAGACCGTTGCCGGCCAGGCACCCAGGAGCCACGGGGACTACATCGGCGTCCTCCAGGCCGCAGCCGCGGCGGCGCGCAACCTCTGGCGTGACTGAGAGAAGCGGGCCTGGAAAACATCCGCGCCGCGAAGCATCTCGCCGCGCGGGTCAGTGCAGCGCCAGATCGTTACCGCTGGTTTTCGTCGCCGGATTGACCCGGGTCAAGGCGTGACCCTCCCGCGCCCGGCATCGTTTGCGTGCCGGTCGATGCCGGCCTTTTGAGGACCGGCAATGCAATTCGAACTGACTTCCCCCATCCGCGACGGCGAAACGCTGGCCGCGACGCTGGCCGCCATGCTGCGCCCGCGGCACGGCGATGTGCGGATCGCCCTGGATCCCAATCGCGGCAGGCTCGAAGTGGTCGGCACGGCGACCGCGGCGCAAGTCATCGATGCGCTGGCGCGCATCGGTTGCCCGGCGCAACCGATGGAGAAGGACGTGCACATCAGTGGCGGCAGCACCTGCTGCGGGCACTGCGCCTAGCGGCAAACGCGCCATGCCGACGCCAGCACAGCCGTGCTGGCGAACTTCGCAATCCAGAAGGCGGGCGGCCACCCGGGCCGCCGACCTCACGCATCAGCCGACGCTGATGCTGCCCTTCATGACCGTGGCGTGGCCCGGGAAGCTGCAGAAGAACTCATACGGCCCACCGTCCTTGAGCTTGGCCGGATCGAAACTGACGGTCGTGCTCTCGCCGCCGCCGACGAGCTTGGTGTGGGCCACGATGCGCGCGTCGCCCGGCTTGACATAGTCGTTGGCGACGCCAGCGCCGATGCCGTCGGCAAGCACGCCCGCCATGTCGCCGGCCTCGGCGATCACCACGTTATGGCCCATCGCCGCCACTGGCATCGTGCCGGTGTGCTTGAGGGTGATGGTGAACTTGCTGCACGACGCCGGGATCGCGATCGAGCCGACATCGAACTGCATCGCGTCGGTGCCGTCGATCTGGGTGGAGCAGTTCTCCACCACGGCGGCGGGTTTGTCGCTGCCGGCGGTGGCTGCAGGCATCGCCGTGCCGGTCGAAGCATTGGACGCAGGCATGGTCGATTCCATGGCGCCCGCGACGGTCGTTGCCGGCGCCGGCGTGGTCGCTTCTGTCGTGGTTTCGGCCGGTGCCGCGGTCGACGTGCCGGTATCGTCCGTCGGGGTTTCATGATTGCCGCATGCGGCCAATGCCAGCGCGCACGCCGCTGCTGTAAGCGTGATCTTGAAGTTCACTGAGCCAGACTCCTTCCGATGATGCCAACGCGTATGGTCGCGCCGTTGCCATGAATGCGTGTGAAGAAGTCGCTAATGGCCGCGATCGGGTTGCGTCGACAACGCTCCCCGGCAACCGTGCATGCTCCGGTTTCACAAGGCGGCGACTTTCGGCTGCCTACTGTCCCCGCGACCTTTTCGCGGGGCGTTCCATGAGCAATCGAACCCTGTCGGCAGCCATGCCTTGCGGCGCCGTGTTGCTGGCGTGGGCCGGTATCGCCGCTGCGGCGACTGCGCCATCCGCCATCGCCGCGCAGGGCAACGGCCATGGCGCCATGGCCTGCCAGGGTTGCCACGGCGCCGACGGCAGGGGCCAGGCGGGTTCCGCATTTCCGCGTCTGGCGGGCCTCGATGCCCACTACCTGCAGGCGCAGCTGGATGCCTTCGCGAGCGGTACGCGCGACAACCCGGTCATGCAGCCGATCGCCAAGGCGCTGGACGATGATGAGCGCGCGGAGATCGCGATGTATTACGCGCAGTTGCCCACCGGAGCCGGTGCCGTGCCCGGCAAGGCCGGCGCCGGCGATGCACCGGGTGCGCGCCTGGCGTTGCAGGGCCGCTGGTCGCAACAGGTGCCTGGTTGCGTGCAGTGCCATGGACCTGGCGGCGTCGGCGTGGGCTCCGGCTTCCCGCCGCTGGCCGGGCAACCGGCGGCGTACCTGTCGGCGCAGTTGCATGCCTGGAAGCAGGGCACGCGCAGGAACGACCCGTTGCAATTGATGCAGCACATCAGCAGTGCGTTGAGCGATGCCGACATCCAGGCGGTGTCGGCCTGGTTCGCCGCGCAACCTGCGCGCCTGCCGGAGACCGCGCGATGAAGATGATCCTGGCGCTGTGCGCCGCCAGCCTCGTCGTCGCGGGTTGCGGCAGGGAGCCGGCACCGCCGTCGTCAACCGGCGCAGCGCAACCGCAGGCAACGGCCATGCCTGCATCGCCGGCAACACCGACACCGCCCGCGACAGCGGCCACGGTCGCCACCTCGTTCACGCCGCCGGCCGATGACGCGATTCCCGAAGGCCCGTTCGGTGACCTGGTCCGGCGCGGGCGCGAGATCTTCGTGCACACGCCCGATGCCGCGCCCAAGTTCGTCGGCAATGGCCTGACCTGCGCCAACTGCCATCTCGACGCCGGCCGCCGTCCTGATTCGGCGCCGCTGTGGGGCGCCTATGGCGTGTATCCGCAATTCCGCAAGAAGACCGGCGAGGTCAACGATTACGGCCAGCGCCTGCAGGGTTGCTTCCGCTACAGCATGAACGGCACGCCGCCGCCGCTGGACAGCGAAGAGATCCGCGCGCTGGAGGCGTATTCGTTCTGGATGGCCACCGGTGCGCCGGTCGGCGTCAAGCTCGCCGGCGCCGGCTATCCCAAGGGCAAGCTCAAGGCCGCGCAGCCGCCGGACTACGCGCGTGGGCAGACCGTCTTCGAACACAACTGCGTGCTCTGCCACGGCAGCGACGGGCAGGGGCAGAAAGTCGCCGGGCGTTACGTCTTCCCGCCGCTGTGGGGGCCGGACTCGTTCAACTGGGGCGCCGGCATGCACCAGCTGGACAACGCCGCCGCCTTCATCAAGGCCAACATGCCGTTCAGCCGTGGCGGCACGCTGAGCGACCAGGACGCACTGGACGTGGCGATGTTCATGGATGCGCACGAGCGCCCGCAGGATCCGCGTTACACCGGCGACCTCGCCGCCACGCGCAAGCAGTTCCACGACACGCCGCAGTCGCTGTACGGCACGACCGTCAACGGGCACCTGCTCGGCTCGGCACCGGCTGGGCGTCGCTGATGTCGCCGATGCGGAGGTCATGCAGCGGCATCCTGTTGCTTGCGGGCCTGGCCGGCATCGTTTCGACCGCGCACGCGGCGGAGACCGCGATCGGCGAGACGACGTTCGGCGGCAAGGTCTTCATCGATGCGACCCACCTGTCGACCACCCGCGATGGCGTCGACGACGACAGCACCGGCGTGGATCTCACGCGCCTGTACTTCGACATCGACCATCGTTTCAGCCCGGTCTGGTCCGCGCACCTCACCACCGACGTCAACTGGCTGCGTGGCGAGAGCGATCCCACCGACGTCTGGATCAAGCATGCCTACGTGCAAGGTGCCTTCAGCAAGGCATTCGTATTGCGCGTGGGCGCCGCGGACATGCCGTGGGCGGCGATGGCGAACCAGTGGTACGGCTTCCGCTATGTCGACAACGAGCTGGTCAGCCGGCTGAAGTTCGCGTCCACCGCCGATTGGGGCGTGCATGTGCAGGGAGCCCCCGCGGATGGGCCGCGGCTGGATTACGCGGTGTCCGTTGTCACCGGCTCCAGCTACAAGCGCCCGCGCACCGGTAACCGGCCCGACGTCGAAGCGCGCCTGGGCTGGCAGCCCAGCGAGCACAGCGTCATCGCGGTCGGCGGCTACGACGGCCAGCTGGGGCTGGACGACGACACGCAGGCGTTGACCCATACCGCGCGCCGCTGGGACGCGTTGGCCGCCTACGCCGGGCCGCGTTACCGCCTCGGCGCGCAGTGGTTCGAGAGCCGCGACTGGACGCAGTTGCGCTCGCCGCTGTCGGACGGCGCGCATGGCTGGTCGACGTGGGCGAGCGCGAAGCTGTCCGAGCGCTGGACGCTGTTCGCGCGCCACGATGATACTTCGACCAGCGCGCAACTGGATCCTTCGCGCCACGACCGTTACAGCAACGCCGGCATCGAATGGCGGGTGTCGCCGAAGCTGCTGGTGGCCGCCGCGTGGAAACACCAGCGGCTGCGCGACCGCAGCGGCGAGCGTGCTTCGGCCAACGAAGCCGGCCTGTGGGCGCAGTTCGCGTTCTGATGGAGGCCGTTCAACGACATCGCGCGGGCATTGCCCCGGTTTCACCGCGCCTTTCCGACACTCGTACCCGATGGTGACCCGATGAGTACCCGCAGCAGCGAGATGCCACGTGGCATCTCCGATGCAACTGACCAGCCCGATGGTGTGGGCAGGCGACGGCGGCGCCTGTCGTGGCTGCTGGTGCTGATGGCCCTGGTCGCGGCGACGGCGTTCGTGCTGCTGGTGCGCTGGCAGCATCGACAGCCCGATCCGCGGCTGGAATTTCCGCGGATCCATGGCGCCGGCGGCATCCTGCCGGTCAGCCCCGGCGCGCTGCTGCCCTCGGCCACCGCCGACCACCGCCTGCTGGTCGACATCGACAGCGCCGAGCGCGACCGCTCCGGCCACAGTATCCGGCTGCAGACCGCGGCAAAAATCCTGAACCTCTATGCGGCGGCCGGCGTGCCCGCGGACAAGGTGCACATGGCCCTGCTGCTGTACGGCCACGGCGTCGAAGTCGCGCTGGGCGATGGGCAATATCGCGCACGCTTCCATCGCCCCAATCCCGATGCCGCGCTGCTCGCGCAACTGCAGCGCGCAGGGGTCAGCACCATCGCCTGCGGCCAGGCGCTGGGCCACCAGGCGATCACCGCGGCCGATCTGCAACCGGGCGTCCGGCTGGCGCTGTCCGCGCTCACCGAACGCGAAGAACTCGAGACCGCCGGGTATCGCGCGGTGCCGAAAGAGCCGCACTGACCAGCGCATTTGCGCGAGCAAGCGCACACCGCACCCTGCCGCTTGCGCGATCGCGGCGTGATGCAGCAGGCGATCGATGCGGGTCGTCGCTGGTGATTCGCCTTCAGGCCAATGCCGCTTCGCGCGCACCCTCGACCCGGTTGCGGCCCGCCAGCTTGGCGGCATACAGCGCGGTGTCGGCATCGCGCAGCATCGCTTCCAGGCTCGACGACTGCGCCGCGCCGGCGACGCCGAAGCTCGCGGTGACCACGATCGCGGCACCACTGGCCAGTTCGACCACCATGCCTTCGGTCGCCGCGCGCAGGCGTTCGGCGTAGTCCATGGCCGCGCCGCGGGCGACGCCGGGCAGCAGCACGAGGAACTCCTCGCCGCCCCAGCGGCAGAGGATGTCCTCGCGCCGGCTCAGCTCCAGCAGTTCGTGCGCGATCGCCACCAGCGTGCAGTCGCCGGCATCATGGCCGTGGCGATCGTTGATGTCCTTGAAGTGGTCGATGTCGAGCAGGATCACCGACAGCGGCGTGCCATCGCGCATCGCCGCGGCATGCAGCGGCATGGCGCGGTCGAGGAAGCCGCGCCGGTTGCACAGCCCGGTCAGTGGATCGTGCTGCGCCAGCTGCATCGCATGCGTGCGGTCCTCGCGGACTCGGCGCAGGCGCAGGCCCAGCGCGAGCGCCCAGATCGAGGCTTCGAGCATCACGCCGACTTCGACCGCGCGGAAGGTAAGGGTCGAGAACGGCAGCACGCCCATCACCGCCAGCGTGGTGACGAAGGCGCCGGCCATGCTGGCCAGCGACGCCACCAGGAAGATCCGCGACTGCTCGCGGGATTGCCGCACGCCGGCGATGCCCAGCACCACCATGATCACGGTGAACGACATGATGTAGGCGAACGCCAGGCTCACCGCGGTCGGCTTGGCACCGACGGCCACGCACAGAGCCATCGCCACCAGTGCGATGCGCACGATCCACGCGATGGCGCGATCGAGCTTCGGCGCCCAGCGTGCCAGGCCCAGGAACTCGCGGGCGAACCACAGTCCCGCGCTGGAAAACAGCACCATGCCGATCAGGATCGCGAAGTTGGCGACGCGTGGCGCATCCCGCCACGCATGCAGCGCAGCGATGCCCGAATACGCCAGGTGCATGTACAGGTAGCTGCCGACATAGGCCACGTAGCGCAGCAGGCTCGCCTCGCGCAGCGCCAGCCACAGCAGCCCATAGGTGACCACCAGCGCGAGCAGGAAGCCGTGCACCAGCCCGAGCCAGTGCTGCGCCGCGCCTTCGAACGCACCCACGTCCGCCTGCGGCACCAGCCGCAGGGCGAGCGCCGCGGAGTCGACGCTGTCCGCGCGCAGGAACAACTCGCTGTGGCCGGGCGGCAACACCGCATCGAAGCCGAACCCGAGCCCCGGCCGCAGGTAGCGCGACGGCGAGCGCGCGTCGCCCACCTGCCACTGCGCGATGCCGCCCCCGGGCGTCAGCAGCCAGGCATCGGCGCGATCGGCCCACGCTTCGACCGCGTAGATGCGAAACGCGCGCGCCGCCCCTTCGCGATGGTCGATGTCCAGGTGTACCCACAGCGGCGGCGCGCGATTGCCCAGGTTGGGCACCGCGACGGACGAAGGTTCGAAATCGCCCGCCGCCAGTCGCGCGCGCGCCTGCGCCAGCGTCAGCGGGTGGCCGGGGGTTTCATTGAGTACCCGTGCAAAACGACCGAGCGGCACCTCCGGATCGGAGAGGCGCGCGGGTGTCGGAGCAGCGCTGGCGTTGCCGGCATCGGAGCCTGGCGCAATGCCGACCAGCCCCTGCGCATCGACGCGCACGGATTGCGCGCGCCCGGCGTGCGGCCACGCCACCAGCGCCAGCAGCAGCATTGCGCCCAGCAAACCCAGGCGCAGCACTCCCTGTGCGCCCCAGTCGCGTGATGCCGGCCGTGGTGTCTCCAAGTCGCACGTCCCCGTGTGGTGTCGCAGGCCCGTCCCCGCTCCTCCCCGCGGCCTGCAAGGCGCCACTGGCGGGTGCAGGGGACGGGCGGAGTATAGGTGCCCGACCGGACAGCCGGTGCGCCACCGCGACCCCCGGTTCCTCGCAGGAGTGGCTGCAGCCGCGAGCTCTTCCCACCCCCGGAAACCAGGCGCACGCCGCAGCCATCGTCCCGCCAATGCCGCCGCGATCGCCTTCGCGCTTGTCGCTCACCGTCGCAGCGGCGCCCCACGCCTGCCGGCCGCTACTTCGTCGCGACCACGACCAGCGCCTGGATCGTCCCCTCGATCGCACCCTCCCCGAACCGCGCCGCCAGCGCCCGCGCCGCCACCTCGGTGGCCATGCCCACGCTGGCGCCGCCGCGCGCTTGGATTTCGTTGCGCATCGGCGTGCCCTGGCACAAGGCCACCGCCGCCTCCGCCGCACTGCCGGCACGGCTGGCGAGGCGGACGATGTCGATGGTCGGGTCGACGCCGAATCCGGCGGCCGACAGATCGCGCCGGATGACGCTGTTGTCGTGGTACCCGTGCGGGATGTGTTCCAGGAAGCCCGGCGGGTCATCCGGGAACAAACCCGCCATCGCCCGCACGACCACGTCGGTGAATGTGTTGTCTTCAATGCGATCCCACACGCTGAAGGCGAACACGCCCCCAGGCGCCAGCACCCGCCGCACTTCGGCGAAGGCCCGCGCCTTGTCGGGAAAGAACATCGCGCCGAACTGACATGCCACGACGTCGAAGAAGCCGTTTGCGAACGGAAGCTGCATCGCATCGGCCTGTCGCCACGTCACCGCGCGCGCCGTGCCCTGCGCCTGGGCCACGTCGAGCATCGACTCGCTCAGGTCGGTGGCAACGAGCGCGGCCTGCACCGGCAGGCGCGCCGCCAGCGCGCGCGTCACCACGCCCGTGCCTGCGGCGATTTCCAGCACCCGGTCCGGCGCCAGGGCCACCACCCGCGCCGCCAGTTCGTCGGCGAAGGGCTGGAAGATCAACGGCACCAGGAAACGCTCGTACAGCAGTGGCACGGGCCCCTGGAACAGACTGTCCGGATCGGTCGTGGCCACGGTGGTCGCTGCTCCCCTGCGGGTCCAACCTTATCCACAACGCAGGCCCGTGCCTAAGCCGGTCCCGGGCAGGACCTGCGGCAGGGGCGGAGCCGGCCGGCGAAGGCGCTTGGGGCCGCGCCATGCTGCTCAGGGCTGCCGGACGGGTGCCCACTTCCAGCAGCCCACAGGCGCGCGGTGTCTGCGCCGACGGCAGCGGATGGCCCGGGATATCCAGCAGCGTGAACCCTGGAGTTCGCGGCACAACGGCCGGGACGACCGGCGCCCAGGCGCGGATACGTCCGCGCGCGGCGAGGGTCAGGTGGCTTCGGCCTCCAGCGCGCGCCTGACGACGGGCCGCGCCAATCGCGCCGCGAAGTCCGCCGCCGGCTCGGGCCGTGCGTAGAAAAAACCCTGCACGTTGGTGAAGCCAAGCGCGCGCAGCATGGCGTCCTGCTCGGCATGCTCGATGCCTTCGACCACGACCTCCAGCGACAGCGCCTGGGCCAGGTCGCGGACTGCACAGACGATCGCCAGCGCGTTGTGGTCACCGACCAGGTCGTCGATCATCGTCTTGTCCAGCTTCAGCGTGTCCACGGGGAAACGCCGCAGGTAGGCCAGCGACGAATAGCCGGTGCCGAAATCATCGATCGCCAGCCGGATGCCCAATGCGCGCAGGGCTTCCAGCGTGGTCAGTGAGGCGCTGGCGCTCTGCATCAACGTGGTTTCGGTTATTTCAAGGCACAGGCGCTCGGGCGGCAGCCCCGAGGCGGCCAGCGCCGCGCCCACGCCGTCGATCAGCCCTGGCTCGCCGAACTGGCGCGCGGAAATGTTCGCGCGCAACAGCCGTGGCGTGCCATCGTCCTGCGTTGGCCAATGGCAGGCTTCGACGCAGGCGCGCTCCAGCACCCGGTAGCCGATCGACTCGATCAGGCCGCTGGCTTCGGCGACGTCGATGAAGTCACCTGCGGCCAGCAACTGGCCATCCTCCAGGCGCCAGCGTGCCAGTGCCTCGGCGCCCGCGACTTCGCCCGTCAGCAGGTTGACCTCTGCCTGGTAGGCGACCTCGATGCGGTCGTCGCGCACGGCATTGCGCAGCGCGCGCTCCATCGCCAGGCGTTGGACCAGGCTGCGGTGGCTTTCCGCATCGAAGACTTCGACCCGACTGCGGCCTTCGAGCTTGGCCTGCCTGCTGGCGAGGTCCGCATTGCGCAGCAGCGCTTCGGCGCTCGGCACGCCCGTTTCGGCGACAGGCCCGAAGAAGGCGATGCCGATGCTTGCGCTGACATCCAGCGACGGGGACAGCGGTTCGGCAATGACGTCCAACAGCTGCTGCGCCAGCGCCAACGCTTCCCACTCACCCGCGATGCGCGGCAGCAACACGCCAAAGCAGTCGCTTTCCACGCGTGCCACGACCGCTTCATCCGGGGTGGCCGCATTGATCCGCTCGGCCAGCAGCGCCAGCGTGCTGTCCCCGCCGGCTTCACCGAGCAGCTCATTGACGTTGAAGAAGCGGTCGATGCTGAGGAACAGCAGCGCGGCCTGTCGCGGCCGGTGCTTCATCCGCATCAGCAACTGGCAGACGCAGGCATGGAACAGGGTGCGATTGGCAACACCGCTGACGTTGTCGTACAGGTCCAGGTAGAGCAGCCGCGCCTCGGCATCGCGGCGCCGGTCGCGATCCATCGCCACCGACAGCACATCGCCGAAATAACCCACAAGGGCGGCTTCGTCGGCGTGCCAATAGCGCGGTGTCGCCGATTCGAACTGCAGTTGCGCCCACGCAACGCCATCGATGTGCAGGTGCGCATCGATGTACGCGCCAACGCCTTCCTGCTGCAGAGCGTCGCGCCACGCCTGATTCTTGATCGCGGCGATATCGTGCACCCGCCGGACGTCGGCAGGCGTGCGCTGGTCGCGGCGTCGGTTGGGTACCGGCGTGGGCCAGTCGCTGACCGCACGTTGCCGACCGGGGCGGGGAGCGGGAAGCAGCGACGAGCCGCTGGCCTGCAGGCACGTCAGCATGCCACCGTCCATCTGCCACAGGACCAGTCGCTGCAGCCCCAGCGTCTGCATGGCGATGGGCGCGAGCACCGCGAACGCGGCCTCGACTCCCTGGCTCGACTGCAATACCTCGCGTGCCACCCGTGCCAGCGCGATCGTGTGCTGGCGCAGGCGGGCGCCGCGCGTGCGTGGCGCGCTTGCCATCATCGTCCCGCTCATGGCCCCCCCGGACCGGGCGACCTGACGCGCCCGTTCCTCCTTATACGCCCACCCGCGGCACGGACTCCGCCGGGAACCGCACATCCGCCAGGCGGCGGCTTGGCGGCCGGAGGTATAAAGGTGCCAGGGACACGTTCGCATCCATCCCGGAAACGGTCTCCCGGACAATTCCCCAATGGAGAAGGTCATGAAATCAACGATCCTGGCGTTCGCGGTTGCGGCGCTCGTGGCAGGCCCGGCCGCGGGACAGGTGCCGACCGGCACGATGGCCGCGTTGCGCCCCGACCAGCAGCAGTTCTTTTCCCTCTACAAGGAGCTGGTCGAGACCGACACCTCGGTCACCACCGGCGACTGCACCCAGGCCGCCGCGCAGATCGGGGCGCGGCTGAAGGCCGCGGGCTTCAGCGACGACCAGGTCACCCAGTTCTCCGTGCCCGACCACCCGAAGGAAGGCGGCATTGTCGCCGTCTATCCCGGCACCTCGGACACGCTCAAACCGCTCCTGCTGCTCGCCCACATCGACGTCGTCACCGCCAAGCGCGCCGACTGGGTGCGCGACCCGTACAAGCTGGTCGAGGAGAACGGTTACTACTACGCGCGCGGCATCGCCGACGACAAGTTCATGGCGGCCACGTGGGCCGACACCCTGATCCGCTTCAAGCAGGCAGCCTACAAACCCGCGCGCACGGTCAAGATGGCGCTGACCTGCGGCGAGGAGACCGACACCGCGTTCAACGGCGCCAAGTACCTGGCCAACAACAAGCGCGACCTGATCGACGCGGCCTTCGCCCTCAATGAAGGCGGCGGCGGCGACACCGACGGCAAGGGACACATCATCGACCAGTCGATCCAGGTCGGCGAGAAGCTCTACCAGGACTACAAGCTCGTCGCCACCAACCCCGGCGGCCACAGCTCGCAACCCGTGCGCGACAACGCGATCTACGCCATCTCCGACGCATTGCTGAAGATCCGCGACCACGAGTTCCCGCAGCAGTTCAGCGACACCACCCGCGTGTTCTTCGAGCGCGCCGGCGCCGCGCGCAAGGACGCCCTGGGCGCGGCCATGATCGCGCTGGCCAAGGACCCCAACGATGCCAAAGCGGCGGCGGTGGTCAACACCGACAAGGGCTACCACTCGATGCTGCGCACCACCTGCGTGGCGACGATGATCGACGGCGGCCACGCGGTGAATGCCCTGCCGCAGCGGACGGAAGCCAACGTCAATTGCCGCATCTTCCCGGGGCACACGCCGGCGGAGATCCAGGGCGAGCTGGCCAAGGTGATCGGCAACCCGAAGATCTCGATCGACCTGGCACGCAAGGACAAGCCGGTGGCGAAGATGCCCGCACTCGATCCGGCGATCATCGGCCCGATGGAAACGTTGAGCGCGAAGTACTTCCCCGGCGTGCCGGTGATCCCGTCGATGTCGACGGGGGCGACCGATGGGCTCTACCTGTCGGCGGTTGGAATTCCGACCTATGGCGTGCCGGGTGCGTGGTTCGATCCCGACGGCAATGGCGCCCACGGGCTCAACGAGCGGCTTGAAGTGCGCTCGGTCTACGTGGGGCGCGATTACCTCTTTGACCTGGTCAAGGCGTTGGCGGAGTAGCTGTCGCTGAGCTGAGCAATTCCCCTCCCCTTGGATGCCTTGTTGCCGCGAACAGGGCGGGAGCGCGCGTGGGCTGCGTCCGCCGCATTTCTGTTAAATCGATGTGAGTGGACCGACTGCCGCCGGATAACATGCCCAACCGGGCGGGCGGCATTGTCGCGATCCTCCCCCAATACGCGGTGGAAAAATGACAGACCTGTTAGCAGTGCACACCGCCTGCGGAGATTCCGCGGGCGCTGCCCAAGATCTGGCTGGACAGATCAATGCGGGCATGGACGGCCCGCCAGACGCAATCGTCGTGTTTGCATCATCGGCCTTCGATTACACGCGTCTGCTTGGCGAGCTCAAGCGCCTTTGCTCGCCGCACCTTCTTATGGGCTCGTCGTCCGCGGGCGAGTTCACGCATGCCCACCGCGGGACGGGGACTGCCAGCGCGTTGGCAATCCGGTCTGCGGAAATGAAGCTGACCGCCACCCTCGGGCGGCATATCAGCAGCGATGGCCGATCCGCCGCCCGCGACATGGTCGCCGACTTCAGGGGACTGGATGGCCGCCATCCCTACCGAGCAGCCATCGTCATGACGGATGCATTGGCGGGCCACGCCGAAGCACTTGTTGATGAACTGACGTTGCTGACGTCCGGCAGCTATCTCCTTGCGGGAGGTGGGGCGGGCGACGATGCCAAGTTCAGCAAGACCCATGTCTTTCTCGATACCGAGGTCTACAGTGATGCCGCGGTGGCGCTGGAAATCCTGTCGCACAAGCCCATTGCAGTCGGCGTCGGGCACGGCTGGATACCCGCCGGGAATCCGATGCATGCCACCGAAGTGCAGGGCATGCGCCTGGTCGGCCTTGACGGAATGCCCGCGGTTGAAGCCTTCGAGCAGCATGCCGCCGCGATGGGGCAGTCTTTTGATCGCGACAACCCGATGCCGTTCTTCCTGCACAACATCATCGGGATCGACACCGGGCAGGGCTACCGGTTGCGCGTCCCGCTCAGTGTCAATGCGGATGGCTCGGTGGACTGTGCCGCGGAAATCCCCGAGCAGTCACGGGTATTCCTGATGAAGACCACGGGCGAATCCGCGTCAATGGCGGCTGCTCGCGCCACGCGGTCGGCCGTGGAGGCCCTCGAATCGCATGAGCCGGGCGCGGCGCTTTTCTTCGACTGCGTTGCGACCCGTCTGCGACTTGGCGATGAATTCGGGAAGGAGTTGTCTTCGGTTGGCGAAGGGTTGACCGGCGCACCGTTCGTCGGTTGCAACACCTATGGCCAGATCGCACGCTCGGATGGCCAGTTCAGCGGCTTCCATAACTGCACGGCGGTCGTACTCGTCCTGTCGCGCTAGCAATGAGGGTCCAAGATGCCATTGCGTCCGTCGCCGCACTTGCGGCCGTCGACGGCCGCGCGGACCGCGCGAGGCAATTCGCCGTGTCGATGGGCGCCGATGCGCTGTTGCTGTTCACGCTGCGCGCGGACTCGGGAAAGTTCGTGCCGGCTGCTGGCGGACCCAAGACGCTGCCGGGCAGGCAGGAGTGGCGGACGCTGCTCGACGCCTGTCGAACCCCCGGCCCGCACCACGGCGAGGTCGTCGCGCCGGGGACGCACGCCGATCTGGTACCAGCATCGGCCTGCAGTGATGGCGCTACGGCGTTGGTCTTTCTGGGCGGCGCCGTGGCGCGTCGCGACCTGGAGCAGGTCCAGGGCATGTTGCCGTTGTTGGGCGCGGCGCTACACGAGCAGCAGAAGTTGAGCATCGCCACGGGTGAGCTCGCCGCCGCCCGCTTCGAGATGACGCAGTACGCGTCGCTTGCCAAGGCGCTTGACGCTTCGCGCGCGAAAGTGGAGATGACGATGCGTGAGCTGGCGCAGCAGGCGAGTCGTCTGGAGGCCGCCCGCGGCCAGGCGGAAAAAGCGGCCCGCGCGAAGGACGAGTTCCTGGCGATGCTTGGGCACGAATTGCGCAATCCGCTGGCCCCCATGGTGACGGTGCTGCAGGTGTTGCGATTGCGCGGCGAATGGACCCCGGAATTGGCAATCATGCAGCGTCAGGTCGACCACATGCAGCGGCTGGTGGACGATTTGCTCGATGTCGCGCGGATTGCCGGCGGTAAGCTGACGCTCCAGCGCCGAAGGATCGAACTTGTCGAGGTGGTGCGTTCGGCGCTTGAGACGGCCGAGCCGCTGGTCTTGCAGAAGCGGCAGCATGTCTGCATCGACGTGCCGGACTGCCACGTGAGGGTCGACGCGGATCCCGCACGGCTTGCCCAGGTGTTTGCAAACCTCATTACCAACGCGTCCAAGTACAGCGACGAAGGCACGAGCATTCGCGTGCAGTCGACGATCCACAACGACAAAGTCCTGGTTGAAGTCATCGACCAGGGCGTTGGCATCGAGGCAGACATGCTCGAGCGGGTGTTCGACCTGTTCGAGCAGCAGGGCACCAGCAGCGATCGCGCACGGGGCGGGCTCGGGCTGGGGCTGGCCATCGTGCGCAACCTCGTGCAGCACCACGGGGGGCATGTATTTGCCGATAGCGCGGGGCTCGGGAAGGGCAGCCGTTTCGTCGTAGAGCTGCCCTTGGCGAGCGGAGAGGTGATGCCTGAAAAAATGACGGGTCCACGGCTGGCACCGGTGCTTCAACCCGGTGCACGCATCCTGCTGGTCGATGACAATGCCGACGCCCGGGACACACTGGCCAAGGCATTGCGCTTGGCCGGTTATACGGTCGAAGTCGCGGTCGATGGTCCCGGTGCGCTGGAGTGCGCGCGCGTCTTCGAGCCTCGGTTGGCGCTGCTGGATATCGGCATGCCCGGAATGGATGGATACGAGTTGGCCTCGCGGCTGCGCAACGTAGGCAAGCCGGGCGTAAAGCTCGTTGCGCTGACCGGGTATGGCCAGCCCAACGACAGACAACGTGCATTGGACTCGGGATTTGACCAGCATCTCGTCAAGCCGGTGGATTTTCCGCACCTGCAGGCCGTGATCGAAACCTTGCAGAGGAAAGGGGACGGAGGTAATTAAGATCTCCTGGTCACCCCGGCCCTTTGCCTTTTCGCGGCTACGGGCTAACCCGCGTAAGGCGGGCTTGAACGCGCGTAAGGCGGGCTTGAGCCCGCCCTACGGCCGTCCGTGATTTGTAGGGTGGGCCCTGGCCCACCTTCTGTGCGCGGCGCTCAATCTCGATGCGTCGTTGGATGTCGGTGATATCCCTATGCGGCATCGCGGTTGGGGCTGATGGCATGGCGTGGTGATGCGCGCCAGCCTCCTCGCATGTCGAACTATCGTCGTGCCAAGGTGCCGGGTGGGACCTATTTCTTTACGGTCAACTTGCTGGAACGGCGCAGGCGATTGCTGGTGGAGCACATCGTGGAGCTACGTGCAGCGTTTCGCGCAACGCATGCGGTGCGGCCGTTCGAAGTACTCGCAATCGTGGTCCTGCCTGACCACCTGCATTGCGTGTGGCGCTTGCCCGAAGGCGATGCGGACAACGCGAATCGATGGGCGCAGATCAAGGCCGGCGTCTCGCGTCGCTTGCCGCGAGGCGAACGGCGAAGCGCGCCTTCCTACGACAAGCTGCGGTCCACGGCAGGGTCGATGGCGGCCCACGTTGGCGATCGCTTGCTATTGGCGGCTGAAGACCGGATTCGTAGTGGATCGAGAGGTCGTCGCCAGCCCGCTGGTTCGTTTGCGAAGACGGCCGGATGGGTGCTGCTGATCAAGGCAGTGCTGCCGCTCGTGCTGATCGCCTTCATTGCGCTGGTAGGTTTCAACCTCATCAAGCACGTGGCCATGGGGTTGCAGCCAGTGAAGCGAGCGCCAGTAATGCACCCGGCCTCCTTGTCTGTGCCGGCCGCATCCGCTGAGCAGGCAGTCTATTGAACCACCGGACACCAGCCAGGACACATCAACGCGGACGCAAGGCCCGCGCCGGATCGGGTGCCAGGCGCGCCCAAAATCAGTCCATGTCCGGCAGCTGCTGCATCGCGGAGGTCGAGTGACCCGCCCGGGCGCAATCGCCAAGGCGCATGAAGAGCGGCCTCATCGACGCGCCATCGGTAGAGTTTGCTGTTCCCGGCATCGGTTGCAGCCATGATCAACAACGACATCCTGCGCAGCATCCGTTACATGCTCGACCTGAGCGACCAGAAGGTGGCGGAGATCGTCCAGCTGGCCGATCCGGGTTTCGTCATCGCAAAGGACGATGTGCATGCCTTTCTGTTGCGTGAAGACATGCCGGGCTACCTGGCCTGCGGCGACGACGTGCTGGCACATTTTCTCGACGGCCTGATCATCCACCGTCGCGGCAGGGACGAGCGCCTGCCGGCGCGGCCGGTGGAGAAACGCATCAGCAACAACGTGGTGCTGAAGAAGCTGCGCGTGGCCTTCGAGTTGAAGGACGTGGACATGCACCAGGTGTTCGCGGACGCCGGGTTCCCGGTGTCGAAGCCGGAACTGTCGGCGCTGTTCCGCCAGCCCGGGCACGGCAACTTCCGTGCCTGCGGCGACCAGCTGCTGCGTAACTTCCTCAAGGGTCTGACGCTGCGCGTGCGTGGCGCCTGCGGGGACGCTCTCGGTTGAAGCCGTTCCTGCCGGGGCAGCGGAGCGCGATCCTGTCTCGCGTGGCTCGCGCGGACGCCTGGCGCGCGGCCCCGTGCGATGGGCTCAGAAGCGCTCGCCGACCGGCAGGTAGCGCCACGCGCCGACCGGCATCCTGCCCAGCGGAATCTTGCCGATGCGGATGCGGCGGATGGCCACGACGTCCAGGCCGACCTGCGCGCACATGTCGCGCAGTTGCCCACCCTGCACGCCCTTGAGTGCGAAGCGCAGGCGGATCTCGCTCTGCCAGCTGACCTTGCACGGCCGCAACGCACGGCCGTTGTAGTGCAAGCCGTGGTTGAGCCGGGCCAGGCCATAGGGCGCGATGTCGCCGCTGACTTCGACCACGAACTCCTGCTCGATCTCGTCGCCGTCTTCGGTCAGCCGTCGCCACACGCGGCCGTCCTGGGTCAGCACCATCAGGCCGCTGGCCTCGGCATCCAGCGGCACCAGCGGCGTCAGGCGATGGAAGTGGCGCTCGAGCAGGGGCACGCCGGAAGGATCATCGGGCCAGCGCGTGTCCGGCTGGACCAGCGCGGCGGCTACCCTGCGGCCGCTGATGGCATCGAAGCCCACCGGCTTGTGCAACAGCACCGTTGCCGGTTCGACGACCTCCCGTTGTGCAGCCGGGTCGATGACGGCGACTTCGCCCGACACCGGATCCCGGATCCCGGACCACGCGTCCATCGACCGAGACCCAGCCGCCCTTGACGTACTGCTCGGCCTCCAGGCGTGAACACGGGGCCAGGTCTGCGACGCATCTTGCAAGGCGAACCGGAGCGGCCATGGCGCAACGAAGGGGAATCGGGACACGCAGTGTAGCGGCGGCTTCGGGCCGTCCCTTGCCGCCGCCGATGTAGAGGCGGCGTGAACGGGAGCGACGCGTGCTCTCGCATACCCTATGCGCCCTGCAGTTCTGCCCAGGCCCATGGCTCCGCGCGACCTGAATCGCATCTTCGAAAACCTGCAGGGCCACTCGGTGCTCCTGCGGGCCGTCCCGGGGTTTCCGGTGGCCGCCATCACCCGGCAGTTGCGCGCGATCTCGCTGCATCCGGACGATGCCCTGGGGCGCCCGTATTTCGAGCTCTTTCCCGACGCCCCGCAGTCGCCGGGCGGCGTGGCCAAGCTCGCGGCGTCCTTCGAGCGGGTCATGCGCACCCGGACGACGGACCACCACGCACAGCGGTTCGACGTGCTCGATCCCGCGACCGGGCGCTTCGTCGAGCGTTACTGGACCGTCGTCAACAGCCCGGTCTTCGACGAGGCGGGCGCGGTGGAATACATCCTCCACCAGGCGCAGGATGCGGCGACCGAGCGCCGCCACGGCTCGATGGCCATCCTGGATGCGATGAACGAGGGCGTGATCACCCTCGACCGGCAATGGCGCGTCAGCTACGCCAATCCGGAAGCGCATCGGATCCTGAGGGAGGCGCCGGGGTCGCTGGCGGGTCTGGTGATCTGGGAGAAGTATCCGGGGCTGGAGGACAGTGCGTTCGGGGAGCATTACCGGCGGGCGATGAACGAGCAGCGGTCCAGCCGGTTCACGGCCTTCTACCCGGGCCTGGATGGCTGGTACGAAGTCACGGCGTATCCCGCGGCCGAAGGCATCGCGGTGTATTTCCGGGACGTCACCGCGCACAGGCTTGCCGAGGAGGATGCCGAGCGCCTCGTGGCCCAGTCCGAGCACCAGCGCCGCATCTATGAGACCGCGCTCAACAACACACCTGACTTCGTCTACATCTTCGGCACCGACCTGCGTGCCATCTACGCCAACGACGCCCTGCTGAAAGTCTGGGGCGTCGACGACGTGCGCGGCAAGACCTGGATGGACCTGGGCTACGAGCAGTGGCATGCCGACATGCACGACCGCGAACTGGCCCAGGTGATATCGACCAAAGCGCCGATCCGGGGCGAGATCCCGTTCACCGGCACCAACGGGCGGCGCATCTACGACTACATCTTCGCCCCCGTGCTCGATGCGGCCGGCGACGTAGTGGCGGTGGCGGGGACGACGCGCGACGTCACCGACCGGCAGGCCGCCGAGCAGATCCTGCGGGACCATGCCGACCGACTGGCCGAGACCGACCGGGCCAAGGACGAATTCCTGGCGACGCTGTCGCATGAGCTGCGCAATCCGCTGGCGCCGTTGCGCAACGGGATCGAGATCCTGCGTCGCACCACCAGCGCGGACGGTCCGCACGCCAGGATCCACTCGATCATGGAGCGGCAGATCGACCACCTCGTGCGCCTGGTCGACGACCTGATGGAAGTGTCCCGCATCACCCGCGGCAACGTGTCGTTGCAACTGGAGCCGGTCACGCTGGCGACGGTGGTGGAAAGCGCCGTGGAAGCGGCGCGCCCTGACATCGACGCCGGCCAGCACAGGCTGTGCATCGACCTTCCCGAATCCCCGCTGGTCCTGCGGGCCGATCGCGTCCGCCTGGCGCAGATCCTCGCGAACCTGCTGAACAATGCCGCGAAGTATTCCAAGCCCGGTGGCGACATCACGCTGCGCGCGCATGTGGACGCAGGCGTGCTGTCGCTCTCGGTGAGCGATACGGGGATGGGCATGGCGCCCGCGGAAATCCCACATCTGTTCGAGATGTTCACCCGCAGCGACCGGGCGCGGTCGTCGCAACAGGGCGGGCTTGGGATCGGGCTGGCGCTGTCGCGTCGGCTCGCCGTCCTCCATGGCGGCTGGGTCGATGGAAACAGTGAAGGCCCCGGCAAGGGAAGCGTCTTCACGTTGCGACTTCCGTTACTGGTCGACACCGGCGTTTCGCTGGCCGGCGCGGGCAATCCAGCCGACGCCTCGACGCCCCTTGCATTGCGGGTGTTGTTGGCCGAAGACAATTCCGATGTCCGCACCAGTCTTGCCGAGGCGCTGCGCCTGTTCGGCGCGGACGTGCACGTCGCCGACGATGGCGCCGACGCCCTGGCCCAGTTCGACCGCATCCACCCGGACGTCGCGATACTCGACATCGGCATGCCGCGCATCACCGGATACGACGTCGCCATTGCGCTGCGGGCGCGGGGTGTCCGCGTCCCGCTCATCGCACTGACCGGCTGGGGCCAGGCCGCCGACCGCGAGCGGGCGTTGGCCGCCGGGTTCGACCACCACCTGGTCAAGCCCGTCGCGATCAATGTGCTGGTCCATCTGCTGGCATCGCTGGACGGCGCCGCAAGTTCCCGCGAGAGGGTGGCTGAGACGGCGTCCTAGGGCGGGCGCGCCTGCGGTCAGGCGCCCCGGCAATCCGTTGCAGCCGCGCCGACGGTCCAGGGATTAGCATCTCGCCCATGTGCTACTCCGCCCAGATCCGCCACGACTACGCCAGGTTCGTCCGTGCCTATGGCGCGGTGATCGACATCGCCGAGTTCGTGCGGCTGTACTGGGACCGCGCGCAGGGCGCCAAGCTGAAGATTCCGAAGGCGATGGACGCGGCGTTCGCCGATCCGCAGACGGACGAGGAGCGCCGGATCGCGGCGTGGATCGGACAGTACGACCGCGGGCAGGCGACGCTGCTGGAGCAGGAGGTCTTCAAGCAGCGCAAGCGACTGGCCGATGCCGAGCGTGCCTTGCAACGCAGGACCACGAAGGCGGCGACCGAAAGCAGGCGCATCGCGACCGCGAAGGTCGAGTGGGCGCTAGGCAAGCTGGCCGACCTGCGGCGCGCGGCGGTCACCGACGAGGACGCACGCATCTTCCCGGGCTGGTACGCGCCGGTGATCGTGATGGAGCACGGGCGCCGGGTGGTGAAGCCGATGCGCTACCAGTGCCGGCTGCCGGGCAAGCCGTCGTCGTACGACCGGCAGTTCCCGGGGTGCTACAACGCGCGGCGCGACAACCTGGAGGGATTCTGGAAGGGCGCGTTCGGCGTGTCGCACGCGATCGTGGTGTTGAATGCGTTCTACGAGAACGTCAGCCGGCACCGCGTGGAAGGACGCGAGCTCGGCGCCGGCGAGAAGGAAGAGAACGTCGTCCTCGAGTTCCGGCCGCGACCGGTCCAGGACATGCTGGTCGCCTGCCTGTGGTCGCAGTGGACCGATCCCTCGGGCAAGGAGCCGGCGCTGCTGTCATTCGCCGCGATCACCGACGATCCGCCGCCGGAGATCGCCGCGGCCGGGCACGACCGCTGCGTCATCCCGATCAAGCCCGAACACATCGACGCATGGCTGGATCCGTCGTCGTCGAAGGACCTCCAGCGGATGCACGCGATCCTCGATGATCGCGAGCGGCCGTATTACGCGCATCGGTTGGCGGCGTAGGCCTGCTGCACTGCCGATGTTCCAACCGGGCATCGCAGTCCGGCGCGGGCGCGACGCCGTGTGCCGCAAGCTTCATCGCCTCGGCGCAATTCAATACCTGCGCCAGGTCCGCGCGGCCCGGCCTGCGGCGCAGGTGTTGCACGCCCCACGCCCGCGCGCTCTTGCCGGCGTCCTCGATCACGAACCTGCCCACCCCCGCAGCCAGGTGTCCCAGTAGCGCCGCGCCTCAGCGCTGGTCCAGCGCGTGGTGGATCAACACCACGCATTGCGAGGCGAACAGCATGGTTTTGCCCAACGCGAGCTTCTTCGCGCCCAGGCGCTCGAGGCCATGGAAGGTCTTCTTCGGCATCGGGATGTGGTCGGTGAGCAGGAAGCAGGGATTGCCGTCGAAGGCCTGCTCGCCGATCGGCGTGCCCTTGCGGTCCATCACGAACAGCTGGTGGTCGGCCGCGAGTTCCTGCGCCAGCCGCTCGAAGCTCACCGTGCGCACGCTGACGCCGGATTCGACCGGGCGGGTGTCTTCCTTGCCCATCCCCACGGACGCGTCCAGGGCTCGGGCGATGGTGTCGAGCAGGGCGGCTTCGTGGAAGCCGCGCAGCGCGTGCATGGCGTTGGCATCGAAGCGGATCGTGCGCGAGAAGTCCGCCGTGCTTTCCAGCACCACGTACACCACGACGTCGGGACGATGCGACTGCGCGACGAAGATCGCGTTCATCAGCGTATGCGCGAGGATTTCTGGATGCGCGTCCTGGCCCACGGCGGCCAGCAGCCTGCGACTGTCCGTCGGTGCCGCGCGTGCTCTGAGTACGAAGGTCCGCATGCCTGTCCTGTCCGGGGGAGAATGACCTGCTGTGGCGACGCAGGGCCGACCGCATTGTCCGCTGCCCGCGACCGCTTTCGCTTGGCGCGCGGCGGCCGTTGCTTGCTTCGGTGCCGTCATGCCGCGTTGACGGCGGCAGGGCAACCTGCCACACCGGTGCCGTCCGCGCCACGCGCTCCCGTTGGCGGCCCGCGTCACCCGTGGTGGTCGCGCATGGCGACCTGGTCGTATCGGATGCGAAACGCGTCTTGCGCGATGCGTGGCGCGCGAGCCTGGATTGATCGCGCGCGGCGCACCGAATTTCCGCGAGCCGTGAAGGGCTCGCGGCCGGGCATTCCGGCGCAGTCACCGCCTCGTCGCTAATGCCTGGGCGTGTATGTGTAGTCGTAACCGGGATGCCAGCTGGCGCCGGCGTCGGTCGACAGTTCGCCCAGCTGGCGCACGCTTCCGTCGTCGCCGGGGATGTAGCTCATGCGCTGCAGGGAACCCGCGCGGCCGGGGGCGGTGAAGACCATCGACGTGCCAGTCAGCTCGCCGGTATACCAGGTGACGTTGCCATGGCTGTCCAGGTACATCTGGTGCCACTGGCTGTCGTAGCGGTTGTAACCGCTGTAGCTCCAGCCCTGGTAATCGCCACCGGGAGCCTCCGGTGAATCGTAGTGCTCGCTGATGCCGCAGCCGCCCGGGAGCGCTTCGATATCGCTGGACGCGATCGTTGCGGCCTGGCCCGTGACCGCCACGTCCCAGTGGCCGATCCAGAAATCGAGCTGGTGTTTTTCCGGGGCGGTGCAATCGCCCACCGGAGGCGCGGTCGGGGCTGGCGCGGGCGCGGTGGCCTGCGACGCGGACGCCGTGCACAGCGGCTGGATTGCCAACAGGATCACGCACCGACGCATGGCTCGATTCATCGCAGGCTCCCGTCGTGGTTGGCGCGTGGCGCCGATTGGAGCACAACCCGATCGCCGGCGGTGGGCTGGCTGCCTGCCGCGGCTTCACTCGCGGCTAACGGCCCCGGCTTAGGGTCGGCGCTCGATCGGCAACGGGGCAATGCGATGGCTGCCAGGATCCAACCCTGCCTTTGGTTCGACGGCAACGCCGAGGAAGCGGCGCGCTTCTACGCCGACACCTTCCCTGACTCCGCCATCGTGGCGGTGTCGCTCGCTCCCGGCGACTATCCCGCCGGCCGTAAGGGCGACGTGCTGACGGTGGAGATGACCATCCTCGGCATGCCGTTCCTGTTGCTCAACGGCGGGCCGGAGTTCACGTTCGACGAAGCCATCAGCTTCCAGGTCGCCACCGACGACCAGGCGCAGACCGATCGCTACTGGAACGCCATCGTCGGCAACGGCGGTGAGGAAAGCGTCTGTGGCTGGTGCAAGGATCGGTTCGGTCTGTCGTGGCAGATCACGCCTCGGCGGCTGACCGGATTGATGGCGCAAGGCGGCGACGTGGCGGTGCGCGCCTTCAACGCGATGATGCGGATGCGCCGGATCGATATAGCCGCGCTCGACCGCGCGGTACGGGGCAGCGACCCGGATCGGTGAGGTTTCACCTTTGCACCGCTCGGCGGCGACCCGGAAGCGGATGCGCTAGTGCCCGCCGGCGGCGGCGCCGGGCGCCTTGGCCGAGAACGGCGGGCGCGCCGCCCAGACGAAGGCGATCACGACGATGAAGAGGACGCCGAGCAGGTGGAAGATCTCGTTGAACCCGATCTGGAACGCCTGCTGCGAAATCATGTGGTCGAGCACGACCGCGCCACGCTGCAGGTCGCCCTGGCCCAGTGCCGTCACGGTCTGCTTGATCGCGGGGTCGGCGGCCCTGATGTGTTCGGTGAGCTGCGCATGGTGGATGGTGCTGCGCTGGTTCCAGGCCCAGGTCGTCAATGAGGCGGCGAAGCTGCCGCCCAGGGTGCGGAAGAACGTCGCCACGCCCGAGCCCGAGGCGATCTCGTGCGGCTCCAGGTCGGACAACAGGATCGTCAGCACCGGCATGAAGAACAGCGCCACGCCCAGCCCCATCCACAGCTGCACCATCGCCACGTGCTGGAAGTCGACGTCGAGGTTGAAGCCGGCGCGCGCGAAGCTGGTGGCAGACATCACGATGAAGGCAAGGCTCGCGACCACGCGCAGGTCGAAGCGCACCGCGTACTTGCCGACGAAGGGCGTCAGGATCACCGGCAGCACGCCGATGGGTGCGGTCGCAAGGCCGGCCCAGATCGGCGTGTAGCCGAGGTTGCGCTGCAGCCAGAGCGGGATGATCAGCGCGACCGAGAAGAACGCGGCATACGCCAGGATCAGGGCCACGGTGCCGGTGGCGAAGTTGCGGTGGCGGAACAGCTTCAGGTCGACGATCGGGTCCTTGTCCGTCAGTTCCCAGATGAAGAACACCGCCAGCGCGATCGTCGCCACGATTGCCAGCACCACGATCTTGGTGGAGTTGAACCAGTCCTCGTCGTTGCCCAGGTCGAGCAGGACCTGCAAGGCGCCCACGCCGAGCACCAGGGTCGCCAGGCCGACGTAATCCATGCGCGGCTTTTCGAGTTTCTCCGGGCGCCCGCGCAGCTGGTTGCCGACGATGAAGCTGACGGCGATGCCGATCGGCACGTTGATGAAGAAGATCCATTCCCAGCTGTAGTTGTCGGTGATCCAGCCGCCGAGGATGGGACCCGCGATGGGTGCGACCACCGTCACCATCGCCAGCAGCGCGATCGCCTGCCCGCGCTTGTGCGGTGGATAGATCGAGATCATCAGCGCCTGCGCGACCGGGTACATCGGGCCGGCGACGAATCCCTGCAGCGCGCGCGCGACCACCAGCATGCCCATCGAACTGGCCAGGCCGCACAGCAGCGACGCGATGGCGAAGGCGAAGGTCGCCCAGACGAACAACTTCCGCTCGCCGAAGCGACGCGTCATGAAGCCGGTGAGCGGCAACGCGATCGCATTGCTCACCGCGAACGAGGTGATGACCCACACCGCCTGGTTGGAACTGGCGCCCAGGTTGCCGGAGATGGTCGGCAGCGACACGTTGGCGATGGTGATGTCCAGCACCTGCATGAACATCGCCATCGCGATGCCGATCGTCGCCAGCCCCAGGTTCGGCGGCTGGAACGGCAACGCGCCCGGCGCCACGACCGGCGATGCCGGCTGGGCCGAGGGCCCCGCGTCTTCGGCAATGGTCGACATGGATCAGTGCCGGCTGGCGGGCAGGTTCGCGCGGATGGTGCGGGCGATCAGCGCATCGGCGTCGGCCAGCTGCTTGGCATAGGCCTGCGTGGTGAGCAGCGGCTTGAGCGGCGGTGCGCTGGCCAGGACCGGGCCGTGCTGGTCGCGGATGGACACGTCGGCGCTCATGCTCAGGCCCAGCCGCAGCGGGTGCTCGGCCAGCTGTTTGGGATCGACATCGATGCGCACCGGGACGCGCTGCACGATCTTGATCCAGTTGCCGCTGGCGTTCTGCGCCGGCAGCAGCGAGAACGCGCTGCCCGTGCCCAGCCCGAGGCTGGTCAGGTGGCCATTGAAGGTGACGTCGTCGCCGTAGAGGTCCGAGTGCAGTTCCACCGGCTGCCCGATGTGCATCTTCGCCAGCTGGGTTTCCTTGAAGTTGGCCTCCACCCACAACTGTTCCAGCGGCACGATGGTCATCAGCGCCATGCCCGGCTGCACCCGCTGGCCCAGCTGCACGCTGCGCTTGGCGACATAGCCTGACACCGGCGCGACGATCTGCGCGCGCTGCACGTTGAGGTAGGCGGTGCGCAGTTGCGCGGCCGCGGCGCGGACCTGCGGCTGGTCGCTGACGGTGGTGGCATCGACCAGTGCGCGGTTGCGCGAGAGCTGCTCCTGCGATCCGGACAGCGCCGCCTGCGCGGCCGCCAGTTCATTGCGTGCGTGCGACAGTTCCTCGGCCGACACCGCGCCGGTCGCGACCAGGCCTTCGCGCCGGGCCACGTCCGCGCGTGCCTTCTGCACCGACACTTCGCGCGCCTGCAGGTCGGCCTGGCCGGCATTGACGGCGCTGTAGAGCCCGCGCACCTGGCGCACGGTGCCGGCGAGGTTGGCGACGGCCTGCTGGTAGGCGACCTGGGCGTCGCTCGGATCGAGCTGCACCAGTACCTGGCCGGCGGTGACCTTCATGCCTTCGTCGGCGCCGATGCTGACGACCGTGCCCACCGTCTGCGGCGTGATGCTCACGACGTTGCCCTGCACGTAGGCATCGTCGGTGCTTTCGTGCCAGCGCCCGACGAGCAGGTAATACAGCAGCCAGCCGATCGCGGCGACGGTCACCACGATCACCAGGATCGTCAGCGCGCGCCTGCGCTTGCTGGTGGGCTTGCTGGCCGGCGCGGCGACGTTGGGGTTGAGTTCGGTGGTCATGGCGTGGGGGCCTTGGCGATGGCTGGATCGGTGGTCGTGGTGGTCGGTGCGGGCGGCGTGAGTCCACCGCCCAATGCGCGGTCGAGGTCGACCGCCGCGGTCAGGCGCTGCGCGCGCAACGCCGTCAATTGCTGTTGCAGCTGCAGCAGCGGCTGTTGTGCGGCGAGGACGTCCAGTTGCGTGCCCAGGCCGGCGTGGTAACGGGCCTGCGCGAGCTGCCAGGCCGCCTGTGCCGCGCCGGCCGCGTCGCGTGCCGAAGCCGTCTGCGCATCCAGCGCGCGCGCGTTCTGCAGGGCGTCGGCGACTTCACGCACCGCGCCTACCAGAGACTGGTTGTAGGCGGCGACGGCGAGGTCGTAATCGGCATCGCTTTTGGCCAGCTGGCTGCGCAGGCCGCCGCCATCGAAGATCGGCAGGCTGATCGCGGGGCCTCCCTGGATGAAGGCCGAATCGGTGCTGAAAAGATCCGACAATCCGCCCGAGGCCAGGCCGATCATCGCGGCGAGGTTGACGCTGGGATAGAACGCGGCCTTGCTCGCCTTGATGCCGTGGCGCGCGGCTTCGACCCGCCAGCGGGCGGCGACCACATCCGGGCGATGGCCGAGCAGGTCGCTCGGCAGCAACGATGGGATCGTTGCCGGCGCCGCGGACAGCACCGCGGGCCGGGTGAGCTGCAGGCCGCGATCGGGGCCCTTGCCGAGCAGCGCCGCCAGCGCATTGCGCGCGACCTGCACCTGGCGCTGCGCGGCATCGGCCTGCTGTTGCGCGGCCGCCACCGACGCTTCGGCCTGGCGCATCGGCAGCTGGCTGTCGAGGCCGGCCTTGACGCGCTGGCGGGTGAGCTCGAGCAGGTGCGTGGAACGCGCCTTTTCGTCCCGTGCCACGTCCTGCGCGGCGAAGGCCTGCGCCAGCACCACGTAGGTGGAAGCGATGTTGGAAGCCAACGTCAGGCGCGCGGCCTGCGCGTCGACTTCGCTGGCGCGGGCCTCACCCAGGGCCGCCTGCCAGCGCGCGCGCTTGCCACCCCAGAAATCCGGGTCGTACTTGAGGTTGAGGCTGAGCAGGATCACGCCCTTGTAGCTGCCCCCCAGCGGCGCGGGCGCGACGCTGGAAGGGATGCGGATGCCCGAGTACTGCGCGCCGACGCCCACGCTCGGCTCGGTGGCGGCCTCGGCCAGCCCAGCCTGCGCGATCGCCTGGCGCACGCGCGCGTCGGCGGCCGCCAGCGACGGCGTGCCGGCGAGGGCTTCGTCGATCAGCGCGTCCAGTTGCGGGTCGCCGAAGGCGGTCCACCAGTCCAGGCGCGGAAAGTCCGCATGCGAAAACCCATCCGCGCTGCGGGCGATCGACAACTGGTCGGCATCCATCGGCCGGTCGGTCGGCACCAGGCCATGGGTACTCGCGCAGCCGCCCGCGAGCACGGCGAGTGCGAAAGCGAGGGCGACGACGCGCGCGCGCGCGGCACGGGACTGGGGCATGGTCATTCTTCCGAGGAAAGGTTTTCGCGCACGCGCTCGAGCAGGCAGAGCAGGCGATCGCGGTCGGCCTGGGGCATGTCGCCGAACGCGCGGTCGTGCACGCGCTGGCCGCACTGCTCGATCTCGCGCCAGATCGACACGCCCGCGTCGGTCAGGTGGATATGCAGCGCGCGGCGATCTTCGGGGTCGGCGACGCGTTCGACCAGCCCCTTGGCCGCCAGGCGGTCGAGCAGCCGGGTCATCGCGCCGGGGTTGAGCTCCGCGGCGCGGGCCAGGTCGGTCACGCTGGCGATGCCGCGGGCGAGGGTCTTGATGGTGACGAACTGGCTGAAGGTGAGCTCGTGCCCGCTGCGGACCAGCTCGCGCTCCATCTGTGCCCACATGCCATCGCGCAGCTGCCGGAACAGCAGGCCGAGCGAGGACCCGGTGCAGGGCGAGGCAGGCGGGGAAGGGGCGGCGGGACTCATGGGGGCGACATGATCCGCACCCCTGCAATAGTTGTCAATGCAAATATTGTGCCGGCAAATATATTGCCGTCACGTTTCTGACGCAACGGGCCCGGTCGGCTGGTCTCAGGCGGCCCCGGGCAGCAGCAGCTCCAGCACGAATTTGCTGCCGAAGAACGCCAGCACCAGCAGCGCCATCGCCGCCAGTGTCCAGCGCACCGCCGTCGCGCCGCGCCAGCCATAGCGCCAGCGCCCGAGCAGCAGCCAGCCGAACAGGATCCACGACAGCACGCTGAGCACCGTCTTCTGCACCAGGTGCTGCTCGAACAGGTTCTCGACGAACAGCACCCCCGTCAGCAGGGTCGCGCTGAGCAGGATGAAACCCACGGCAATCGTGCGGAACAGCAGCGTTTCCAGTTCCGTCAGTGGCGGCAGCGCGCGCAGCCAGCCGTGGAATTCGCGCCGGCGCAGGGCGCGCTCCTGCGCCCACAGCATGATCGCAAGCAGCGCGGCGATCGCGAGCGTGGCGTAGGCCAGCAGCGCGCACCAGGCGTGCAATTGCAGCCGCCAGTCCAGGCCTTCCGGGCGCATGTGGCCGTAGGCCATGTAGCCCAGCAGCGATGCGGTCGCCAGGGGAAACACCACCACCCCCAGCGCCGCCATCCGGCCCGCCGCGCCGAACGCCGTCGTCAGTACGCCCATGCCGAGCCCGACCAGCGACAGCGCGGCGAAGAAATGCAGGTCCAGCCCGTCGGCTTCGCGCCATGCCAGGACGTGGAATCCGGCGTGGAAGACCAGCGCCAGCGCCGCCGGGATCGTCCAGCCGCGCGGGTCGGCATCGCCGGACCGCAGCTCGCGCACCAGCAGGGCGGTGGCGAGCAGGTACAGCGCCGAGGCGATCAGGGCGAGGGTCATCGCCACAGTGTCGCATCCGTCATGCCGGCTGCGAAGGCGCTCGTGGCGCCCCCGCTATAATCGGCGGCCGTTTCCCCGATTGCCGCTCACCATGTTCGAATCGCTCACCCAGCGCCTGTCCGGCACCATCACCAAGCTGCGCGGCCGCGGCCGGCTGACCGAGGAGAACATCCGCGAGGCGACCCGCGAGGTCCGGATCGCGCTGCTCGAAGCCGACGTCGCGCTGCCGGTGGTGCAGGCACTGGTCGAGCGCATCAAGGTGCGCGCGGTCGGCCAGGAAGTGTTGAAGTCGCTGACCCCCGGCCAGGCGCTGATCAAGGTCGTGCGCGACGAGCTCACCGCAGTCATGGGCGCGCAGTCCAGCGACCTGGCGCTGAACGTGCCGGCGCCGGCGGTGATCCTGATGGCCGGCCTGCAGGGCGCGGGCAAGACCACCACCGTCGCCAAGCTCGCCAAGCACCTCAAGGAGCGGCGGAAGAAGAAGGTGATGGTGGTGTCGGCCGACGTCTATCGTCCCGCCGCGATCGAGCAGTTGAAGACGCTCGCCGAACGGGTCGACGTGCTGTTCTTCGCCTCCGATGCCTCGCAACAGCCCGAGGCGATCGTGCGCGCGGCGATCGCCGATGCGCGCAAGTCCTTCGTCGACGTGCTGATCGTCGATACCGCCGGCCGCACCAGCATCGATGCGGCGATGATGGCCGAGATCAAGGCGCTGCATGCCGCGGTCAATCCGGTCGAGACCCTGTTCGTCGTCGACTCGATGACCGGCCAGGACGCGGCGGTCACCGCCAAGCATTTCGGCGAAGCGCTGCCGCTCACCGGCGTCGTGCTGACCAAGACCGACGGCGATGCACGTGGCGGCGCGGCGCTGTCGGTGCGCTATGTCACCGGCAAGCCGATCAAGTTCATCGGCACCGGCGAAAAGCCCGACGGCCTGGACGTCTTCCATCCCGACCGCGTCGCCAGCCGCATCCTGGACATGGGCGACGTGCTGTCGCTGGTGGAGCAGGTCGAGCAGCAGGTGGACAAGGACAAGGCGCAGAAGCTTGCCGAGCGCCTGGTCAAGGGCAAGAAGTTCGACCTCAACGACATGCGCGACCAGCTCGAGCAGATGCAGAACATGGGCGGGTTGTCGGGTTTGATGGACAAGCTGCCGGGCATCGGCCAGGTGCCCGAACACGTCAAGGCCCAGGTCACCGGCAAGGAAGTGCCGCGGATGGTGGCGATCATCAACTCGATGACCAAGAAGGAGCGCCGCAATCCGGCGTTGCTGAACGGCTCGCGCCGCGCCCGCATCGCCAAGGGCTCGGGGCTGACGCCGGCCGACGTCAACAAGCTGATGAAGCAGTACCAGCAGATGGAAAAGATGATGGGCAAGCTCTCCGGCGGCGGCATGAAAGGCCTGATGCGCGGAATGCAGGGAATGATGGGCGGCCGCGGCGGGATGCCGTTCCGCTGAGCCGAGCGGGCCGGAACCGGCCCCGATTCCCTGCCTTCTCCCGCCCGCGGGAGAAGGTGCCCGAAGGGCGGATGAGGGGCTGTTGGCGGAAAACCCATCCAACTGGCACCCGGGCCAGCCCTCCGCTACAATGCCCGGCTTACCTCGGCACGTCCGCCGACTGGGCAACACGGGAACAGCAGCACATGGTCAAGATCCGCCTGACGCGTGGTGGCGCCAAGAAGCGCCCCTTCTACCACATCATCGTCACCGACAGCCGCAGCGCGCGCGACGGCCGCAACATCGAGCGCGTGGGGTTCTACAACCCGGTCGCCGCCGGCGCCGAGAAGCGCGTCGAGATCAATGCCGAGCGCGTGCAGTACTGGATCGGGCAGGGCGCGCAGATGACCGACAAGGTCGCTGACCTCTACAAGCAGTCCAAGACCGGCGCGCAGCCGGCGGCCGCCGCGGCCTGATCCTCCGTCGCGCCTGGCGCGCGACCGTCGCACCGGATGGACACCACGCGCCCCGCACCGCAGGGAATGCTCCTGCTGGGCAGGGTGCATGGTGCGTTCGGCATCCGTGGTGAGCTCAAGCTCGAATCGTTCACCGATCCCGAGACTGCGATCTTCCGCTACCAGCCCTGGCTCCTGCGCGATGCGCAGGGGCGCGAGCGCGAGCTCACGGGCGTGCGTGGGCGCGAGGGTGGCAAGGGGCTCGTCGCGACCTTCCCGGGCATCGACGATCGCGACAGCGCCGAGGCACTGCGCGGCGCCGAGCTCTACGCACCGCGCAGCGCGCTGCCGCCGCCCCGGCCCGGCGAGTATTACTGGGTAGACCTCGAAGGCCTGCGCGTGGTCAACGTCGAGGGTGCCGACTTCGGCACCGTCTCGCACCTGTTTTCCACTGGCGCCAATGACGTGCTGGTCGCGCGGGGCGATCGCGAGCGGATGATCCCGTTCCTCGAGCCGGACTACATCCGCAGCGTCGACTTCGACGCCGGTGTGGTCACCGTCGACTGGGATGCCGATTTCTAGGCGACCGATGCGCATCGACGTCGTCAGCCTGTTTCCGGAATTCGTCGCGCAGATCTCCGCGCACGGCGTGGTCGGCCGTGCGCAGGAGCGCGGGCTGGTGGCCATTCACGGCTGGAATCCCCGCGATTACGCCAGCGGCAATTACCGCCGGGTGGACGAGCGTCCGTTCGGCGGCGGCCCGGGCATGGTGATGCTCATCGATCCCTTGCGCGATTGCCTGCATGCCACGCGCGCGGCCGATCCCGCGGCATCCAGCGTCGTCTATCTCACGCCCCAGGGCGCGCCGCTCACGCAGGCGAAGGTGCGCGAGCTGGCTGGCCGCGAGCGCCTTGTCCTGCTCTGCGGCCGCTACGAAGGCATCGACGAACGGCTGGTGGCCGCTGAAGTCGACGAGGAGTTGTCGATCGGCGATTACGTCCTCTCCGGCGGCGAGCTGGCGGCGGCGGTCGTGATCGACGCCGTCGCCCGCCTGCAGCCAGGCGCCCTGAGCGACAGCGAGTCGGCGGTGCAGGACAGCTTCGAAACCGGCCCCGACGGGCTGGCGCTGCTCGATTGCCCCCACTTCACCCGGCCGGTCGAGCACACCCTGGGGACGGTGCCGCCGGTCCTGCTGTCGGGCAACCATGCCGAGATCGCCCGCTGGCGCCGCCAGCAGGCGCTGGGCCGGACCTGGCTGCGGCGACCGGAGCTGATCGACCGCGAGCGCCTGTCGCGCGCGGACCAGGCCCTGCTGGACGCCTTCCTGGCCGAGTCGGGCGCCACGCCGGACCCGCGTAACCCCTAGCACCACAAGGAAAACAGCCGCTATAATGCGCGGCTTCCTGCTCCATCCATGCCAAGACGCGGGTCCACGTGCACTCGCGCTACAACAGCCCGGCACCCCGGTGACCAGGCACTCCAACAGGCCAACACCATGAACAAGCCCTCGATCCACACGCTGCTGCAGAACTTCGAAACCGAACAGGTGCAGCGCCAGCTGCCGGACTTCGGCCCGGGCGACACCGTCGTCGTCAACGTCAAGGTCAAGGAAGGCAACCGCGAGCGCGTGCAGGCCTACGAGGGCGTCGTCATCGCCAAGAAGAACGGCGGCCTGAACTCCGCGTTCACCGTGCGCAAGATCTCGCACGGCTTCGGCGTCGAGCGCGTGTTCCAGACCCACAGCGCGATCATCGATTCGGTGCAGGTCAAGCGCCGCGGTTCGGTCCGCGCCGGCAAGCTGTATTACCTGCGCGGCCTGGAAGGCAAGAAGGCGCGCATCAAGGAAGACCTGGCCGGCAATGCGAAGGCCAAGGCCGAAGCGGCCGCCAACGCCAGCTAAACCGCGTTCGCGAACGCGCAGTGCGACGGCCGCCGGAAGGCGGCCGTTTGCATTTTCGCGGGGGCATAATCCGGCGCGACGGTGCACACCGCCGGGAGGCTCGGTCCCATGGGAATCCGCGATTCCATCCGTGTTGCGGCGTTGATCGCATGCACCGCGCTGGCCACGTGTGCGCTGGCCGGGGATGCGCCGGTGGGACCGCGACCGGTGCAGCTCGACGTGCTTTCGCCGCTGGCGGCGAGCGGCGAATGGGCCTCGCGGCTCCTGAGCCCGGTCACCCAGCTGCGACTCAAGCGCTTCCTCGAGCGCTCCGGCACGGGAGTGGAGGAGCAGTCCATCCACCCCGGCGAGGAAACCTTCGACCTGTTCGTGCCGCGATCACCGGGCAGCAACGGATATGGAGTGATGGTCTTCATCTGGCCTGGCGACGAGATGAAGATGCCCTTCAGCTGGCGGCGGCAATTCGAAGCCAGGCATCTGATCTTCATCGCCGCCAGGCGCTCCGGCAACGGCCAGAACGTACTCCAGCGCCGGTTGCCGCTCGCGCTGCACGGCCTGGAATACGCCAGGCGCCACTACCCCATCGACCCGGAGCGGGTTTACCTGGGCGGATTTTCCGGCGGATCGCGGGTCGCGCAGAAACTGGCGCTGGGTTATCCGGACGTGTTCGGCAGCCTGTTGCTCACCGGTGGCAGCGATTCCATCGGCACCGCTGGTTTCGTGCCGCCCGATCGCGAGCGCATGCGGCTGTTCCAGCGCCATACGCGGATCGTTTTCGCCACCGGGACACAGGACCTGCCCAATCGCACCAAGGACGCACGCACCCATGCCTCCTTCGCGGACTTCTGCGTCCGCGGCGTGGAGGACATTTCACCGGCACGGTCGGGACATTGGGTGCCGGAGGACCGGGTGATGGCGCGCGTGCTGCGAGCGCTCGAAACCCCCGTGGCGGACGACGACGCAGGCTTTGCAGAGTGCGATCGGCGGCTGGATGCCCGCATCCACGCTGGCCTGGACGAGGTGAGGCGCCTGCAGGCGACCGGCCGTGGGGAGGATGCCCGCGATGCATTGATACGCGTGGACGACCTGTATGGCGGGCTGGCCGCCCCCGACAGCCTGCGCTTGGCCGAGGACCTGTATCCGGTCCTCCGGCCCGGGGCGAGCGGCGACCTGCCCGAGGTCGGAGCGCGCGACGGAACGCTCGACTAGCTCAGGACTCTTCGACCGCCGCTGCGGCCAACACCGGGCTGATGTCGGCCACCGGCGAGGGCACCTGGGCAGGGACTTCCGAGGGCACCGCCACGCTCCCGGCATCGGTCGCCAGCATCCGTGCCTGCCGCCACCGTCCCCAGCGGTAATACGCCAGCGACATCGCCATCGCGCAGACGGAACTTGCGGGGAAGCTCCACCACACCGCGTCCACGCCCAGCCGCGACTGCAGCAGGACTGCGAATGGAATGCGGATGCCCCACAGCGCGACGCCCAGGATCAGCAGTGGCGGGATCACCGCGCCGGTCGCACGCACCACGCCAGAAACCACGAACGTCACCCCGAAGAAAAGGAACGACCACACCGCGATGTGGTTGAGGTGGCGGCCGATCTCCAGCGACGGACTGCCATCGGGCAGGAACAGCGACAGGGTCGCGTGGTCGAACACGATGATCGGCAGGATCAAGGCGCCGGTCATGAGGAAATTGAAGAGGATGCCCTGGCGCGCGGTGGCGTTGACGCGATCCCAGCGTTTGGCGCCGACGTTCTGCGCCGCCATCGACGAGCAGGCCGCGCCGATCGCCATCGCCGGCATCTGGATATAGGTCCACAGCTGCAGCGCCGCGCCGTAGGCCGCCGTGGTGCCAGTCCCGTGCTGGTTGATCATCGCGATCATCGCGATCATCGCCAGCGAGATCAGGATCATCTGCAGCCCCATCGGCACGCCCTTGACGATGAGCGCGCGCAGGATCGCGAAGTCGGGCTTGTACAGGTGCCGCTCGTGGCGGCTGATCCACAGCGGATGCCGCTGGTGCCGCAGCCAGGCGAGCATCGCCGCCAGGCTGGCGACGTTGGCGATCAGGGTCGCCGTCGCGGCACCGGCGATGCCGAGCTGGGGAAACGGGCCGACGCCGAAGATCAGCAGCGGGTTGAAGCCGATATCCAGCGCGACGACCACCAGCAGGAAGACAAAGGGTGTCTTCGTGTCGCCGGCGCCGCGCAACGTCGCCGACAGGAACGCGAACATGTAGATGAAGGGCACCGCGATGAAGATGATGCGCAGGTAGGCCACCGCCAGCGGCAAGGCGGCTTCCGGCGTGCTCATCCAGACCAGCACGTGGCGCGCGAACCGCAGCCCCAGCAGCGCCACCACGATCGACACGGTGATGAAGAACGTCGCGCTGGTGCCGATCACGCGCTTGGCCTGCGCGATGTCGCGCCGGCCCATCGCCTGGCCGACCAGGATGGTCGCCGCCATGCCGACGCCGAACACCGCGCCGATCAGGAAGAACAGGATGTTGTTGGCGTTCGCGGTCGCGGTCAGCGCCTGCTCGCCGAGGAAGCGCCCGACCCAGATTGCGTTCACCGATCCATTGAGCGACTGCAGTACGTTGCCGGCCAGGATCGGCAGCGCGAACACGAACAGGGTGCGTCCGATCGGGCCTTCGGTGAGGTTGCGGGGCTGTACCATCGCCGGACCTTAGCATTGGCGCGGGTCCGGTCGGGTCGAGCCACACCCGCCTGCGGGCGGAGCCCGCTCCTGCGCGCCGTGTTCGAAAATTTCACTGCTCCCCGGCTAGCGTCCACGCGATGAACGATCCCGAAAACGCGAGCGTGCGCCTGGACGTGTGGTTGTGGGCGGCGCGCTTTTTTCGCACCCGCAGCCTCGCCCGGCAGGCGATCGAGAACGGCAAGGTCGACATCGAGCAGCAACGCGCCAAGCCGGCGCGCGCGGTGCGTATTGGCGATACGCTGCGGATCGACCGCGCGGGCGAGCAGTTCGAGGTCGAGGTGCGCGGACTGAGCAGCACGCGGGGGCCAGCGGGTGTCGCGCAGGCGCTGTACACCGAGAGCGAAGCATCGAAGGCGCGGCGCGAAGCCGAACGCGCGGCCAGGGCCGCGGAGCGCGCCGGCTACCAGGCGCCGCAGGGCAAGCCGGACAAGCGGGCACGACGGTTGATCCGCGCGTTGGGCGATCTTGATGCGCTGTGAGCTGCGCGCCCTTGCCCCGGGCGGGCATGGCGCCAGTGGCTGCGATGCATCCGCACCGCCGAGCGCGTTGCAGCCGCGATCGCGCGTGCGCCGCGCCCGCGTCGTGCATGACCGCCTGCGCGGTGCCGGTACCCGGCCCTTTGCTTGGCGGGCCTGTCCGCGCGGCGCGCGCGCATGAAGCACGGTCGCCTGCTGCCGCTGATCGTCGCCTGCGCGCTCTTCATCGAGAACATGGATTCAACCGTGATCTCCACCTCGCTGCCCGCGATCGCTGGCGACCTGGGCACCGATCCGATCGCGCTGAAACTCGCGCTGACGACCTACCTGCTGTCGCTGGCGGTGTTCATCCCGGTCAGCGGCTGGGTGGCCGACCGCTTCGGCGCGCGGCCGACCTTCATCAGCGCGATCGCGGTGTTCCTGCTCGGCTCGCTCGCCTGCGCCGGCAGTGGCTCGCTGGGCGCACTGGTGGCGGCACGATTCCTGCAGGGCATCGGCGGCGCGATGATGGTGCCGGTCGGACGCCTCGTGCTGCTGCGCACCGTGCCCAAGCACGAGCTGGTGAAGGCGTTGAGCTGGCTGACCATCCCGGCGCTGGTGGGTCCGGTGGTGGGGCCGCCGCTGGGTGGATTCATCACCACCTACTACGACTGGCGCTTGATCTTCTTGATCAACCTGCCGATGGGCGCGCTGGGAATGCTGCTGGCCAGGCGCTACATCCCCGACCTGGGCGAAGACGCGCCGCCGCTGGACTGGCGTGGTTTCCTGCTTTCCGGCCTGGGGCTGTCGACGGCGATGTTCGGGTTCTCGACCCTCGGGCGGCACCTGGTGCCGCTGTGGCTTGCGCTGGCGGCGCTGGTCGGCGGCAGCCTCGCGCTGTGGGGTTACGTGCGGCATGCGCGGCGGTATCCGTCGCCACTGCTGGATCTCAAGCTGTTCCGGCTGCCGACCTATCGCGCCGGCATTTTCGGCGGTTCCTTGTTCCGCATCGGCATCGGCTCGACGCCGTTTTTGCTGCCGCTGATGCTGCAGCTCGGCTTCGGCCTGAGCCCGGTGCATTCGGGCCTGCTGACGTTCGTCTCGGCGATCGGCGCGATGTTCATGAAGACGATGGCGGCGACGGTGCTCAAGCGCTTCGGATTCCGCCGCGTGCTGGTCGCCAATGCGTTGATGGCCTCCGCACTGCTGGCATGTTTCGGCTTGTTCCGGCCGCAGACGCCGCATGTGTTCATCATCGCCACGCTGCTGGTCAGCGGCTGCTTCCGCTCGCTGCAGTTCACCAGCCTCAACGCCATCAGCTATGCCGAAGTGGATTCACCACGCATGGGTCACGCGAGCAGCCTGGCCGGGATGATGCAGCAGCTGTCGCTGAGCATGGGCGTGGCGATCGGCGGCTACCTGCTGCAGGGGATCGGCCTGTTGCAGCAGCGTCCGGCGACGGACGTGCACAACTTCTACCTCGCTTTCGTCGTGGTCGGGCTGATCTCGGCCAGTTCGGCCTGGATGATGTGGAAGCTGCCGCGCAACGCGGGCGCGGAGATGGCCGGGCATGCGCATCGCGGTGAAGAGATCGCCGAGCCGAAGCTCGAGCAGCGGCCGGCCACGTGATCCGATGCGGACACGCCGGGCGGAACCCGAACCGGGCTGATTCGGCCGACCTGCTTCCGCCGAGCTGCTTCCGCCCAGCGACCTCAACCCAGCGATTTCAACCGGTACAGCGCTTCCAGCGCCTGCCGCGGCGTCAACTCGTCGGGGTCGATCGCCGCGAGCGCATCCAGCGCTGCCGATGAAGGCACGAACAGGCCGATCTGCTGCGGCGCGTCCAGCGCCTGTGCCGTCATCGGCGTCGCGGGCACGCGCCCCTGCTCGAGCTCGGCCAGGCGCGCGCGCGCCTGCCTGACGACCGTCTTCGGCAGTCCCGCCAACGCCGCGACCTGGAGGCCGAAGCTGCGGTCGGCCGGGCCGTCCTTGACGGCGTGCATGAACACCAGCGTGTCGCCGCCGTCCTTGCCGTGGTGCTCCACCGCATCCAGGTGCACGTTGGCGATGCCGCTGCCGGGCGTGGCGAGCGCGGTCAGCTCGAAGTAGTGGGTGGCGAACAACGTGTAGCTGCGATTGGTCGCGGCCAGGTGGCGCGCGCAGGCGTCGGCCAATGCCAGTCCGTCGTAGGTCGACGTGCCGCGGCCGATCTCGTCCATCAACACCAGCGATTCCGCGGTTGCGTGATGCAGGATGTAGCTGGTCTCGCTCATCTCGACCATGAAGGTCGACTGCCCGCGCGCGAGGTCGTCGCCGGCGCCGATGCGGGTGAGGATGCGGTCGATGGGACCGATCACCGCGCGCGTCGCCGGCACGAAGCTGCCGATGTGCGCCAGCAGCACGATCAGCGCGTTCTGGCGCATGTAGGTCGACTTGCCGCCCATGTTGGGGCCGGTGATGACCAGCATGCGCACGCCGGCGCGGCCGTCATCGCCCGCGGCCGGGCAGTCGAGCACCAGGTCGTTCGGCTCGAACGGCGCGTCGCGGACGGCTTCCACCACCGGATGGCGGCCACGCTCGATGCGCAGGCCCGGGCCTTCCGACAAGTCCGGCTGCGACCAGTCCAGCGCATGCGCGCGCTCGGCGAAGCAGGCGAGGGCGTCGAGTTCGGACAGTGCCGCCGCGCAGCGCTTGAGTGGTTCGAGCTGCTCGTTGAGCGCATCGAGCAGCCCGTCATAAAGCAGCTTCTCGCGCGCCAGCGAGCGCTCGCGCGCCGACAGCACCTTGTCCTCGAAGGCCTTGAGCTCCTCGGTGATGTAACGCTCGGCGCCGGTCAGCGTCTGCCGCCGGGTGTAGTGCACCGGTGCCTTGTCCGCCTGGCCCTTGCTGATCTCGATGTAGTAACCGTGCACGCGGTTGTAGCCGACCTTGAGCGTGGCGATGCCGCTGGCGGCGCGCTCGCGCGCTTCGAGGTCGACGAGGAACTGGTCGGCATGCGTCGACAGCGCCCGCAACTCATCGAGCGTGGCGTCGTAGCCTTCGGCGAAGACGCCACCGTCGCGTGCGAGTACCGGCGGATGGGCGACGACGGCCGACGCCAGCCGGTGCGCCTGCGCGTCGTGCTCGCCCATCGCCGCGGCCAGCGCCTGCAGGCGCGGCGAATCCAGCGGTGCCAGCAGCGCGCGCAATGCCGGCAACAGCGCCAGGCCGTCGCGCAGGGTCGACAGGTCGCGCGGGCGCGCGCTGCGCAACGCGATGCGCGAAAGGATCCGCTCCAGATCGCCGAGCGCGCGGAACTGCTCGCGCAGCGTCTCGAACGTGCGCGATTCCAGCAGCGTGGCGACGGCATGGTGGCGCAGGCGCAGCGTCGCGCGATCGCGCAGCGGCCGGTGCAGCCAGCGCCGCAGCAGGCGCCCGCCCATCGGCGAGACGGTCGAATCGAGCACGCCGAGCAGGGTCGTGCGCGTGTCGCCATCGATGCGGGTGTCGAGTTCCAGGTGGCGCCGGGTCGCCGCGTTCATCGCGATCGCGCCGTCGCTGGCTTCCACCGATATCGAAGTCAGGTGGGGCAAGCGCTGCTTCTGGGTCTCCTCGACATAGCCGAGCAGCGCGCCGGCCGCGGCGATGCACAAGGGCCGGTCCTCCAGCCCGAAGCCCGACAGGTCGTGCAGGCCGAAGAACTGCAGCAACTGGCGCCGGCCGCTGTCGGCATCGAACAGCCACGGCGCACGCCGGCGCACGCCGACGCGCTCGCGTAGTGCCGCCGGCCACTGGTCGTCGTCCGGCAACAGGATTTCGGCCGGTTCCAGCCGCGCCAGTTCGGCTTCCAGCGCGTCCTCGCTCGCGACCTCGTTGGCCAGGAACCGTCCGCCGGCCAGGTCCGCCCATGCCAGGCCGAACTGGCCCTGCCGGCCGCGCGCCACCGCCAGCAGCAGCGTGTCGCGCCGCTCGCTCAGCAGCGCCTCGTCGGTCACGGTGCCGGGGGTGACGATCCGCACCACCTTGCGCTCGACCAGGCCCTTGGCCAGCGCCGGATCGCCGATCTGCTCGCAGATCGCCACCGATTCGCCCAGCGCCACCAGCCGCGCGAGATAGCCTTCGTAGGCGTGCACAGGCACGCCGCACATCGGGATCGGCTGTCCGGCCGAACTGCCGCGCTGGGTCAGGGTGATGTCGAGCAGGCGCGCGGCCTTGCGCGCGTCGTCGTAGAACAACTCGTAGAAGTCGCCCATCCGGAAGAACAGCAGCACGTCGGGGTGCCCGGACTTGGCGGTGAAGAACTGCCGCATCAGTGGCGTGTGCTGCTCGAACGACATCTGCTTTCCCGTGGCGGCGACATCGGCTACAAGGACGCGGTGACAATCCCCGCTGCAACCGGCTGCGTAGTGTGCCGGAAAGGTGCCGCCGACATGGACACGCCCACCGAATCGCAACTGCAGTCCCAGGCCGAACGCGTGGGCGCACGGCTGCGCGCCGCCCGGCAGACGCTGGTGACGGCGGAAAGCTGCACCGGAGGCTGGATCGCCAAGGTGGTGACGGACATCGCAGGCAGTTCGGAATGGTTCGACTGCGGCATCGTGGCCTACAGCTACGAGGCCAAGCAGGCACTGTTGAGCGTGAATCCACTGACGCTGGAAACCCACGGCGCGGTCAGCCGCGAAACCGTCATCGAGATGGTCTCCGGCGCGCTGGTGCATTCGGGCGCCAGCGTGGCGGTCGCGGTCACCGGCATTGCCGGCCCGGGTGGCGGCACCACCGACAAGCCGGTGGGCACCGTCTGGATCGGCTGGAAGCGCCGCGGCGGGTATCCGCAGGCGAAGGTATTCGCCTTCGAAGGCGATCGCGAGGCCGTGCGTCGGCAGACCGTCGCGGCCGCGCTGGACGGGCTGGCCACGCTGCTGGACTGATCCGTTGACGGAGGCTGGTGTTAGTAGTATTACTACTCACATGACCAGCCACGCCAGCCTGACCGACACCCAGCACGCCATCCTCGCCCTGATCGGCGAGCGCATCGCGACCGAGGGCGTGCCGCCTTCGCAGACCGAAATCGCGCGTGCCTTCGGCTTCCGCGGCGTCCGCGGCGCCCAGTACCACCTCGAGGCGCTGGAAGCTGCCGGCGCGATCCAGCGCGTTCCGGGGCGTGCCCGCGGGATCCGGCTGGTCAAGCCGCTGCTGGCCCTCGATGCCGACGGCACCATGGCCGCCAATGCCGACCCCGATGCCATCGACGCCGAAGAGGCGGTACGGCTGCCGGTGCTGGGGCAGGTGGCCGCGGGGTTGCCCATCGGATCCGGCGCGGACCTGGACGGCGCCGAATCCTATGTCGTGATGGACCGGGTGTTCTTTTCCCCCAAGCCCGATTACCTGCTCAAGGTGAAGGGCGACTCGATGCGCGATGAGGGCATCTTCGATGGCGACCTCATCGGCGTGCACCGCACGCGGGACGCGCGCTCGGGGCAGATCGTGGTGGCGCGCATCGACGACGAGATCACGGTCAAGCTGCTGAAGGTGGGCAAGGACCGCATCCGCCTGCTGCCACGCAACCCGGATTACGCGCCGATCGAGGTGCTGCCCGACCAGGACTTCGCGATCGAAGGCCTGTATTGCGGACTGGTGCGGCCCAATCGATGACACGGCACACCGCCACGGCGTTTTCCGACGCCGATCGCGGGTATTGCCGGATGTCGCCTGCGGCTGCTCGTTTCCATCCTTCCATGGCAGTGGACATGTTTCTTCCGGTCTCAGTCCGCGCGACCACGTCCATTCAAGCTGAACCCATCAGGCCATTGCATTGATCCCACGCCGCACGACCCGCGCCAAACAAACCAGCACGCCCCCTTCAACGCCTTCCACCCATTCCACCCTCAGATCACCAAGGAATCCCACGATGGACGAGAACAAGAAGCGCGCCCTTTCGGCGGCACTGGGCCAGATCGAAAAGCAGTTCGGCAAGGGCTCGGTGATGCGCATGGGCGATCGCGTGGCCGAGGCCTGGGAAGTGATCCCCACCGGCTCGCTGCTGCTGGACATCGCGCTGGGCATCGGCGGCTTTCCCAAGGGCCGCGTGGTCGAGATCTACGGGCCGGAATCCTCGGGCAAGACCACGCTGACCCTGCAGGCGATCGCGCAATGCCAGAAGGCAGGCGGCACCGCGGCGTTCGTCGATGCCGAGCACGCGCTCGACCCGGGCTACGCCGCCAAGCTCGGCGTCAACGTCGACGACCTGCTGGTGTCCCAGCCCGATACCGGCGAACAGGCACTGGAAATCTGCGACATGCTGGTGCGGTCCAATGCGGTCGACATGGTGGTCGTCGACTCGGTCGCTGCACTGACCCCGCGCGCCGAAATCGAGGGCGAGATGGGCGACCAGCTGCCGGGCCTGCAGGCACGCCTGATGAGCCAGGCACTGCGCAAGCTGACCGGCAACATCAAGCGCAGCAATTGCACGGTGGTCTTCATCAACCAGCTGCGCATGAAGATCGGCCAGATGATGCCGGGCCAGAGCCCGGAAACGACGACCGGCGGCAACGCGCTGAAGTTCTACGCCTCGGTGCGCATCGACATCCGCCGCATCGGCTCGATCAAGAAGGGCGACGAGATCATCGGCAACCAGACCAAGATCAAGGTCGTCAAGAACAAGATGGCGCCGCCCTTCAAGGTCGTCCTGACCGAGATCCTGTATGGCGAGGGCATCTCGCGCGAAGGCGAGCTGATCGACATGGGCGTCGACGCCAAACTGGTCGAGAAAGCGGGCGCCTGGTACAGCTACGGCAGCGAGCGCATCGGCCAGGGCAAGGAGAACGCGCGCCAGTACCTCAAGGAGAACCCCGCCGTGGCCACGCAGCTGGAAGCGGCCTTGCGCGAGAAGTTCGTGCCCAAGGACACGGCGCCGGCACCGGCCGCCGCCGCGGACGACATCGAGGAATGAGGTTGTGCGGGCAGGCGCAGGTTGCGGCCTGTCCGCTGTTCTGATGTCGGATTCCGAGGATTCCCCACGCAGGAAGCCGCGCCGGCCGGACGCCACGCCGGCGCAACGTGCCCTCGCGCTGCTGGTGCGGCGCGAGCATTCGCGCAAGGAGCTGACCCGCAAGCTGCTGGCCCGCGGAATTACCGGTGAGGACGCGACCGCCGCGGTCGAGCGGATGACCCAGGCCGGCTGGCAGGACGATCGGCGATTCGCCTGCAGCTTGGCGCGGACTCGCGCCAGCGCGGGCTACGGACCGCTGCACATTCGTGCTGAACTCGGTAGCCATGGCCTGGGCGCGGATGCGGTCCAGGCGGCCTTCGACGCGTTGGCTGAGGCGGGCGACGATGACTGGCGGGCGCGGGCCGGTGAGCTGATCGAGCGGCGCTTTGGGTCGATGGCGGGCGCGCCCATGGCGGCGCAACGCAAGGCGGCGGACTTGCTGGGCCGCCGGGGCTTCGACGGGGACACGATCCGCGCGGTGCTTCGCGGCTTGCCCGACGACTAGCCCTGTCGGGCGGCATGCGGGCTGGTGGAAAGGTCGGTTCCTGGCTGAGGGCTCGCGGCTGAAGCCGCTCCTGCGCATCCTCGCCGCGGCGAGTCGCCGCAATGAAGCTGCCACGGCAAGCGGCCATATGGCTGCTGGCGCTGGCGTGCGGCTGTCGTGGGAAAAACGCCTCGCGCGGCGCCGGTGCGGTTGCGGTCAGGGGATCGCCGTAGCACTCCCCGCCGGCACACCGGCACCGGTACGCCATCGGCTGGCGCCTGCCGGGGCCGCGCGCTAACCTAATCGGCACTGGGTTGCCTGCTCCCGTTGCGTCCGCATATCGGCGGTTTCGCGGCACGACTGCGCCCGCTCGCCAACGGCGCCACAAGACCCACCCATGAAGACCACCTCCGAGATCCGTAGCGATTTCCTCGATTTCTTCCGCGCACGCGGCCACACGATCGTTCCCTCCGCGCCGCTGGTGCCCGGGAACGACCCGACGCTGCTGTTCACCAATTCAGGCATGGTCCAATTCAAGGACGTCTTCCTGGGGGCCGAGAAGCGCAGCTACGTCCGCGCGGCCGACGTCCAGCGCTGCCTGCGTGCCGGCGGCAAGCACAACGACCTCGACCAGGTCGGTTACACCGCCCGCCACCACACCTTCTTCGAAATGCTGGGCAACTGGTCCTTCGGCGACTACTTCAAGCGCGATGCGATCGCCTGGGCCTGGGAACTGCTGACGCAGGTCTGGAAGCTGGATCCGGCGCGCCTGCTGGTCACGATCTACCACACCGACGACGACGCCCACCGGATCTGGCACGAGGAGATCGGGTTGCCGGCCGACCGCATCGTGCGCATCGGCGACAACAAGGGCGCGCCCTACGCCTCCGATAATTTCTGGCAGATGGCCGACACAGGCCCCTGCGGCCCGTGCACCGAGATCTTCTACGACCACGGCGCGCACATCGCCGGCGGCCCGCCGGGATCGGCCGACGAGGATGGCGACCGCTTCATCGAGATCTGGAACCTGGTGTTCATGCAGTTCGACCGCCAGCCCGACGGCAGCCTGCAGCCGCTGCCGGCGCCCTGTGTGGACACTGGCATGGGCCTGGAACGGCTGGCTGCGGTGCTGCAGGGCGTGCATGGGAACTACGAGATCGACTTGTTCCGCAAGCTGATCGCCAGCGCCGCCGAACTCACCGGCACGCCGGACCTGGACAACAAATCGCTGCGGGTGATCGCCGACCACATCCGTGCCTGCGCCTTCCTGATCGTCGATGGCGTGCTGCCGTCCAACGAAGGCCGCGGCTACGTCCTGCGCCGGATCATCCGCCGCGCTCTGCGCCATGGCTGGATGCTTGGCGTGCGCGGTGATTTTTTCTGGAAGATGGTTCCCTCGCTGATCGTGGTGATGGGCGACGCCTATCCGGAACTCGCCGCCAAGCGCGACCTGGTGGAGCGCGCGTTGAAAGCCGAGGAAGAACGTTTCGGCGAGACGCTCGAACAGGGCATGCGCATCTTCGACGACGTCGCCGCGCGCAATGCCGGCAGCATCCCCGGCGCCGACGCGTTCCGCCTGTACGACACCTACGGTTTCCCGGTGGACCTGACTGCCGATATCGCCCGCGAGCGCGGACTCGCCGTCGACATGGCCGGCTTCGATGCGGCGATGGCGCAGCAGCGCGAGATGGCGCGTGCGGCGGGCAAGTTCGGCGGCGGGACCACGCTGCCGGCCGAACTCGTCGCGCGGATGCAACCGACGCAGTTCCTGGGCTACGACGGTCTCACCGCTGGCGGGTTGGTGGTCGTGGGCCTGCTGAAGGGCGGGCGGCCGGTCGACGTCATCGATGCCGGCGACGACGCCATCGTGCTGCTGGACCGCACGCCGTTCTATGCCGAAAGCGGCGGCCAGGTCGGCGACGCCGGCCTGCTGGCCGAGCAGGACGTGCGTTTCGTGGTCGATGACACGCTCAAGCTTGCCGGCCAGTTCCATGGCCACCTGGGCCGCCTGCAGGCTGGCACGCTGCGCCTGGGCGACCACCTGGTCGGCGAAGTCGACGCCGCGCGCCGCAACGCGACCGTGCTCAACCACAGCGCGACCCACCTGCTGCACGCCGCGTTGCGCAGCGTGCTGGGGACGCACGTGGCGCAGAAGGGCTCACTGGTGGCGCCGGATCGGCTGCGCTTCGACTTCTCGCATTTCCAGCCAATGACGGCCGGGGAACTCGCGCAGGTCGAGCGCATGGTCAACGCACAGATCCGCGCCAACCATCCCGCCGAAACCCATCACATGGGCATGCAGGAAGCGCTGGATTTCGGCGCGATGGCGCTGTTCGGCGAGAAATACGGCGAGCGCGTGCGCGTGCTGCGCATGGGCGAGGCGTCGACCGAACTCTGTGGCGGCACCCACGTCAGCCGCACCGGCGACATCGGTCTGTTCAAGATCGTGTCCGAAGGCGGTGTGTCGGCCGGCGTGCGTCGGATCGAAGCCGTCAGCGGGCAGGGCGCGCTGGATCATGTCGACACCGAGGAGCGTCGGCTGGCCGAGGCGGCGGACCTGCTGGGCGGCAGCCCCGGTGATGTCGGGGACAAGCTGCGCGGGCTGCTCGATCGGCAGAAGAAGCTCGAGCGCGAACTCGATGCGATGAAAGCAAAGCTCGCCACCGGGGCGACGGCCGACCTCGCGTCGCTGGCCGCCGACGTCGCCGGCGTGCGGGTGCTGGCGGCACGCCTGGAGAACTTCGATGCCAAGGCCCTGCGCGAGGCCGTCGATCGCCTCAAGCAGCAGTTGGTCGACGCCGTCGTGGTTTTGGCCGGCACCGACGGCAGCGGCAAGGCCGCGCTCGTGGCCGGGGTGAGCGGGACGGCGGCCGGGCGGGTGAAAGCCGGAGAGCTGCTCTCGCACATCGCCGGCCAGATCGGCGGCAAGGGCGGCGGACGTCCCGACCTGGCGCAGGGTGGAGGCCCGGATGGGCCGGCCCTGGTCCGGGCCCTGGCCGATACCCCGGCCTGGGTAGGTGAGCGCTTGCTGACGCCGGGATAGCCGTCTCGCTTGTCGACCGCGCGGTTCGATACTATGTTTGACCGATCGCCGACAGGCGATTGTCGTTTAATGACAACACGCCAGCGGACAGGCCGCCCGGTCAACGGAGGAACCACATGCTGATCCTGACTCGCCGCGTCGGCGAAACACTGATGATCGGTGACTCCGTGACCGTGACCGTACTAGGGGTCAAGGGAAACCAGGTACGTATCGGCATCAACGCGCCCAAGGATGTCGCCGTGCACCGCGAGGAGATCTACCAGCGCATCCAGCGCGGCGACGAACCGGCCGATGCCGGTGCCGGCGATTTGCCGCGGGCGGGGTGAGCCGGTATCCTTCCGCGCTCGCGGATCGCGGTTGCCGCGTAGGAGACTTGCCCGAGAGGCCGAAGGGGCTCCCCTGCTAAGGGAGTATGGGGTCAAAAGCTCCATCGAGGGTTCGAATCCCTCAGTCTCCGCCATTCTCCGCAGCACCACTGCAGCACTGTCCATCGCAACAAAAATTGACGGAATCGCACCTGATTCTGCACAATTCCGCTTCTGCGCCCGTAGCTCAGCTGGATAGAGCACCAGGCTACGAACTTGGGGGTCGGGAGTTCGAATCTCTCCGGGCGCGCCAGACACGAAAGCCGACGATCATTCGTCGGCTTTTTTGTTGCCTGCAGGAAACGACGCACCGTGCCCGAGCACGACCATGTCCGCGTGGCCGGGACGATAGCCGCGCCGCAGCGCTTGACCGACGAAGTCGCTTGCCTGCCTGCAGGCCTCGACCAGCGAGGCATCGCGCGCAAGGCGCGCCGCCACGGCTGCCGCGAACGTACAACCGGTGCCATGGGCGTTGATCGGCAGGCGGCGGTGCTCGAAGACATCGCGGGCGCCGTCGTCCGCGTAGCGATCCAGCACCTGGTCGCCTTCTTCCAGGTGTCCACCCTTGAGCAGCACGGCCCGCGGGCCGAACGACAGCAGTTCGGCCAACGCGCTCGATGCGTCATCGGCCGTCGTGATCGGGCGCGCCAGCAGGGCCTCGGCCTCGGGAATGTTCGGCGTGAGCACGCTCGCCAGCGGCAGCAGGCGGGTGCGCAGCGCATCCATGGCAGCGGCATCGAGCAGGCGCGCACCGGAGGTCGCGATCATCACCGGATCAACGACCACCCACCGCGGGTTTCGCGCCTCCAGTGCATCGGCGACCGCATGGATCACGTCCGCCGTCGCCAGCATTCCCAGCTTCACCGCGGCGATGTGGAAGTCGTCGAAGCAGGCATCGATCTGCGCACGCAGGAAGGACACCGGCGGCACGTGGATCGCGGTGACGCCGCGAGTGTTCTGGGCAGTCAGCGCGGTGATGGCGCTCAGCCCATGCACGCCCTGGGCGGCGAAGGTCTTCAGGTCGGCCTGGATGCCCGCGCCACCGCCGGAATCCGAGCCGGCGACGGTGAGGACGCTGATCGTGGGGGCCATCGTCGCCGTCGCATGTTCGGGACCGGAACTGTACAACCTGACTGGGAGTTGCCGTATCATGCTTCGCTTATGGTGTAAGAAACATGCATAGGCATGTTTGATCAGGGAGCGGCCATGATCACTTCAGCGCAGATGCGTGCCGCGAGGGCCCTGCTGGGGATGGACCAGCGCACCCTCGCGCAGCATGCGGGCGTCTCGCTGCCGACCATCCAGCGGATGGAAGCCAGCAGCGGCAACGTGCGCGGGATCGTGGATTCGCTGACCAAGGTGGTCGCGGCCCTGGATGCCGCCGGGGTAGAACTGATCGCCGAGGGCAGCATCAGCCTGGCCGGCGGACGGGGCGTGCGCCTGAAGCCCGGAGCGCAGGAGTGATCGCCGCCGTGGAGGCCTGGCGCGCCGGCCTGTTCGAGCGCCGCCAGTGGATGCGCAACGTCATCGCCGGCGCGATCGTCGGCGTGGTCGCCCTGCCGCTGGCGATGGCCTTCGCCATCGCCTCGGGCGTCAAGCCCGAGCAGGGCTTGTACACGGCGATCGTCGCCGGCCTGGCGGTGTCGCTGTTTGGCGGCTCGCGGGTGCAGATTGCAGGTCCGACCGGCGCCTTCATCGTGATCCTTGCCAGTGTGGTCGCGCGCTTCGGCGTCAGCGGCCTGCTGCTGGCCACGCTGATGGCCGGCGTCATCCTGGTGGCGATGGGCGTCGCCCGGCTGGGCGCCGTCATCCGTTTCATCCCGGACCCGGTGATCGTGGGCTTCACCGCCGGCATCGCGGTGATCATCTGGGTGGGGCAGTGGCAATACTTCTTCGGCCTGCCGGCCCCAGCGGCCGGGCCGTTCTACGCGAAGGCCTGGCACCTGCTGCTGTCGCTGCCGCGGCTGGATCCCGCCACGACGGCATTGGGCGCTGGCAGCCTCGCCCTGGCGGTGCTCGGACCGCGCATCCCCGGCCTGGCGCGGGTGCCGGGACCCCTGCTGGCGATGGTCGTCGCCACGGTCGCCGCCAGCCTGCTCGACCTGCCGGGTGTGGCCACGATCGCGTCAACTTTCGGCGAAATTCCCCGCGCGCTGCCGCAACTGCAGTGGCCGCAGGCGGGATTCGACCGGATGCTGCTCCTGCTACCGTCGGCGTTCACCATCGCCATGCTGGGCGCGATCGAATCGCTGCTGTCGGCCGTGGTCGCCGACGGCATGGCCGCTACCCGCCACGACTCCAACCAGGAGCTGATCGGGCAGGGCGTGGCGAACATCGTTTCGCCGCTGTTCGGTGGCATCGCGGCGACCGGCGCGATCGCGCGCACCGCCACCAACATCCGCAACGGCGGCAACGCACCGCTGGCCGGCGTGGTCCATGCGATCACGCTGCTGCTGATCCTCGTGGTCCTGGCGCCGTACGCGGGCAAGGTGCCCTTGTGCGCGCTGGCCGCGATCCTGTTCGTGGTCGCCTGGAACATGAGCGAGGCGCGGCGCTTCGTGCGCCTGGTACGGCTGGCGCCACGCGCCGACGTGGCGATCCTCGCCATCACCTTCACCCTGACCATCGTCACCGACCTGGTTGTGGCGGTGAACATCGGCGTGATCCTGGCGATGTTCCAGTTCATGCGCCGGATGAGTGCCGCGGTGGAGGTCGTCGAGCACGGGCAGGCCAGCCTGCTGCAGGAGCTGGCCGATGCCGGCCTCGAGCGGATGCCGGCGGGAATCACTGTGTATTCGATCGACGGCCCGTTCTTCTTCGGCTCGGTGGATTCGCTCGAACGTGCCCTGTCCTGGTCGCGCGAGCCGCCGCGGTTCGTCGCGCTGCGGCTGGAGCGGGTGCCGTTCATGGATGCGACCGGGCTCAAGCGGCTGGAATCGTCGATCCAGGGCCTGCACCGGCGCGGTGTGCGGGTGCTGCTGTGCGGCGCCAGCCTGCGCGTGTTGCGCAAGCTGGTCCGCGCCGAGATCGTCCGCCGCGACGACCCCGGAAGCTACTTCAAGGACCTGGCCGCGGCCCTGCGATACGCCCAGGCCAATGTGGACGGGGATCCGGCCCGGCCTGCCTGAAACTCACCTGTCCGCGCTTGCGGCGTTACATGACCTCCGACGCGTAATCCGCCAGCCGCGAGCGTTCGCCCCGGCGCAGGGTGATGTGCGCGCTGTGCGCCCAGCCCTTGAAGCGGTCGACGGCATAGGTCAATCCGGACGTCGTTTCGGTCAGGTAGGGCGTATCGATCTGCTCGACGTTGCCCAGGCACACGATCTTGGTACCGGGGCCGGCGCGGGTGATCAGCGTCTTCATCTGCTTGGGCGTGAGGTTCTGCGCCTCGTCCAGGATCAGCCAGCGGCTGAGGAAGGTGCGACCGCGCATGAAGTTCATCGAGCGGATCTTGATCCGAGACGCCAGCAGGTCGTTGGTCGCCGCGCGGCCCCAGCTGCCGCCTTCCTGGTTGTGGGTGAGCACTTCGAGGTTGTCGGTCAGCGCGCCCATCCACGGCGTCATCTTTTCCTCTTCCGTTCCGGGCAGGAAACCGATGTCCTCGCCGACGCTCACCGTCGCGCGGGTCATGATGATTTCCCGATAACGCTGCTGGTCCATCGTCTGCGCCAGTCCCGCGGCGAGCGCGAGCAGCGTCTTGCCTGTGCCTGCGGTGCCGAGCAGGGTGACGAAGTCGATCTCCGGATCCATCAGCGCATTGAGCGCGAAGTTCTGCTCGCGGTTGCGCGCGAGGATGCCCCACACCGCATGCTGGCTGTGCCGGTAGTCGTCGACGATCTGCAGCGTGACCTTGTCGTCGGTGAGCCGCGCCACCTTCAGCTCGGCTTCGTCATCGCCAGGCAGGTAGAGGAACTGGTTCGGATGCCAGCTCTCCTCGTCGCCATCGCTGCGCGAGATCTCGTAGAACGTCCGCCCCTTGTCGGTCCACGAGCGCAGGTCCTTGCCGTGGCGCTGCCAGAAATCGGCCGGCAGTTCGGTGGCGCCGGTGAACAGCAGGCTGAAGTCGTCGAGCGCGCGGTCGTTCTCGTAGTCTTCATTGACGATCGCGGCGATCGACGCCTTGATCCGCAGGTTGATGTCCTTGGAGACGAACACCACCGACGCATCGGGCTGCTGCTCCTTGAGCGCCAGGATCGCCCCGAGGATGTGGTTGTCCGGGATGACGGCGCCGAACCGCTTGCCCGCGTCGAAATTGCCGGTCTGGAAGTAGAGCTTCCCGGCCGCGCCCGCGCCGCGCAGCTGCAGTCCGTGCGGCAGGACCAGCGGAATGCCGGCCGTGACATCGCTGCTGCCCTGCGACTCGATCAGGTCGTTGAGGAAACGGCTGACCTGGCGCGCGTTGCGGCTGGCTTCGGAGGTGCCCTTCTTGGCGTTGTCGAGCTCCTCCATCACCTGCATCGGCAGGAACACGTCGTGCTCCTCGAACTTGAACAGCGCGGTCGGGTCGTGCATCAGCACGTTGGTATCCAGGACATAGATGCGCTTGCTACGCGTCATGCGTTCGGCTTCCGGTAGGACAACGGCAGTGGACCACCGCGCCCGGGTGACCGGGGCAGTGGGGGAGGGCATTACGAAGGTCGGTCACTGCGTCTGCGCAGCCTTCAAGGCGTCCAGCACGGCCTGGGCGTGACCGGGCACCTTCACCGGCCGCCAGGACTGGCGGATCACGCCCTCGGGATCGACCAGGAACGTGCTGCGTTCGATGCCGAGCACCTTGCGCCCGTACATGTTCTTTTCCCGGATCACATCGAAGGCCCGGCACAGGGTTTCATCGGCATCGCTGGCCAGTTCGAACTTGAATCCCTGCTTGCTGCAGAAATTCTGGTGCGAGCGGAGCGAGTCGCGCGAGACGCCGATGATCGTCGCGCCCAGGCGCTTGAACTTCGGCAGCAGCGCGTTGAAGTCCAGCCCCTCGGTCGTGCAGCCAGGCGTGCTGTCCTTGGGATAGAAGTACAGCACCAGCCAGCGGCCGCGATATGCCGACAGCATGCACTCGTCGCCGCCGGACAGATGCAGCGGGAGATCGGGAACCTTGTCGCCGGTATCGAGCATCAGAACTTCATCGGATCCATGATCGCGTCGAGGTTCAGGTGGTCGCAGAATTCGAGGAAATCATCGCGCAACGCCGCGATGTGCATGTCGGCGGGGATCCCGATCGTCACTTGCGCCGTGAACATCTCCGCGCCGGTCTGCATGGCGCGATAGCGGGAGCAATGCAGGCTTTCGATCGTGATCGACTGGCGGTCGAAGAAATCCGCGAGCTGGAACAGGATCCCCGGCTTGTCGGCGGCGACCACTTCGATCACGTAGGGCAGCAGGTTCGACTGCACCGGCTTGGGGCCGGTGCGGTACCAGACGAGCTTGAGGCCTTCCTCGCGCTCCAGCCGCGTCAGCATCGCCTCGAGCTTGGCGACCGCGTCCCAGGAACCGGTCGCCAGCGCCGTCACCGAGACGTCGCGGCCGACGGTGCTCAGGCGGGTGTCGACGAGGTTGCAGCCGCTGTCCGAGATGCGGCGGGTAACCGACAGCAGTGGTGAGCGCGGGTGGGTCGTGTACGCGTTGATCAGCAGGTGGTTCTCGTTCGGTGCTGGCCGGGTAGCGTCGGAGCTGGGATCGGTCAAGGCGGCGTCCGCGACAGGAGGGCTGGGGCGTCCGGATCGCCACGCGTGCACGGCATCCGGGTGCCGCAGGCAGCATACTTGCCCCTGCTTTGAAGCCGCAAGTAACATGACGACTGCGTTTACATGCCCTGCACATCCTGCAGGCCCGGCCTGGCGGGCCTTCCGCCGGGCACTCCCCCAATGAGCGCGACCGTGCGTATTTCCGGCAGCATTACCGCCCTGGCGACGCCGTTCACGGCCGCCGGCGAACTCGATCTCGACGCCTGGCGCCGGCTGCTGCAGTTGCAGCTCGACGGCGGTACCCAGGGCGTGGTCGTCGCCGGCTCGACCGGCGAAGCGGCGATGCTGTACGACGTCGAATACGACACCCTGCTGCGCACGGCCGTGGAGTTCTTCGCCGGCCGCATTCCGGTGCTTGCCGGGACCGGGCTGTCGAGCACCGCCAGGACCATCGAGCAGACCCGTCGCGTCGCCGCGCTGGGCGCCGATGCCGCGCTGGTGGTCACGCCGCCCTATGTCCGGCCGATGCCATCGGGGCTGCTCGCGCACTATCGCGCGGTGGCCGATGACGGCGCGCTGCCGGTGGTGCTGTACAACGTCCCGGGCCGCACCGGTTGCGACCTGTTGCCCGAAACCGTCGCCGAGCTTGCCGCCCACGAGCGCATCGTGGGCATCAAGGAAGCGCGCAACGAGGCCGGGCGCATGGATGCGCTGTTGTCGCTGCGCGGCGATGGCTTCCAGGTGCTCAGCGGGGACGATCCGACTGCGACGCGCGCGATGTTCGCCGGCGCCGATGGCGTGGTTTCGGTCGCATCGAACGTCCTGCCGGCCGCCTTCCGCCGGTTGTGCGATCTCGCACGCGATGGCAAGTCCGACGAGGCGCAGGCGCTGGATGCACGCATGCGCGACGCGTTCGACTTCCTCGGCATCGAATCCAATCCGATTCCAATCAAGGCATTGCTGTCGCGCCAGGGCATCGGCCGCGGCGTGCGCCTGCCGCTGACACCGTTGTCGCCGGCCCATGCCGAGCGCGCCGCACGCGTTGCCGACGACATCCGCCAACTCGAAACCACCAGTCGCGAATCCGTCGCGGCCTGACCCCTGCAGGAGAAATCGATGCGCCAGTTCCAGATGCATGGTTTGAGCACGTTGCGCGTCCTTGCCATCCCGGCACTCATCGCGGTGGTTGCCGGGTTGTCCGGGTGCCATTGGTTCAACCGCGGCAATCCCTACAACATGAGCGCGCAGACGCGGCCGCTGGAAGTTCCGCCCGACCTGGACAAGCCCGATACCGCCGGCGCGATGGACGCGCCCGCCGACACCACGCAGTCGGTGCTGCGTTCCGCGGTCGGTGCCAGTGCACAAACGGCGCAGGACAGTGCAACCGGCTTCACCATTGCCGGCGAACGCGACGACGTGTTCAACAAGGTGGGCACGGCGCTGGCGGCGACCGAAGGCGTCACGATCGCCAGCAAGGCGCAGTTGCTGGGCACCTACGACGTCAGCTACCAGGGCGCGAACTTCCTGGTGCGCGTCACCAAGGTCGATGCCGGCGTGTACGTTTCGGCGGTGGATCCGCGCGGCATGCCCGCCAGCGGCGATCCGGCGACCGCGCTGATCGCGGCACTGAAAACCTCGCTCGGCGGCTGAAGTCCGACTGCGTGGCGAAACGGGCGCCGAAGGGCGCCCGTTTTGGTTCGCGCGCCGCCGCGGTTATCAGGTCGGGCCGATGCTGGACGGCCGCCCTACCGGCTCAACGTTCCAGCAACGGCAGCTTGTCCGGCTTGCCTTCCCATTGCTTGGCATCGGGCAGGGCGTCCTTGCGAGTGGTCAACACCGGCCAGGCCTTGGCGAGTTCCGCATTCAAGGCCACGAAGGCTTCCTGCCCGGCAGGCACGTCGTCCTCGGGATAGATCGCATTGATCGGGCACTCCGGTTCGCACAACGTGCAATCGATGCATTCGTCCGGGTCGATCACGAGGAAATTCGGGCCCTCGTGGAAGCAGTCGACCGGGCAGACCTCGACGCAGTCGGTGTACTTGCACTTGATGCAGTTCTCGGTGACGACGAAGGGCATGGCGGGAGTCCGGTGCGCGACGCGCTAGTTTAGCGCGCGTTTTGGCGCGACGTTCCCGGAATGCCTGCGCGCGCGACATCGGGCGCCAGCCACTCGGCGATGCGCTGCCGGTTGCCTGCATCGTCGAGCCATCGCGCGGATGCCTCGGGCAGGCCATCGGCTGCCAGGCAATCCGCGCAGCCGGACAAAAAAATCCCGGCGCCGGGCCGGGATTCGATTGCGCCGTCGCGACAGGGCGACGGCGCGCGCAGATGGCGCTCCCTACGGGATTCGAACCCGTGTTTTAGCCTTGAGAGGGCCACGTCCTGGGCCTCTAGACGAAGGGAGCGGATTGCCCCGCGGATGCGGAGCCGCCGGCTGGACGACCGGCCCCCGTGCCGGGAAAGCGCACAAGGCTTGCTAGTATATGGGCCGCGTTTGCCCCAGGCAACGCGATTCCCGTCCTCCGGCCACTCGCGGCCATGCCGCCCTCGATGCCCACCCAATCCTCCGAAATCCCGACCCAGGCCACCGACGCCGCCGCGCCGGTGGCTGCCCTGCGGACCATCCCGCGCGATGCGCACTGCATCTCGCGCAAGGACATCAGTCCCAATGCATTGCGCGTGCTGTACCGCCTGCGCGAGGCTGGATTCGGCGCGTACCTGGTCGGTGGCGCGGTGCGCGACCTGCTGGTCGGCGGACATCCCAAGGATTTCGACGTCGCCACCAGCGCCACGCCCGAGGAAGTCCGGCAGCTGTTCCGCAACTGCCGCCTGATCGGCCGCCGCTTCCGGCTGGCGCATGTCGTGTTCGGCCGGGAGATCATCGAGGTCGCCACCTTCCGCGCCAACGTCGACGACGGCAGCGGCGACCGCGAGTTGCATGAAGGCGGCCGGCTGCTGCGCGACAATGTCTTCGGCAGCATCGAGGACGACGCGGTGCGGCGCGACTTCACCGCCAATGCGCTGTACTACGCCATCGAGGATTTCTCGGTGCGCGACTACACCGGCGGTTTCGAGGACGTCTCCAACCGCGTGCTGCGGCTGATCGGCGATCCCGAGCAGCGCTACCGCGAGGACCCGGTGCGCATGCTGCGCGCGGTGCGCCTGGCGGCCAAGCTCGGCTTTCACATCGAAACGGCGACCGCCGAGCCGATCGCGCCACTGGCCGGCTTGCTGCGCGAGGCGGCGCCGGCGCGCCTGTTCGAGGAGTGCCTGAAACTCTTCCTGTCGGGCCACGCGGTCGAAAGCTTCCTCGGCCTGGAGCGGCACGGCCTGCTGGCCACGCTGCTGCCGGAAACCGCCTCGGCACTGAAATCCAATCGCAGTGGCGCCTTGCGCAACATGCTGGTCGAAGGCCTGCGCGGGACCGATGCGCGCGTCGCCGCGGGTGAGCCGGTGTCGCCGGCGTTCCTGTTCGCGCTGCTGCTGTGGCCGGCCTACTGCCGCGCGTTGATGGCATTGCAGGCGCAGGGCATGCATGCGGCCGAGGCACAACGCCGCGCCGCCGACCGGGTCACGCTGCACCAGCTGTCCACGATCGCGCTGCCTCGCCGGTTTTCGCTGCCGATGCAGGAAATCTGGCTGTTGCAGCCGCGGTTCGCGCAGCGCCAGGGCAAGCGCGTCCTGCGCCTGCTTTCGCACCCGCGCTTCCGCGCGGCGTTCGACTTCCTGCTGCTGCGCCAGAGCGCCTCCCCCGAGCATGCCGAAGACGTCGCGTTCTGGCGCGAGGCACAGGCGTCGGCGGGCGACATCGTCGTCGACACCGACAGCGATCCCGGATCGGCCGCTGATGGCAACGAAGACGCCGCGCCACGCCGTCGCCGCCGTCGCCGCCGGGGCGGAGCCGCCGCCGGCGCATGACGCCGCAGGTCATCGCCGCAGTGGGGCTGGGCGGCAACCTCGACGGACCTTGCGGCAGCCCTGAAGCCACGCTGCGCCAGGCCATGGTCGCGCTGGGGTCGCTGCCGCGGACGCAACTGCTGCGCGGTTCGTCGCTGTTCCGCACGCCGGCCTGGGGCGACACCGCGCAACCGGATTTCATCAACGCGGTGGCGTTGCTGGGCACCTGCCTGCCGCCGCGCGAACTGCTCGACGCCTTGCTCGCGCTCGAGCGTCGCTTCGGCCGCGACCGTTCCCGATCGGCGCATTGGGGCCCGCGCACGCTGGACCTGGACCTGTTGCTGCACGGCGGGCAGGCGATCGACGAACCCGGCTTGCACGTCCCGCATCCGCACCTGCACCAGCGCGCCTTCGTGCTGCTGCCGCTGGCGCAGATCGCGCCGGACCTGCAGGTGCCCGGCCGCGGCCAGGTGGCGGCACTGCTCGCCCGGGTCGATGCCACCGGTTGCGTCGCGCTACCGGCCCACGAAGCGGATGCAGGCGACGGGATGGTTCGCGGGCCGGGTTAGCGGCTCGATGCGGCAGGCAACCGGCTCAGTCGCGCGGATGCTTGCGCAGGTTGTCGCCGGCGACGGCCTGGGCGACCAGCGCAACGTCGAACTTCACGTTGCTGGCGAGTTTTTCGCGTCCATAGCGCACGTTCGAAAACGCAGGCGCCCCGATGTACCCCGCCCAGCCGGTGCGACGGACCTGCTTCAGGATCGCGAGCATGCTGTCGCCGGCAATGGCGGGCAGCCCGCGCCATGCGGGCGATACCCGGGCGGGCGCTTCGGCGAGCATGAGCGAGGTTTCATTGGCGCCGGCATGGAAGTCGTGCTGCATCAGCGCCAGTTGCGGCGGAGTAAAGAACCGCGCCCGCAGCGCGTCGGCTTCCTTCACCCGCGCCGGATCGGCCCACATCGTGCCGCTGAGGTTGGCCATGGTGACGCGGTATTTGTCGCTGACCTCGTCGCAGGCAGCGAAAATCGCCTTGGCGTGGTCCGGCGCACCGTGGGTGTAGACGACGAACGTCCAGCGAAAGCCGTTCTGCGCGATTTCGGTGCCGAGATCGCGCACCACCGCCTTGAGCGTGCCTGGTTGCAGCGCGTAGGTTCCCGGGTCGATGGGATCGCCACTCAGGCCGTTTGCGCCGTCTGCGCCGTAGGGCAGCGACGGCAGGGACAGGACATACCAGCCCGGCAGGCGCTGGGCGAGCGCCGGCAGCAGCGCCTGCATCTCCGCATCGAGCTGGACGTTGTCGGTGCCAGCGGGCAAATGGGGACCATGCTCTTCGACCATGCCCACCGGGAGCAGGAACAAGGTCCTGTCGCGCGGAAGGCTGGCCAGTTGCACGCGGGTCAGGTCTTCGACGGCGTGCACGCCCGGCGGCAACAGCAGCGGCCCGACCGCGTCGGAAGAATGGCGGGTGTTCCCGCAGCCGGCCAACGCCAGCAGGGCCGCGGCAAGGACGCCACAATGGATGGGACGCGTCCCAAGGCAATCGGTCGACATCGGCGCGCTCGGCAAGGATCCGCTGGGGAAAACGCAGCCTCCCGGACGCGCAGGCCAGCCGACCTGCATAATCGGCACCCCCACCGCGAGAGCTGCCGTGTATACCCAGCCCACCACGAGCACCGAGCGCAAGCCCTGGACCGTGCCGATGCTCGCCCAGGCCAAGCGCGACGGGCGGCGACTGGCGATGCTCACGGCCTATGACGCCGGCTTCGCGCGGGTGATGGACCAGGCCGGCATCGACCTGGTGCTGGTCGGCGATTCGCTGGGCATGGTGGTGCAGGGACGCGACAGCACGCTGCCGGTCGTCATCGACGACATCGTCTATCACACCGCCTGCGTGGCACGCGGCCTGTCGTCCGCGCTGCTGCTGTCGGATCTTCCGTTCCAGGCCGATGCCACGCCCGGGCGCGCGCTGGATGCGGCCACGCGCTGCCTGCAGGCCGGCGCGGCGATGGTCAAGCTCGAAGGCGCCGGCAGCAAGCTCGAGGTGATCCGCTTCCTCGTCGAGCGCGAGATCCCGGTGTGCGCGCACCTGGGGCTGACGCCGCAATCGGTGCTGCGCCTGGGCGGTTACAAGGTGCAGGGCCGCGACGAGCGCGCCGCCGACACGCTGCGCGCGGACGCACTGGCGGTCGCTGCAGCCGGCGCCTCGCTGCTGGTGCTCGAATGCGTGCCGTCGCCGCTCGCCGCAGACATCACGCGTGCGCTCGACATCCCCACCATCGGCATCGGCGCCGGGCCGCAATGCGATGGCCAAGTGCTGGTGCTGCACGACGTGCTGGGACTGGCCAGTGGCCATCGACGGCCGAAGTTCGTCAAGGATTTCCTTGCCGAAGGCGGCTCGGTGCAAGGTGCGTTCAGCGCGTTCGCCGACGCCGTGCGCGAGGGCCGGTTCCCCGACGCCGACCACAGCTACGCCTGATCCGGCGCATCGGACGCATGATGGAAACGATCCGCGAACTGCCGCGCCTGCGCACGCTCATCGCCGGCTGGCGGCGCGAGGAACTGCGCGTTGCCTTCGTGCCGACGATGGGCAACCTGCACGCTGGCCATTTCTCGCTGCTGAGGTTGGCGCGCGAGCACGCCGATCGCGTTGTGGCCAGCGTGTTCGTCAATCCAACCCAGTTCGGTCCAGGCGAGGATTTCGAGCGCTACCCGCGCACGCCCGAGGCGGATGCGGCGGGGCTGGAAGCGGCGGGCTGCGACGCGCTGTGGCTGCCTTCGGTGGACACGATGTATCCGTTCGGGCCGCAGGCGACGGTGCAGGTGTCGGTACCGGGGGTGACGTCCGTGCTGGAAGGCGCCCACCGGCCGGGGCACTTCGATGGCGTGGCCACCGTCGTTGCGCGCTTGTTCAACCAGGTTCAGCCGGACATCGCGGTCTTCGGGCGGAAGGACTACCAGCAACTGGCGGTGATCCGTTACCTGGTGCGCGACCTGGCCTTCCCGATCCAACTGCTCGCAGGCGCGACGCTGCGCGAAGCGGACGGGCTGGCGATGAGTTCGCGCAACCAGTACCTGTCGGCCGCCGAGCGACCGGTCGCGGCGGAAATCCACCGCGTCCTGCTGCAGATGCGCCAGGAAACGCTGGCCGGCGGCGGTCGCGATGCCGTCGAACAGGCCGCGCGCGCGCGGCTCACGGCCGCCGGCTTCGCCGTCGACTACGCAGTGCTGCGCCGGCCCGACCTGTCCGAACCGGCCGACGCCGGGCCGGGCCCACGGGTGGCGCTGGTGGCCGCCCGCCTGGGGCGCACGCGGCTGATCGACAACCTGGCCTTCGGCAAGGGACCTTCCGCCAGCGGCTGAGCCTTCCAAGCCAATGTTGCAGTGCGGCAAACCCCTGCCTACACTGCGCCCACCTCGTTTTCGGCCCCGGCCGGAGAACCGCCATGCAGCTGAACATCCTCAAGGCCAAGATCCACCGCGCCACGGTGACCCACGCCGAACTCCATTACGAAGGGTCCTGCGCCATCGACGGCCGGCTGCTCGACATCTCCGGCATCCGCGAGTACGAGCAGGTACACATCTTCAACGTCAACAACGGCCAGCGCTTCGTGACCTATGCGATCCGTGGCGAGGAGGGCAGCGGCGTGATCTCGGTCAACGGCGCCGCCGCACACCGCGCGCAGCCCGGCGACCTGGTGATCATCTGCGCGTACGGCGTGTGCGATGAAGCCGAAGCCGCGGCCTACAAGCCGACGCTGGTCTACGTCGACCGCCACAACCTGCTCACGCACACCAACGAGTCGATTCCCGCGCAGGCGGCCTGAGCCCACGCTTCGATACGCCGCCCCAGCGCCAGCGCCTCGCGGGCGCATGGCGCTCGCGCCCGCCCATCACGCATCGCGCTCCTTCGCCAAGGCGGCCCTGGCCCGCGAAGCCGGATGCGCGCGCCGGTGTTGACCTGCGCCCGCGCATGTCGCGCAACGGTCTGGCGCATGCGGCGGTCGATGTTGCCGTCACCGTCCCTCGCGCGCAGGCGGGAATCCAACGGCGTCCAGCACGCAGGCAGCGTGGCGGCGCGTCGACGACACCGTCGCCACGCACCGGCTGGTCAGCCGCCGGCTGCGGACGTCCCGCACTCCGCGCAATTGCTGCCTCCCACCGCGTCGTGACGCGACAACGCCCAGGCCACATGTTCGCGCACGACGGCGTTGTCATCGTCGCGCCGTGATTCCAGCGCCGCAATGACCGCCGGCGTCGTCGGCGCATTGCCCAGCGCGATGGCGATGTTGCGCAGCCAGCGTTCGTAGCCGCTGCGGCGGATCGCCGAGCCTTCGGTGCGCTGCAGGAACTCGTCTTCGGTCCAGGCGAACAGGTCGGCCAGCGTCGCCCGGTCCAGGTCGTTGCGCACGCGGAAGTCCGGCTCGTCCGAACGCTTGGCGAATTTGTTCCATGGACACACGAGCTGGCAATCGTCGCAGCCGAAGATGCGGTTGCCGATCAGCGGCCGCAGCGCCTCGTCGATCGAGCCGGCATGCTCGATGGTGAGGTAGCTGATGCAGCGCCGTGCGTCGAGCCGATTGGGCGCGGTGATCGCCTGCGTAGGACAGACGTCGATGCAGCGCGTGCACGTGCCGCAGTGCGCGCTGGCCGGTACATCGACCGGCAACGGCAGGTCGAGGTAGATCTCGCCGAGGAAAAACCACGAGCCGCCCTCCTTGTCGATCAGGCAGGTGTGCTTGCCGATCCAGCCAAGTCCCGCGTTACGGGCCAATGCGCGCTCGAGCACCGGCGCCGAATCGACGAAGACACGATGGCCGAACGGCCCCACTTCGGCGGCGATGCGATCGGCCAGCGCCTGCAACCGCTGGCGCATCAGCTTGTGGTAATCGCGTCCGAGCGCATAGCGCGCGACGTAGGCCTGCTCCCCATCGGCGAGCGTATCCCAGGCCTGCGCCGGATCGCGTCCGTAATCCAGGCCCACCGACACGACGCGCAATGTGCCCGGGACGAGTTGCTGCGGCCGCGAACGCTTGTCGCCATGCCGCGCCATCCATTCCATCGAACCGTACAGGCCCTGCGCGAGCCAGTCGCGCAGGTGATCTTCGTCTTCCTCGAGCGCGATGTCGCTGATCCCGCAACGCTGGAATCCGGCTTCGCGCGCAAGCGTTCGGATCCGCTGCGCGAGCGCGCCGTAGTCGGCGGTGCGGGCCGCGGTGGAAGGCGTGGGAGCGGCGATCGGATGCATCCGCCAAGTATAGAATCGCGCGATGGAACCGGCCCTGCCCACGCACGCCATCGCCCTCCATGGCCGTGCTTCCCTGCGCCGTGCCGAGAGCGGATTCGCAGCCGCGCATGGCGATGGCTTCGAACTCATGCGACGCGCTGGCCAGGCAGCCTGGCGCCAGCTGCTGGCGTGCTGGCCGCAGGCGCAGCGGATCGTGGTGGCCTGCGGCCCGGGCAACAACGGTGGTGACGGTTATGTGCTTGCCACCCAGGCGCTGCAGACCGGGCGGCAGGTGCGAGTGGTGCGGCTGGCACCGCCGGCGACCGACCTGGCGCGGCGTGCTTGCGCGCAGTTCGAAGCCGCCGGTGGCGAAATCGATGCCGCCATGGAGGGTCTGGATCGGGTGGATGTCATCGTCGATGCCGTGTTCGGCATCGGCTTGGCGCGCGCGCCCGAAGGCGCTGTCGCCGACTGGATCGATGCCATCAATGCGGCTTCGCGCCCGGTACTCGCGCTCGACGTCCCGAGCGGGGTCGACGCGGAAACGGGCAACGTGGCCGGGGTTGCGATACGCGCGACCCGGACGCTGCAATTCCTCGCTGCCCACCCCGGGCTGGTGACGGGCGCCGCGCTGGATTACTGCGGTGCGTTGTGCACCGACACGCTTGGCGTGGAGCTGCCCGCGCCGGACGCATGTGCGTCCGCGCTCCGCGCCGATGCACTTGGCGGTTGGTTGCCGCCGCGGCGACGCGACAGCCACAAGGGACGCAACGGCCACGTGCTGTGCATCGGCGGCGACCACGGCAGCGGCGGCGCGATCGTGTTGTGCGCGCAGGCGGCACTGCGCAGTGGCGCCGGGCTGGTGGGCGTCGCCACCCGCGCCGCGCACGTCGCGGCACTGCTGGCCGCGCAACCCGAAGCGATGGCGCGCGCCGTCGATGATGCCGGCGGGATCGATGCGGCACAGTTCGAGCGCGCAACGGTGCTTGCGATCGGTCCTGGATTGGGTACCGATGCCTGGGGCGCGGCGTTGTTGGACGCCGCGATGGCCTGCGGTAAACCGCTGGTGCTCGATGCCGACGTGCTCAACCTGCTGGCGCGCCAGCCGCGCGGATTGCCGGCCGATACGGTACTCACGCCGCATCCGGGGGAAGCGGCGCGACTACTGCAGGCGTCGATTGCCGATGTGCAATCCGATCGCTATTCGGCGGCGCGCGCACTTGTCGAGCGCTTCGGTTGCGTCGTGGTGTTGAAGGGCGCCGGCACGATCGTCGCCGCGCCCGGACGCACGCCCTGCGTGATTGCCGCCGGCAATCCCGGCATGGCCGTCGGCGGCATGGGCGACCTGCTCACCGGCGTCGTCGCCGCGTTGCGCGCGCAGGGCCTGTCCGCATTCGATGCCGCCGCCTGCGGCGCGTTGCTGCATGGCGCCGCTGGCGACGATGCAGCCATCGCCGGCGAGCGCGGCCTGTTGCCTTCCGACCTGCTGCCGCAACTGCGCCGGCGCGCCAATCCGGCAGGAGCCAACTGATGGACTTGCACCTGCACGACGCGGCCGCGACCGACGCGCTCGGCGCCTTGCTGGCGCGCACGCAGCCGGCCGAAGCGATCGTGTTCCTCGAAGGCGACCTGGGCGCGGGGAAATCGACCCTCGCGCGCGCGTGGCTGCGTGCGCTGGGCGTCGACGGCGCCATCCGCAGCCCGACCTACACCCTGGTCGAGCATTACCCGCTGGCCGCCGGCGGCAAGGCGCTGCACCTGGACCTGTACCGGATCGCCGGCGCGCGCGAGCTGGAATTCCTCGCCCTAGACGATGCCGGTGCGAGCCTGTGGCTGGTCGAATGGCCCGAGCGCGGGGCAGGGGGCCTGCCGCCACCGGATCTGGCGGTCGCGCTGGCGGTCGACGGGGCGGGGCGGAGCGCCCGGCTGCTCGGGGTGTCCGCGGTCGGGATCGCATGGGTCAGGCGCATGACCGAAACCGGGGTTTGCGACGCCTTGCTGACTTCCGAAGGCAGGAAGTCATCCCAGACCACGGATCCATAAGGGAAAAGTGTTGCAATGGCTCGACGATGATGCTTGAATCCGGGCCATGCGCGTCAAGGGGACCAGCTTCCAGCAACTCCTGCTCGGCGTGGCGCTGCTCGGCGCCATCTGCTGGAACCTTGCGCATGCCGGCGAGTTACGCGGCTTGCAGCTCAGCAGCGGTGCCACCGGCACCCGCGCGGAACTGCAGCTCGACAGCGAAGCTAGCTACCAGCTGATCACCCTCGCCAATCCCGATCGCCTGGTGGTGGACTTCGCCGGGGCCAGGCTGCCGCCCAGCCTGAAGCTGCCGGCCGCGGCCGGCGTTGTCCGCGGCGTCCGCTCGGGACAGCCGGCCCCCGGCACGACCCGGATCGTGTTCGACCTGAGCGCCGCCGTCGCGCCGCTCAAGCCCCATTACGAGCCCGGTGCCGACGGCCCGCGGCTGGTGCTGGAGTGGCCCGACGATGGCGCGGTGCCAGCGGCGATCCTGGCCCAGGCCAGCCCGACCACCACCGCCAACGCTCCCGCCGTGACGACGCCGGCCAGCGGGGCGACGCCTTCCGCCGCGGCGGCGAATGCGGCCACCGGGCCCACCATCGCAGCGGTGCGGGCTGTCACGCAGCCGCCAGTGAGCCCACCGCCTGCCAGTCCAATGCCTGCCGCCGCGCTGCCGCCGCCCGCGCATGCGCCGGTCAAGACCATGCAGGACGTCGTCCGCCGCGCCGGCATGCGTCCGCTGATCATCGCCATCGACGCCGGCCACGGCGGCCAGGATCCGGGTGCCCGGGGCCCGGGTGGCACCCGCGAGAAGATGGTGACGCTGGCCGTCGCGAAAGAGCTCGCGCGCCAGGTCAACGCCACGCCGGGACTGAAGGCCTATCTGACCCGCGATACCGACGTCTTCATCCCGCTGGTGCAGCGCTACCAGAAGGCGCGCGCCGCCAAGGCCGACCTGTTCGTGTCGATCCATGCCGACTCGTTCACCAGCCCCTCGGCGTCGGGCTCGTCGGTGTTCGTGCTGTCGCAGCGTGGCGCGTCCTCGCAGGCCGCGCGCTGGCTCGCCAGCCAGGAAAATGCGGCCGACCTCGTCGGTGGCGTCAAGCTGCAGGACAAGGACGACACGCTCGCCTCGGTGCTGCTCGACCTGTCGCAGAGCGCCACGCTCAAGGCGTCCGAGGACATGGCCGAACAGGTGCTGGGGGGCCTCAAGCAGATCGGCCGCACCCACAAGGGCGAGGTCGAGCGCGCGAACTTCGTGGTGCTGCGTTCGCCGGACGTGCCGTCGATGCTGGTCGAGACCGCCTTCATCTCCAATCCCGACGAGGAGCGGCGCCTGAACGATCCCGCGCACCAGGCGCAACTGGCGCGCGCGATCCTCGACGGCGTGACGTCGTACTTCAGCCGCCAGCCGCCGCCGGGCACCTTGTACGCCGCGCGCGCCGATGCCGGCGGCAATGCGGGCCTGCCCGGTGGCGGCAGCCGCTGACCACGTTGGCGGTCGCGAGCGGCAAACGCCGCTATCATCACGGCTGAATCGCCTGACGGCGCCGCAACCGGCGCCGGTTGCTTCGTGCCGATCCGCCAGCTTCCCGACACCCTGATCAACCAGATTGCCGCCGGCGAAGTCGTCGAGCGGCCCGCGTCCGTGGTCAAGGAACTGGTCGAGAACGCGCTCGACGCCGGTGCCAGGCGCATCGACATCGACCTGGAAGAAGGCGGCGTGCGCCTGATCCGCATCCGCGACGATGGCAACGGCATCCCGGCCGACGACCTGCCGCTGGCGATCGCGCGCCACGCCACCAGCAAGATCACCTCGCTCGACGATCTCGAGGCCGTCGCGACCCTCGGCTTCCGCGGTGAAGCCCTGCCGTCGATCGCATCGGTCAGTCGCTTCGCGCTGCATTCGCGCCATGCCGGCAGCGAGCACGGCGCCGGCCTGGAGGTCGATGGCGGCCGGATCGGAACGCTCACTCCGAAGGCCCATCCGCGCGGCACCACGGTGGAAGTGCGCGACCTGTTCTTCAACGTGCCGGCGCGGCGCAAGTTCCTGCGCGCCGAGCGCACCGAACTTGGCCACATCGAAGAGTGGCTGCGCTCGCTGGCGCTGGCGCGGCCGGACGTGGAACTACGCGTATCGCACAACAGCCGCCCGTCGCGGCGCTACCGCGGCGCGGACCTCGGCGACGTGGGGAGGCCGGCATCGACCGAGCGCCTGCTGGAAACGCTGGGCGAGGAGTTCGCACGCAACGCGATGCGCGTCGACCGCGCCATGGGCAAGGATCCGGAGGCGCGCCAGGTCGCGTTGCGGTTGCACGGCTGGATCGCGCAGCCGGTCTACAACCGCGCCTCCGCCGACCAGCAGTACCTGTACGTCAACGGCCGCAGCGTGCGCGATCGCAGCGTCGCCCATGCCGTGCGGCAGGCTTACGCCGACGTGCTGTTCCACGGCCGGCATCCGGCCTACGTGCTGTTCCTGGAACTGGATCCGCGCGGCGTCGACGTCAACGTGCACCCGGCCAAGCACGAGGTGCGTTTCCGGGATGCGCGGCTGGTGCACGACTTCGTCTATCGCACCCTGCAGGAGGCGCTGGCGCAGACGCGCGCAGGCGCAGCGGCCGCGCATCCGGCCCAGGTTCCGGCGGCAGCGCCGCAATGGGCGATGCCGCAGACGCCACTGAGCCTGTCGCCACGCCCTGGCGCGGCGGCGGTCGACGAGGCGCGTGCGGGCTATGCGGCCCTGTATGGCTCGCCGCCAGCGCAGGCAATGCAATGGCCGGCCATGGGGGAGGCCGCGTTGCCGGAATCATCCGACGCCACGCTGCCGCCATTGGGCCATGCCATCGCCCAGCTGCACGGCATCTACATCCTGGCCGAAACCGTCGACGGCCTGATCGTCGTCGACATGCATGCCGCCCACGAGCGCATCGGCTACGAAAAGCTGAAGAGCGCGCACGATGGCATCGGCGTCCGCGTGCAGCCGCTGCTGGTCCCGCAGGCGATGTCCGTGTCCGAGCGCGAAGCCGAAACGGCCGAGCGCGAGGCGGCTGTGCTCGCAGAACTTGGTTTCGAAGTCTCGCGCAGCGGCCCGCAGTCGCTGCTGCTGCGCGGAGTGCCGGCGTTGCTGGCCGATGGCGATGTCGATGCGCTGTTGCGCGACGTGCTGGCCGACCTGCGCGAGCACGGCGACAGTCGCCGCATCGCCGAAGCGCGCGACGCGTTGCTGTCGACGATGGCCTGCCATGCGGCGGTGCGCGCGCATCGGCGCCTTGGCGTTCCGGAGATGAACGCACTGCTGCGCGAGATGGAATCCACCCTGCGCTCGGGTCAATGCAATCATGGCCGCCCGACCTGGGCGCGCTTCAGCCTGGCCGAGATCGACAAATGGTTCCTGCGAGGACGCTGACGTGAATGCAAGCAAGTCCGGCCTGATCCTGGCCGCCCTGCTGGGCGGCGCAACGCTGCTGGCGGCCTGCGACCGCAACGGCGCCAACCCTGACGGAAACGATGCCATGGCCAAAGCTGCCGCGACCGCCTTCGCCCACGACGAACAGGCCTGGCGCGACAAGCGCCGCAACGACCTGCTGCAGCCCGAAGGCTGGACGAGCCTGATCGGACTGCATTGGCTCGATCCGGGCGCGCATTACCTCGGCAGCGCGCCGGGCAACGGCATCCAGTTGGCGATGGGGCCCGCGCACCTGGGCATGATCGAGATCGAGGACAGGCAGGCGCGGCTGGTCCCGGATGCGTCGGCAACCCTGACCGTGGACGGGCAGCCGTTCACCAGGCCGCAGCCGCTGCGCACCGACCAGGATCCCGCGGGCCCGAGCGTGATCGGCTTCGACGGCGGCAAGGGCCATGCGACCGTGATCGAGCGCAACCATCGGCTGGCGCTGCGGGTGAAACATGCCGACGCGCCAAGCCGCGTGCATTTCGCCGGCCTTGATTACTGGCCGGCGGACACGGCGTGGAAACTGGCCGGAAGGTTCATCCCGCACGAGCCCGGCCGCACCATGGAAGTCGCCAACATCATCGGCGGCATGGATGCGATGTCCAATCCGGGCGTGGTGGAGTTCTCGAAGGACGGGAAGGTCTACCGCATCGAAGCGCTGGATGAGGGCGAGGGCGTGCTGTTCCTGGTGTTCGCCGATCGCACCAACGGCCATGGCAGCTATGGAGCGGGGCGTTTCCTCGATACCCCGATGCCGGATGCGAAGGGCAATGTCGTGCTCGACTTCAACCAGTCGCGCAATCCCCCGTGCGCGTTCACGTCATTCGCGACCTGCCCCCTGCCGCCGCCGGAAAACCGGCTGGACCTGGCGATCACGGCGGGTGAAAAGGGTTATCACAGGCCATGACACCCAGCCGGGTCCGTGCAGGAGCAGGCAGCCAGCCATGTCGATTCGATTCGGGGTGTCTTCCGCAGGCCCGCGCATTGGAAGTTCCATGCGACTGACGCGTTCGGTCGCCGGGGCTGTCCTCGCCGTGCTGTTGTCAGCGGCGGCCACGGGAGTTCGAGCCGAACCACCGGTCCCATTGTTGTGGAAGGTGTCCGACGCCGACAACAGCGTCTACCTGCTTGGCTCCTTCCACCTGCTCAAGCCGGGTGACTATCCGCTTTCGGGCGATGTCGACGCCGCGTTCGACGACGCCGAATCCGTGGTTTTCGAAATCCCGCCGGATGAGATGGGATCGTCGACGCTGGCGCTGCAGATGAGCCAGGCGGCGTTGCGCACCGACGGTACGCGGCTGGACGACGAGCTCCCAGCGGCGATCGCCACCAGGTTGCAAGCCTGGGTAGACGCGCACGCCGCGAACCTGCAGGCAATGGGCATGCCGGCGCAGTCCCTGCAGGCGTTCGAACCCTGGTTCGTCGGCCTGGCGATCAGCATGGTGCAGATGGGCGCCGCCGGCCTTGATCCACGACTGGGGCTCGACCAGCATTTCGCGGCCGAGGCCAGCGCGCATGGGAAACCGATGTCGGGCCTTGAAACCGGCGCGCAGCAGATCGCGTTCCTCGATGGCATGGATCGCGATGAGCAGGTGCAGTTCCTCGCCGAGTCGCTGGATGCCTCCAGCCAGGCCAGCGACCTCGAGCGGCTGCATCGCGCATGGCGCAATGGCGATGCGGCCGCACTGTGGGATGGAATGGCCGCGGACATGAAGCGAGAATATCCCAGGCTGTATGCGCGCATCGACGTCGCGCGCAACGACGCATGGGTCCCCCGCATCGAGCAGCGGCTCCTCGCGCCGGGCAAGGACGACACGCTGGTCGTCGTGGGTGCATTGCACCTGCTGGGCAGCGACGGCGTGGTCGAAAAGCTCCGCGCCAGGGGTTACCGGGTCGAGCGCATCTGTTCGGCATGCACTCCGCGCCAGCCTTGAGCCGACGACGGCCGGCCTGTCGCACGGTGGCAGCGACGATCCTGCAGTGCCACCGGTCGCGCCCCGGATCCGATCCGTCATGGCGCTGATGCGCGCCGCTTCGACGCACGAAGCTGATGCCTATGGTGCCTTCGCGGTGCCGCCTTCCATGACGATGCAATCCACGGGGCACGCCGGCACGCACAACTCGCAACCGGTGCAGAGCGGCTCGAGCACCACGTGCATGTGCTTGGCGCTGCCGATGATCGCATCGACGGGGCAGGCCTGGATGCACTTGGTGCAGCCGATGCAGTCTGCTTCCACGATCACCGCCACGCGTGGCGGCGCGTGCACGCCGCGGGTCCGGTCATGGGGTTTGGGCGCCAGCCCGAGCACATGGGCCAGTGCCCGCGCGCCCGGGTCGCCACCGGGCGGGCAGCGATCGATGTCGGCGAGTCCGCTCGCCATTGCTTCGGCATAAGGCCGACAGCCGGCGAAACCGCACTGGCCGCATTGGGTCTGCGGCAGCAGGCGATCGAGGCGTTCGATCAGGTCGGCGGGCATGCGCTGCGCATTGCGGCGCGCATCCAGAAACCGCCGGAACGCCCGGTTGCCGCGTCGATGGTCATTTCACCTGCATGCCCGGTCCGGCGCCTGCATCGACGTCGAGCAGGAACAAACCGCCGTCGCCGCCCGCCGACAGGATCATGCCTTCGCTGACCCCGAAGCGCATCTTGCGCGGAGCGAGATTGGCGATGAACACCACCTTGCGTCCGACCAGTTGCTGCGGGGCGCCGTAACTGGCGCGGATGCCGGAGAACACCTGTCGTTGCCCGAGCTCGCCCGCATCGAGCTGGAAACGCAGCAGCTTGTCGGAGCCCTCGACCAGATCGCAGGCAAGCACGGTCGCGATGCGCAGGTCGAGCCTGGCGAAATCGTCGATGGTGACTGTGGCAGGCGTCCCGGGGGCCGGTTTGGTTTCTGGCGTCGGCGCGACGGCGCCTGCCGTAGCGGGAGGCGCATTGCCGGTCGCGGCTTCGCTGGGCTGCAGGGATTGCTTGCTGGCTTCGATCATGGCGTCGATGTGCTTCGGGTCGATTCGGGTGAACAGGGGCGAATAGGGCTGGATGCGCTCACCGAGCCGCGGCGTCTCCAGCGACCGCCAGTCGTCGATCGGCGCATCGAGGAAGGTTTCGGCCTGCCTTGCCAGGCGCGGGAGAACCGGCTTGAGCATTCCAACCAGTACCCGGAACAGATTCAGGCCCTGGGTGCACACACCCTGGAGCTCAACGTCGGCGCCATCCTGGCGGGCGATCACCCATGGCTTGCGCTCGTCGATATAACGGTTGGCTTCGTCCGCCAGGGCCATGGCCAGGCGCAGCACCGTAGCCGCTTCGTTGCGTGCGTACGCGGCCACGATCGCCGGCAGCTGGGCCACGAAGCGTCCATACATGTCGGGGTCGGGTAGGGCCGGCGCGAGTCGCCCGTCGAAGCGTTTCTCGATGAAGCCGGCGCAGCGGCTGGCGAGGTTGACGAGCTTGCCGACAAGATCCGAATTCACCCGCGCGACGAAGTCGGAGAGGTTCAGGTCGACGTCGTCGACGCCGCCGGAGGACTTGGCGGCGAAGTAGTAACGCAGGGCCTCCGGTTCGAGCCCGGCGTCGAGGTAAGCGCGCGCCATGATGAAGGTGCCGCGCGACTTGGACATCTTCGCGCCGCCGACGGTGAGGTAGCCGTTGACGTGCAGCCGCGTCGGCGCGCGGAAGCCCGCGCCGTGGAGCACCGCCGGCCAGAACAGGCCATGGAAGGTGACGATGTCCTTGCCGATGAAGTGGTGCAGTTCGGCATCGCTGTCGCTGGCGAGGAAATCGAAGACGTTCAGGCCCTGTTGCTCGCACAGCACCTGCAGGCTCGACAGGTAGCCGATGGGCGCATCGAGCCAGACGTAGAAGTACTTGCCCGGATGTCCCGGGATCTCGAAACCGAAATAGGGCGCATCGCGCGAGATATCCCAGGCGCGCAACCCGCCTTCGCCATCGAGCCACTCCTGTAGCTTGGCCTTGACGCCGGGCACGGCGACGTCGCCGGACAACCACTCGCGCAGGAAGCCTTCGAACTGGCCGACCTCGAAGAAGAAATGCTCCGACTCGCGCAGTTCCGGGGCGGTCCCGCTCAGGACCGAGCGCGGCTCCTTCAGGTCGGTGGGCGCGTAGGTGGCGCCGCACTGTTCGCAGTTGTCGCCGTACTGGTCCGGCGTGCCGCAGTTCGGGCAAATGCCCCTGACGTAGCGATCGGGCAGGAACATGCCTTTGGCGGGGTCGTAGAACTGGGCCACGCTGCGGCGGCCGATGTGGCCGTTGTTGTCCAGCCGCGCGTAGATGGCTTCGGTCAACACGCGGTTGCGCGCGGAGTTGGTCGAGTCGTAATGGTCGAAGTCGACGCCGAACGCGGCGAAATCACGCTCATGCCCGGCCTGGATGCCGGCGACGTAGGTTTCCGGCGCGAGCCCGGCTTTTTCGGCCGCGAGCATGATCGGCGTGCCGTGGGTGTCGTCGGCACACACGAAATGCACCGTATCGCCCGCCATGCGCCGCGCGCGGGTCCAGATGTCGCCCTGGACATAGCCGACCAGGTGCCCCAGGTGCAGTGCCCCGTTGGCGTAAGGCAGGGCGCAGGTGACGATGGCGGTGCGGGGCATGGCGACGGCGCTGGAAATGGCCGCCGATTATCGCATGGGGTGCCGCGGCGGTCGTTTTGCCCCAGGCGCCGACCGCGCTGGAAAACGAACGGCCCGGAAAGCCGGGCCGTCGTTTGCGAGCATGGCTTGAACAGCCGCGGGGACTACTCCTCGCGGATCCAGGTCTGGCTGCGGCCAAGCAGCGAGAATCCCATGTAGCCGCGCACCTCGAGCTTCCTGCCGCCGTCGATCGGCGTCATCTTCGCCGAGTACACCTTGCCGTTGTGCGGGTCCAGGATCCTGCCGTCATCCCAGCTGCTGCCTTCATGCTGCAGCCCCCAGGCGATGACCATGCCTTCGACAGGCTTGTTGTGGTTCTCGCCCTTGCAGGCGTCGCACAGCGGATGCGGACCCTTGTCCGAGTTGAGCACCTGCACGACCTTGCCGGCCAGCGTGCCGTTCGTGGTCTGGTAGATCTCGACGATCGACTTCACCTTGCCGGTCTTGTCGTCGATCGTGCGCCATTTGCCCACGGGCGTGTTGTTCGCCGGGCCGGCCTGGGCCGACGGCGGGTCGACCGCCTGGGCGAGGGCCGGCTGGGTGATCAGGGCCAGTGGCAGCAGGGCGAGCAGTACGGTGGATTTCAAGCGCATGGTTCCCCTCCGGGTAGGTCCGGAACCTGGGCATCGTCCGGCCGCCGATTTATACCGCATCCGCAGGCGTACGGGCCGGACGCTGGCGCTTGGTTCAGCTCGACGCCAGCCACGCGGTCCCTTTCCTGCTGCGTTCCGGGCGCCGGAAGTTGACGCCGACAAGTTTTCGCCGCTTCATGTCCGGCTACCTCCGAACGGTGCCGACCTTGGCTGACGTGCTCGAAACCCGCATTGCCGAAGGCATCCATCCGCTGCCAGGACTGAGCCTGGGCGACCTGGGGGCGCGCGTGCGCGTCGGCGTCGACGACCAGCGCGCGGTGGTTTCGATCACCCTGGGCTACCCCTGCGACGATGCCCGGTCGGCCGACTTGCGGCAGTCGGTGGCGGCCCTGCTGTCCGCCGACGGTGTCGTCCTGTCCGGATTCGACGTCCGCCAGCGGATCGTCCCCCACGCCGTCCAGCCCAACGTGTCACCACTGCCACGGGTGCGCAATCTCCTCGCGGTCGGTTCGGGCAAGGGCGGTGTGGGCAAGTCGACCACCGCGGTCAACCTTGCCCTCGCGCTGTCGGCACAGGGCGCGCGCGTGGGCGTGCTGGATGCGGACGTCTACGGACCGAGCGTGCCGATGATGCTGGGATTGTCGGGCCGTCCGGACAGCCCCGACGGCAAGTCGATCGAGCCGATGCGCGCGCATGGCATCGAAGCGATGTCGATCGGCCTGATGGTCGAGCAGGACACGCCGATGATCTGGCGCGGGCCGATGGCCACCTCGGCGCTGACGCAGCTGCTCGGCGAAACTTTGTGGGGCGAGCTCGACTACCTGATCGTCGATCTTCCGCCGGGCACCGGGGACATCCAGCTGACGCTGGCGCAGAAGATCCCGGTGGCCGGCGCGATCGTCGTCACCACACCGCAGGACGTCGCCACGCTCGACGCGCGCAAGGCGCTGAGGATGTTCGAGAAGGTACACGTGCCGGTGCTGGGCATCGTCGAAAACATGGCCATGCACGTCTGCACGCAGTGCGGCCACGTCGAACACCTGTTCGGCCATGGCGGGGGCGAAGGGCTGGCCGCCCAGTACGGCGTGCCGCTGCTGGGGAGCCTGCCGCTGGAGCTGGCGATACGCGAACAGGGCGACGCCGGTACCCCGATCGTCGCCGCGGCGCCGGATTCGCCCACCGCGGACGCGTACCGGCAGCTCGCCTTCGAGGTGGCGGCGCGGCTGGCGGCACGACCACGCGCGAGCCTGCCGATCGCCAGCGCGTTGTTGTCCGGCTGAGTGGCGCCGGCGGGCACGGTTGTCCCGGATCGGGTTGGTTGCAGGGCAACGGTCGCTGGCGCACATCCGTGCGCCCCGGGCTGGCCTGGCGGTGTCCGCCCGATGTCCCTGCCATGCGGCGCGGCCTTCGAGCCCGGTAGAATTGCCGGTTTGGGCCGTTGGCTGCAGGAATTCGACGCATGAGCATCAAGAGCGACCACTGGATCCGCCGCATGGCGCAATCGCAGGGGATGATCGAGCCGTTCGAGCCCGAGCAGGTCAAGCATGCCGCCGACGGGCACCGGATAGTGAGCTACGGCACCTCGAGCTACGGCTACGACGTGCGCTGCTCGCGCGAGTTCAAGGTGTTCACCAACATCAACTCGACCATCGTCGACCCCAAGGCCTTCGATCCCGGCAGCTTCGTCGACGTCAATGCCGACGTCTGCATCATCCCGCCCAATTCCTTCGCGCTGGCGCGCACCGTCGAGTTCTTCCGCATTCCCCGCGACACGCTGGTGGTCTGCCTGGGCAAGAGCACCTACGCGCGCTGCGGGATCATCGTCAACGTGACCCCGCTGGAACCCGAGTGGGAAGGCCACGTGACCCTGGAATTCAGCAACACAACGCCGCTGCCGGCGCGCATCTACGCCAACGAGGGCGTCGCCCAGATGCTGTTCTTCCAGTCGGACGAGGTCTGCGGCACGTCCTACAAGGATCGCGGCGGCAAGTACCAGGGCCAGACCGGCGTGACCCTGCCGAGAACCTGACGGCGATCAGGGTTTCTGGTAGGTCACGAAGAAGCCCTGCAGGTCGCCGTTCTCGATGTACGGTTCGACGCTCACCACTTTGTAGCCGCGCGTGGCGAACGCCTGGTGGGCATCGCTCAGCGCGTTCGCCGCACCCTGGTGGCGGAATCCCCAGCTCGCATCGACCCAGATCGTCACCGCGGCCATGTTGGCGCGCGCGGCTTCCTCGGCTGATTTTTCCGGCGAACGGTTGAACAGTCCGGCGTGCGCGGGTGATGCGGCGATTGCGCCGGCGGCCAGGCAGATCGCGAGCAGGAACGGTTTCATCGGGGTCCTCAGTGTTCGGAACCGGCGGCGATGCGCTGGTCTTCGTGGGTGGTCAGCGCCCCGTGCAGCGCGATGCGCAGCGCCCTGGCGACGGTCCCCAGGGGCAGGCTTGGCGCGCCTGGATGGTGCGCGGCCTGTTCGGGGGAATAGGGAACATGGATGAAGCCGCCGCGGATGTGCGGCCGTTCGTGCAAGGCGTGCATCAGGCCATAGAAAACGTGGTTGCAGACATAGGTGCCGGCGCTCTGCGAGATCCCGGCGGGAATCCCGGCATCGCGCAATGCCGCGAGCATCGACTTGATCGGGAGCGTGGTGAAATAAGCGGCCGGCCCGTCGGCGACGATCGGAGTGTCGACGGGCGCGGCGCCGGCGTTGTCGGCGATGCGGGCGTCGTCGATGTTGATCGCGACGCGCTCGATCGACACCTCTCCGCGCCCGCCCGCCTGGCCGACGCACAGCACCAGGTTCGGGGTCGTCGCGTCCAGCAATTCGCGCAGGCACGCCAGCGAGGCTCCGAAGGCGACCGGCAGTTGCCTCGCCACGATCCGATGGCCGGCAATCGTGCCGCCGTCCAGTTGCGATACCGCATCCCAGCTGGGATTGACGACTTCGCCGCCGAACGGGGCGAAGCCGGTCAACAACACGCGGGGCGTCGGATCACGCATCCGCGCATTGTAGGCATGCCGGATGCATCGATCGGCGAGGCGAGGGCTGGCGGCCGGCAGGCGCCAGCGGGGCCTTCGAGGCGTCAGCCCTGCGGCGTGGTGCTGCCTGGAGCCGCGTCCGCCTGCAGTTCGGCCTGTCCGGCACGACGCAACTGCGCGTTGACCGCCGGCAGTTCGCCCGAAAGCAATGCCTGCCATCGGGTGAGCTCGTCCTCGATGATCGGCGTCAGCGTGGTGTAGCCGCTGCGTGCATCCGGCGAGGGCGCGACGTCGGCATCGTCCGCGGCTTGCGCGATCCGGCCCAGCGATTGCGACAGGAAGGCGAGCGAGCGCGTTCCCGGCGAGCCGGCCGACCACGCGTTGTAGGGATTGGGCGCTTCCTGCAGTCCGCCCTGCGCCACGATCTGCGCGTCCAGCGACGCCAGCGACGCGGCCAGTGCCGGCGGCGCGGCTTCGCGCGCGGCCTGGATGCCGGCATGCAGGCGCGCGGCCTGTGCCTTTGCCGTCGCCAGCCGTGCCTGCGTGGCCTGCACGTCGCGGACGAAGGCGAACTGCCGCGCATAGCCATCAGGGGCAAGCGACACGCGCGGATCCGGGGCGATGGTCAACGGCTGCGTGTAGGCCCTGCCGTCGACCGTCAGCGCGACCGTGTAGCGGCCGGGGGGCGCCCACGCGCCATCGGCGTAGGCGTCGCCGTTGGCCAGCGCCGGCGGCGCCGGATAGCGCAGCGGCCAGAGGAAGCGATGCAGCCCCGCCTGGGTCGAGAGCGTCGAGGGCGTAGTGAACCATTCCGGAGCCGTGCCGGCGGTGGCGACGTCCTGTTTCGCCGGCGCGTCGTCGCTGGAGTACCGCCGCACGAGGTGGCCGGCCGAATCGCGGATCGTCAGCTGCACGGGCGCCGTGGACGCGCTGTCCAGCAGGTAGTCGATGCGCGCGCCGAACGGCGGGTTGTCCGCGGCCGGCTCTTCCTTGGGCAGCGGCGTCCCGGTGAAGCCGGCCGGACGCACCCGGATCGCGGTCGCGGGTGCGAACAGGCGTGTGGCGCGCGCACCGTCCTGCGCCATCTGCCGCAGCGGCGACACATCGTCCAGCACCCAGAAGCCGCGGCCGTGGGTGGCCACGACCACGTCGTTCCCGTGCACGTCGATGTCGCGCACGGACGTGCGCGGCAGGTTGATCTGCAGCGGCTGCCAGTGGTCGCCGTCGTCATGGGACAGGTACACGCCAAGCTCGGTCGCGGCGTACAACAAGCCACGTTGCGCCGGATCCTCGCGCACGGCATTGACGAAGTCGCCGTCGCGGATGCCGGCCACGATCGCCTGCCAGGTGCTCCCGCCGTCGCGGGTGCGATAGATGTAGGGCTTGCGGTCATCTAGCCGATGGCGATCGACCGCGGCGTAGGCGACCTGCGGATCGAAGTGCGATGCCTCGATCATGCCGACTTTGGACCACGCGCCCACTGCCTTGGGCGTCACGTCGGCCCAATGGCGGCCTTCGTCGCTGGTGCGCCAGACGAGACCGTCATCGGTGCCGACCCACAGCAGCTTCGCATCCAGCGGCGAGGGTGCGATCGCATAGACCACGCCGCGCCGGGGGCCGTTGCCGAGGTTGTTGGCGGCGGTCACGGCATCGAGGTTTGCGGGGACGCCGGGCGTTTCGCGGGTGAGGTCCGGGCTGATCGTGGTCCAGTGATGGCCGCCGTCGTCGGTGCGGAACAGCTTCTGGTTGCCGTAATACAGCGCTTTCGTGTCGCGTCGCGAAAATACCAGCGGCAGCGTCCAGGTGCGCCGATGGATCACGTCGGGTTCGATCATGGTCGGGTCGACCGAGTGGGTCTGGTCGGTGCGCAGGTCGAGCTTGTCCACGCCACCGCCGTAGACGATGTCCGGATCCTCCGGGTCGGGCGCGATCATGCCGGCCTCGCCACCGGCGGTGACTTCCTTGAACTGCTCCATCGAGATCGTCGCCGTGCCGCTGGTGGCGCTGGGCAGGGCGACCGCGCCGGAATCCTGCTGTGCTCCGTAGACGCGATACGGGAACCGGTTGTCGGTGCTGACGTGGTACATCTGCGCGGTCGGCTGGTTGTGCCAGCTGCTCCAGCTGCGACCACCGTTCATGGTGACGATCGCGCCCTGGTCGACGCCGAGGATCTGCCGGTTCGAATCCCGCGGGTCGATCCACAGCTCGTGGAAGTCGTCGCCGGTGCCGTCGCCCTTGAGCGCGACGAAGTGCGCGCCGCCGTCGTCCGAACGCAGCACGATGGTGTTCAACGCATAGACGCGATCGGCATCCTGCGGATCCACCGTGATCCGGCCGAAATACCAGCCGCGCTGCCAGATCCGCGGATCGCCGCTGGCCAGGTGCCAGTGCGCGCCGGAGTCGTCGGAGCGATACAGGCCGCCCGCGTCGCCATCGACGATTGCATAGACGCGCGAGGGCAGGGTGGGCGCCACCGCCACGCCGATGCGGCCGACGTGCTCGGGAAACCCGTTGCCACGCACCGGCGTCCAGGTATCGCCGCCGTCGATGGACTTGAACAGGCCAGAGCCCGGGCCGCTGGCGGGCGGATAGACGTTCCATGGCGTACGCCGGGCCTGCCACATCGCCGCGTAGACGACCCGCGGGTTGCCGGGCTCGAAGGCGAGGTCGATCGCACCGGTGTCCTCGCCCTTGCCGAGCACCCGCGTCCAGTGCGCGCCCGCATCGTGCGAGCGGAACACGCCGCGCTCGGCGTTGGGACCGTAGGGATGTCCGAGCGCCGCGACGAAGACCGTCTTCGCATCGCGCGGATCGACCAGGATGCGGCCGATCTGCTGGCTATCGGCCAGTCCGATCTTCGTCCAGTGCCCACCACCATCGTCGGAGCGGTACATGCCATCGCCCTGCGCGATGTCAGAACGCATATCCGCTTCGCCGGTGCCGACGTAGAGCACCCGCGGATCCGATGGCGCCACGGCGAGCGCGCCGATCGAGCCGACCGGCTGGTCGTCGAAGATCGGCCGCCACGTGCGCCCGGCGTCCATGGTTTCCCACACGCCGCCGTTGACGGCGCCGAAATAGAAGTGCTGCGGCTGCCCAGGCACGCCCGCAACGGTGAGCACGCGGCCACCGCGGAATGGGCCGAGCAGGCGCCAGTGCAGGTCGCCATAGCGGGCGTCGGTGGCCGATGCGGCGGCTGCCAGCACGCACAGGCAACACAACATGAGGCAGCGCAACGAAGCGGTCAGTCGCGAACAAGGCATGGAGGACCCCGGCGGTTGGCAAGCCCCGGAAGATAACAAAGCCCGACCGGTCGCCCCTGTGCCGGAAGCGGCAGTTTGGAGCCAACACGGGCGCGGCGGTGTCACGGCGATCCCCAGGCCGGCGGGCGCGTTGTCGTCGTTCGATCAGCGCCTGGTCCGGCGGACTGACGAGGGTGCCGTATCGGCGCACGAATCCATCCAGTCGGTGCGATCGAGTCGGGCGTGCGCGGGAGTGGCGATCAGACCGGGCCCACCACTTCGGGCGCTCGCAAGCACATGGCACCTTGCCCCTGATCGGGTCCGCATCCTTTTCCGATGCCGCAGCTTCCGGCGGTCATTCCGGCGAAGCCCGCGCTCCAGCGACCGTGGCTTCGCAGGCCTCCAGCCAACGACCCTCTGCGAGCCAACCGCATCCTCCTGCCGGACTACGAACGGAAGCGCTCCCACACGGGGTTCTCGTCTAGTTCGCCGTCGCTTTTGAGCACGGCGTATTTGCGCGTGTCCGGGTCGTGCAGCACCACCAGTGGCGCCTCCCCGGGCGTGCGGCGGATGAACTTGATGTCCCAGCCGAAGCGCTCGAGCGTATTGAGGGTGGCCAGCTGCGCGCCGTTGACCTCGCGCTTGAGGGCGTTGCCGGGTGTGCGAAACGGCAGGCGCCGGTCTGCATTGTCTGCCACGGGTGACTCCTGTGGTTGGGATGGCGCGCAATGAAGCACGCCAGCCGCAATCGGCCCGTGAATGCACGCGGTCAGCAAGATGAATCCAGCCACCGACCACCACGTCGATCGTGCATCGGCACCCTAGCCGGGCAGTAAGGTTTGACCGGATCGGCAGCGGCTGGCGTGCGTTCCACGTTCACCCGTCGCCCTTTATCCTTGTCGGCGGATCGAGACCGGGAGCAGGCCGTGGCCACGGGTTGGGCGGGCGACAGCGCGGTGCAGGACCAGATCGATGCCACCATCAAGGACGGCATCAAACGCGTGCGCAGCCAGATGCCGCAGGGCCCTGGCCTGGCGTATTGCGAGGAATGCGAGAGCGAGATCCCGGAGGCGCGGCGCAAGGCGGTGCCGGGCGTGCGGCTGTGCGTGGCCTGCCAGCAGGCGCGGGATGCGGAACAGGCGGCGTACGCGGGCTACAACCGCCGTGGCAGCAAGGACAGCCAGCTGCGCTGACGCCGGACGCCTCAGGGGGTGACCGGATCCGGCGCGCGTTCCTTGTACAGCAGCCGTACCTCGATCATGTTGCGCACGCGCAGCAGCAACTCGTCGACGTCCACCGGCTTGCGCAGGAAATCCTTGGCGCCGAGTTTCAGCGCGCGCACGCGATGCCCGGGCTCGCCGGTGATGGCCAGCACCGGCAGGTAGCCGTCACGCTCGAACTCGCGCAGCCCCTCCATCACCGCGAAACCGTCCATGCTTGGCATGTGCAGGTCGAGCAGGATGAGGTCGTAGTCATGGCTGCGATGCATGTCGCGGACCAGGCGCGGGTCGGTGATGGCCGATACGGCGTTGTATCCGTGCAGCGCCAGCAGTTGCGCCAGCGTACTGGCGGCATCGACGTCGTCGTCGACCACCAGGATGCGCGCGCCAAGGATGTCGGTGGCATCGATCATGCCGGCCACAGTAGTGCGCCGCCTGGTGAAAGATGAATGAAGCGGCCTGCCACCACTGTGGGAGCCGCGTCGCAAAACTCAGGCGCCTGCCGGCGCGTGCGACAGGTGCCGTGTGTAGCGGCATCGATCCACGGTCCGTGCCGCGCCTGCTTGGCGAAGGCAGCCGTCCCGCGCGGTGCAGCAGCCGGCGGAGCACGCGCCGCCGCGCGCGGTGCAGCGATCCGACCGCGGGTTTGCCCACGGGGCAGGGAAGCGGCGATTGCAGCTGAATGGAGCTTGCACGCATTCATGTCCAGGTTGAATTGCGTCACACTTATGAACATATTCCTCGCTGAACGCAGCACGCTCACCGTCGCTTGACTGCCGATGCCTACGATCATGCGACTGCATATCGTGGGATTGCGCATTGATTGGACTGACGCCAGGCCCCGAAACGACGCGAAGGTCGAGCCCGCGAGCGACGGCGTGGGTGTCGCCTGCGCGTGGCAAGAGCGAATTCCTGCGCCTGCGCAGCGTGGTCGATGCGCTGGTGCGCATCGCCGAGCACGCCGGCGACACCGCATCGTTCCTCGACCAGGCGACGCGCACGGTCATGGAACTCACGCGTGCAACGGGCGCCGTGGTGCTGATGGCGGACGCGGATGGCGCGTTGTCGATCGCTTCGGCGCGCGGGCAGATGGTCGGGATCGATAGCGCGGCGTTCGAGCGTGGACAGACTCTGGCGCGTGCCTGCCTGCGCCAGCACCAGCCGCTGCACAGCGACATCGCCTTCGAGGACGCGCGCATCGACGGAACGGCGCGTTCGCGTTGGCAGCTGCATTCGCTGATCGCCACGCCGTTGCGCTTTGGCGACGAGGTGCTGGGCGTGCTGGAAGTGTGTTCCAGCGTCAGCCGTGCGTTCGACGAACTGGACGCGCAGGCGGTCGCGCTGATCGGCAACGCGCTGGGTGGCGCGCTCGGCCGGCAGGTGGCGCTGGACGACAACGCCCGGCTGCTGGCCAAGCTGGAATCGGCGTTGAAGGTCACCAGCGCCAAGGCCCGTGAGTACCAGGATGCCGCGTTGTACGACGCCCTCACCGGGCTGCCCAACCGCGCGCATTTCCTGGCCCGGCTGGAAGAGGTCTGCGCCGCGCACGATGGCACGTCGGGTGGATTCGCCGTGCTGTTCCTGGACCTGGACGATTTCAAGTCGATCAACGATACCCATGGCCATGCGATCGGCGACGCGGTGCTCGTCGAAGCCGCCGCCACGCTGACCGCGTGCCTGCGCGAGGCCGACCTGGTGGCGCGCCTGGGCGGCGACGAATTCGTGGTGTTGCTGGCGTCGCTGCGCAACGGCGAGCGCGATGTCGAGGCGATCGCCGCCAACATCATCGCCGCGCTGCGCCGCTCGCGGCGTGTGAAGCAGGTCGAGCTCGGCATCGGCGCCAGCGTTGGCTGGGTCGCGCATGACGGCCATTCGGATGCAGCGACGATCCTGGCCGCGGCCGATGCGGCGATGTACCAGCACAAGAAATCGCGCCGCACGGCATAGCAGGGCGACGAACGAGGCAGGCGCGCGCTGACGCGGCGACAGGCGATGCCCGCTTCACGCCATCGGCGTTATTGATGGGCGTGTCGCGGGGGCAGACTGGCTGCGCGCTCGCGCTGCATGCAAGCACCGCTGGCGCATGCCGCTCCCTCCCGGCAGCGCTCCCGCCAACCGGCGAGCCAAGGACCCATGGACAACCACCCAGGCGCCTCAAGCATCAGGCAGGTCGCGTCGCAGGCCAGGCAGGCGCTGGATCCCACCCAGCCGCGCGCGCCGCGCGACCAGAGCGGCACGTCCACGCGCGCGCCACCGGTGGAAGCGTCCGTGCGGCGTGCGCGCGGCGCGTTGCCGATGGCGCTGCTGCGACGCTTCATCGATGCGGACCTGCTGTCGCAGTCGGCCGCGCTGGCGTTCTACGCCGTGCTGTCGCTGTCGCCGCTGCTGCTGATCATCCTGTGGCTGGCCACGCGGCTGCTGCCGGGCGCGCAGCAGGCGCTGCTGGACCAGGTCGGCCAGCTTGCCGGCCCGGAAGCCCAGCGGATCGCCCTGACCATCGTCGAGCATGCGCGCATCACGCCGGGGACGGGATCGTTTGCGAGCGTGTGGAGCACGCTGCTGCTCTTCGTCGGCGCGACGGCTGTCTTCGCCAAGCTGCAGGATGCGTTGAACAGGATCTTCCGCACCGACGCCGCGCGGCTGCCAGGGGTGCTGGCGTGGCTGCGCAAGCGCGTGTTCTCGTTCGGACTGGTGTTCGCGATCGGATTCCTGCTGCTGGTATCGATGACGGTCAATACCTTCCTGCAGATGGCGTTCGGGCGCGTGGACTGGATGCTGCCGCTGATGGCCACGCTGGCGACCGGAGGCATCTACGCGCTTGGATTCGCGCTGATGTACCACTTCCTTCCCGATCGCCGGGTCGGCTGGCGGCATGCGTTCGCCGGCGGTGGCGCGACGGCCGTGCTGTTCCTGCTGGGCCGCCAGGCGATCGGCTGGTACCTGGAGCGTTCCGACCCCGGGTCGGCCTATGGTTCGGCCGGTGCGCTGATGCTCGCGCTGGTGTGGATCTATTACGCCGGATTGATCGTCTTCGTCGGCGCGCTGGGCACGGCGGTCTTCGATGAGCGGCACCGGCAGCGGCTGTCGCCGCCGGACGAGGCTGCACAATAACCAACGCGGGACGATTGGCCGCGACGGCACGACGCAGGCATGCGAATGCGCAGGACGCGAGCGCGCCACCCGGCGAGACGACACCCGCCGCCGGTGCATCGGCGTTCAACGACAGGAACAGGCATGACCCCGAACACACCCCGCTCATCCGTCGCGCTGTCGGTGCTTGACCTGGCTCCCGTCACCGAAGGCAGCGATGCGCGGCAGACCTTCGCCAACACGCTTGACCTGGCGCGCCACGCCGAGCGGTTGGGTTACCACCGCTACTGGCTGGCCGAGCACCACAACATGCCCGGCATCGCCAGCGCGGCGACCGCGGTGCTGATCGGGCACGTGGCCTCCGGCACCTCCACGATCCATGTCGGCGCCGGCGGCATCATGCTGCCCAACCACGCGCCGCTGCAGGTGGCCGAACAGTTCGGCACGCTGGAGGCGCTGCACCCGGGGCGGATCGACCTGGGCCTGGGGCGCGCTCCCGGCACCGACCAGGCAGCAGCCAAGGCGCTGCGACGCTATTACCCCAACCCCGACGAATTCCCGGCGGACGTGATGGAGTTGTTGGGTTACTTCGAGCCATCGAGTCCGGGGCAACCGGTGCAGGCAGTGCCGGGCGCCGGAAGCCAGGTCGAGGTCTGGATCCTGGGCTCCAGCCTCTTCGGCGCACGCCTGGCGGCGATGCTCGGATTGCCTTACGCGTTCGCCTCGCACTTCGCGCCGGACGCACTCGAGCAGGCGCTGGCGGTCTATCGCAGCGAGTTCCGGCCATCGGCGCGACTGGCGCGGCCACGCGTGATGCTTGCACTCAATGTCGTCGTCGCGGATGACGACGCCGAGGCCCGGCGGCTGTTTACCACCCAGCAGCAGAGCTTCGTCAACCTGCGACGCGGCCGCCCGGGATTGGTGGCGCCCCCGTTGGCGAGCGCCGAGGCGATCGATGCGTACTGCACGCCTGCCGAGAAGGCCGGTGTCGATCGCGCGCTGGCATGCGCGGTGGTGGGCTCCCCGGTCACGGCGCGGCGCGGCATCGATGACTTCATCGCCCGCCATCGCCCGGACGAACTGCTGTTCACGGCCAATATCTACGAGCATGCGGCACGCGTGCGTTCGTTCCAGTTGGCAATGGATGCGTGGATGGCAAGCGCGCCCAGCGACCGCGATTGATGGCTGCTTGGCGTCGCCGCGGTGAAATGCTGCCGGTTCGCCTGTCCATACTGCGACCGCGCCGGCCTGAACCCGCGCGGCATGTGCCGCGTGCTCCAACGCAATGGCGCTCGAGTGCAGGGCTTGTCCGATCGGGACGGTAAATGATCAAACAGCATCGCAGATGAAAGGACGCCCGCCGGAGCGGGCGCCTGGCGTCGCTATCGAGTCACTGAATCAGCGATTGCTGCCCTGGTTGTTGCCGCGGTTGCCACCCTGGTTGCCGCCCTGGTTGCCGCCACCGTGCGAGTGCTCGCCACCCTTGCGGCCGATGTCGGACATGTGTTCGCGATCCTGGCTGACGGCTTCGCCGCCCTTCTGTGCGATCTTGCGCTGCTTGTCGTCGTCCATGCTTGCGAAACCGCGGTTGCTGGTGCTGTCGTTGCTGCCCGTGTTGGCCATGGTTTTCGTCTCCTGATTGCTGGCGCGAAATGCGCCGCTTCCAGTCCAGCCATTGCGTGCTTGGACCGGGTGCGACTGTAGGCAGGCGTGCGTTAGTGTCGCGGCCATTTCGGGTTAAGCGTGGATCAACTCGTTGAATCATTCATGCGCGTCGTCGCGCGTCTGGCAGGCGTCTGCGGGACAGTCGCGTGCCTGCATGCACGCGAGCAAGCGGAGGGATCGCGCATGGAGCCGTCTGCGAACGACGCCTGCGCTTGCGATGCGGGCACATCCATGCGGCGCTCCGGACTCGCAGCTGAGGCCGCGCTTACGCGGTCCGCGTCCGCCTGGGGCGCTTTGGCGCGACAGTCTTGCCGGCCTTCGAGTTACGTTTGCTTGCGCTGTTCTTTTTCGCACGCGGACTGTCGAGCACGATCCAGGTCGGTGCGTGGTCGCTGGCGCCGGGAAGATCGCGTACCCAGCGGTCGACGCCGGCTGAACGCAGTCGAGGCGCCAACTCGGCGTTGAGCAGCAGGTGATCGATGCGCAGGCCGGAGTTGGTTTCCCAATGGCGACGGAAGTAGTCCCAAAAGGTGAAGATCTTTTCGTCCGGATGGGCCACGCGCAGCGAATCGACCCAGCCCTGGTCGAGCAGGCGTGCGTAGCATTCCCGGCTCTCCGGCTGCAGCAGTGCGTCCTTGCGCCAGGAGCGCGGGTTGTAGATGTCCAGCTCATCGGTGGGCACGACGTTGTAATCGCCCGCCAGCACGACCGGATGGCCGCTGTCGTAGAGCTTCGCGGCATGCCGGATCAGCCGCTCGAACCAGGCGAGCTTGTAGTCGAACTTGGGTCCGGGCTGCGGATTGCCGTTGGGCAGGTACAGGCAACCGACGATGACGCCATCGACGGCGGCTTCCAGATACCGGCTCTGCACGTCGCTGCGATCGCCAGGCAGCCCGCGCCGGCTTTCGACCGGCTCGGCACCGCGCGCGAGGATCGCCACCCCGTTCCAGGATCGCTGCCCATGCCACAGCGCGCCGTACCCCGCGGCGCGGATGGCGTCGATGGGGAAGGCATCATCGGGCGCCTTCAGCTCCTGCAGGCAGGCGACGTCGGGCTGCTCGCGATCCAGCCACTGCAGCAACGAAGCCAGTCGCGAGCGGATGCCGTTGACGTTGAAGGTCGCGATTTTCATCTGCGGCAAGCGTAGCCAGACGGCGCGTGAATCCGGGTGAGGTCGGCAGCGGGCCTTCGCGAAGCTTGGTTGGGGCCGCGATTTAAACTGCAGGCATGGCTGGCCGCATCGACCCGCGCGAACCCGGCAATCGTGGGCCCAGCCGCGGGCGCTGCTACCTGTATGTGCTGCCCTGCGCGTACGAGGACATCCTCAAGCTCGGCTTCTCGCGCGATCCGCTCGACCGGATGCAGGCATTGCACCCGCGCTGGCACGGATTCTTCGACCTGGAGCGCGCGTTCCTGGTCGAGGCCGAAACCGTTCGTGACGCCCGCGACCTGGAACTTGGCCTGGCCCATGCCATCGCCGAACACAATGCCCCCGCGCCGCTGGTGATCCGGCGTGCGGCGGCAGGGCACACGGAGTGGTATCGGGGCGCCTACGACCTCCTAAACCAGGCCGCAGGCACGCTCGCCGCCGGTGGCTACGTCCTCCATGCGCCGCTGCGGCGGTGGGCGCGGAAGCAACTGCTCGAACGCAGCGACCGCCTGTTCGCGTGGACGCTTGCCGCGCTGTCGGCGGACGACTTCGATTCCGCGGCGACGGGCACGGCCCCGTCGCCCGTCGCGCGCCAAGTGCGCGATGCGCTGGACGGCTATGCCGCGCTCGACATCGACCTGGAGGCCTGGCTGTCGCCGGAAGTCCTCGCCTGGTACCGACGGCGCTAACGCACGGCCCGTGAATCGTCGCGCCTGGTGGCCACGCGCCATCCGACGCCGGTACCCTTGCCCGGTGACGGGGACTTCACATACCGGCCGGTCCGGCGGGCGCCACTGGCTTCGCCTGGCCACGGCAGCGCTGTGCGTGGTGTTGGCGTGGGTCGTGCTCGCGCCCGTGGGTCGCGCCGCGGAAGGACCGGGCCTGGCGTTGCAGGGGCGGTGGAGCGCGCAGCCGCCCGACACGCAGGTCATCGCGTCCTGGGGCCAGGCCTTCGATCCGCAGCAGCTGCATGTCTTCGCCGATGCCCGCGGCAGTTGGGTTTCGCTCCGGCCCGCACGTGGCCAGTGGCCCACCGGCGCGTACGTGCTCGAGGTGCGGTCGCCCGGCCTGCAGGCCGTCTCTCTGCACGCGCCGGGCGCGATGCCACGCACGGCGCGCCTGGGTGCGAACGCCGCCGATGCCTGGCCGATGCACGACAGCCTGGTGTTCCCGCTGCCGGCCCTGCCGCGCGATGGCGGGCCCCTGTTGCTGGAAATCCATTCCGGCGGCGTGATCGCCGCGCCCATGAGCTTCGCGGTCGAACCGGTGGATGGCTATCTGCGCGACGACGCACGGTGGCTGGCCTTCGCCGCGGCCTGCCTGGCGGTGATGGCGGCGATGGCGCTGATGGCGCTGGTGTTCGCCTTCGACCTGCGCGACGCGACGTTCGCCTTCTATGCGGTGTTCGTGCTGGCCTATGCGCTGATCCTGTCGATCCAGTGCGGCTTCGCCTACGACCCGCTGGGCTGGGACTGGATCGCCGCCGCGCCGCGTGAGTGGGGGCGGCTGGCGACGGCGGTGTCGGTGGTGTTCGCGATCCTGTTCCTCGACCGCTTCGCGCACCTGCGCCGCCATGCGCCGGGCGGACGTCGCCTGCTGGTCGGCTATGCGGCGGGTACCGCGGTGTTGTCGCTGGCCGGCATGCTGCCGGTCGCCGCGCCGCTGGTGCGTGCGCTGGTCAATCCGGTGCTGATCCTCGGCGGCCCGCTGATCGTGGGCGTGGCCATCGTGGCCGCATGCCGCGGTTCGCGCTATGCGTTGTTCTACCTGGCGGGCTGGGTTCCGCTGCTGGCGGTGACCGTGCTCGGCAGCCTGCAGCTGTACGGGCTGCTTGCCGGATGGACCGGCAGCGGCGACGCCGCGCTCGCCGCGGGCGCCTTCGACGCCGTGGTGCTGTCGCTGGGCCTGGCCGACCGCAGCCTGGCCCTGCGCCGGGACCGCGACGCCGCACGTCGTCTGGCCGACATCGACCCACTCACCGGCGTCTGGAACCGCCGCGCCTGGAGCGACCGCCTGGCCCAGCTGGAGGAGTCGGCGCGCCGCTTCGACCGCCCGCTGTCGTTGCTGTTCCTGGACCTGGACAAGTTCAAGCAGCTCAACGACGTGCACGGGCACGAAGCCGGCGATGCCGCGTTGCAGTCGCTGGCGCAATGGATGGGGCGCGTGCTGCGCGACCACGAGCAGATCGGCCGCTATGGTGGCGAGGAGTTCGTCGTCTCGCTGCCCGGCACCGACGGCCCGCGCGCCATGCAGGTCGCCGAGCGGCTGCGCCGGCAGGTGCAGGCCATGGGCGCGCGGGGCGGCGCCGTGACCGGGCTGACGGTCAGCATCGGCGTGGCCACGCTGCGACCCAACGAGTCCACGGCCGATCTGATCCACCGCGCGGACGCGGCGATGTATGCGGCCAAGGCGGCGGGGCGCAACCGGGTGGTTCGGGCCGAGGAGGGCGAGTGAGGACCCATGAAGTGGCTGCCATTGCGGGCGTGCACCGTGTTGCGGACGAGTTCGAGACCGCGAGGCTGCGCATGCGGCCGCTCGATGGCTCCGATGCGGCGCTGTATTGCCAGCTCTACACCACTGCCGAGCTCATGCGCTTCATCGCGCCGCCGCTCTCGATGGAAGCAGCTCAGCGTAGTTTCGAGGTCGCCTTGCGCAATCAGTCGCCACGGCCGCAACGCTGGATCATCCATGGCAAGCAGGGCGGCGCGGCGATCGGGCTGCTGGGCCTGATCGGATCGGGAGACCGCCCCGAGATCGGCGTCATGCTGGTGGCCCCCGCGCATGGGCGCGGCATCGGCAGCGAAGCGATGCAGGGCATGGCCGACCATGCCTTCTCCGCATTCGGGCTGCAGTCGATCTGCGCCCGCCAGTCGGTCGTCGACAACCCGGCCGTGATCCGGATGATGACGCGGCTGGGTTACACCGCCCTGCCGCCAACGCCCGAGCGTCCGCAAGGAGGCGAGTGGGAACTGCCGCGAAGCCGCTGGCGGGCGCCGGAGCCGGGCCCTGCAATGGCGGAAGCCGCAGCCAGCGGATAAAGTCACGGCCTTCACACCGGGGTAGATCGATGACTCAGCAGGGAAGCCTCGCCTGCGTCGGGCTTGGCATGATGCTCGGCGCCCACCTCAGCCCGCGCTCGCGCAGTCATATCGAGCAGGCGGACGTCGTGTTCGCGCTGGTCTCCGACGCCATCGTGGAGCTGTGGGTCAAGGAGATGCGACCTGACATGCGGAGCCTGCAGCCTTATTACATCGAGGGCCGGCCACGCACGCAGGGCTACCGTGAGATGGTCGAGGCTATGCTTGCCGAAGTCCGTGCCGGACGGCGCGTTTGCGGCGTGTTCTACGGCCACCCCGGGGTATTCGCGCAGGTGCCCCACCATGCTGTGGCCGGCGCGCTGGCCGAAGGCTTCAAGGCCATCATGGAGCCGGGGATTTCGGCCGAGGACTGCCTTTATGCCGACCTGGGCGTCGACCCCGGAACCTACGGCTGCCAGCACTACGAGGCCAGCCAATTCATGTTCTACCAACGCCGCATCGACCCCACGGCCTACCTGGTCCTATGGCAGATCGGGCTCGCGGGCGACCGCTCGCTCAGCCGCTTCGCCACCGGTCCGGACTACCGTCGCCTACTCGTGGAGCTGTTGTCCGAAGACTATCCGTCCTCGCATGAAGTCGTCGCCTATGAAGCTGCTACCCTCCCGATCAACGCGCCACGGTTGGAACGAATGCCGCTGGTTGGGATCATCGAGGCCGACATGCGCTTGCAGACGACGCTGGTGATTCCGCCCGCCAAGCGCATGGCACGCAACGAGGCAATGCTGGAGCGGCTCGCGCAGCTGGACAGGAACCTCCAATCGGCCGGTGCAACCCCGGCCGTCCACTGAGGGAAACGAACATGAGTGACGTCATCAGGTGCCTGGAATCCATCGGTCGAATTCCGATGACGACGATGGAATACGCTGCCACGTTGGCGTGTTTCGATCTCGAGGAAGGAGAGCGGCGCGCACTCCTGGATCGCGACCAGGTATCGCTGCGTGCGCAAATCGATGGTGCCCGGACAATGGTGTTCGCCATCATGGCGGCGGACGAGCACGCATAGGAATGCCGGCGGGCGGTAGCGGAACAAGGAACGCGTTGATCGTTCCTTCCATCCGACGCCTGCCTGCCAATGCCGGAGCGCTCCGGTGATCGTGGAATGTCTTCGTTGGGAAGCGCCTTTCCAGCGACCTATCAAGGGGATGGTCATGCGGAGTACGATTCAATTTCTCGAGGCGATCGGGAGCAACCCGATGCACGAAAGCGAGTATTGCGATGCCGTCAGGACCCTGGATGTGCAGGGGGCGGAGCTCGTCGCGCTGCTCAACCGGGACCACGCGGCGCTCGCCCAGGTGCTGGGTGGCCGATCGAGCATGTTCTTCGGCATCATGGCACCGAACGAAGAGCCTCTCGACGACGAGGAATCGCCGGCCGAGGACGTGCCGGACGAAGCATCGCTCTGCTTGGCCGCCTGATCGCGACCGGGTGACCACGCAGTGCGCCTGATCCTGCCATTGCTGCTGTTGGCGTGCATGTGCGCGCCGCTCTCCAGTCGTGCTTCCACGGCCTCCGTGGAAGCGCTTCTGAAGCAGGCGCAGGCGATCCGCAGCTCCGATCCGCCCAGGTTCAAGCGGCTGCTGGCGGAGCTGAACGGGCAAGCCGGCCAGGCGACCCTAAGGCAGCGACAGGAGATGCAGTACCTCCAGGCCTATGACCTGGCTTATTCGGGGAAGTACGACGAAGGCAGTCGGCTGGCACAGCAGGTCATTGCCGAAACAAGCGACGTGAACCTGAAATTCCAGGCGGGAACCCTGGTCGTCAATACCTACTCGCTGAACGGCCGTTTCAACGAAGGCCTCCGGCAGTTGGGCCAGACCCTGGCGCTGATCGACCAAGTCGACGATCCAAACCTGCGCCAGCAGGGACTCATCGTCGCCGCCACGCTGTACAACCAGCTCGGCCAATATGCACTGGGCAGCCACTACGCCGATCTTGTCTTGAACAACAGGCCGTTGGCAGGACGGGTCGCGTGCTTCGCGTCGTACACGAAGTTCGATTCGCTCCTGCACCTGGGGACCCTGCCGGACGACGATGCTCCCATGGAGAGCGCCGCCCTTCAGTGCCTCAGCCAGGGCGAGGTCATGATGGCCAACCTGATCCGCGGCACCCTGGCGAAGAAGTGGATCGCCCAAGGGCAGGGCGACAGGGCGCTTGCGATGCTCCAGTCGCACCTGGAGCAGATCAATTCGACGCATTATTCGCGGCTCATCATTGAGATCCGCGCATTGATGGCCGAAATCCAGCTCGGCAAGGACGACCTGCAGGCGGCAGAACGCAATGCAATGATCGCCATCAACCAATCGCCCAGCCTCGTCAACAGCCCGCCGCTGGTATCGGCTTATGCCACCCTTTACAAAGTCGCGGAGAAGCGGCGGGATTTTTCAACGGCGCTGGCCTTCTACAAGCACTATGCAGCGGCCGAGCAGGGTTACCTCAACGAGGTCAAGACCCGGGAGCTCGCCTACCAGATCGTGCGCAACGAAAACCAGCAGAAGAACCAGCAGATCGAATTGCTGAACCGGCAGAACAGCCTGCTGCAGCTGCAGCAGCGCGTCGACCAGCAGAAAGCGGAAAGCTCCCGCCAGTTGATGCTGCTTTTTGCGATATTCGCGCTGGTCATCGCCTACTGGGGCTACAAGACCCGCCGCCTGCATGTATCGCTGCGGCGCATGGCGCAGACCGATGCGCTTACCGGCATCTGCAACCGACATCATTTCACCGCGCAGGCCGAGAAGACCTTGCTCCATTGCGCGAAGGTCGGCGAGCAGGTGTCGCTGATCATGTTCGATCTCGACCACTTCAAGGTGATCAACGACACCTACGGCCACGTCACCGGCGACTGGGTGCTGAAGGAGGTCGCGAAGACCTGCTCGGAGCTGTGTCGACGGATGGATTATTTCGGTCGGCTGGGTGGTGAGGAATTCGCCATCCTGCTGCAGGGTTGCGATGCCAAGGCCGCCACGCGCATTGCGGAGGATTGCCGCGTGCGGATCTCGCGCATTGCCTCCGCACCCAGCGGGCATGCATTCAAGATCACGGCGAGTTTTGGCGTCAGCTGCGCGATGAGCTCGGGCTACGACCTGGACAAGCTCATTTCAAACGCCGACCAGATGCTGTACCGCGCCAAGCGCGAAGGGCGTAACCGGGTCAGGGCCTACACCCACGACGTGCCGATCGAAACGCGGGAACCCGCACCGTGGCATGGTCCTTCCCCGCCGGTCGACCCCAATCTGTCGGCATCGATGGGTACGGCCAAGGCCTGAGCTGGGACCGGCCGGCACCTGCTCCAGGACCCGGCCGCGTAGACGGCAGCCCATAGAAAAAAAGAGGGCCCGAAGGCCCTCTTTTGCTCCTCACCCGATCTCAGCGACCGTCGTTGTCAGCATCGCCTGGCAGCGCGCGCTCCACGCCGTGCCACGCGTCCTTGACGCTGCCCTTGGCCTCCTGCCAGCCCATGCGCGAGGTGCCCTTGGCGCTGTCCCAGCCGCGCTCGAGGTCGCTCTCCAGGCTCGGGTCCCAGGTGCGGTCGAGCTGGTTGGCGCGGGCGTAGGTGCCGTAGCGATACGCCGGCTTGTAGTCGGTGTCGTAGTCGAAGCGCGGATCACGATCGCTGCTGGCGTACTGGTCGCGGTAATAGCGGTCCGTGGCCTCGTAAGTGCGATAGGTGCGGTCGTCGCGATCCCAGGCGTCGCGCACGGCGTTCTTCGCCTCGTCCCAGGTCAGCCGCGACTTGGCCTTGACCTTGTCCCAGCCGGTCTTCAGGTCGCTTTCCAGGCTGTCGTCCCACTGCCGGCCGACGTAGCGGCTGCGTGCGTCGCTGCCGTAGGCATAAGCCGGGGCGTAGTCGGTGTCGTAACTGAAGTTGGACTGGTAATAGGGGCGGGTCTGGTAATTGGTGCGCCAGTATTCGGACTCGGCGGTGGGATCCACGCGCTCGGCGACCGCATGGCCGGCCGCGCCACCTCCGGCGGCACCGATCGCGCCGCCGACCAGCGTGCCGATCGGTCCGAACAACGAGCCGATCGCAGCGCCTGCCAGCACGCCACCCGCGGCGCCCACGCCGGTGCCCAAGGGATGCGAACCCGGCGCGCCCGTGATCGGATCGCGGTTCATGTCCTGCCTGTCATTCGTATTCATTTCGTCTCCCGGTTGGATCGGCACGCACCGACCGTCACAGGTTGCAGGTACGTGCGTTGCGTGCGTGTGTTTTTCGCCCGCAGGCACGCGCCCGCTTCATGTCGCGTTCGGTAGCGACGCATTCAGTTGCGCGAGCAACCCCGCGTGGTCGGACAACTTCGACCATGGCCTGCCCGAGAGGATGCGCGCGCAGTGGACCTGCAGGTTGCGCACATAGATACGATCCAGCGGCAGCATCGGCGCGCGCGACGGGAACGTGCGCGCGAGGCGGCCGTGCTCGCCCTCGAACGCTTCCTGCAACCCGCAGGCCAGCAGCAGGCCATGCGCCCGTCCGCGCCAGTCGTTGAAGTCGCCGCCAACCACCAGCGGTGCGGACGCCGGGATGGTGTCCTCGACGAGCCGGCACAGTCTGGCCGCCTGGAACCGGCGATGCGACTCGTGCAATCCAAAATGCACGTTGACCAGGTGCAGAGGCGCTGTGGTCCCCGGCAGGTCGATGGCGACGTGCATCAGGCCGCGGGGCTCGTGTCCGGCGACGGAGACTTCGTGGTTGGCCCAATGCGCGATCGGGAAGCGCGACAGCAGCGCGTTGCCCTGGTGGCCCTCGGCGAACACGGCATTGCGCGCGTAGGCGTTATGCGGCCATAGCGCCTGGGCGAGGTACTCCTGCTGCGCGAGCGAAGGCCAATCGCCATGGCGCCGCGCATGGCTGTCGTGCTGGCCCAGCACCTCCTGCAGCAGCACGATGTCGGCTCCCACGCCGCGAACGGCATCGCGCAGCGCAGGCAGCACGAAGCGTCGCCGCGACAGGTCGAAGCCGCCATTGATGTTGAGCGTCAGGAGGGTGAAGCGGGCCATGGACTCTCCTTCTCGACTGCATTCTCGCCAACAGCAGGTGAGGCCGCTGCGTGCATGGGCCGGCGTGGACATGCCCTCCGAACATGCTTTGGGAAGCTTCGAACATGCCCTTGGCAGGAGCGGCTTCAGCCGCGAGCCCTTTCGAAGGTCTGGAACGCAAACAGGGCCGGTGACGGCAGGCGCGCTGGCGTGCATGCGTAAAAAGCTCGCGGCTGAAGCCGCTCCTGCCGTGGGTTCGGAAGGCGCCCGGCTGCCGCGCTAGAATCGCCGCATGTCCAAGTTGCTGCTCAACCTGCGGATGGTGCTCGAGGATGAAGTCGAGGACGTGCGGGCGATGCTCGGCACGCACGGCATCGAGTTCTATGAGACGCATCCTTTGCGCTGGGGGATTTCCTACGGTGGCATCTGGGTGACCCACGACCGGGATCTCGCGCGCGCCAAGGCGCTGATGGCGGACTACCAGGTGCAGCGGCGCGAGCGCGCGCGTGCCGAACGCGCCACGGCCGTGCAGGAGGGCAGCGCCGAGACGTTTGCATCGACGCTGCGCCGCGAACCTGCGCGCGTGGTGTTGACCCTGTTGGCCATCCTGGCGCTGCTGGGGCTCGTCGCACTGGTGCCGCTGCTGTTGATGCATCACTAGCGCTTCGCGCCAGGCCATCCGCCGCGGGAACGTGGTCGCCGATGACGAGATCGAGGTCGCGGTGGCGACGGTCCCGGGCGCGCTGCGCTTGACCGGGCTACGGGGCGTAGCCCTGGGGCGCTTTCGAAAAGAAGGATGATCGCGGATCGATCATGCTCAGCCGACAACCGTCAGCGGAATGCCGAGAGCCACGAGCTCCCGGTATGCCGAGCGCTCACTGCGGCAGTGCTCGCTTCCCATCGCGAACTTGCGGCAGATGGCAGGCCGCTGGTCGTAGATGCTGCAGTGCATGTGCCGATGGTCGACGGCCACGCACCAGCCTTCCTCGTCGCGCGCCATGACTTCAAGTCCTTTCGCGGTGCGCTCAACCAGGTGCCGGGGCACGATGTCGTCGGGCATCACCACGACCGTGAGGCGGCAGCACACGGCATCGCAACCCTGGCAGGACACGCCGGGATCGATGTTGACGGCGCTGTCGTCGGTATCGTCCGTGTCGTGGCTGTAGTCCGCGCTCATGGCTGGCCGATCGCTGTCGAAGCGGCGGCGGGGAGGACGAACGAGGGGTGTGGGATGGACAAGCTTGCGGGCTGCCGTCGGTTGTCGAGCGGGCGGAGGAGGGCGCGGCTCGCGCTGCGACTGCCGGATAAAGAAATGGCGCGCGGGTGTGGTCCGCGCGCCATTGTAACGAGTTAGCGATCAGCCCAACGGCTGTAGGTTCAGGATCACGGCCAGGACCGCCTGCAGGATGTTGGCGCTGTCGTAGTTGTCGTCATAGCGGCCGTACCGGTCACGGCGGTAGTAGCCGTCCTCGTAGCCGCGCTGGAAGCCCTGGCGAAAATAGTAGTTGTATTCCGGCTGGCTCACGTAATAGCCAGCGTAGCCGTAGTTCGCATCCTGGTAGGCGTACGAACTACGGTAATCGCCGTGCCAGCGGTCCATGCGATCGGCACGGCCCGCGCGCAGGCCTTCGCCATATCCGTAGTTGATCGCCTGGCGCAGCAGGTCGGCGCCGTAGCGGTTGGTCTGGTACCAGTTGCCGCCCCACGAGTAGCGATAGCTGGCCGGGGTGTAGAAGTACGGATCGTTGGCGTAGTTCCAGCGCCGGGATTCCATCCGCGCGCGTTGTTCACGCAGGCGCTGGTCGTACCGCTGCTGGTAGCGGTACTGGGCCAGGCGGTGTTCGCGCTGCAGGCGCGCGGCGTGCTGGCGTTCCAGTGCCTGGCGCGCTTCGAAGCGACGGTGGTACTCCTGGGCCTGCTGGCGCTGGCGTTCGACCAGTCGCTGCTGCTCCTGTTGGCTCAGCCGCTGCTGCCGGGCGCGGTCGAGATCGCGCTGGCGATCCTGCTCGCGGTAGATCCGGTCGCGCACGGCGTCGACCTTGCGCGGTTCGGAGACCCGCGTGCCAGGCAGGCGCACGGCATCGGCATGATGGATCTGCGCGGCATGCCGCTCGGCAGGCGCGTGCACCGCATCGCGCTCACGTTCGGCGCGCTCGCGTTGCGTGTCTGCACGGGCCCGCTCGGCCGTGGCGCGTGCGCTGGTGGCGCGTGCGGCGGCCGCACGCTGCTGCGCCGCTGCACGCTGGCTGTCCGCACGTCGTGCAGCGTCGCGGGCGCGTGCCTGCTCGGTGATGGCTCGGGCACGCTCGGCCTGTGAGCGGCGCACCTGCGCCTGTCGCTGGCTGGCCTCAGCGCGTGCGCGTTCGGCCCGCGCCTGAGCGGCCTGGGCACGCTCATGGGCCTGGCGCTGGTTGGCTAGCGCACGCTCGGCCCGGGCCTGCGCCGCGTGCTCGCGTGCCTGCGATTGCTCGGCGCGCTCGCGATCAGCGCGCGCCTGTGCCTGTTCGCGCTGACGGGTCGCGGCCTGCTGGCGTGCCTTGCGCGCGTCCCCGCGCTCATCCTGCGCCGTGGACGCCGGGTGGGCCGCTGCATGGCCATGCGGATTGCCGGGGTTGTCGCGCGCCAGGGCGGGCGCACCCATGCCGAAAGCAAGTGCGGCGCCGATGGCGAGCGAGACCGCGGTGCGATGTGCGCTGGAAATATTCATGGCGTCCTCGTGGTCGCGGGCAGGCGATTCCTGCCTCGGGATGCACTACACGGCCGCGGGACTTAACGACATCTGAGTCCGGCCGGCCCCATTCATGTCCCGTATTGGCGGTCGAAGGCATCCGGCCATGCGGCGTGCGCCATGCCGGCGCCGGATGGCAGAATCGCCCGCTGGATGCGCGCGGGGAAGCGTTCAGCCCACGAACCACGGGGTGGCGAATGACAAGGGGAAGTCCAATCAATCCATTGCAGGCGCCGGTTTGAACGCGGATGGCATGGCGCCGGCCAACGCCACCGGCCGGGTGCTGTTCGCGAGCCTGATCGGAACCACGATCGAGTTCTTCGACTTCTACAGCTACGCCACCGCGGCGGTGCTGGTATTCCCGCAGCTGTTTTTCCCCGGCAGTGATCCGACTACCGCCATCCTGCAGTCGTTCGCGACTTTTGCGCTGGCGTTCGTCGCCCGTCCCGTGGGCTCGGCGCTGTTCGGGCACTTCGGCGACCGCGTCGGCCGCAAGGCGACGCTGGTCGCGGCGCTGCTGACGATGGGCGTGTCGACGGTGGTGATCGGCCTGCTGCCGGGCTACGCGAGCATCGGCGTCCCCGCGCCGGTGCTGCTGGCCTTGTGCCGGCTCGGCCAGGGCCTGGGCCTGGGCGGCGAGTGGGGCGGCGCCGTGCTGCTGGCCACCGAGAACGCGCCACCGGGAAAGCGCGCGTGGTTCGGGATGTTTCCGCAACTCGGCGCGCCCCTGGGGTTCTTCCTCGCCAACGGCACCTTCCTGCTCATGTCGGCGACGCTGGACGACCGCGCGTTCCTGTCGTGGGGCTGGCGCCTGCCGTTCATCGGCAGCGCGGTGCTGGTCGCCGTCGGGCTGTGGATCCGGCTGCGCATCAACGAAACCCCGGAATTCCAACGCGTGATCGATCGCGAGCAACGCGTCCGCCTGCCGATGCGGGAGGTCTTCGTGCGCCATCCACGCACGCTGCTCGCGGGCACTTTCGGATCGATCGCGACCTTCCTGGTGTTCTACCTGGTGTCGGTGTTCGCGATGAGCTGGGGTACGTCGCGACTGGGGTATTCGCGCGAGCAGTTCCTTTGGCTGGAAATGGCCGCGGTGGTGTGCTTTGCCGGGGCGATCCCGCTGTCGGCGGTGCTCGCCCGGCGCATCGGCAGCCGTGGCGCGATGCTGGTGGCGACGGTGGCGATCGGCGTTTACGGGCTGGTCTTCGCGCCGTTGTTCGTTTCCGCCAGTCCCGGCGAGGCGCTGGTCTTCCTCGCGATCGGGATGACGCTCACCGGGCTGACCTACGGCCCGATCGGGACGCTGCTGGCGCAGATGTTCCCGGCCGCCGTGCGCTACACCGGCTCGTCGCTGTGCTTCAACCTGTCGGGCATCCTCGGCGCCTCGGTCGCGCCGTACATCGCCACCTGGCTGGCGACGCGGCATGGCCTGCAATCGGTGGGCTATTACCTCTCGGCCGCGGCGCTGCTGACCTTGTTCGCATTGCTCACGGTCAAGCCGGAGCATGATTGACGCTTCGATACGACAGGACGCCATCCGATGAAGTCAGAGCGCAATCCGCAGGCCGAACAGATGGGCGACGAGTCGATGGCGCGCAACCTGGCGCACCAGGCGCAGGCGATCTGGCCGCAGGAGCAGGCCCTGTTCGACCGCTACCGGCTGTCCGGCGCGCTGCGCATCCTCGACCTGGGCTGCGGCACCGGCGAGATCACGCGCCGCCTCGCCGAGCGTTATCCGCAGGCCTCGCTGCTCGGCATCGACATCCTCGAAAACAACCTCGCACGCGCGCGTCGCGACAGCACGGCGTTCGGCGATCGCATCGCCTACGCGCAGGGCGACGCCTTCGCGCTCGATATCGCCGATGCCAGCCTCGACCTGGTGGTCTGCCGGCACATGTCGCAGGCGGTGCCGGACTTCGGCCTGGTACTGGCCGAGATCACCCGGGTACTCAAGCCTGGTGGGTGGCTGCACCTGCTGTCGGAGGATTACGGGATGCTGCAGTTCCCGGCGCTGCCGCGCGAGGACGGCTTCGACCCGGACCGCTTCTGGAACCGCGACGCGATCGGCTTCCTCGCCAGCATCGGCTGCGACGGCCGCATCGGCCGCCACTCGCCGACGCTGCTGCAGCAGGCCGGCTATTCCGGCATCGCGATCGACTACGTCATCGTCGACACGCTGCGGGTCGCGCGCGAAACCTTCGCCGGCATCATCGGCGCCTGGCGCGACGGCTACACCGAATCGCTGGCCACCGCCGGCGGACGCGAGGTTGACGTGGTGCGACGCGAATTCGACCACATGATCGACGCCATCCTGACCCCGCCGCAATACGCGGTCTGGCATGTGCCTGTCGTGTCGGGACGCAAGGCCGCCTGAACCGGTCAGCGTGCTGACACCGCGCTGAACGCGCCTGCCGGCGAGCGCGGCCATCGCAGGATCTGCGAAGCGCCAGCCCCACAGTGGCGGGATGTCGCAGAACGCCCTGTTCGCCGCCGAGCCACGCGTCCTGGCCGAGGATGCCGAGGGCGGGATCCGCTACCTGCCCGATGCGGTGGATGCCGCGTGCGCGTCGCGGTGGTTCGAGCAGATCCGCGACGCCGTCGGCTGGCATGCCCAGCGGCGGCCGATGTACGACCGCGTCGTCGACGTGCCGCGGCTGACCGGCGGCTTCGCGCTGGCAAGTCCATCGCTGCCGGACGCGCTGCGCGAGGCGGCATGCGCCGTGGGCGAGGCGACCGGCGTCGAATTCAACCACGTCGGCCTCAACTACTACCGCGACGGCCGCGACAGCGTCGCCCCGCACAACGACAAGCTGCACGGCATCGTCCCCGGCCATCCCATCGTCCTGCTTTCGCTGGGCGCCGCCCGACGGATGGACATCCGTGAGAAGCAGCCGTCGGTTGCCGGGGGCAAGCGTCGCGCGTGGCGCCTGGACCTGGAGCCGGGCAGCCTGTTGGTGATGAGCCATGCCTCGCAGCTGCATTTCGACCATGGCATTCCCAAGCTCGCCACGCCCGTGGGTCCGCGGATCAGCTGCGCGTTCCGGGTCAGGCCCGATCCGGGCCGCTGGTAGCGCGCGGCGACCGCGGCTCGGCTACGCTTGGCCGATGAAAACGCCCCCGACAACCCACTCCTCGTGGCTGGGCCAGGCACGATGATCGCCATCACCCGTGATGTCAGCCCGAGCCTGGCCGGTTGCGAACTCTCCTTCGTCTCGCGCGAACCCATCGATGTCGAGCGCGCGGTCGCCCAGCACGAGGCCTACCGGCACGCCCTTGCATCGCTCGGCTGCCGCGTCGTCGCGCTGCCGGCGCAGGCGCACATGCCCGACGCGGTCTTCGTCGAGGATGTCGCCATCGTATTGCCGGAGGTCGCGGTCATGACGCGCCCCGGAGCGGCGTCGCGGCGGGACGAAGGCGCGTCGGTCGCCGACGTGCTGCAGTCCTGGCGCCCGCTGCTGCGGATCGAGGCGCCCGGCACGCTCGACGGTGGCGACGTGCTGGTGGTCGGCGGCACGGTCTACGTCGGCCATGGCGCGCGCAGCAACAGCGATGGGATCGCACAGCTGCGTGCGTTGCTTGCGCGCTTTGGTTTCCAGGTCGTCGCGGTTCCGACGCGCGAGTGCCTGCACCTGAAATCCGCGGTCACGCAGGTGGCCGATGGCGTCCTGCTGGTGCAGCCGGCGTGGGTCGACGCGGGTTTCTTCGCCGGCTACCGCCTGATCGAAGTCGACCCGGAGGAGGCGCATGCCGCCAACGCGTTGCGCATCGGCGGCAGCGTGATCCACCCGGCCTGCTTCCCGCGCACGCGGCGACGGCTCGAGGATGCCGGCATCGACGTCGTGCCGGTCGACATCTCGGAACTGCAGAAAGCCGAAGGCGCGGTGACCTGCTGCAGCCTGGTCTTCGATTCCTGACGCATCGGAAGCCGGATCCGTTTTTTCGTAGGAGCGGGGCTTCAGCCGCGAGGTCTTCGCCTGGAATGGTGCTGGCAAGCGCTCGAAGAGCTCGCGGCTGAAGCCGCTCCTACCGGACGCTAAAATGGTGCGCATGCTGCTCAATCTCGCTGCCTACCATTTCGTCCGCATCGATGAGCCGGCTGCGCTGGCCGAGACGTTGCACGGACGAGCCGCTGCGCTGGGCCTGCGCGGCACGATCCTGGTGGCCGGCGAGGGGATCAACCTGTTCCTGGCCGGCGACGAGCCGCAGGTGCGGAGCTTCCTCGACACGCTGCGCGCCGACCCCCGATTGGGTTCCATCCGGGTGAAGGAAAGCTGGAGCCGTGCGCAGCCGTTCGCGCGGCTCAAGGCCAAGGTCAAGCCGGAAATCATCGCCTTCCGCCGCGATGGCGCCTCGCCGCTGGATGCCCGCGCACCGACGGTGGCGCCAAGGACGCTCGCGCGCTGGATCGAACGCGGCGCCGACGACAACGGCCGCCAGCTGGTGCTGCTGGACACGCGCAATCGCGAGGAAGTCGCCCACGGCACGTTCGCTGGGGCGCTGGCGCTGCCGATCGACAACTTCACCGAGTTGCCCGAGGCACTCGCCCCACATCGCGAGGCCTTGCGCGATGCCACCGTGGTCAGTTTCTGCACCGGTGGCATCCGTTGCGAGAAGGCCGCGTTGTGGCTGCAGGGCGACGGCATGGACAACGTCCTGCAGCTGGACGGCGGCATCCTTGGCTACTTCGAGCAGGTCGGCGGTGCCGGTTACGAAGGGCGCTGCTTCGTCTTCGACGAGCGCGTCGCGCTGGATCCCGCGCTCATGCCGCTGGTGGATGCGCCCTGAGCCAGTCGATAGCGCCCAGGCCGGCGATGCGGCCGCTGGCGAAACACGCGGTCAGCAGGTAGCCGCCGGTCGGCGCTTCCCAGTCCAGCATCTCGCCAGCGCAGAACACGCCGGGCATCGCGGACAACATCAGCGATGGCGTCATCGCTTCCAGGCGCACGCCACCCGCGCTGCTGATCGCTTCGGCCACCGGTCGTGGGCGCAGCAGGCGCAGCGGCAGGCGCTTGATGATGGACGCCAGTCGCGCGACGTCGTCGCCGGCATCGCGGCCGAGGATTTCGTACACCAGCGCAGCCTTGACGCCGGTGATGCCGGCCTGCCGACGCAGATGCTCACTGAGCGAACGACCCGCGCGCGCTTTGTCCAGGGCGGCTTCGAGCCGCTGCAGGTCGCGGCCTGGCGCGAGGTCGAGGTGGAGCAGGGCGCTGCCGTCTTCGCCGATCGCATCGCGCAGCTGCGCCGATAGCGCGTAGAAGAGACTGCCTTCGATGCCCGTTGCGGTGACGACGCATTCGCCTTGCAGCGATTGCTCGCGCCCGTCCGCATCGCGCCAGTGCGCAACCACCGGTTTCAACGGCGCACCGGCGTGACGCGCGGCGAAATGCGGGCTCCAACCGATATCGAAGCCGCAGTTGGACGGCCGCAGCGACGCGATGTCGACGCCATGCGCGCCCAGCATCGGTACCCACGCGCCGTCGGATCCCAGCTGCGGCCAGCTGCCACCGCCGAGCGCCAGGACGACGGCATCGGCGGCGGCGCGCGTGTCGCCGGCAGGGGTTTCGAAGCGCAACGCGTGTCCGTCCCAGCCGAGCCAGCGATGCTGCACATGGAAGCGCACGCCGGCATCGCGCAGGCGTCGCACCCAGCCGCGCAGCAACGGCGCCGCCTTGCGATCCATCGGGAACACGCGGCCCGAGCTGCCGACGTAGGTCTCGACCCCCAGCTCCCGCGCCCATCCGCGCAGCGCATCGCCGTCGAATCCATCCAGCCAGCGCGCGACCCGTGCCTGGCGCGCGCCGTAGCGCGCATCGAATGCGGGGCGTGCTTCGGAATGGGTGAGGTTGAGCCCACCCTTGCCGGCGATGAGGAACTTGCGTCCGACCGAGCCCTTGGCCTCGAACAGATCGACCTCGAAGCCCGCGGCGCGCACGGTCTCGGCCGCCATCAACCCGGCGGGGCCGCCGCCGATGACCGCGACCCGCGGCATGGGCGCGTCGCTCACAGCGCCATCCCTGCCGCATGCCCCGACGCCCACGCCCACTGGAAGTTGTAGCCGCCCAGCCAGCCGGTGACATCGACGACCTCGCCGATGAAAAACAATCCCGGCAGCAGCCGCGATTGCATCGTCGTCGACGACAGCTGGTCGGTATCGACACCGCCCAGCGTGACTTCGGCGGTGCGGTAGCCCTCGGTGCCGCTGGCGACCAGCGGCCAGTCGGACAGCTGCACGGCGATCCCGCGCAGCTGGGGGCCGGTGAACTGCTTCATCGGCCGGTTCGCCAGCCAGTGTTCGCACAGGCGTTGCGCGAAGCGCTTGGGCAGCAGTTCGCCGAGCACGGTCTTGAGTTCCGCCGCAGGCCGCTCGGCCTGCAGTTGCTGCAAGGTCTCCAGCGCATCGCGTCCCGGCAGCAGGTCCAGCCGCAGGTCGTCGCCCGGTTGCCAGTAGGAAGACACCTGCAGGATCGCCGGGCCGCTGACGCCGCGGTGCGTGAGCAGCATGAAGTTGTCGAACGCCGCGCCGTTGCAACGCGCCTGCACCGGCAGCGCCACGCCGCTCAGGTCCGCCAGCCGCTCCTGGTGCTTGCCGCTGAGCGTGAGCGGCACCAGCCCGGCGCGCGTCGGCAGCACGGCGTGGTCGAACTGGCGCGCCAGCGCATACCCGAATCCGCTCGCGCCCATGCTCGGGATCGACAGCCCGCCGCTGGCCACCACCAGCGCCGCTGCGCTGAAGAGGCCGCGCGTGGTGTGCAGGTGGAAACCACCCGTGCCGTGCTGCACGCGCTCGACGCTGCAGCTGGTTTCGATCCGCACGCCCGCGCGCGCGCACTCCTCGAGCAGCATCGCCACGATCTGCTTCGAGGACTCGTCGCAGAACTGCTGCCCGAGTTCCTTCTCGTGATACGCGATGCCGTGGCGCTCGACCATCGCAATGAAATCCCACGGCGTGTAGCGCGCCAACGCGGATTTGCAGAAGTGAGGGTTTGCGGAGAGGAAATTCGCAGGCGACGTGCCGGTATTGGTGAAATTGCAGCGCCCGCCGCCGGACATCAGGATCTTCTTGCCGACGCGGTTGGCGTGTTCCACCACCAGCACGCGGCGTCCGCGCTGGCCGGCGGTGAGCGCGCACATCAGCCCCGCCGCACCCCCGCCGATGACGATCGCATCGAAGGTCGTCCCCGCCGCCGCGCGGTCCACCGGCTCAGGACACCCGTTCGGCCGGCGCCATCCGCACGGTCTTCTCGACCGCGACGCTGCTGCCTTCGAAATACAGTTCGGCCTGGCCGTCCTGGATCATGCATTGCAGGCGCATGCCGCGATCGGCCAGCGCGGCCAGGGAGGCCACCGTGGCCGGTGCGATGTCGATCACCGTGAGGTTGCCGCAGCGCGACACCGCGGCGGATACCTTGTCCCACCACAGGTCGGCGGCGCGGCCGCTGTAATTGATGACGACGACCTGCTCCGCGCGCCCGCAGGCCTTGCGGATGCGCGAGTCGTCGGGCTGGCCGAGGTCGATCCACAGCTCGATCTCGCCACTGCGTGATTTCAGCCACAGGTCCGGCTCGTCGTCGCTGGACAACCCACGCCCGAATTCCAGGCGCTCGTCCGCAAACAGCGCGAACGCGAGCAGCCGCACCATCAGCCGCTCGTCGGTTTCCGACGGATGCCGCGCGAGCGTCAGTGCGTGCGTCGCGTAGTAGTGCCGGTCCATGTCGCTGACCTGCAACTCGGCGCGGAACACGGTGGCCTTGAGTGCCACGATCAGCTGCCCCGCGGCGGGCGCGGCTTGTCGCGCCTGGGAAAACCGGGCTTGGCGAAGGCAGACTTGCGCGGACCAGCGGCGTTGCTCTTGCCGGCGCCGGGTCGTGGTCCGCGCGCGACATGCGGAGGCTGGCCGCGGCCCCGCGAGGCATCGGCGTCGTCGGGTCCGGCGCGCTGGATCCGAAGCGGCTGGCCGGCGACGCGGACCTTCTTCAGCAGGTCCATGATTTCGCGCGGCATGCCTTCGGGCAGGTCGACGAGACTGTAGTCGTCGCGGATGTCGATGCGGCCGATGAAGCGGCTTTCCAGGTCCGCCTCGTTGGCGATCGCGCCGACGATGTTGCCCGGCTGCACGCCGTGGGCGTGGCCCACTTCGATCCGGAAAGTCTCCATGCCGACCTCGGGCGCCTCGCGGCGCGGGCGCGCGGCGGGCTTGTCGTCGGCAAACAACGATTCGCCCGCATTGCGATTGGCTGGCGGCGCGTGCGACGCAGGCGGGTGGGACGCGGGCGCGGGCGGCGTGAACTGGCGATCGGCGTGCCGGGCGGAGCCCGCTTCGGAATGCACGCGCGCATCGCGCGGCATGCGTCCGCGCGCGGTGCGCTCGCTCCCGGGTTGGGGCGCGCGCTCGTAGCGCGGCGGCTCCGGTGGCGCCTGCAGCAGCAACGGCGTCTTGCCCTGGACCATCTTCGCCAGTGCGGCGGCAATATCCACTGCCGGCACGTCGTGTTCGCGTTCGTAGCGCTCGACCAGTTCGCGGAATTCCGACAGGTCGCTGCTTTCCAGCGCCGCGCCGATCTTGCCGAGGAACTTGCCGACGCGCTTCTCGTTGACCGCATCGACGCTGGGCAGCTGCATCGGCTCGATCTTCTGCCGCGTCGCGCGCTCGATCGCACCCAGCATGCCGCGTTCGCGCGGGGCGACGAACAGGATCGCCTCGCCGCTGCGCCCGGCACGGCCGGTGCGGCCGATGCGGTGGACGTAGCTTTCGGTGTCGTAGGGGATGTCGTAATTCAGCACGTGGCTGATGCGGTCGACGTCCAGCCCGCGCGCGGCGACATCGGTCGCGACCAGGATGTCGATGCGGCCATCCTTGAGCGACTGCACCATCCGCTCGCGCTGCTTCTGCTCGACGTCGCCGTGGATCGCAGCCGCCGACATCCCGCGCGCGGCGAGTTTTTCCGCCAGTTCCTGCGCGCCGAGCTTGGTGCGCGAGAACACCAGCATGCCGTCGAAGGGCTCGGCTTCCAGGATCCGCGTCAGCGCGTCGAGCTTGTTGACGCCGCTGACCATCCAGTAGCGCTGGCGGATGTTGGTCGCGGTGGTGGTGCTGGACTTGATCGCGATCTCGACCGGATCGACCAGGTAGGTCTGCGCGATGCGACGGATCTGCGACGGCATGGTGGCCGAGAACAAGGCGACCTGGCGCGTGGACGGCACCTTCTTCAGCACCGTTTCGACGTCGTCGATGAAGCCCATGCGCAGCATTTCGTCGGCTTCGTCCAGCACCAGGCAGCGCAGCTGCGACAGGTCCAGCGAGCCGCGCTCGAGATGGTCGATGACGCGTCCTGGGGTGCCGACCACGACATGCACGCCGCGCTTGAGCGCGCTCAACTGCGGCCCGTAGCTCTGGCCACCGTAGATCGGCAGCACGTGGAAGCCGGGCAGGTGGCTGGCGTATTTCTGGAAGGCCTCGGCGACCTGGATTGCCAGCTCGCGGGTCGGCGCCAGCACCAGCGCCTGCGGCTTGTGCTGGGCCGGATCGATCCGCGCCAGGATCGGCAGCGCGAACGCGGCGGTCTTGCCGGTGCCGGTCTGTGCCTGGCCGAGCACGTCGCGGCCGGCCAGCAGCGGCGGGATGGTCGCGGCCTGGATCGGGGAGGGCGACTCGTAGCCGACATCGGCCAGCGCGCGCAGCAGCGGCTCGGGCAGGCCGAGGTCGGTGAATTTGATGGACGGGGACGGGGCAGCGTCGGCGCTCATGGCACTCTCATGGGCCGGGAATCCCGGACAAGGGGGAAGCGGGAAGTTTACGCGGCGCCGTGGCCGGGGCGGCTCACGGACGGGCGACGGGAGCGGCGCCGGGGGCGCCAGCCCGATGGATCGAAGGTGTGTTCCGAGGCGGCGCCGCCTCGCGGCTGGCCGGTGCGGCTTACGGCGTGTGGCTGGCGCCGGGGTCGCGGCCCGGCTCGGCTGGCGGGTTGGCGGCGTCCTTGGCGGACTGCTTCTTGGCCGCCTTCTCGTCCTGCTTCTTCTTCTTGGCGATCTCGCGCTGGCGCTTTTCGAACGAATAGTTGGGCTTCGCCATCGGCAATCTCCGGAAACAGTGGCGCCTAGTCTAGGGCAAGGGGCGTCGCGCCGCCGTTTGCGCCGCCTGGGCTAGATCCTGCGGACGCGGAAATTGCGGTTCTTGATCCGCCCCGCCTGCAGCCGCGCCAGCGCCTTGTCGACCTGGCTGCGGGCGATGGCGACGTAGCTGCGGGTGGCGAAGACGTCGATCTTGCCGATCGCGTCGGCCTTCAGCCCGGCGTCGCCGGTCAGCGCGCCGACGATGTCGCCCGGGCGCAGTTTGTCGGTGCGCCCGGCATCGATGCGCAGCGTCGCCATCGCCGCCGGTGGCGCCTGGCAGTTGCGCAGGTTGGCCAGCGTGGGTCGGCTCCAGCGCAGTGGCGCGCCCTGCTGCGCTTCGAGCTGCAGCGCGCGTGGCATCTCGCGCGGCGCCACCAGGCTCAGCGCCAGGCCGCCCTTGCCGGCGCGCCCGGTGCGGCCGATGCGATGCAGGTAGACGTCCGCATCGGTAGGCAACTCGTAATTGACGACGGCGGCGAGGTCCTCGATGTCCAGGCCGCGGGCGGCGACGTCGCTGGCGACCAGCACGTTGCAGCTGCGGTTGCCGAAGCGCACCAACACCTCGTCGCGGTCGCGCTGCTCCATGTCGCCGTGCAGCGCCGCGGCCGAGAAGCCGACGTGCGCGAGCGAGCCGGCGACCTCGTCGGCGTCGCGGCGCATGTTGCAGAAGACGACCGCCGATTCCGGGTTGTGTTCGAGCAGCAGGCCGGCGAGCGCCGCCGGTTTCTGCTCGGCGTCGACTTCGAAGAAGTGCTGCTCGATCGGCGCCTGGCCGGCGGCGCTCTCGACCGAGACTTCCAGAGGATCGCGCTGGTATTTGCGGCCGATCTCGCGGATCGCCTCGGGCCAGGTCGCGGAAAACAGCAGCGTCTGCCGGGCTTTCGGTGCCCGCGCGATGATCAGCCGGATCGCCTCGCCGAAGCCCATGTCGAGCATCCGATCGGCTTCGTCGAGCACCACGGTGCGCACCCCGCGCAGGTGGAGCGCCTGCTTCTCGATCAGTTCCTGCACCCGGCCCGGTGTACCGACCACGACATGCGGTTCGTGCGCCAGCGACGCCAGTTGCGGGCCCAGCGGCATGCCGCCGGTGAGCGTGAGCAGCTTCAGGTTGGCGATCCCGGTGGCGAGCTTGCGCAGGTGTTTGCTGACCTGGTCGGCGAGCTCGCGGGTCGGGCACAGCACCAGCGCCTGCAGTTGGGTCTGCGTGGGATCCAGCCGCTGCAGCAGGCCCAACCCGAAGGCGGCGGTCTTGCCGCTGCCGGTCGGGGCTTGGGCAATCACGTCGCGGCCCTCGATCAACGCGGGCAGGCTCATCGCCTGGATCGGCGTCATCCGCACGTGGCCCAGGGCGTCCAGGCCCTGGAACAGCGCCGGATCCAGTGGCAGGTCGGTGAATTCAGGTGGCGCGGCAGGCTCGGTCATCCCGCCATGATCGCACCTGCGTCGCCGCCTTCGCGCCGCGCGTGGTCCAATCCCCCAATGCTCCACTTCGACAACCGCTTCGTGGCCGAATTGCCGGCCGACCCCGAGACGGGCCCGCGACTGCGCCAGGTGCATGGCGCGCTGTGGTCGCAGGTCGATCCCGAGCCCGTGTCCGCGCCGCGGCTGGTGGCGCATTCGCGCGACATGGCGGCGGCGCTGGGATTCAGCGAAGCCGAGGTCGCGTCGCCGGAGTTCGCCGCGGTCTTCGCCGGCAATGCGCTGCTGCCTGGCATGCAGCCGTTCGCATCCAACTACGGTGGCCACCAGTTCGGTCATTGGGCGGGCCAGCTCGGCGACGGGCGTGCGATCACGCTGGGCGAAGCCATCGATGCTGGCGGCGCGCGCTGGGAACTGCAGCTCAAGGGCGCCGGGCCGACGCCGTATTCGCGCAGCGCGGACGGACGCGCGGTGCTGCGCTCGTCGGTGCGCGAGTTCCTGTGCAGCGAGGCGATGCACCATCTCGGCGTCCCCACCACGCGCGCCCTGAGCCTGGTCGTCACCGGTGAGGCGGTGGTGCGCGACATGTTCTACGACGGCCATCCGCGCGCCGAACCCGGCGCGGTGGTGTGCCGGGTGGCGCCGTCGTTCCTGCGCTTCGGGCATTTCGAACTGCCGGCTTCGCGCGGCGATGCGGCGCTGCTGCGGCAACTGGTCGACTTCTGCATCGCGCGCGATTACCCGCAGCTTGCGGCGCTGCCGGTGGCGGACGGACAACGCGATGCTGAATGGTTCGCGCAAGTGGCCGAGCGCACGGCGCGGATGGTGGCGCAGTGGATGCGGGTGGGCTTCGTCCACGGGGTGATGAACACCGACAACATGTCCATCCTCGGATTGACGATCGATTACGGCCCGTACGGCTGGATCGATGATTTCAATCCGGACTGGACGCCCAACACCACCGATGCCCACGGCAGGCGCTACCGTTTCGGCTGGCAGCCGAAGATCGCCTATTGGAACCTGACCCGGCTGGCGCATGCGCTGTCGCCGCTGTTCGCCGATCCGGCGCCTTTGCGCGACGGCCTGCAGCGGTTCAACGATGCCTTCGTCGCCGCCGATCGCGACAACGTCGCGCGCAAGCTCGGCCTGGCCGGATGCGGCGACGCGGACGTGGTGCTGATGCAGGACCTGCACGCGCTGTTGCACGAAGGCGAGGTGGACATGACGCTCTTCTTCCGCGCACTGGCGGGCATCGATATCGATGCGCCCTCGCTGGAGCCATTGGCCGACGCCTTCTACGACGCCGGCAAGCGCGAGGCCACGCGTGCCGGATTCGACGCATGGCTCGCGCGTTACGCCACGCGGCTACGCAGCGACGGAACCCCGCCGTCCGCACGTCGCGCGCGGATGGATGCCGCCAACCCCCGCTACGTGCTGCGCAACTACCTCGCGCAGCAGGCGATCGACCGCGCGGAGCAGGGCGACGACGCCGGCATCGTCGAACTGCTCGACGTCATGCGGCGGCCGTACGACGACCAGCCGGGCCGCGATGCCTTCGCCGCCAGGCGCCCGGACTGGGCACGCGAACGCGCCGGCTGCTCGATGTTGTCCTGCAGTTCCTGAGATTCCGATAGGAGCGGCTTCAGCCGCGAGCTCTTGCCGGAATCCAGAATCCCGAATCGTCGGAAAAGCTCGCGGCTAAAGCCGCTCCTACGAAAACCAATGGACCGGTGGCCAAAAAAAAGCCGGCTCATTTGCCGGCTTTCTTTTCCTTCTTGGCCGCCCGTTTTTCCTTGAGCGACTTTTCGGGTTTCTTCTTTTCGGTCTTCTTCTGGTCCATGCCCTTGCTCATGTCGCACTCCGCTTTGGTGGTGGCCTGACAGCAGGATGAGCCTACACCGGCGCGCGGGCGCCGGGAATGGGCGATCGCGGTGCCAGTTAAACTACGCACATGCCGATCCTTACCCTGCACGACGTCGACTACAGCGTCGGCGGCCCCCTGTTGCTCGACCACGTCGACCTGGTCATCGATCCCGGCGAGCGGATCGCCCTGATCGGGCGCAATGGCGCCGGCAAATCCACCCTGCTCAAGCTGCTGGCCGGGGAACTGAAGCCCGACGATGGCCAGTTCCGGATCGAAGGCGGCCGTCGCGTGGCGCGGCTGGAGCAGGAGGTCCCGGCCGATGCGCGCGGCGCGGTGTTCGACGTGGTCGCCGACGGCCTGGGCGAGCTGGGCGCGCAACTGGCGCAGTTCCACCACCTCAGCCATGCCGATCCGGTCGATACCCGCGCCCTGGCCCAGGTGCAGGCGAAGATCGAAGAAGCCGACGGCTGGTTGCTCGACCAGCGCGTGAACGAGGTGCTCGAACGCCTGGGGCTGGACGGTGAAGCCGCGTTCGCGCGCCTGTCCGGTGGCATGAAGCGCCGCGTGCTGCTGGCGCGCGCACTGGTCAGCGCGCCGGACCTGCTGCTGCTGGACGAGCCGACCAACCACCTGGACATCGCCGCGATCGACTGGCTGGAGGGCTTCCTCAAGAGCTGGCCCGGGGCGCTCGTCTTCGTCACCCACGACCGCCGCTTCCTGCGCGCGCTGGCCACGCGGATCGTCGAGATCGATCGCGGCCAGGTCACCAGCTGGCCCGGCGACTGGGCCAACTACCAGCGCCGGCGCGAGGAGCGGCTCAATGCCGAAGCGCAGGAGAACGCGCGCTTCGACAAGCTGCTGGCGCAGGAGGAGGTCTGGATCCGCCAGGGCATCAAGGCCCGCCGCACCCGCGACGAAGGCCGCGTGCGGCGGCTGGAATCGATGCGCAACGAGCGTGCGGCGCGGCGCGAACAGACCGGCAACGTGCGCATGGAAACCGCGCAGGGCGCCGCATCCGGCAAGAAGGTCATCGAAGCGCGGGACGTGTCCTTCGCCCATGGCGAGCAGCCGATCGTGCAAGATTTCAGCACCACCATCCTGCGCGGCGACCGCATCGGCCTGATCGGGCCCAACGGCAGCGGCAAGACCACGCTGCTGAAGCTGCTGCTGGGCGAGCTGGCCCCCGATTCGGGCGAAATCAGGAGCGGAACCCAGTTGCAGGTCGCCTACTTCGACCAGTACCGCGCGACGCTGCGCGAGGACTGGAACGCGATCGAGAACGTCGCCGAGGGGCGCGACTTCATCGAGATCGGCGGCCGCCGCAAGCACGTGCTCGGCTACCTGCAGGATTTCCTGTTCACGCCCGAACGCGCACGCGCGCCGATCACGCGGCTGTCGGGCGGCGAGCGCAACCGCCTGCTGCTGGCGCGATTGTTCGCGCAGCCGTCCAACCTGCTGGTGATGGACGAGCCCACCAACGACCTCGATGTCGAAACGCTGGAGCTGCTGGAGGAATTGCTGGGCGAGTACGCCGGCACGCTGCTGCTGGTCAGCCACGATCGCGACTTCCTCGACAACGTGGTGACGTCGACCCTGGCGATGCAGGACGGCGCGCCGGGCCGCGTCGGGGAATACGTCGGCGGCTACAGCGACTGGCTGCGGCAGCGTCCGCAGGGCAGGGCGGCTCCGCTGGCGGCCAGGGGCGGTGCGACCGCGCGGCCGGCACCGGCGTCGGGCGAGCCATCGCCGGCGGCGGCGCGCCGCA
>NZ_JAANOY010000039.1 GCF_011320095.1 Cognatiluteimonas telluris | reverse complement strand
GGTCGCCGGCGTGTCGTCGACCGGCTCGAAGGGCGTCGGCTGCGTCGCTGCAGGCACCGTGCTGGGCGCCGCCGCAGGTGCGGCGACCGGAGCCGGCGCGGCGGCCGGGCTGCCACCACGCGCGGCCCGTGCGGCGGCGCTGGTTTCCTCCAGGCGATCGCGGAAGGCCACCACGGCATCAGACGGACGCTGCGGCGCGCGGCCTTCGAACACCATCCGCGGTGTGGTGTCGTCGCCGTACACGGCTTCATCGGCGGCATCATCGATCGCCAGCACCGCGCCATCGAGCGCGACGCCCGCGAACAACCCGCGCGCGCGCGACCACGACCAGATCTCGGCCTTCATCTCGCCATCGGTGGCCGCCGACGCGTTGCGCCCGACCGGCCCGGCAGCGACGCCGGCATCGGCGCCCAGGGTGATCTTGCCGTTGACGATCGACTCCAGCCCGCGGTCGCTGCGGAACACCAGCACGATGTCCGCCGACTGCAGCCCAGCCTGGAAGCCGATGCTGCCGCCGGTGAGGGTGACGAACACCGGATTGGACCAGGTGCCGTCGGCGGTCTTCACCGACAGCAGGCCGTGGCCGCGACGCCCGCCGATGACGAAGCCGGCCTTGATCGAATCCGGGACGACGACGACCGCGCGCGCCTCGTCGAACAGCTTGTCGGGGATCGCCGATTCCGGGATCGCCTGGATGTCGGTCAGCACCCGCACCGCGTTGCGGGCGCGCGCATCCTCCTCGACGCCGGCGATCGCGCTGCCGGCCAACGCCAGCAGGGTCAGCGACAGCGCCAGCAGCAGGGCATGGCGGTTGGTGCGGTGGGACTGTGGCATCGTCGGGCTCCGGGGGGGCGGGGACAGCGGGAATTCAGGCTAGTCGTCGCGCGATGAATCGCCAATGAGCCCGGCCGCGCGGACGCCGGTGGCGGGCGGCGTTAGTATCGGCCTGCGGCGGGGAGCCGCGTCATACCGGGGTCGATCTATGGAGTGGTACCTGAAGGTGCTGAAGAACTACGCGGTGTTCCAGGGGCGCGCGCGCCGCAAGGAATACTGGATGTACACCTTGTTCAACGTGCTGGTGCTGGTCGTGCTGTCCATCCTCGACCGCGTGCTGGGCCTGGCGAGCGAGACCTACGGCATCGGGCCGTTGTACGTGCTGTACGCCCTGGCGGTGTTGATTCCGGGCCTGGCGGTCGGCGTGCGGCGTCTGCACGACATCGACAAGAGCGGCTGGTGGATGCTGATCGCGTTCATCCCCCTGATCGGCGGCATCGTGCTGCTGGTGTTCGCGGTGATGGAAGGCACGTCCGGATCCAACCGCTTCGGCCCCGATCCGAAGGCGGGCGAAGGCGGCATTCCGGTCATGGCCTGAGCACCTCCGCAGGTGAGTGTCGACGGCGCCTCCGGGCGCCGTTTTTGTCGCCAGCGATCGCAATCCAGTGCACGGCGGCGCGGCTCCGACCCGGAGTTCGCCGCTAGCCGGCCGACAACCCCGCATACGCCAGCACCAGCCATTTCGAACCCACGTCGTCGAAATTGACCTGCACCCGCGCATGCGCGCCGCTGCCTTCGTAGTCGGTGACCACGCCGCGGCCGAAAGTCGCATGCACCACGTTCTGCCCCAGCTTGAGCGGCGGCACCTCGATCGCGGCATGCCCCCGTGCCAGCGTGTTGTCGCGACGCTGGAACGACGCCAGCGGCCGCGACACCTGCACGCGCGGCCGCACTTCGTTGAGCAGCGCACCGGGGATCTCGCGCAGGAACCGCGACGGCATCCCGTACATGTCCTGGCCATGGATGCGTCGCGCCTCGGCATAGGACAGCACCAGCTTCTGCCGCGCGCGGGTGATGCCGACGTAGGCCAGCCGGCGCTCCTCTTCCAGCCGCCCGGCCTCCTCCACCGACTTGGCGTTGGGGAACAGGCCTTCCTCCAGCCCGGCCAGGAACACCAGCGGGAATTCCAGCCCCTTGGCGCTGTGCAGCGTCATCAGCTGCACGCCGTCCTCGCCCGACTGGGTCTGGCCTTCCCCGGCCTCCAGCGAGGCATAGGCCAGGAACGCGACCAGTTCGCTCAATGCGGCGGCTTCCTCGTCGTCGTCGCGCTGCACGAAGCGCGAGGCGACCGACACCAGCTCGTCCAGGTTCTCGGTGCGCGAGTCCAGCGAGCCCTTGGACTCGGCGGCGTAATGCACGCGCAGGCCCGAACGCATCAGCACGTGGTCGATCTTGTCCTTGAGCGGCAGCTCGGTGGTTTCCTTCGCCAGCGCGTCGACCAGCGTGTGGAAGCCCATCAGCGCGTTGCGCGCGCGCGCGGCCAGCACCGGTTCGCGCGCGACGCGGATCGAGGCTTCCCACAGCGGCACGCCATCGCCGCGCGCGCGCCTGCGCACCTCGTCCAGGGTGCGCTCGCCGATGCCGCGGGTGGGCGTGTTGACCGCGCGCTCGAAGGCGGCATCGTCGTCGCGGTTGGCCACCAGCCGCAGGTAGGCCAGGGTGTCCTTGATTTCCGCGCGCTCGAAGAAGCGCATGCCGCCGTAGACGCGGTACGGGATCTGCTCGGCGAGCAAGGCCTCTTCGAACGCGCGTGACTGGGCGTTGCTGCGATACAGGATCGCGGTCTCGCGATGGCTGCCGCCGTCACCCACCCATTGCCGGATGCGCTCGACCACGAAGCGCGCCTCGTCGATCTCGTTGTAGGCGGCATACAGGTCGATCGGCTCGCCCTCGCCCGATTCGGTCCACAGCTGCTTGCCCAGGCGATCGGGATTGTGGGTGATCACCGCATTGGCGGCGCCGAGGATGTTGGCGGTGGAGCGGTAGTTCTGTTCCAGCTTCAACGTGCGCGCGCCGTCGCCGCGCGACTCGAAGTCGTGCAGGAAGCGCTGCACGTTCTCGACCTTCGCCCCGCGCCAGCCGTAGATCGCCTGGTCGTCGTCGCCGACCACGAACACGTGGCCGCTGTCGCCGGCGAGCAGGCGCACGAAACCGTACTGGACCGCGTTGGTGTCCTGGAATTCGTCGATCAGCAGCTCGCCGAAACGCTGCCGGTAATGCGCGAGCAGTCCCGCGTTGTCGCGCAGCAGTTCGTGCGCGCGCAGCAGCAGCTCGGCGAAGTCCACCAGGCCAGCGCGGTCGCAACGCTCCTGGTACAGCGTGTAGGCGCTGCGCATCACGTCCGCCCACGGGTCGGCACCGGGTTGCAGGTGCTGCGGGCGCCGGCCTTCGTCCTTCTGCGCGTTGATCCACCACGCGATCTGCCGCGGCGGGAACCGCGCCTCGTCGATCTCCAGCTGCTGCACCACCCGCTTGACCAGCCGCAGCTGATCGTCGCTGTCGAGCACCTGGAAGCCTTCGGGCAACCTCGCGTCCTGCCAGTGCAGGCGCAACAGGCGGTGCGCGAGGCCATGGAACGTGCCGATCCACATCCCACGCCCGGCGGGCCTGGAACTGCGCTGCAGCAGCGCCTCGGCGCGCGCGCGCATCTCGCCGGCCGCCTTGTTGGTGAAGGTCACCGCGAAGATGCCGTGCGCCGGCACGCCATGGACTTCGTTCAACCAGGCGATGCGGTGGGTGAGCACGCGGGTCTTGCCGGAGCCGGCGCCGGCAAGCACCAGGTAGTGGCCGGGAGGCGCAGTCACGGCCTCGCGCTGCGCCGGGTTCAGCGCGTCGAGCAGGTAGGAAACATCCATCGCGTCATTCTACGGGCGCAGGGTGCTGTTCAGGCGCCGCGGTCGTTTCGTCACCCGCGTAGGCGGTGCTTTGGCGGACGCATGTCCGGTGCGGAGAGACCGCGCCTGGAGGCGCTTCCACGATGGGCAGCGCTCCTCGAAAGCGGCGGCTTCGGCGGGAGCGGCTTCAGCCGCGGGCTTGCACCAGGATCGCCGACGTCCAATCACGTCGCGTCACGCGTCAATCCTCGCCCGCCGTCGCCCTGGCGTCGCTGCCCATGAGCCAGGGCAGCAGCACGTCGAACGCCTGCGGCCGGCCCAGCAGGAAACCCTGCAGCTCGTCGCAGCCGCGCTCGCGCAGCCAGTCCAGTTGCTGCTGCGTCTCCACGCCCTCGGCGACGATGCGCAGGTCCAGCAGGTGGCCCAGGCCGATGATCGAGGCGCAGATCATCGCGTCGTCCGGGTCGTGGCCGATGTCCTGCACGAACGAGCGATCGATCTTCAGCCGGTCGATCGGCAGCCGCTTGAGGTAGGCCAGGCTCGAATAGCCGGTGCCGAAATCATCGACCGACATGCACACGCCCAAACCCGATAGCTGGCGCATGGTTTCGATCGCGCGCTCGGGGTTGTCCATGATCATCGACTCGGTGAGCTCCAGCTCCAGCACGCCCGGCGGCAACTGGAAGTCGCGCACCACCGCCGCGACGTCGCCATACAGGCCATGGCCGAACTGCGCGGCCGAAACGTTCACCGACAGGCGCACGGCGCCCAGCCCCACCGCGGCCAGCAGCGCGTGGTGGCGCGCGGCCTCGCGCAACACGAAACGCCCCAGATCGACGATCAGCCCGCTCTGCTCGCACACGCCGATGAACTCGCCGGGCAGCAGCAGGCCGCGCTCGGGATGCTGCCAGCGCGCGAGCGCCTCCAGCGCCACCAGCTGGCCGCCCGGATCGAACAGCGGCTGGAACGCCAGCGTGAATTCGCCCTTCTGCAGCGCCTGCCGCAACCGCGCCACCAGCTGCAGACGCTGCGAGACGGCGTTGTTGAATTCGCTGTGGTAGGCGACCGCGCGGTTGCGGCCCATGCGCTTGGCCTGGTACATCGCCATGTCGGCATGCTTGAGCAGCGTTTCGGCGTCGCCGCCGGCCTCGGGATAGCGGCAATGGCCCAGGCTCGGCGTCAGCACGTGCTGCACGCCGCCCAGTTCGATCGGCTGCGACAAGGTGGCGCTGATGCGCTCGATCACCTGCCGCATCCCGTCCTCGTCGGTCTGCTCGGTCAGCACGACGACGAATTCGTCGCCGCCGAAGCGGCCCACCGTGTCGGTCTCGCGGACGATCGCGCGCAGCCGCGCGGCCACGGACTTCAGCGCGATGTCGCCGGCGCCATGCCCCAGGCTGTCGTTGACCAGCTTGAAGTCGTCCAGGTCCACGAACACCACGGCCACCTCGCGGCCATAGCGCCCGGCATTGAGGATCGCCTGCTGCAGCCGGTCGTGCAGCAGCTGGCGATTCGGAAGCCCGGTCAGTTCGTCGTGGGTGGCGCGATAGGCCAGCTGCTCCTCGTAGCGCTGGCGCTCGCTGACGTCGTCGATCACGCCGACGAAGTGGGTGAGCACGCCATCACCATCGCGCACCGGCGCGACGTGGAAGTCGTTCCAGAACAGCGTGCCGTCCTTGCGGTAGTTGCGCAGCAGCACCTTGGTTTCCTCGCCGCGGGCCAGTGCCTGGCGCACCGCGTCGATCCCCGGCTGGCTGGTTTCGTCGCCCTGCAGCAGGCACCAGGCGTGGCCCTGGATCTCGGCCTGCGAATACCCGGTGATCTTCTCGAATGCCGGGTTGACGTACACGATCGGGTGCTCCGGCTGGCGCGCGTCGCAGATGGCGATGCCGTTGTCGGTGGCCTCGATGGCCTGGCGCAGCAGGCGCAGGTTCGACTCGTCGCGCTTCTGTTGCGTCACGTCGAGCATGCCGCCCACGGCGCGGATCGCACGGCCGCTCTCGTCGCGCAGGATGAAGGATCGATCCAAAACGTCGGCGTAGCTGCCGTCCTTGCGCCGGAACCGGTAAGCGCACTCCCACTCGCTGGCATCGGAGTGGATGCCCTGCTGGATGCTGGCGAGCACGCGCTCGCGGTCGTCGTCATGCAGCAGCTCTGCCCAGCCGGTGAGCGTGCCGGCGATCTCGTCGGGCTCGTAGCCGAACAGCGGGTAGACGTTCTCGCTGCGCCAGGTGACCTGGGTGATGAGGTCCCAGTCCCAGACCGCGTCGCTGGTGGCGCGGGCGACGAGCTTGAAGCGCTCCTCGATGCGCTCGCGCTCGGTCACGTCCTGGGCCAGCACCAGCCGCGCCGGGCGACCCTCGAAGTCGATGTCGCGGGTGAAGATCGCCGCGCGCAGGCGGCTGCCGTCCTTGCGCAGGTGGGTCCAGACCTGGCCTTGCGGCCGGTTCGGGCTGTCCATGCGCACCGCTTCGGCGACGGCGGCGGCATCCTCGCGTGGCCGGATGTCGAGCATCGACATCGCCAGCAGCTCGTCGGCGCCGTAACCATAGCTCTCCAGCATCGATGCGTTGGCGGCGAGGAACTTCAGGTTGGCGCGATCGAACACCCACATCGGCAGCGGATTGCGGCTGAACAGGAATTCGTAGTCCTCCAGCGTCGCACTCAGCCGCGCGCGCGTCTGTGCCAGCTCGGTGATGTCCTGCGCGGTGCCGCGCAACTTCCGCGTCCCGGCGGCGCTGAGGCATGATTCACCCCGCACGAAGATCGTACGCAGCTGGCCGTCGGTGCGCTGGATGCGGAATTCGCGCGACAGCGGCTCGGAGCCGGCGGCCATCCGCGCCATGTCCTCCTGCAGCGACGCCCGGTCGGCCGGATGCACGTGATCGGCGACCTGCTCGACCGGAAACGGTTCGCTGCGCGGCGCCACGCCGTGGATGCGCGCCATTTCCGGCGACCACGTCACCAGCCCGCTGGCCAGGTCCCACTCCCAGTCGCCGAGGCCGGCGATGCGGTGCGTCTCCAGCGCGCGCGCCATCTGCGCATCGCGCCCCTGTGCCCAGGCCACCAGGCGGCGGTCGCCGCGCAGCAGCCAGGTCCAGATGACCACCAGCGTGAGCAGCAGCGACGCCAGCTCCAGCGGCACCTGCCAGCGCGCGCGGCCGTCGACGATCGCCGCCACGGTGGCCAGCACCAGCAACGAGGCCAGCGTCGCGCCGACCAGCTGCCAGCGCGAGCGCGGCGGACGCGGGGCCTGGCTGCTGCGATCGAGTCCCGGCATGTCAGTCCTCCGGCGGACTCATCTTGAACTGCGCGGGCGGCTGCGCGCCTTCGAGCCAGCGGACGAAATAATCCCAGCGCCGCCGCATCATGTACGGCGCATCGACGCCGTAGCCGTGGCGCGCGTTCGGGAACACCACCAGGTCGAAATCCCTGTTGGCCTTCACCAGCGCGTCGACCACCAGCAGCGTGTTGGACGGCGGCACGTTGTCGTCCATCAACCCGTGCGCGAGCAGCAGGTGGCCCTTGAGTTTGGCGGCGCGGTTCTGGTTGGCCTGCGCGTCGTAGTTGCTGGCGCCATCCTTGCGCCTGACCTCCAATCCCTGCCACTTCTCCGCCCAGTCGTCCTCGTAGTTGCGGTTGTCGTGGTTGCCGCTTTCGCTGATGCCGACCTTGAACAGCTCCGGATACGTGAACATCGCATCGGCCGTCGCATAGCCGCCGCCGGAATGGCCCCAGACGCCGACCCGGTCGAGGTCGATCCACGGATAACGCCCGGCCAGTTCATGCAGCGCCGCGACCTGGTCGGGCAGCGTGTTGTCGCCGATGTCGCCATCGAAGGCGTCGTGGAAGGACTTCGAGCGCCACGGCGTGCCCATGCCGTCGATCGCGACGACGACGAAGCCCAGTTCCGCCAGCGCCTGGTGGTCCCTGCGCGCGGCGCTGAAGCTGCGGCTGCCGACCGAGCCGGTCTGCGGGCCGGGATAGATGTAATCGATGATCGGGTAACGCTTGGCGGGGTCGAAGTCCGAAGGCTTGAACAGCAGGCCGTAGAGGTCGGTGCGGCCATCGCGCGCCTTGACCGTGATCGGGGTCGGCGGCGTCCAGCCGGCGGCCTGGAGCCGCGAAATGTCGGCGCGCGCGAGCGTGGCCACGATGCCGCCGTCGTCGGCCCGCCGCAGCACGGTCACCGGCGGCGTGGCCGGGGTCGAATACGCATCCACGAACCAGCGCCCGCCGGGCGACAGCGACACCGTGTGGTCGGCGATTTCCGGCGTCAGCAGGAGCGGCGTGCCGCCATCGAGCGATACCTTGTAGAACGCCTGGAAATACGGATCCCAGCGCTGGCCCGACGGATCCTCGCGGCCGACGCCGCGGAACCAGACGGTGCGTGACGCCGGGTCCACCCGCAGCACCTGCGTGACATTGCCGCTGCCGGTCGTCACCGCGTGCTTGAGCTTGCCGCTGGCCAGGTCGTAGAGATACAGGTTGCCCCAGTCGTTGCGCTCGCTGAACCACAGCACCTCGTTGGATCCGGGCAGGTAGCGCCAGTCGACGGCGCCGTTGCCGCTTTCGAAATACGTCGGCACCGACTCGTGCAGCACGTCGCGCACCGCGCCGCTATCGGCATCGGCAACGCGCAGCCACGCCTGCTTGTGGTCGCGCGAGGTCGACACGAAGGCCAGCGTGCGGCCGTCCGGCGCCCACTGCACGTCTTCCCAGCCACCATCGCAGCTGACGTCGTCGCACAGGGTCGAGCGGTGCTGGTCGGGCGGCGCCTGCAGGCGCAGCACGCGCGCAGGCGCGCCGGGCGTTGCCGGCACATACACGATCACGCGCTCGATCAGGGTCACGTCCTTGTCGCCGACGAAGGGGTACTTCCAGGTCTCGACCTTGGGATGGCCGACGTTGGTGGACACCAGCGTCATCGAGCCGGTGCGGCGCTGGTCCTGCTGGAAGGTCGCGATCCGCCGCGAGTCCGGCGACCACACCACGATCGCCCGGTCGCTGTGGATCCAGCCGGCGTTGTCGGTGGCGTAGCCGAAGTCGGTGCTGCCATCGCGCGTCAGTTGCGTTTCCCGGCCGCTGGCGACATCGCGCAGCCACAGGTTCCAGTCGCGCACGAAGGCTTCGCTGCGTCCATCCGGCGAACGCACGCCCGGCTCTTCGCCGCCGACGCGCGCGACCCCGGTGCAACCCTTGAACGCCGGATCACATCGATAGTGGGAATCGCCGACGGTGAGTTCGAAACCGCCGTCGCTGGCGACGCGGTAGCGGGTCAGGGGCAGCTTGTGGGCGTCGACCGGTTTGCCGCTGGCGCGCGCCAGCGCAGCGGCCAGTCTGCCGGTATCCACGGCCGGCGTGGCCACCCCGCTGTCGGCATCGACCTGCAGGAAGCGATCGCCGCCGGCGTCATGGTCGCGATACCAGAAGTGGCTGTCGTCCAGCCAGGTCACCTGCTCGACGGCGTGGTCGACCAGCGGATTGGCCATGTAGCCGACCAGGCGCTCGGCACGTGCGTAATCGTCGGCGGTCACCACGCGATCCTGGGCCCGCGCCGGCGCGGCCGGCAGGGCGATCGCGCTCATGGCCAGTGCGATTGCGCCGAGCAGGCGTCCGCACCCATTGCCGATCTTCATTCCCAGTTCCCCTGTGCCTGGCCGGCGCTGGCGCACGGCTGCGAATTCCATGCTATCGCGCCTGCCCGCCATGTGCCGTCGGGGGCTTGGCAGCCGCGGCGGGCAACGCGATGCTGATCACAGTCCACGCGAGGCTTCGACATGAATCTTTCATTCAAACCAGCATTGCTGGCCATTGCCCTGGCCTGTGTGCTGGCTTCGCCGGCACGGGCGGCCACCGCGGCCTGGCCGGTGACCGCGCCCGCGGAGGCGAAGGCGAAGCCGGCATGGGTCGCCACCAGCAACCGCTACGCGCAGATCCTGCTGGATGCGCAGGGCCCGTTCGCGCCCGAGATGCTGTCGTTCCTCGGCGTGCCCGGCTACGACGACCAGGTGGTCGACCTTGGCCCGGGCAACCCGGAGCGTTACCGCGCCGCGACCGCGCGGGCGAAGGCGCAACTGCTCGCGCAGTCCGCGGGCGAGCGCGATCCGCGCGTGCGCCAGGACATCGCCATCCTGGCCAAGGCCGCCGACGACACCATCGCCTCAAGTGCGATCGAGGAGCGCCTGGTGCGCCCGTTCACCGATGTCGGGCAATCGGTGTTCTCCGGCCTGCAGGGCCTGCTCAACGACCAGACCCAACCCGGGCGGCGCGCGCTGGCGCGCAAGCGCCTGCAGCGCTACGCCGGCCTCGTGCCCGGCAGCACCCCGCTGGCCACGCTCGCCCGGCAGCGTTACGAGGAGCGCAGCGATCCGAAGCTGCTGCAACCAACCCAGGTCGAAGTGCAGCAATCGCTCGACAACGAAGCGACCTACCTCACCGGCATCCGCCAGCTGTTCGCCAAGTACGGCGTCGATACCGGCAGCGACCTGGATGCGCTGCAGGAACAGCTCGACGACTACGCCGCCTGGACCCGCGCCAGCGTGCTGCCGCACGTGCGCACCGACTACGCGCTGCCGCCGGAGCTGTACGCGCTGAAGCTGAAGAACGTCGGCATCGACATCGATCCGCATGCGCTGATCGAGCGCGCGCAGTTCGAGTTCATGGAGATCCGGGGCCAGATGCAGGTGCTGGCGCCGCTGGTGGCCAAGCAGAAGGGCATCGCGGCAACCGACTATCTCGGCGTGATCCGCGCGCTGAAGCAGCCGCAGCTGGCGCGCGACCAGATCGAGCCCTATTACCGCAACACCGTGATCCCGTCGCTGGAGCACAGCATCGCCGAGCACCGGATCGTCAGCCTGCCCGATCGCCCGATGCAGATGCGCCTGGCCAGCGATGCCGAGAGCGCCGCGCAACCGGCGCCGCATTTCCTGCCCGCACCGCTGGTCGGCAACACCGGGCAGCAGGGCACCTTCGTGCTCACCACCGGCAACCCGAATGCAAAGGGTGATGGCGCCTATGACGACTTCAACTATCCGTCGGCGGCGTGGACGCTGACGGCGCATGAAGGACGGCCGGGGCACGAGTTGCAGTTCACCGCGATGGTCGAGCGCGGTGTCTCGCTGGCGCGCACGCTGTTCGCGTTCAATTCGGTGAACGTCGAAGGCTGGGCGCTGTACGCCGAGTCCGAGGCCCTGCCCTACGAACCGATCGACGGCCAGCTGATCGCACTGCAGCTGCGCCTGCAACGCGCGGCGCGCGCGATGCTCGATCCGATGCTCAACCTCGGCCTGATCGATCGCGACCGCGCGATGACGATGCTCACCGACCAGGTCGGGTTGTCGAAGGGCTATGCCCGCCAGGAGATCGATCGCTACACGGTCAATTCGCCCGGCCAGGCCGGCAGCTATTTCTACGGCTATTCGCGCATCCAGCAGCTGCGCGCGGAAACCGAGCTGGCGCTGGGCGACCGCTTCGACCGCAAGGCCTTCAACGATTTCCTCCTCGACCAGGGCCTGTTGCCGCCGGACCTGCTGGCCAAGGCGGTGCGTGAGGAATTCGTGCCGCAACAGCGCGCGAAGCATTCCTGAGGGCAAGGGAAACGGGACGCGCGGCGAGCGCGCGTCCCGACGCAGCGTCGCGGTGCCGCCAGCGCTGGGCTCGCTGCTGCGACCGCCCGCGATGGGCGTCGTGCGTTGCGGGCGCGATCAGCGACGCGCCGACCGCACGGCGCGGCTAGGTCACCCGCGCCAGCATCCGCCGGTGGCCGATGAGGCGCGCCCAGCGCGTGCCGAGGTCGCTCCAGCACACGTATGCCGCCTCGCCGGCAATGCGCAGCAGCATGCGCGGGCCCAGCGGCAGTCGTGGCTCGGCCGCGCACAGTTCGCAGTCGAAACCGAGCTGGCGCGCGAACAGCGCGCATCGCGCCAGGTGGTAGCGGTTGCTGAGCAGGGTGACGCGCGGCAGCCTGGCGGCCTGGATACCGGCGGCCGGAAGACTCGTGCGCAGCAGTTCGCGCGCGTTGCGCAGGTTCTGCAGGGTGTCGCGCGACTGCGCTTCGAGCCGCATCGGGATGTCGCCGGCCACGCCGCGCGCGAGCAGCGCGTTGCGCGCGACCTCGGCTTCGCTGGGCTCGCCGTCCGCGCCGCCACCGAGCAGCACCACGCTGGCCGGCGGGCGCTCGCGCCACAGCGACACCGCGCGGTCCAGGCGGGCGGCGAAGTCGCCGTCGATCCGGCCCTGCGGCGCATGCTTGCCGAACAGCAGCACGCATTCGCCGCGCTCGGGCCGGCACGGCGCCTGCCGCGCGACCCGCCACACATGCAGGAAGTACCCGAGGTACACCAGCCCGGCGCTGAGCACGCAGGCGATCGCCGCGACGACGCCGGTGTGCAGGACGTCGCCATCGCCGATCAGCGCGATGCGGTGGGAATGGCGGCTGGACATTGTGGTGATTTTAGCGTGAAGGCCACGGCGAATCCGCGACGCTCGATATACTCCGCGCCTGTCCCACGGCACGTTCCGCGCAATGCGCGCCTGCCGTTCAGCCTTCGCCGGAGCCCCGCGTGCCGCAGTCCCCGCATCCTTCGCCGATGCCCCCGTCCCCGCGTCCCGCACCGATGCCGCCGCTGTCGATCCCGGCCTTCACCGCCACCACGGCGCTGGGCCGCGGCCGCGACGCGCAGGCGCAGGCCCTGCGTGCGCGGCGCGGCGGCCTGCGCAGGAACGACTTCGGGCAGGCCAGGCTCGATGCCTGGATCGGCCGCGTCGACGGCCTCGAGGACGCGCCGCTGCCGGCGGCCTTCGCGCGCTGGGAATGCCGCAACAACCGGCTGGCGTGGCTGGCGCTGCAGCAGGACGGCATGCTCGATGCGATCGACGCGCTGCGCGCGCGCCACGGCGCCGATCGCATCGCGGTGGTGCTGGGCACGTCCACCGCCAGCATCGGCGAAACCGAGGCCGCCTACGCCGGGCTCGAGCACGATGCCGAAGGCGTCGCCCGGTTCGCGCCGGGCATGCGCCGGCCGATCGTGCATACGCCGCATTCGCTGGGCGATTTCGTGCAGCAGGCGACCGGCCTGCGCGGCCCCTGCGTGACGGTGGCGACCGCGTGCTCGTCGAGCGCGAAGGTGTTCGCGCAGGCGGCGCGCCTGATCGACGCCGGGGTGGCCGATGCCGCGCTCGTCGGCGGCGTCGACACCCTGTGCGGCAGCGTGCTGTACGGGTTCAATTCGCTGGGGCTGGTGTCGGCGCAGGCCTGTCGGCCGTTCGATGCCGCGCGCGACGGGCTGTCGCTGGGCGAGGCTGGTGGATTCGCGCTGCTCGAGCGCGCCGCGGCCGGCGATACGTTGCAACTGCGCGGTTACGGCGAATCCAGCGACGCCCACCACATGTCCACGCCGCATCCCGAAGGCCTCGGCGCACGGCTGGCGATGGCCGATGCGCTCGCGCGCGCCGGGATCGACGCCGGCCAGGTCGGCTATCTCAACCTGCACGGCACCGCGACGCCGGCCAACGACGCGGTCGAGGCGCGCGCGGTCGCGGCGCTGTTCCCGGACACGCTGCACGCCAGCTCGACCAAGGGCTGGACCGGGCACACGCTCGGCGCGGCCGGCATCGTCGAATCGATCTTCGCGCTGCTCGCGCTGCAGGATGCGCTGCTGCCCGGCACGCTGAACAGCACCGTGCGCGACGCCGCCTGCGGGCCGCAGATCCGCTTCGACAATGCCGAACGCGCGATCGACTTCGCGATGAACAATTCCTTTGGCTTCGGCGGCAACAACTGCTCGCTGGTGTTCGGCCGCGCGGCAGGATCCGGCGCATGAGCGCGCTCATCGCCAGCATCGAAGGCATCGGCTTCTGGACCCGTGGCCTGCCGTCGTGGGACGCGGCGCGCGCCTACGTCGACAGTGGACTGCTGCCCGACCAGCCGCCAGCACGGCCGTCGCCGCAACTGCTGGCGCCCAACGAACGCCGCCGCGCCCCCGAGTCGGTCGCGGTCGCGCTCGAAGTCGCGCTCGCCGCGTGCACCGCTGCCGGACGCGAGCCGGCGGCGCTGCCGAGCGTGTTCGCGTCGATGCATGGCGACCTGTCGATCACCGACTACATGTGCGCGACGCTGGTCGACGATCCCACCAGCATCTCGCCCACGCGTTTCCACAATTCGGTGCACAACGCCGCGGCCGGCTACTGGACGATCGGCGCCGGCTGCGTGCAGGCGGCCACCGCGATCAGCAGCTTTGACGCGACCTTCGCGCAGGGCCTCATAGAAGCAATGGCGCAACTGCATGCCGGCGCGCCGGCGGTGCTGCTGGTGGCCTACGACGCACCTTCCGCCGGTCCATTGGCGGAGGTCTCGCGCAGCAGCGGCCTGCTCGGGGCGGCGCTGGTGCTGGCGGCGCCGCGCGACGACGATCGGCAGGCGGGGCGGCGACGGCTGGACGCGCGGCTGCTGGACGCCGACGCGCCCGCGCCCGGTGGACGGCTGGC
>NZ_JAANOY010000038.1 GCF_011320095.1 Cognatiluteimonas telluris | reverse complement strand
CGTCTCGCGCAGCACCCGCCACCCCGGGGTGGCCCTGGTGCTGGCGGCGCCGCGCGACGACGATCGGCAGGCGGGGCGGCGACGGCTGGACGCGCGGCTGCTGGACGCCGACGCGCCCGCGCCCGGTGGACGGCTGGCGGACATCGCCGGCGCCAACGCCATGGCGCCGATGCTGCCGCTGTTCACCGCGCTGGCTTGCGGCGATCATCGCGCCTGCCTGCACGCCGGCCCCGGGCGCGCATTGCAGGTCGACATCACCCTGCCCGAGGACTGACCGCGACATGCCCGAACACACCCGGCTAGACCGCAGCAACATCGCCGTCGTGATCCCGGCGCTCAACGAGGCGCTGCGCATCCGCGACGTGGTCGCAGGCGCGCTCGCGCATTGCGGTACCGTGATCGTCATCGACGACGGCTCCGACGACGATACCGTCGGTTGCATCGCCGACCTGCCGGTGGTGGTGCTGCGCCACGACCGGCGCATGGGCAAGGGCGCCTGCCTGCGCGACGGCTTCCGCGCCGCGCTCGATCGCGGCTGCCGCGCGGTGCTCACGATGGATGGCGATGGCCAGCACAGCGCCGACGACATCCCGCGCATGATCGAAGCGGGCAACTGCCACCCCGGCTGCATCGTGATCGGCGCACGCCTGCGCAAGCGCTCGCAGCAGCCGACCTATCGGCGGCTGGCCAACGAATTCGGCGACTGGGGCATCGGCTGGGGTTGCGGCTACCGGATCGCCGATTCGCAGAGCGGCCAGCGCCTGTACCCGGCCGCGGTCGCGGCGCTGCAGGACGTGCCGGGCGAGGATTTCGTGTTCGAGGCGCAGATCCTGATGTCGGCCTCGCACCAGCTGGGCACGCGCTGCGTGTCGATTCCGATCGAATCGCGTTACCACGGGCCGGATGTGGTGGAGAAATTCCGCCGCAGCCACTTCCGCCCGCTGCGCGACCTGTGGCGCATCACCTCGCACGTGGTCGCGCAGATCTTCGCCCGCGGCGGCGTGCTGCGGGAATACCGACGCACCCGCGCGGCGCCGCCGGTGATCCATGATCCCAGCGGCGAATTCGCACCGACGCTCACCCCGCAACCGCAGCGCGCCGGATGAGCGCCGGGGCGATGGTGGGCGCGGCGGACGCAACCGACGTCCTCATCCTGGGCGGCGGACTGGCCGGGCTCACGCTGGCCCTCGAGCTGCGCCAGCGCATGCCCGGCCTGCGGGTGACGGTGGTCGAGCGCCGGATGCACCCCGTGCGCGAGGGGGCATTCAAGGTCGGCGAATCGACGGTGGAGATCGGCGCGCATTACTTCTCCCAGGTACTGGGCCTGCGCGAACACCTGGATGCCGAGCAGGTGCGCAAGTTCGGCTTCCGGTTCTTCTTCTCCGAAGGCAGCGAGGCGATCGACCGCTGCACGGAGCTTGGCGTGAGCCAGCTGCTGCCGACCTCGTCGTGGCAGATCGATCGCGGCCGGTTCGAGAACTTCCTGGGCGAACGCGCGCGCGCGCTCGGCGTCGATTTCCGTGATGCCAGCGTCGTGCGCGGCATCGACATCGACGCGGTCGGCGGGCACCTGGCCACCATCGAACACGATGGCGCCACCCGCTCCATCCGCGCGCGCTGGGTCGTCGATGCCAGCGGCCGCGCCGGCCTGCTCAAGCGCAAGCTCGGGCTGGCGCGCGACAACGCGCACCACATCAACGCCGCGTGGTGGCGGGTGGAAGGCCGGGTCGATCCCAATGACTGGTCGCAGGATCCGCAGTGGCTGCAGCGTTGCGATCCACCCGATCGCTGGCGCTCGACCAACCACATGTGCGGGCCGGGTTACTGGTTCTGGCTGATCCCGCTGGCTTCCGGCGCGCATTCGCTGGGCATCGTCTGCGATGCCGGCATGCACCCGCTGGAGACGATCAACAGCCACGACAAGGCGATGGCGTGGCTGCGCGAACACCAGCCGCAGGTCGCGCGCACGCTGGAGTCGCCAGGGCATGCGCTGCTGGACTTCGGCTTCCTGCGCGACTTCTCCTACGACTGCAAGCAGGTCTTTTCCGCCAATCGCTGGGCGCTGACCGGCGAGGCGGGCGTGTTCCTGGATCCGTTCTATTCGCCGGGCAGCGATTTCATCGCGATCGGAAACGGCTACATCTGCGACCTGGTCGAAAAGGAGTTCGCCGGCAGGTCGATCGATTCCTACGTCACGCTCTACGAGCGCCTGTTCCGCTCGTTCTACGACAACACCCTGACGCTCTACCAGGACCAGTACCGGCTGTTCGGCGACGCGCAGGTGATGCCGGTCAAGATCATCTGGGACTACACGTTCTACTGGTCGCTGCTGGCGCCGCTGTATTACGCCGGGCGCCTGACCGACATCGGCATGCTCGGCCGGCTCGGCCCGCAGTTCGAACGCGCCGCGACGCTCAACACCGCCATGCAGGCGCTGTTGCGCGACTGGGGCGAACGCAATACCGGCGCGCTGGTCCGCCACGGGGCGATGCTGGACCAGTACCGGATCGAGTGGTTCCGCGAACTCAACCGGGCGCTGGGCGATCGGCTGGACGACGCGGCTTTCCAGGCCCGCATCATCGACAACGTCGTGCGCATGCAGTGGCTGGCGGCGGAGATCCTGGCGCGGGCGCGGCGGACCCACTCGGACATCGATGATCGTGGACTGGAGGCGCTGCTCGTCGGCGACGAGCGACATCGTTCACTCGGAGCGGCCTGGTACGCCGACGAAGACGCCGCCGCCGAGGCCGACGCCGCCTAGTCGCGAAGCAGGCGACACCCGGGCGCGGCCTCAAGGCGACGGCGGGGCGGGTGTCGCGGCTGGCGTCGGATCGGTCACGTAGATGGCCATGCCGCGCGCATGCTTGGGGGTCGGGTTGATGTCGATGCCGACGCCGACGCCGAAGTGGCTGTGGCCGCCGAACGTCCCGCCACCCACCCCAACGCCCACCCCGCCACCGCGATATTCGTTTTCCGTGCCTTGGAACAGTACGCCGTTGGCGCCGAGCTTCGCCGCTTCGGCGCGCAGCTTGGTCAGCACGGAATTCATCTTGTTCTGCTCGCCGTAAATGAACGAGCCGCTCTGCGTTTCCAGCAATGCCACTTCGCGGTAGCGCGTCGGCGGCTGGTAGTAGATGTGCACCTGCCCGGGCGCCAGCGCGGGATAGGTCGGTCCCAGCATCACCCGGGACGTGGTCGTGCAGCCCGCCAGCGCGAGCGCGAGCGTAGCGGCGGCGACAGGCAGGCGCGGGGTCATGGCGGCATCTCCGGGGGGGATGGCAGCTTGCGCTCGCGCGCCTGAATTGTCCGTCTACGGTGCGCCACCGGGCGCGCAGTCCGTACCGGTCGTCGACTCGGGCCGGCCAGCGGCCCGGAAACGTCGGCCGACACCGGTGTCCGATTGCGCAAGCCCCTCGCCGATCGCCTACGCCGATGCCCCCGGATCGACGCGCTAGGACAGATCCGGCACCGCGGTCCGGGGCAGCAGGCGCCGGCGGAAGCGGCGGTCGCTGTAATAACGCAGCTTGTCGCACAGCGCCGGGTGCGCGAGGCCTTCGCACAGCAGCACCTGCCTGTCGGCGCCCAGCGCCTTGAGTTCCTGCGGCAACAGCAGCGCGCGACGCTCGAGCACTTCGCTGCGCGAGACCTCGCGGCCGCGGGTGATGGTGCGACGGCGCACGGTGGTGTAGCCGAGCATCTCGGAGTAGTCGTTGGCGTCGCGCTGCTCGCGCGGGGCGAAGATCACCTGCAGCGCGTGGTTGGTCAGGATCGTGCGCGCGACGTCCTTGCCGTAGGTCGCATCCAGCTGCGCCATGCTCTGGATCACCGGCAGCAGGCGCAGGTTGTAGCCGGCGAGGAAGGCGATCGCGGACGCGAGGATCTCGACCTTGCCGATCGCGGTGAACTCGTCCATCAGCAGCAGGCACTGGTGCTTGAGCGACGGATCGTCCTGCGGCAGCGTGCGCGTGTTGAGGTTGATGAGCTGGCTGAAGAACAGGTTCACCAGCACCCGGCTTTCGGCCAGCCGGTTGGGCGCGATGCCGACGTAGATCGTCATCCGCCGCCGGCGCAGGTCGGTGAGCAGGAAGTCATCGCCGCTGGTGGCGGCGTCGAGCACCGGGTTGATCCACGCGTTGAGCGGCTCGCGGAAGCTGCCCAGGATCGAGGCGAAGGTGTCGTCGGCCTGCGACAGCAGGTTGGCGAAGGCCGATCGCGCACTGTCGCCGAGGAATTCGCGACCACCCAGCCACTGGATGTGCTCGCGCGCCATGCGCTGGCCATCGCCGGTCGCCAGGCGGAACACGCCGCCCAGGCTGGGTGCCGGCACCTGCACTGGAAAGCCCAGGCGCGCTTCGTCCTCGCGGTTCTCGAACAGGAACAGCGCGAAGGCCAGGAACGCGTTGCGCGCCTGGCTGACCCAGAACTTCTGCTCGTCGCCGGCATCGGGATACAGCATCGCCGCGATCGCCATCAGGTCGCCCACGCGCCGCGCCGGATCGTCGGCGACGTAGCGCAGCGGATTCCAGCGGTGGCTGCGGCCGTCGTCGGCGAACGGGTTGAAGAGATAGACCGCGTGGCCCTGTCGCGCGCGCCAGCCGCTGGTCAGCGCGAAGTTTTCCTGCTTGATGTCCAGCACCACCATCGACTCGCGGTACGCGAGCAGGTTGGGGACGACGATCCCCACGCCCTTGCCCGAGCGCGTCGGCGCGGCCAGCACCACCGACTGCTGCCCCGACAGGCGCAGCAGCCGGCCGCGATACTGGCCGACGATGATGCCGTCGTGCGCGGGCTTGAGCAGGCCGCGCCGCGCGAGGTCGCGGCGACTGGCGAAGCGCGCGTCGCCGTGCAGCGACTTGCGCGCCGGTCGCAGCAGCCCGACGAGCAGCGCGATCGCGATGGCAAGCACGATGCCGAAGCCGATGCCGCCGGCGATCCAGATCCTGCGTGCATAGGGCTGCAACCGCGGCAGCGGCAGCGCACGCAGGTAGTCGATGTAGGTGTGCCAGTGCAGCAGGCCGGCCGGCAGCCCAAGCAGTCGCAATGCGAGATAGCCGGACAGGTACAGGCCGGCAACCAGCGCCAGCGCGATGGCGAAAGCGGTCAGGAGCGATTTGCGGTGCGGCACGGTCTCTTCCCTGAATTGTGTCGCGCCGACATCCTGTCGGCGGGCGCGTCATGCGGTCAGCGTCGGCGCGGGCGCGGTGGCATGGAGGCGGCATCGCGGTCGATGCGCTCGTCGATCCATTGCAATGCCCCAGACCGGGTCGGCTCCTCGCGCAGGCAATCGCCGGCCCGCGTGGTCACCGCATAGGCGCGTACGTCGTCGGCGCTGTACGGCGGCTGCCGCGACAAGGCGACCAGCCGGTAACGCCCCTGCTGCCCGAGCGGATGGACGAAGTCATCCATTGCACGATCTCCGTATCGTGTAGGCGCGCATCGTCGACGCTGTGGCGGTGGGCGTCAACCGCGGCGGTGTGGATGCGGTGTGCGGGGAAGCGCTCGCGGCTGGAGCCGTCCCTGCCGGGACCAGCGGTCAGCGCGGAGGGGTGGCCAGTTCGCGGGCGTCGAGGACGCCGTCGCCGTTGCGGTCCTGGCGATGGAAGGCATCGGCCAGTCGCGCGCGGTGCTGTTCGCGGGTCGTGCTGGCGCCGCGGCCGCCGGGTAGCTCGGCCGCGACCAGTACGCCGTCATGATTGCGATCCATCGCATCGAACGCGTAGCACAGCCAGTCCTGGTATTCGGACAGCGACACCCGGCCATCGTGGTCGGCGTCCATGCGCGCGAGGTAATCGGAAGACGCCTGCACCTGCGCCAGCGCGATCGACGCCAGCGGCAGGCAGGCCAGCATGAAAAAGCCCGGCCAGTGACGGCCGGGCTTGGTGTGCGCTGTCATTGTGAGGGACGACCGCGCGGGCCGGCGCTCAGCCGCGCGCCGGCTGCAGCGAGTAACCCTTCAGCCGCGCCGAGAACTCCTGCAGCACGCGGATGCCGCTGGCCTCGGCCTCGTGGCACCACGCCTGCAGGTGGTGCAGGGTGTCGGCGGCGTTCTGGCTGCGTGCTTCCAGCACCGCGGCCAGGCGCGCGCGATGTTCGATCAGCACGCGGATGCGCGGGCGCTTGGCGACCCAGGACGAGAGCTGCTGGCGCGCATCGGGCTGCAGCCAGCGGCCATCGTCGGCCAGGCCCTTGCGCAGCTTGCGCGGCAGCAGCGAGCGCAGCTTCGCACCGGCGGCGCGCGCTTCCTCGCGCAGTGCCGGCTTGAGCACGTCGCGCTGGTAGTCGGTCATGGCCTGGAAGCGGATCGCCAGCAGGGCCTTGAGCGTGTCGCCGTCGGGCGCCGGGATGTTGGGACGCACGTTGAGCGACGGCGCCACGCGCAGCACCTTCGCCAGGCCCAGTGCCTGGCAGCTGCGGATGACCGCCCAGCCGATGTCGAATTCCCACTTGCGCAGCGCGAACTTCGCCGACGACGGGAACGCGTGGTGGTTGTTGTGCAGCTCCTCGCCGCCGATCCACAGGCCCCACGGGGTGAGGTTGGTCGCGGTGTCGTCGGTGACGAAGTTGCGATAGCCCCACCAGTGGCCCAGGCCGTTGACGACACCCGCGGCCCAGAACGGGATCCACAGCATCTGGATCGCCCATACCGCGACGCCGGCGAAACCGAACAGCGCGAAGCTCAGGAACAGCAGCAGGGTCGGACCCATCGTCGCGTGCGGGGTGTAGACGTGGCGCTCGATCCAGTCGTCGGGGCAGCCCTTGCCGTACTTCTCGATGTCCTCGCGCTGGCCGCGCGCTTCGCGGTAAAGCTCCACGCCGCGCCAGAACACGGTGCCGATGCCCTTCTGCACCGGGCTGTGCGGGTCTTCCTCGGTCTCGCACTTGGCGTGGTGCTTGCGATGAATCGCGACCCATTCCCTGGTGACCATCGACGTGGTCAGCCAGGTCCAGAAGCGGAACACGTGCGCGACCAGCGGATGGAAGTCGACGCCGCGGTGGGCCATGCTGCGGTGCAGGTACAGCGTCACCGAGAAGATGGTGAGCTGGGTGGCCAGCAGCAGGTAGATGGCGAGCGCGCCCCAGCTGGCCTGCAGCAGGCCGTGGGACAGGAACTCGGGCAGGGATGGCAGCAGCGAAGCGGGCATTGCGGACTCCGGAAGGACGATGACAACGCCGGAAATCCACTCCCGCGCCGGGGGATCGGGCAGGCCCGGTCCGAGCGGGCATCATGCCAGCATCATCCGCCCCGGGGGCCGCAGGCGACGGTCGCGTTCAGCGGCGACGCGACATCGTGACGATGCGGCGGACGCAAGCGAGACCCGCGTCGCGGAAGAATGTGCGTCGCGCGCCGCGAACACGCCGCAGCACGCCCGCAATCGCGGTTTTTCCATCACGTCATGGACCCGCTGTCCGACCCGCCGAGCCTGACCCAAGCCATGCCTGAATTGCCCGAGGTCGAAACCACCCGCCGCGGCCTGGCGCCGCACCTGCTCGGCCGCCGCATCGCCGACGTGGTGCTGCGCCGCCCGGACCTGCGCTGGCCGATCCCGCCGGAGGTCGCGGCACGCCTGCCCGGCCAGGCCATCGCCGGGATCCGCCGCCGCGCCAAGTACCTGCTGCTGGACACCGCCGCCGGCAGCGCGCTGCTGCACCTGGGCATGTCCGGGAGCCTGCGGGTGCTGGCGCCGGACACGCCGCCCGGCCTGCACGACCATGTTGACCTGGTGCTGGAGGACGGCAGCCACCGGGCCGCGCGGCGGGTGCTGCGCTTCAATGACCCGCGCCGCTTCGGCTGCCTGCTGTGGCAGCCGCCCGGGACCACGCACGAACTGCTGCGCGGGCTGGGACCCGAGCCGCTCGCCGACGCCGGCATGGCGCACGACGCACAGGATGCGCAGGCGCCCGCCTTCAGCGGCGACTACCTGTTCGCGCGCAGCCGCGGTCGCCGCGCGCCGGTCAAGGTCTTCCTGATGGACCAGTCCATCGTGGTCGGGGTCGGCAACATCTATGCCGCCGAAGCCCTCTTCGCCGCCGGGATCTCACCGCTGCGGCCGGCAGGCCAGGTGTCGCGAGCGCGCTACGCGCGGCTGGCGGCGGAGGTGACCCGCATCCTCAGCCACGCGATCGCACGTGGCGGCACCACGCTGCGGGATTTCATCAGCCCCGACGGCGCGCCGGGCTACTTCGAACAGGAACTCTCGGCCTACGGCCGCGGCGGCGCACCGTGCCCGCGCTGCGGACGGGCGCTGAAGCAGGCGTCGATCGGCCAGCGCGCGACGGTGTGGTGCGGCCACTGCCAGCGCTGAAGTCGCCACCCGCCGTGATCCCCGTCTCCCTTGCCCGGTGCCAGAGGCTATATTGGCGCCGCTTGCGGGGAGCGTGGGACGGATGGCCGAAATCGCCGAGATCACCCAGTGGCTTGAGGCCGCCCGCGAGGGCGATCGCAGCGCGCTGGACCGGGTGCTGTCGACGCTCTACCAGGAACTGCACACGATGGCGCGGCGCCAGCTCGCCGGGCAGCAGGCGCACACGCTGGACGCCACCGCGCTGGTGCACGAGGCCTACCTCAAGTTGATCGGGCGCCAGACCGCGCGCTTCGACGACCGCGCGCATTTCTTCGCCTACGCCGCCTCGGCCATGCGCAGCGTGGTGGTCGACTACGCCCGCCAGCGGCTGGCGCAGAAACGCGGCGGCGACCTGCACCGGGTGACCGAACTGCCCGAGGACGTCGAAGGCGGCCTGCGCCTGGACGAGGAAACCCTGGGACTGGACACCGCGCTCACCCGCCTGGCCGCGGTCGACGAGCGCCTGGCCCAGGTGGTGGAGCTGCGCTATTTCGCCGGCCTGTCGGAACTGGAGATCGCCGGCCTGCTCAAGCGCTCCGAGCGCAGCATCCGCCGCGACTGGCAGAAGGCCCGGCTGTTCCTGCTGGCGTCGCTCAAGGATCAGTGAGCCGTGCGCTGTGAGCGGTGAGCGCACATGCGCCCTGACGGCCCACTGCTGACCGCGCCCGGCTGACGCCCGCCATGGACGCCGCCCGCTGGCAACGCCTGTCGCCGCTGCTCGATGCGATGTTCGAGCTCGACGACGCCACCCGCGCGCGCAGCCTCGAACTGCTGCGCGAGGAAGACCCGCAACTGGCGGCCGACCTGGCCGAGCTGATGGCGCTGGAAGCCGAGCGCGACGACTTCCTGTCCCAGCCTCTGGTCGCGCCGCTGCCTGGCATGCACCCGGGGGTGATGGTCGGCCCCTACCGGATCGAGCGGATGCTCGGCGAAGGCGGCATGGGCCAGGTGTGGCTGGCGACCCGCGCCGACGGCCTCTACCAGCGCCGCGTCGCGCTGAAACTGCTGCGCCCCGGCCTGGCCGATCCCAAGCTGCGGCTGCGCTTCACCCGCGAGCGGCAGATCCTGGCGCGGCTGGAACATCCGCACATCGCGCGCCTGCTCGATGCCGGCATCAGCGAGGACGGCCAGCCCTACCTGGCGCTGGAATACGTCGACGGCGAACCGATCACCGACTGGTGCCGCGCGCGCGGCCTGCCGCTGCAGGCGCGGCTGCGGCTGTTCCTGCAGACCTGCGACGCGGTCAGCCACGCGCACGCCAACCTGATCGTGCACCGCGACCTCAAGCCATCCAACATCCTGGTCACGCCGCTGGACGACGTGCGGCTGCTGGATTTCGGCATCGCCAAGCTGCTCGACACCGGCGAACACGCCCCCGACCGCACCCGCACCGGCCTGCCGACCGCGTTCACCCTGCACTACGCCGCCCCGGAGCAGATCCGCGGCGAGCCGGTCACCACCATGACCGACGTCTACTCGCTGGGCGTGGTGCTCTACGAGCTGCTCACCGACCGCCGCCCGTACCGGCCCAAGCGGAGCAGCGACGCGGCATGGGAAGAAGCCATCCTCACCGTGGATCCCCTGCGTCCGTCGCAGGCGCTGCTCGGCGCCGGCGAGACGCCACCGACGACACGGCCCGATCCCGTCGAGGCGCACGCGCGCCGCCGCCGCGCACGCGCGCTGACCGGCGACCTGGACAACATCGTTCTCAAGGCGCTGGCCAAGCGGCCGGAGCAACGCTATCCCTCGGTCGAGGCGCTGGCGCTGGACCTGCAGCGCCATCGCGACGGCAAGCCGGTGCAGGCGCGCGCGCAGAGCCTGGGCTACCGCGTGCGCAAGTACCTGCACCGGCACCGTTGGGCACTGGCGACGGGGCTGCTGGCGACGCTGGTGCTGAGCACCGCGCTGGGCATCGTCGCCTGGCAGGCGCGGCAGGCGATGCATGAAGCGTTGCGCGCGCAGGCGCTGCAGGATTTCGTGGTGGGCCTGTTCGAACACGCCGGCGAAGGCAGCAACAACGGCCAGGTCGACGTGCGCCAGCTGCTCGAAGCCGGCGCCCGGCGCGGCACCCAGGAGCTGGCGCGCCAGCCCGCCGCGCGCGCCGAATTGTTCGGCGTCATCGCGCGCCTGCGGCTGGGCCTGGGCGACTATCGGCAGGCGATGCGGCTGCTCGATCGCGAAGCGGCGATCGTGGCCGCGCTCGGCGACCAGGCGCCCGCCAGCCTGCGCCTGGGCGCCGCCACCGAGCGCGGCCGTGCCCAGCGCATCCTCGGCAACGCCGGCGACTGCCTGGCAGGCATGCAGCCACTGCTGCCGCTGGCGCAGCGCGAACAACCGCGCCTGCCGCTGCAGGCGGCGGACTTCTACTCCCAGCTCGGGCGCTGCCAGCGCGACATGGGCGAGGCCGCGCGCGCGCGCCCGCTGATCGAACGCGCCCTCGCGCTGCGGCGCGACCCGCTCAACGACGCGTTGGGCAGCATCGAGAACCTGGCTGACCTGGCCATGCTCGACAGCGATGCCGGCCACACCGACAAGGCGTTGCGGGAAACGCGGGCGGCACTGGCGCAGCTGCGCCAGAGCGTCGGTCGAAGGCATCCGCTGGCGATCACCCTGCGCCGCAGCCTGTGCGCGCTGGAACGCAGCGCGGGCGATGTCGTCGGCGCCGAGGCCGATTGCCGCGCCGCGCTCGCGTTGGCCCTGTCGCTGCACGGCACGTCCTCGCCGGACAGCATCGATGCGCGCCGGCAGCTGGCCGCGCTGCTGGTCGACCAGGGCCGGCTGGGCGAGGCCGAACGCGCGTACCGTTTCACGCGGGAGTGGCTGGTGGCGCGACTGGGCACGCACCACGACAGCGTGGCGCGCGACGACAACAGCCTGGCGATCATCGCCTTCGAACGCGGCGACGACGCCAGCGCGCTGGATTGGCTCGACCAGTCGATCGCGATCCGCCGCGCGCATGCGCGGGTGGGCGCACGCGCGCTCGACCTGGCCAACGTGCTGTTCAACAAGGCGATGGTGCTGCACGACATGGGCCGTGACGCCGCCGCGCGGCCGCTGCTGGTCGAGGCGATCGCGCTGCGCAGCGCCACCGTGGGCGCGACCCATCCGCTGCTCGGCGATACCTGGCGCCTGCTGGGCGAAGTCGAGGCGGCGCTGGGCCGGGACGACGCCCACGCGCAGTTGCAGCGCGCGGCGCAGCTGACCCGCGACGGCTATGGCCCATGGCATCCGCACACCCGACGCGCGATGTTGTCGCTGGCCGCGTTCGAGGCCGGGCCCGACGGCGGCAATCCCGCCGCGATGGCACGGCTCGACGCGCTGGCCGGCCTGTCGCACGGCGACAGCGAACTGCGCAAGATCGCCTGGCTGGCCAGCGCCACCGCGGCGGCGCGGCGCTGCCACGGCCCGGGGCGTGCGCAGGCGATGGACAGCCTGCGCGCGCTGCATGCGCAGGTGCTCGCCGGCCAGCCGGAAGGCGGCGTGGTCACCCGCCATGTGGCGCGCCTGCAGGCCAGCTGCGAAGGATGACGCGGGCTGCACTGCCGCCGTCGTCCGCAACCACGGCGCGACAAACGTGCCACTGATCCGTGCACCAGCGCCGCGTTGCCCGCCGTGCCGCGCGGGTAGACTACGCGGCCGCGCGGCACTCGCCGCGCCAGCGAGTGACAGCGCGTCGTGCACGGCCTCAATCCACCGCAACGCCAGGCCGTGCTGCAGACGCAGGGGCCGCTGCTGGTCCTGGCCGGCGCCGGCAGCGGCAAGACCCGCGTCATCGTCGAGAAGATCGCGCACCTGATCGCCTCGGGCGCGATGCCGGCCAGGCGCATCGCCGCGATCACCTTCACCAACAAGTCCGCGCGCGAGATGCGCGAGCGCGTCGCCCGCCGGATCAAGGGCGACGCCGCCGAAGGCCTGAGCGTGTGCACGTTCCACGCGCTGGGGCTGAAACTGCTGCAGATCGAATCGGCCAAGCTCGGCCTCAAGCGCGGCTTCTCGATCTTCGACGCCGACGACAGCACCGCGCAGATCAAGGACCTGCTGGCGCCGGGCAGCAAGCCCGACGTGATCGACGCGGTGCGCAACCTGATCTCGCGCGCCAAGAACGCCGGGCTGTCGCCGGAGCAGGCGGCAAGCGAGGCGCGCAGCGCGCGCGAGCACGAGGCGGCGTCGGTGTACGCGCGCTACCAGCAGCGGCTGTCGACCTTCAACGCGGTCGATTTCGACGACCTGATCCGGCTGCCGGTGCAGTTGCTGGAATCCGACGAAGACTGCGTCGCCGCCTGGCGCGAGCGCATCGGCTACCTGCTGGTCGACGAATGCCAGGACACCAATGACGCGCAGTACCGGCTGCTGAAGGCGATCGCCGGCCCGAGGGGCGACTTCACCTGCGTCGGCGACGACGACCAGTCGATCTACGCCTGGCGCGGCGCCAACCCCGACAACCTGCTGCAGCTGGGCAACGACTATCCGGCATTGAAGATCATCAAGCTCGAGCAGAACTACCGCTGCTCCAACCGCGTGCTGCGCGCGGCCAACGCGCTGATCGCCAACAACCCGCACGAGCATCCGAAGACCCTGTGGTCCGACCAGGCCGACGGCGAGCGCATCCGCGTCTGGGAATGCAAGGACCACGCGCACGAGGCGGAAAAGGTCGCCGCCGAGATCCAGTTCCAGGCGCAGAAGAATTCGGCGCCATGGAGCGACTTCTGCATCCTGTTCCGCGGCAACTTCCAGTCGCGCGCATTGGAAAAGGCACTGCAGCTGCTGCGCGTGCCCTACCACCTGACCGGCGGCACCGCGTTCCTGGATCGCGGCGAGGTCAAGGACGCGATGGCGTGGCTGCGGCTGGTTGCCAATCCGGAGGACGATGCGGCCTTCCTGCGCGCGGTGCAGTCGCCCAAGCGCGAGGTCGGCGCGACCACGCTGGCCAAGCTCGCCGAACTGGCGCAGCACGCGCAGCTGCCGCTGTCGCGCGCCGCCGAATCGGTCGGCCTGCTCAAGCAGCTGGCGCCGCGCTCGGCCAACGCGCTGGGCGGTTTCATCGACATCGTCCGCGGCCTGCGCCACGACGCCACCCAGCTGGCGCCGGCGGAGCTGGTGCGCCGCCTCAACGAACGCAGCGGCCTGCTGGCGATGCTGCGCGCGCAGTGCAAGGACGAGGCGACGTTCCAGCGCCGGCGCACCAACCTGGATGAACTGGCCGACTGGTTCGACGGTCCGCGCACGTCCGGCCCCGGCGAGCTCGCCGCCGCGCTCGCGCTGCTGTCGCACGCCGACAAGGGCGACGCCGGCAACCAGGTGCGGCTGATGTCCTTGCATGCGGCCAAGGGCCTGGAGTTCCGCTACGTCTTCATCGTCGGCGTCGAGGACGGCGTGCTGCCGCACGAAGCGTCGCTGGAGGAAGGCCGGCTGGACGAGGAGCGGCGCCTGCTCTACGTCGGCATCACCCGCGCCAAGGAGCAGTTGTGGCTGTCGCATGCGCGCGAGGCGCTCAAGTGGGGCGACCGCCTGCGGCTGCAGCCCAGCCGCTTCCTCGATGAGCTCCCGGCCGCCGAACTGCAGCGCGACGGCGCCGACCCGGTTGCCGACGCCCAGCGCAAGCAGGAGCGCGCCAGCGCCGGCTTTGCCGCGATCCGCGCATTGCTCGACGGCTGAGCGCAGGAGGCCCGACGGCCCCCGGTAGGAGGGGCTTTAGCCGCGAGCTCTTCGCGCAATGGACGTTGTTCCTCGACGCCGTGATGGTCCCGACCGGATCCTTGGCGAAGAGCTCGCGGCTAAAGCCGCTGCTACGACATCAAATCAAGGAGTTATCGCCATTACCTTCAGGTATTGCGCGAGCTTCCCCGGCGGGCTAGCCTGTTCAGGTCCGGCCTCGGCCGGAGCCATGCCACAACCGTTCGTCTTCCGGGAATCCCGGACTTGAGGAGGCCCACGGCCTCCTTCTTTTTTGCCTGGTGAAACCGGCCTTGGGTGACTGCGGCCGGCTCGCCGGATCGGGACCTCCGTCCTTGCCCCCTCCGCTGCCCCGCGGCCAAGATGCGCCGTCGCCCGGGGAGGGCGCTCACCGGATTCTGGTGCTTCGATCCCCACGCCATCGGCTCCCGGCCTGCCTGCTGCTCGCGTGCGTGCTGCTTGCGTGCGTCCTGGTCGCCTGCGACCGCGCGCCCCCGCCCGCGCCCGCCGCGCGGACCGCGGCGCCAGCGGCCGCCACCCGGCCGGCACAGGCGGTACGCCAGCTCACCCGACATCTGCGCGACAACGACCTGGTGGCCTTCGCCCACGAGGCGGTGCCGCCGGCCCTGCATGCGCAACTGGAGCGCGCGTGGTCGGCAGGCCACACGCGCTGGCCGCTGGACGAGCTGCCGTTCGACGACCGCGTGCCGGCATTGCTGAAGTCGCTCGCGGCGCCGCAGGCCCAAACCGACCTGCAGCGGGTCTTCGACCAGCAGTTCGCCCACGCGCCACGGCAGATCAAGGGTGCGGCGGCGTCGCTGGGACTGTTCGGGGCGCAGTACATCCAGCGCCAGGGCGACTACAGCGATGACGAGCGCCAGCACTACGCGCAGCTGATCCAGGCCACCAGCGCCTGGGCGACCACCGCGCCGCTGTCCGACCGCGCCCGCGCGCAGCGTGCACTGGCGGCGTTGACCGTGGCCGCGCGGCGGACCGGGCTGGACTCGGCCGCGGACTTCCAGCGCGCCGGCATGGAGGAGAGCCTGCGCCGGATGGGCGGCTTCGCGCAGGCCTTCAAGCAAGCCTTGGCCGCTTACGGGCTGGACCTGGATGCCAGCCTGGATGGCATGCACGCGACCCTGCTGCAGCAGACCGGTGATCGCGCGCGGGTGCGGATGCAGTACCGCTACGCCGGCCGGGACATCGATACCGTCGTCGCCGTGCAACGGATCGACGGCCGCTGGTACCTCAGCGACTACCTGCACCACGCCGGCAAGGCGGTCGCGACGACGCCCGCGCCCGCGTCCCGGTAAGCCCGTAGCCCACGTAGCCCGGGCAAGGCCTAAGGCCGCATCCGGGCTCCGCAACACGCCCGGTTTCGCGTCGCCGCACCGACCACCCAGCGACCGCAACCCCCACCGGCGGCGCCCCGCCCGACCGCGCGGAGCCAAATCCCGCCTGCGCGGCGATAATGCCGGCGATGCCCACCCAGCCGACCCTGCCGTTCTCGGACTCGCCCGGCGCACCGCCGTCCCTGCCGGCCAGCGACCTTACGATCACCGGCGCGACGCCCGAACCGTCCGGCGAACCCGCCCCGACCGGCCACCTCGACCCGGCAACGATGGCGCCCCGCCACCTCGCGGACACGGTCGATGCGGCGGCGCCGGCCGTGCTTGCCGCGCCGGACACGCGCGGCCTCGCCGATGCGGATGCCGGCGCGCGCAGCCACCCCGCGCC
>NZ_JAANOY010000037.1 GCF_011320095.1 Cognatiluteimonas telluris | reverse complement strand
GTCGGGTGGCGACGTGCCGGAGGCCGGGACGTTGCCTGAGCAGGCGCGTCATGGCTGGGCCGAGGGCGACGCGGGCGCGGGCGCCGGAGCCGGTGCGGGCGGTGCCGGCGGGCGCTGCGTGGCCGGGTCCCGTGCCCGCTCGCCCAACCCGAACCAGTGCCGCCATCCGCCACCGCCGTCGGCCTGCGCTGCTTCCGGTGGCGGGTTCTGCTCGTAGTACGGATCGGCGTCCGGATCGACGTAGCTGCAGGGCTGGTACGCCGGCGCGAACCCGGCGACGAAGGCGAACCGGCGCGCGCCCGGGCAGGCCGGGTCGGTGCTGTTGGAGTCGACCACCCACTGCCAGTCCAGGCCCTTGTCGCTGACCTTCAGGGGCGCGCTGGGCAGGCGCGAGAAGATCGCCGACCACACCTTCATCGCGCCGGTGGCGCCGTACAGCCCGGTCGGCTGGTTCTGGTCGTTGCCGACCCAGACCACCGCCAGGTGGTCCCCGGTCCAGCCGGCGAACCAGCTGTCGCGGCTGTCGTTGCTGGTGCCGGTCTTGCCGGCCGGCTGCAGCCGGCCCAGGCCGTCGTTGATCAGCTGGCGGCCGGTGCCACCGACGACCGCCTGCTGCAGCGCGGTGGTGACGATGCGTGCGGCGATCGCGTCGCCCTCCTGCGCGGGCGCCGGCGCCTTGTCGTAGCGGTTGACCGTGCGCCCGGTGGAATCAAGCACGCCGCGCACCGCGTGCAGCGGCTGGATTTCGCCGTCGGAAGCCAGGAACTGATAGAGCTGCGCCATCGCGTACGGGCTCTGGTCGACCGCGCCGAGGATCAGCGAGGGATTGGCCTTGGCCTTGATGCCCGCCAGCGTGTTGATCAGGTCCGCCAGCCGCTCCGGCCCGACCTGCATGCCCACGCGCACGGTGGCGATGTTGTACGAGTGCGCCAGCGCATCGATCAGGCGCACGTTGCCGTGGCTGCGGCCTTCGGAATTGCCCGGCGTCCAGCGCTTGCCGTTGCCCAGCGCGATCGTCACCGGGGAATCGTCAACCCAGCTGGCCAGCGACCATTTGTCCGGCTGCGCCAGCGCCAGCAGGTAGACGAAGGGCTTGAGCAGCGAGCCGACCGGCCGCTGCGCCTGCACCGCGCGGTTGAAGCCGTGCTCGACGAACTCGCGGCTGCCGACCACGGCGCGCACCTCGCCGTCATGCACGTCGGTCAGGATGACGCCGGCCTCCAGCGACGGCCGGTGTTTCGTGTCCAGCGCCTTGAGCGTCTTGGTCACCGCGCCTTCGGCATAGGCCTGGGCGGCCGGCGACATCGCGGTCATCACGCTCAGGCCGGCGCCCTGCAGCGCGTCGGCCGGATAGTCGCGCTGCAGCTGCCGGCGCACGAGGTCGACGTAGGACGGGAAGCGGTTGGCGGCCAGGCTGCCCGGCGCGCTGGTCACGCCCAACGGCGCGCGCTTGGCGTTTTCGAATTCGCTGTCGGTGATCAGGCCGGTCTCGTGCATCTTCGCCAGCGCGAAGTTGCGGCGCTCGGTGGCGCGCTCCGGATTGCGGCGTGGGTCGTAGTACGACGGCCCACGGATGATGCCGATCAGCAGCGCCACCTGGGAGGTATTCAGGTCGCGCAGGTCGCGACCGAACCAGTATTCGGCGCCGGCGGCCACGCCGCGGATTTCCTGCGAGCCGCGCTGGCCCAGGTACACCTGGTTGAGGTAGGTCTCCAGGATGGTCTTCTTGTCGTAGCGTGCCTCCAGCAGCAGCGCGAAGATGATTTCCTTGACCTTGCGCGTGACCGTCTGCTCGCGGCCGATGCCCAGTAGGCCGCTGCGCGCGAGCTGCTGGGTGAGGGTACTGGCGCCCTGCTTGTTCTCGCCGCCGGAACGGATGGTGACGAAGGCCGCGCGCAGCATGCCCGACAGGTCGATGCCGTGGTGGTGCGCGAAATCGCGATCCTCCACCGCCTGCAGCCCGGTCACCAGCAGCTCGGGGACTTCCTCGATCCGCACCAGGCGGCGTTCTTCCTGCTTCTGCCCGTAGAGGGTGGCGATGCGCGCCGGATCCAGCCGCACCGACTTGATCGGGCGGCCTTTCATCAGGTCGCGCACGCTGGCCACGCGGCTGTCGCCCAGTTGGAGTTCGACGCGGCTCGGGCCGATCTTGCCGTCGACGTCGTCGAAGCCACGGCTGGCGATGCGCCAGCGCGATCCGCTGTGCTGGTAGGTGCCCGGCCGCACGCCGGCGCCATCATCACGGTAGGACGCCGCGTCGAGCTCGGTCTTCAGCGTCCTGGCGTCCATCGCCAAGCCCGCGCGCAGCTGCAGCGGCCGGGCGTAGACACGGGTCGGGATCTGCCAGCGCAGCTGGCCGAAGCGCTCGCCCACCTGGTGGTTCAGATAAAGGGTGTACGGGACCATGAATCCCAATCCCAGTCCCAGCGCCACCAGGGCCCAGGTCAGCAGCCGGCGGCGCCAGGGCCCGGCATCGCGATCGCTGCTCTGGTCGTCGTCTTCGTCGTAATCGATGCGGGGCATGGGCTCGTGCGGCGAGGGGCAGGTCGCGCCTGCCAGCAGGCGTTCGCGGGATGCGACAATGGCAGCGCGTGCCAGCGCAGCGGCGAGTCTAGCGCAGACCTCGCGGCCACCGCCCCGGCCCTTCGTCCCCAGTCAGCCGGAGTTTTGTAGGGCATGTCCTCGTTGGCGGATGCGCGATTCCTGATGACGCGCGCGCTCAGCCTCGCCCGGCGTGGCCTTGTCAGCCTCCGCACCCGCGGCTGGCGCGCGAGCCTGGCGCGGGTGCGCCTGCAACTTCGGCCCGGGGTCAAGGTCGCCGCGTCGGATCTGTTCGCACCCGCCGCGGATGCGTTCTCGCCATTCGCGGTTCCGCACGCGGATCCGGCGCCGGGCGCGCCGCGCGCGAGCATCGTGATACCGGTCTACAACCACTTCGCACACACCCTGGCCTGCCTGCGCGCGCTGGCCGCGCACCCATCCGCGGCGCGCTGCGAGGTGATCGTCGTCGACGATGGTTCGAGCGACGAGACGATCACGGCCCTGCCGCAGGTGGCCGGCCTGCGCTACCACCGCCGCGCGCGGAACGGGGGCTTCATCGCCGCCTGCAACGATGGCGCCCGCGTGGCACTCGGCGAGGTGCTGGTCTTCCTCAACAACGACACCGTGCCGCAACCCGGCTGGCTGGACGCGTTGCTGGCGACCTTCGATGCCGATCCCAAGGTTGGCCTGGCCGGCGCACAGCTGCTGTACCCCGACGGCCGCCTGCAGGAAGCCGGCGGCGTGGTCTTCAGCGACGGCAGCGGCTGGAACTACGGCCGCTTCGAGTCCCCTGACGACCCGCGCTACGCCTACCTGCGCGATGTCCACTACGCCAGCGGCGCGGCGATCGCGATCCCACGCGCGCTGTTCGAGCAGCTCGGTGGCTTCGACAGCCGCTACGCGCCCGCCTATTACGAAGACACCGACCTCGCCTTCGCCGTGCGCGCCGCCGGCCGCCGCGTGGTCTACCAGCCGGCCGCGCGCGTGGTGCACGACGAAGGCACCTCCAGCGGCACCGACACCGCCAGCGGGATGAAGGCCTACCAGCTGCGCAACCGCGACATCTTCGCCGCGCACCGTCGCGATGCGCTCGCCACCCATCCCGCGCCCGGCACGCTGCCGTCGCCGGCGACGCTGCACCGCGGCCAGCGTCAGGTGCTGGTGATCGATGCGCTGACGCCGCAGCCGGACCACGATTCGGGCTCGTTGCGGCTGGTGAACCTGATGCGCATGCTGCGCGAGGATGGCGCGCACGTGGTGTTTTTGCCGGCCAATCGCGCCCACGCCGGCCGCTACACGCGCGAGCTGCAGCAACTGGGGGTGGAAACCTGGCATGCGCCGTTCGCCGCGCGCGCGCCGGCGTGGCTGCGCGAGCACGGCCCGCGCTTCGATCGCGTGCTGCTGTGCCGCCATTACGTCGCCAGCGAATTCCTGCCGCTGCTGCGCCAGCATGCGCCGCAGGCGCGGATCCTGTTCGACACCATCGACCTGCATTACCTGCGCGAGCAACGCGCCGCGGAGGTTGCCGGCGACGCCAGCCTGCTTCGCGCCGCCGCGCGTACGCGCGCGCTGGAACTGGCGGTGATCGCCGCCGCCGACACCACGCTGGTGGTGAGCGAAGCCGAACGCGCGCTGCTGGCGATCGACGCGCCGCAGGCGCAGGTGGACGTGCTGTCCAACCTGCATCGCGTCGCCGGCGCGGGGCAGCCGTTCGCGCAGCGCCAGGACCTGGTGTTCGTCGGTGGTTTCCGCCACCCGCCCAACACCGATGCGGTGCGCTGGTTCGTCGAGGACGTCTTCCCCGCGATCCGCGCGCAACTGCCGCAGGTGCGGTTCCACTGCATCGGTAGCGACATGCCCGCCGGCATCCGCGCGCTCGGCGAGCGCGACGGCGTGGTCATGCACGGCCACGTGCCCGACATCACCCCGTACATGGATGGGTGCCGGATCGCGCTGGCGCCCTTGCGCTATGGCGCCGGTGTCAAGGGCAAGGTCAACCTGAGCATGGCGCACGGCCAGCCGGTGGTGGCGACGGCGTGCGCGGTCGAAGGCATGCACCTGGTCGATGGCCGGGACGTGCTGGTCGCCGACGACGCCGCCGGGTTCGCCACGCGGGTCGTGCGCCTGTATCGCGACCAGGCGCTGTGGGAGCAACTTGCGCACGCCGGGCTGGACAACGTGCGCCGGCACTTTTCCATCGACGCCGCCCGTGACACCGTGCGCCGCCTGTTCCTCGAATAGCCCAACCGCTTTCCGCCCCCCGCTTTCCGTTTCGCGCTTCGCGGAGTTCGACTAGCGGCGATCCACGTCGCCGATCATTTTCCCGACGCCGTCGCAAGCCGCGCCGCGAAGTCCTCCAGCCCGGCGACGCCGCCATCGATTGCGCGCGCCGACGCCAGCGCCTGCTGCGCACCGGGCAGGTTGCCTGCACGCAGGCGCTCCTCGCCCACCGCCAGCCAGCGTTGCGCCAGCCGGCGCCGCGCCTGCGCCACCGCCGTGCCCTCGCCTTCCAGCGCGCGTCGTGCGTCCAGGCAGGCACGCGCGCGGCCGAGGTTGTTGCCGCGCAGCTCGCGCTCGAAACATTCGCGTGCAAGCGGCAACAGCCGTGCACCCGCGCGTCGCACCGCGGGATCGTCGGGGCTCAGCGCACGCGCCGCGCGCAGCTTGTCGAAAGCACTGTCGCCGGGGGGATCGAGCAGGTCGCCGCGCGCCTGCGCCGCCTGCGCCTGCTGCAGCAATTCACGCACCTGGCGATCGCGCTCGCCGCGTGGGAGCGTGACGCGCAGGCGCGCCTTCGACTGGCGCGCGTGTGCGATCTCGCGCGACGCAGCGCGAAGCGCCGCCGATCCGGGGTCCAGCGCGCGCGCATGCGCCAGCGCCGCATCGGCATCGGCGAACTGGAAATCCGCCGCCTGGCGTGCCGCGCGCGCCGCCCAGGCCGTCGCCACCTGTTGCAGGCCGCGCCGGGCCGCCGCGTCGCCCGGGTCGACCTGCAGCAACACCTGGTACCGGTCGGTGGCGCGTTCGAGCTGGCCCCGTCGCAGCATGCGATCGGCCAGCGTCCGCGCCTGCTCGATGGCGACCGCCAGATCGGCATCCACGCCGGGCAGGTCGGCATGCCCCGGGTCGTAGCCGCGCGCGGCTTTCGCCAGCCGCGCGGCCGCGACCAGGTCGCCATCGCGCAACGCGCGGCGCGCCTGCAGCAACAGGTCCGACAACGCATCCTCGCGGCCTTCCAGCGCCTCGACGCGGTCGGGCTGCAACGCCAGCACGCGCTGGTACAGCGTCAGCGCCGCATCGGCGTCGCCATCGAGCCGATGCGCCTTGCGCGCGGTAGCCGCACGCGCGAGCAGTTGTTCGATTCCGGCATGCGCGGCTTCGCGTTGCCGCAGCAAGCGTTCGACCACTTCGGCCTGCGCGCGCGGCACCGCCAACGACCGCGCCAGGTGCAAGGACGCATGCGCCGACGCGAACTGCTCGGCGATCGCCTGCCGGTGCGCGCGTGCCAGCGCCGCTTCGGCGACCCTGGCCAGGCCCACGCGGCTGTCGAGGCGATCGGGGTCGATCGCCAGTGCCGCTTCATAGAGCTCGCGCGCGCCGCTGCCATCCGGCGCGCTGAGCCGTCCCTGCGCCAGCGCCAGCGCGGCCTGGTCGCGCAGCGCCTGCGAGCGGGCTTCGGGCCACAGGCGATCGGCCAGCGGACGGCGGAACGCGACCACCAGCGCCAACGCCGCCAGCGTCGCGACGATCGCCCCCTGCTGCCACGGGCGCAGCGGCAGACGCGGATGGCGAAGGGGCGTCGGCGCGGTCACGCCGCGAGCATAAGTGACGGCGGTGGACGACAGGATCGTGATGCGGCGCCCGACAGGCGCGACAAGCTCATGCGCGTCGTGCCGCCTGCACGCCAGGCAGGCCGTCGAGCTTGCCCAGCAGCCGCGACAGCTGCCCGTAGTCGGCCACGCGCAGGCGCAGCCGCAGCCGCAACCGTCCGCCGCCGCGCGCGGCTTCGGTGTGGATGTCGAGCACGTGCGCGTCCTGCGCGGCGATCAGGTTGGTGACGTCCTTGAGCAGCCATTTGCGGTCGATCGCATCGACCACCACCTCGGCTTCGGAGCCGCTGCCGGGGCGGCCCCATTCGACCGGCATCCGCCGTTGCGGCTGCGTGGCGGACAGCCGCCGCAGGGTCGCGCAGTCGGCGCGATGCACGCTCACGCCGCGGCCGCGCGTCAGGTAGCCGGCGATCGGCTCGCCCGGCAGCGGCTGGCAGCAGCGCGCCACCTGCACCAGCAGGTTGCCCATGCCAACCACCGTGAACGCCGACGACGGCGGGGCCTTGCGCGCCCGCGGCGCGCGCGAGGGCGTGGTGTGCACCGGTTCGCTGCGTTCGCGTTCGCGCTCGCGTTCGTGCTCGAGCAGCGCGCGCGCCACCTGGTGCGGGCCGATGTCGCCCAGCGCCACCTGCACCTGCAGGTCTTCCAGCGTGGCGGCGCTGAACTTCTGCAGCGCCGGCGCCGGATCGACGTTGTGCATGCCCACGCGCTTGAGCTCGCGCTCGAGCAGCTCCCGACCGGCCTGCACGTTGCGCGTGCGATCGAGTTTGTTGAACCAGTTGCGCACCTTTTCGCGCGAGCGCGCGCTGGCCAGGAAGCCATTGGACGCCACCAGCCAGTCACGTCGCGGCTCGCCGGTCTTCGCCACCAGGATCTCGACCCGGTCGCCGCTGTGCAGCACGTGGTCCAGCGGCACGATGCGGCCGTCGACCTTGGCGCCACGGCAGCGATGACCGACCTCGGTATGCACGTGGTAGGCGAAATCCAGCGGTGTCGCCCCCTGCGGCAGGTCGACCACCTCGCCCTTGGGCGTGAGCACGTAGACGCGATCCTCGACCAGCTCGCTGTCGATCTCGCCCAGCAGGCTGGCATTGTCGGCGGCCCGCGCGGCGCTGGCGTTGGCACCGTCGATGCCATGGCCGGTGGCCGCCGGCACGCCTTCGACATGGGTGTCGAGCAGCCGCCGCATCCATTCGATCTTGCGATCCAGCGCCGCGTTGGCGGCCGCCGAGCGGTGCTGCACCCCCTTGCCTTCCTTGTAGCGCCAGTGCGCGGCGACGCCGAGCTCGGCCTGGGCATGCATCTCGAAGGTGCGGATCTGTACTTCCAGCGTCTTGCCTTCCGGCCCGATCACCGCGGTGTGCAGCGAGCGGTAGTCGTTGCGCTTGGGCCGGGCGATGTAATCGTCGAACTCGCTCGGCACCGGCACCCACAGCGCATGCACCACGCCCAGCGCGCCGTAGCAGGCGGGGATGTCGTCGACCAGCACGCGCACCGCGCGCAGGTCGTAGAGCTCGCCGATCGGCACGTTCTTCTTCTGCATCTTCTTCCAGATGCTGTAGATGTGCTTGGGCCGGCCCGCCACTTCGGCGCGCAGGCCCTGCGCCGACAGGGCCTCGCCCAGGGCCTGCACGACGTGGCCGATATAGCGTTCGCGCCCGCCGCGCTTGTCGTCGAGCAGCCGCGCGATGCGCTGGTAGATCTCCGGCTCCAGGTGGCGGAACGCGCGATCCTCCAGCTCCCATTTGAGTTGCCAGATGCCCAGGCGGTTGGCCAGCGGCGCATGGATGTCGCGCGTGAGCTGCGCGAGCGCCCGCCGCTGTTCCGGCGCCAGCGCATCGGCGTGACGCATGCGCGCCAGCTGCCTTGCCAGCAGGATCGGCACCACGCGCAGGTCGCGCACGATCGCCAGCAGCAGGCGGCGCAGGCCTTCACTGCCGCTGGCGCCGTTGCGTTCGGCGTGCAACGCCCAGACCTGGGTGGCGGCGCGCTGGCCTTCCAGCAGCACGCCGACGGCGGGAAAGTCGCGCGCGATGCGCGTTTGCAGTCGTTGCTGCAGGCCCGGCGCGACGTGCAGGATCGCCGCGGCCAGCACCTCGCCGTCGGAGTCCAGCAGCGACAGCGCCGACAGCGTGTCGGCGAGCACCGCGGGCGTGTCGCGCAGCGAGTCGCCACTGTCGCTGGCCGCTGCCAGCGCGTCGCGCAGGTCCGGTGCGATCGCCGCGCACGCGGGACCCGCCAGCAGGCCGGCGAGTGCATCGGCAGGGACACGCTGGGGGGAGGACACGCGCACGGTCGGGGGTCGGGAGGACCGTCTACACTAGCCGCGACCCGATCCAAGGAACAGACCGATGCCGCCGATCCGTCCGCTTTCGATTCATGTGCTGGCCTTGTCCGTGCTCATGGCCTGTGCGCCACTGGCCTTCGCCCAGGACGCGGCGCCCGCCGCGGCCACGCAGCCGGCGATCCAGCAGCAGATGACGCCGGAGGAATTCAAGGCCGCCGGCCTGGACAAGCTCAGCGCCGACGAACTGGCCCGGCTCAACGCCTGGCTGGGCCGCACCATCGACACCCAGACGGCCAAGGCGGCTGCCCAGGCCAAGGAGCGGGTCGAACACGAGAACCGCGGATTCTTCAACTTCGGCAGCGATGAACCGATCGTCAGTGCGCTGAGCGGCGAGTTCCGCGGATTCGCCCGCAACCGCGAGTACACGCTGGACAACGGCCAGGTCTGGAAGCAGGTGGATGACGAGGAACTGCCGGGCGTGCGCCTGACCCATCCCGAGGTCCATGTCTACCCGGCGGTGATCGGCAACGTCTGGTACATGAAGGTAGGCCGCTACAACACCCGGGCCCGGGTCCAGCGGATCAAATAGGCGCTAGCGGAGCTGCGACAGGCGGGCCGCGAGTTTCTTTGGCGACACCCCGCCGCGCGCGCCGAGCGCCTGGGCGAACAACGACACGCGCAGCTCCTCCAGCTCCCAGCGGAACGCCTGCCAGCCGGGCGTCGCGTCGACACCGCGCGCGCGCGCATCGGCAAGCGCGTCGGCGAACGGCTTGAGCTCCAGCATCCGCGCCTGGTCGCGCACCGGGTCGCGCAGCGCACGCTCGGCGCGCAGCGCCATCGCCTTCAGGTAGCGCGGGTACTCGACCAGGGCCGCGGCCGGCACCGTGCGCAGGAAGCCCGGCGGCGTCAGCGCCGCGAGCTGCTGGCGCAGGTCGTCGAGGTTGCCGCTGGCCCAGCCGATCAGTTTCGAATCCAGTTTCGCGCGCACGTCGGCCACCAGCGACAGCACGGTTTCGGCCTGTTGCAGGCGGCGCATGGCTTCGCCGGACAGTTGCGTCGACACCGCATCGCGCCTGGCCGCGAACGCGGTGGCGTCACGGATGTCGTCCAGGCCGTCGGCGGCGAGCGCTTCGAACGCGCCATCGACCAGGTCCGCGCGCAGCTGCTCGCCGATGCTGGCGCCGCCGGCGCGCGGTGCGGCCGACTCGATCGCCGCATACAGCAACGCGGTCTTGGGCTGCACGGGAAGCTGCCGGCGGGCCTGCCGGCGCTTGTCGGCCAGCGCCAGGTCGAGCAGCCGGCGCACGCCGCGTGGATGCCGGCGCCGCGCGTCGTCGCGATCGGCATATACGGTCAAGGTCGCGCTGTCGCCGGCATCGTCGAGCGCCGGATACGCCGGCACGCCACCGGCACCCGGCACCGACTCGGGGATGGCGTGCTCGGGAAACGTCGTCAGGCCCTGGCGCGCAAGCCCCTGCGCGGCGCACTCGGCGAACGCCAGCGCCGCACGCGCGCCGAAGCGTTCGCGCAGCGCCGGCAGGTCGCGCGACTCGGCCAGCACCGTGCGGCCGTCGCCATCGAGCAGGCGCAGGTTCGCGTGCAGGTGCGGCTCGATCGTCGCCGGATCGAAGTCGGTGGTCGCCAAGGCAACCCCGGTCGCCTTGTGCAGGAAGCGCGCGAGCGTGCCTTCGACCGAATCGCCCTCCGGCTGCGGCCAGGCCTGCGCGAACGCGCGGGCGAAATCCGGTGCCGGCACGAAGTTGCGCCGCAGCGCCTTGGGCAACGAGCGGATCAGCGCCGCCGCCTTGTCGGCGACGAAGCCCGGCGCCAACCACGACAGCCGCGCCGGATCGAGCGCGTTGAGCAGGTGCAGCGGTACCACCACGGTCATGCCGTCGTCGACCGCGCCGGGCTCGAAGCGGTAGCGCACCGCCAGCCGCGCATCGCCCAGCGGCAGGTAGGGCGGGAAGCGCGCGGCTTCGGTCTCGTCGCCGATCAACAGGTCGGTGCGGGTCCATTCCAGCGCCGCCTTGTCCGGCTTCGGCAGCTTCGCGTACCAGGCGTCCAGCGCCTGCACGTTGTGGATGTCGGGCGGCAGGCGATCGAAGTACCAGCGCGCCTGCCAGTCCTCGTCGACCACCAGTCCCGCGCGGCGCTGCTTGGCCTCTTCCTCGCGCGCCTTCGCCAGCGTGGCGAGGTTGCGTGCCAGGAACGGGCTGCGGGTGTTGATGTCGCCGGTGACCAGCGCATCGCGCACAAAGATCTGCCGCGACTCCTCCGGATACAGCGCGCCGTAGTGGATCGGCCGCTTGGGCGCCAGCACCAGCCCGAACAGGCTGATCTGCTCGCTGCCGACCACGCGGCCCTGCGCGCGCGACCAGTGCGGATCGTGGTGGCGGCGGGCGAGCAGGTGCGGCAACTCGGCGATCGCCCATTCGGGCTCGATCGCGGCATTGGTCAGTCCCCACACGCGCTCGGTATCCAGCAGCACCGCGGACAGCACCCACGGTGGCGGTTTTTTAGCCAGCGGCGAACCCGGGAACAGGCTGAATTTGCGCCCGCGCGGGCCGTCGTACTGGCCGATGGCCTTGCGCTCGGACGGCTGCGCGCGATTGCCGACCTGGGTCGGAAGGCCGGCGATCAGGGAGCGGTGCAGTCTCGCGTAGCGGGGGGCGTCGATGTGGGTGGGGGATGCAGTGCCCGTGTCTTCGCTGCGGAGTTGGCGGGGAAGCGCCGGCTCCGGTTGGCTGGAGCGGGCGCGCGAAGGCGCAATTTGCGACAGGTTGCCAAGCGCGATGTCGTGGTCTGCGACGGCAACGTCCATGGATGCCCGCCTTCCCGGGGATGACGACGGCAAAGGCAACGGCGCATTCCGCCGGGATGACGGGCTCAATGCGGGCGGCGGCTGCGGACGCGGCGACGTCTCCGCGCCCGCGTCCCAACCCAGTTCCTCGCACACCAGCTTCAACTGCCGGTGCAACTCGCGCCATTCGCGCAGGCGCAGGAAACCGAGGAAGTGTTTGTCGGCCCACTTGTGCAACTGCGATTGGGTAGCGGCTTCATGGGCGTCCCGATACGCCTCCCAAAGCCTGAGGATGCCGACGAATTCCGAACGCGGGTCGGCGAACTGCGCATGGGCGGTATCGGCGGCGCCGCGCTGGTCCGAGGGGCGCTCGCGCGGATCCTGGATGCCCAGGAAACTGGCGATCACCAGCAGCTCGTGCAGGCAGCCATGCGTGTGCGCGGCGACCAGCATGCGCGCGAGCTTGACGTCGACCGGCATGCGCGCCATCAGCCGGCCGGTGCCGGTCAGGCGGCGCTGTTCGTCGACCGCGCCCAGTTCGACCAGCGTCTGCCAGCCATCGGCGATCGCACGCGGGTCGGGCGGATCAAGGAACGGGAAGTCTTCGATGATCCGCGCCGAGCCGTCGCTGCGCGCGCCCTGTCCGCTCCGCGACGACTTCGTTCCCGGCCCCTCGACCCGCCCGAGACCCAGCGACAGCATCCTCAGGATCACGCCGGCCAGCGACGCGCGCCGGATCTCCGGATCGGTATACGCCGGGCGCGACTGGAAATCGCCTTCGGAATACAACCGATAGCAGATACCCGGCGCGATGCGCCCACAACGCCCCGCGCGCTGGTTGGCGCTGGCCTGCGAGACTTCCTCGATGTGCAGCCGGTCGAGTTTCTGCCGCGGGCTGTAGCGCTTGACGCGCGCGTAGCCGGGATCGACGACGTAGTGGATGCGCGGCACCGTCAGCGAGGTTTCGGCGACATTGGTGGCCAGCACGATCCGGCGCTGCGAACCCGGATGGAAGACGCGATCCTGGTCGCGCGCGGACAGCCGCGCGTACAGCGGCAGCACTTCGGTGTGGCGGTACTTGCGCCGCTCCAGCGCCTGGTGGGCATCGCGGATCTCGCGCTCGCCCGGCAGGAAGATCAGCGTGTCCCCGGGCCCCGATCCCGTGCCGGGCCGCTCGCGCGCGATCGCGTCGCAGGCGGCCAGGATGCCATCGAGCACCGAGCGTTCGCCTTCGCGCTCGCCCTCGCCTTCCAGCGGGCGGTAGCGGACGTCGACCGGATAGCCGCGGCCTTCGACGTCGACCACCGGGGCGTTGCCGAAGTGCTCGGCGAAGCGCGCGGTATCGATCGTCGCCGAGGTCACGATCAGCTTCAGGTCCGGTCGCCGCGGCAGCAGCTGCTTGAGGTAGCCGAGCAGGAAGTCGATGTTGAGGCTGCGCTCGTGCGCCTCGTCGATGATCAGCGTGTCGTAGCGCGAGAGCCAGCGATCGGACTGGATCTCGGCCAGCAGGATGCCGTCGGTCATGAACTTGATCGCGGTCTGCTCGCCGATGGCGTCGTTGAACCGCACCTGGTAGCCGACCGCGCCGCCGATCGGCACCTGCAGTTCCTCGGCCACGCGTCGCGCCACCGAGCGCGCCGCGATCCGGCGCGGCTGCGTGCAGCCGATCATCCCGGCCGCGCCGCGCCCGGCCAGCAGGCACAGCTTCGGCAGCTGGGTGGTCTTGCCCGAGCCGGTTTCGCCGGCAACGACCACGACCTGATGGTCGCGCAACAAGGCGACGATGCGCTCTGCCTGGCTTGCGATCGGAAGCCCGGGATCGACCTGCGCCTTCGGCAAGGCTGCCGCACGCGCCTGGCAACCGGCGATCGACGCCTCCAGCGCGGTGTCGAAGGCGGCCTGCGCGACGCCATCGGACGGCGCCGCGCTCCAGCGCGACCATAGCCCGAGCAGCCGGCCGCGGTCGCGCGTGGACGCACGCTCGATCATGCGCCGCGCCTGCAGCAGCGCCGGCGGCACGGGCGCCTTCCTGGCGGACGGCGCGTTGACGGGGGATCCGATAGCCTTCATCGATCGCTCTGGTAGCAACAATCCATTTCACGGCGAGGCGGCCGCCGCCTATTGTGGCCGCAACCCCAGCGGGAGCAGTGCATGGACACCACGCGAGACACGCCGGCGGCGCCGGCCATCGATATCGGGCTGGATGCGCAGGATCGCAAGCAGGTCGCCGAGGGCCTGTCGGGCTTCCTCGCCGACGCCTACACGCTGTACCTGAAGACCCACAACTTCCACTGGAACGTCACCGGGCCGATGTTCAACACCCTGCACGTGATGTTCGAGACCCAGTACACCGAGCAGTGGACCGCGCTGGATGCCGTGGCCGAGCGCATCCGCGCGCTGGGATTCCCCGCGCCGGGGTCGTACGCCGAATTCAACCGGCTGTCGTCGATCGCCGAGGAGCCGGCGTTGCGCGAGAGCACCGACTGGCGCGAGATGGTGCGCCAGCTCACGGTCGGCAACGAGGCCGTGTGCCGCACCGCGCGCCGGGTGCTGCAGGTGGCCGACGAGGCTGGCGACGACCCCAGCGTCGACCTGCTGACGCAGCGGCTGCAGGTGCACGAGAAGTACGCCTGGATGCTGCGTTCGCTGTTGCAGTAACCCGGGCTACGGTTTTCCCCACCCGCGGGCGGCACGGATCCCGGGGCGGCGTCCGGCATCCTTCCGACAGCCGCGCTTGACGCGCTTGCTACCCTAGCGCGCATGTCCGACGCCGCACTCGCCCAGCTCCGCCACGTGTTCGGCTACGACAGTTTCCGCGGCGAGCAGGCGCGGATCGTGTCGCACGTGGCCGACGGCGGCGATGCGCTGGTGCTGATGCCCACCGGCGGCGGCAAGTCGCTGTGCTACCAGCTCCCGGCGCTGCTGCGCGAAGGCACCGCGATCGTGGTGTCGCCACTGATCGCGTTGATGCAGGACCAGGTCGAGGCCTTGCGCCAGCTCGGCGTCAGCGCGGCCTTCCTGAACTCGACCCTCGACGCCGACACCACCGCGCGCACCGAGCGCGATTTGCTCGACGGCACGCTCGACCTGCTCTACGTCGCCCCCGAGCGCCTGCTGACGCCGCGCTTCCTGTCGCTGCTCGACCGCGCGCGCGTGGCGCTGTTCGCGATCGACGAGGCGCACTGCGTCTCGCAATGGGGCCACGACTTCCGCCCCGAGTACCGCCAGCTCACCCTGCTGCACGAACGCTGGCCGCAGGTGCCGCGGATCGCGCTCACCGCGACCGCCGACGCACCGACCCGGCGCGAGATCGTCGAGCGGCTGTCGCTGGAGCAGGCACAGCAGTTCGTCAGTTCCTTCGACCGCCCCAACATCCGCTACACCGTGGTGCACAAGCAGGACAGTCGCCGCCAGCTGACCGACTTCCTCGACGGCCACAGCGGCGAATCCGGCATCGTCTACTGCCTGTCGCGGCGCAAGGTCGAAGCCACCGCCGCGGCCCTGGTCCAGCGTGGCATCGATGCCCTGCCCTACCACGCCGGCCTGGACGCGGCGGTGCGCGCCGCCAACCAGCGGCGCTTCCTGCGCGAGGAAGGCGTGGTGATGGTGGCGACGATCGCCTTCGGCATGGGCATCGACAAACCCGACGTGCGTTTCGTCGCGCACATGGACCTGCCCAAGTCGCTCGAGGGCTACTACCAGGAAACCGGCCGCGCCGGACGCGACGGCGAAGCAGCCGAAGCCTGGCTCGCCTACGGCCTCGGCGACGCCGTGCTGCTGCAGAAGATGATCGAAACCTCCGACGCCGGCGACGAACGCAAGCGGCTGGAGCGGCGCAAGCTCGACGCGCTGATCGGTTTCTGCGAGTCCACCGGCTGCCGCCGGCAGACGCTGCTCGGCTACTTCGGCGAAGCGCATCCGGGCGCCTGCGGCTGGTGCGACAACTGCCAGCAACCGCCGCAGAGCTGGGACGGCACCATCGCCGCGCAGAAGGCGTTGTCGTGCGTCTATCGCAGCGGGCAGCGCTTCGGTGTCGCGCACGTGGTCGACATCCTGCGCGGCGCCGACACCGCGAAGATCCGCCAGAACGGCCACGACACCCTGAGCACCTACGGCATCGGCACCGACCTGGATGCCAACCAGTGGCGCAGCGTGTTCCGGCAGCTGGTCGCCGCCGGCCTGCTGGAGGTCGACGTCGAAGGCCATGGCTCCCTGCGCCTGACGCCGGCCAGCGCGGCCGTGCTCAAGGGCGGGCAGACGCTGTCGCTGCGCAGCGATCCGCCCGCGCGCGCGCGCAAACGTGAGCGCAACGCGCGCGAACCCGGCAGCGCCGTGGCCCAGCTGCCGCCGGAAGCCGCCGCGCGCTTTGACGCGCTACGCCACTGGCGCAGCGAAGCCGCACGCACCCAGGGCGTGCCGGCCTACGTCATCTTCCACGACGCCACGCTACGTTCGATCGCGCTGCTGGCGCCGTCGCAGCTCGATGCATTGGCGAGGATCAGCGGCGTCGGCGCAGGCAAGCTCGAGCGTTACGGGCAGGCGGTCCTGGAAACGCTGGCGGCGGCCTAGCCGGCTGCAACGGGCGGCTGGCACGCCGCCGCCGCCGACGCCGCCGCCGCCGACGCCGACGCCGGACGCCGGACGCCGGACGCCGGACGCCGG
>NZ_JAANOY010000036.1 GCF_011320095.1 Cognatiluteimonas telluris | reverse complement strand
CGCCGCGCAAGCCGTCGGCGCCGCGTCCCCCGGCAGCGAGCGAGCAGGCGAAACCCGCCGCACCCGCCGCAGCCACGGCCGCACCCGCGGACACCGCTTCGGATCCGACCCGCAAGCGCCGTCGCCGCCGTGGCGGCAAGCGCATCGAAGGTGCCGAGGGCGCACCGCCGCGCCAGGCCAGCACGCCCGCCAAACCGGCATCGCCTTCGCAGGTCGTCGCCACCCGGGTCACGCCGAAGCCCGACAACAACCAGGCCCCCTCGCTGCTGTCGCGGATCAAGCGCCGCCTGGGCGCGATCGTCACCCGCGGACCGCGTACCGACCATTGAGGAAAGGGGCGGGCTCCGGCCCGCTCACGGCGACGCGCGGACCCAGGGCGGACGGCAACCTGCCCTCCGCGACCTTCGGCCCGGCGACGCGGCGCAGCCGCTCCCCAACGCGGCTGCTGGCGACGCGATGCACCTCCAGCGTGCCGCATCCGGCGGTGGAACCCGCCTTACAAGTCCAGTTGCGCCCACACCGGCGTGTGGTCGCTCGGCCGTTCCCAGCCACGCGGGGCCAGGTCGATGCCGGCGCCGGTGCAGCGCGCGCGCAGCGCGTCGGACAGCAGCACCAGGTCGATGCGCAGGCCCCAGCCGCGGTCGAACGCGAGCAGCCGGTAATCCCACCACGAATGGTGCCCGGCTTCGTCGCAATGCAGGCGGAAGCTGTCGTGCAGTCCAAGCGCGGCCATCGCGCCGAGCGCATCGCGTTCGGGCGTGGAGCACATGATCTTCTCCTGCCAGCGCTTGGGGTTGTGCACGTCGGCGTCGGTCGGCGCGATGTTGAAGTCGCCCAGCACCACCAGCTGCGGATGGCGCGCGAGTTCGTCGGCCAGCATCGCCCGCGCGGCGGCGAGCCAGCGCATCTTGTAATCGAACTTGGCGCTGCCGACGGCCTGCCCGTTGACGATGTAGAAGTCGACGATGCGCACGCCGTTGATGGTGGCCGCGATCACCCGCTTCTGTTCGTCATCGAAGCCGGGGATGCCGACCTGCACGTCCTCGATCGCATGGCCGCGGGCGAGGATGGCGACGCCGTTGTAGGTCTTCTGCCCGGCGAACACGCTGCGATAGCCCAGCGCCGCGAGCTCCGTGTCCGGGAAGCGGCCGTCCTCGAGCTTGGTTTCCTGCAGCGCCACCACATCGGGCCGCGACTCACCCAGCCATTGCGACAGGTGCGGCATGCGCACGTTGAGGGAGTTGACGTTCCAGCTGGCGATTTTCATGGCGCGCAGTGTAGTGCGGGTGCGGGGCGGTCCGCAGCCAGCGGCGGCCGGCCGCTGTTGGCCACGCTCGGCAGTCGCACGTCGCGTCCTGCGCCGCCGAACGCTCGGCGTTCACCTGGGCAGCGGATGCCAGCCGCTATGCGAGCGAGCCGACCCGCGGCTGTCCGCTGCCGACACCGCTTCCGACCAGCCGCGACATGGCGTGCGCATCCAGTGGGTACGCCACCCCTTGGCCGACGTTGCCAGCGCTCTCGCCGGCCATGGCCGCATGGGACGCGGCAGGCCAGTAGCCCTGTGGCATCGACTGGTTGCGCGCCGGCGCATTGGTGGTCATCTGCGAATACGGCACGAAGGTGCCGAGCGTGCCGCTGAAAAACATCGCCGCCATGGGCGGTGCCGCCATGATCAGCATCGAAAGGACGACCCCCATGCCACCCTGCTGCAGGGCCATGCTGCTGATGCTGTCGGGACCTGCGCCGACCAGTGCGCTGGTCCAGAACGACGCGGCGACGGCAATCACCATGTCCGTGGCCAACGTCACCATCACGCTCAGCAGGGCGAGCGAAAACATCGTCCCCAACCCGTAATAGAGCCAACGCCCGAACAGGCCCTTTGTCTGGTCGAAGAGCAGGCACAGGATGAAGAGCGGCCCGAGGCCGACGAACAGCGCCATCGCCACCTTGTTGAGCAGCAGCATCGTCCCTGCCATGACCGCAGGGCCACCGGTGCCGATACCGGCGAACCACATCGCGCGGTCCTTCTTCTCGTTGAGGATCGTGTCACCCGCCACGTCGAGCGTGTCGATGCTCGACAGCGCCACCTGCATGTATGCCAGGCATTTGTCGATCCGATCGTAGACGTCTTCGTCCGTGCCGGTGACCATGCGGCTGACCTCGCTGCTCAGGCCGTCAGTAACCACCCGGTAGGCCGAGCCGCCCGCCGCCGCCGCCGCGGTGGCAAGGCCGACGATGAGCACGGCGCGCAGCGAACTGGTGACGAGCGCCATCATCGAGTCGCGCGACTGCCCAATCGCTATCCGGTAGCCCTGGATCATGATCCAGAGCGTCAACAGCGATAGCGCCGCACCACCAAGCAGCGTGGCGGTGCGTCCAAGCAGGTTGTCGCGAAAGACCTCGATCTCGCCGGTCAGGAAGCTGTTGATCTCGCGGAAGAACAGCAGGTCGGAAACCCCGGCCGACGCATGCGCGACCGGGAATCCGCCCAGGTGCAGCACGCCGGGAAACTGGCCCAGCAAGTTCAGCGCGGTATCCCACATGTCCATGTCCTCTACTGTGGCCGCATGTTGACGTCGCCACGGGTTGCGGCGAATCGCTTCAGCGATCGCTTCGTCGCGCCGAGTCCAGGGCGGCGCGCAGGGCCGCACCGCGAACCACGCCACCCGCCAACCCGCTACCGTCCAGGGTTTCGCTGGCCAGCTGCCGCTGGTCCTCCCGCAGCAGTTCGAGCAGGCGATCGAAACCCTCGGTCTGGCTTCGAGCCTGCTGCACGTCCACCTGCATCCGGCTCTGCATCGACAGCAGCCGGTTGTTGTTGGCCTGGAGGGCTCCGGCATCCTGCTGCGATATCGTCGCGCGCTCGGTGTAGATCTTCTTCAGCTCCTCGTCGCGCTTCCGCGAGACGTCGAGCACGGCGACGATGGCGTTGTAGCGGGCATTTTCCGTCTGGACGATCGCGGCGCAGTTGTCAGCCAGCGCCTGCGAGGCCAGCAGTGCACGCAATCCCGTCGGGCAACGCTGCGCCAACCCGGCGTTTACCGGCCGCGGTCTGAATTGATAGGTCGCCATCGCATTCTGGTTGAACACGCCACCCTTGACGTACTGCTGCTCGTATTGACGCACCTGGGTTTCGTACTGCTGGACCTGGGTGCGGTACTGCTCGATCTGCTGGGCGTACTGCTCGCCCTGGGAGATCAGTTCCTCGAGCCAGCCCGAATACGTCAATGCCGTATGCCCCGGATCGGTGACGACCCATTGCGCGGCGGCGACGCCGCTGACCGCCCAGAGCGCCAGCGCGGCGGCCAAGGGCATATATCGCAATGACGGCATGCGGCCGATGCCGGGGCGTGTAGCGACCATCCGTGTCTTCATTCGATCCTCCGGTTGCAGTGCGACATCGGCTGTCGCGTGTGTGGGTTACGCCTGTGAGAACGATCGCTGCTGCATGGGGCTTTCAGCTTCCCCGGCATCGGAGCTGCCCGATCCCTTGCGGCGCGCCTGGAAGCGTGCCAGCCAGTGCTCCGGCGAGAGGTCCTGGACGCCGACCCCGTGCGCCTGCGCCTGCTCCTCAAGCAGGACACGCAGGATCTCGATGTTGTCGGTAGACGCCGAGATCACCGCAAGGGCGTCGTCCATCCCGCGCAGGTTCAGCTGGCAGACATTGGACGCATGCCCCTGCTTGACCAGGAAGCAGCGGGAGCGTTCGTCGAGGTTCACGACCACCTGGTATTCGGCTTCGCTCAGCTTGAGGCCGTCGATGTAATCGGAGCGGCTGGCGTTGGGATTGGGCAGCAGCACCATGGTTGCGGTCTGTTCGACCAGCGCCGCGGAAATGTCACTCGCAAGCGCGTCCTCGGGACTCTGGGTGGCGAAAATGCCCAGTCCATTCTGCTTCCGGATCGTCTTCTGCTTGTTCTTGGCGAAGTCCTTCAGGCCGCTACCGCCATCGAGGATCTTCCAGAACTCGTCCATTACATAGATCAGGCGGCGCCCGTCGATCAGCGACTCGAGCCTGTGCAACAGGTATTCGATCACCGGTGCCCGGACCTCGGCGTTGTCGATGATCTGGGTGTAGTCGAATCCGATGATGTTCGCCTGGCCAAGGTCGATGGTATCGACAGGGTTGTCGAAGACCCAGCCCAACGCATTTCCTCGCGTCCACTTGCGCAGGCGCGCAAACAGACCATCGTCGCCCATGTTCGGGAGGCTCTTCTGGAAGTTGGTCATGCTGCGCAGGTGCAGCGGGGTATCAAGGATCCCTTCAACGGCACGGAAGACATCCTCGTCCTCGCGCGCCGTGTACGCGGGCTTGCCCGCCAGCGTCTTGACCAGGCCGGCGAGGAACTGCGCGTTGGCCTGGGTGTTCTCGCACTGGAACGGGTTGAACCCGGTTGGCCGGCCATTCTCGAGCGCAAGGTAGTTGCCGCCGCAGGCACGCACGAAAATCTCGGTGCCACGGTCCTTGTCGAAGAAGAAAATCGTCGGCGACGGTTGCAGCTTCTGCGCCTGGCTGAGCAGGAAATTGATCAGGGCGGTCTTGCCGGTACCGGACTTGCCAATGACCATCGTGTTGCCGATCGCCTTCTCGCCGAACGAGTTCTCGCCCGGATGGGTGGCGTGGAAATTGAAGTAGTAGGGCTGTCCGTTGGTCGTCTGCAGGGTGGTGATGCATTCGCCCCAGGGATTCCCCAGCGCCTTGCCTGATGCGAAGTTGTGCAGCGGCGACAATCCAAGGAAGTTCAACGAGCTTACGTTCGCCAACCGGGTGCGGTACTTCCAGTTCCCGGGAAGTTGTGAATAGAACGACGGGGCGATCGCCAGGTCTTCCTTGGTCGAGACGAATCCGGCATTGGACAATTCCGCGCGGGCAGTCGCGATCTGTTGCGACAGCCGCGCCTGGCTGTCGGCGTACAGCGCCATGGTGAAGTGATACTCCCCCAGGACGAAATTGCCCGATGCCAACTGGTCCATGGCGTGGTCGAGTTCGATGATCTGACTGACGGCCTTGTCGCCGGACGAGACCATCATCCCCTTGGTCCGATCCAGCACCTTGAGCGCGTCCTGGCGCCCGATCGGGCTGAACGAATGCGTGATGACATATTCGAAGTCCAGGTACTTCAGCGCGTTGAGGACGCCGGGGTAGGTCGCTTCGGTGTATTCCTTGATGTTCAGGATCGCCCCGAAGTGGTTCTCGCCATGCGGCGTGGCGATCATGAAGTCACCGCTCTTGTCGGCGAACTGGTGCCTGCTTACCGGCAGGTAGCCATATACCGGCGCGTCCAGTACCGGGACCGGCTGGTCGATGCGGTTGAGCAGGTAGCCGTACAGTTCCAGGGTTTCGGAGAACGCCACACCGTTGGCCGCTTCGTACATCCCTAGCCGGCGCGGGGCGTAGTCCTTGAGTACCGCTTCAAGGTTGCCAGCCAGCTCATGGAGCTTGGCTACCGCCTGCTCCTGTTCGGACTGCAGGCGGCGGACATCCGCCGACCGCTCCACGAAGCGCCTCCCGGCGGTGATCGGGCGGTAGATCATCGTCAGGTACAACTCGTTCTGCATCGTCTTCTGCGACGACAGCGCGGCGAAGTACTGGTCTGAGAGCTCCTGGTTGAACGCCTGTGCAAAGCGGCTCGAGGCGTCGATCCGCCGGCGGCGACGGATATCGTGCACCCAGAATGCAAGGTTGGCGAAGTCCGGGGCGCGCAACGTCTGCAGCAGCCGGTTGAAGGTGTTGTGGCGATGCTCGATTTCCCATTCGTCGCGCCCGACGAAGGGCAGTCCCCCCAGCCGCCATGCCAGCAGGTAATCACCGCCGGTGGTCTTGATCACCGATGGCGAGACGTGTGATGACAGCGGGATGAACTCACCGATTGCGGTCTCGCACGGGGATTCCAATGCCTGGCGCTTCATCGCGACACCGGGCGGGTATTGCCGCGGTAGTGGTTCGGCGTGAACACCCAGTTGCCGGCATGACCGCTCCGGTTCCTTGCCCGCAACCGCATCTGCCAACGCAGGCCGAGCAGGCGGAAGATCATTTCGTCCCGCCGTGCCATCTGGCGCATGGCGAAAATCACCGGCGGCGCCAGCAGCAGGAAGAACATGTTGAGGTACAGCGCCAGCAGCAGGCAGCTGCCGGCACCGACGAAGAACGGCATGTAGGGCACCCCCAGGAACATCGCCGGGCGCGTGCAGCCGCGGAACAGCAGGTTCTTACGCATACAGCGCGGGCAACGCCTGGACCGCCATGGCAATCGCCCCGCCGCCGTCGCCTACCAGCATGCGGGCGATCTGGGCAGCGGCTCCAATCAGGAAGCCACCGACCAGGATCGGCGCCACATCGGCAATGCGCTTGTGCGCGAAGGCGATCTGGTAGCCGGCGAAGATCACCGCGATGGTCACCACGGCGATCGAAGCCAGGTTGAGAAGCCCGTTGATGTTCTGCAGGAAGCCGGTGACCTTGCTGTCCGTGCCGCCGAAGTCGGGAGCGCCCTCGGCAAGGACGACGGTCGGCAGGGCGATCAGGAGGACAAACATGGCGCCTCCGATGGAGCGGGCGAGGCGACGGCTGGGGAAGCGATCTTCTGGTGCGTGCATGGGAACGTCCTTTTTTGCTTGCGCGTGGTGGTGGTCAGTGGAATGTATGGCTAGAAAACGAATGCCTGGTCGGGCGCAACGGCCGGTGTCGGCGCGTCGGCCGCGGCGGTTTGCGCGCGCGCAGCGATATCGGCGGGCCTCGCGGGTACTGCCGCACCGATGGTCACGACGACGGGGAGTCGCTGCGCGGGGCGTGGTGATGTCGCTTCCTGCCGCTGCCGGCCTGCCGTGCCCGGGAGCCGTTCAAGCTGCCGCGACGATGGCGGGGGCGAGCCCGAAGGCGATGGACCTGCCGTTGCCACGCCATCGCCGGCACGGGACCGCCCGCCGAGGTCGCCGGACGAGCGCAGCGATGCCTGGATCGAGGCGAACACCTTCTGGACGTAACCCTGGCGGAAGCCGGTGACGAAGTCGCCCGAGTAATAGCAACTCAACGCCTTGCCCCAGTCGTTGCCGGAACGCGCGTGGCATTCGGCGAGGATGCGCGAACCTGCCCGCACGTTGCGGCAGGCGTCGAATGCCTGCGCGTAGGAAGCCAGGCCGTAATGCGCCAGGTTGCTGCGATTGACCTGTGCCAGCCCGAGCGAGAAATCGAAGCCTTCGCGTTCGAGCATGCGTGCCGTGGCGATGGCCTCGCCCATGTTGCGTGGCTGCCGTGCCAGGCGGCCGCCAACGACGCCGATGGCGTACGGGTTGAAGGATGATTCGACGTCGACGACGTGCTGCATCAGCACCGCCGGAACGGCCATGCCGGGGCAAGCCATCATGTCCATGTTGGGCAACACCGCGTACCTCCTGTACACGCCCGCGCTTGCGCGCGTTTCCACATCCGGCACGGCGCCGCCGGGCACCGTCCGGGCGCGCCGAACCGCTGCTATGGAAGCAACATGCGTTCCGGCTCGAAATCGATCGCGGTGATCCGGCGCTCACCCGCGTGCGACTGGATGTGCACCACGATGTCGACCGTCATCCTCAACAGCCGCTTGATGACATCGAACTCGAGGCCGGCGCCCTCGGCCGACGCTTTCACCATCAATGCCAACTGGTCCCAGGTCTGGCGTGCGCTGCCTGCATGGCAGCTGGTGATGGAACCCGGATGCCCGGATGCACAGTTGCGTATGAAATAGAATGCTTCATCGCCGCGCAGCTCGGCCAGGATGATCCGATCCGGCTTCATCCGCAGGCAAGCCTCCATGCAGGCTTTGGCGGTCACGTTGCTCGCGCTTTGGCCGCCCTTCGAATACAGCAGGTGGACGACGTTGGGCTGGTCGATGAACAGTTCCCGTGCGTCCTCGATCGTCACCAGCCGTTCGCTTGCGGGGATTTCGCGCACCAATGCCTTCATGAAGGTGGTCTTGCCACTGCCGGTGGCGCCCGACACGACGATATTCTTGCGGGCGCGCACGGCCAGCTGGAAAAATCCGGCGTAGTCGCGGGCCTCACGCAATCTCAGCAACTCCCGATCCTGGTCCGGCAGGCGGTCCGGCTGCTCCACGATGCGATCGAAGAACCCCTGCTCGCGGTATTCCTGCAATGACCTGCCGGATCGCGATGGCAGGCGGATGGTGATCGAAACCCTGCCTGCATCGCATGCGGGGGGAATGACGAATTGCGCCCGTTGTCCTGTTGGAAAGGTCAGCGATACCACCGGATCGGCGTCGGTGATGCGCTGGCCGGTGTTGCTCTCGTTGACCACCGCGGTGCAGAACTGGCGGGCGCGCTCGTAGGTCATTCCCGGAACCCGCTCTTGCTGCCAGCCGGCCCTGGTTTCGACGTAAAGCTCCCCCGGCCGGTTGATGCAGATTTCGGAAACATCCCCGGCCTCCATCCACGGGGCGATCCCCAGCACCTGGTACTGGTAGGCCAGGAAATCCCCGGAGATCGGCGCGTGCGCGTCGTCGTCGGCTGGCATCGCGGCAGCCATCATCGACCCTCGATCACAGGCGCGAAGTCCACGTCCCGGGCGACGTAAATGTCCACCACGCTACCCTGGTTGATGGTGACGGTCACCGGTCGATTGATGCTGCGTGCCAGGGCCTGGTTGGCGAGCCGTTCCATGGTGCGCGCGGTGTTGCTGTCGAACGGCGCCTGCGTCACCACGCCATTGCTGATCGTCGTGGTATCGGGCCCATGGAGTTCTCCTTCGTACTTGAACAGGTCGCTGACCATGCTGATCATCAGTGCGGCGGACATCCGGCTGCCCCAGTGCGCGTCGTATTGGCCCGGGTGGCCGGCTCCGCCAAGGTTGTCCACGCCCGGGCTGGCCATGCGGATGTCGAAACCGTCCGGGGTCGTGATCCGGTCCCATACGACGGCGACGCGTGGCCCATTGGCATCGGTGTCGTAGCGCCCGGACACCTTCGATCCCCTGGCGAGGAGGCGGTTGCGGCCATTGATCGAATACACCGGCTCGGTCACCACGCAGGACGTGTACCCGGGTATGTCGGTGACGATCCGGGTCTCGAGCACGCAGCGGATGTAGGTGCCGCGCGCCAGCAGGGTGTCCGGGTGGTTGATGTATTGCGCGCTCGCCGCATCGGCCGCGACGGGCGTGGCAGCAGCGGGCGTCGCACCGGGGGCCCCCGGCGCCGGCAATCCCGCCAGCAGCGCCCGGACATGGCTATCGGGAGAATCCGTGCTGGCCATGGCGGTGGACACGCCTTCGCGGCGCTCGCGCAACGTCGGCAGGCGTGGTTGCGCGGCCATCGGTACGGCAATCGGCGCCGGCGCCTGCAGTGGGATTGGTGGCAGGTCCACCGGCGCTTCCTCGACTGCACCCTCCATCGGCGGCGGCGCCATCGGGGGCGTTGCAGCGGGTGCTGCCGTCGGACGTGGCAGCTCGGGGATGACGACGGTTTCCTCGCGGCGGCGGGACTTGCCGTCGGCTGTCGACGCGCCGGCAAACAACCACGCCGCCGAGACCACCAGCAAGCCTACGATGCCGGCCAGGAACACCAGCGCCTTGCGGTCGAGTCGCTGCAGCTCGCCCGATTGCAGCAATGGCGCGTTCGCATCCAGGTCGGCGATCGACGCCGCTCCACGCGCATAGGGATTGCTCGCCAGCGCCGGGTCCATGGATTCGGTTGCCGCCTGCGTTGACGGTGTCATGGCGTGTTCCTGCGAAGCGCAACAACGTCCTTGCCGTGACGGATCACGAGGTACGGATAGGTGCCGTGGACGATCACGGTGTCGTGCTCGACCGTGGTGTTGACGACGAAGTCCTCACCGTCCTCCCGGTCGCGGCCGAACACCGCGGGGAAATCACCGCTCACGGTACCGATGGCGCTGTTCATGCGCACATAGGTAAAGCGGCCGTCGTCATACACTGTGGACGGAATGAGCCAGCGTTGCCGGGTACGGGTCGCGTAGGCGTAGTTGAAGTTGTAGCGACGGTCTTTTTCCAGCGAGGTACTCATCGCCGGCTCGGCCTGTTGCGACGTCCCGGTGTCGGTCGTGGCTGCAAACCGGGTGTCGTTGGGATACCGGAAGCTGATCTTGTACTGGACTCCGCACTGCCTTGCCTGGTCGAGTGCCTTCCAGTCGGTGGCGACGACGCGCAGTTCGAAGATGTAGGAGTGGGTTTCAGTGCGGATGACGAGATTGGTGTCGACGTCGACGTTTCTTGGCTTCAGGTAGAAGACATTGTCGCGGCGCGTCAGATCCCAGCCATTGCTGAAGCCGGTGCTGAAGTCGACGACGTGTTCGTTCGGGCTCAGCTCGATCTGGGTGGTGATGCCAAGGCCGGTGCGAACCTGATAGATCGCGTCAGGCACGTAGTCGTACTGCTGGATCACTTCGGCGTGCGTCGACGACGTACCGAGCATCAGGGCAAGCGCCACCACCAGGGCATTTCGGTTGCTCGGGCTACTCATTGGTGATCGATTCCCGTAGCAGGCGGGGGAACCACTGGCGTCCCGGTGCCAGCAGGCGATGCAGGCATGGTTGTCGACCACGCCCCGGGGACCGGAGCCGCGCTGGCGGCCTGCAACGGGTCTGGTGCGCTTTCCAGCGGCGGCGATGGCGCGTAATCGTTGTCGACGCGATAACTGGTGACCTGGAAACCCAGCGGGTTCTCGATCCGGTCCTTCTCACTCATCCCGAGGTTGGGTTTGTAGGTGAAGGCGAGCGTTGCGATGCGGCTGTCCAGTGGCCGCGACGTCGCCGAGATGAGATCGTAGACGCTGCGCTGGAAACGCACGGTTGCACCACGCGCCGGGGCGGCGCCGCCGCCATCGAGTAACTGGATGCTCAGGATCGCCACCCGGATGGCATGCGTCTTGCCGTAGGTGTTGTACGGACTGTCCGGGTTTGTCGCCGCGTGCAGGTGGCTGTAGGCCGCGGCGACATCGGGCGCTGCCATCGTATAGACGGTAGTCCAGTCGCGCAGGCGGATCAGGTTGTAGTCGTAGGCTTCGCGCGCGAGGATGAAGTGCGCGACGTTGCTACGGTTGATCGCTTCGCTGGCGGTAATCGTGCCATCGGTGAAGTCACCGGCCAGCCTGGCGACCGTGCTGGTGCCGGTATAGGCGTCGGCCATGACCAGGTACGGCACTTTCTGCTTCAGCGGCAGCAGGTAGAAGTATCCGCCAAGGAGCACCAGCGACATCAGGACCGCGGCGCCCGCGACCCACCAGGCGCGACGTTCGCTGCGCCGCGCGAGGTCGGCGATCGTGAGCTCGAAATCGATCGAGCGTGCGAGCGCCTTGTCGACCTGCGGATTCGCGTTGCCTTGCATGAGAGTCATGGCTGGCGGGCTTCCATCACCATCGCCGCAATATGCGCGGCCAGCGCACCAGTGGTTTGTCCGCTGGGATCGGCGGCCTGCGCAGCTGCCAGCGGATCCACCACGATGGCGTTTCCACGCAAGCTGATCCGAACACCACTTGCGGCATACAGGGCATTCAAGGCATCGAGTGCCTGGCCGAGATCCACCGCACGGATGTCGGCGACGGGCTGGTAGAGGGTGAAGTCCGAGGGGTGCAGGTAATCCAGCGACATTCCCGAATCCAGCGCCCAGCGCTCGAGCATCGTCTTGAGCGTGCGGTCCGTGGGTGCGGCATAGAAAAGATAGGCCGGGTGCAGTGGGATCGGCTGTGTGGACGCCGGAAACCGGTTCACCGGCTTCCATTGACCGGAGATCCCCGGCGCGGAATGGGTAGCGCAACCGGCCGACAGGACGCTGCAGATGACGACAACCGCCAAGGGCTGCTTCATGCTTCACCAAAAAATGAAATGTGGTGCCGCGCGTGCGCACGCGTGCGCGGTCCACGATGGGACCAGGCGACGGGCATTGCGTGGCGGATTCCAGCGAACTGGAGCGGTGCGATGGTGTGGAACCATCCTGGTGACGCCCGCGTCGGGCGTGGTCGGCATCCTGCCGAAATTTTCTCCTTGATCTTCCCTGATCCCTGCGACGAAGCCGTGGTGGCTGGTCGAGCGCTTTGCACGCGATGGCTCGCTGGCATCTTGCCGGCGCGCCATCACAACGCGTGACGGAGCGTAGAGACACGGCGCAGCTACGTCAAGCGAGCGCGTGACCGTGCAGGCGGCGTCGGAATGCTCGAGAGGAGCCGACGCCTAGCGCGCGACACCTTGCACCGGAAGCGCGCGGTCGATGACCCGGGTGCGCTGCGCCGGCCGGATTACCGATCGCTTTTCGCGTGGTTTACGGCGCCAGCGACCGGCCGCCGTCGACGCGGATGACCTGGCCGGTGGTGTAGGTCGCATCGCGCACGAGCCACTGCACGGCGCCGGCGATTTCCTCGACGCGGCCGATCCGGCCCAGTGGCGTGCGCGCAAGCATCGCGTCGCGTTCGGCGGCGGGCTTGCCGGACTCGGGCCACAGGATCGCGCCAGGCGAGACCGCGTTGACGCGCACGTCCGGTGCAAGCTCCAGCGCAAGCGCACGCGTCATCTGGATCAGCGCGGCCTTGCCCATGCCGTAGACGGCATGCCCGGCGAGCGGCTGTTCGCCGTGGATGTCGGTGAGGTTGACGATCGCGCCGCGGCTGGCGCGCAGGTGCGGCGCGGCCGACTGCGCGAGGAAGAACGGCGCGCGCACGTTGGCGCCGAACAAGTGGTCCCACTGCGCGGGCGTGGTGGCGCCGAAGTCGGTCGGGAAGAATGCCGATGCATTGTTGACCAGTGCGTCGAGGCGGCCGAAGCGGCCGACGACGCCGGCGACGAGTTCGGCCAGGCGATCGAACTCGAGCAGGTCGGCGCGCAGCAACTGCACGCTGCCCGCGCGTGCGGCCTCCAGCTCCGCCGCGAGCGCCTGCGCGTCGGCCACCGAGTCGCGGTGGTGCAGGGCGATGTCGTAGCCGCTGGCGTGCAGGCGGCGCGCGATGGCCGCGCCGATCCGGCGCGCCGCACCAGTGACCAGGGCGACCGGCCTGGCGTGTGTCATCGGACCCTCCCGTGGCTGCGGCTATCCTGCGCATTGTCCCTGCATTGGTCCGCCATGTCCGAGCCGCCCCACCCACCTGTCCCGGAACCGCGCGCCGGCGAGCCGGCCGCGCCCGACGCCGATGCCCTGGCCCACAGCGAGCGGCTGCGCGCGCGGATCCAGGAACAGATCTTCGCCAGCGGCGGCGCGATCGCGTTTTCGCGCTTCATGGAACTGTGTCTGTACACGCCGGGACTGGGCTACTACAGCGCCGGCGCGACGAAATTCGGGCCGGCCGGCGACTTCGTCACCGCGCCCGAGCTCGGCCCGCTGTTCGCCGCCTGCGTCGCCGACGCGGTGGCGCCGGTGCTGCGCCAGCTGGGGCCCGAGGCGCAGTTCCTCGAGATCGGTGGCGGCAGCGGCGCCTTCGCCGAAGTCGCGCTCAAGCGCCTGCTCGCCCTCGATGCCCTGCCCGCCCGCTACGCGATCCTGGAACCCAGTGCCGAGCTGCGCCAACGCCAGCGCGAGCGGCTGCAGCAACGGCTCAATCCGCTGCTGCTGGACCTGGTGGAATGGCTCGACGGGCCGGTGCAGCCGACGTGGGACGGGGTGGTGTTCGCCAACGAAGTCATCGATGCGCTGCCGACACCGCGCTTCACCCTGCACGAGGGCGAAGTGATGGAGGAATGCGTGGGGCTCGATGGCGAAGGCCGGTTCGTGCGTGTCGACAAGCCGGCCGATGCGTTGCTCGCCGCGGCGGTGCGTCATGTCGAGCGCCAGCGCGAAGCACCGTTGCCTGACGGTTACCGCAGCGAACTGCTGCCGCAGTTGCCGTACTGGATCCAGGCCGTGATCGGTGGCCTGCGCCGTGGCGCGCTGCTGTTCATCGACTACGGCCATCCGCGTCGCGAGTACTACGATACGGCGCGCAGCGACGGCACCCTGCGCGCCTTCCATCGCCATCGCGTGTCCAACGATCTGTTCGCCTGGCCGGGCCTGCAGGACCTGACCGCCTCGGTCGATTTCACCGCGCTGGCCGAGGCCTGCCAGGGCGCAGGCTTCGACTTCAGCGGCTACTGCTCCCAGGCGAGCTTCTTGATCGGCAACGGGCTGGAGCAGCGGTTGGCGGAGGCCGAAGCGCGCGCGCACGACGAAGCCGGGCGCTACCGCCTGCGCCAGGAAGCCAAGCGGCTGACCCTGCCCGGCGAGATGGGCGAGCGCTTCCAGGCGATGGGCTTCGCGCGCGATGCCGAATTCGGCGCGGCCTTCCTCGTCGGTGATCTGAGCTGGCGCCTGTGACGGCAGCAGCGCGCGGCGCGGTGCTCAAGCCGCTGCGCCATCCGCGGCTGTGGCTGGGGCTGTGGATCGCGGCCCTGGTGGCAACCGTGGTGGCGTCGTTGCTGCCGGTATTCCTGCTGCCGGTGGTGCCGCCGGGGGGCGACAAAGTCGAACACCTCGGCGGCTACGCGCTGCTCGCGGCGGCGGCGGTGCAGCTGTTCGCGGGGCGACGCGCGCTTTGGCGCGCGGCACTGGGCCTGGTCGTGCTGGGCGTGGCACTGGAAGTCGCGCAGGGCCTGTTCACCGCTACCCGGCAGATGGACGCGGCCGATGCGCTGGCCAATTCCCTGGGGGTGGCGATCGGGATGGCGACCGTGCTGACCCCGCTGCGCGACCTGCTGCTGCGCCTGCAACGCCGCTGATCGGCGGGTTGACCGTTCCGGCGGGTGGTCGGCGTTTGGCTGGAGACCGGCCCGTCGCCGGAGGAGACTCCCATGCCCCGGTTCATCATCGAACGCGAGATCCCCGGCGCCGGCCAGCTGTCGCCCGACGAGCTGCATGCGATCTCGCAGAAGTCCTGCGGGGTGCTGCGCGAGATGGGCCCGCAGGTGCAGTGGCAGCAGAGCTACGTCACCGCCGACAAGATCTACTGCGTCTATCTGGCGCCGGACGAGGCAAGCGTGCGCGAGCACGCGCGGCTGGGCGGCTTTCCCGCCAATGCGGTGAGCCAGGTCAGCAGCATCATCGATCCGACCACGGCCGAATGAGTTGACGGTGCCACGCGGGCCGCTGGCCCGACCGCGGCGCGCATCCGATCCTGCCTAACCGGCTGGCGGCGGCGTGCGCGCCGCTTCGATCGCCCGCACCCGCGCACGTCGCAACGCCTCGCCCAGCGCGGGACCTTCGAGGCCTTCGCGCGCGACATCGCCGGCACGCACGGCGGCCGCCGCGGCCAGCAGGCGCAGCAGTTCGACGGCCTGCGGGTACGGCTCGTCGGCAAGCCCGGCGCGACCGCGCTTGTCGGCTTCGCACGCGATCGCCAGTTGCGCGATACGCGCCGGCTGGCGGAAGCCATCGCAGCGCGCGAGCAGGTCGTGCACGGTGCTGGCGCGCAGCTCGAACAGGCGATGGATGTTCAGGTGTTCGCGGCACACCAGCGTCGCCAGCTGGCGCTGCGCCTGTGGCACCTTCAGCCGCTCGCACAGCGTGCGCAGCGGCGCGACGCCGGCGCTTTCGTGGCCCAGATGCCTCGGCAGCACGTCTTCCGGCGTCAGCGCCTTGCCCAGGTCGTGGGTGAGCGCCGCGAACCCGATCAACGCATCGCCCGGTGCAAGCCGCGCGGCCATGTCGCAGACCAGCTCCACGTGCACGCCGGTGTCGACTTCGGGATGGTATTCGGCGCGTTGCGGCACGCCATACAGCGCATCGACTTCTGGCAGCACCACCGCCAGCGCGCCGCAGTCGCGCAACGTGCGCAGGAAGGCCGATGGCGTCGTCGAGGCCAGTGCGCGCGCGAGCTCCTGCCACACGCGTTCGGGCACGAGCTCGGCCAGTTCGCCGCTGGCGACCATCGCCCGCATCAACGCCATCGTTTCCGGCGCCACCGTGAAGCCCAGCGAGGCGAAGCGCGCCATGAAGCGCGCCGCGCGCAGCACCCGCAACGGGTCTTCGACGAACGCCGGACCGACGTGGCGCAGCACGCGCGCCTGGATGTCGCGCACGCCACCGAAGGGATCGACCAGGGCGGCGTCGCCTTCGCCCGGATCCGCGCCATCGCCACAGCTGGCGGTGTCGGGAATGCGCTGCGCGATCGCATTGATGGTGAAATCGCGGCGAGCGAGATCGTCTTCCAGCGTCACCGCCGGATCGGCATCGACCACGAAGCCGCGATAGCCCCGCCCGGATTTGCGCTCGGTGCGCGCGAGCGCGTATTCCTCGCCACTGTCGGGATGCAGGAACACCGGGAAATCGCGCCCGACCGGCCGGAAGCCGCGCGCGTGCATCGCGTCCTGGGTCTGGCCGACGACGACATGATCGCGATCGCCCGCCGGCAGCCCGAGCAGGCGGTCGCGCACCGCGCCGCCGACGAGGTAGGTCTGCATCGGTTCCATCGCGCGATGATGGCACGGGCCATCATGGACGACGCGTTCGAGCCGACACGCCTTCAAGGCGCGATTGTCCTGCACCCGCCATGCCAAGGCGCCCACCGCGCCGCCGCGCGCCCGGAAACGGACTTGCGTGCCGTCACTTCGGTGCGACTGCCTCCAGCGGACACGTGAACGACTTGCGCTTGCCGCCCTGCACGCCGCGCATGCGGTCGTCCAGCGGCACCGCGCTGCCGTCCAGGCGCCAGTCGTAGATGGTGCTGAAGGCGAGCACGCGGGCGACGTACTCGCGGGTTTCCTTGTAGCTGATGGTCTCGATCCAGAAATCCGGATCCATCCCCGGCCGCTGCGATTGCCAGCGCTGCACCGGCACCGGACCGGCGTTGTAGCCGGCGATGGCGACGTAGGGCTGGCCGCCGTACTTGTCCAGCAACTGGCGCATGTAGGCCGTGCCCAACGCGATGTTGATGTCCGGGTCGTAGAGGCTGTCGGCGCCGGTCCACGGCATGCCGATCCGCTGCGCGACGCTCATCGCGGTCGCCGGCACCACCTGCATCAGTCCCAGCGCGTTGGCGCCGGAACGGGCATCGGGATTGAACACGCTCTCGGCGCGGATCTCGGCCGCCATCCACGCCGGATCAAGGCGGTTTTTCGCCGCTTCGCGCCGGATCGCCTGGTCGTGGTGCAGCGGGAAGCGCAGCGCATACAGGCGCAATTCGTCGGGATTGCGGCCCAGCGCGAACACCGCGCGATCGAACCAGCCATTGTCCTGCGCCACCTCCACCGCGAGCCGTCGATGGGTGTCGTCGAAGCGGCCGATGGCGTCGTTCCATTCGCGCTCGGCCCAGGCCTTGCGATCGACGCGATACAGCTGCATCGCGCGCACCAGCGCCGGATCCCTGGCCACGATCGCCTTGTCCGCGGCGCTGTCCTGCGGCAGCCACGGACACAGCGCGTACGGCTGGCCGATGCGGTCGGCGGCGAGGAAGCCATGGAACTGCGGTTCGCGCGCGGCGCGCCGGTACGCCGCCTGCGCGCCGGCCTTGTCGCCGGTGAGTTCCAGCAGCCGGGCTTCGAAATAGGTCCAGCGCGAATCCTGCCGCTGCGCGTCGGGCATGCGCTGGATGGCCTTGAGCGCCGCCGGCCAGTCCGAACGCGCCATTGCTTCACGCACCTGCCATTCGTGCAGGCGCGCGTCGTAGGCGCTGTCGGGCACCGCCGCCAGCCGCCGCGCCGACGCCGGGCCGTAGGACGCCACCGTCCACAGCGCGACCTGGTACAGCACCCGGCCGCGGTCGGCCTCTTCGAAACCCAGGGCCCGGGAGAACTTCGGCAGCAGCGCCTCGGCCGCGTCCGGATCGTCCTTGCCCAGCCGCGCCAGCGCTTGCGAGGCCACCCAGCGGCTGCGTGGCGTCAGCGGCCACTGCAGCGCGCGATCGTCGAGGCGGTCCATGCCGGCGGCGTATTCCAGCGCCAGGGCCAGGTCGGCCCCCGGCAGGCCTTGCGCCGCCGCACGCATCACGCCGGCATTCCACTCGCCGGCGGCCTTGTCGATGCGTTCCCAACGCAGCGCCGGCGTCAGCCCTCCGCGGGTGGCGAGCGCCGCGAACGGCGCGTCGCAGGCATCAGGCAGCGACTTGCCGGTGCTGCGCCACAGCGACTGCGCATCGGACACCCATTGCGCGTCGGCCGCGCCGGTGGCCAGGCGCGCGTTGAGCTCGGCGCAGCGCAGCGGGGTGGCGGTGATCGAGGGCACCCACGCGGCGCGGAAGGCCGGCCAATCCGCGCGGCGCGCCACCTCGCCGAGCCAGGTCTCGCGAAACGTCTGCTGCAACGCGGGGTCGTCGGCGTTGTCGTCGAGAAAGGCCTTGGCCTGCGCGGCGGACAGGGTGGTGAGGTCGTGCCGCAGCTGGGCGTACCGCACCCAGCCACGGACCGGGCTGCCGGGATGACCGATCAGCGCGGGGTAGGCGCCAACGTCCAGCTGGCCGCGGTCGGCGTCATCGAAGGCGTCGCGCAACCATTGCCAGGCCGGGGCCGGAACCGCGGATGGCGATGCCGCGGTCGCCGGCGCCGGCGACCGCGCGACCGGCCCCGCCGCCACGGCCGGTGGCGAAGTCGACGGGGATGGCGCCG
>NZ_JAANOY010000035.1 GCF_011320095.1 Cognatiluteimonas telluris | reverse complement strand
TGCCTGCCATCGCAGCGGCAACGTGGCCACGACCCGCCCGCTGGGCTGGCGCGCCACCGCCCCCGGCGCGGCGCACGATGGCGCGCAGCGGCGCGGCAGGGTCCGGGGAGGCAGCCGCCGCACTGGCGTGGCCTGGAGCGGCGCGGCCGTGATCGGCACGCCGGGGAACTACACGATCACGCCACGACACACGCAAGTACCTCGTTGCACGAACCCGCACGGCACGGGAAACCGATGATCGCGGATCGCCGGTGAACCGATGCTGGCACCATGCCGCGCTACTGGCCAGCCCTGCACGATCCGCGTCAAGCCACACCTTAGCGACCGGCGCCCGTCAGTTCCGCGCCTCCAGTCGCGTTGTCGATGCGCCGCGCGAGCGCCGGCCAGTGATGGCATCGCCACGCCGGCCGCACCGGCAGCGCGCCCTGCGTCACGCCCACGCCGAGGGCGCGTGTGCTAAATGAGGCAGACGTGAATGGATCGCCGCCACCGATGACCGGCCCCGGGACGCCCGCGGCGCCCGCCTGGTTCGAACCGCTGGTCGCCGCCGACACCGTCGATACGCTGGCCACGCGCCTGCTTGCCATCGCCGCCGGAACACCCGGCTGTTGCGACGCATGGCTGGCGCAGGCCGAAAATGACACCCTGGCGCTGGTCGCCGGGGGCCCGGCCGCGGGCAGCGAGGACCTGCTCGCACTCGCGGGCACGGCCCTGCGCACCGGGACCGCGCTATCCACCGGCGACGGCAGCGCGACCGCCGCGCCGCTTCCGCCCTCCCCCCACGTGCTGGTGCTGGCCTGCGATCCGGGTCGCGCGGGCGACGTGCTGCAGGCGCTCGCGTCGCCGCTGGCGATCGCCGGGCGGTTGCTGTCGCGGTCGCTGAAGATGGCCGAGCTGGAAGCCAGCAATGCGCGGCTGGTGCATTCGGAACAACTGCAGCGCGCGCTGTTCGCGATCTCCAACCTTGCCGGCTCCGAGCGCCCGATGTCGGAGATGCTGCGCGAGATCCACGCGATCATCGGCACGTTGATGTACGCGGAGAACTTCTTCCTGGTGCTGCGCGACCCGGAGCGCGAGACGATCCGCTTCCTGTATTTCGCCGATGTCGAGGACACCGCGCCGCGCGACCCGGAGCTGGAGATCCCGCTGGCCTCGCGCGAGAACACGCTCACCTGGTACGTGATCCGCGACGGCAAGCCGCTGATGGGCGACACGCCGTCGCTGCTGAAGCAGATCTCCGGCCCGCTCAACATCCACGGCCCCGACGGCAACGACTGGCTCGGGGTGCCGATGCTGCGCGATGGCCAGGTCCGCGGCGCACTGGTGGTGCAGAGCTACGAGCCCGGGATCGGTTACGACGCCAACGACATGGCGCTGTTGTCGTTCGTCGGCAGCCACATCCTCACCGCGCTGGAACGCAAGCAGGGCAAGGTCGAGCTCGAACGCTCGGTGAAGCTGCGCACGCAGGAGCTGGCCGATGCCAACCGCGGCCTGCAATTGGAGATCGTCGAGCGCCAGCGCGCCGAGCGCCTGCAGGCGGTGCTGTTCCAGCTGGCGCAGATGGCGACGGCCGACATCAGCCAGGCGCAGTTCTACCGCCGCGTGCACGAGGTCGTCGGCGAACTGCTCAATGCCGAGAACTTCTTCATCGCCCTGCTCAACGAGGCAGGCGACGCGCTGGAATTCCCCTACTACGTCGACGTGCGCGGGCGCAGCGGGCAGACGCGTCCGCTCGGGCGCGGGTTGAGCGAATACGTCATGCGCGAGGGCGACGTGTTCATGGGCACGTCGGAGGACATCACCGCGCTCGCACGGCGCGGCGAGATCGAGCTGCAGGTGGCCGGCGACCCGGCCTTGAGCTGGCTCGGCGCGCCGCTGCTGGCCGGCGAGGACACCATCGGCCTGGTCGCGGTGCAGAGCTACACGCCGAGCGTGCGCTATGGGCCAGCCGACCGCGAGCTGCTGAGCTTCGTCGCCTCGCAGCTGGCCAACAGCCTCAGCCGCCGCCGCGCCGCGCAGATCCAGCAGCGCAGCCTGGAGCAGCTGGAGGAACGCGTCGCCGCGCGCACCCTGGAACTGCGCAAGGAAATCCACGAGCGCGAACGCATCCAGGAGCAGCTCAAGCACGAGGTGATGCACGACGCACTGACGGGGCTGCCCAACCGCGGCTACCTGCGCGAGCGGCTGGAGCGCGTGCTCGGGTTGCTGCGTCGCGAGCCGCACCGCAAGGGCGCGTTGCTCTACCTGGACATCGATCGCTTCAAGGTGGTCAACGACAGCCTCGGGCACCTGGCCGGCGACGAGATGCTGCGCGAAGTCGCCCGGCGCCTGCAGGCCTGCGTGCGCGATCCCGACCTGGTGTCGCGCCTGTCGGGCGATGAGTTCGCGATCCTGCTCGAACAGGTGCCGGTGCCGGAAACCGCGGTCAAGGTCGCCCAGCGCCTGCTGGAAAAGCTCGGTGAGCCGCTGCTGGTGGCCGGCAAGGAACTGGAGCCCTCGGCGAGCATCGGCATCGCGATCACCGACGCCACCTACCAGAACGCCGACGACGTGCTGCGCGATGCCGACGTTGCCCTGTACCGGGCCAAGGAACTGGGACGCAAGCGTTTCGAATTGTTCGACGTGTCGCTGCAGAAGCATGCGGTCGACGTGCTGGAAATGGAGCGCGACCTGCGCGTGGCCCTGCAGCACGACCAGTTCGAGCCGTATTTCCAGCCGATCCAGTGCCTGGAGACCGACGAGGTGATGGGCTACGAGGCGCTGATCCGCTGGAACCACCCGACCCGCGGCCTGCTTGCGCCCGGCCAGTTCCTGCCGATCGCCGAGGACAGCGGCAGCATCGAGGCGATCGACTGGTGGATGTTCGAGCACAGCTGCGCGCTGATGGCCGGCCGCGGCGATCGCGACTACCTCACCATCAATGTCTCGCCGCTGCATTTCCGCCGCGAGGATTTCAGCCAGCGCCTGACCCAGATGCTGCAGCGCACGGGCCTGGCGCCCTCGCGGCTGGTGATCGAAGTCACCGAGGGCTCGCTGCTGGACGATCCCGAGGGCGTGCGCGACATCCTCGCGCGCCTTCGCGACGAAGGCATTGGCGCGGCGCTGGACGACTTCGGCACCGGTTATTCGTCGCTGAGCTACCTGCACACCTTTCCGCTGCGCAGCGTCAAGATCGACCGCAGCTTCGTCGCGCGCCTGGGCATCGGCGAAGGCAATTCCGATGCCGTGGTGGTCTCGATCCTGGCGCTGGCGCGCGCGCTGGGGATGGAAGCGGTGGCCGAAGGCATCGAGACCGCGGCCCAGCGCGACGCCCTGCTGGCGATGGGCTGCCGCTACGGCCAGGGCTACCTGCTGGGGCGTCCGGCGCCGATCGGACACTGGTCGTGATGACACTCCGGCAGGCGACATTGGCGTAACCCGGGTCAGCGCAGCGCACCCGGGGGCTCGCATCCCCGAAGAGCTCGCGGCAGAAGCCGCTCCTGCCGAAGCGCAATCGTGCAAACCGGCGTGGCCCGGATACGCGCAGCGCACCCGGGCCCATGGCCGCTCGCGCGCATTATTTGCGAGCGGCGAAGATCTGCGTCAGGTAGTCCGGCGTGCCCACGATGCGCTCCAGGTGCGGGTAGCGCAGGCCGTCGTGGTAGTCGACGTCGACCGTGCGATAGCGGTTGAACTCCCGCACCAGGAAGTGCAACGGCGCCTTGTCGGTCTTCGCCGCCTTGAGCGCATCCTCGAGCGTCGCCTTGTCGTAGCCCAGGCCGTTGACCGCGACCACGGTCGCGCCGGTGCCCAGGCCCGCGTTGAACGCCGGGCTGTCCCAGCGCACGTCGCCGAGCTTGCCGTCCTTGTCGATCGCGAAGCCGAGCGAGTACACGAAATCGGCCGCGCCCTTGTTGTCCTTCTGCAAGGCCTTGGCGTAGTCGCTGGGCGTGTCGGAGTAGACGAGCTTCCAGCCCGTGGCCTCGACGCTGGACGCGAACGGCACCTTGCCGTCCAGGCGCTCGCGCAGGAACGTCGCCCAGTCGCTGGCAACGACGCCGTCGAGCGTGGCCACGACGTCCTCGAAGGTGTAGGGCTTCTGCGTCTTCCACACGCCGTCGTCGACGCCGAAGAATGCGCGCGCGAAATCGTCCAGCGACTTGTGGTCGTTGCTGAGCTTGCGGATGCGCGCGTCGACGGCGAGCCAGATCAGCTGCCCGGCCGAGTAGTAATCCTCACTGAGCTGGTAGTTGCGGTAGGGCTTGGGCCGGCGCTGGGAAATGATCGGATCGTTGGTGGTGTCCTGCACCGCGCGCCAGGACAGGCCCGGGCGGTTGTCGGTGTAGGCGGCAACGACCAGCGCCAGCGCATCGCGCGAGGCCGGCAGCGGGCGCAGGCCGCTGCGCGCGGTCAGCACGTTGCCCCAGTACTGGGTCTGGCCTTCGTACACCCACAGCAGGCTGTCCTGCATCGGCACGTTGTAATTCGGCGTCCACAGGTCCGCGGGACGACGGAACTTGCCGTTCCACGAGTGCGTGTACTCGTGCGCGAGCAGGTCGCTGAACCCGACCTTCGCATTCCACTCGCTGAAGTAATCGCTGTCCTCGCCGTCTTCGCTCGAGCGCTGGTGCTCCAGGCCGTTGCCGCCCATCTGGCCGGACAACGAGAACAGGAAGTCGTAGTGGTCGTAGTGCTGGGCGCCGTAGAGCTTGAGCGCCTGCGCCACCAGTGCGCGGTGCTGCGCGACCTGCTCGGGCTTGGTCTCCAGGAACCGCGGCGCGTCGGCGACTACGTTCAGGCGCACCGGCACCTTGGCGCCAGGGTTCAGTTCGAACTGCTTGAAGTAGCGCCCGGCGTAGACCGGCGAGTCGACCAGGATGTCCAGCGGTACCGGCGCGTAATGCGCGGTGCCGGTCGCGCTGCCGTTGCCATCGCCGCTGGCGAGGTCCAAAGCGCTCGCGGCGGTGAAGCCGGCCGGATAGGTCACGCTGGCGTCGTACTGGATCTGGTGCGCGTAATGCCCGGCCGGATACAGCACCACCGCGTTCCATTGCAGGTTGAGCATGTTCGGCGTCATCACCACCCGGCCCTGCGAGCCGTCGGTCGGCGTCAGGTATTGGTAATCCGCGCGGATCGAGGACACGCCGGCGGGCACGTCGACGTGGAAGGCGTAGACGTCCAGGGGATCGCGGCGCCAGGTGAGCGGCTTGCCATTGGCGCTGCCGTCGTCGGCCGTGATGCGCAGGCCGGCGAGCTTGTCGATCGGGCCCGACGGGGAGTGATTGCCGGGCAGCCACTGCGGATACAGCAGGGTCAGCTCGCCGGCGGCGACCGGGATGGTCTCGCGGACCTTGAAGATCCGCTGCGACAGGTCGGTGGCATCGACGGCGATGCGGATCGTGCCCGGTGCATAGGGCGTGTCGGCCGGCGGCGCGGTCTGCGCCAGCGCCGGCCCCGCCACCAGGCCGGTGAGCAGCAACAGTGGCAACGCGACGCGCGCGTCGAGGCAAGCAGTCATGCGGGACTCCTGGCAGGCAATCCCCGAATCCTAGCGGCCGGGGCGTGACGCGCATCCCCCAGAGGCCATGGGCGCTGCCAATCCGGTCACGTTCCGGGCCGACCCGAGCCCGCCCCCGCTGGCCGCCCCGCGGAGCGCAGGGCGTTGCTTCCCCCATCACGGCCGCCGACGGCCGCGCGGCAGGCGGCCATGGTCTTCAATTCGCTCACCTTCCTGGTGTTCTTCGCCTGCGTGCTGGGCATGCAGCGGCTGCCGCTGGGCTGGACCACGAAGAAGTTCAACCTGCTGCTCGCCAGCTACCTGTTCTACGCGGCGTGGAATCCGCCGTTCGTGCTGCTGCTGTGGATCTCCACCGTGGTCGACTGGTACGCGGCGCAGAAGCTCGTGCACGCGCAGCGCCCGGCGGCGCGGCGGGCATGGATGCTGCTGTCGGTGGTCGCCAACCTGGGCATGCTCGGCTACTTCAAGTACGGCGGCTTCCTGCTCGCGAACTTCACCGCGCTGGCCGCGAGCGTCGGCGTGCAGTACCAGGCTCCGGCGTTCGACATCGTGTTGCCGGTCGGCATCTCGTTCTACACCTTCGCGACGATGTCCTACACGCTGGATGTGTATTTGAGGCGCGCGAAACCGGCGACCTCGTTCCTCGACTACGCGCTGTTCGTCACCTTCTTCCCGCACCTGGTCGCCGGGCCGATCATGCGTCCGACCGAACTCGTGCCGCAGTTCGCGCAGCCGCGGCAGGCGACGCCGGACATGCTGCGCTTCGGCCTGGCGCTGGTGACGCTGGGCATGTTCCAGAAGGTCGTGCTGGCCGACGGCTTCCTCGCACCCATCGCCGAACAGGTCTACGACGGCGACAAGCTCGCCGGCGCGCTCGATGCGTGGATCGGCACGCTGGCCTTCAGCGGACAGATCTTCTGCGACTTCGCCGGCTACTCGACCACCGCGATCGGCGTCGCCATGTGCCTGGGCTTCGCGATGCCGGACAACTTCCGCTTTCCGTACGCGGCGATCGGCTTCTCGGATTTCTGGCGCCGCTGGCACATCACCCTGTCGGCGTGGCTGCGCGACTACGTCTACATCCCGCTCGGCGGCAATCGCCACGGCGAGGCGCGCACCTACATGGCGCTGATGGCGACGATGCTGCTCGGCGGGCTGTGGCATGGCGCGAGCTGGACGTTCGTTGTCTGGGGCGGCCTGCACGGGACGTATCTTGCCGGCGAGCGCCTGTTGCGCTCGCGCTTCGCCGGCTACCGGCCGGGGCCGTGGATGCTGTTCGCGTTCGCGCTGCTGACCTACGCGCTGGTCAACGTCACCTGGGTGTTCTTCCGCGCGCACGGTTTCGCCAAGGCCTGGAGCCTGCTCGGCGGGATGTTCGGCGCGCATGCGCGGGCGGCGCCGATCGTGGCCACGTCGGGGCTGGTGCTCACCGCCGTGATCATCCTGGGACTCGTTACCGCGCACTGGTGGATGCGCGAACGCACGCTGGAAACCGCCATCGCGCGCACACCGGCCGCGGTCGTCTCGGTCGGCTGGGCGGCGATGTTGTTCGCGATCGTGATCACGCAGGGGTCGGGCAATGCCTTCATCTATTTCCAGTTCTGACGTGGCCGCGCCCGCGAATGCCGAACCGGCGATGGCCGCGGCTGCGGCGTCGATCGGGATTCCATTGACGGCGCCCGGCAGTCCCCTGCCCGGGCCCGGTGCGGGCGAGCATTTCGTGCGCCCGGGCTTCGTGCGCCAGACCGCCTCCGATCGCCCCGGCGTCGCGCAGCCGGTGCCCGAGCGCGACATCCCGCCACAGCCCTGGTCGCGCATCTTCGTCACCGCGATCGTGCTGGCCGCGCTCGCGCTCGTCGGCTGGGAAGCGTACTGGCGCGCGTTCGGCGCGGTGCCGGGTTACCACAACGGCAACGACGCCTGGGCGCTGCAGCGCGCGCGCATCGACAACGGCGAAGGCGATGCGACGGTGTTGACCGGCGCCTCGCGGGTGCTGTTCGACGTGCAGTTGCCGGTGTGGCAGCAGGCGACCGGCGAGCGGCCGATCCAGCTCGCGCTCGAAGGTACGTCGCCGGTGCCGGTATTGGAGGATCTCGCCGCGGACCCTGACTTCACCGGGCGCGTGCTGGTGGGCGTGGCGCCGGACATCTTCTTCAGCGGCTTCGCCTACCGCGGCGACGCGATCGCCGACTTCCACAAGCGCACGCCCGCGCAGCGCGCGGGCACGTGGCTGGCGCGGCACCTGGTCGAACCCTATTTCGCGTTCTACGACAGCGACTTCGCCCTGCCCACGGTGGTGAACCGGCAGGCATGGCCGCTGCGGCCCGGCAGCCGCAAGAGCACGCGCGTGCGCAAGCTGCTGGTGCAGGAGGCCGACCGCAATTCGCACATGTGGCACAAGCTGGAAACCGATCCGCAGTACCGTGCGCTGGCACGCAGCATCTGGGCGGAGGATTTCGGCGCGCCGCCGCCGGGAATGGACACGCCGGCCAAGTCGCGCAAGGTCATCGACACCCAGATCGACAAGGCGGTCGCCGCGATCGCGACCCTGCGTGCGCGCGGCGTGCAGGTGCTGTTCCTGCGCCCGCCGAGCATCGGCCCCTACCACGCCTACGAGGACAAATACTTCCCGCGCCGGCTGACCTGGGACGTGCTGCTGCGACGCACCGGCGCGGCGGGCATCCACTTCGAGGATTACCCGCAACTGCAGGGTTACGTGCAACCCGAGTGGTCGCATCTTTCGGCGCCGGAAGCGACCCGCTTCACCACCGCGCTGATGCCGATCGTGCAGCGGCAAGCGTGGGGCGCGCCGCGTGCGTTGCCGCCGGTGACGGACGTCGCGGTGGTCAGCCCCGCTGCCAGATGAGGCAGCGGTTGTTGGCCGGCATGGCGATGTCGCCGGCGAGTGTCAGTCCGGCATCACGCGCGAGTGCATCGACGGCTTCCGCATCGCGGATGCCGGAGCGGGCATCGCGCGCCTTCAGCCAGGCATCGAATTCGCGGTTGCTGTCGCTGGTGTACCCGCCGCCGCGATTGAACGGGCCGTAGGCGACGACGGTCGCCTCGTCGGCGAGCACCCGTACCAGCCCGGCGAACAGTGCCTGCACCGACGCCCAGTCCATGATGTGCAGGCTGTTGGCGGTGAACACCGCATCGAAGGACGCTGATGGCCACGGATCACGGGCGACATCGAGCGCGATGGGTGCCGGCGTGTTCGGCAGGCCCGCGTCGTCGAGCCACGCGGCGATGCCGGCGAGGTTGCTGGCGACATCCGAGCATTGCCATTGCAGCCACGGCATCGCCGCGGCGAAATGCACCGCGTGCTGGCCGCTGCCGCTGCCGATCTCGAGCACCCGCCGGCGCGCGGCGAAGGCCTCGCGCAGCACCGCCAGGATCGGCTCGCGGTTGCGCTCGCAGGCCGGCGAGAAGGGTTTGACGCGCGGTGGCGGCGCGTGCACGTCAGTCCAGCGCGCGCACGTAGATCGATTTGCTGCCGCCGGCGCCGGCGCGCTCCTCGATCGCGAAGTGGCGCGGATGCGCGCGCACCAGGTCGCTGAGCTTGCGGTGCCCGTGCAGGCGCGGATCGAAATCCGGACGGATCTTGGTCAGGTAGTTGCCGATCGCCGACAGGTGCGCCCAGCCCGCATCGTCGGAGGCGTCCTCGATCGCCCGGCGCATCAGGTCCAGCGGCAGCGGTTCCGGCCCGCCCGCCTTTGCCCGCATCGGCGCCGCGGGTCCAGTCGCCTTCGTCGCCGCTGCCGGCGTCGTCATGGCATTGGCTGCCTTGGCGACTTTCGCCGGCCTGCGCGCGGGTGGCTTGGCGGACGCCGCAGGCGCTTGGCGCAACACTTCGGTGTAGATGAACTTGTCGCAGGCCTGCACGAATGCCACCGGCGTCTTGTGTTCGCCGAAGCCGTAGACGGTCAGGCCTTCCTCGCGCAGGCGCTGCGCCAGGCGGGTGAAGTCGCTGTCGCTGGAGACCAGGCACATGCCGTCGAAGCGGCCGGTGTACATCAGGTCCATCGCGTCGATGATCAGCGAGCTGTCGGTGGCGTTCTTGCCGCTGGTGTAGGCGAACTGCTGCACCGGGTTGATCGAGTGTTCGAGCAGCTTCTCCTTCCATTGCGACGCGCGCGTGGAGGTGAAGTCGCCATAGATGCGCTTGACGCTGGCCACGCCGTACTTGGCCACCTCCGACAACAGGCCCTCGATCATCGAGGCCGGTGCGTTGTCGGCGTCGATCAGCACCGCGAGCCGGCGCTGCGCGTCGTCCGCCTCGGTCTTGCCGTTGCCACGTTCCTTCATTGCCGACTCCCGCGGAGGTTCAATGCGATTGTGCGCGCGCCGCGTTCAGGCCGCGCGCGCCAGGCCCTGCGCCACGAGGTCGCGCGCCACCGCCTCGGCGGTGCGGATGCCATCGACGCCGGCGGAGAGGATGCCCCCCGCATACCCCGCGCCTTCACCGGCCGGGAACAGGCCGCGCGTGTTGAGGCTGTGGCCGTCCTCGCCGCGGGTGATCCGCACCGGCGAGGACGTGCGCGTCTCCACGCCGGTCAGGATCGCATCGTGCATGGCGAAGCCGCGCAGTTGCCGGTCGAACGCCGGCAATGCTTCGCGGATCGCATCGATCGCGTAGCGCGGCAGTGCCTGGTCGAGGTCGCCCAGGCGCACGCCTGGCTTATACGACGGCAGCACGTCGCCGAAGGCCTGGGAGGCGCGATTGGCGATGAAGTCGCCGACCAGCTGCCCCGGCGCCTCGTAGTCGCCGCCGCCGAGCGCGAAGGCGATCGATTCCCAATGCCGCTGCAAGGCGATGCCGGCGAGCGGGCCCTCGCCGTAGGGCGCGAAATCCTCCGGCGTGATGCCGCACACGATCGCCGCGTTGGCGTTGCGCTCGTTGCGCGAGTACTGGCTCATGCCGTTGGTCACCACCCGCCCGGGCTCGCTCGCGGCCGCGACCACGGTGCCGCCGGGGCACATGCAGAAGCTGTAGACCGAGCGCCCGTTGCGGCAGTGGTGCACCAGCTTGTAGTCGGCCGCGCCGAGCAGCGGGTGCCCGGCCTGCGGGCCGAAGCGCGCCTGGTCGATCAGCGATTGCGGGTGCTCGATGCGAAAACCGATCGAGAAGGGTTTTGCTTCCACCCGCACGCCGCGCGCGTGCAGCATCGCGAAGGTGTCGCGCGCGCTGTGGCCCAGCGCCAGCACGACGTGGTCGGCGCGCAGCTGTTCGCCGCTGGCCAGCACGACGCCGCGCACGTGGCGCGTCCCGGCGCTGTCGTTGTCGACCAGCAGGTCGTCGACGCGCTGGCCGAAGCGGATTTCGCCGCCAAGCGCTTCGATCGTCGCGCGCATGTGCTCGACCATCGACACCAGTCGGAACGTGCCGATATGCGGCTTGCTGACGTAGAGGATCTCCTCCGGTGCGCCGGCGGCGACGAACTCCGTCAGCACCTTGCGGCCGTGGTGGTGCCTGTCGGAGATCTGGCTGTAGAGCTTGCCGTCGGAGAAGGTGCCGGCGCCGCCCTCGCCGAACTGCACGTTGGACTCCGGATCGAGGGTCTTCTTCCGCCACAGCCCCCAGGTGTCCTTCGTGCGCTCGCGCACGTCCTTGCCGCGTTCGAGCACGATCGGGCGGAATCCCATCTGCGCCAGCACCAGCGCCGCGAACAGGCCGCAGGGACCCATGCCGATCACCAGCGGACGCAACGGCAGTGCGTCGGGTGCGCGCGCGACGAAGCGATAGGACGTATCCGGTGTCGGCCCGACCTTGCCGGCATCGCCGCCACGGCCGGCATCGGCGGCATCGCGTTGCAGGCGCTGCAGGAGGTCGGCCTCGCGCGGGGTGTCGACGTCGACCGAATAGATCAGCGCGATCGCGCCACGGCGGCGCGCGTCGTAGCTGCGCTTGGCGATGGTGTAGCCGCGCAGTTCGTCGGCCGCAAGGCCCAGGCGTGCGAGGATCGCCGCGGTCAGCGCGGCGGCATCGTGGTCCAGCGGCAGCGTAAGGTCGGTCAGGCGCAGCATGCGCGGGGGATCCTGTCGGCAGCGCAGTTTACGCAGTCGTGCCGGATCCGACCGCAGGATGGCGCCGGACGGGCCTCCGGCTTGCGGACGCCTGTGCCGCACACGCAGGGGACCGGGATGGCCCAGGATCCGACATCCATTGCAGCGGCCACGCCGCGCTGGACAGCGGCGCGGACCCTGCTGCTGCCGATCGCGCACGCGGCATGGCCCCCGCTCCCCGCCGAACTGGTCCTGGACGGCGCGGCCTTCGTGCGCAAGCGCGAACTGCACGCGACCATCGGCGGCTGCACACTGGCCGGGCTCCGTCACGCGATGGCACCCCTGCTGGGTGAGACGCTCCGGTGCCACCGCATGTCACCCTGCACACGTCCGGCGGCACCCGGGCATCGGCCCGCCCGACACGGCCGCGCTGGCGCGCCTGCAACTGCGCACGGTCCAGGCGGGCGAAGCCGGACTGCCACCGGTCCGCGCCTGATGCCTTCCATTGGAGCCAGTCCCATGCGAACAACATCCGTTCCTCCCCTCGCCGCCTGCCTGCTGCTCTCCACTTCGCTCGCTGCCTGCGCGGGTAAACCGATGCACACCGGCGGCCCGCTGCCAGCGCGACGCGCCTGCGACGCGACGCCCGCGCGCTGGGCGATCGGAAAGGTCGCTACGGCCGCGGTCCTCGAGCGCATCCGCAGCGACAGCGATGCCCAGGTGGTACGCGTCATCCAGCCGGGCCAGATGGTGACGATGGACTACAGCGCCGCGCGGGTCGATGTGCGGGTCGATGCCGGCAACGTCGTGCTGGGTGTCAGCTGCGGCTGAGCCGACCGCGTGGACGCGCCCAGGTGCACGCCGTGGTGCACGCGCTCAGATGCGATCGTCGATGCCCACCACGCCCGCGTGCTTGGCGCACTGGGCGCAGCAGTAGAAGATTCCATTGTGTTCGGCGCCGTGGCCGATGATGCGGCAGTGGCAATGCGCGCAGGTCGGCGCCAGCGCGTGGATCGCGCATTCGAAGGAATCGAACGTGCCGCCACCGGACACCGTCTGCACGGTGAAGGCCTTGTCGTAATCGTTGCCGCAGACATCGCATCTGGCCATGGCACGCTCCGCTTGCCGACGAACGCGCAGTGTCGCGGCCGGCGGTTGCAGGCGAAGTGAACGCCCCGCGCGGTCTCAGGGGCCTTGCTGCAGCAGTTGCGCCAGCGCGCGGTCGCCGTCGGCCAGCAACTGCTCGGGCGTGCGCTCGAAGGCGGTGCGCACCACCGCCTCGCCGATGCACCACTCGCGCTCGGCGGCGCTGAACACGCGCGTGCCCGCGGCCACCGCGCGCAGTTCCTCGCGGGTGGGGGCGATGTCGTCCGGGTGTTCCTCCTTCGGACGCGGCAGTGCGTTGCCATGGCTGGCGGCATCGACCAGCAGCCGCAGCCGCCGCTGCGCGCGCTCGGCCTCACTGCCGTCGGCATCGGTCCCGTCCAGCGCCACCGCGGCGGCCAGCGTGGCCTGCAGCGCGGACAGCTCGGCCTCGCGTGCCGCGCTGCTGGCCTGCAGCTCGCGCAACTGGGCCTGCAACTGCAGCAACTCGGCCGCCGGATCCACCAGGGTGTCGTCGCCGAGGCGGTCGCGCACCCACGCGCCGAGTTCGGCGTAGATCTGCGGATGGGTGAAGTGCAGTTCGCGCGCGGCCTGCTGCCAGGCGAAGGCCACCTGCTGCGCGGTGAAGGTCGGCGGGGTGTGGACGTCGTCCTGGCGGCGGCCCTTGGCGGTGCCCATGGCGATGATGGTCTGGTCGATGCGCGGGCGCAGCGGTCCGTCGTCGAACGCCTCGTCGGCGCGACGCAGGGCCGCACGGCAGTCCAGCAGCAGGTTGCGCAGCTCGTTCATGGCCCCTCTCCCAGGGCGACACTAACGCATCAGGCGCCGGTTGCCGGCCCGGTCCGGCGACGCGTCGGCGATTTTGTGCGATGGGCCCGTTTCAGGAAGGCCAGTGCGGCAGCTTCCCACTGCCGCTCCCCGCGTGGGGCCTGGTCCGGGCGCAGCAGCCGGCCCTCGCGCCAGCCGGCCAGCACCGCCGGATCGATGTAGGCCTTGCGGCACACCGAAGGCGTGTTGCCCAGCGCCCGGGCCACGTCCTGGATGACGGCCTTCTCCACCGCCAGGAGTTCGCGTTCGCCGGCAGGCGTGCCGTCTTCGCGCGTGGGCAGGCCGGTGCGCGCGAAACGCTGGAACGCCGCCAAGGTGCCGCCCCAGGTGCGGAAGTCCTTGGCGGTGAAGGCCTGCCCGGTGCACTCGCGCAGGTAGGCGTTGACCTGGCCCGAATCCACCGGCACCAGCGCGCCGGCGTCGTCGCGGTACTGGAACAGGGCCTGCCCCGGCAGTTGCTGGCAGCGACGCAGCAGCGCCACCAGGCGCGCATCGTCGAGCACCACGTCCTGCTCCTTGCCCGCCTTGCCGCGGAACTGGAAGCGCGCGCGCCCGCCACGCACGAAGGCGACGTGGCGGTTACGCAACGTGGTCAGCCCGTAGGAGCGATTGCTGCGCGCGTAGGCGGTGTTGCCGACCCGGATCAGGGTCTCCGACAGCACCGACACCACGATCGCCAGCACCTTGTCGCGCGGGAACCCGCTGGCCCGCAGGTGGCATCGCAACTGGCGGCGCAGTTTCGGCAGGACGCTGGCGAAGGCGACGATGTGGTCGAACTTGCCATCGCCGCGGACGCTGCTCCACTGCCGGTGGTAGCGGTACTGCTTGCGACCGCGTGCGTCGCGGCCGGTGGCCTGCAGATGGCCGCGCGGATCGGTACAGATCCACACCTGCGTCCACGCCGGCGGGATCGCGAGCGAGGCGATCCGCCGCAGGGTCGCCTCGTCGCGAACCACCCCGCCGTCGTCGTCACGATAGGCGAAGCCCTTGCCCGATGTCGCGGCAATGCGGCGCAGCCCGGGCGCGGCGTCGCTGACGTAGCGCAGCCCGGCGTCGCTGGCGGCCTGCACCGGCTCGGCGATGGCGTCCGCGGATCCGGTGCGGGGGGAAGGCGCGCGCATGCGTCGCAGCATTGGTGCGCGCACGTCAACGACGCGCAACGGTTCACCTGGCCTTCGCGGCGGTGCTGTCGATGATCGTCGCCATCGCCGCGCGTTGCGTGCATGCCAGCACCGACTGCGCGTGGCGCGGGGCCCATGGAGAAGCGAGTGGAGTTCGCACCAGCACCGCACAACCCGTCGCCCCCATCGGCATCGGCATCGGCGCCAGGCCACAACCCAGCGCAGGCGGCGGTGCGCGCGCTGCTGTTCGATGCCGACGGCGACGATCGTGCGCTGGAGCCGGCGCAGATCGATGGCACCCGGGTCGGCGAGCGCCAGCTGTTGTGGGTCGACGTCGAGGACGACGACGCCGGGGGCGCCGATGCGTTGCTGCCCGACCTGGTACAGCGGCTGGGCCTGGGCGAGGACGCGCTGGCGATCCTGCGCGAGCGCGGCAGCACCACCCGCCTGCAGAACGTCGGCGACTGGTTCCTGGCCCAGGTGGTGGCGGTCGAGCACGAAGGCCAGCTGCGCTTCGGCGGCCGCGTGCTGGCGATCGTGTGCGGCGCCAACTTCGTGGTCAGCCTGCATCGCGGGCCGCTGGCGCTGATCGACCAGCTGCGCGACCGCGAGCGCGCCGACACCCGGATCGGCACCCTGAGCGCCGAAAGCTTCGCCGCGTCCTTGCTGGACTGGGTGGTGGACAGCTACCTGCGCGCGGTGTCGGACTTCGAGGCCGCGGTCGACCGGCTCGAAGTCGCGGTGCTGTCCAGCAGGGTCCACCAGGAATGCCTGCCGGAACTGGCGCAGTTGCGCCGCGGCGCCTCGCGGCTGCGGCGGATGCTGTCGCCGCACCGGCAGGTGTTCGGTTCGCTGGCGCGGCCGGACTTCCGCCCCAGCGAGGATGGCGTCGCCGACCGCCATTTCCGCGCGCTGGAGGCGCACTTCGAGCGGGCGATGGATGCGGTGGAGAACACCCGCGAACTGGTGGTCGGCAGCTTCGAACTGTTCACCACCCGCAGCGCCGAACGCACCAACGACACCATGCGCGTGCTGACCTTCGTCACCGTGCTGCTGGGCTCGCTGGCGGTGGTGGTCGGCGCGCTGGGGATGAACTTCAAGGCGCCGTTGTTCGACAGCGGGCAACGCGGCTTCTGGGGCGCGATCGTGGCGATGCTGGTGATCGCGGTGGTCGGCACCGGGCTCGCGCGCTGGCGGCGGTGGATCTGAAGCGGCGCCACGCCGGCCCGAAGGCGGATTCGGCAGCGGCGCCTTCAAGCGCGAGCTTTCCACGTCTGACACTGGCACGTCACCGTAGCGGAAGCCCGGCGAGCTCGCGCCTGAAGGCGCTCCTACCAAGAGCAGCGCCGGCGACCTGATCGCGCGCTGCAGTCGGTCAGACCCAGCCGCGCGCGGCCAGCGAGACGGGCGCGCCGTCGCCGATCACGAAATGATCCAGCAGCCGCACGTCGACCAGCGCCAGCGACTGTTTTAGGCGCGCGGTGACCGCGCGGTCGGCGGCGCTGGGTTCGGCGCTGCCGCTGGGATGGTTGTGGCCGACGATGATCGCCGCGGCGTTGTGCGCCAGCGCGCGACGGACGACTTCGCGCGGATGCACCTCGGCGCCGTCAACGGTGCCGCGGAACAGTTCCTCGAACGCCAGCGCCCGGTGCCGCGTATCCATGAACAGCGCGGCGAAGACTTCCTGCGGATGCCCGCGCAGGCGCTGGGCGAAATAGCGCCCGGCGGCGCCCGGATCGGTCATCGCCTCGCCGCGCTCCAGGCCGGCGGCGAGATAGCGGTTGCACAGCTCCAGTGCGGCCGAAAGCTGGCATGCGCGGGCAGGGCCGAGACCTGGCAGCTCGGCCAGTTCCGCTGCGCTGCGCTCCAGCAACACCCGCAGCGGACCGTGCGCGGCGAGCAGGCCGCGCGCGGTGGTGACGGCGTCCTGCCCACGCAGGCCAGACCCCAGGAACAACGCCAGCAACTCGGCATCCGACAACACCCCGGCGCCGCGGGCGAGGAGCTTTTCGCGGGGGCGTTCGAGTGCGGGCCAGTCGTGGATGTGCATGGCCGCAGCGTGCGCCGCGCACGGCGCCACCGGCATCGGACGCCGGTGGCGCTTCGGGTAAGCTAAACGCCGCTTCCGCTGTAGGAATTTTCCGACCGCATGGCCGCAGCCGGCGCCACTTCGCCCTCGTCGACCGCCTCGCTGGCGCCGCGCCGGGTGCTGTTGTGCGTGTGCGGCGGGATCGCGGCCTACAAGGCGGTCGAGCTGGTGCGTCGCCTGCGCGATGCCGGGGCCGAGGTGCAGGTGGCAATGACCGCCAACGCGCTGCAGTTCATCGGTGCGCCGAGCCTGCAGGCCGTCTCCGGCCGCAGCGTGCGCAGCGCGCTCTGGGACGAGGCCGCCGAGGCCGCGATGGGCCACATCGAACTCGCGCGCTGGGCGGAGCTGGTGCTGATCGCGCCGGCGACCGCCAACACCCTGGCCAAGCTCGCCCACGGCCTGGCCGACGACCTGGTCAGCACGCTGTGCCTGGCCACCACCGCGCCGCTGGCGGTGGCGCCGGCGATGAACCATCGGATGTGGCTGCATCCGGCGACCCAGGCCAACGTGGCGCTGTTGCGCGCGCGCGGCGTGCAGGTGATCGGTCCGGACGACGGCGCCCAGGCCTGCGGCGAGTTCGGCCCCGGCCGGTTGCGCGAACCCGACGCGATCGTGACCGCGCTGCAGGAGCCGGCCGCTTGACGGCGTCGCTGCGTGGCACCCGCATCGTGGTCAGCGCCGGCCCGACCTACGAGGACATCGATCCGGTGCGCTTCATCGGCAACCGCTCCAGCGGCCGGATGGGATTCGCGATCGCCGCCGCCGCGGCGCAGCGCGGCGCGCAGGTGGTGCTGGTTGCAGGTCCCGTGCACCTGGACACGCCCGCCGGCGTGACCCGGATCGACGTGCGCTCGGCGGCGCAGATGCAGGCCGCGGTGCTCGCCGCGCTGCCGGCCGACGTCTACATCGGCGCGGCGGCGGTCGCCGACTTCGCGCCCGCGCAGGCAGCGCCGCGCAAGCTCAAGAAATCCGGCGACGGCGACGGCCTGGTGCTGGAACTGGTGCGCACGCCCGACATCCTGGCCAGCGTCGCCCGCCACGCGCCGCGTCCGCGACTGGTGGTCGGGTTCGCGGCCGAAACGCACGACGTCGCGCACTACGCCCGCGACAAGCTGGCGCGCAAACAGCTGGACCTGGTCGCCGCCAACCTGGTCGGGGTCGCCGGCAGCGGCTTCGAGAGCGAGAGCAATGCGCTCACCGTCTACGGCGCGCAGTTCGAACGCGCGCTCGGCCCGGCGCCGAAGACGCAGCTGGCGGGCGAGCTGCTGGACCTGGTCGCCGCCCGCCTGCCGCGCACGCAACGCGACGACGTGCGCGTGGATGGCACGCTTCCGGTCCGCACGCCGCCGGACCGCGCCCCATGAACACCCCGCATCCGGACCCCATGCCATGAGCGCGATCGCACCTTCGCCGCACCTGCTCGAGGTCAAGCTGCTCGACGCCCGCTTCGGCAGCCTGTGGCCGCTGCCCGACTACGCCACCGGCGCCAGCGCGGCGCTGGACCTGCGCGCCGCGCTCGACGCACCGCTGGACCTGGCGCCCGGCGCTGCCGCGCTGGTGCCCTCGGGGCTGGCGATCCACCTGCGCGATCCGGGCCTGTGCGCGCTGGTGCTGCCGCGCTCGGGACTGGGCCACAAGCATGGCATCGTGCTGGGCAACGGCACCGGGCTGATCGACGCCGACTACCAGGGCCCGCTGCTGATCAGCGCCTGGAACCGTGGCAGCGCTGCGTTCCGGATCGAACCGGGCGACCGCATCGCGCAGTTGCTGCTGCTGCCGATCGTGCGTGCCAGCTTGCAAGTGGTGGATACTTTCGAAGACAGCGCCCGCGGCAGTGGTGGTTTCGGCCACACCGGCCTGCGTTGACCGGCGTGCCATGAGGGGAATGCAATGAGCGACGAGTCCAAACCACGCCGGCGCCTGCCAACCGCGCACCTGCGGCCGTTGCTGCCGCTGCTGGCCGGCCTGTGCGTGCTGCTGGCGCTATGGCTGGCGTGGACGGGTTGGCAACAATGGCAGGACACCAGCCGCGACAGCGCCCTGGAAGCGTCGCGCGACCTCGCCGTCACCGGCACCCGCCACGCCCTGGACGTGCAGACGACGCGCCTGCGCGATGCCCTCGCCTCGCCGGGCGTGCAGGCGGCGCTGGCGGCGGGCGACCTGGCGGGCGCCGCCACCCGCATCGGCGCCGGCTGGCCCCACGTCGAGCAGGTCACCGTGCTGGAACCGGACCTGGACGCGCAGTACGCGGCATTGCCCAACGGCGGCTTCGGCAAGCTCGCGGTCGCGGAGGCCGCGCTGGTGGCCAATGCACCGGTGGCGCGGATTGCCAAGGACGGTGGCGCGCGGCTGGCGCTGGCTGCGCCGGCGCGACTCGCCGTCGCACCGGCGGCCGGCACCAGCCCGGCCTCCGCGGGCGCTGCCACGGGGGCGGGTTCCGGCCGCCTGGTCGGCATTGCCTATGTGCGCTTGCCGCTGGCGATCGCCACCGACGCGCTGCAATCGGCCCATGTCGACGATGGCAGTTACCTCGCGCTACGGGAAGGCAGCTATACGGTGCTCGAGCGTGGCGACAAGCAACTGGCCAATGCCGCCGAGGCGCTGGCGGTGAAGGTGCCCGACAGCGACCTGCGGATCGTGGCCGGTTTGCCGGATACCACCCAGGGGCTGTTCGGGCTGGGCGCGATCAGCTCGTTCAGCGCCGCTCTGGTGCTGCTGGTCCTGGGCGCATGGGCGTTGCTGGCCGCGCGCCGCGGGGGCGGTGCCGCGGGGGATGACGACGAGGCTGCGGGCGGCGCGCCGACCCTGGCCCAGGCGATCCGACAGGCGCCCGCGGGTGCGGCCACCGCGACCACGGCCGGCGCGCCGG
>NZ_JAANOY010000034.1 GCF_011320095.1 Cognatiluteimonas telluris | reverse complement strand
GCCTGGGCGTCCAAACTGCTTGGCACCTGGCCGCCCGTGCCCCCCGGCGGCAGGCCGGTGAGGATCCTCGACGCCCTGCTGCAGGCACGCCTGCGCCGGCATGCGGCCGGCCGCGCGGGTGCCCAGCCACTGGCGCCATGGCCGGCGCTGCGCCTGGCCTGGCGCGCCGCGCGGGGCTGATGCGACACAGCGTTGCCTGGTGCTGACGGCAGCACCGGGAGCCGGCCGCTACAATGCGCACCTGTTCCTGACCGGGGCGCCGCCGTGTCGCCACCCATCTCGCCTTTGCCGCTGCCCGACGTCGCCCACGACGCCGCGCTGCTCGCGCGGCCGCTGGACTGGGTGGGCATGGAGAAGATCGCGCTGCCGGTGCGCATCGCCGATGCCGCCGGTGGCGCGGTGCAGGTTGCCGCTTCGGCCGATGTCGCCGTGGACCTGCACGATCCGCAGGCGCGCGGCATCCACATGTCGCGCCTCTACCTGCAACTGCAGCAGGCGTTCGCCAGCGAGACCATCACCCCCGCGGGCCTGCGCCGCGTGCTGCAGGGCTTCGTCGAGTCCCAGCAGGGACTGTCCACCAGTGCGCGCCTCGTGCTGCGCTACGACCACCTGCTGCAGCGTGCCGCGCTCGCCAGCGCCCATCGCGGCTGGAAGCGTTACCCGGTGGTGATCGAGGCGACCCTGCGCGACGGCCACCTGCGACTGGCACTGTCGCTGTCGATCGAATATTCCAGTACGTGTCCGGCGTCGGCGGCGTTGTCGCGCCAGCTCAATGCCGAACGTTTCGCCAGCGATTTCGCCAATGCACGGCCGCTGTCGACCGACGTGGTGCGCGACTGGCTCGCCTCCGAGCGCGGCCTGGCCGCGACCCCGCACGCGCAGCGCAGCCGCGCCGAGGTCCGGATCGAACTGCGCCCGGCCTTCGATGAACTGCCGGTGGTGGCGCTGGTCGACCTGATCGAAGCCGCCCTCGGCACGCCGGTGCAGACTGCGGTCAAGCGCGAGGACGAGCAGGCCTTCGCCCAGCTCAATGCCGAGAACCTGATGTTCTGCGAGGACGCCGCGCGCCGGATCGCCGCCGCGCTGGCGTCGGATCCGCGGATCGAACGCTTCGATGCCAGCGTCGCCCATTTCGAGAGCCTGCATCCGCACGACGCCGTGGCCCGCGTCAGCGGGCGCAACGGCGACTGATCCGCGGCCGCGCGGCGCACACGCGCGCCGCGCCGCGCCCGATCAGCGATCGAACTGCAGCCGCTGACCCTGCGGCGTGCCCGCCAGCCGCCGGCCATCCCACACCTGCACGCCGTTGACCCAGGTCGAGCCGATCGACGCATGGAAGGTCGTGCCCTCGAATGGCGACCAGCCGACCTTGGACAGCACGTCCTCGCGGCGCACCGTCAGTGGCGTGTCGTCGATGAGCACCAGGTCGGCCCAGTAGCCTTCGCGCAGGAAGCCGCGTTCGCGCACGTCGAACAGCTGCGCCGGCGCATGCGCGAATTTCTGCACCACCTGGGCATTGGTCAGGCGGCCTTCGTGCACCAGCTCCAGCGCCGCATTCAGCGCGTACTGCACCAGCGGCAGGCCCGACGGCGCCTGCAGGTAGGGGCGCGATTTCTCCTCCAGCGTATGCGGCGCGTGGTCGGTGGCGAGCACGTCGATCGAATCTTCGACCAGCGCACGGATCAGCCCTTCGCGATCGCTTGCCTCCTTGATCGCCGGATTGCACTTGATGAGGTTTCCAAGCCGCGCGTAGTCGCTGCGGTCGAAGCGCAAAAAGTGGATGCAGGTCTCGGCCGTGATCTGCTTGCGCGAGCCGTCGGCGCGGATCAGCGGGCCGTGCTCGAACAACGCCAGCTCGTCGGCGGTGCTGATGTGCAGCACGTGCAGCCGGGTGCCATGGCGACGGGCCAGCGACAGCGCCAGCTCGGTCGACTTGATGCAGGCTTCGCGCGAGCGGATGTCCGGATGCATCTCCACCGACACCGCGTCGCCGTACTGCGCCTTGTAGCGGGCGAGGTTGGCGTCGATCGTCGGGGTGTCTTCGCAGTGGGTGATGATCGGCGTCGGTGCGTCGCGGAAGATCGCGTCCAGCGTTTCCGGATTGTCGACCAGCATGTTGCCGGTCGATGCGCCCATGAACACCTTGATGCCCGGCGCGGCGCGCGGGTCGAGCGCACGGATCGCGTCGAGGTTGTCGTTGCTGGCGCCATGGTAGAAGCCGTAGTTGCCCCACGCGCGCCCCGCGGCACGGCGGTACTTGTCTTCCAGCGCGGCCGTATCCAGCGTCGGCGGCGTGGTGTTGGGCATGTCCATGAAGGTGGTCAGGCCACCGGCCACGGCCGCCGCGGATTCGGTCGCCATGTCGGCCTTGTATTCCAGCCCCGGCTCGCGGAAGTGCACCTGGTCGTCGATCATCCCCGGCAGCAGGCGGCGCCCGGCGGCATCGACCACGAGCTCGCCTTCGCGCGCCGACAATCCGCTGCCGATCTCGGCGATCCGGCCGCGCGCGATGCGCAGGTCGCCGTCGACCTCGCGGCCCTCGTTCACCAGGCGGGCATTGACGATCAGGGTATCGGGCATGCGGATGGGCCTTGTCAGTGGGAAGGGGGTGGGACCGGGTCGTGGCCGCCCGGATGCAGGGGATGGCAGCGACCGATCCGGCGCAGCGCCAGCCAGCCGCCCTTGAGCGCGCCGAAGCGGGCGATGGCGGTCATCGCGTACTCCGAACACGTGGGCACGAACCGGCAGCGCGGTCCCAGCAGGGGACTGAGCCAGCGTTTGTAGCCCCGGAGCAGATGGATGAGAAGGCGATCGATCACGATGTTTGCACGCGACAACGCCGCAGACTCGCGCGGTTGCCGCTGTAGGCCCGAGAGGGTATAACAGCGCGCTTTCCCGGCTCAAGGGAACTGAACGCCGCTGCGGCACCACCAGCCCGCGGCGTATCGGCGCGACGCGCCAGACGCATCTTTCCCGCGGCACGTACAGCAGCTTGTATGGCAGGCGGTCCAGCAGTTCAGAGGATTACTCGCTCGTGGCAGTAAAAAAACCAGTGAAAAAGGCCGCCAAGGCCGTGAAGAAGACCAGCCCGGCCGCGAAGACCGCTGCCCGCAAGCCGGCCGCGGCGAAATCCGCGCCGAAGAAGGCGCCGGCCAAGCCGGCCGTGAAGAAGCCCGTGGCCAAGGCGCCGGTGTCGAAATCGTCCGCCAGGCCGGCAGCGACCAAGCCGGCCGTGGGCAAGGCGGGCAAATCCGTCGCGCCGAAGAAGCAGCCGGCCAGGAGCGCTGCGCCGGCGAAGAAATCCGCGCCCGCGAAATCCGCGCCGGCCAGGCCGGCCCCGGTGAAGACCGCTGCGGACAAGGCAGCGCCTGCCAAGGCGATGTCGGCCAAGGCGCCGGCCGCCAAGTCGATTGGCCGCGACGCCCTGGCTGGACCGGTCAAGGTCGACACGCCGAAGCAGCCGCCGTCGACGGCCGCCCGCGCCGATGTGACGCCACGGCCGGCCGCCAAGCCCGTCGCCAAGCCGGTGGCCCGGCAGCTGGCGCAGGAAGCCACCGCCGCGCGCGGGGCGACCCCGCCGCGCCCGGCAGGCAAGGTCGCCGTTGCCGTGGCGGCGCGACCGTCGGCACCGGTGCGCAAGGACAAGGTCAAGGTCGTGCCGTACAAGACCGATCCCAACACCGGCCGCCCGATCGTCCCGCAGGGGTACCGGCCGAGCCCGGACGAGGAGTACATGGGCCCGCTGCAGGTCGAATATTTCCGCCAGCGCCTGCTGCAGTGGCGCGCCGACCTGGTCGAGGAATCCAAGCAGACGATCGAAAACCTCAAGGACGAAGTGCGCGATGTCGGCGACGAAGCCGAACGCGCGACGCGCGAAACCGAGAATTCGCTCGAGCTGCGCACCCGCGACCGTTATCGCAAGCTGATCGGCAAGATCGACAGCACGCTCAAGCGGGTGGATTCGGGCGAATACGGCTACAGCGTCGATTCGGGCGAAGAGATCGGCCTGGAGCGGCTGGAAGCGCGGCTGACCGCCGAACGCACGATCGACGAGCAGGAGCGCTGGGAGCACCTGCAGAAGCAGATCGGCGACTGACCGCCGCCTGCCTCGATCCAGTGAAGCCCCGCGACCGCGGGGCTTTTTTCTTGCGGGATGCCGGCGGGCCCCATCGAAATTCGAGGTCCCGACTCACACCGCGCGATGCCGGTGCGGCGCCAACGCCCAGCGCGGATCACGGTCGCGCAGGTCGCCTTCGAGCCACAGGTGGGTCTCCGCGTCCGCGCGGCGGATGAGTTCGGCGGTGCGGGTGAAGTCGTAGGTGTTGACGCCCAGGGGGCACAGCGGCGGGACGACCAGCAGTTCGCAGCGGCCGGCGAAGCGGTCCACGTCGGCCAGCAGCTGCCGCATCGACAGCACGTTCAGCGCATGCAGGGCGATCGCGATCGCACCATGCGGAGGCGACTTCAGCGCGCACGGCAGGCCGGTCGGCAGCACGATCACGCGCGTCGCGCCGAGCGCATGCGCCGCCGCGATCGGGGTGTTGCTGGCGATGCCGCCGTCCATCAGCGGCCGGCCATCGATGGTCACCGCCGGAAACACCGCCGGGATCGCCGCGCTCGCGAGCAGCGCCTGCGCAACGTCGCCCGACGACAAGCGGACTTCGGTGCCGTCGAGCAGGTCGGTGGCCACCACATGGCAGGGCAGGCGCGCGTTCTCGAGCCGCCGGTAGGGGAGTTCGGCTTCCAGCAAGGCCTGCAGGCGCTGCGGAAAGGCCAGGTGGTCGCGACGCCCGGCCAGGCACAGCGCCGTGCCGAGCACCGAGAACGGAAAGATGTCGGCGCGCCCCAGCCGCAGCCAGATGCGTTCCAGCCGCGCGATGCCTGCGGCGTCCGGGCTGGCGGCGTAGTAGGCGGCGTTGATCGCACCGACCGAAGCGCCGACGACGAAATCGGCGACCATGCCGCCGCGATCCAGCGCCTTGAGCATGCCCACCTGCACCGCGCCGAGGCTGCCGCCGCCGGCGAGCACGAAGGCGGTCGTGGATTGCGAGGCGGTGCCCATGGCCTGCGCTGCGGGTCAGGACTGCAGCGTGCGTTCGATGTCGAGGTTGGCCAGGTCGCGTCCGAGCGATGCGGCCGCCACCAGCACGCCCTTGCGATGGAAGCGGGCAAGGAAATCCTGGTGGGCCAGCGAACCTTCGATGCGCACCTCGTCCCAGCCTTGGCCATGGCCGGTGTAGCGCAGGTCCATTCCGTAGTGATGGGTCCAGAAGAACGGCACGTCGGTGAATGCCTGCGCGGCGCCGAGCAGGTTGGCGGCGGCGAGCTGGCCTTGCCGCTGCGCATGCACCCAGTGCTCGACGCGCACGTGTCCGCCCCCGTGCGGATAGCGCGCGACATCGCCGGCGGCGTAATGATCCGGAATCGATGTCTGCAGTTGCGCATCGACCAGGATGCCGTTGTCGACGGTCATGCCGGCGGCGGCCGCCAGCGCGGTGCGCGGCGCCACGCCGGCGCCGACGATGACGACGTCGGCGCCCACGCGCGCGCCGTCGTCCAGCAGCAGCGTGCGTCCATCGAACGACTGCACCTTGGCCTGCAGGTGGAAGACCACACCGTGGTCGCGATGCAGCTGGGTGATGAATTCGCCGAGTTCAGGGCCGAGCACGCGCTCCATCGGGATCGCCTCCGGCGCGACGACATGCACCTCCAGCCCGCGGGCGCGCAGCGCGGCCGCGGCTTCCATGCCGATGAATCCCGCGCCGACAAGGGCGACGCGATGGGCGCCCTCGCAGGCGGCGATGATCGCGCGCGCATCGGACAATGAGCGCAGCACGAAGACGTTCGGCAGGTTGAAACCGGGCGTGGGCAACGCCCGCGGTTCGGCGCCGGTGGCAATGAGAAGGCGGTCGTAGCCGATGCGCTCCCCATTGGCGGTCACCACGTGGCGCGTCCCGGTCTGGATCGCCACCACTTCGCAGCGCAGGCGCAGGTCGATGGCGTGCTCGGCATAGAACTCCGGTCCCTGCAGCGGGATCCAGTCCTCCGGCGCGGTCCCGGCGAGGAAATCCTTGGACAGGTTCGGGCGGTCGCAGGGCGGGGCGTCATCGGCGCTGAGCATCGCCAGCGCACCGTCGTAGCCGAGCGTGCGCAGCCGTTGCGCCGCCGCGAAGCCCGCCGCGCCGCCGCCGATGATGACGATCCGCGCGGCCGTGCCGAGTGCGGGTGGCGGCGGCGCGATCGGCGCGTGCTCTTCAATGCGCACGAAGACGGTGTCGCCATCGATCTCGACCTTCCAGCGCGCCAGCGGCGCAAACGCCGGTGCGCGCAACGCCGCCCCGGTGCGCAGGCTGAAACAGGCGTGGTGCCAGGGGCAGCGGATCTCCTCGCCGACGACCAGGCCGTCGGCCAGCGCCGCGCCGTAGTGCGTGCAACTGCCGCTGACGGCATGCAGGCCGTCGTCCAGCCGCGCCAGCAGCACCGGCATGCCATCGACATGGCCGGCGAGCACGCCGGCCGCGGGGATGCTCGAGAGCGGGACGCCGAGCGTCAGGTCCGGCCCGGGCGGGGGTGCATCGCTGTGTGCCATGGGGCGACTCCTTGGGTTGGGCGGCATTGCACGGGCGATGGCGTCCGCCCACTTGCCGGACGCCGCGAAGCACGCCTGTGCACTATGCCGCAGCGCCCTGGTGGCGACGATGGCATTGGTGTAAAGCGCGCAGGTAGGGGCTTGCGGCGCTAGCGCCGGGACCGGGCCGCACGCGGAAGCAGGCGTCGCCCAGTTGCGTCGTCCGGGCAAGCACAGCGCACCCGGGGCCCAGGATGCCAGTCGATGAACTTCAGGGTTCAGCAGCCGTGGTCGCGATCTCGTCGCAGCCGGACGCAGAGCCCACCGCTGCACTGGGGGCAGGCCGTTGCCGGATGCCCGCAAGCTGCGCAAGGGCGCGGCACGTGCCTGGCGCGTGTCGGGATGGAAAAGGCCGGATGCCCCACGCTTACCCGGGCTACGCCGCTTCGCTTTCCGGGACAGTGGCTCAGTGCAGTTCGCGCAGGTCCAGCCGGCGCAGTTTCGGTGCGAAGCGTGCCGTCGCCGCGACCACGCCCAGGGTCATGCAGCCGCCGAAGATCACCGAGGGCACCAGGCCCAGCAGCTTGGCCGCCAGGCCCGACTCGAAGGCGCCCAGTTCGTTCGAGGAGCCGATGAAGATGCCGTTGATCGCCGACACGCGCCCGCGCATGGCGTCGGGCGTGGCGAGTTGCAGGATCGTCGAGCGGATCACCACCGAGACGCCGTCGCACAGGCCGGAGGCGAACAGCAGCGCTGCCGACAGCCACAGCTGCGTCGACAGCGCGAAGGCGATGATGCAGACGCCGAACCCGGCGACCGCCGCGAGCAGCAGACGCCCGGCGTTGAGTTCCGGTGGCCGTCGCGAGAACCACAACCCCACCAGCACCGCGCCGACCGCCGGCGCCGCGCGCAGGATGCCGAGCGCTTCCGGGCCTTCGTGCAGGATGTCCTTGATGAAGGCCGGCAGCAGCGCCACCGCGCCGCCGAACAGCACCGAGAACATGTCCAGCGCCAGTGCGCCCAGCAGGACCTGGTGACCGAACACGAACCGCAGTCCTTCATGGATGCTCGCGAACACCGGCGTACGCGCTGCCGCCGCGCGCGGCTCGTCGACGCGCAGCAACGCCAGCGCCACCAGCGCGGCCAGTGCGAGCACGCCGGCGGTGGCATACGAGGCGCCCTTGCCCGACACGCCGACGATCAGGCCACCCACCGCGGGACCGACGATCAGTCCGAGCTGGAACACCACGCTGCCGACGCCCGCGCCACGGGCGAAGTGTCCGCGCGGCAGCACGCGCGCGAACAGCGCGTTGTAGATCGGGGTCAGGAACGCACGCACCGTGCCGGTGAGCGCGATCGCGCCGTAGATCAGCGTGGTGCCGGTCGACGGCAGCCAGCCGACGGCGATCGCCATCAGGATCCAGGCCGTCACCGCCAGGCCCGCGCACGCCACCATGCCGAGCTTGCGACGCGGCAGGTGGTCGACGAGGTAGCCGGCAAACGGCGCGACGCAGAAATACGGGATCACTTCGGCCAGTCCCACCAGCCCCAGCGCCAGCGGATCGTGCGTGATCTGGTAAATGTGCCAGCCGACGGTGACCGCGACGATCTGGTACGACAGGATCGCGAAGATGCGATAGGCCAGCAACACCAGGAAGCCGCCGCTGCGCAGGGGCGACATCCCGGGCGGCGCCGCGCTCACGCTGCCTGCCTGGCGGTGTCCTGGATGAAGTCCAGCAGCGCCGCCAGGCCGTTGTTGCGCGTGGGCGACAGGTGCTTGGCCAGCCCGATCGCCTGGATGTAGGCCGGCTCGGTGGCGAGGATCTCCTGCGCGGGGCGACCGGAATACACGCGCAGGGCGAGGAAGACCAGCCCGGACACGATCGCCGAATCGCTGGTCGCGGCGAAGTCGAGTCTGGAACCGCCACCCGACGCCACGATCCACACCATCGACTGGCAGCCGAGCAGCCGGTGCTCCTCGGTTTTCCATGCGTCTGGAAACGCCGGCAATTTGCGGCCAAGGTCGATCAGGTACTGGTAGCGCTCCGACCAGTCGCCGAAGAACGCGAACTCCTCGGCGATCGCCGCCTGCGCCAATGCCGCGGTCGGTTCCATCGGAAACGATTGGGTGAAGGCGCTCATGCCCGTTTCCAGCGCACGCCGGCGGGCGTGTCCTCCAGCAGGATGCCTTCGCCGGCAAGCTGGTCGCGGATGGCGTCGGCGTGGGCGAAGTCACGCGCCTGCTTGGCCTGCGTGCGCGCGTCGATCAACGCCTGGATGCGCGCATCGTCGTCGCCGTCGCCGCCATGGCCGAACCACGCGCCCGGCGCCTGCTGCAGCAGGCCCAGTGCGAGCCCGGCACCGAGCAGCTCCGATTTCAGCCGCTCGCGCTCGGCGGGCTGGGTTGCCCTTCGCGCGTCGCCCGCAATGCGCGCGATCTCCGACAGCGCCTGCGGCGTGTTCAGGTCGTCGTCCAGCGCCGCCTCGATCGTTGCCGGAATGACCGCCTGCGCATCGACGTCGGCCAGATCGCGCAGCGTCCCGTACAGGCGATCGAGCGTGCGCCGCGACTGTTCGATCAGCGCATCCGACCATTCCAGCGGCTGCCGGTAATGCGCCGACAGCAAGGCCAGCCGCAGCGCCTCGGGCGGATGCGCGCGCACCAGGTCGTGCACCTTCTCGATGTTGCCCAGCGACTTGGACATCTTCGCGCCGCCGAAATTGAGCATGCCGTTGTGCAGCCACCAGCGCGCGAAGATGCGGCCGCCATGCGCGCACTGGCTCTGCGCGATCTCGTTCTCGTGGTGCGGGAACATCAGGTCGATGCCGCCGGCGTGGATGTCGATGGTGTCGCCCAGGTGCGTGGCGGCCATCGCCGAGCACTCGATGTGCCAGCCGGGGCGGCCCCGACCCCAGGGCGACTCCCAGCCCGGGAGAGCGTCCGTCGAAGGCTTCCACAGCACGAAGTCGCCGGGATCGCGCTTGTAGGGTGCGACGTCCACCCGTGCGCCGGCGAGCATTTCATCGGTGTCGCGGCGCGACAGCGCGCCATAGTTGTCGAAGCTGGCGACAGAAAACAGCACATGGCCTTCGGCAGCATAGGCATGCCCGGTGGCGATCAGCTGTTCGATCATCATGATGATCGGGCCGATGTGGGCGGTCGCCGCAGGCTCCAGGTCCGGCGCGGCGACGCGGAGCGCCGCCATGTCCTCGCGGTAGGCGGCGGTGAAGCGATCGGTGATGGTGGCGATCGGCGCTTTGATCGCCTGGGCCGCGGCGTTGATCTTGTCGTCGACATCGGTGATGTTGCGTGCATAGCGCAACGCGCCGAAACGCCGCCGCAGCAGGTCGGCAAGCACGCCGAACACCACCGGCCCGCGCGCATTGCCGATGTGCACGTAGTTGTAGACCGTCGGCCCGCACAGGTACATCGTTGGGCAGGCCGGGTCCAGCGGCACGAACGGCTCGAGCCGCCGCGTCAGGCTGTTGTACAGGTGCAGGCTCATCGCGACAGGCGGCCGGAATGATCTTCGGAAGGCGATTCTAGCGGGCGCGCATGTGCGACGACAGCGCTGATTCAGCCCCTGCCACCCGCCACCGCTTACACTCGCACCGATGACCTGCCGGCACCTGTCCCTGCTGATGTCGTGCGCGCTGCCGCTCGCCGCGTCCTGCCTGCCCGCGATGGCGCAGGAGACCGTGCTGCAGGTGGAGAACGTGCGCGTCGACTACGCACGCGTGCTGCGGGTCGAGCCGGTGTTCCAGACCCTCAACGCGACCAGCGTCGAGGAGCGCTGCGATGACGACGCCGCGCCGTCGGTGGTCCCGTCCAAGGGCATCTCGCGCCTGGTCGGCAAGGTCCGCGATGCGCTGACGCCCGAGGACCGCCAGATCGCGCACGGCTCCCGCCCCGGTTGCCGGACGGTCAATGTCCAGCGCGAATACCGCCGGCCGATCGCCTACGACGTCGACTACATCTACCGCGGCATGAAATACCGGTCCCGGCTGGCCGTGGATCCTGGCAACCGCCTGCGCATCCGCGTCTCGGTCACGCCCTACCTCGCCTCCGAAGCGCGCTGAGCCGGTCGCGCAGGGCAAACCCGCGTGGCCGGCCTTATCCTTCGCCGGCGCCGTCGGGCGTGATGCCACCGGACCCCAATGACAGCCGATCCTTCCCCCGTGCCCACGTTGCGTGGCCGCCATGTCGTACTGACGCCGCTGCAACCCGGTGACGCCGAGGCACTGCGGCTGGCGGCGGCCGACGGCGCGCTGTGGCGTGAGTGGTACACCAGCGTCCCCACGCCGGACGCCATGGACGACTACATCGCCGAGGCCCTCGCCCAGCAGGCCCGTGGCGCGGCCATGGCGTTCGCCGTGCGCGATGCCGATGGCGGCATCGTGGGCAGCACCCGCTATTACGACATCGACCGCGGCGTGCCACGGCTGAGCATCGGTTACACCTGGCTCGCACAACGTGCGCAGCGCACCGGTATCAACACCGAGGCCAAGACGCTGTTGCTCGGGCACGCCTTCGAGGCCATGGGCTGCATTGCCGTGGTGCTGGAGACCAGCTGGTTCAACCACGCCTCGCGCGCCGCGATCGCCCGCCTGGGCGCCAGGCAGGACGGCGTCCTGCGCAACCATCGCCGGCATGCCGACGGCAGCGTGCGCGATACCGTCGTGTTCTCGATCCTCGACACCGAGTGGCCGGCCGTGCGCTCCCACCTGCAATGGCGGCTGGCACGGCACGCGTGACCGGCCTGCGCAGTCCAAGCACAGGCGCCGCCGCCGGGCAAGGAAAAAAATCGACGCATCGCCGGTGAATCCGGGCGGCATGCGGGTTAATCTTCGCGCCCTGCCAAGCCCGTCGCATCGGAACCGTGACCATGGTTCCGCCTGGGGAGGGGGCTGGCACCGCGACAGGACCATCGCCGCCGCGCTTGCCCGCGGCGGCGATGGCGCGCGCGTGCTGCCCATGTGGACGACGGCGAGGTGGGGTCATCCACTCTCGGGGAAGCGTCATGGGGTTGTCGTTCAAGCGTCGTATCCGCACGGCGGGATTCGTCCTGTCGTTTTCGTTCCTCGCACTGGTGGCGTTACCGCACGTTGCAAGCGCCGCGATCGACGACGTCGACCCGGCGACGGACGCAAGTACGTCCGTCCCGACCACGACAGACCCGGCGCAGGTCACCGACCCCTCGACGACCGACGGCGTGGGCGACTACGTGCCGGCGCCATCGGTCGATCCGGCGATGTCCGATTCGACCGACCAGACGGCCGATTCGACGACCGATCAGACGACCGATCCGACGACCGATCCGACGGCCGATGCATCGTTGACGACCACCACCACGATGCAGACCGCCACCCTGATCGGCGACGGCACCAGTTCGGCGGACACCGGATCGATCGCCTACGGCGAGCAGGTGCTCGGGCCGCAGAAGCACGCATCCGGCATCACCGCGCTGGGGCCGGATCTTTTTGGTGAAGAGATCAACACCTACACCGGCGGCATCGCCTTCTCGCAGACCGACCTGGCGTTGCCGGGCAACGACAGCCTGCCGGTCAACCTCACCCGGCGGCTGGTGGTCGACGGCAACAAGTCGCCGGGCTTCCTTGCGGACCTCAATCTCTGGCGCGGATACCCGTTCGGCGAGTGGGAGCTGGACCTGCCTTATCTCACGGGTACCTATTCGGAGAACGACGGGTGGGTGGTCAATACCACCTATCCGAACTCCCGTTGTTCAGGCCCAACGAGCTATGAGCAGTTCCGCCCGCGCGACGTCGGGATCAAATTATACGTCTACTTCTCGAGCTATTCGTTCTGGAACGGCATCCAGCTCAGCCTGCCGGGTGCAGGCGAGCAGCAGCTCCTTTATGGCGCTGCCGGCAATGCCTTGCCGATGCCGTCAGGAAGCTGGACCGCGCTCACCACGGCGTCGCAGTGGCACTTCGGCTGCCTGTATGGACTGAAGAGCGGCCAGCCCGGCCATGGCTTCCTCGGCATTGCGCCGGACGGGACGAGGTACTGGTTCGACTGGATGGTGAGCCATGCCGATCGCCCGATGCATGGAAGCGGCTTCATGCACGATAGCACCGGTTTCGTGCGGCGAATCACGGCGGATATGAACCGCCGCACCTATCGCCTGTATCCGACCCGCATCCAGGACCGGTTCGGCAATTACGTCACCTACACCTACGAGCAAACTCGTACTGACGGCCTCAAGCTGACAAGCATCGTAGCCAGCGATGGGCGGTCGATCACCCTGGCTTACAACGCCGGTGGGCAGGTGACCTCGGCAACGGCCGGCCCCCAGACGGTTCACTACAGCTATGACGACGGCCTGCTTTCAACGGTGATCCTGCCTGACGGCAGTGGTTGGGGCTACTCAACCAGCGCTGTAGTCGATTTGCCGCGCTTCGTGCCCCTGCTGAGTGCGGATCCCTTCGACGACGCCTTCCCATGCCAGCGGATGCGTCGCCTGGCCGGGAATGAAGCGGATCTTGTGATGGTCACCCCGTCGGGGGCGCGCGGCGTGTTCCACCTGGGGTACAACCGCCTGTTCCGTACCAATCTGAGCGGTTCGCTTGGCGAGTGCGGAACGGCCATGAACCCCCCGGGCACGCCGCCGAGTTGGCGTGACATGGAGCCCAGCAGGCCGCTGCGGTTCGACGTGCTCGCAGTGCAGACCAAGACCCTGAGCGGCGCGGGACTCGCCACCCAAGCCTGGCAATACCAGCACCACGATGCCTATCAATTGCGCCCGGGGATCGGCGATCCGATCAATGGCACCCGCACCATGACGGTCGTGCGTCCGGATGGCAGCACCGACGTGTCGGTGTTCGGCACCGATGCCATGGCCAACGAGGGCCAGTTGCTCAGTCGCGAAGTGCGCACCGCCTCGGGAAGCGTGCTGCGGCGGCAGGACAACACCTACATCACGACGGCCGAAGCCGCGCTGGCGCCGTTCCCGGACTGGATGGGCGAGCCGTTGAACTATGAAGCGGTCCGCGGCCGCGACGCTTACAACCGCCCGCTCACCCGATCCGTGGTGCAGCAGCAGGGAGAGTCTTTCACCTGGGAGGTGCCCGCAAGCTGCAACAGCAATTCGAGCGCGTGTTTCGATTCCATGGTGCGTCCAAGGTATGTCGTCAAATCGAGCTCGCTCGGCTACAAGCGCACGGAGTTCACCACGTATGCCGACAACACCAGCGCCTGGGTCCTGGGCCTGGTGACGCAGGTCAAGTGTGTATGGCCGACGACGCCGCTGCCGTCGGGCTGCGGCACGTCCGGCACGGTGATGTCGCAGACGACCTATGACCCGACCTACGCACTGCCGCTGACCAGCAAGGTCTTCGGCAAGCTGCAGAAGACGTCGACTTACGACTTCACTTCCGCGGTATCGACCGGCCAGCGCGGCACGCTGAAGACCGTGACCGACGGTAGCGGCAACACGACCACGCTGAGCAACTGGGATCGCGGCATCCCGCAGACGATCACCTATGCCGACGGCTTCCACGTGTCGGCCGCAGTGAACGATAACGGCTGGATCACTTCGGTCCAGGACGAATACGGCTTTTTGACCGGCTATGGCTACGACGCCATGGGGCGGCTGGTCCAGGTCCGTTACGCCGCCGGCGACGCCGTCGACTGGAACGACACCAACATCACCTACACGCAGCAGTCCGTGGGCCAGTACGGCCTCGGTGCTGGCCACTGGATGCGCAACGAGATCACCGGCAAGGCGCAGAAGACGACCTATTACGACGCCATGTGGCGGCCCGTGGTGGAGGTGCAGCAGGACAACAGCGACGTCGACGGCACGCGCAGCACGGTCGTGAAGCGATATGACGTGATGGGGCATCCCTCGTTCCAGTCTTATCCGATCCGTTCCCTGGCTGGCGGCTATACCAATGACGCGCTGACCGGCGTCAGCACCTTGTACGACGCGCTCGGCCGCGTGACCCAGGTCCAGCAGGATTCCGAGCTGGGCGTGCTGAAGACATCCACCGCTTACCTCGATGGCTTCATGACAAGGGTGGCCAGCCCGGGCTTGAACCGCACCTATACCCGCTATATGGCCCTGGACCAGCCGGACACCAGCTTGCCGGTGGACATCCAGGCGGCCAACAGCACGCCGAGCGAGGCCGACACCACCATCGCCCGCGACGTGTTCGGCAAGCCCCTGGCGATCACCCGCCACGACCAGGCCAATGCCGTCAGTGAAACCCGCAGCTACGTCTACGACGGCTACCAGCAGGTGTGCAAATCCGTCGAGCCGGAGACCGGCGCCACGCTGGTGGGGTATGACGGCGCCGGCAACCTCGCCTGGTCGGCGGCGGGCCTGCCCGACACCACCGCCTGCGACGCGCAGGGCGACACCGCCGACATCCTCGCCCGCCGCAGCACCCGCAGCTACGACGCCCGTAACCGCCTGACCGCACTCTCGTTTCCCGACGGGCTCGGAGACCAGGTGTGGACCTACACCCGCGACGGGCTGCCCAAGACCATCACCACCTACAACAGCGCCGACCACGGCACCCCGGTCGTCAACAGCTACATCTATCTCCACCGTCGCCTGCTGGCCAGCGAGACCATGACGCAGCCGGGATCGGACCCGTGGACGATCAGTTACGGCTACGACACCAACGGGCACCTGTCCAACCAGGCATACCCCACGTCGAGCATCCTGGATTTCATTCCCGATGCGCTCGGGCGATCGACACGCGCGGGCGTCGAGGGCGCCTCCAATCCTGACGCATGGGATGCACGCTATTTCCCGAACGGGACGCTCGCGCATTTTTCCTATGGAAATGGGGTGCGCCACGACCTGACCCTGAACGCGCGCGGCCTGGCCGATCGCAGCCGTGACCACGACAACAGCGGGTTGACGGTGCATGACGACAGCTACGACTACGACGTCGAGGGCAATGTCGTGGCGATCAGTGACGGGCGCACGAGCGCCGAACGCGGCGGCCGCCCGATCGGCGACCGGACCATGAGCTATGACAACCTCGGCCGGCTGGTCGCGGTGCAGTCGCCCCTCTATGCCGGGGTGGCCGACAACACCGTGACCTACCAGTACGACGTGCTGGACAACCTGACCCACGTCGTCGCCCCGGGCCGGGACCTGTCCTACTGCTACGACGAGCACTGGCGGCTGACCAACCTCGCCAGCGGCGGTTGCACCGGACCCTCCATGGAGGGTCTTGGCTACGACGCCCAGGGCAACGTCGCCAACCACAATGGCACCAGCTATGCCTTCGACTTCGGCAACCGCCTGCGGTCGGTGGTCTATGCCGGCGGAGCGGTGGAGTCGTACCGCTACGACGGCCTTGGCCGGCGTGTGTTCGCCTCCAGTCCTGCAGGCGAGATCCTGTCGCAATACTCACGCGACGGACAGTTGCTGTACCAGTCCAACAGCCGCAACGGGACGGCGACCGAGTACGTCTACTTCGCCGGGAGCCTGGTCAACGAGCGCGTGTTCAACACGGCCGCCGGCACGATGGCCAACCGCTATCAGTTCACCGACGCGCTGGGCAGCCCGGTCGCGGTGACCAACGGGCCGGGGACGATGCTGGAGACCAGCGAATACGAACCCTACGGCAAGGTGCTCAACCGCCCGCTGCGGGACGGGCCGGGGTATGCCGGGCACGTGGAGGATGCGCAGACCGGGCTCGATTATATGCAGCAGCGCTATTACGATCCGGGGATTGGGCGGTTCTTGAGCGTTGATCCGGTTACGGCAAACGGCAGCACGGGAGCGAACTTCAATCGCTATTGGTACGCCAACAACAATCCTTATAGCTTTACAGACCCGGATGGCCGATGCGCTGACCATTACAAAAATGGCTCATGCATGGTTAGCGTTGATTCGAGCACCGGCAAGGCGGGAATTGCAGCTGGTAAACGACTGGAGGCTGTGCTCAATAAGTACGATGGCGCGATCAACAAGCTCAACGACAAATCTCATATCCAAATCCACGACCGCAATGGCAAAACCATTGGCTCTATGACAGGCCGGGAAATCAAGTCAGTCTGGAATGGCACGCACTTCCGTGTGACTAATGAGCAGTTCAACAATGGTGGCGCAGGTGGAGGTACATCGGGCGAATGGAATGCATCCGGAATGCATGGTAATTCTGGACTAAACCCACAAGCCGTAACTTCGTACGAAGGAGGAGCGACGTCACGGGGTCTCGCTGCGCAAGTTGGCGATAACACTTTGATCTTCCACGAGCTTGCTCACGAAACTCATTTCGGCATGGATCTATCCGACAGATATCCCGCTACGACCCAGCCTGGCCCAGAGTTCTGGAAACGAGAACAGCCGACAAGTTCCACGGGCGAAGCGATGGCGCAGTCTGTGAGCGCCCCATTTAACTGCGCGATCGCAAGTGGATGCCAATGAATTTGTATCGAAAAAACTGGAGGTTGGGGCTGAAGTTGTTGGCCGTCTCGTTGTTGGTGAGTTGCACTAGTAGCCCTGAAAAGATAGGGGGTCGAGTGAAGTTCTCATCGCATGATGGGAAGTCGATTGAATTGAACTTAGCGCATCACACATTGAAGTGGCCGGATGAGAGAGTCGAGTCTTTAGTCGAATGTGGTAGTTCAAAACACACTTGCATGTATGCGGGCCGTGACTTTGCGCTGGCTTTCCCCCGGCGGTGTGGACAGGACTTGGTTGGTCGCGCCGAACATGCACGGTTTTCGAGTGTCGTGATTTCTGCTTTGCATAATGACGCATGGATTGTGTTTGATCGAAGTCCGCACCTAATGTTCCATTATTCTGCGCCAGTTGGAGTAGTCGGAATATATGTTCCGAGATCAGAGAGCTTTGACTTTCGTAGTCTATTGCGGGGCAATGGAGTGAACTTCGAATCGTCGGATTTTGATGAATACAAGATCGTGGGGGATAAGCACTTCGCGGCTTGCAATTGACGGAAGAAAAATAGGCGAAAAATAGGAGTCAGAAAAGAGCTAACGGGGTCAGAGTGAGCCACCCCTAGTTTCTCGGACACCACAAAGTGGGGACAATCCCACGGGAGGAGGTGTTCGATGACCAAGCGTCAGACGTTTACCGCGGATTTCAAGCGCGAAGCCGTGCGTTTGCTGCAAACCGGCGCCAAACCGGCCGCAGTGGTCGCTCGCGAGCTGGGCATACCGCGCAACCGGAGCTAACGGGGTCAGGTTCACTTCCTGCCTTGGACAACGAACAAGCCCGCCAAATGGCGGGCTTGTTGTTTGATCGTGAAAACAGGGTCAGAGTCGCCTTTATTCAATCGCTTTAACCTTCCGCGGCCGCCCGATCTTTTGAGGGCCAGCGGATCGGGGTCAAAGGGGACGGAGGTAATTAAGCCCGATCAAAGGGGACGGAGTGGAGCGCCTCAAAGAACGGGGTCAGGTTCACTTCCTCAATAAGTGAACCTGGAGTGGCCCGGGTTTTAACCCGCTTAGGGCGGGTTAAAACCCGCCCTAAGCGTGACCGTAGGGCGGGCCTTTGAAAACAGGGGTCAGAGTCGGCTTTATTCAATCGCATCAACCTTCCGCGGGCGCCCGATCTTTTGAGGGCCAGCGGATCGACCCAATTGCGCTTCTATCGCGCGACGGAAGCGGCCGGACCCGTAGGCATGTTGACGTTTAAAAACAGGGGTCAGAGTCGCCCTTATTCAATCGCGTGAAGCTTTAGGAAAGTCCACTCTGACCCGGGTTTCGCGTTGCACTGATGCCGCGGCCGTCGTGTGGGCCGCTTGTGAACTCTGCGTGAATCTCGGTAGACTCCGCCACTCCCTGATCATGGGAACTGGAGCAAGAGAGAATGGAAGTCAGCAAGCCAGCAGTTGCGTGCGTTGTTATAGCCATTCTGCTAGCCGCAGGCCTACTTTTAACTGCGACAAGCAACCAGCATCTTTTCGTAAGCTCTGCTGCAGATCCTGATGAGGTCGACGTTACACCTCAATTCGGTAACACGCAGGGGCCGCAAATAAACCAACAGAGCGGCCGGTCGAAACTGCCGTCGGACCCCTTTCCTGGCATCAGGAAAAGCCGAAAAGGTACAAGCCTGGATGATGACTTTTTTGGACCGCAAAGCCGCGCCGAACAGGCTTGGTTGGATCGAAACGGCTACCCCACAAAAGAACAAGTAGAAACCTATACAACTGCGTCGGATGCCGCCTTGGAGCAAGCAGCCCGTATGGGCGACAAAGTTGCGGAAGTCTTCTTGAATCAACGCAACTTAATGCTTAGGAAGGATCCAAAAGCAGAGTCAAAACTCTTGGATCAAGCTGCAAGGGGAACTACGTATGCACTGCTGGGGATGGCGGGCTATTACGCCGGCTCCAAGTCAGAAGCAAATCCGCAAAAGGCATATGCATATACGCGAGTAATTGAAATGCTCGGCGATCAGAAGATGGGATTAACCAGAGATTTCATATTGCATGGACAGCTTGACCCATTATCGCGATACCAAGCGGAGGCTTATTCCTTAGAAATCTATAACCAAGTTATTCAGAAGCGAAGGACGCTACTTGGACCTCACGCGCCAATTGTGGATCCAAGGCCGGTGACAATAAACAAGGATGGGCCATGAAGAAATTTTTATTGGTAGGGATTTCGCTTTTTGTCGGAGCTGCTGTCGCCTGCGCGGTTCATGCAATGCCGCCTTATAAAGTTGACGTTTCGTTGTGGTAGATTGCAACCGCTTGGTCGGCTGGCAACAGGACGAGTGCGGCCAATGCGGCGTTTCTTTCGTCACTTGATGAAATGGGCAAAAAAAGTTTTGGTTCAACCACCTGGAAAAGAGATGAGTTTGTCGGATACATCTACCCCACCGCGACGATCCTTGGATTTAAGGGCGCTATTCAAGTCTTTGTAGACAAGCCGTGTGATGAACCCGCGTAAGGCGGGTTAAAACCCGCCCTAAGCGTGACCGTAACCCGCGTAAGGCGGGTTAAAACCCGCCCTAAGCGTGACCGTAGGGCGGGCCTTGGCCCGCCTTCTGGAAAGCAAAAGCCCGCGTGAAGTAACGGGGTCAGGTTGGAGTGCCCCCGATTTCTCGGA
>NZ_JAANOY010000033.1 GCF_011320095.1 Cognatiluteimonas telluris | reverse complement strand
TCCAGCCCCCTGCCCTCCCGCCCCGCCCGCTCCGCGCCCTCGCCGCCGCGGCCGCCGCCAACGTCGTGCTGCGACCCGCCGCCGCCGCCGCCGCCGCCGCTGCCCTGGGTGCCCACGCCACCACCCGTACCGCCGGCGCCGGGCAGGTATGCGGGGCCCGCCGCGCCGCCACTGCCGTTGGCACCCTGTCCGGCCGAGCCGCCGGAGTACGCCGCTCCACCGCCGCCGCCGTTGTTGGCATAGGTTCCCGACCCGACGGAGCCGGCGCCGCCCGCTCCCCCGACCCCGCCAGAGCTGCCTGCGCCGCCCGCGCCGCCATCGGTCCCGCAAAGATGGGCCGCATCGGGGACACAGGTGACCGCGGCCGCCGCGGGCAAGGCGACGCTTGCCAGGCCGGTCGCCAGCAACAGTGCGCAGGCCTGCGAGAGACGATGCGGGCGTAGGCTGCGGCGCGGGTCGCTACGGCCACCCGGAGTCGACGTGGCGATTTCGGAGACGACCTGGATGACGCCCAGGGCGCGGTTGAAGACGAGGCGGTAGACGTGGTTCACGGTGGATCCCCTGTGGCGAACGGTGCGTGGAGCTGGACACGCGGAGGCCGGCAGCCGGCACCGCGAAGGAAAGGATGGCGTCAGACGATGCGTAGCCCTGCCGGCCGGCGCGCGGGATCGCGCCAGAAGGCGTCGTGTGCGAAACGCTGGAACAGGTCCGGCGGCAACAACGTCACCCGCGGTTGCGCTTTCACCGCCCCGCGCACGCGATGCAGGTTGGGCGTGCCCAGGCGGCGGTCGAAGGCGTCGGCCTCGTAGCGCACATCGTCGAAGTCGTGCGCGTAAGGCGTTTCGCCAAGGAAGTCGTAGATCGCCCCCATGGCCCGGTCCGGATCGCTGGACAGCGTTTCGTACTGGACCAGCAGCAGCTGGCCGGCGTGTTCGCCGAAACAGGCTTCCTTGAGGGCGTCGAAGGGATAACCGACCTGCCCATCGGCGCTGGCAAGCTGGTTGAGCCGCGTATAGACGGTGCCGTTGGGGTTGAAGTTGAACAGCCACGACGGACTGAACGGACTGGCGCGCACCAGCCGCTCGAAGCTGTCGAAGATCCACGGCAGGTCGCGCACGCAGGCGATGACTTTCGCTTCCGGAAACAGCTGCGCCAGTGCCGGCAGCCGCGTGCACCAGCCGCGGCTGGTATCGAAGATGACCGGCTTGTCGACGTCGGCGTAATAGCTGTCGAACACCCCGCGCAGCACGCGCTGGCGCTTGTCGTCATCGAGGAAGGGTGCGAACTCGCTGCGCTCGCTCATCTCGCCCAGCAGCGCGCCGAACAGCCCGGCCAGCGGCCCCGACACCCCGGCGTGGAAACGCGGGTTCTGCGCAAGCAGCGCGGACAGAAGCGTCGATCCCGAGCGTGGAAGGCCCGAGATGAAATGGAGTTGTCGCACCAAGCCCCCCTGGTGTGCCTCGCGGACGCGAACTTGCATCGCGCGAACGGGACAAGGCTAACACCTTATTCCCGCAGCGGCATTTGCCGTCAGCATCGATCGCATGCACATCGATCCACCTGGCTCGTTCAGGATCGGGCCGATGACGGCGATGCGTGGACGTGTCGCTGCCGGCAATCCGCACGTCCATCGCAGCGCATCAAGAAACAGTTGTCGGGCCTCGTGAGGATTTGAAGCCGGCCAATTGGCCCCGGCGCGACTGCCGGGAGATGGTCCGCCGTGGAGGCAATCACCGACGCGGCAAGCACGAGCGCCCGCGTGTGATCGGCCCGGTCCCGCGATCTCAGGTGCGCGGCGGTACGCGGTCGACCGCGCTCGACACATCACCGGCGTCGTGGTCGATGCTGTCGTCGAATCCGTTTCGCACGCCCTTGCTGCGGCGATCGCGCAGATGGTCCTCCATCGATTCGCCGCGATCGGACAAGCCGATGTTGTCGACCGCGTCTTCCACCCGCTCATCGTCCGCCGGTTGGCGCAGCCCCTGGTGCTTGCCGCTGGCAAGGCCCGCGGCCAGCGATGCCGTGCCCGCCGCCATGCGGCTGCTTGCGGCGGGGGAGGTATTGCCGTCGTTGCTGGTGCCGCTCGGGGTCATCGCATCCTCCGTGGGGTCGGTGGGCGGGCGTGTCGCGCCCGGACGACGACGTTCGCACGGCGCGCGTCAGCATGGCGGCAAGGCAGCGGTGGCCGGGAACGGGCGGGTGCTGCCGCACCCGTCGCATTCGATGCCGCCGGTGGACCCGACGAGGCGACACCGGCGTCACGGCCGCCGGCCAACACTACCGCTGCACCGTGCGCTCGTCCCAATCGACGGCGCATCGAGCCCGAACCTTCGCCACGCATCGTCCAACCGAGGAACAGGTCATGAAGCAGCAGCTGGTGTCGCGCGCGGTGTCCGGCTTGACCGTGGCGCTGGTGATCGGCATCGCCGCTGCCAGCACCTTCGCGCATGACGGCCAGCGCAGCAGGCCAGGGGACAAGGCGGCATCCATGCTCGCAAAGGTGGACGGCAACCACGATGGCCGGATCTCCGCCGCCGAGCACGCCGCGTACGCGCAGGCCCTGTTCGCGCGCATGGATGCCGACCACGATGGCATGGTCAGCCAGGCCGAACTGGACGCGGGCATGCGCACGATGCATGGCACTTACGGCCGCAGCGGCGCCACCCCGGGCCATCAACCTCCCGCGGCCAGCGACGCGACCCGTCCCCGGGATGTGGCCGCCGACGACGCGCCCGCCGCGCCGCCATCCTCGACTCCGTAGTGGCCGGACGGGCGCCTGGCGCAGGCGCGGCCGCGCCATGCGCTGGTGGCGAAGGGCGAGCCACGCCGCGAGCTGAACGGCATCCGTGGACATGATCCGCGTCGCATCCCTGTTCATGCAGCCGCGCCTAGGATCATCCCCGTCCCGCGGCCCGGCCCGCGCCACACCGAAGGCACCGCCATGAAACGCCTGCTGCTTGCCACTTCCCTTGCCCTGATGATGCTGTCCTCCACCGCCGTGCTGGCGGCGCCCGGTCATGGCGGCCACGGCGACCACGGCCGCTCCTCGCACGACGACTGGCGCCACGGCAACGACCATCGCTGGCGCGGTGCGCACGACAATGGCCGCCACGTCGGCGAATACCGCCGCTTCCGCCGCGGCGAACGCGTGCCGGTGATCTACATGCAGCCGCGTTACTACGTCAACGACTGGCGCGCCTACCACCTCGCACCGCCGCCCCGCGGCTATCGCTGGGTGCGGCCAGTGGATGGCCACTTCCTGCTCGTCGCCGCCACCACCGGGTTGATCTACGAGATGCTCGGATACTGAGCGCCGGTTGATGGCGCGGTCGATCGCGACCACACGAGTCCCGCTTCGGCGGGGCTCGTGCGTTTTGCGGTGGTGCGCGCCTGTGCCAAGGCGCGGTGGCAGGCGCGCGCATTGGCCGTGGCGCTTGGCACCCACCGGGCCTCCCTGCACGCGGCATTGCCGGCGCTGCGCGTAGCGTGGCCGTTCCACCACCGGAGTACGCCGTTGGGATCCTGGCCGGCGCAGGCACAGACATGGGTATTGGCGGCATGGCCGCTGTTGGCGGCGCTGCTGCTGGGGTGGCTGCTGTATCGCGCCATGCGCGCGATCGCTGGCCATGATGGCCGCAGCCTGCGTGCGCGCGTGCTGCTGGTGGTCGCGATGCCGGCCGCGGCGGCGCTGTCGCTGTTCTTCCTCAGCATCGCGGTCGCCGGCATGCCATTGCGCGACGCGTGGATCGGCCGCATCCAGCACTGGCTCGGCGTCGGCGGGTGGCTGTGCCTGACCTGGCTGGCGGTACGCGCGATCGGCGCGATCGAGCGCCGCATCCTGCGCGAACATCCGCTGGACATGGCCGACAACCTGCGCGCGCGACGCGTGCAGACCCAGGCGCGCGTACTCGGCCGGGTTGCCCAGGTGACGATCGCGCTGGTCGGGATTTCGGTTGCGCTGATGACCTTTCCCGCGATCCGCCAGGTCGGCACCACGCTGCTGGCTTCGGCCGGCGTGCTCGGGCTGGTCGCCGGCATCGCCGCGCGCCCGGTCTTCGGCAACCTCATCGCCGGGTTGCAGCTGGCGCTGACCCAGCCGATCCGGCTGGACGACGTCGTCATCGTCGACGACGAATGGGGCCGGGTGGAGGAAATCACCAGCACCTACATCGTGCTGCGGATCTGGGACGAGCGGCGGATGGTCGTGCCGCTGCAGTGGTTCATCGAAAACCCGTTCCAGAACTGGACGCGCACGACCGCACAGCTGCTGGGAACGGTGCTGTTGTGGCTGGATTACCGCACGTCGCTGGCGCAGTTGCGCGATGAGCTGCAGCGCATCTGCAGAGAGGATCCGCGCTGGGACCGGCGCGTGTGCGTGGCCCAGGTCACCGACACCGACCAGCGGTCGATGCAGGTGCGCCTGCTGGTGAGCGCCGCCAATTCCGGCGACCTGTTCGACCTGCGCTGCGCGGTCCGCGAGCGGATGATCGATTTCATCGCCCGCCGCCACCCGCACGCGCTGCCGCACCTGCGTGCGGACCTGACCCGGGGCAACGACGCCCAGATCCGCATGCCCGGGCCGGCCGCCGCGCATACCGCCGCGACTTCGTCGCCGAGCGCCGAAGACGTCAACGCCGCCGATCTCGCCGCGGCGGCGGCGCGTGCCGCGCCAGCGCCGGGCGCCTGCGCTCCGCCGCCATGACGCTGCGGCTGCCGGCGCGTCGGAGTTACAACGGCCGGCCCAGCCCTTCGAGCAGCGCGCGCACGCTGTCGTCCTGGACGGGATCGAATTCCACGCCCAGGTGGTCCATGCCGACCCGCGCCACGCGCGCCTTCAGCATCAGCGGGGTCGGCGAATCGGCGAGGAACAGGATCTTCAGCGGCGCCCCCGCGACAGGGACCCAGTCCGACGGCAACGCCACGCAGGCGCCGCCCTCGGAGATGTCCAGGATGCGGGTGTCGTGGCCGTGGCCATTGGGGGTGACGATCACCGCACTCGAAATCGGCTGGCGCCGGAACCGGCGTTGCTCGGTCGTGGTTTCCATGCGGTCCATGCTAGCGCCAAGGCGCGCGAACGTCGCGTCACGCGGCCGCTAGCGCGCCGCCCGCAGCGGCATCGGCTGGACATCGACGCCGGCGTCGCCATAGCGCAACCAGCGCTCGGCCTGGCGCTCGTCGTCGAACGTCCGCGCGGTAAATCCCGCGGCATTTGCGTAGATCTCGCAGTATTCCGCCTGGCCCACGCCACGCGGTTTGGCGTGTGCAATGCGGACGTGTTCCAGCCCGCTGCCGACCATCGATTCGACCAGCGCCAGCCACTGTTCGGGCGCGAGTTCGTCGCCTTCGAGTTCGTCGACGACCAGCAATCGGCGCAGGTGCAGTTGCGCGTTGCGCTGCGCGATCTGCTGCCAGTAGCCGAGGGTGGATTCCAGCGTGCGATCGCCGTCGACGTGGGCGCGAAGGCCGCCGGGACCGTGTGGAGAAAAGTCGATTCGGTACATGGCGCCCACCCCCCGGTGGCTTGCGCCCCTTGTAGGAGCGGGAATGTAAACGCCGCGTCAAGGAAGCGGGCGACTCGTCAGCGCGGCTCGCGCAGGAACCGTGCCATGGAAACGCCGGCGGTCGGCGGCAGGAATTCACCGGCAACGTCGACGAACCCGCGCATCACCGCGATCTCGCGCGGGGTGCGGTTGATGGTGTCGCGCAGGCCGGGATCGCAGCCGGCCCGCAGCAGCCGCTGGGTCGTGCGCAGCAGGCCGTGCAACGCGGCCAGATGGAGCGGGCCGAATCCGCGCGCATCCTGGGCATCCAGGGCAACGTCTTCGTCCAGCAGGCGCTCGACGCCGGTGAGCACCACCTCTTCGTCGCACGCCGTCCCGGGTTCGGCGCGTGCGCCGAGCAGCAGCAGCAATGGAGTGACGTTGCCGGCGGCCGTGTCGGCGTCGGCACCGGCCAGCAGCAACGTGTCGAGCAGCGCCATCAGCCGTGGCCGCTCGCGCGCGGTGAAGCCGAACAGGCAGGCGCAATGCAGTGGCGTCAGCCCCTGTGCATCCTGCGCCTGGATGTTGGCACCGGCCGTCAGCAGGCGCGCGCACAGGTCCGGCAGGCCCAGTGCCGCAGCCAGCATCAGCACGGTGACGTCGCCGGGCAGGCGCTGCTCCAGGCCGGCGCCGGCCTCGAGCAGGCGATCGACGATCTCGCCGTGGCGCATGCTGACCGCGGCCGACAGCGGCGTGGCGCCGGTGTGCGCGGCGCGCTGCGGATCCGCGCCGCGGGCCAGCAGCAAGTCGACCGTCGCCCGATGGCCGCCACCGGCGGCGCGCAACAGCGCCGTGCAGCCCTGTGCATCGACGGTATCGACGGCGAATCCGAGGTCCAGCAGGCGTCGCACCGCGTCGGCGTCGCCGACGATCGCGGCAGCCGGCAGGTCCGCCGGCTGCAAAGCGCGTCCGGGCAACGGCCAGCCCCGCCAGTCGAGCCAGTCGGCAAGGTCGCGGCGCCCGGCCGAGAGCGCCACCCCCAGCGGTGTCTGCCCGTCGGCCGCGCGCGTCAGCGGCGACGCGCCCTGCGCCACCAGCAGCTTGAGCATCTCGTCGCGGCCAAGCGCGGCGGCCAGGTGCAGCGCGCTCACGCCATGGCTGTCGCGCGCATCCAGGTCGACTCCGATCGCAACCAGGCGCAGCGCCAGCCGCGACCAGCCCAGGCGCACCGCCAGTGCCAGCGGCGGATCGCCGGGCGGCGAATGTCCAAACGGATCGGCGCCGCGTTCGAGCAGGGCCAGCGCGCAGCGTTCGTAGCCGCGCGCGGCCTGGTCGCCGGCCGCGCATGCGGCGAGGAACATCGCCAGTCCGCCGCGTCCGGCCGGCGATACGGCGTGTTCGAGCAGCGCCTGCACGCCGGGCAGTCCGGCCGGGCCGCGGGCGAGCAGCGCGAACATCGCCGAGTCGGCCAACGCCGCGCCCGGATGCGGCCGCTCGCGCGCATCGGCGTCGGCGCCGCGGGCCAGCAACCAGTGCACGCGTGGCGCGGAGGCCAGCGGCTCGTCGGGGTCGACCAGCAGGCGGCCCAGTTCCCGTGGCGAGAGCAGGCGCACCAGCGGGTCGAGCCCGGTGAACGGAGGTTCGCGCAGGCCATCGTGCAGCAGCGACAGTGGGCTGCGATCGGGCGTCGGTGCCTGCGCGCCGTCGTCGGTGACGCGGGTCGGCAGCGGATAGCCGGGATCCAGCGCGGCAACCAGCGTCCAGCGGCCGGCTTCGGCGGCCAGGTCGGCCGCGGCCTTGCCGTCGCCATCGACGGCATTGGGATCCACGCCAAGCTCCAGCAGGCGCTGCACCAGCGCCAGCGAAGGCGCCTCGGCGCACACGGCGAGGTGGAGCGCGTTGCGCCCCTGGGTATCGACGACTCCCAAGCGCGCGCCCGCCGATGCCAGGGTCTCCACCAGCACCAGGTGCGCTCCGCGCGCGGCATCGAGCAGTGGCGTGCGCCCGGCGGTGTCGTGCGCCTGCGGATCGGCGCCGGCAGCGAGCAGCGCATCCAGCGCTTCGCCATTGCCGGCCAGCGCGGCCTCGTGCAGCGCGCTGCGGCCGTGGGCGTCGCGCGCATCGACCTTGGCCTTGTGCTTGAGCAGCAGTTGCACGCCGGCGGCGTCGTCCTCGTCGCTGCCGGCGGCGGCGAGCAGGGCCGGCGTCGCGCCCGCCGGTTCGGGCTTGGCGCCGCGCTCGAGCAGGAACCGCGCCAGCCGCCAGTTGCCGGCCGCGCAGGCCATGCCCAGCGGGGTGACGCCCTCGGTGTTGAGTACGTCGAGTTCGGCGGCCGCATCGCGCAGCAGCGCGGCGACGCCGGGATCGGAACTGCGCGCGGCGTGATGCAGCGGTGTATTGCCGTCGGCATCGCTGGCGCGCGGATCGGCGCCATTGGCGAGCAACGTCATCACCGCTTCGGGGCGCCCGTGCCAGCTGTCGCGGGTAGCCGCCAGCAGCGGCGTCATCCCCGCGTGCGCGGCATTGACGTCGACGCCGGCGCCGATCAACGCGCGCAGCAGGCGCAGGTCAGGCAGCACCGCCGCGAGCACAGGCAGGCTGCGCTGGTCGCGATCCGCCACCGGCGGCAAGGCATGCGGATCGGCGCCGGCGTCGAGCAGCGCCAGCGCGCGATCCACGCGGCCGCCACGCGCGGCGGCGTACAGGCCGGCAACGAGGTTGCCAACGGCGATCGCCGGTGCCTCGTCCTGCGCAGGCGTTTCATCCAGGGTGTCGAACAGGCCAGCCAGGGTCGGCAAGGCCTCCGCGGGCGCCATCGCCTGCATCGCCCAATGCAGCGCCGGCCACGCGAACACCATCCCAATGGCAAGCGCCCAGCGCGCCGGCGCCAGCAGCAGGTCCGGCCAGGCCAGCGCGATGATCGCCGCGAGCGACAGCGCCGCCAGCGTGGCGAAACCCAGCCCGCGCCAGGCACCGGCCTGCAGCAGCGACAGCGCGCGCCACTGGTCGGACAGGCGGCCGCCATCGGCCTCCAGGCCATGCCACAGCGGCCACGTCCGCCACAGCGCGATCAGCGTCAGCGCGACCGCGGCACTGGCGACGACCACGTGGCCCAGCGTCGGCGCCTGTCGCAGCGCGCCCAGCGGCCAGGCCGCCAGCGCGCCGGCGAGGAGCAGTCCGGCCCCCCACAACCACGCCAGCGCCAGCCCATCGCGACGCAGTCGCGAACGCAGGTGGCGACCGCGCGCGCCGCGCACGGCCAGCGCGAACGCCGGTTGCGCCAGCCAGCCCGCCAGCAGGGTGAGCACGCCGCCCTGCCCAGCCAGCAGCGCCAGCACGACGCCCAGCCCCGCGGGCACCAGCCAGCGCCGATGCGCCTGCGCGTCAGGCATCGGTGCCCCAGTCGTCGGACATGGGGTCGTGGACCGACGGATCCCCGGCGAGCGCCGGCATCTGCAGGTGGAAACCGCGGCTGGCGAGATTGCCGCGGACGACGCCGGCATCGGCGCGCGCGAGCTGGCGCCCGGGCGTGAGTTCGACGTCGAGCACGAACTGCAGGCGGCCGAGGCGATCGGGCACCGGTGCAGGCAGGCGGGTGAAATCGTCGCGCCCGGCGAGGAACACGTAGGTGTCGGCCTTTTTCAGGCTTTTGTAGACGTAGGCGTGCATGCGGGCCGCGCGGGAAGCATCCGCACAGCATACCCGCAGGCCCCGCGGCCGCGAATGGCGCGAGCGCCTTCCAACCGGGTTTGCGCCGTTCAGCGAGGCGCGTCAGTGATACCCCGAATCGGCCGCGACCTTGCCGCTGAACACGCGGTAGGACCAGAACGTGTAGCCCAGGATCGCCGGCAGCAGGATCACGATGCCGACACCGAGGAAGATCTGCGAGGACGGCGGCGAAGCGGCATCCCAGATGCTCATCGTCGGCGGGATGATGTTGGGCCAGATGCCGAGCACCAGGCCGGCGAAACCCAGCGCGAAGAACGTCAGCGTCAGCACGAACGGCGCCACGTCGCGCCCCTGCCGCATCGACGCGCGCCACAGCGCGAAGGCATTGGCCAGTGCCAGCAGCGGCACCGGCGCCAGCCACCAGAAATGCCCGCTGTCGAACCAGCGCGCCATGATCCGCGAGTCCAGGAACGGCAGCCACGCGCTGACCAGGCCCATGAACGCGACCACCACCAGCACCAGCGGCCGCGTCAGGTTGCGCGCGACGCGCTGCATGTCGTTTTCGGTTTTCAGGATCAGCCAGGTCGATCCGAGCAGGGCATAGCCGAACACCAACGCCACCCCGGTGAGCATCGAGAACGGGCTGAACCAGGCGAACGCGCCGTGCACATACTTGCCGCCCTGCAGCGGCATGCCTTCGACCAGCGCACCGAGGATCAGCCCCTGCGCGAACGCGGTGAACATCGAGCCCAGCGCGAACGCCGCGCCCCACGCCGGCTTGGCGCGGGTGGCCTTGAAGCGGAACTCGAACGCCACGCCGCGGAAGATCAGCGCCACCAGCATCAGCAGCACGGGAAGGTAAAGCGTCGACAGCAGCAGTGCGTAGGCCTTCGGGAATGCGGCGAGCAGGCCCGCGCCACCGAGCACCAGCCAGGTTTCGTTGCCGTCCCAGATCGGCGCGGCGGTATTCATCATGTGGTCGAGCTGGTGCTCGTCCTCGGCGAACGGCGCGAGGATGCCGATACCGAGCACGAAGCCGTCGAGCAGCACGTACATCAGCACGCCGAAGCCGATCACGCCGAACCACAGCACCGGCAGCACGGTCGCGAGCGTCATGAGCGTGCCTCCCGGGGACCTGCGTGTGCGTCGGGCGGATCGGGATCGGTGCTTTCATCGGGCATCGACAACGGCCGCGCCGGCGTCTTCTCGCCGCCCTGGGTGTCCTTGGGCGGCTGTCGCACCGGGCCCGCGCGCATCAGCTTGAGGATGTACCAGATGCCGGCGCCGAAGATGATCGCGTACACCACCGCGTACACCAGCAGCGAGGCGAGCACGCTGCCGGCGCCGATGTTGGGGCTGACCGCGTCGGCGGTGCGCAGCAATCCATAGATCACGTAGGGCTGGCGGCCGATCTCGTTGACATACCAGCCGGTGAGCAGGGCGATGAAGCCCGAGGGCAGCATCAGGTTCCAGCCCCACAGCAGCCAGCGCGAATCGAGCAGCTTCCCGCGCCACCACGCCCACAGCGACGCCAGCGCCAGCAGCAGCATCAACATGCCCAGGCCGACCATGATCCGGAACGAGAAGAACACCGGCGCCACCGGCGGGCGCTCGCTCGCCGGCACCGCGGTCAGCGGCTGGATCCCGCCGCCCCAGGTATGGGTCAGGATCAGGCTGCCCAGGCGCGGCACGCTGACTTCGTAGTCGTTGCGCTCCTGCTCCGGATTGGGAATGCCGAACAGCACCAGCGGCAGCCCCTTGCCGGCCTCCTCCGGGTGCCAGTGCGCCTCGATCGCGGCGAGCTTGGTCGGTTGGTATTTGCCGACTTCCAGCCCGTGCGCATCACCGACCGCGATCTGCAGCGGCACCGCGATCGCCGCGAACGCCACCGCCGCCTTCAGCATCCGCCCGGCCGCGACCGCGTGCACGCCGCGCCGCAGGTACCACGCGCTCACGCCGCCGATCACGAAGCAGGTGGTGATGAACGCCGCCAGCACCATGTGCGGCAGGCGGTAGAAGAACGACGGGTTGAAGATGATCGCCCACCAGTCGGCCGGTTCGAACACCGGGCCGCCGACCGCGTCGACCAGCGCATAACCCTGCGGCGTCTGCATCCAGCTGTTGGCGGAAATGATCCAGAAGGTGGAGAACAGCGTGCCCAGCGCGACCATGCAGGTGGCGAGGAAGTGCAGGCCGTCGGACACCTTCTTCCAGCCGAACAGCATGACGCCGAGGAAGGTCGCCTCGAGGAAGAACGCGGTCAGCACTTCGTAACTGAGCAACGGCCCGAGGATGTTGCCGGCGCGCGCGCTGAGGATCGACCAGTTGGTGCCGAACTGGAAACTCATCACGATCCCCGACACCACGCCCATGCCGAAGGACACGGCGAAGATCTTCAGCCAGAAGAAGTAGATGTCGCGCCACAGGTCCTCGCGCGTGCGCAGCCAGCGCCACTCGACGAAGGCCAGCCAGTGGGCCAGGCCAATGGTGAAGGCGGGGAACAGGATGTGGAACGAGATGACGAAACCGAACTGGATGCGCGAGAGCAGGAGCGGCGAGGAAAGCAGCGCATCCACGGGCGTCTCCGCGACGCGCGGGGGAGCGTCGGGCCCGTCATTGTGCGCCGACCGGGATGACGGTCGCAAAAAACGCCCCCGCGGGCATGACTTTGGCCGCATCCGCCGCCATCGGCGCGGCTGCTAGGCTGGGGGTTTCCCGTCTGGAACCCACCGATGCGCTCGACGCCACGCGCCCTTCCGCTTGTGTTGCCTGCGCTGCTGTTGTCGTCCTGGGCCTTCGCGCAGGCGCCGGCGCCTGCGCCATCGGCCGCCGCCCCGCTGACGTTGGCGCAAGTGATGGCCGATCCGGACTGGATCGGGCCGCCGGTCGAACAGGCGTGGTGGGCGTGGGACGGCCAGCGCGTGCAGTACCTGCTCAAGCGTCCCGGTGCGAGCATCCGCGATACCTGGCAGCAAGGGCTCGATGCCGGGGCTGCCGCCCCGACGCGGATCGACGGCGCCGATCGCGCATCGCTCGACGCCGCCGATCCGGTCTACGACGCCGCGCACGCGCGCATGGCGTTCGTGCGCAACGGCGATGTCTTCGTGCGCGACCTGCGTAGCGGCGCGCTGGCGCAGCTCACCCGCAGCGATGACGAGGAATCGCTACCGCAATGGAGCCGCGACGGCGGCCTGGTGTGGCGCGTGGGCAACGACTGGTATCGCTGGAGCGCGCGCGACGGTGTGCAGCAGGCGGCGGTGCTGAAGGCGGAAAAAGACCCCGACGCCAAGCCCAAGCCCGACGCGCTGCGCGAACACCAGCTGCGCTTGATGGAGACGCTGCGCAACGACAAGGCACGCCAGGATGCCGCGCAGGCGCAGCAGGCGCAGTGGCGCGCCAGCGACCCCACCCGCGCGCCGGCACCGGTGTACCTGGGCGACGACGTCGACATCGCCGACAGCGCGCTGTCACCCGACGGGCGCTGGCTGCTGGTGGTCACCACCGCCAAGGGCGCCGATGCCGGACAGGTACCCAAGCTTCCGCGCTATGTCACCGAATCGGGCTACATCGAGGACGAGGACGCGCGCACGCTGGTAGGCCGCAACCCGCCGTTGCCGCACACGCTGTGGCTGGCGGACATGTCGACCGGCAAGCTGCGCAAGCTCGGCTTCGACGCGCTGCCGGGGATCCAGGTCGATCCGCTGGCCGCGTTGCGCAAGGCCGCCGGCAAGGATGCGCTCAAGGGCGATCGCGACGTGCGCATCGAGACCGATGGCGACGGCAGCGGCCCGGCGATCCACTGGAGCGACGACAGCCGCGAGGTGGCGCTGCTGGTGCGCGCGGTCGACAACAAGGATCGCTGGATCGCGACGCTGTCGCCGTCCACGCTCGATGCCGCCGCACTGCAGTCGCGCGACCACCTGCACGACGACGCCTGGATCAACTGGAACTTCAACGATTTCGGCTGGCTCCCGGGCGCCGAGGGCGGGTCGACGCGGACGTTGTGGTTACTGTCCGAGCGGTCCGGCTATTCGCAGCTGTACCTGGACACCGACGGCAAGCAGCGCCAGCTCACGTCGGGGCGGTGGGAAGTCTCGCAGCCGCGGCCGTCGGCCGACGGCGCGCGCTTCTATTTCGTCTGCAACCGCGCGCGCCCCGGCGACTATGAAGTGTGTGCGGTCGACAGCCGCGGCGGCGCGGTGCGCGAGCTGACGGCGCTCGATGGCGTCGAGGATTTCGTGCCCTCGCCCGATGGCCGCCAGCTGCTGGTGCGGCATTCGGCGCCCTACCTGCCGCCGCAACTGGCGGTGGTGCCCGCCGATGGCGGCGCCGCGCTCGAACTGACCGACACCCGCACGCCGGCCTTCAAGGCGATGGCCTGGATCCAGCCGCAGTTCGTGCAGATCCCGAGCAGGCATGGCGCCGGCACCCTGTGGGCGAAGTACTACGCACCGGCGACGCTCGACGCCGGGCGGCGCTATCCGGTGGTGCTGTTCGTGCATGGCGCGGGCTACCTGCAGAACGTCAAGTCGCGTTATCCGGATTACTTCCGCGAGCAGATGTTCCACAACCTGCTGGTGCAGCACGGTTATCTCGTGCTGGACATCGACTACCGCGGCAGCGAAGGCTACGGCCGCGACTGGCGCACCGCCATCTACCGCGACATGGGCCATCCGGAACTGGAGGACTACCTCGACGGCCTGGACTGGATCGTCGCCAACCACCAGGCCGACCGCGCGCACGCCGGCATCTACGGCGGCAGCTACGGCGGCTTCATGACGCTGATGGCGCTGTTCCGCGAGCCGGGCGTGTTCAAGGCCGGCGCCGCGCTGCGGCCGGTATCGGACTGGACGCAGTACAACCACGAGTACACGTCCAACATCCTCAACACGCCCGAGCTGGATCCCGAGGCCTACAAACGCTCCTCGCCGATTGAATACGCCGCCGGACTGCAGGACCAGCTGCTGATCGCGCACGGCATGATCGACGACAACGTGCTGTTCAAGGATTCGGTGGACCTGACGCAACGCCTGATCGAACTGCGCAAGGACGGCTGGAGCATCGCCCCGTATCCGATGGAGCGCCACGGCTTCGTGCACCCGGACGCGTGGTACGACGAATACCGGCGGATCTACGAACTGTTCGAGGCGAACCTGAAGTAGGCGGCGCGACCATGGCGGCCGCGACGCATCCCTTCTCCCGCCCGCGGGAGAAGGTGCCGAAGGCGGATGAGGGGCTCTCGCCTTTCCAATGCCGACGCGCGACTGCCGCCGCGGCTGGCAAGCCCGCAAGCTACAATTTCGCGATGAGCGAACTCGACGCCGTGCGCGATTACCTGACCGGCCTACAGGACCGGATCTGCGCGAAGATCGAGGCGGCGGATGGTGTCGCCCGCTTCCATGAGGACGCCTGGACGCGCGCCGAAGGCGGTGGCGGGCGCACCCGGATCCTGCGCGACGGCGCGGTGTTCGAGCAGGCCGGCATCGGCTTTTCCGACGTCTCCGGCACGCAGCTGCCGCCATCGGCCAGCGTCGCAAGGCCGGAACTGGCCGGCGCGTCCTGGCGTGCGGTCGGCGTCTCGCTGGTCTTCCACCCGCGCAATCCGCACCTGCCCACCACGCATGCCAACGTGCGCCACTTCCGCGCCATGCGCGACGGCGAGACGGTCGCGTGGTGGTTCGGCGGCGGCTTCGACCTCACGCCGTTCTACCCCGTCGACGCCGACGTGCTGCACTGGCACCGCACCGCGCAGTCGCTTTGCGAGCCCTTCGGCGCGGCGCGCTACGAAGCGCACAAGCGCTGGTGCGACGAGTACTTCTTCATCCGCCATCGCAACGAGACCCGTGGCATCGGCGGCCTGTTCTTCGACGACCTGCACACTGACTTCGGGTCCGACTTCGCCTACCTGCGCGCGGTCGGCGACGGCTTCCTCGACGCCTACCTGCCGATCGTGGCGGCGCGCAAGGACACGCCGTTCGACGAGGGCCAGCGGCAGTTCCAGCTGTATCGCCGTGGCCGCTACGTCGAATTCAACCTGGTGTACGACCGCGGCACGCTGTTCGGCCTGCAGTCGGGCGGGCGCAGCGAGTCGATCCTGATGAGCCTGCCGCCGCAGGTGCGCTGGGAATACGGCTACCAGCCCGCGCCGGGCAGCGCCGAGGCGCGCCTGGGCGACTACCTGCGCCCGCGCGACTGGCTGCGGGAACTGGCGGGCTAGGCGAGTCCGCTCAGGTGCGCGTCCCCGGCGGCGGTTTCTTCACCGGGAAGCTGCCGGCCTTGCCGTCGTTCATGACGAAGCTGATCTTGCCGTTGGTTTCAAGCAACGCATAGGAGATCTGCGTGCATTCGCCGTTTTCGGCCTGGCGCAACGCTTCGTCGAAGTCCTCGCGGCTGACGTTTTCCCGACGCAGGACCGCGTCGAACACCTTGCCGTCGCGCGCCAGCAGCACCGGCACGCCTTCGATGATCTCCTGCACCCTGCGGTTGCGCGAGGCGATCCGGGCGACGAGGTAGTTCAGCCCGATCAGCACCATGCACAACACCATCGCGCCCGCAAGCGAGTTGTCGCCACCGTTCATGCCGTTCTGCACCGCGTTGCCGATCAGGATCAGCAGCACCATGTCGAAAGGCGTGAACTGCCCCACCGCGCGCTTGCCGGACAGGCGCAGCAGGATCATCACCATGAAATAGACCACCACCGCGCGCAGCGCGAACTCCCACCATGGCAGGCTCATGTGCATCAGGCTGTCGGACATCGGGTCCCCCTGGGGTCGGCAGCGCGCACGTTATCGCACCCGCGCCGGCCCGCGCGTGACCGTCTGCGGGGTGCGCCTGCCGGGGTGCCGGCCCGCCGCGGCGGGGGCGTGCCGGGCTAGCATGGCGCCATCGTCGCCGGCGCGGGCGACGCGGGACTGCATCCATGGCGACGTTGATCTGGGGCATGGTGTTCGGCTCGATCGGGCTGGGTTATTTCGTCTACGGAAAGCGCCAGGCGTCGCCGATGCCACTGGCCTGCGGCATCGCACTGATGGTCTTTCCGTACTTCGTTTCCAGCGCCTGGGCGACCGCACTGATCGGCGTGGTGCTCATGGCGATCCCCTACTTCGTCCGCTTCTGACCGGCGCCGCCGCGCGGACGCATGTCCTGCGAGGGCCTTTTCCTGCGTTCGATCCGCCATGGGCCGCCGGCCCACGCGTGCGTGGATGTCCGCCGCGCCCACGACGTCACGAGGAGTTTCCATGCCACGTCAGTCCCGTCTCCCGCTCGCAGCACTTGCCTGCGCGCTGGCCATCGCCCTCCCGCAGGCGCGCGCCGAATCCGCGCAGCAGCAGCGCGTCAACCAGACCGCGCAGATCCCGGTGTGCTCGCGCAACCTCGGCACGCTGGCGGTGATCGAGCCCGAAGGCAACTGGTGGAGCGGCGCGCAACTGCCGGCGCCGACCGCGGTGATCAAGCTGTTCGTCAGCCGCTCGCACTGCTTCACGCTGGTCGACCGCGGCAAGGGCATGGCGGCGATGAAGGCCGAGCGCGAACTTGCCTCCAGCGGCGACCTGCGCGGCGGTTCCAACATCGGCAAGGGCCAGATCAAGGCCGCGGACTACGTACTGGTGCCGGACCTCGTCTCGCAGAACAACAACTCCAGCGGCAACAACATCGGCGGCCTGCTGGGCGGGCTGGTCGGCAACCGCAATGTCGGCGCGCTGATCGGCGGAATCAACATCAAGCGCAAGACGGCCGACGTGATGCTTACCGTCACCGACGTGCGCTCGTCCGAACAGGTGGCGATGACCGAAGGCCACGCCAGCAAGACGGACCTGGGCTGGGGCGCGGGCGCTGGCGTGTTCTGGGGCGCCTTCGCCGGGGTCGGCGCCAGCGGCTATGCCAACACCGAGATCGGCCAGGTGATCACGCTGGCCTACCTGCAGGCCTACAACGACCTCGTCGGCCAGCTGGGAGGCCTGCCCGGCAACGCCTCGGCCGCGAACGTGCAGCAGGCGGTGTCGATGCAGAAACCCGGAAGGCTGTTCACCGCGCCCGACGGCAAGCACGTGGTCCGTCCACTCGACGTCGGCATGCTGCTCTATCCCACCGGCAACAAGCAGGGCGTGATGTGGGAAGTGGAGGACGAGCTCGGCAACAAGGGCTGGGTGTCGTCGCTGCTGTTCGGACTGGCGCGTTGACGATCGGTGCGGCGTCGACCGCCGCGGTTCCCCGATTTACCACTGCGCAGAGAGGACGACCATGGCCATGAACTACCGCTTCGTCGGAGTGCTCCTGTTCGGCCTGTGCAGTGCAGGCGGCGCGCACGCCGCCGGGCCGCAGATCACCGTGACCCTGCTTGGCACCGGTTCGCCGGCGCCGGTGATGAACCGCTTCGGCCCCAGCACGCTGGTGGAGGCTGGCGGCCAGCGGTTCGTGTTCGACGCCGGGCGCGGTGCATTGCAGCGGCTGCGCCAGGCCGGCGTGCGCTGGCAGGACGTCGACGGCGTGTTCCTGACCCACCTGCACTCCGATCATCTCGTCGGCTTCCCCGACCTGTGGCTCACGGGCTGGTTCCAGGGGCCGCAGCGCGATCGTCCACTCCGCGTCTGGGGGCCACCAGGCACGCAACGCATGCTCGGCCTGCTGCGCCGGGCCTTCGCGGTCGAAATCCAGGCGCGCATCGCCGATGGCGCCAAGGCGGAGGGCGCCGTCCTGATTGCGCACGAGATCCGCGAGGGCCAGGTCTATGCGCACGATGGCGTACGCATCAGCGCATTCGCCGTCGACCATCCACCCCTGCGGTACGCCTTCGGTTACCGCGTGGACTACGGCGGCCGTTCCGTGGTGCTCTCCGGCGACACGCGCCATTCGGAAAACCTCGTCCGGCACGCAACCGGAGTGGACCTGCTGATCCACGAGGTGGCCTCGCCCGAGACGTTCGCCCGCGCCGGCCTGTCTGCCGAGCGTTCGCGGCCCGTGCTGGCCCACCACGTGACGCCGCAGGTCGCGGGCGAGGTATTCCGCAGGACGCATCCGAGGCTGGCCGTCTATTCGCACATCGTCCAACCCAGCGCGACCGAGGCCGACCTGTTGCCGGCAACGCGCACGATCTATGACGGCCCGGTGGTGCTCGGCGAGGACCTGATGGTGATCGTGGTGGGCGACCAGGTGCAGGTGCATGCGGCGCAGGCAGCGCCGGCGCTCGATGCGGCACCCGGCCAGGCACCCCCACGGCAGGCTCCATAGCGGGTAGGCCGATCCTGCAGCCGGCCCCCAACAACAAGGCGCCTGGGTTGCGAGTGCGTACGAAAAAGCCGGCTTTCGCCGGCTTTTTCAGCAACCCTTGCGATGCCGGGCGGCAGCTAGACCGTGTCCCACCAGATCCAGAATTCGTCCCACAGGCGCTTGAAGAAACCGCCCTGCTCGACCGCCTCGAGCGCGACCAGCGGACGCTGCGCGACCACCTTGCCGTCCAGGGTGACCTTCACCATCCCGATCTTCTGGCCCTTGGCGATCGGCGCGACCAGCATCTTGGGCACTTCCATCGCCGGCTTGAGCTGGCTGTACTTGCCGCGCGGCATGCTCACCAGCAGCGGCTGGGCGAGGCCCAGCTGCACCTCGTCGACGGCACCCTTGCGCACTTTCTGCTTCGCGATCGCCTTGCCCGCGTCGTAGAGCTTGTGGGTCTCGAAGAAGCGGAAACCCCAGTTGAGCAGCGCCTGGCTGTCGACCGCGCGCTGGTTCTCGCTGGTGTCGCCCAGCACCACCGTGATCAGCCGCTGGTCGCCACGCTTGGCCGACGCCATCAGGCAGTAGCCGGCGTTGCTGGTGTGGCCGGTCTTGATGCCGTCGACCGAGGGATCGCGCCAAAGCAACACGTTGCGGTTGGGCTGGGTGATCGGCCCGACGGTGAACTCCTTGATCTTGTTGTACGAGTACGCGACCGGGAAGTCGCGGATCAGCGCCTGCCCAAGCCGCGCCAGGTCGTGTGCGGTCGAGTAATGACCCTCGGCCGAAAGCCCGTGCGGATTGACGAAGTGCGAATCCTTCATGCCGATGCGCGCGGCGTAGGCGTTCATCAGCGCGGCGAAGGACTCCTCGCTGCCGGCGACGTGCTCGGCCAGCGCGATCGCGGCATCGTTGCCGGACTGCACCACCATGCCCTTTTCCATCTCCACCAGCGGCGCGGTCTGGTTGACCGGGAAGCCGCTGTAACTGCCCTCGGTGCCGGCGCCGCCTTCGCGCCAGGCGTGCTCGGTCATCATCACCGGATCGTCGGCGTGGACCTTGCCGGCGGCCATTTCCGCGGCGATCACGTACGACGTCATGACCTTGGTGATGCTGGCCGGCTCGTGGCGCTGGTCGTAGTTTTCGCCGGCCAGGACCTGGCCGGTGGCGTAATCCATCACGATCCAGGCCGCCGCGGTCTTGGGCGCCGGTGGCGGCGGGATCGGCAGCGCGTCGCTCAGCGCGGCCGGGCGCGGCGTCGCCGACGCCGGCTGTGGCAGCGCCGGCGCCTGTGCCATCGGATCGGGAGAGCAGAGGTCTGAAGTCCAGTCAGCGAGG
>NZ_JAANOY010000032.1 GCF_011320095.1 Cognatiluteimonas telluris | reverse complement strand
CCGGGCCACGCTCAGTCGCGCCGATGCGCGCGCGGACACGCGCCGGCGCGTCGCCGCCGGCGGCTCGGCGCACGCTGGCGGCAGCGACGTGCGCCGCACGCCCAACCTGTCGGAAGAAAAGCGCATCGCCGCGCAACGCATCGCGCACGACCTGGTCGAACGCATCGGCACGCTGCAGGCGCTCGGGCTGGGTTACCTGTCGCTGGATCGCAGCACGCCGACGCTCTCGCCCGGCGAACTGCAACGGTTGCGGCTGGCGACCCAGATCCGTTCCAACCTGTTCGGCGTCGTGTACGTGCTCGACGAGCCTTCGGCCGGCCTGCACCCGGCCGACAGCGAAGCGCTGCTGCGCGCGCTCGACCAGCTCAAGGCATCGGGCAACAGCCTGTTCGTGGTCGAACACGACCTGGACATGATGCGGCGCGCCGACTGGCTGGTGGACGTCGGCCCGGAGGCCGGCGCGCAGGGCGGGCAGGTGCTCTACAGCGGCCCACCCGCGGGGCTGCGCGAGGTACCGGAATCGCGCACCGGGCGTTATCTGTTCCACACCGAAGCCACCATCCATCGCAGGCCGCGCAAGCCCTCGGGCTGGCTGGAACTGCACGGCATCGTGCGCAACAACCTGCACGGCGTCGACGCGCGGATCCCGCTGGGCGCATTCACCACCGTGAGCGGCGTTTCGGGCTCGGGCAAGTCGAGCCTGGTCAGCCAGGCATTGGTCGAACTGCTCGGCGCACGGCTCGGTCACGAACCGGAAGACCAGGCCGCGGACAGCGAGGCGCCGACGCCATCGGTCGCCGCGCGCGCGGCCGGCCGGCTCGGCGCGGGCGCCGACGCGATCGGCCGGTTGGTCAACGTCGACCAGAAGCCGATCGGTCGCACGCCGCGATCGAACCTGGCCACCTACACCGGGCTGTTCGATCCGGTGCGCAAGCTGTTCGCGGCGACGAAACTGGCGAAGTCGCGTCGTTACGACGCCGGCCGGTTCTCGTTCAACGTCGCCAAGGGACGCTGCGAAACCTGCGAAGGCGAGGGTTTCGTCAGCGTCGAGCTGCTGTTCATGCCGAGCGTGTTCGCGCCGTGTCCCACCTGTCATGGCGCGCGCTACAACGCCAAGACGCTCGAGGTCGCCTGGCACGGGCGCAACATCGCCCAAGTGCTGCAGATGAGCGTCGACGAGGCGCTGGTGTTCTTCGACGGCGAAGCGAACGTGCAGCGGCCGTTGCGCCTGTTGCAGGACATCGGCCTGGGCTACCTGCGCCTCGGACAGCCGGCGACCGAACTGTCCGGCGGCGAGGCCCAGCGCATCAAGCTCGCCACCGAGCTGCAGCGCAGCCAGCGCGGGGACACGCTGTACGTGCTCGACGAACCGACCACCGGCCTGCATCCGGCCGACGTCGACAAGCTCATCGCACAGCTGCAGGGACTGGTCGATGCCGGCAACACGGTGGTGGTGGTCGAGCATGAGTTGCGTGTGGTCGCGGACAGCGACTGGGTGATCGACGTCGGGCCGGGCGCGGGCGAAGAGGGTGGCCGCATCGTCGCGGCCGGGACGCCGCGCGAAGTCAGCCGCTGCAAGGGCAGTGCGACCGCGCCTTACCTGCGACGATGGTTGGCCTAGCTCCGGGCATGCCGGCGGGTGATGGATTGCCGCGATCGTGGGCGCATCGGCAGGAATGCCGTAGTGCGCACGCAGGCGGCGTGTCGATTCCCTTACCATGCCCGGCCAGATCGCGAGCCCCTGCATTGAACGCCGCCAACGTCCATCGACAGACACCACGGCGGCTGGCGTTCCTGCTCGGCGGCCTGGCGATGTTCGGGCCGTTCTCGATCGACACGATCTTCCCGGCCTTCCCGCAGATCGGCGCGCAACTGGGCGCCGATACGCTGGCGATGCAGCAGACGATCAGCGTGTACCTGATCGCGTATGCGCTGATGAGCCTGGTGCACGGCCCGCTGTCCGATGCGATCGGGCGGCGGCGGGTGATCCTCGGCGGGCTGGCGGTGTTCGTGCTGGCGTCGGTGGGCTGCGCGCTGTCGCGCGACCTCGGCACGCTGCTGCTGTTCCGCGCGCTGCAGGGACTGTCGGCCGGCGTGGGCCTGATCGTCGGCCGCACGGTGATCCGCGACCTGCTGCACGGCGACGATGCGCAGCGGCTGATGAGCCAGGTGTCGATGATCTTCGGCGTGGCACCGGCGATCGCGCCGATCATTGGTGGCTGGATCCTGGGCTGGCAGCGCTGGCCGATGATCTTCTGGTTTTTGGTCGCGTTTTCGATGGCGTTGTGGCTGGCGACCTGGTTCGGCCTGCCGGAGACGCATCCACCGGCGGCGCGACTGCCGGTGCAGCCACGCCGGCTGCTGCGCGACTACGTCGGGATCTTCCTCAACCCGCGCTTCCAGCGACTGGCGGCGGCCGGCGCGTTCAACTTCGGCGCGTTGTTCCTGTACATCGCCTCGGCGCCGGCGTTCGTGCTGGACATCCTGCGACTGGACCAGCGCAGCTTCGGCTGGTTCTTCGTGCCGATGATCAGCGGGATGATGCTGGGTGCGTTCGTGTCTGGGCGCACGGCCGGGCGAATGAGCGGTCGGCGGCAGAGCGCGATCGGATTCGCCTGCTGCGCCGTCGCGGTGCTGGCGAACGTCGCCTACAACCTGCTGGTCGCGCAGCCATCGATCCCCTGGGCGGTGTTGCCGATGATGCTCAATGCCTTCGGCATCGGCCTGGTGTTCCCGATCCTGACGCTGGCGATCCTCGACATGTATCCGCGCCAGCGCGGCGCGGCGTCCTCATTGCAGGCCTTCACCAGCCTGGTGTCGAATGCGTTGATCGCCGGCGTGCTGTCGCCCTGGCTCAGCCACGATCGCGTGCATCTCGCCCTCGGGGCGGTGGTGTTCGCCTTCCTCGGCTGGGCGTTCTGGCGTTGGGAAATGCACGCCCACCGGGTGCCGGACGGATCGACCCTGACGCCGGCGCTGGAGCCGACGGACCGGATGTAGCGGCGGCTACGGCCGTCCGCGGATCCGGCTAGCCATCGGCGCGGCGCAGGCGCAGCCATGCGTAGATCGGCGCGCCTGCGAGCAGCAGGCCGGCGCCCCAGAGCAGGGATTCACGGCCGGTCCCGAGCAGCGCATACACGCTGTACGCCAACGCGAGCAGCCCGATGATGCGACCGCCCTTGCCACCGCGCCGCAACCACGCAGCGGTACTGACGACATACGGCAACAACGTCGCCGCCGTCGACAGCAGTATCGAGAACGTGAACAGCTGCACCAGCGAGTGGCTGTAGTTGGACAGCACCAGCAGCGAGGACAGCGCACTGCTGACGATGACCCCGAACGCAGGCGTGCCGCGCGCGTTGACACGCGCGAAGCGGCGCGGCATCAGGCCGTCGCGCGCGGCCGCGAACGGCACCTGTGCCGAAATCAGCACCCACGCATTGAGCGCGCCCAGGCAGGAGACGGCGGCGAGCACCGCGATGCCGAAGCCCGCGCCGGTGCCCCACAAACTGCGCGCGGCATCGGCCATCGGCGATGGCGATGTTTTCACCATCTCCGCGGGAAGCAGGCCGAGCACCGCGGTGCAGGCCAGGATGGTCGCGATGCCGGCGAGCAACGTGCCGAGCACGGTGGCGCGCGCGATCGTGCGTTCCGGATTGCGGATGGCGCCAGCCGGAATCGTCGCGGCTTCCAGTCCCAGGAACGCCCACAACGTCAGTGCGACCGTCGACTGCACCGCCCCCGGCAGCGATTCGCCGCTGGGATTGAACGGCCGGTAATGGCTGGCGTCGACGAACCACAGCGCCACGCCGCCGAACAGCAGCAGCGGCAACACCTTGAGCACGGTGGTGGCGACCTGCATGCGCCCGGCCTCGCGCACCCCGGCGAGGTTGACCGCGCTGCAAAGCCATAGTCCGCCCAACGCGCAGCCCGCGGCGCGCAATGGCGTCGCGGTCAGCGCCGGCCACGCCGAACCCAGGCTGCCGGCGAAAGCGACCGCGATCGCCGCGCTGCCGCACCACACCGACACCCAGTAGCTCCAGGCGACGATGAAGCCTGCGGCGTCCCCGAAGCCTTCGCGCGCGAAGACGTACGGACCACCGGTCCGCGGCCAGCGCCGCGCCAGCCGCGCGAAGGTCAGCGCCAGCAGCACCGCGCCGCACAAGGTCACGCCCCAGCCGAGCAGGCTCGATGCGCCGTAGGGCGCCAGCGAGGCCGGCAGCAGGAATACGCCCGAGCCGATCATGCTGCCGACGACCAGTGCGGTCGCAGACCACAGGCCGAGCGGGCGGGCCGCGGCGGCGGGCGTGGGCGTCGGGATGGCAATCGCTTCGGTTACGGCACGGCCCTGCGTGGGAGCGGCTCCAGCCGCGAGCGTTTCGATGATCGTTGAAATCCAGGCGACGTGGGTCGAACCAAAGACAACGGCTCGCGGCGGAAGCCGCGCCTACGAACAGCGCGCCCGGGCCGCGGCACCAGGACAACGCGCACCGCTACGCCGGTGGCGCGCGATACGCCTGGCGCAGCAGCTCCTGGAAATGATGCACCGCGCTTTCGCGCAGCGGATTGAGGCGACCGGCGACATACGAACCCGAGGCCAGTCCGCGCTGCACGTCCTCGCAGATCCTCAGGTCCTCACGCTGCACCTCGTCGCTGAATTCGAGGTCGGCTTCGCGCCGCGCACGTGCCTGCCCGGCGTCGGCGTCGTCGCCATCGGTCGAATAGTAGAAGTCGAATTCGACCCGGCAGCGATCCACCGCGACCGGCACCACGCGATTGGTCTGCAACCGCCCGGGGAGGATGTTGAGGGTGGTGTTGGGCCACAGCCAGTAGTAGAGCGCGTCGCCATTGCCATACAGCCCGGGGCTGCTTTCCAGCGGGCTCCACTGCAGCGAATGCCAGTCGTGGGTTTCGGTCAGGTAGCTGCGGTAATCGAGCATCCGGTTGAGCGCCGGATGCACGTGGGGGACGTGGTAGCCCTCCAGGTAGTTGTCGATGTAGACCTTCCAGTTGCACGCAAGGTCATAGCCCACGCGCTGGTGGTGGCCGTAGTGCTGCAGGCCGCGCTGGGCGCCGATGCGGGCGTCGATCCCGGCGACCAGTGCGTCGAAGGCCATGTCCGGCGCGGCGGCCGCGGCGAACACCAGGCCCTGCCAGACCCGTACCTGCAGCTGCGGCAGGCGGATGTCGGCGACGTCGAAATCGGCGGCGCTCCCCATCTCGGGCGCGGACTTCAGCTGCCCGTCGAGCGCATACGTCCAGCCGTGGTAGCGACAGCGCAGCGATTTCGCACCCAGGCCGTCGCACAGCGCGATCGGACCGGCCCGATGGCGGCAGACGTTGTGGAACACCCGTATCTCGCCGGGCGCGTCGTCGATGTCGGCGCCGCGCACGGCCAGCACCGGCAGGCCCGCGAAGTCGGCGACGACATGGTCGCCGGCATGGCGCAACTGGCAGACGTGGGCGACCAGTTGCCAGCTGCGATCGAAGATCGCGCGCCGCTCCAGCGCGGCCAGCGACGGATCGATGTAGAAGCGCGCCGGCAGTGCGGTCGCATGGTCGAGCGGCTGGACGGCAAGGTCGGTTGCGGGGAACGGATCCATGCCCGGAGTATCCGACGAAAACCGCACTCGCGTGCGCGCGCCCTGGCGCCGCCCGCCGCAACGCCGCCGGCGCGGACGCTAGCGGTTCGGGACCGCCGACGCCTGCCAGCCGCAGGCCTGGCCTTCGTTCTGCTGCTGCAGCCACTCCTGCAGCGGCGCGAAGTACTCCAGCAGCGCCGAGGCGTCCATCTTCTCGCTGCCGGTCAGGGTCTTGAGCGTCTGCTGCCAGGGCTGGCTGGCGCCCTTCTCGAGCATCGCCATGTATTTGCGGCCGGCCGCCTTGTTGCCATAGAAGCTGCATGCATACAGCGGGCCGTGGTAGCCGGACGCATCGCACAGTGCCTTGTAGAACTGGAACTGCAGGATGTTGGCCAGGAAGTAACGCGTGTACGGCGTGTTGCCCGGCACGTGGTACTTCGCGCCCGGGTCGAAGAAGTCCTCGCCGCGCGGCGCCACCGGCGCCACGCCCTGGTACTTGGCCTTCAGTGCCCACCACGCGTGGTTGTAATCAGACGGCGGGATCGAGCCGTCGAACACACCCCAGCGCCAGCGATCGATCATCAACCCGAACGGGAGGAAGGCGACCTTGCTCAAGGCCATGCGCATCTGCGTGTTGACCAGCGCTTCGTGCGAGCGCTGCGGCGCGTCGACCAGCCCGACCGAATGCAGGTACTCGGGCGTCATCGCCAGCACGATCGTGTCGCCGATCGCTTCATGGAAGCCGTCGTGCGCGCCCTGCTGGAAGATCGGCGTGAGCTTGTTGTAGGCCAGGTCGTAATAGAGATGGCCCAGCTCGTGGTAGATGGTGGTGAAGTCTTCCTCGTTGGGCTGCATGCACAGCTTGGTGCGCACGTCGCCGGCCATGTCCATGTCCCAGGCGCTGGCGTGGCAGACGACGTCGCGGTCGCGCGGTTTGATGAACTGCGAGCGCTCCCAGTAGCTGTCGGGCAGCTTCTGCATCCCGAGCGAGACGTAGAAATCCTGCGCGCGGCTGGCCATCTGCCTGGCGACATCCAGCTGCGCGCTGCGTTCGATGTCCACCAGTTCCACCGGGGCCTGCGCACCAGGGTGCAGCGACAGCTCGGTGGCGTAGTCGGTGCGGTACTGGCGTTGCAGTGCGCCGGTGATGTCCAGGCTACCGGCGCCGGGGTAGGGCTGCAGCAGGTCCCACAGGTTGCTCCAGTCCTGCTGCCACATGTTGCCCATCAGGTGCGCGGGCAGCATGCGCCCGGCAACCTCGCCCTTGTCGTTGCCGTAGGTCGCATCGAGCCTGGTGCGCGCGTAGCAGTGCAACTGCGTGTACAGCGGCTTGACCTGGCTCCAGAGGCGGTCGGTTTCGGCGGCGATCTGCGCCGGCGGCATGTCGTAACCGGAACGCCAGACCTCGCCGGCGTCGGCGAAGCCCATGTCCTTGGCGCCTTCGTTCACCAGCTCGACGAAGCGCACGTAGTCCTTGCGCATCGGCATCGAGATCGTGTGCCAGCCGTTCCAGGCCTGCAGCTGGGTGTGGTAATCGCGGCTGCTGCGCAGCACGTTCTCGAGCTGGCCCAGTTGCTGGCAGCTGGCCTTGTCGGCCGGGTCGCTGCACCAGGTGCCGGCGCCGTACATGCCTTCCATGTGGGTGGCGATGCGGGTGAGCTCGGCCAGGCGCTTTGGATCGCGCGGCGCGGGCATCGCCGTCATCAACTTGAGCAGCGAGATCGAGCGCGCGCTGGCCGGCGACATCGGCTGGCCTTCGAAGCTGCGCGCCTGCTCGATCCATCCGTTCAGGCGCGTCAGCCAACGCTCGTTGGCCTTGGCCGCGACCAGTTCGCTGTCGTCGCTGATGTAAGTGGCCGACAGCCATTGCGCGGCGCTGAGCTCGGTGTAGCTGTCGCGGAACTCCTGGTTGACGCGGGCGACGAACTGGTCCGGCGTCTCGTTGGCCGGTGCGTTGGGTGCCGCGGTGGTGCCGGTCCCGGCCGTGGGCGAAGGCGTGCGCCTGCAGGCGGCCGGCGACAGCGCGACGACGGCGATGGCCAGCGCCAACAGGGCATTGCGATGTTTCACGGTGGGTTCCTTGCGGGCAGGACGGCAGCAGCGGGCAGGCTAGGCCGGGCGCGATGGGGGCGCAAGTCGGAGGTCCGGCGGCAGCCGCAGCCGGCGCCGCGCATCGACCAGGCCACGTTGCGCCAGCCAGGCCCAGGCCGCATCGGCGTCGGCTTCGACATATGCGCGCGCCGAGCCCAGGCGGAAGGTGTAGCCCCAGGCATCCATGTCCGCCAGCACGCGCGCGGCGCCGACGCCGGGCAGTGCATCGCCGAGCAGCGACTGCAGGACGCAGACGGCGTCCTCTTCCTCGATCGAATCGGTGGCGTCGGTGTGCAGGGCGGCGCGGCGCTGCGGGTCCAGAACGATCAGGTGCGCGGCTTCGTGCAGCAGCGAGTGCACCGGCGTGTCGCCGCGCGCGAACACGGTGTCGCCGACGAGGCCGGCTTCCGGTTCGCCCCAGTAGCTACCGGGGATCGGCGCGTCGTCGTCCACCATCGACAGCGTGAGTCCATAGCCTGCGAGCAGGGCGGCGACATCGGCGATCGCGATGTCGCCAAGTGCGAGGACGGATGTCATTGGCGGCATGCGAGGCGGATTTGTGGCCACCCCGCGCGCGGGTCGGTGGAATGGGTCACGGGCACGCGTCGGGTTGGAACCCGCCCTACGAAGGCGTCATGCCGCGCTCGGGCAGGGAGACCGAGATATCCAGCACGTCGTGCTCGCCTTCCTTGACCAGGTCGACCTTGACCGCGTCGACGTCGACATTGACGTATTTGCGGATGACCTCGAGCAGTTCACGTCGCAGCAGCGGCAGGTAATCCGGCCCGCCGAGCGTGCTGCGCTCCTGCGCGATGATGATGCGCAGGCGATCCTTGGCGATCGAGGCGGTGTTCTTCTTCGCCTTGAGGAAATCGAACATGCCCATGCTCAACCCCCGAAGAGCTTGCTGAAGAAGCCCTTCTTCTCCATCTGGGTGAAGCGCATCGGCCGCGTCTCGCCGAGCAGTCGCGCGACGGCGTCGTCGTAGGCCTGGCCCGCGGGCGACTCCATGTCCAGGATCACCGGCTCGCCCTTGTTGGACGCGTTGAGCACGTCGCCGGATTCGGGGATCACGCCGATCGTCTTGAGGCCGAGGACCTCCTCGACGTCGGTGATCGACAGCATCTCGCCGCCTTCCACGCGGCCCGGGCTGTAGCGGGTCAGGAGAAGATGCTCCTTGACCCGCTCGCCGTTCTCGGCGCGGCGGGTCTTGGACGCGAGCAGGCCGAGGATGCGGTCGGAATCGCGCACCGAGGACACTTCCGGATTGACCACGACCACCGCCTGGTCGGCGAAGTACATCGCCAGGAAGGCACCCTTCTCGATGCCGGCCGGGGAGTCGCAGACGATGTATTCGAAGCCGTCCTCGGCCAGGTCGTCGAGCACCTTCTGCACGCCTTCCTTGGTCAGCGCATCCTTGTCGCGCGTCTGCGAGGCGGCGAGCACGTACAGGTTGTCGAAGCGCTTGTCCTTGATCAGCGACTGCTTGAGCGTCGCCTCGCCGTGGATGACGTTGACGAAGTCGTACACCACGCGCCGCTCGCAACCCATGATCAGGTCGAGGTTGCGCAGGCCGACGTCGAAATCGATGACCGCGACTTTCTTGCCATGGCGCGCGAGACCGCACGCGATGCTGGCGCTGGTCGTGGTCTTGCCGACGCCGCCCTTGCCGGACGTGACTACGATGATTTCGGCCAAGGCACTTCTCCGTGATTCGTGGTGGATCGGAAAATTCGGGTTTGCGGATGGTGGTGTTCGAAGGGTAAACCCAGGTCCCGGCGGTCGCGGGTCGGGTGGCGGGCGATCAGGCTTCTCCCAGCGCCGCGATCTTCAACTCGCCGGCGTCCAGCCAGATCTGCACGGCCTTGCCGCGCAGGTCCTTCGGCAGGTCTTCCAGCACCTTGTAATGCCCGGCGATGGCGACGAGTTCGGCGTGGAATGCGCGGCAGAAGATCCGCGCATTCCCGTTGCCCTGCGCACCCGCCAAGGCACGCCCGCGCAATGCTCCGTAGATGTGGATCGAGCCGTCGGCGATGACTTCGGCGCCGGCGCCGACCGCGGTGACGACGGTCAGGTCGCAGTTTTCGGCGTACACCTGCTGCCCCGAACGCACCGGTGCCGTCTGCACGAGCCCCGGCTCGCCGGTCCCGGGGGCACCTTTCGGCAGCGGCGCCGGGGATGCGCTGGCCGGCGCGGCTGCCTCGGGGGTGGACGCCTTGCGTTCCGGCTTCAGGGACTCGCCCCGGTCGCTTGCCGCCGGTTCGTACTGGGCCCGGAATTTCGCCAGCAGCGGCAGCCCCAGGTCGACTGCCAGCGCCTCGTTGTCGCTGCTGCCATAGGCCAGCGCCACCGGCAGCACGCCGGCATCGCGCAACGCCTGCAGCAGCGCGCGTGCCGTCGGCGCATCAGGCGTCGCCGACAGCGCGCCAAAATCGACCACCACCGCTGCACGCGCGAACAATTTCGGCGCGCGCGCCACGCGTTCGCGCATTTCCTGGCCGAGTTTGTCGACGTCCAGCGTGCGCACGCGCAGGTTGGCGATGCCGACCTGGCCGATCTTCAATTCGCCGGCGGGTTCGAAATCGAACGCGCCGCTGCTGGCCGCAGACGCCATCTCAGGTCCCCGTCGCGCGGTGCGGGGGAGGCTGCACGCCAGCGCGCGGCCGCGGTATCCACGGCTCGGCCGGCAGGCGGTCGCCATAGGTGTCGCGGACCCAGGGATAGCTGCACAGCTCCTTCATCAGCATCGCCGCCCGACGCGGTGGACTCCCGGCATCCTGCGGGAACCGCATCAGGTGCTGGCCGATCTCGCGGAAGCCGAAGCTGCCATGGAAGAGCAATGCCGGATCGCTTTCGCCTTCGAGGAACACCTCGCAGGCGAGCTCGGGATAGCGGAGTTCCGCGTAACTCTGCACGTCGGCGTAGAACGCCCGCCCCACGCCACCACCGCGGCGGCGGCTGGCGACCACGATGCGGTCGATGTAGAAGAACGCCCCGTGGCGCTCGCGGAACCAGCGGAAATTGTCGCTGTCGTGGCGCGCGCCCGAGCCGAACCCCACCAGGAAGCCGGCCATGGCGCCATCGCGCTCGGCGACGCGGAAATATTCGGCTTCGGCAAAAAAGCGGCGCACGCGCGCCGCATCGAGCGGCAGGATCGCGGGGCCGGCGGCGTTGTTCAGGGCAAGGACGGAATCCAGCTCGTGCTCGCGCACGTCGCGGATGGCAATCGACATTCCTGACCCCCGATGCTTGATGTTGCCGCGGCCCGCGTCCAAGGATGGCGCACTGCCCGGCGCGCCGTCGGCGCCATGGCGCGGCACGCCACGACAGCGCCGGATTATCGCATGCCGGTCGCGGGGCAGCGACCGCGATGGCGCCCCGCAATGCCCCCGGCATGACTTTGGTGGGACTCGCCGCCGGCCGCTTTATGCCTACACTGCGGCATGTTCGCGCGCCTGAACCACAGTCGACTGCTGCGCTACGCCGGCCTGTTCACGTGGGCGGTGATCGGGATGCCGTTGCTGCTGCTGTCGCTGATGCCGGTGGAGCCGTCGGCGCTGGGCGAGGAGTCGGTGGTCGGCGCCCACATCGACTGGCAGGCTTGGGTGGCCTACGCCGCCTTCGGCATCAGCTATGGGTGGCTGACCCGCGGCCTGGGCAGCCGGCGGGCGCGGCCCTTCGACTACCTGCTGCTGGCGGCGCTGACCGGCAGTGCGGTCGCGATCAGCTACTACAGCGCCAGTGGCCTGGGCAGCATCCTGCTGATGGTGGCCGCGTGCGTGCTGCCCTGGCTGCTGTCGCTGCCGGTGGGCGTGGCGTGGCTGGTGCTGAGCGAATTCCTGGTGGTGCCGGTGTACGTGCGCTGGCTGGACATGTCGTGGCTGGAAGCGTTGATGCAGTCGCTGCTCTACGCCGGCTTCTCGGGTTTCGTGTTCGTCACCAGCCTGGTCGCGCGGCAGCAGGCGCAGGCGCGCGAGGAGCAGCGCCGGCTCAATGCGGAGCTGCGGGCGACGCGCGCGCTGCTGGCCGAAAGCGCGCGCATCAACGAACGCACGCGGATCTCGCGCGAGCTGCACGACCTGCTCGGACACCACCTCACGGCGCTGAGCCTGAACCTTGAAGTCGCCGGCCACCTGGTGGACGGCAAGGCGCAGGAACACGTCAACCAGGCGCACACGCTGGCCAAGCTGCTGCTCAGCGACGTGCGCGAAGCCGTCAGCCGGCTGCGCGACGACGATGCCATCGACATGTCGGCCACGCTGCTGCCGCTGGCCGACCACGTCGCCGGCCTGCGCATCGCGATGCAGATGCCCGAGCCCTTCCGCCTGGACGATCCGGAACGCGCGCACGTCCTGCTGCGCTGCACGCAGGAAATCATCACCAATGCCGTGCGCCATGCGCAGGCGCAGACGCTGCAGCTGGCCTATCTCCTGGACGGCCCGGTGGTGCGGCTGCAGGCGCGGGACGATGGCCGCGGCGCCGTCGCGCCGACCGCCGGCAACGGGCTGCGCGGCATGCGCGAGCGCGTTGCGGCCTACGGCGGCAGGGTGGAGATCGACACCGCCCCCGGGCAGGGCTTCGCGCTCGACATCGTGCTGCCACTGGAGGACGGCCTGAACGCACCGCTGTCGCCGCGGCGACCGCTGATTGGCCCGGCCGAAGCCTCGGTTGCGTTGAAATGACCATCGCCGCGGCTGGCCCGCATGCGATTCCAGTTGCCCACCGTGGAGAGGTTGCATGATCCGAATCTGCCTGGTCGACGATCAGACCCTGGTGCGCCAGGGCATCCGGTCGTTGCTGGCGCTGGCTGAAGGCATCGATGTCATCGCCGAAGCCGGCGATGGCAAGCAGGCGGTCGAACTCATTCCACAGGTCAAGCCCGACGTCGTGCTGATGGACATGCGCATGCCGGCGATGTCGGGGCTGGAGGCGCTGCAGGCGCTGGCACGCCTGGGCGCCCTGCCGCCGACGATCATCCTGACGACGTTCGATGACGACCAGCTGGTGCTCGCCGGGCTCAAGGCCGGCGCCAAGGGTTACCTGCTGAAGGATGTCTCGCTTGAACAGCTGGTCAGTGCGATCCAGACCGTCGCGGCGGGGGGATCGCTGGTGCAGCCGGCCGTCACCCAGCGGCTGCTGTCGGGCCTGGAGCACATGCGCAATGAGTTCGTCAGCCTGGACCGGCCTGATCCATTGACGGATCGTGAAACGGAAATCCTGCGGCTGATGGCGTCGGGCTTCTCCAACAAGGAAATCGCCAATTCGCTCGGCGTGGCCGAGGGCACGATCAAGAACCACGTCTCGAACATCCTGTCCAAGCTGGGCGTTCGCGACCGGACCCGGGCGGTGCTGAAGGCGTTCGAGCTGCAGCTGGTCTGAGCACCCGGAGCGCAGGGCGCCCGCGGTGCTTTGGACCGGATGCAGCCAACCCGGGTGCGCCGCGCTTACCCCGGCTACGCCGACCCGGACCGCGCCGTTTGGCGATGATGGTGGCCGGATGGCCCCGCGACGCTGCCCATCGACCCATACCGGCCACCTGCGCGCCTTCCTCGCGGCCCTGCGGCGCGCTACGATGGCAGGTCTGCGCGCCGGCCAAGCCGGAGCGGGCCCGGAGAACCCTGAATGACCCGTTTGATCGAAGTGCTGATTTCCCTGGCGATCGTCACCGCGCTGTTCCTGGTGATCAGCCTTGCGTTGCCCTCCAGCCGCCACCTCACCGAGAAGGTGGAGACCAACCGCAAGCTGACGATCGTCTACGACACGCTGGACAGCCTGCGTCGCTTCGACGACTGGAACCCGCTGCTGCTGCGCGATCCGCAAATGAAGGTCACGTTGTCCGGTCCGCCGTCGGGCGTCGGTGCGCGGCTGGATTACAGCTCCGAGAATGCCGCCATCGGCAGCGGCAGCTGGGAGATCGTCGCCAACGATCCGGGCAAGAGCGTCACCTACGCCATCACCAACAACCAGCGCGGCCATGACAAGCGCGCGACGTTCGTGCTGCGTCCCACCGGCCATGCGGGGCGCAACATCCAGATCACCGAGAATTACGACGTCACCTATGGCTGGGATTTGCTGGGCCGTTACGCCGGCCTGTATGTCGCAGGGCATGTCGGCGACGACATGAGCATGGGGCTGGGCCGCCTGGCCACGATGCTGACCTCGGTGCCCAACGTCGACTACCGCATGCAGGGCAGCAACTGGAGCAATTTCCGCACCGTCGACGTGCCGGCCGAGCACCTGCTCGTGGTCAATGCCGGGTCCATCGCGCGCGATCCGGACAAGCTGGCTGCGGCAATGAAGTCCGACCTGGAATGGATCAAGCGCAGCATGGAGGCCAGTGGCCTTGTGGCCGCCGGTCCGCTGCGGATCATCTCTACCGAGTTCGGCCGCGAGACCTACACCTTCGATGTCGCCCAGCCGGTGCGTCGTGGCGGTGGTGGCACTGCGGGGGCCAGCGATGCCGGCGACGGCGATGCGGGCGCCACCGAGGCTGCCGCCGCCGCGCCTGCCGCGCCGTTCGTGCCGCTGACCGGGCTGAAGCTGCAAGGTCCGGTGAAAGCCGTCGACACCAAGCCCGGCCGGGCCGCGGCGGTCAGCTACACCGGCTACATGATGTCGCTGGAAAACGTCCACAACGCCGTGCGCGCATGGACGCTCACCCAGGGCCAGGATGTCACCGACCGGCCGTGGGACGTGTACAAGAATGGAATCGACCAGGCCATCACCGAGAACGGCCAGTACGACGTGTACTGGATGCTCAAGTAATCGTGATGCCTGGCTGACCCGCAAAGCGCCGCGTCCCCACGCGGCGTTTTGCTTTCCGCAGGAGAGGAGCGACCGATGCACTACCCGTCGTCGTACGACCACCGCGATCGCGGCCGCTGGCTGGCGGCTGGCGGCGCGCTCTATGCGGCGGCGGCCGTTGCGCTTGCCGCCTACGCCACACACGTCCTGGCCGGGCCCGACCAGGCGCGGTTGCAGGCCGCGGCGGTGTTCGCCTTCGGCCATGGCGTGGCGATCGCGGCGCTGGCGCCCGGCTTGCGCGGCCGGCTCGGACGGGCGGCGTTGTCAGGGCTGTGGCTGGCGGTGTTGCTGTTCGCCGGGAGCCTGGTGGGCAAGGCTGTCGCCGGCTGGCCGCTGACCCTGGCGCCCTACGGCGGCTCGCTGGCGATCGCGTCCTGGCTGGTGTTCGCGCTGGACCGCCTGCGGCGCTGACGGGCACCGGGAATGGCCCGACACGCGCGCGGATTCGATACCCAGGCCGCCTTCGCGCACCTGTGCAGGCGCGACCGTAGGCTGGGCCGCTGGATGGAACGGCTGGGGCCGATCGCACCGGATCCGCGCTGGCGCAAACCCTTCGATCCGGTCGACGCGCTGGCGCGCGCGATCCTCTACCAGCAACTCAGCGGCAAGGCGGCGGCGACGATCGTCGGCCGCGTCCAAGCGGCGATCGGCAGCGACCGTTTCCACTGCGACACGCTGTCGCGCATCGACGATGCCGGCTTGCGCGCCTGCGGGGTGTCCGGCAACAAGACCCTGGCGCTGCGCGACCTGGCGCTGCGCGAGTCGAACGGTGAGATCCCCACGCTGCGCCGGATGGCGACCCTGGACGACGATGCGATCGTGGCCGCACTGCTGCCGATCCGCGGCATCGGCCGCTGGACCGTGGAGATGATGCTCATGTTCCGCCTCGGCCGGCCGGACGTACTGCCGGTCGACGACCTTGGCATCCGCAAGGGCGCTCAGGTCATCGACAAGTCCGAGGCGATGCCCACGCCAAAGGCGCTGGCTGCGCGCGGCGAGCGCTGGGGACCCTTCCGCACCTACGCCGGGCTGTACCTGTGGCGCATCGCCGACGCCGCGAACACGCCATCGACGGCGACCACGCGTTCGCAGGAATAGCGGACCCGGCGATCGCGTCGGGAACCGCCTTGCGGCATCACCCGGCATTCCTCGCGCGAACAGCGGATGCGGGCACGGCGCCTCCGGTGCCGGATCACCCGGCCTGCCAGCACCAGTGCCAGGGCTCGTACACGATGCCGTGGGGGTTGTCGCGCGGATAGCTCATGCCGAACCCGAAGTGCGCTGCGTTGTCCTGCAGCCAGGCAAAAGCCGGGGTGTTTTCGAACGTTTCTTCGGCCGGTGGCTCGCCAGGCGTGCCGATATCCAGTGCGCGGCCGGAATGATGCTCGCTGTACCCGGGCGCGGCGTTCACTCCCAGGATGGCGTCGACGGATTGCCCGCGCGCGCGCTTGCGATCGAAGATGCCCAGCTGGTAATCATGGCTGCGGTACCCGGAGATGGCCTCGAGCGCGACATCCTCGCGCGCGGCGGCGTCGTGCAGCTGCCGCCACGCCAGTGCCGCGCGCGGATGCAACCACAAGGGCCGGCGATAACGGTCGTATCCGGCCAGTGCGAGCAGCGTGGGTTCTGGCACCAGCGCCAGTCCGGTTCGTCCGGCATAGGCATCGGCATCAAGCCCGAGTGCATCCAGTCGTTGGCGCAGGCGCGAGACCGGCAACGGCGCCACGGCCTGCAACCCGGCGCGGCGCGGATCGTGGAAACGCGCCAGTGCCGCAACCGCCGCATCCAAGCCGGGCTCGCGCAGGAAGCGCGGCAGCAGCGGTTGCACGCCCCCCTGGCCTTGCACCGCCAGGTAGCGTCCGTCGCGCTTGCGGCGGAAGACATGGGAGGCGCGCGCCAGCAGCCGTGCGTCGTGGTTGCTGCGCGCGCGAAGCAGCGTTGCCGGCCAGACTTCGATGTCGGGGGCGTTGAGCAGGTAGGCGCGGGCGGGACCCATCGGCACAGGTTACCGGCCCCGCGCGCCCGGCGTCTTCCCCGTCCGGTCGACCGGCGACAGCGTGCGCATGCGGTCGAGCAGCAGTCCGGGATCGACCACCTGCAGCAGCAGTGTGTAGCCCAGCCGTGTCGGGATGCGGAGCAGGCGGGTTCCACCGGCCGTGGCGACGAACAGGCGCGAGAAATCGCGACCCCGGAACCAGCCACTGCGGAATCCGGGTACCGCAACGCCGTTGGACTTCAGCAGCGGCCTGGATCCAGTGTGTTCCTCGATGTCGATGACCTTGGCGGCAACCAGGTCAATGTCGCGCCATGGCAGGCGGCGGGTGTAGAGGGTGGTCGCGACGGTGATGCCGGCTTCATCGACCAGCAGCCGGTGTCGCCGCAACAGGCATTCGAGTGCGATCCAGAGGCCGGCCATCAGCAGCACAACGATGCCGGGAGCGATCCAGTCGTCGATCCATGCCTGCACCTGCAGGCTGCGCGAGACCCAGTGCGCGGTGGAATCGAACCGGTGCATGAGCGGCGGCAGCCCCAGCGCCAGGGCGACGGGCACCACGAAGGACAGCAGCGCCAGCCAGGCGTGGCTCAGGCTGCTGGCCGGGACCAGCCGCAGGCGGGGATCCTGCCAATGGCGTGGCGCCGTGGACATCAAAACGGAGCGGTCAGTGCGCATCGATCCATTCCGCCACGTCCGCGATCAGCGCGGCATCGACATGGCCCGGGTGGACATATCCGGCAAGTCCCTCGTTCTCAGCGACCGGGATGCCGAGATGATTGAGCTGCGGGTAGAGCCGGAAGCTCACGTCCGGCCGCGCATGCAGGCCCTGCTTCCAGGCCTGCCAGTCGGCATCGACGACCTGGATGTCGCGCGCGCCCTGCAGGAACAGCATCGGTCGCGCCACCGCCTGGGCCTCGGCGACCGGATGCACCGCATCGGTGCTGCGCCAGTACGCGGCCGGTTGCTGCAGGGGCGCCTGCGCCCGCTCGACCGGCGCGCCCGAGCGCACGGCGGCGACCTGGGCCCGCAGGGCCTGGATCGCGTCCGCTTCCCGGGGGGATGTCCTGCCGTCGTCGAGGACCGCGAGGCGCACGTTCTGTTCGACCAGGATGTCGAGCAGCGGACGGGCGGGTGCCGCCAGCAATACCAGCCCGGCGACCTGTCCGGAATGGGCCGCGATCCTCGGCGCCATCATCCCGCCCTGGCTGTGGCCGAGCACGAAGACCCGCTCCGGATCGATCCCTGGCACGGCGCGCAATGCGGCCACCGCGGCGACCGCGTCGTCGGTGGTTTCCTGGTCGATGTCGAAGTCGCCCGATGCGAAGTCCTGCGGCCGGGCCCGGCTGCGCTTCTCGTAGCGCAGGACCGCAATGCCGTGCGCGGCAAGGCCGCGTGCGATGTCAAGGAATGGCCGGTTCGGGCCGATGGTTTCGTCCCGATCCAATGCCCCGGAGCCATGCACCAGCACCACCGCCGGCCAGCCCTGCGCCGGTGGATTGCCGGTGTCGGGCATTGCCAGGGTGCCGGGTAGCGCACGGGGTCCTTCGCCGACGGAGAAGTCGCGCTCCACGAACCCGGCATCCGCCGCCACCGGAGCGGCCGCGGGCGGCGGTGCGGGCTGGACCAGGAAGCCGATGACGCGGCCGGCGTCGTCGATGGCGACCTTCGCCACCAATTCCGCCTTGGCGTAATGCAGCGGCACCACGACCAGGTCCACGCCGTCCTGCGCGGTCAGCACCGGCGCGCCGCGGCCCTGCGGCTCGCCGGCCTGCGAGGGCAGCGATTCCCACACCGCCGCGAGCTTGTCGGCCGGCACGGCCGCGGCCATCTTCTCGCTGAAGCCCGCTTCTACGGCGGCATAGTCGCGCGCATCGAGGCGGTCGAGCAGTTGCAGGGCGATGTCCGTGGAGCTTGCTGGGCCGTGTGCGAACGCGCTGGCGCTGAAAAGCATTCCAACCAGGATCTCGGCGAATCGATTCATGGCGCCGGCTTCCTCATGTACAGCTGCACGGGCGCGAAGCGCTGGGACTGGATCGCCGATACCAGTTCCCAACCCTGCAGTCCGAGCTGCGTCAGCCGCTCCTGCGCGGCATCCCGGGTGGAGCCCAGGAAACCGGGCTTCACTTCCACCACCTGGTAACTCCAGCGTTCACTGGCCATCTTCGATCTCCTGGGTCGGTTCGGCGCCGGGCGACTTCAGCCGCCCGGCCTTGCGCAACGCATCGCGCAGCGCGTATTCGATCTGCGCGTTGAGCGAGCGCAGCTCGTCGTTGGCCCAATGCTGCATCGCAGCCAGTACGTCGGCGTTGATACGCAGTGGATAGGCCTTCTTTTCAGCCACGCGCGGCTACTTCCGGTCGCGCCGGCGGCGGCGTGCGGCGATCGCGATGATGATGATCAGGTCGGCGATGGCGCCTGCGGTCGTGTGCATGCGTGCGCCCTCAGTACAACGTGCCGGCATTGACGATCGGCTGCGTCGCGCGCTCGCCGCACAACACCACCAGCAGGTTGCTCACCATCTGCGCCTTGCGCTCCTCGTCCAGCTGCACGACGCCGTTCTTCTGCAGCTCAGCCAGCGCCATCTCGACCATGCCCACGGCGCCGGCGACGATCCGCGTGCGCGCCGCGATGATGGCGTTGGCCTGCTGGCGCTGCAGCATGGCCTGGGCGATTTCCGGCGCGTAGGCCAGGTGGCTGATGCGCGCGTCGAGCACTTGGATGCCGGCATCGAGCAGGTGCGCCTGCAGCTCGTCCTTCAGGTGCTTGGAGACTTCGGTGGCGTGGCTGCGCAGCGCCAGCTGGCCTTCCTCGTGCTGGTCGTACGGATAGCTGGTGGCCATCGTGCGCAGCGAGGATTCGGCCTGGATGTGGACGAAGCTTTCGTAATCGTCGACGTTGAACACCGCCTCGGCCGAGTCCACCACCTGCCAGACGATCACCGCCGCGATCTCGATCGGGCTGCCATCGAGTTCGTTGACCTTGAGCTTGCCGCTCTCGAAATTGCGCACGCGCTGGCTGACCTTGCGCTTGCTGTAGAAGGGATTGTTCCAGCGCAGGCCGGTATCGCGCACGGTGCCGACGTACTTGCCGAAGAAGCTCAGCACGGCGGCCTGGTTGGGCTGCACGGTGTACAGGCCAACCATGCTGATCAGCGCCGCCAGGCCGAACAAGAAGCCGGCGGCCGCCATCGGGCCGGAATGGATGCCCGCGGCGTCCGGATCCGGGACGAGACCGGCGACGACCAGCCAGACCGCGATGGCGAGCGCGACCAGCACGCCGAGCAGGTAGGGAATTCCGGCGGCCGAGCGGATGGGGTTCTCTTTCATTGCAGCGGGTCCTGGGTGCGGCGAAGTGCCGATGCATAGTGATATCACCATGATATCTGCTATGCAAGCTTCTTGCCGTCTCGCAGCCAGGATCCGGGGCGGGAGGCCGGCCGAGCCCGGTCGCAATCAGGGGTTGAGGTACAGCAGCGGCGCCGGGCTGTGCTCGCCGCTGGCATAGAGCCCACGGCCATCGGCCGCCCACGCCAGCGCCTCGGCCTGTGGCAGCCACGCCAGGGGCTCGATGCGAGGTTTCACAGCCACCGCCTGGCTCCAAGACTGCCTGCTCCGGCGCGGGTAGAACCGCACGCTGCGGTAGGTCAGGACGGCCAGCGAGCGGCCGTCGGGTGCGATGTCGGCGGCCGTGACCTGGTTGCGCAACCGGTCGCCTGGCGACAGGCCTTCGGGTGCGGGTCCGGCGAAGCCCGCCAGTCGGCCCACCCGCCGTGCCACCTGCAGGCCTGCACCCTGGGGCCGCAGCGGCAGCACGAACAGCTCCGGCGGCCGCCTGCGCTTGGATACCAGCAGCACCTGGCCGCGCGCCGCATCCACGGCGACCGCTTCGCAGTCGCGCGGCCCGTCGGGCCAGCGGAAGGCGATCGACCACGCCGGCCGCAGCGTGGCATCGGACAGCGTGCCACCGGCGCCGGCGCGGGGCTCTTCGACCACGTGCAGTTGCAGGGTCTTACGCAGGCCGCCGTTGTCGCCGGTATCAGCGATCAACAGGTAATGCCGGCGGCCGAGGTCGAATGCCGCGAGGTCTTCCCAATCGGTGTTGGCGACGCCTGCGATGCGCATGCGCGCCTGCACGCCGCCTCGGGGCCCGATCGCGTACAGCGCCGGTGGATTGCCGCCGTCGTCCAGCGCCCACAGCGTGTCCGGCGTCTCGCGCGACGCGGCCAGCCCGCTGAGGTCGCTCAGGCGGGTGTCGAGGATCAACCCCGACAACTGCGCGAACGGTGGGACCGGCGCGCTGCAACCCGCGACCGCCAGCGACACGGTCAACAGCAGGCGCAGCGCGGGGCGGACTTCGACGGCCATGGCCGCAGCATGGTACGCGGTCGCCTCGCGCCGCTGCCCGCGGCAGGCGCTGCCGCTAAACTGCGCGCCCGCCTCCGCATCCACGGCCCATGACCACGATCGGTACCCCGCTGTCGCCCCATGCCAAGCGCGTCCTGCTGTTGGGGTCAGGCGAGCTGGGCAAGGAGGTGACGATCGAGCTGCAACGCTTCGGGGTCGAAGTCATCGCCGCGGATCGTTATGCCGATGCGCCGGCGATGCAGGTCGCCCACCGCAGCCACGTGCTGGACATGCTCGATGGCGCCGCGGTGCGCGCGTTGATCGAGCGCGAGCGGCCGGACCTGATCGTGCCGGAGATCGAGGCCATCCACACCCAGACCCTGGTCGAGCTTGAACGCGAATACGCCGCCACCGGCGCCACCACCCGGATCATCCCGACCGCGCGCGCGGCGTGGCTGACGATGGATCGCGAAGGCATCCGCCGGCTGGCCGCGGAAACCCTCGGGTTGCCGGTCTCGCCTTATCGCTTCGTCGACAACGTCGAGGATTACCGCGCCGCGATCGACGCCATCGGGCTGCCCTGCGTGGTCAAGCCGGTGATGTCCTCGTCCGGCCACGGCCAGAGCCTGGTGCGCGGGGCGGACGACATCCAGGCCGCCTGGGAGTACGCCCAGACCGGTGGCCGCGCGGGCGCCGGGCGGGTGATCGTCGAAGGCTTCGTCGACTTCGAGTACGAGATCACGCTGCTCACCGTGCGCCACGCCGGCGGCACCAGCTTCTGCGAACCGATCGGCCACCTGCAGGCCGACGGCGATTACCGCGAGAGCTGGCAGCCGCAACCGATGTCGACCCGCGCGCTTGCGCTGGCGCAGGGGATCGCGCGGCAGGTGACCGATGCGCTCGGCGGCTGGGGCGTGTTCGGGGTGGAATTCTTCATCAAGGGCGACGAGGTCTGGTTCTCGGAAGTCTCGCCGCGTCCGCACGACACCGGGCTGGTCACGCTGGCCTCGCAGGACCTGAGCGAATTCGCGCTGCATGCGCGCGCGATCCTCGGCTTGCCGATCCCCGCGATCCGCCAGCTCGGGCCGTCGGCCTCCTGCGCGGTGCTGGCCGAAGGCCACGGCGTGCCGGTGTTCTCCAATGTCGACGCCGCGTTGCAGCACCCGGATACGCAGCTGCGTTTGTTCGGCAAGCCGCGCGTGGCCGGGCATCGCCGCGTGGCGGTGACGCTGGCGCGCGCCGAGGACATCGATGGCGCGCGCCGCATCGCGCGCGAAGCCGCGGCTGCGCTCACCCTGGAGCTACGCGCCGACTGACACGCTTGGCCATGAGCGACGGCAGCGTCGCGGTCCACACAACTTTTTCGCCCCAGCGCAAGGATCCGCCATGAACGACGCCAGCGGTTACGCCGTGTTCTTCTTCCCGCAGGCGCTGGAGGCGCTGGGCGAGGCGATCAAGCCCTACCTGCAGGGCGGCCCGGGCGGGGAGCATGTCGTCTGCAACGAAATCGACACCGGGGGCGCGTTGATCGAGATGACGATGCGCGGGACGACGTCCACCGGGGAGCCGATCGCGCTGGAACTGATGGTGCCCAGCTCGATGGTGCGGATGATCGTGTCCAGCCAGGTCGACGGCAGTTTCGGCTTCGGACCGCGTCAAGGCGGCGGTCACCCCGGCCGGCGTCGATTACGTCTTCGTCGAAGCCAAGTGACGCCCCCGCCCGCCCGCGTGGCGCGGGCGGGCTTGCCGGTGGGACGTCGCCGCGCAGGCGGGAT
>NZ_JAANOY010000031.1 GCF_011320095.1 Cognatiluteimonas telluris | reverse complement strand
CACCTCGAGGGCACGGCGCGCGTGCGCCTGGCCGCGCACGTCGCGCATGTCCGGGCCCGCCGGCGCCCGCGTCGGTGCGGCGATGGCGCCGGGCAGCGCCCTGCGGCCCTCCAGCGCGGCACACACTTCGAGCAGGGTGCGCGCGGTGCTCGCCTCCAGCTGGCGGGCGAGCGCGGCCTCGGGGCCATTACCCAGCGGCACGATCAGCTTGCGGCCGGCACGAGCGGCCGCGAGCGCGGCCGGCAGTACCCCGTCGACCGCGCGCAACTCCCCGGTCAGGCCGAGCTCGCCGAGGAACTCGTACTCGTGCAGCGCATCGAGCGGCACCTGGCCACTGGCGGCGAGGATGCCCAGCGCGATCGCTAGGTCGAAGCGGCCGCCGTCCTTGGGCAGGTCCGCGGGCGCCAGGTTGATGGTGATGACGCGCGCGGGGAACTCGAACTGCGCGCAGTGGATGGCCGCGCGCACGCGATCCTTGGCTTCGCGCACCGCCGCCTCCGGCAGGCCGACGATCGACATCCGTGGCAGGCCGCCGGACAGGTGGACCTCCACCCGCACCGCGGGGGCGTGCACGCCGGCGCGCGCACGGCTGTGCACGAGCGCGAGTCCCATCGCGCGTGATCAGGCCGAGGCGTTGCCGGCGTCGCGGCGTGCCTGCGCCGCTTCGAGCTTGTCGACCGCGCGCTGCAGTTCATTGAGCTTGTCGCGGGTGCGCAGCAGCACGGCGCGCTGCACATCGAACTCCTCGCGGGTCACCAGGTCGAGCTTGGCCAGTCCCGTCTGCAGCACCGACTTGAAGTTCTGCTGCAGCTCGTCGCGGCCTTCGCGCACGCTGCCGGGAACCAGGCTGCTGAGCCGGCGGGCGAGGGCATCGATGTGAGCGAGGTCGATCGGCATGTGTGCGGCATTCATTGCAATGGCGTCCTCTGCATGGGCCTCCAGCTTGGCCGCATCCAGGGAGCCGCGCCGTCGGCGCAGGCCGCGCCGGGCTGTCGGGAAATTCCGACCCATGGTGCCACAGCCCGCGTCGCCGCCCCGTGCGCGGCGGGCGTGGCGGTATGCTGCGCGGCAGGCGACAACGGGTGCAGGCGATGAAGATGGTCATGGCGGTGATCAAGCCGTTCAAGCTCGACGACGTCCGCGAAGCCTTGTCCGACGCGGGCGTGGCCGGCATCACCGTCACCGAGGTCAAGGGATTCGGGCGCCAGAAGGGCCATACCGAGCTCTACCGCGGCGCCGAATACGTGGTCGACTTCCTGCCCAAGATCAAGCTCGAGGTCGCGGTCACCGACGAGCAGGCCGACGCCGTGGTCGAGGCGATCATGCAGGCCGCCGGCACCGGCAAGATCGGCGACGGCAAGATCTTCGTCTGGGACCTGGAGCGCGTGCTGCGCATCCGCACCGGCGAACTCGACGGCGACGCGCTGTAGCGCATTCCCGCGAGCTCAGCGGCCGCTCGCCGGTTCGCTCGGCGGCGCGCCTTCGCGCCAGGCCCCGGTCGCTGCGTGCGCCAACAGCACCACCGCCCAGCTGATCCACAGCGACCACAACGTGTGCGAGAGGAAATGCGCACCGCGCATCTGCTGCACCCAGCCCATGGCCAGCGCGAACGCAAACAGCGCCACGCCGGCGGCAAAGGCAAGCCGCTTGCGCTCCGGGAACCAAAGCAACGCGAACGCCAGCGTCCACGAAGCCGTCGTGACGAAGCCCGCCGGGAAGCAGCGCCCGCCGCGCAGGCCCGCGGGCACCGGAGAGAACAGGTCGAAATAAGGCGCGTAGCCCCCGAAGCTGGTGACATCCCAGGGACAGTGCATCGCACTGTCCCGGCGCAGCAGCGCGACCACGGTGGGCACCAGTACCGAACTCAGGGCGACTGTCCACCAGCGCCGGCGATGGGTGGCGAGAAACCCCGACCGCGCCGGCCAGCGCCACCGCGTGAGCGCGACGGCCCAGACCGCGACGCCAAGCAGCAGCAGGGCGTACTTCAGGTAGCGATGGACGAGGTACTTGCTGACCCAGGCATAGCGCCACGGGAACGCGTGGTTCACCGCATCGTAGTAGGGCGCGGCCAGTTGCAGGTCGAGCCGGGTCAGGTGGAAGACGACCCCCAGTGCGAACGCGGCCAGCGCCAGCGCCACCGCATTCCACAGGTAGAACGACCGCGCCCGCGCGCCCACTCCCGCATGCTTCAAGCTTCCACCTCGATCCGATCGCGACCGGCGGATTTTGCCCGGTACAACGCGCGATCGACACGGCCCAGCAGGGTGCCCAGGTCATCCTCGGCGCGCAGCTCGGTCAGCCCGAGGCTGATGGTCACCGGGCCCTGGCCCGGCACGTCGGTCAGGTCCAGGCCGGTGCTGGCCGCGCGCAGCCGCTGGGCGATCGGCAGCGCCTGGTCCAGGCGCGTGTCGGGCAGGACCACCAGGAACTCCTCGCCACCTGTGCGCCCGAGCAGGTCGCCATGCCGCAGCACGCCCTGGCACGCATGCGCCAGCCGGATCAGCACCTGGTCCCCGACCAGGTGGCCGTGGGCATCGTTGACCTGCTTGAAGTGGTCGATGTCGAAGGTGACGATCGTCAACGGCAGGCTGCGCGCGCGCGCCTGTGCCACCGCCTGCGCGCCGAAGCGCTCGATGTGGCGGCGGTTGGCGACGCCAGTCAGCGGATCGGTCGATGCCAGCATGTGCAGGTTGCGCGCACGCGCGAACTGGCGCATCACCAGCCCCACCAGCAGGGCCACCAGCAGGCTGCCCAACGCGATCGCCGTCCATTGCCAGCGCCGCGCTTCCAGCAGCGTGTCGAACTGGCTGTCGCGCAGCGCCTTTTCGGCGAGCAACCGTCGGTTCTCGGTGTCGCGGCGCGCGCTGTCGAACTGGAACCGCAGCACTTCGGCCTGCTGCGCGCGGTTGGTCGAATCGATCGTCCGGTCGACCGCGATGTAGCGCTTGAGGTCCGAGAGCGCCCCGTCCAGCTGCCCCAGCGCTTCTTCCGAACGCGCCCGGGCCTGGTACAGCATCGCCTGGTAGCGAAGGTTGCCGTTGCGCTCGACCGCCGCGGCCGAACGCTGGTATTGCGCCAGCGCCTGCGCGTGGTGTCCCAGGCCGGCCAGGGCCTGTCCACGGCGCAGGCCGATCATGTCCTGGTTGGACTGGTCGCCGACCGCCTTGAACTCCGCCTGCGCGCGGTCGAGCAAGCCCAGCGCGCGTGAGTAATCGCCCTTGAGGATCGCCGGATAGGCCATCGCCAGGTGCGCGCTGGCCACACCATAGGGATCGGATTGCTTGCGCGAGATTTCCAGCGCGCGTTCGTACAGCGCGACCGCATCACTCGCGCGTCCGGTGTCCTCGTACAGGTAGCCCTGCTGCATCAGGGTCGACCCCAGTCCGCCCCAGTCGCCGATGCGTTCGGCATAGGCGGCGCTCTGCTGGAAGTAATCCAGCGCGCGATCGGTGTCGCCCAGGCGCCGGTAGGCGATGGCGAGGTTGAGCAGGTTGGATTCGGCATCGATCGGATGCCCGGTTTTTTCGTACAGCCGCTGGGCGACGAGGAAATCGCGGATCGCGTGGCCCTGTTGCCCGAGCAGCGATTGCATGCCGCCGCTGGCGACCAGGCCGTCGGCGACCAGGCGTTCGTCCTCGATCTTCCCGGCCAGCGCGATAGCGGCGTCGTAATCGGCCTTGGCACTGAGCGGCGTGTCGATTTCCTCGCGCGCACCGCCGCGGCAGAACAGAAAACGCACCTGGGCGTCGATGTCGCCGGCCGCGCGCGCCTCGCGCAGGCCCGCTTCGGCGGCCGCGAGTTGCCCCTTGGGGTCGCGGTCGAAACCCCAGTTGCAGCGCAATGCGCGCGCCTGCCGCCCGCGCCTGGCATCGCCGGGGGGAAGCAACCGCTCCAGGTCCTGCAGGCGCTGCTCCACCTGGTGGGTCGCCAGGCTCCACAGCTCGGTATCGTCCAGCCGCTTGTACAGCGCATCGAACTGCCGGGCGCGATCCCCGGCGGCGTCCGTTCGCGTCGCATCGCCCGCGGTCGCCAGGCCGACGCCGGTCAGCAGCAACAAAGCAACCGCAAACAGCTGGCGCGTTGGTCGCAAGGGTCCCCCTGCCGGCTGGCCCCCTGCCGCCGACGACCCTATTGTTCACCAGCCCGGCCGCCGGTGCAGGCCGCCGGTCGGAAACGTGACGCCGGTCGCAGCTTGCCGTGCCGGCTAGTCGCCCAGCGACTGGGCCATGAACGGCGGCATCGCAAGTGCGGCGGCGTGGATGTCGGCACTGTAGTAGCGGCTGGCAAAGACCTTCGCGCGCGCATCGCCGACGCGGTAATCGAAGGCGCCCGCCCCCGCGTGCTTGCGCGCCAGCGTGCACGACCACCAGCCGGTCGGATAGCACGGTTGCGGGAACGTCAGGGTGCGAAACGCGGCGAAGCCGGCCTTGCCCATCTCGGTACGCATCGCGCGGATCAGGTCCAGCAGCACCAGCGGCGACTCGGACTGCTGCACCAGGATGCCGTCGTCCTTCAACGCCGCGAAGCAGCTGGCATAGAACGCCTGGTTGAACAGGCCTTCGGCCGGGCCCACGGGATCGGTGGAGTCGACGATGACGATGTCCAGGCTGGCCGGTGCGCAGTTGGCCATGTAGGCGATGCCGTCGTCGAACAGCAGTTGCGCGCGCGCATCGCCGTTGGCGTCGCACAGTTCCGGGAACCATTTCTCGGCCATGCGCGTGACCTGCTCGTCGATGTCGCACTGCACCGCGCGCTCGACGCCCGGATGCTTGAGCACCTCGCGCAGGGTGCCGCAGTCGCCGCCACCGATGATCACCACCTGCCTGGGATCCGGGTGCGTGAACAGCGCCGGGTGCGACATCATCTCGTGGTAGAGGAAGTTGTCGCGCGTGGTGAGCATCACCGCGCCATCGATCAGCATCAGGTTGCCCCAGTCGGTGGTCTCGAAGATCTCGATCTTCTGGAACGGCGACTGCACCTCGTCGAGCTTGCGGGTGATGCGATAGCCGATCGCCGAACCGGCGGGTTCGAAGTTCTCGTAGTGCCAGCGGGTATCGGTCATCGCGGGTGCCTTGCGCCGTCACCCGTCAGATGCGGATGCGGCGACGTGGGTTGTCGACGGTCAAGACGCCCGATCCCCTGGAGGCGGGGAACGCGGGTCTCGCGTGGGGCGCGGATTGTAGCGAACCGCTCACCACGGCGACGTTAGAATGCGTGCCCATCGCTGTCCGGACGCGTCCAATGGCCGACTGGTCGCTCGACCAAGCCCGCAAGACCTACTCGATCCCGCACTGGTCCGAAGGCTACTTCGACCTCGATGCCGGTGGCCGGGTGGTGGTGCGGCCGCGTGGCGCGCAGGGCCCGTCGATCGCGCTGGCCGAGGTGGTCGACGCCGCCCGCGCGCAGGGCGCGCGGCTGCCGCTGCTGCTGCGCTTCACCGACATCCTCGGCGACCGCCTGCGCACGCTGCAGTCGGCCTTCGCCCAGGCGCAGTCCGACTGGGACTACGCCGGCGGCTACACCGCGGTGTATCCGATCAAGGTCAACCAGCATCGCGGCGTCGCCGGCACGCTGGCATCGCACGCGGGCGAGGGCTTCGGACTGGAGGCGGGCAGCAAGCCCGAGCTGATGGCGGTGCTCGCGCTGTCGCGCCCGGGCGGGCTGATCGTCTGCAATGGCTACAAGGACCGCGAGTACATCCGGCTGGCATTGATCGGCCGCAAGCTCGGGCTGGACACCTTCATCGTCATCGAGAAGCCGTCCGAGCTGCCGCTGGTGCTGGAGGAGGCGCGCAAGCTCGGCGTCGCGCCGGGCATCGGCGTGCGCATGCGGCTGGCGTCGCTGGGCGCCGGCAAATGGCAGAACAGCGGCGGCGACAAGGCGAAGTTCGGATTGTCGCCGCGCCAGCTGCTCGACCTGTGGAAGCAGCTGCGCGAGGCCGGCATGACCGACGCGCTGGGGCTGCTGCATTTCCACATGGGCTCGCAGATCTCCAACGTGCGCGACATCGCCAACGGCATGCGCGAGGCGGTGCGCTACCTGGTCGAACTGTCGGGCCTGGGCGCGAAGGTGCGCTACATGGATGTCGGCGGCGGCCTGGGCATCGACTACGAAGGCACGCGATCGCGCAGCTACTGCTCGATCAACTACGGTGTGAACCAGTACGCCTCCAGCATCGTGCAGCCGCTGGCCGAAGCCTGCGAACAGCACGGGCTCACGCCGCCGCGCATCGTCACCGAATGCGGCCGCGCGATGACCGCGCACCACGCGGTACTGGTGGCCAACGTCGCCGAAGTCGAGCAGGCGCCCGAAGGCCGCGTGCCGCCGGCGCACGCCGACGAGCCGATGGTCATCCGCCACCTGCGCGAGGTGCACGACGAACTCGACGCGCGCCCGGCGGTGGAGCTCTTCCACGAGGCCCAGCACCACCACAGCGAAGGCCTGTCGCTGTACGCGCTGGGGCAGATCGACCTCACCCACCGTGCCCGCATCGACGACCTGTTCTATGCGATCGCCCACGCCGTGCGCGCGCGGCTGGACGTGCGCGACCGCAGCCACCGCGAACTGCTGGACGAACTCAACCAGCGCCTGGTGGACAAGTACTTCGTCAATTTCAGCGTGTTCGAGTCGATGCCCGACGTGTGGGCGATCGACCAGGTGTTCCCGATCGTGCCGATCGAGCGGCTGGACGAGCGCCCGCAGCGGCGTGGCGTGATCGCCGACATGACCTGCGACTCCGACGGCAAGATCGATGCCTACGTCGAGAACGAAGGCCTGGACAGCTCGCTGCCGCTGCACGCGCTGCGCGACGGCGAGAGCTACCGGATCGGCTTCTTCCTCGTCGGCGCGTACCAGGAAGTGCTGGGCGACATCCACAACCTGTTCGGCGACACCGATGCGGTCGAGGTGCGCGTCGAAGGCGACGGCTACGCGATCGCGCAGCGCAAGCACGGCGACACCACCGACGTGATGCTGGATTACGTCGGCTATTCGCTCGACGCCCTGCGCGCGGCGTATCGCGACAAGGTCGCGGCGGCGACGCTGCCGGCGGCCGAAGCCACGCGGCTCGGCGACGCGCTCGAAGCCGGCCTCACCGGCTACACCTACCTGGACGACATGCTCGCCGACGGCCACCGCGGGGAAACCCGCGTCGACGCATGACGCGCTACCTGGTGCTGACGCTGCGCCGGCCGCAGTTCGATCCGTCCGTGATCCCGGACCACTACGCCCACCTGGCGCTCCTGCGCGAGCAGGGACGGCTGGAACTGGCCGGGCCGTTCACCGATCGCACGGGAGGCGCGTATGTCCTGCGCGCCGACGACCTGGATGCGGCGCAGGCGATCGCGCATGGCGATCCCCTGCATGCCACCGGCGCCTCGGAGGTGCGGGTCTACGAATGGGCTGCCACCGCCTGCGCGACCCGCTGACTGGCGGTCCAGCCTGGGAGCCGGTCGCGTCGCGGGGCGCTCACGGTCGCGATGGCAGGCTGCCGGCGATGCTTACGGACCCGCCGCCGAGTACGCCATCCCCGCGCCTTGCGCGCACGAGCCTGCGGCTGGCGGCGCTCCTGCTGGTGCTGGTGGCGACCAGCGGGTGCGGCGAGAGCGCAACGCTGTCGGTGCGCCAGGGCAGCGGTCCCAGTCCGCAGTTGCCGCCGCCGGTCGACACCCTCTTTCCCACCGTCCACATCGCGCCGGCGCGCGGCTGGCCCGCCGGCGCGATGCCGACGCCGGCGGCAGGCCTGGCGGTGAATGCCTTCGCCACCGGCCTGGCGCACCCGCGCTGGCTGTACGTGCTGCCCGACGGCGACGTGCTGGTGGCCGAGACCGACGCCCCGCCCAAGCCGGAAGACGGCAAGGGCATCAGGGGTTGGGTGATGCGGCTGCTGATGAAACGCGCCGGCTCCGGCCAGCCCAGCCCCAACCGCATCGTGCTGCTGCGCGACGGCGATGGCGATGGCGTCGCCGAAACCCGCAGCGTGCTGCTGCAGGGATTGCATTCGCCGTTCGGGATGGCACTGGTGGGCCAGCGCCTGTACATCGCCGATACCGATGCCGTGGTCAGCGTGCCCTATCGAGACGGCGACACCACGATTAGCGCGACACCGGCGACGCTGGCGCCGCTGCCGGCCGGACCGATCAACCACCACTGGACCAAGAGCCTGGTCGCCAGCGCCGATGGCCGCTTCCTGTACGCCGGGATCGGCTCCAACAGCAACGTCGGCGACAACGGCCTGGCCGCCGAAGCCGGGCGCGCGGCGATCTACCAGATCGACGTCGCCAGCGGTCATGCGCGCGAATTCGCCACCGGCCTGCGCAATCCGGTCGGCATGGATTTCCAGCCCGACAGCGGCGCGTTGTGGGTCGTCGTCAACGAACGCGACGCGCTCGGCAGCGACCTCGTCCCCGACTACATGACCGCGGTCCACGACGGCGGTTTCTACGGCTGGCCGTGGAGTTACTACGGCCAGCACATCGACGTGCGCCCGCAGCCGCGCCGCCCGGATCTGGTGGCGCGCGCGCTGGTGCCCGACTACGCACTCGGGCCGCACACCGCATCGCTGGGATTGGTGTTCTACGACGGCGTGTTGCTGCCGGCGCCGTACCGCCACGGCGCATTCGTCGGCCAGCACGGCTCGTGGAACCGGCGCCCGCGCAGCGGCTACAAGGTGATCTTCGTGCCGTTCACCCAGGGCAGGCCCAGTGGCCCGGCGCAGGACGTGCTGACCGGCTTCCTCGATGCCGGTGGCCACGCGCTCGGGCGCCCGGTCGGGCTGGCGGTCGCGCGCGACGGCGCGCTGCTGGTGGCCGACGATGTCGGCGGCCGCGTCTGGCGCGTCACCCCTGCCGCCACGTCGATCCAGGAGAAGTAAGCATGGCCCGCGTCGCACCCCGCGTTTACGTCGCCGCCGCCGACATCGCCGCGCTGGAGGCGACCGGCCTGCAGCTGCTTTCCAACGAGCGCGTGCAGCTCCTGCTCGAAGACGGCACGCAGGTGCACGGCGTGGTCGAAACCATGCCCGGGATGCAGGCGTTCTTCGACCCCGCGGGACGCGAGGGCATGAACGCCCTGCTGCGGCTGGAAGGCTTCCTCGCCGATGGCCGCCCGCACCCGGACGGCGTCTACGACATCTGGCTGGACCAGATCCGCGCCGTCACGCGGCTGCCGAACCCGTCGCCGCCGCAACCCTCGACCCGCGCGCATCCCGCCGATCCCAACGCCCCGACGCCGCAATGAGCGCGCGGCGGCGCGCCGACGCCGCGCAATCCGCCGATTACATCGGTGCCGGTGGCGGGGCCGGGATGGCGTCGAAGCGGCGCGCGTAGTCGCGTTCCGCGGCGATGCGCTCGACTTCGGCGTCGGCCATGTCGGGCGCGGCGTACACCGCGTACGCGATATCGGCCTGGTGGTCGTCGCGCGGATGGAGGCCGACGTGGTGCAGGCGATAACGCGCCTGGCCACCGCCTTCATCGGGATAGCGTGCCGGCGGCAGGCGGCGATCCATGTCCAGCTCGCTGTTGTCGACCGTGCCGCCCACGAACAATGCGCGCATGTGCTTCTCCTGGATCCGCGTTGGCGCCCAGCCTGCGCGCGGCGCCGTGTGCGCAGGGTCAAGCAGCTGCACGCGCTGCAGGAGCGCGCGCGCCGCGCCCCGTAGAATGGCGCGATGCCCGCACGCTGCGACACCTCCGATGGCGGTTGACGGCGATCCCGCGCTGGAGACCCTGCTGCAGCCGTTCGCCGACGGCACGCTGGCATGGCCGGCCGCGGGCGCGTTGTTCCTGCGCGCGCGCGATGGCTGGCCACTGCATCGGCAGGCGCGGCCGGAACTGGTGTGCGAGACCGGCTTCAAACCCGACTTCGACCAGTTGCAGCGCAGCGGCCTGGCGGTACGGGTGGAAGGCGATGCCAGTGCCGCCGCGGACGACGACGCGCGCCATCCACTGGTGCTGCTACTGCCGCCCCGCCAGCGCGAGCAGGCGCGGGCGCTGTTCGCGCGCGCGATCGCGGCCACCGCGCCGGGCGGGGTGGTGCTCGCATGCATGGCCAACGACGAGGGCGCGAAGTCCGGCCAGTCGGATCTTGCGCAATTGGCGGGCCCGCTGCAGTCGCTGTCCAAACGCCATTGCCGCGCGTTCTGGAGCGCGCCGCTGCACGGTGCAATCGATCCGGCGCTGGCCGCGCAATGGCGGGCGGCCGATGCGCCGCGCGCGATCGCCGATGGCCGATTCCTCAGCCGTCCAGGCGTGTTCGCGTGGGATCGCATCGATGCCGCATCCGCGCTGCTGGCCGCGCACCTGCCGCTGGACCTCGCCGGACGGGTCGCCGATCTCGGCGCCGGCTACGGCTATCTCTCCAGCGAGGTGCTGGCCCGCTGTCCGGGCGTGAGTGCGCTGGACCTCTACGAAGCCGATGCGCGCGCACTCGCGCTGGCGCGCACCAACCTCGCCGCGCAGGCCGCGCGCGCCACGCTCGGCTTCCACTGGCACGACGTCGCCAGCGGCCTGCCGCAGCGTTACGACGCGATCGTCAGCAATCCGCCGTTCCACGCCCAGGGCCGCGACAGCCGCCCGGACCTGGGGCGCGCGTTCATCACCGCCGCCGCCGATGCCCTGCGCGACGGTGGGCGCCTGCTGCTGGTCGCCAATCGCCACCTGGCCTACGAACAGGTGCTCGACGCCCGCTTCGCCGACGTGCGCGTGCTGGCGCAGCAGGCGGGCTTCAAGGTCATCGCGGCGACGCTCGCACGCGGCACGCAATCGCCATGAAACTGGTCAAGACCCTCGCCAACCTCGGCTACGGCAGCCGCAAGCAGGTCGCGAATCTGTTCCGCGAAGGCCGCATCACCGACGCCGCCGGCGAGGTGCTCTACGCGGACGACAGCGTCGCCCACGCCGACGTGCGCGTCGATGGCGAGCCGCTGGACCCGCCGCAGCCGCTGACGCTGCTGCTGCACAAACCGCTGGGCGTGACCTGCTCCACCCGCGACCCGGGCCGGGTGGTGTACGACCTGCTGCCGCCGCGCTTCCGCCTGCGCGCGCCGCTGTTGTCGACGGTGGGGCGGCTGGACCGCGACACCAGCGGGCTGTTGCTGCTGACCGACGACGGCGCGCTGCTGCACCGGATCGTGTCGCCGAAATCGAAGCTGGCGAAAACCTACGAGGCGACGCTGGCGCAGGAGCTGCGCGGCGACGAGGCCGCGGTGTTCGCCAGCGGCACGCTGCTGCTCGAGTCGGAGACCACGCCGCTGGCGCCGGCGAAGCTCGAGGTCGTCGACGCGCGCCATGCGCGGCTGGTGTTGACCGAAGGCCGCTACCACCAGGCGCGGCGGATGTTCGCGGCGGTGGGCAACCATGTCGAGGCGCTGCACCGCAGCCGCGTCGGCGGGCTTACGCTCGGCGACCTCGCCCCCGGCCAGTGGCGCGCGCTGGACGCGCACGACCTGGACACGCTCTTCTCCCAGTCTTAGCGCGTCGTCGGCAACGCCTTCCGCAGGAGCGGCTTCAGCCGCGAGATCCTGGTTTGTCGACCAAGCATGTCGGAGGAAACCGCGAAAGCCCGCGGCTCAAGCCGCTCCTACGCCAGCAATGCGCGCCAGCCGTTCTTGCCCAGCGCGCGCAGCGTGGCGATGTTGCGCTCGACGATCGCATCGGGATCCGGGAACGCCTCCACCGCGCGCGACACGCTGTCCTCGCGCAACAGGTGCAAGGTCGGGTAGGGCGCGCGGTTGGTGAAATTCTCGACATCGTCCGGCGCGCTGCCCGCGAACTGGTAGTCCGGGTGGAAGCTCGCCACCTGCAGCACGCCATCGAGCTCCAGCGATTCCACCAGTGCGTCGGCGCTGTCGAGGAAGTCGTTGTAGTCGAGGAAATCGCCGAGCACCCGCGGATGCACGATCAGCGTGGTGTCGGTCGTCGCCGCCGGCGTGTCGCGCAGGTGCAGCAGCTCCCCGCCCAGCTGTTCGAGCAGCGCCGCGGTCGTGGTCGCTTCGCTCAGCACCCAGCGCACCTGGCCCTTGGCCTGCACCGCCTTGGCGAAGGGGCACAGGTTCAGGCCGATCACCGCGCGCTCGAGCCAGCGCTGCGACTCGCCGATCGGGTCGCGCCCGGATCCGGCGCCAGCGTCGTCGCTCATGCGGGCGCCATCAATCGCGGAAGTTGTCGAACTGCAGCGGCCGCTCGAAGTCCTGCGCGCGCAGCAGCGCCATCGCCGCCTGCAGGTCGTCGCGCTTCTTGCCGCTCACGCGCAGCTTGTCGCCGTTGATCTGGGTCTCGACCTTGAGCTTGGCATCCTTGAGCAGGCCCTGCAGTTTCTTCGCCAGCTCGCGTTCGATGCCCTGCTTGACGGTGATCGTCTGCCTGGCGCCGGCCAGGTTGGTGGCGATGTCGCCGAACTCCAGGCAGCGCGCATCGATCTTCCGCGCCACCAGCCGCGCGCGCAGGATGTCGGTCATCTGTTGCAGCTGGAATTCGCTCGGCGCCGATTGCGTGATCGCGTTGTCGTCGCGCTCGAAATGCGCCTCCACGCCCTTGAAGTCGAAGCGGGTGGACAGCTCGCGGTTGGCCTGGTCGATGGCGTTGGTCAGTTCGTGGGTGTCGACTTCCGACACGATGTCGAAGGAAGGCATGGCGGTCGCGGTGCGGACGGGCGCGCAGGGTACCGCAGGCGACGGGGCCGTTGCGCGATGTCAGGCCGCGGGCAGTGCGTCAGCCCCTTGCCGGATCGCCGCCGTGCAGGCAGCGTGGCGGCTCGCCACCAGGCCCGCCGATGGTCCATCCCGCCACCCCGCAATCCAGTGCACCCACGCGCCCGCGCAAGCCCCATCGCGTCCGCGCGATGCTGACCATGCTCGCGGCGGTGGCGGTGTTCTCGTTGATGGATGCCGGCCTGAAGCGGCTGTCGACGCACTACCCGCCGTTCGAAGTCGCCACCCTGCGCGCGGCGTCGTCGCTGCCGCTGGTGCTGGCCTGGGCGCTGGCGACCAGCGGCCTGCGCCCGCTGCTGCGCGTGCGCTGGTCGCTGCACCTGCTGCGCGGCGTGCTCGGGGTGGCGATGATGGGCAGCTTCGTCTACGCGCTGCAGAGCCTGCCGTTGTCGACCGCGTATTCGATCTTCTTCGTCGCGCCGCTGCTGATCACCGCGTTGTCGGTGCCATTCCTGGGCGAGCACGTCGGCCCCCGGCGCTGGGCGGCGATCTTCGTCGGCCTGCTCGGGGTGGTGGTGCTGCTGCGCCCCAGCGGCGATGGCATGCTCAGCCTGGCCGCGCTTGCCGTGCTACTGGCGGCCTTGATGTACGCGATCACCGCGATCACCGTGCAGCTGCTCGCGCGCACCGACAGCACCCAGGCGATGATGGTGTGGATCATGGTGATGATGGCGGTCGGTGCGAGCCTGCTCGCCTGGCCGCAGTGGGTCCCGATCCGCTCGAGCGACGTGCTGGTGATCTGCGGCATCGGCGTGGCCGGCGCACTGGGGCAATACGCGATCACCGAAGCCTTCCGCCTCGGCGAGGCCTCGCTGATGGCGCCACTGGAATACACCGCGCTGGTCTGGGGCGTGCTGCTCGATGCCACCGTGTGGGGCGTGCTGCCGGACGCCGTCACCTGGGCCGGCGCGGCGATCATCATCGGCAGCGGCCTGTACCTGCTGCACCGCGAGCGCCTGCGGGCACCGGCAGCGACCCCCTGCCCCCCGCCAAGCTGAATGCGCTGACCGCCGGGGCTGGGGTTTCGCGTTCTCCCGGGGACGACCACCAGGGAAAACCTCCATGCGCACGCCATCTCGCTCGTTCGTCCTGCTCGTTGCCGCCGTCGGCCTGACCACGTTGCTGGTGCATGCCGCGCAACGCCCGTCGCAACGGACGGAATCCGCCGAGCCGGTCTCCACCGACCTGCCGCAGACCCCGCAGCAGCGCCGGCTGTCGGCGCATGCCGCGCTCAAGGTCGCCGTGCCGCGGACCGGCACGATGGTCACCGACGACGAGGTCGGCGACAGCGATTCGTTCGGGCGCAACGTCACCTGGCTGGGCGTCACCAGCGCCTTCATCAACCTCGGGTCACCCTGCGATCCGGCCGACGCCACGCCGTGCCAGGATTTGCTGCCGTCCGGCTCCCTGACCATGTTCGAGTTCAACGACGCCGCGAGCCTCAGCCTGCCGGCAAAGGCCAGCCATTCGCTGCTCTGCTACTGGTTCTCGCCGGTGCTCAGCGTGCAGTACGACAATCCCGGCCCCAGCCCGGTCGTGGCGCGACTGACGTATTCGCCGACGCTCACCGTGGAAAACCCCGTGCTCGCCGACCCGGCGTTGATCGACCCCACCACCGGCGTCGCCTTCAACGGCAGCCTGCTGACGTCGATGACGTCCTCCGAGCACATCGAGGTCCCGCTTGCTGCCGGCATGCAGCTGTTCCAGCGCACGCGCACGTCCACGGTGTGCATGGCGGGGCTGCTCAGTCACAAGGCGCTGGTCGAGACCTACGGCCTGACCGCCACGCAGGCCGACGATTTCTTCAAGAGCCCGACCAAGATCCGCCTCAACGTGTCCGGTAGCAGCCGCTACGTCTCGGCGGCAAGTTTCGTCTTCGGGTTGCGCGTGGTCGGCGACTGAGCGCGGGGGTTCACGCCGGCGACGGCGGGTAACGCTTCTGGCAGGCTTCGCAGAAGAACGCCCGCCGCTGTGCGCGTCCCAGGTGCTTGCGGTAGCTCAGGCGGTTGCCGTCGCGCGGGCAGATCGTCTTCGTATGCACCTGGTAGTGCTTCCTGAGCACGAAGGCCTTCTTCCAAGCCAGGAAGTCGAAGCTGTATTCGCGCGCCTGGGCGATCAGCTCGGCGCGCTTGCGCGGCGGCAGCGCGCCGACGGTGCTTTCCGGGTGCACGCGGATGCGCCAGAGTACCTCGTTCTTGATGATGTTGCCGACGCCGGCAAAGATGTCCTGGTCCAGGAGTGCATCGGCGGCAATCATGTCCGGGTCGGCCTTGAGCTTGCGCCGCGCCTGCACCGGATCCCAGGCATCGGCCATCACGTCGCCGCTCCAGTCGTAGACGTCATCCAGGTCGCCTTCGATGAACTTCACCGAGCAGGCGTAGAGGTTCAGCACCCCGTTGTCGAACCTCAGGCTCACACGCGGCACGGCGATCTTGCCGTCGCGACCGACCTTGTCCTGGTCGATGGTGTAGCGGCCGAAGAGCATGAAGTGCACTTTCATGGTGAAGCCGTCGAAGCGCACCAGGAAATGCTTGCCCCAGTTGCAGAACGCGCGCACCCGCTGGCCCCGCATGCGCGCGATGTCCTGGCGGCTGTTGCCCGACACCTGGCGCACGACCTTGCCGGCGAACTTCGCCGCCTCCTCCTTGAGGATGACGATGGTCGGACCCTCGGGCATGCGCGCAGGCTAGCGATCGCGCGGGCGAGGCGTCGTGAATGCGCTGCGGTCGGACCGGCGCTGGTGAATGCGCGCGCTAAAAGCCGTATTGCAGGAAGCCGCCGTCCACCGCGATGCATTCGCCGGTCACGTACGCCGCCGCCGGCAGGCACAGGAAGGCGACCGCCGCGGCGACTTCCTCCGGTTCGCCGACGCGGCCCAACGGCGTGCGCAGCAGCACTTCGTCCAGGTAATCCGGATCGGCCAGCGCATCGGACGTGCGCCGGGTGCGGATGTACCAGGGCGCCACCGCGTTGACGCGCACGCCGTCCTCGGCCCATTCGACCGCCAGGTTGCGGGTGAGCTGGTGCAGCGCCGCCTTCGCCATGCCGTAGGGCGCGCCGGTGCGCACGTGGGTCAATCCCGACACGCTGCCGACGTTGACGATGCTCGAGGCGGCATGCCTGGTCAGCAGCGGATGCGCATAGCGCGACAACTCGAACGCGGAGAACAGGTTGACCTCGAAGATCTCGCGCCATTCGTCCTCGGTGTAATCCACCGCGGCGCGGCGACGGTTGCCGCCGGCGTTGTTGACCAGGATGTTGAGGCCCTCGCCGCGATCCTCGATCCAGTCGAGGATCTCGCGCCGCTGCTCGTCGTCGGCGACGTCGGCGACCAGCGCATGCACGTTGCCTTCGGGTACTTCGTCGGCGAGTTCGTCGCGGGTGCGCTCCAGCGCCGCGCCGTCGCGCGCGACCACCAGCACTTCGGCGCCGAAGCCGAGCAGCTCGCGCGCGATCGCGCGGCCGATGCCGGCGCTGCCGCCGGTCACCAGCGCCAGTTGCCCGTCCAGCCGCCAGCGATTGGGGTCCATTGCGATGCCTCGTCGGGGTCGGCGTAGCATAGCGCCGGGCTGCATCGGCCCGACCTGGGAGCGCCATGATGCGAACCTCGCGACGCATTCTCGTATTGCCTTCGGCGTTGGTCGCGCTGCTGCTCGCCGCTGCGTGCAGCAAGCCCGAGCCGCCTGACAAGGATCAGCCACCCGAGCCGCAGGCGGCCGCGCAGCACACGCAGTTGCGCGATGCGATCCAGGCGCCGATCGACCGCGCCAAGGCGGTGGGGCCTGCGGTGCAGGACGCCGCGCAGCAGCAACGCGACCAGATCGACGCCCAGACTGGCGGCTGAACGGGCGCAGGCCGCCCGCGACGCGCGCGTGGATCGGTCGCCCGGGCAAGCGCAGGGCACCCGGGACGCTTGCGAGCCGATGGCAATCCCGGGTGCGGGTTTGCCTTGCCCGGGCTACGGATCACGGAATACGGATCCCGATCTCGCACGTTACAGCCCGCAGAAGCAGTAGGCCATTGCCTTGGCCGGCGCGCCGCGACCGGATTTCAGCGCGGCGTCGATGAAGTGCAGGTCCGTGCGCGTCTGCGGCAGCGCATGCGCGAGCATGGCCTGCCCCAGGCTCGAATCCTGCAGCCACGCCGCCGCGACCCGGTTCTGCGCGAAACGGGTGAAGAAGCGCTCGAACGGCGTCGCCGCCTTCTCGATGTAACGCACCTGCCAGGCGTTGGATTTGCCGAGCTTGGCACGCGCCGCGGCATCGGCGATCGCATCCTCCAGGCCACCGAAGGTGTCGACCAGGCCGCGTTGCTTCGCCTCCGCACCGCTCCACACGCGGCCGCGCGCGATCGCGTCGATCTCCTCCACGCTGCGCCCGCGGGCCTTCGCGACGCGGCCGGTGAAGTCGCGGTAGCCCTTGTCGATCACCGACTGCACGATCCTGCCGACGTCGGGATCCAGCGGCCGGGTGATGTCGAAGGCGCCGGCGAAGCGCGTGGTGCCGACGCCGTCGGTATGTACGCCGATCTTCTCCAGCGTGCGCGGGATGGTCGGGATCAGGCCGAAGATGCCGATCGAGCCGGTGATCGTCGACGGATCGGCGTAGATGCGATCGGCATTCATGCTGATCCAGTAGCCACCGGACGCGGCGACGTCGCCCATCGACACCACCACCGGCTTGCCGGCGGCCTTGATCGCTTCGACCTGCCGCCGGATCTGCTCGGAGGCGAAGACTTCGCCGCCGGGCGAGTTCACCCGCAACACCACCGCCTTGACGTGGTCGTCGTCGCGCGCGTCGCGCAGCAGGTCCGACGTCGACTCGCCGCCGACGCTGCCCGGCGGCTGCTTGCCGCCGGCGATCTCGCCTTCGGCGACGACCACCGCAACCTGCGGCCGCTCGTCGAGTTGCAGGCCGCGATCCAGGTGCGCCAGGTAGGCGTCGAAGGACACTTCGCGAAAGCCATCGTCGGCGTTGTCGTCGGCGACGCCGCGTTTGGCCAGCAGGTCGTCGATGTCCTGCTCGGTCTTCAGGCCGTCCACCAGCTTGTGCTGCAACGCGTATTGCGCAAGATCGCCATGCGCGGCGTCGATGCCCTGCGGCAGGGTGTCGATGTTGTCGGCCAGCTGCTGCGCGGACACCTTGCGTACCCGCGCGATGTCGCCCAGGTAGCGCTGCCAGATGTCGTTCATCCAGTACAGGTCGGCTTCCTTGGACGCGGGCGAGGCGGCGTCCAGGATGTAGGGCTCGGCCGCGGACTTGTACTCGCCGACGCGGAACAGGTGCACGTCGACGCCGAGCTTGTCCTGCAGGCCTTCGCGGTAGTACTGGCGATAGCGCGCGAGGCCTTCCATTGTGAGCCCGCCCATCGGATCCAGGTACACCTCGTTGGCCTGCGCGGCGAGCAGGTACTGGTTCTGGTCGAAGTTCTCGCCGAAGGCCACCACCTGCTTGCCCGACGCGCGCAGGCGCGCGAGCGCGGCGGCGACTTCGCGGATCGAGGCATAGCCGGAGAACTGCAGCCGGTCGGTGCGCAGCAGCACGCGCTCGATGCGCTTGTCGTCCCGGGCCGCGTCGATCGCGCGCAGCAGGTCGCGCAGCTGCACTTCGCCTGCGCCGTCGTCGCCCAGCGTGCGCGACAGCGCGCGGCTGACCGGATCGGACGTGAACTGTTCGACCAGCCTGCCTTCCGGCGCGATCACCAGCGTGGTCCGCTGCAGCAGCGGGCGCCCGTGGCCGCCGCCGATCGCGGCCAGCAGCAGCACCAGCGCGAAGCCGAAGAACAGCAGGTTGAAAAACAGCCGCCGGGTGAAATTCATCGCCGCCCACAGGCCGACGAAAAAGCCGGCGATCGGGCCGCGGCGGCTGGGATCGTTCATCGAGAGCTACTCCGGAAGCGAGGCCTGGCGGGCGGCGCGGGGTGATGCGGGCGGCAAGATTAACCGGCGCGCAGGGTAGCCGGTGTGCAGCGTGGCTTCATCGGCCACAGGTCACGCCGGGCCCGGCAATGCGGCCTGCCGGCTGCTGCGCAGGAAGCGCGCGCACAGCAGGGCGGCGGCGACCGTGAGTCCGGCGATCAGTCCGATCCACATCCCGCGCGGGCCCCACGCCGTCGTGAAGCCGCCCAGGCCCAGCCCCAGCCCCGCGCCCAACGGCATGCCGATGCCCCAGTAGGCGAACGCGGCCAGGAACATCGGCATGCGGGTGTCCTTCAACCCGCGCAGCGCGCCGGCCGACAGTACCTGGATGCCGTCGGGAAACTGGAACGCGGCGGCGTACAGCAGCAGGGAGGCCGCCAGCGCGGCGACCGCCGCGTCGTGCGTGTACAGCGCGACCAGCGCGTGGCGGCCGAGCAGCAGCAGCGCCGCCGACAGTGCCTGGGTGCACAGCGCCAGGGCGTAGCCGGCGAACGCGGCACGGCGCACGCCGGCGCGGTCACCGCGCCCGAGCGCATGGCCCACGCGCACCGTGGTCGCCTCGGCCAGGCCGAGCGGGATCATGAAGCACAGGCTGGCGACGTTGATCGCGATCTGGTGCGCGGCCACCGGCACCGCGCCCAGGCGCCCGATCAGCAGCGCGGTCACGATGAACAGGCTGCCTTCCATGGCCACCGTCACCCCGATCGGCAGTCCGGTGGACAGCAGGCCGGCGATCGGTGCCCGTCGCGGTGCTTCGAAGCGTTCGAACAGCCGCAGGTCGGCGAAGCGTTTCGCCCGCGACAGGTACAGCGCGAATGCCAGCGCCTGCGCCCACATCATCACCGCCGAGGCGATGCCCAGGCCGCCGGCGCCGAGCGCGGGCAACCCGAGCACGCCGAACGTCAATGCGAAGCCCAGCGGCAGCAGCACCAGCAGGCCACCGAAGCCGAGCAGCATCGTCGGCAGCGTCCAGTGCAGGCCGTCGCTGAGGTAACGCATCGCCAGGTACAGCGTCAGCGCCGGCACGCCCCAGCGGATGCCGTGCAGGAAGTCGAGCGTGCCCGGCCGGATGGCGGCGGCGATGCCCATCGGCGCCAGCGCCACGCCGACGACGCTGAGGAAGACGAACAACGCCGCGCCGAGCAGCACCGCCAGCCACAGCGCCTGCCGGAACAACGCGCCGATCTCGTCACGGTGGCCGGCGCCGTCGAGTTGCGACACCGACGGCGGCAGCGACATCAGCGTGCCCATCGGGATCATCATCGGCAGCCAGAACAGCGCGGTGCCGACCGCGACCGATGCCAGCGTGGTGGTCGAGTGGTGGCCGGCGATGACGCTGTCGACGAAGCCGATCAGTCCGGTCGACAGGTGCCCCACCACCAGCGGTGCGGCGAGCACGGCGCTGCGGCGCACTTCGCGCGGCAGGGTGGTCGGGCTGGATGCGGCGGACGACATGCGGGGCCCATGGCGTCCGCGGCCGCGCCGGCGTTGGCGCTGGCGCCGGGTCGCGCAGACTGGCTATCTTAGCCAGCGCCGCGCGAACGCCAGGGATTTCGAATGACCACGCCTTCCCCTGACGACAACCCGGCGTCGCAGGTTTCCAATGGCGACACCGGCCTGTGCGGCGCACCGGCCGACCCGCATCCGGGCGCCGCTGCGACCGCGGTGCTGCCACCGACGACCGGCGCGGCCTGCCAGAACTGCGGCGCGCCGCTGCTTGGACCGCACTGCTATCGCTGCGGGCAGCCGGTCAATGGACTGGTGCGGCACTTCACCACCGTGCTGGGCGACTTCCTGGACAGCGTGCTCAACGTCGACGAGCGCGTGTTCCGCACCCTGTGGCCGCTGTTCGCCCGCCCCGCCTACCTGAGCTGCGAATACTTCGCCGGTCGCCGGGTGCGCTACGTCAGCCCGGTGCGGTTGTTCGTGTTCCTGAGCATCGTGACGTTCTTCATCGCGCGCCTGACCCTGAACCTGTCCGACCCAATGCAGTTCGGCGACAACGCGATCGACAGCGCCACCACCATCGCCCAGGTCGAGCAGCGTCGTGATGCCGCGATCGCGGCACTGGCCGCCGGACGCCTGGCGGAACGCGGGGTGCCGGCAGCGGACAAGGCGCAGGCCGCCCGGGTCGCTCGCGCCGACGCACACATGCGCGCGGCGCAGGACAAGATCCGCGCCAGCGCGCACAAGCGGATCGCCGCGCTCAGGGCCGCCGCCGCACGCGGCGAGCCGCCGCCGGCCAACGTGCCTGACATCACCTTCGGCGCAGGCAAGCCCTGGAACGAGAAAACCAATCCGTTGGTGCTCAATTGGCTTCCGCCCTTCGCCAACCACTGGGTCAACGCGCAGATCGGCCGCGCCAAGGCCAACGTCGCGCGGATGCAGGACGATCCGTCGCTGTTCAAGGACGCCTTCCTGAGCGCCATTCCCTCGACGCTGTTCGTGCTGATGCCGGTGTTCGCACTGATGCTCAAGCTGGCGTACCTGTTCAAGCGCCGGCTGTACATGGAGCACCTGATCGTCGCCCTGCACAGCCACGCCTTCCTGTGCCTGACGCTGCTGCTGGTCTTCCTCGCCACCACCGTGCGCGATGCGCTGGCACCCGGGTTCGTGCATGGGCTGCTGAGCGTGGTCGAGTTCCTGCTGTTCGCCTGGATGCCGCTGTACCTGCTGCTGATGCAGAAGCGCGTCTACCGCCAGGGCTGGCCGATGACGGTGGCCAAGTACTGCGTGCTGGGCATGAGCTACTTCATGCTGCTCTCCTTCGGCGCGGCCTTCACGATGCTCGCGAGCGTGGTCTGGGCGTAGCCGGAGGCGGCCGCTGCGATCGACGGCCTGGGGCCTGCCGGCGGCGGGCCTGGCGATGGTCCGCGCAGGGTGGGTGCATCGTCGCGTCCCGCGCGGCTGCCTCCAGGCGGACTCCGGTGTTTCGATCCACGCCGGGCGGCTGCCCGCCCCGGCCCCTGGCCGGAAACCGCCCGCCTCCGACCCGGGCCCCGCGGGAAGACCAGGCCCCGCAGCGCGCCGCCCCCAGGGCCGTCGACCGCCGGCCGCAACGGGCAAAAACCATGCCTGCCAGCAGGGCCTGCGTTTTGTGCCACACCGGTTGTGCACAGCAGCGCAAGTCCCGTGTCGACATCGCGTTCACCGGGATGGATACGCGCGGGGGGCGCGATGTTCCACGGCTAAGTGGTTGAAAACAAAGAATTTCACAGGTTTGATGATTTTTTCACCAAGCGGCGCTTGATGCTTGATGCGACGCACCTGCGGCGTCCTCTCGGCCCGCGATGCACAGACTTATCCACATCTTGTGTGGATAAGCCCAAAAACCGTTACCGCTCCGTTGCTTGCGCCTGTTTTGTCGGGTCGGTCACAGCTTGCACGGCTAACTGCCCAGTCCATGCCGGTGGGCGCTGCTCGCTAGACTGGCGCGATGCCCGTCCCCGCTCCCATTGCCGTCGCCCCCGGGACGGACGTCGACCAGGCGTGGCAGGTCGCGCTCCCCCTGCCGCTGCCGCGGCTGTTCGATTACGCCCCCGCCGAAGGCGTCAACCTGGCCGCCGTCGGCTGCCGTGTCCGGGTGCCGTTCGGGCCGCACCAGCGGGTTGGGGTGATCGCCGGCATCGGCCCGGTGTCGGCCGATGCGCCACCACTGCGTCCGGCCATCGCGCTGCTCGACCGCATGCCGCTGTTCCACGGCGAACTGCTGGCCTCGCTGCGCTGGCTGGCCCGCTACACCCACGCCAGCCTGGGAGACGTCTTCGAGACCGCACTCCCCGCCGCCCTGCGTCGCGGCGAAGCATTGCCCGATACCCGCGCATGGGCCTGGCAGCTCAGCGCCGAGGGCTCCGTCGCGCTGGAGCGCATGCGTCCCGGTGCGCCGCGACGGCTGGCCGAGCAACTCGCGGGCGGCCCCCGGGCCGAGGCGCAACTCGACGACGCCCTGCCGGGCTGGCGCGCGGCGGCTCGAACACTGGCGCGGCGCGGGCTGGCCGTCCGCAGCGCGCTGGCGGCGACGGCGATGCCGGC
>NZ_JAANOY010000030.1 GCF_011320095.1 Cognatiluteimonas telluris | reverse complement strand
GCGGCGTTCGCCGGCGTCGCGGCGGCGTGGCCGGCAGCGGCGCCGGGTGGCAGCACCTCGCCGACGCGTTGCAGCGGCGGCACGGACAGCACCTCACGCGCTGGCCGAGGCGTCGGCGACGCGGGCCGCAGCGCCCACCACGCCGCGACGCCGACGTTGAGCGTCAGCAGCAACACGATCAGCGCGCGCGCGAACATCCCGGTCAGTCCCCGGTCCCGCCGGGGATGCCGGGCACGGCGTGCATGGCGGCCACCCAGCAGGCCAGCCCGTGCAGCACCAGCGCCGGCGCGCTCGCGGCACCGGGCAGGTGCGGCAACAGCGCCGCACTGCCGCCACCGTGCAGCAACACTGTCGGCGGTGCGCCCAGCTGCAGCGTCGCCTGCGCCCGGCTGCGCTCGATCAGTGCCAATGCCGCTCCTTGGCAGCCCGAGGCCAGCGCGTCGGCGGTGTCGATGGCGAATTCGGTGTAGGTGCCGCCGGCAAGGGGCAATTGCGCGGCCCGCCCATGCAGGCCTTCGCGCATCAGCGTCGGTGATGGGGCGATGCGCCCGCCGAGATGGCGACCGTCGCCGGCGAGCAGGTCGATCGTCAGCGCGGTGCCGACACCGACCACCAACGACGCCCCGGCGCCGCGCGCATGCGCGCCGAGCAGGGCGAGGAAGCGATCGGCTCCCAGCCGTCGTGGTTCGGTGTAGGCGATGCGCACGCCAGCGCAGCTGCGTTGGGTACGGACGCGGGTAACCCGCGTGCAACGCTGCGTGAGGGCGTCCAGCAGCGCCGTGGTGAGTTCGTCGCCGGCGACACTGGCGACGAAGGCGTTCTCGAACCGCGACGGCAGGCCGTCGAGTGCGGTTGCGGGGAACATCCGCGCGCCGTCATGGGCAATGTCGAGCCGGGCGCGCTCCACCACGATTCCATCGCCTTCCAGCGGCGCGCATTTCAGGCGCGTGTTGCCGAGGTCGAACAGCCAGGTGCTCATGCCGCGCGCACGCTGACTTCGCCCGCGTGCAGGCGCTGTTCGCGCCCGTCGTGCTCCACCCGCAAGGCGCCATCGGCGGCCAGCCCGAGCGCCCGCGCGTGCTGCGTCCCCGTGGCCAGCTGCACCAGCACCTCGCGCCCGGCAAGCGCATCGAGCACGGCGTAGCGCCCGAGGAACGGTGCCAGACCGTCGGAATCGAACTGCGCCAGCGACGGCAGCCAGTGCGCGAGGATTTCCGCGGCGACGCGGTTGCGCGCCGGCATGTCGACGGCCAGCGCGGCCAGGTCGGTCCACGGTTGGTCGATGCCCGCGCCCTGCTCGGCCGGCAGGCGCAGGTTGAGGCCCAGGCCGATCACCGCGCGGGCTGGGCCGGCGTGTTCGCCACCACCCTCCACCAGCAGGCCACCGAGCTTGCGCAGGTGCGCGTTATCGGCCACCACCAGGTCGTTGGGCCATTTGAGCCGCACCTGCGCCAACCCCAACGCGTGCAGCGCCTCGGCCGTGGCCACGCCTGCCACCAGGCTCAGGCCGGGCAGCCGCGCCAGGCCGCCGGCGAACTGGCGCGACAGCGACAAGGTGAGGTTGGATGCCATCGGCGCCAGCCAGTGGCGCCCGCGGCGACCACGGCCGCCGGTCTGGCGCTCGGCCAGCAGCACCACGGCGCCTTCGGCGGGCGCCGGGCGCCGCAGCAACTCGGTGTTGGTGGAATCCAGGCTCCAGGCGACCTCCAGGCAGGCCAACTGCTTGCGGGCCGCGGCCGGCATCTGCGCCCGGATGGCCTGGGCGTCAAGCAGTTCCAGCGGCTGTGCCAGCGCGTAACCTCGCCCGGGCCGGGCGGCGATGGCGATCCCGGCCTCGCGCAGGGCGGCGATCCGCTTCCACACGGCGGCCCGGGTCTGGCCACTGGCGCGCGCGAGGGCATCGCCGGTGGCGGGACCATCGATCAGGCGCTGCAGCAGTTCACGGTCGTTCATGGCGGCCACCCGCCCCCGCGGAGGCGGCTGGCCGCGGCGCGGCAGTGGAAAGCAGGCATCGGTGCAGTCTGCCGGATCGCCCGGCGGCTGTCTGCGGCGACGCAACATGACCTGGGGGCGTCGGTCATCGAGTATGGACGGCCACCGCCAGCGCCTGGCATCCAAGCTATAGTGCGCGTCGCTGCGTTTTCCGTTCCGCCCGCCGGGCGCCAAGGACGCTTTCGCCATGAACCGGACCATCACCTGCCTGCTGTTGCTGTGCGCCAGCGCGATGGCCGGCGCTCATGAAGTGCGCATGCACGGCCCCAACGGCGACGGCGGAAGCTGCCCGGATCCCAAGGAAGTGCCCGCCGCCGTCGTGGCCCCCGCGGCCGAGTCATCGGTCAGCGCCGTCGGCCACGCCAAGGCCAAGGCTCCGCCTGCGTTCCGCGCCGGCGCCGACGACGACAGCAGCACCCACATGCCGCGCTGGCACAGCTTCCTGCCGGGAATGTTCCGCTGAGGAGCGATGGCCGTAGGCGGTAGGCGGTGGGCAACCCGCGGTCGTGGCGATGCGCCCGTCACGCTCGCTCGCTGCAGTCAAAGCCCTGGCGGCAGGATCACCTCGAAGCGCGCGCCGCCCAGCTCCGCCGAGGCTCCGACGCTCAGTTCGCCGCGATAGCTGCGCACCATGTCCTGCACGATCGCAAGCCCGATGCCGTGGCCCTGCACGCGCTCATCGCCGCGTACCCCGCGCTGGAGCACGTGCGCGATCCGGTCGGGGGCGATGCCCGGGCCGTCATCCTCGACCGAGATGCTCAAGCCGGGTCGCCGATTGGGCGCGGCCGCTCCCGGCCTGACCGTCAGCAGCACCCGTGAGCGCGCCCACTTGAAGGCATTTTCCAGCAGGTTGCCGAGCAGTTCCTGCAGGTCGCCGGGTTCGCCGTGGAAGCGCACCTCCGGCTCGATCTCGAACTCGCACACCACGCCCTTGGACGAATAGATCTTCTCCAGGCCACGCACGATCTGCTCGGCGTGCGGCTCGATCGCCACCGGCGCGGCGAATAGCGCATGGCCCCCGGACGCGGCGCGGGCCAGCTGGTAGCCGACGAGATCGTTCATTCGCAGCAGCTGGGTATCCAGCTCCTCGCGCAACTCGCCGCCTTCCGCGCCGCTGTCCAGCCGCGCGCGCAACACCGCCAGCGGCGTCTTCAGGCTGTGCGCGAGGTCGGCAAGCGTGTTGCGCTGGCGGTCCAGGTTCTCGCGCTCGCTTTCGACGAAGGCGTTGATGCTGTCCGTCAGCGGCTGCAGTTCGCGCGGGTGGCGCTCGCCCATGCGCGTGGCCTGGCCGCGCTGCACGCGCTTGAGCTCATCGATCACGCGCCGCAGCGGCAGCAGGCTCCAGCGCAGGATCACCGCCTGCAACAGCAGCAGCACGGCACCGGCGATGCCCAGGTAACCCCACAACGCCTGGCGGAACACGCGCACCTGGCGCGGCAGCGTGCCGGCGTCTTCCATGATGTAGATGGTGTAGGGGAATTCGGCGTCGGCACTGCGGGTCGCGTCGACCAGGCCGATGCCGTAGCGGTAGACCTCGCCCGGCGAGCCGTCGCTCTTCACGATCGGCAACGGGCCGTCGAAGATCTCCTCGCGCCCGCTGAGGATTTCACCGCGCGGCAGTTGCGGGCCACGCGCCGAATCGGAGGCCCAGTAGCCGTTGGGCAATTCAATATCGGCGTAGAGGCCGCTGCCCGGGCGATTGAAGCGGCCATCGGGCGGCACGTCGGGCGCGATCAGCGAGCCGTCGCGTGCCCACTCGATGTCGCCGGCGTAGGTGAAGGCGTATTGCTTGAGCCGCTCGCGCAGGCCCTGCCCGGCGACGTCGACGAAGGCGCGATCCAGCGCGAAGCCCGCCAGCGCGAGGAACGCGACAAGTCCGATGCTGGCGGCCAGCAACTGCCGCGACTGCAACGAGCGCGGACGCCAGCGCAGCAGGCGCTCGTAGTCCTGGTCAGGCAATGCTCGTTCCCGCGGTGCGCGTGCGCGCGATGCCATGGCTGGGTCCACCCCGCAACGGCGGCGACCGTAGCATTTCCGGAGCGGGGACTTCCACGCCGGCCGCCCAGCCCGATGCCGTCGTGCCGGGACCTGCCATGCCACCTGCCGCGTGCGCGATCATCGCGGCGGCGTCGCCACGTTGCGGGCGGTCGACGGCGGCGACGTCACTCCTCGGTGCGCGGGATCGCGAAGCGATAGCCACGGCCACGCACGGTCTCGATCGGCTTGAGGCTGCCATCGGGATCGAGTTTCTTGCGCAGCCGGCCGATGAAGACTTCCAGCACGTTGGAGTCGCGGTCGAAATCCTGCTGGTAGATGTGCTCGGTGAGGTCGGCCTTCGAGACCAGTTCACCGGCATGCATCATCAGGTACTCCAGCACCTTGTATTCATAGCTGGTGAGGTCGACGTTGGCGCCGTTGACGCTGACCGTCTGTGCGGCCAGGTCCAGCACCACCGGGCCGCACTCGAGCGTGGGCTTGCTCCAGCCCGCGGCGCGGCGCACCAGCGCGTTGATGCGCGCCAGCAGTTCCTCGACATGGAATGGTTTGACCAGGTAGTCGTCGGCGCCCTGCTTGAGGCCCTCGACCTTGTCCTGCCAGCTCGAGCGCGCCGTGAGGATGAGCACCGGGAACTGCTTGCCTTCCTCGCGCAGCGCCTTGACCAGTTCCATGCCCGACATCTTCGGCAGGCCGAGGTCGATGATGCCGACGTCGAAGGGCACTTCGCGGCCCATGTACAGGCCTTCCTCGCCGTCCTGCGCGGCGTCCACCGCAAAACCTTCGCGTTTCAGGCGCGCGGCGAGGGTTTCGCGCAGCGGGGCTTCGTCCTCGACAAGCAGGATTCGCATGGGTCACTCCGGCTCAGGCCACGGGCGGCCGCAGGGCATAGAGTGCCGCATTCAGTCGTCGTTGCCGCGTGTAGGGCAAAACGCCGGCTGAAGGGCGGTGCGCCGGGGCTGCCGGATGCGGCCGCGATCGCATCGGCCACCGGGGAAATCAGTCAGAAGGCGGACTCGGCGCGGCGGCGTCGTGGGCATGTGGCGCCTGCGGATCGTCCATGTAGACACGGACGCGGCCGTGCGAGTCGACGGTCTTGATGCGGTTGACGTCGCGGCCGTCGAACGGCACCCGCTCGGCACTGAGCACCTGGCCGCGCGTGCTGCGCTCGATCCGTCGCACGCTGTCGGACAACGCATCGTTGTCGCGCTGCTGGAAGGCCGGACGGTCCTGGCCCTGGCCCTGGCGCGGTGCCGACGGCGGGCCGCCATGGTCGCCGCCACGCGGACCGGCCAGCGCCGTGGCGCCCAGCGGCAGCAGGGCGACAAGCAGCAGGCGGGAGGTCAGGGCGGCGCGGGGAGACATTGGGTTTCCTGTTTGGCATCAGCGGGCCTGGAGGGCACCGGCGAGGCATTGTTGGAACGAGGCAGTGAATCCGTCCTTAACTTTCCAGGCGGCCGCGGGTCGCGGTTCAGGCCGCAGGCACGCACGCCGCCGGCATGGTCGTCAGAAAATCTCGCCAACGCAACAGCGCAACGACCCACCACCGGCCTCGATGGCATCGAGCTCCACGCTGCGCAGCTCGAAACCGGCGCGGGCCAGTCCTTCGCGGCTGCCCGCCCCCAGTGCGCGATCGGCGGTGGCGCTCATCCACACGCCATCGGGCGACAACGCGATCGCGTTGCCGGCGAACGCCGCCTGCTCCCCGGCCGACAGCACGATCGCATGGGGTGCGTACAGGGCGACGATCGCTTCGACCGCGGCCGGGTCGGCGAACCCGGTCGGGCACACCAGTACCGCGCGGCCGGCGAGCACCGCCAGCACGACATTGGTGTGGTATTCGCCCGCGGCCAGGTCGAACAGGAACGTGGCACGCAGACCCATCGCCTCGTGCATCAACCGCGCGCCCGCTTCGTCGCAACGCTCGGACAGTCCGCACAGCCCGATCCCACGCGCGCGGTCGATGGCCAGCGCTCCGGTGAGTTCGCACGGATGCGGCTGGGTGGAGAGATCGATTTCCCGGTAGCCCAGCACGCCGGCGAAGAAACCGCGGATGTCCTGGCGCAACGCCTCGCGCTGGCGCACCGGATGTCGCATCCGGCCCACCACGAAGCGCGGCGCGGCGCCGGGGTGGGCGCTGGCGTCGGGGCGCGCGGTGGCAAAAACATTGTTGGGGAACACCGCGTCGGGCGTCGCCGGATCGCCCGCCAGGCAGAGCGTCGGCAACTCGCGCGACAACGCCCGCTGCAGCGCGCGATGCTGCCTCGAAGCACGCTCGGCATTGAACGCGGTCGCGCCGGCCATGTAGCGGTTGTCGGCCGCCGACTGCTCGGCACGACCGAAGCCGTCGGGAGCGACCAGGAACGCCGCGCGCGCCGTCGCCGGCCCGAAATCCGGCGCCAGCGTGCGCGCATGCGCAAGGAACGACGCGGGATCGCGGGTGATCATGCGGCCAGCTGCCCGGGTGGGTCGGTGTGTGCGAGCGCCACCTCGACCAGCGCCCAGTCCGCACCCGGCTTGTGCGCGCCTTCGCTGAGCACCTGTCGGAACGCGCGCCCGCCGCGTTCGCCGTGGAACAGGCCCAGGACGTGGCGGGTGACGTGCTTGAGCGCGATGCCCTGCGCAAGCCAGGCTTCGACATGCGGCCGGAAGGCGCGCAGCAGCTCCGCACGCGTACGCAGGTGGCCACCGAACCACGCCACGTCGAGCTGATGCAGCAGGTAGGGCGTGTGGTAGGCCGCACGCCCGAGCATCACCCCGTCGGCATGCGCCAGGTGCATGCCGGCGTCCTCGAACGTCGCGATGCCGCCGTTGACGACCACCTGCAGCGGCGGCCGCTCGCGCTTGAGCCGGTACGCCCAGTCGTAGCGCAGCGGTGGCACTTCGCGGTTTTCCTTCGGCGACAGGCCCTTGAGCCAGGCGTTGCGAGCATGCACGACGAAAACACGGCAGCCGGCCGCGGCGATGCGATCGATGAAGGCTTCGAAGGTCGCGTAATGCTGGTCGTCGTCGACGCCGAGCCGGCACTTGACCGTCACCGGCGCCGGGCTGGCCTCGATCATCGCCGCGACGCTGTCGGCGACCAGGCCCGGCTCGCGCATCAGGCAGGCGCCGAAGCGTCCGGCCTGCACGCGATCGGACGGGCAGCCGACGTTGAGGTTGATCTCGTCGAAACCGTGCTCGCAGCCGATGCGCGCGGCCTGCGCCAGCAATGCCGGGTCGCTGCCGCCCAGTTGCAGCGCGACCGGGTGTTCGACCGGGTCCAGTGCCAGCAGCTTGGCGCGGTCGCCATGGATCACGGCGTTGGCATGCACCATCTCGGTGTACAGCCGCGCGTTGGGCGCCAGGACGCGGTGGAACACGCGGCAGTGCGTGTCGGTCCAGTCCATCATCGGGGCGACGGACAGGCGCAGGGCATCGGCGGCGATGGTGGGTGCGGCGGGCATCGGCACAGTGTAATCGGGCCATCGCGCGGCCCTGCGCCGCGACGGCCGAGAGCGCGGCATCGGCGGCAGGCAGCGTCGCGGCACCCCGCGCGCGACGCGCCTCAATCCCAGCCGGGCATCTGCGTGCGGTCCAGCCCGCCGACTTCGAACACCGCCGTACGGGTGCCGCCGGCCTTGACCGGGAACTGGATCGACAGCGTCTTCGCGCCGCGGATCATGCGCCACAGTGCGCGCTCGTCCTCGATGAACATCGCGATCGCTTCGTCGGTCTCCGGCCGCGAGCCCGCCATCGTCTTCGCCGGTTGGTCGTCGACGGCGACCTTCAGGCGGCAACCGCGATAGCAGTCGAAGTCGCCCTTGCGCAGGACCAGATAGGCGCTGCGGCCCCACGACGGATGGTCGCGGAAGATCAGCTGCACCGGCTTGGCGCCGCTGCCGTCGACATCGACGTCGTGCTGGGCGTCGATCATCGCGGCCAGCTGGACGCCGCCCTTCACCGGCTCCCGGTTATAGTTCCACAGGCCCTCCAGGCGCGCCTGCTCGCGCTCTGCCTCGGCCCTGGCCTTGACCGCCTCGTATTGCGCCTTCACCCGCAGCGCGGCCTTGGATTGCGGGTAGTCCTGCATCAGCACATCGGCCTGCGCGCGGGCCAGCGGCCAGTTGCCCTTGGCGACCGCATCGTCGAACGCGGCCTCCCCCTGTTTCGCCGCGGCCTCGACCGCAGCGGCCTGGGCGGCGGCGGCCTGCGCGCGCTGCTCGCTGCGATCGCAGCCGAGCAGGGTGGCGGCCGCCAGCAGCAGGCACAGCGCGACCGGCGCGATCCGCAGGCCGGCGCTCATGGTGCCGGCGCCCCGCCGGTCGCAGGCGCGGCAGGCGCCGGGACAGTGGACGACACCGCCGGCGGCGCATCGGCAGCGGAGGCCGCGCTGGCCACCGGCGCCGCCTTCGCCAGCAGGGCGGCAACCGACGCCGTGGTGATCGGGTGGTAGCCCGGGCGCGCCTTTTCGAACACATCGCGCGCGAACTGCAGGCCCTCGGGTGTTTTCACCAGCGCCTCGTAGGTCGGCATGATCAGCTTGCGGCGGCCCACGACCTGGAGGAAGGCCGCCATCGCGTCATCGCCCGCGTGGTAACCACTGCGCACCGCCAGCGGATACCAGCGCTGCGCGAGCTCGCCATTGGGCGTGCCGCTGAAGTGGTAGGCGGCATCGAGCGCGCCCATGCGCTCGACCGGCAGGGTCTCCGGCAGGCCATCGAGGAAGTGCGTCCACTCCTGCGTGCTCCATGGCGTGGTGATCGACGCCGGCGGCAGCTTGCCCTCCGCGCTCCAGGCGATGCGCGCGGCGTCGACGATGCCGAAGTTGCGCGACTGCGCGCGATGGGCGAACGCGGGGATGCCGGGCTGGTGCAGCCAGGCGTCCAGTTCGGCCGGCGTCACCATGTCCGGATGCTTCGCCAGCAGGTTGGCCTGCAGGTAATCGACGAACTCGTCGCTGGTCGCGCTCTTGAATGCGTGGCTGTCGAACCAGCCGCGCAGGAACGGATCGAACGTGTCGCGCCCGAAGCGCTGCTCCAGGAACTGCAGGAACCACGCGCCCTTGGTGTAGGCGATGTCGCTGAGCACTTCGTCCGGATCGCGCCCGGCCAGCGCCGGCAGCGCGAGCACCTGGTCGGCCGGCGCGATCTCGCCGCTCTTGATTTCGCGCGCGAGTTCTTCCTGGTCGATCTGGCGCTCCATTTCCGCCAGCTCGTTGCCGTAAAGCGCCTCGGTGATGCGGGCCTGGACGTAGGTGGTGAAGCCTTCGTTCAACCAGATGTTCTTCCAGCTGGCGTTGGTGACGAGGTTGCCCGACCAGCTGTGCGCCAGCTCGTGGGCGACCAGCGACACCAGCGACTTGTCGCCCACGATCACGGTCGGGGTGGCGAAGGTCAGGCGCGGATTCTCCATGCCGCCGAACGGAAACGACGGCGGCAGGACCAGCAGGTCGTAACGGCCCCAGCGATACGGGCCGTAGAGTTTCTCGGCGACGTCGATCATCTTTTCGGTGTCGGCGAATTCGCTGGCGGCCTTGTGCACCATCGCCGGCTCGGCCCACACGCCGCTGCGCCTGGAAATCGGCTCGAAGACGAGGTCGCCGGCGGCGATCGCCAGCAGGTAGGACGGGATCGGCTGCGGCATGGTGAAGCTGTAGTCGCCGTCGCGCGCGGCCGCCGGATCGTTGTCGGCGCTCATCAGCACCATGGCGTTCGCCGGCGCGGTGACGTGCGCCTTGTAGGTGAAGCGCACGCCGGGGGTGTCCTGCAGCGGCACCCAGCTGCGGGCGTGGATGGCCTCGGACTGGCTGAACATGAAGGGCTGCTGCTTGCCCTGGGTCATTGCCGGTTCCAGCCACTGCAGGCCGGAGGCCTCGGGCGAGGTGGTGTAGGCCACGCGCACGCTGGTGTCGCGCTCGGGCACCTGGATGGTCAGCTTGCTGCCCAGGATCGGATCGCGCGCCGCGAGGGCGTAGCGCAGCGGTGTCCACTGGCCTTCGCGATTGGCGCCTTCGACCTTTGTGATGGTGAGATCGCGGGTGTCGAGCACCAGCTGCGTCGCCTGTGGATCGAGCCACTCCAAGGTGTAGGTCGCGGTCCCGGAGAGCTGCTTGCGGTCGAAGTCCACCGCCAGGTCCAGCGCCAGGTCGCTGATGCGCACCTTGTCTGGCTGCGCATAGGAATGTTCATCGCGGGTCGTGGCCATGGCGGCAGGTCCTTTTGCGGGAGCAGGCGAAGTGGCGGCGGGCATGGCCGCACCGGGCTCGCGCGCGCACGCGGTCAACAGCGCCAGCGCGCAGAGCGGTGGCAACAACAGGATCGAAAGGCGCATCGCGCGGCTCGTCAGGGCGGGCCGGCAGTGTAGCCAAGCCCATGCGTGGCCTGCATCCGCGCGCGGTCAGACCTTGTAGCCGCCATGGATCGCGACGATCCCGGCATTGAGGTTGCGATGGCTGCAGCGGGCGAAACCCGCCGCCTCCATCATCGCCTGCAGCACCTCCTGCGACGGATGCCGGCGGATGGATTCGGCCAGGTACTGGTAGCTGCCGGCATCGTGCGCGAACAGCTTGCCCAGCCGCGGCAGCACCTGGAAGGAGTGGAAGTCGTACAGCGGCTTGAACCAGTCCGCGCGCACCTGCGAGAACTCCAGCACCCGCGCCTGTCCGCCGACCTTGAGCACGCGGTGCATCTCGCGCAGCGCGGCGTCCTTGTCGGTGACGTTGCGCAGGCCGAAGGCGATCGTCACCAGGTCGAAGCTGTCGTCGGGAAACGGCAACGCTTCGGCATTGCACTGCACGTACTCCAGCCCGCGCACCAGGCCGCGGTCGACCATGCGGTCGCGGCCGACGCCGAGCATGCCGGCGTTGATATCGCCGATCACGACCTCGCCCGCGTCGCCGACGCGCTCGCGCAGCAGCGCCGCGACGTCGCCGGTGCCGCCGGCCAGATCGAGCACGCGGTCGCCGCGTCGCAGTTGCGCGGTGGCGACGAAATAACGCTTCCACACCCGATGGATGCCCAGCGACATCAGGTCGTTCATCAGGTCGTACTTGCCGGCGACGGACGAGAACACTTCGCCGACCAGCTTCTGCTTCTCGGCGGTGGGGACTTCGCGGTAGCCGAAGTGGGTTGTGCCGGGCGCGTGTTCATCGTTCATCCGGCGATTATCGCACCGGGCTCCACGGGCGCCCGCTCGCCCCCGGGGTGGCCGCCGCCGCGCGCGCGCCGCGTGGTCCCTCATGCGACGCACCGCGCCGTGGCCCGCCGTCCAGGCCGGACCCCACCCAGACCGGAGACGCGCATGAACCGTCCGCCCAAGAACCGCCTGTCCCTGCTCCTCGCCGCGGGCCTGCTGCCGCTGCTCGCCGGCGCCGCCCCGCCCGCGCACGACACGATGGCCACTTCGCCGCACGTGGTGCTGCAGGCCGCGCAGATGCAATGGGGCGACGGCCCGCCGTTCCTGCCCAAGGGCGTGCAGGCCTCCGTGCTCAGCGGCGATCCGGCATCGACCGGCACCTTCGTGCTGCGACTCAAGGCGCCGCCGCATGCGGTCATCCCGATGCACTGGCATCCGAGCGACGAGCACGTCACCGTCATCCAGGGCGATCTCACCGTCTCCACCGATGACGGCAAGCCGTCGCAGGCGCTCGATGCCGGCGGCTACGCGTTGATGCCGGCGAAGATGCACCACGAGGTCAACACGCGGCAGGGCGCGATCGTGCAGGTCAGCGGTACCGGGCCGTTCGAGATCAACTACGTCGATCCGGCCAAGGACCCGCGCAACGCCGCCGCGAAATAGCCTCGGCAGCATGCGTCCGGCGTGACGCGCCGTTGCGCCGGGCGGTGCTACACAGGCGGCTCCCTGCGGAGCCGCCATGCCCACGCGCACGCCACCCGACGAGGTCGAGACGCTCTCCCTGCACAGGACCGTCAGCTACCTGCTGGAGGAATGCCGGATCGTGCTGCCGGGCATCCAGGTGCTGTTCGGGTTCCAGCTGGCGACGGTGTTCACCAACCGCTTCGCGACTGCGCTGGGTGCTGGCGAGCAGCGCCTGTACCTGCTGTCGATCGGGCTGATCGCACTGGCGATCGCATTGATCATGACCCCGGCCGCCTACCACCGGCAGGCCGAGCCGCAGCAGGTCAGCCAGGGGTTCGTGCGGGTGTCGACGGTGCTGCTGCTGGCGAGCATGCCGCCGCTAGCGATCGCAATCTGCCTGGATTTCTATCTCGTTGCGCGGCTGGTGCTGGGAGCCGGGCCGGTGTCGTGGCTGGCTGGCGGCCTTTTCGCGGTGTTCGTGGGACTGTGGTTCGTGCTGCCGCGGATCGCCCGCTGGCGCCGCAAACGCGGCGAGCGCGCATGACGCCCGCCTGCTACGACGCGGCCTCCGCCTGCTCGGCCAGCTCCACCTGCCGCGCCTGCTGCTGCAAGCGCCACATCTGCGCGTAATGGCCCTCGCGCGCGAGCAGCTGCGCGTGGCTGCCGCGCTCGACGATCCGGCCGGCGTCCATCACCAGGATCTCGTCGGCGCCCATCACCGTCGACAGCCGGTGCGCGATGGTCAGCGTGGTGCGGCCGACGGCGATGCGGTCGAGCTCGGCCTGGATCGCCTTCTCCGATTTGGAATCCAGCGCCGAGGTCGCTTCGTCGAAGATCAGGATCGCCGGATTCTTCAGCAGCGCGCGCGCGATCGCCACGCGCTGCTTCTCCCCGCCGGACAGCTTCAATCCGCGCTCGCCGACTTCCGACTGGTAGCCATCGGGCAGCGAGACGATCAGTTCGTGGATGTGCGCCGCGCGCGCAGCCTGCTCCACTTCGTCGCGCGTCGCCGAAGGCCGCCCGTAGAGGATGTTGTAGTAGATCGTGTCGTTGAACAGCACCGTGTCCTGCGGCACGATCGCGATCGCCGCGCGCACCGATGCCTGCGTGTAATCGCGGATGTCATGTGCGATGCCGTCGCGCAGCACGCCGTCGTTGGCGGCGATGCGGATATGGCCGCTGTCGACGTCGTAGAAGCGGTACAGCAGCCGCGCCAGCGTCGACTTGCCCGAGCCCGAATGCCCGACCACCGCGACCGTGCCGCCGGGCGGGATCTCGAAGCTCACGTCCTGCAGGATCTCGCGGCGCGGGTCGTAACCGAAGCGCACGCGATCGAACACAACGCGCGGCTGCACGGTGTGCAGGGCGATCGCGCCTTCGCGGTCCTGCACGTCCTGGCGCTCGTCGAGCAGCCCGAACAGGCGCTCGAGGTTGGTGAAGGCGGCCTTGACCTCGCGATACATCATCCCGAGCAGGTTCAACGGCGCCGACAGCTGCAGGAGATACGCGTTGACCAGCACCAGGTCGCCGATGGTCATGGTGCCAGCGACGACGCCGGCCGCCGCGCGCCACATCATCGCGGTGACGCCGATGGCGACGATCGAGGTCTGGCCCAGGTTCAACACCGCCAGCGTCTTGCGCGCCATCACCTGCGCGTTCTCCAGGTGGACGAGGTTCTCGTCGTAGCGGCGCGCCTCGTGCTCCTCGTTGCCGAAGTACTTGACCGTTTCGTAATTGAGCAGCGAATCGACCGCGCGCTCGTTGGCGTGGGTGTCGGCCTCGACCGAGGCGCGATAGAAGCGCGTGCGCCATTCGGTGATCGAGAAGGTGAACACCACGTACGCCGCCAGCGTGGCCAGCGTGATCGCGGCGAATACCCAGTCGTAGGCCCAGACCAGCACCGCCGTGACCAGCGCGACTTCCAGGATCGTCGGCAGGATCGTGTACAGCGTCCAGTCCAGCAGGTCGGAAATCGCGCTGCCGCCACGCTCGACGTCGCGCGCGACGCCGCCGGTGCGGCGCGCGAGATGGAACTTCAGGCTCAATGCGTGCAGGTGGCGGAACACCTGCAGCGTCACCTTGCGCGACACCCGCGCCATCACCCGCGCAAACACGACCTGGCGCAACTCGGTGAACAGCGTCACCGACAACCGCGAGGCGCCGTAGGCGAGCAGCAGCGCCACCGGCAAGGCCAGCACCAGCTGCGCCGGGGTCACGGTCAGGCCGTCGACCAGCCGCTTGAGCAGCATCGGCACCACCAGGTTGGCCAGCTTGCCGGCCACCACCAGCGCCAGCGCCAGCGAGATCCGCCCGGCGAAGGGCTTGAGGAAGGGCAGCAGGTCGCGCACGACCTGCGCCTCGCTGCGGGCGCTGGCGGCGCGGACGACCGCCAGGGTGGCGGCCGGGGTGGCGTCGGCAGGCGCGTCGGCGATGGCGTCCGGAGCGGGATTCGGCGTGGGCGTGGTCATCGGCTCGAAGTGGTGGCGCGGCGGCCGACTTCAAACCCGGCGCGGGGCTTTATCCTGTCGCACCTTGTCCAGCGTGCCCGTCCGCGATGCCCCAGACCTCCACCGACGCCCTGCCCGACCGCCTGAGCCTGGATCCGCGCAGCCCGTTCCACGATGCCGCCCTGCTCGAGCGCGGCGTGGGCATCCGCTTCAACGGCGTGGAGCGCACCAACGTCGAGGAATACTGCGTCAGCGAAGGCTGGATCAAGGTGGCCGCGGGCAAGGCGCGCGATCGCCGCGGGCAGCCGATGACGATGAAGATGCGCGGCAAGGTCGAGCCTTACCTGCAGCTCGCCGACGCGGCCCCCGGAGAGGCGATCGCGGAGTGAGCCGCGACTAGCCGGCGGCGGCCGGCACCGGGGCATGCCGCAGCGGCAGCCGCACGGTGAACTGGCTGCCCTTGCCGGCACCGGCGCTGCGTGCCTGCACGCTGCCGCCATGCCGCTCCACCACGGTCTTGACCCGCGCCAGTCCAACGCCCGCGCCCTCGCCTGTCGCCGGCGGTACCGGATGGGTCAGGGCCGCGAAGTTCGACTCCACCCGCGCGGTGTCGATCCCCATGCCGTTGTCTTCGACCTGGATCACCACCTGGCGCCCCTCCAGCGTGCCTGTGATCCAGATGTGTCCGTCGCTGGCGGTGGCGCGCAGGGCATTGCAGGCCAGGGATTCGAAGACCTGCTGCAACTGCAACCGGTCGCCCTCGAAGGTGATCGGCGGGCCCGGGGGCAGCAGCAGTTCGATGCGGCGTTGCTCCGGCGGCATGCGCTGGCACGCGCTGTCCAGCGCGGCGGTGAGTTCGACATCCAGTCGCAACGGTGCAATGACGAGCTCCACGGGATCGCTTTCGGCCCGCAGGGTCCGGTCCAGCTCGTCGAGCAGGCCCAGGGCCCGCGCGATGGAGCCGTCGGGTGGTTGCGCCGCGCCGGCGCCCCGGCCGGCGCCCTCCCCGTCGTGTCCCGGCGTGGCCGGCGTGACGGGCGCAAGGACCGCGCGCAGGTCACGCGACAGCGCGGCGATCGCGTCCATGCGCCCGGCGTACTCGACCGACAGCGCCTGCACATGGTTGCCCAGCTGGCTGAGCCGCATCCGGGTCTCGGTCTGGTCGCGGAAGATCTTCAGCAGCCCCAGCGGCGAGCCATCGCGCCGGCGCAGGGCGATCGTGCGGCCGGACGCCCAGAACCGCGATCCGTCCGCGCGCAGCATCCAGCGATCGTCGTTGGAGGATCCCCGGCGCTGCGCGACCAGCGCTTCCTGGTCGGGAATACCGGTGGCACGATCCTCCGGGGTGAAGAACCGGTCCATCGGGCCGCCGGCGATCTCGGCCGAGGTCGCCGCCAGGATCCAGGCTGCGCCCGGTCCGGCCCATCGCACCCGCTGGTCGACGTCGATCAGCAGGATGGCGTAGTCGAGCGACTGCTGGGCGAAGGCGGTCAGCCAGTCGCGGACGGCGTCGGCTTCGGCGCCGGCCACCCCGGGCGACGCGGTATGCAGGTTGGGGGGAGGGGAAGGCGGCTGCTCGCTGATGGGTACGGCCCCGTGACAGGAACCACCGACCGTGCGGCAGCAGTGATGAACGCGCGGTCAAAAGGATTGCGACGGCGGGGTCAGCGCTTCTGCCGCTGCCGCTCCAGCGAGCGCAGGTTGGCCAGGCGCAGCCGGCCCTGCACCGTCAGTGTCCAGAAGCCGTCCTGGTCGCGGAGGACCAGGCCATCCTCGAGCAGCGCCTGCAGGTTGCAACCTTCAGGGAGGGTGCCGCGGGACTCGATGGAATCCAGCGCAGTCAGGCACATCGGATCGGACAACGGCACGACGATTTCCCCCGGCGAACCGCGGTACTGTTGCGTCCCGAAGCTGAACGGATGTTCACAAACCTGACCAAAACGGGCGATACATCCGGTCGGGGCTGAACATTCCATTCAGGGTGGCGTTCGCTGGCCCTGCCCGTGCGCCGCCCTGGCGCGCACTGCCGGAACGGCGGCGGGCGGGGTGGGAGCGTGCGCTGCCCAAACAAAAAGGGCCCGCGTACGGGCACTGTCTTCCTGCGACCGCCCGGCCGCCGCGCCGAAGCACGGCGGCCGCCGCCGGATCAGAACGACCAGGCCAGGGTCAGGCCGGCGCCCTGGTCGCGGGCGTCGCTGGCGAACCGGCCCACGTAGTTGGCGCTGACCCGGAACGCCGGTGTCGCCTGGTAGCCCACGCCGGCTTCGACGGTGGCCACATTGCCGGCGATCGGCACCCCGGCGATCACGAACGCGTCGCTGCCGGCCACGAAGGTCTCGGTGACCTGCGGGCTGGCATCGCCACCGTACGCATGGCTCCAGCCCAGGCTGCCCTGTACCCGCCAGGCACTGCCGAACCGCAGTGCCGCCCGCACCCCGGCGCTGGCGAACGTGCGCGAGGTGTGGGTCGGATCGACCTGCAACGCAGCGTCGCCGCCGGTCTCCGTGAGGCCGTGGGCGCGCACCTCCACCCGGGTCAGGTTCACGAAGGGCGAGACCGTGCCCTGGGCGATGGTGAAGTCATGGCTGGCATCGACGTACCCCTGCGTGGTGTCGGCATCCTGCTTGCCGCGCAGGTGCTCGTCGACGCCCGGGAAGGCCACGTTGCGGGTGCTGTCGATGTCGTGCCAGCTGCGCGCCAATCCGGCCTGCAACTGCAGCCCGCCCAGCGGCATCCGGGCGTAGAGGCCCAGGTGGCGGCTGTCGATGTCGGCGTGCGAACCGCGGTCTTCGACCCGGGCCTCGCCACGGCTGCTGCCGATCACCACGCCGATGCGCGCATCGGAGCCGAGCCCGGCATCGGCTCCGGCGGCCAGGCCATGGCTGTCGGTGCGCAGTTCGGCGGCGTTGCCATCGCTGTCGTCACGCGCCCAGTGGCCCCAGCCGGTGGCCCAGACGCCATTGCCGTCGCCGCGCGCCGCGGCCAGGCGATTGCCCATCGCCGTGCGCAGGTACTGGCTGTCCTCCATCAATGAGGTCTGCACGCTGGCGTGCAGTTCGCCCGAGAGCGCGTCGAACGCCTGCGGCGCGGTGGTCGCGTCGAGCGTGGTCAGTGCGTTGTAGACGGAGCTGCCGAAGCCCAGCGTATCGGCCGCCGCCGCGGTCGAGCGCTGGTTCGGGGTCAAGCCGGCACTGGCGAACTCGATGTCGTTGCGCTGCAGCGACAGGTACACGTCATGCGCGTCGTAGGTCAGCACGGGATCCAGGAACAGCAGGCTCGAGGTCGCCGATCCGAACGTGCCGTCGACGCTGCCGCCGGCGGTGAGGATCGTGTAGTCCGTGCGCGGGTGCCAGGTGCCATTGGCGGCCAGCACCAGCGTGCTGCCATCCAAGGAGGCATTGCCGTCCACGACCAGCAGGTCGGCCTGGCCGTCGGAAAGCGCGTCGACCACGAAGCTGCCCCCCGCCGTCTGGGTGTAGTCGCCGTGGACGGTCAAGGTGCCCACGCCGCCCACGCCCGGCGACAGCATGCCGTCATTGCTGACATCGCCGCCGATCGCGCCCAGGCCCGCGAGCATCGCCCCGCCGTCGACCTGCACGTCGCCACCGAGCACCGCGCCGTTGCCGGCGACGCTGCCCACCACCAGCGTGCCGGCCTGGACGCCGGTGGCGCCGGTGAACGCGCTGCTGTCTCCATCGAGCACCAGCGTGTTGTCGCCGAGCTTGGTCATCGCGCCGCTGCCGCTGACGGCGCCGGCGAAGCCGATGTCGTCGCTGCGATCGAACGTCAGCGTGCCGTTGTCGACCACGTCGCCGACGATCATGCCGGTGGTGCCGCCGTTGCCCAGCTGCAGCGTACCGGCATCGATCGTGGTGCCGCCGGTGAAGCTGTTGCCGGCGGTCAGGATCGTGGTGCCGCTGCCCTGCTGGACGAGCGCGCCGGTACCACTGATGGTGCCGGCGAAGGTCACCGCGTCGCTGCGGTCGAACGCCAGGGTGGCGTTGTCGAGCACGTCGCCGGTGATCGCGCCCGTGGTGCCGCCATCGCCCAGCTGCAGGACGCCGGCATCGATCGCGGTGCCGCCGGTGAACGTGTTGGCACCGGTGAGCACCAGCGTGCCGGCGCCGGCCTTGAGGAAGGCGCCGCTGCCGCCCAGCGCCTGGTCCACGGTGAAGACGTTGGTCGCGTCGGCGATGTCGAAGCCACCGCCGCTGGCGCCGAGCACCAGGTCGCGGGCGGTGCTGGTGAACGCGGTGCCGGTGACCTGCAGCAGTCCGCCATCGAGGGTGACCGCATTGCCGGCGTCGCCAAGGCTGGCGTCGCTGGCCACCGACAGCGTGCCGCCCTGGATCGCCAGCCCGCCGCTGAAGGTGTTGGCTGCCGTCAGTACCAGCGTGCCGGCATCCGCCTTGGCCAGGCCGTCGCTGCCCGCGAGGACGTTGTCGATCGTGGCCGTGAACCCGGCGCCGGCGCTGCTGCCGTCGCCGACGCGGATGATCGGGGCATCGGTGCCGTTGCCGACGAGCGTCAGGGCATCGCCCTGCAGCGTGTACCCATCGCTGGCGAACTGCAGGCCGGTGGCCGCGACCGCGCCATCGACATTGTCAATGGTCACCGTGCCCGCGGCGCCGCCGAAGATCGCGAAGCCCGGCTGCGGCTGCATCGCCGCAGTGACGGTGGCATCGGCATCGGTCCAGTTCATCGACGTGGTCGACCAGGTGCCGTCGCCGCCGCCCAGCGAGGTGGATGTCGCCAGGCCGTTTCCGTTCCAGAAGTTCAGCGTCATCCCGGTCGTGTCGAGCAGGTTGATCTGCTTGTCGCCGGTGAGGTTCTGGATCTGCAGCGTTTCGCCGCCGGGGGTCACGCCGAACACGATGCCGCCGTTGGTGTAGGTCAGCGTGCCGGCGTAGGAGAACAGGTTGTACAGGCCGGGTCCCATGCCACCGGTGTCGGTGACGTTGAGCACGGCGCCATCGAGCAGGAGGTTGCCGCCGACCGCGACGCTGTCGCCGTTGCCGGGACTGGTGAAGTCCGCCCCCGGCGCGCCGAACTCGTAATCCAGCTCACTGCCCTGCGCGAACGAGGCATCGCCGTCGATCGTGAGCGTGCCGATGCTGTTGCCCGGTGCCAGGTGCGCACCAACCAGGACGCCGACGTTGCCGCCGATGCGGCCGTGACCGCCCAGGGTTGACGCAGTGGTCACGTTGACGTCGCCGCCGAGCGTGGCACCGTTGCCTGCAATGCTGCCGACCAGCAGCGTGCCGCGGATGACCTGGGTGGTCCCGGTGAAGCCGCCACTGGCGCCGTCCAGTGCCAACGTGCCAGTGCCGATCTGGCCGAGCGTCCCACTGCCGCTGATCGTGCCGGCGAAGGTGACGTCGTCGGAGTGATAGAAGGCAAGCGAGCTGCCGCCGGCGAGGACGACGTCGCCCGCCAGGCTGCCTACCGTGCCGCCATCGCCGATGGTCATCCCCGTGCCGTCGGTCAGGGTGATGCTGCCGCCGGCAGAAACGATCCCGGTGACGGTGATTCCGGCGACATCGGTGAGGCTGATGTCGCCGGTGGCCGCCAGCGCACCGGGCCCAGCGATCGTCAGCGCGACGCCATCGACCAGGGTGAAATCACCGGCAGTGAAATTGTCGATGGTGTCGATCGCGTTGGCGACGCTGGTCAGGCTGACGGCGCCCGTGCCGGTTTCGCCGGTCAGGGTGCCTGCGTTCAGCGCCCCGGCGCTCTGCACGATGGTGGCATCGTTGCTGCCAAGGTTCACGATCGTGCCAGTGACATTATTGCCCAGCACCATGCCATCGCGACCGCTGAGCGTGACTTCGCCGCCCGATAGCGCGCTGGCGATAGCGAGGCTGCCGCCAGCGGAGGACAGCGTCAGCGACCCGGTACCGGTATCGATCGCACCGACCGGCAGCGACAGGGTGCCGCCGGCGACCAGGCTGACGTCGGCATTGGCGCCGGCGGTGAGCGAGGTGACGGCCAGGTCGTTGCTGTCGACCACGTCCACGCTGCCGCCGGAGGCGATGGCCACGGCGCCCTGGAAATCGTTGCCTGCGTCGGCCAGCGTGACCGCACCCGTGCCGGCGTCGATGCTGGTGGTTCCGGTGACCGTCAGCGCACCGCGCTGCGTCACCCCGCCACTGCCACTGGTGGCAACCAGGTCGCCGGCGATGACGCCGTCGCCCAGGCCAAGGTGGCCGTCGGCGGTGGCGGTCAGGCTGCCGGTGGCCAGCGTGCCGAGCAACAGGATGTTGCTGTCGTGGATCTGGGTCGTGCCACCGGTCAGGGTGACGATGTCGCCGAAGTCATTGCCGGCATTGGTGAGCGTGATCGCGCCGCTACCGGCGTTGACCGTCGTGGTTGCAGCGACGTCCAGCGCGCCGGACTGGCTGACAGCCCCCCCGTTGCTGACGGCCTGCAGACTGCCACTGACGGTGCCCGCGCCCAGGCTCAGCGCTCCCGTGCTGGTGGCACTGAGCGAGCCAGTCGACAGCGTGCCCAGTTGCAGGGCATTGCCGTCGACGATCTGGGTGGCACCGCCCGTCAGGTCCACCGGCCCGGTGAAATCGTTCCCGGCGTTGGTCAGCGTGATCGCATTCGCGCCGGCATTGAAGTCCGAGGCGCCCACAACGTGGAATGCACCTCCCTGGGAGATGCCCCCCGCCGTGGTCGTCACCGACAAGGCGCCGTCGATCGTCATCGCACCGGCAGTGAAGGTGCCGCCGGTCACGCTCAGTCCCGTCAGCGCGGTGGTGCCACCGACCACGCCATTGAAGGCGACCGCGCCGGTGGTGGTGACGCCGAGCTGCTGCGCCCCGTCCACCGTGGAGTTGAAGATGATCGCGCCGCCACCGGTGCTCGTCAGGCTGTCGTCCGCACCCAGCGTCACGGCATCGTTGTAGGTCTGCGCTCCGGTCGTGGTGACATTGCCGTTGAGCGTCGTGCTGCCCCCCGCGTTGGTGGTCAGGCTGGCCAGGGCGGTGGTGCCGCCGACGGTGTTGAAGACGGTGGCGCCGGCGGTGTTGACCGCCAGGGCGTAGGCGCCGTCGAGCGTCGAGTTGAAGGCGATGTTGCTGCCGCCGGTGCTGGTCATGCTGATGTTGCCGCCAAGCGCCAGCGCGCCATTGAAGGTCTGGCTGCCCGCGGTGGTGACGTTGCCGCCTAGGATCAGCGTCCCGGCACCATTCTCCGTGAAGCTGCCCGCGCCCGTGATCGCCTGCGCCACCGTCAGGTTGGCGTCAACCTGCAGGGTGCCGCCGCCGCTGCCGATCGACAGCGTGTGGTTGAGGGTGAAGGCGGCGGTGTTCTGCAGAGTGCCGCCGTCGAGCAGCAGGCCGCCGGCAGTGGAGCCGAGATTGGCGTCGCTGGAGATCGACAGCGTGCCGCCGGTGACGGTGGTGCCGCCAGTGAACGTGTTGATGCCGGACAGCGCAAGCGTGCCGGGACCGGATTTGGTCACGCTGCCGGCGCCCCGGATGCTGCCCGAAACGGTGAAGTCGGCAAGGCCGGTGTCGAAGCCCAGTGCCGAGCTCGCCGTATCCAGCACGATCGTGTTGGTCAGGGTCAGGCCGGGATCGAGCGCCGCGATGGTCGCGTCGGAAGCATTGCCCACCTCGAGGTTGCCGACGATGTTGGAACCCGTCAGCAGCGACAGGTTGTTGCCGGCGCCGGTGAACAGGATGGCGTCGGCGCGCGTGGCGCCGTCACCGGACAGCCCGCCGCTGATGGTGCCGCTGTTGACGATGACGTTGTTGCCCGTGGACGCGATGCCCACGCCGCCGGCGCCGGTGGTGCCGTTGGGCGCCCCCACGCCTGCCACGCCGCCGGTACCGCCGGCGATCGTGCCGGCGTTGGTGAGCGTGGTCTGGGAGATCGAGACCCCAGCGCCTCCCGCGCCGCCGTTTCCGCCGCTGTAGGTATCGTCGGCACCTGCGCCGCCGGTGCCACCGGCAATGATGCCGGTGTTGTCCAGCGTCAGCCCGCTGCCCACCACACCGATCCCGCCGGTACCGCCGGCACCGCCATAGCCGCCGTCGCTGACCTGGCCGCCACCGGCGCCGCCGTTGCCGCCGTACACGCCGCCGGCGTTGTCGAGCGTGAACCCGACCCCTGCGATGCCGGCGCCGCCGCCGCCGCCCGAGGCGCCCCTGAAGCCGCCGCCACCAGCGCCGCCGTCGCCGCCGCGGACGAGGCTACCCACGCCACTGGTCAGCAGGCTGCCAGCGGCCGCGTAGATCCCGCTGCCACCGCCGCCGCCGCCGCCGCCATAGGCCGAGGACGAACTGGGGTAGAAGCCGCCATTGCCACCGTCGCCACCGTCGCCACCATAGATGCTGCCGGGATTGGCGAAGAACGTTGCGCCGCCCACGTACTGCCCGGCGCCGCCGCCGCCGCCGCCGCCGCCGCCGGCAAGGTTGTAGTACGAGCCGCCGCCGCCGCCGCCGCCGCCGCTGCCCTGGGTGCCAGACCGGGAGAGCACACGCGTGAGCGCCAGCCGCCGAGGGAGCGGGGATGCCG
>NZ_JAANOY010000003.1 GCF_011320095.1 Cognatiluteimonas telluris | reverse complement strand
AGGCGCCTGCGATGGCGCCATCGGCGCGGTCGGCACGCTGGCGTCGGGCGCCGCGGTCGAAGGCGTCGCGGGGGCGGCCTGCGCCGGTGCGTTCGGCACGGACGTGTTGCCGGTGGCCGGCGCCGTGGTCGCCGGCGCCGCCGGGACCTGCGCCATCAGGCCGAGATCCTGCTTGACCGGGCCGCGGGTGGAGTTGTGGGTCGAGTACCAGGCCATGAACAGGCTGATCGCGAAGAACGCGACCGCCATCCACTTGGTGCTCTTGGACATGAAGTTGGAGGCGCCGCGGGAGCCGAACACGGTCGCCGAGGCGCCGCCGCCGAAGCCCGAGCCCGCCTGCGCACCGGCACCGCGCTGCATCAGGATCAGCGCGATCATGCCGATCGCGAGCAGCACGTAGAGGACATTGAGGATCAACAACAGCATTGAACGATCTCTTCAGTGGTAACGCTGGCCCATCGACAGGCCGACAACCGGAGGTCAGCGACCGCCTGGCGGATTGCCGGCGGCCGCCGCGATGGCGAGGAAATCGGCAGCCACCAGCGAGGCGCCACCGATCAGGCCGCCATCGACGTCGGGCTGGGCGAACAGCGCCGCGGCGTTGCCGGGTTTGCAGCTGCCGCCATAGAGGATCGGCAGCGAGCCCGCAATTTTAGCATCGCGGGCGGCGACTTCGCCACGGATGAACGCGTGGACGGCCTGCGCCTGCTCCGGGGTGGCGGTCAGGCCGGTACCGATCGCCCAGACTGGCTCGTAGGCGACCACGGCGCCTTCGAAGGCCTGCTCGCCGCACAGGTCGAATACCGGCTGCAGCTGGCGCTCGATGCAGTATTCGGTCTGGCCGGCCTCGCGCTGGTGCTGGCTTTCGCCGACGCACAGGATCGGGACCAGCCCGGCGGCGCGCGCGGCCTGGAACTTGCGCGCGACCAGCTCGCTGCCTTCGTGGTGGTACTGGCGCCGCTCGGAATGCCCGACCAGCCCATAGCGCGCACCGACATCGGCCAGCATCGAGGCACAGACTTCGCCGGTGTAGGCGCCCTGCGCATTGGCGCTGACGTCCTGGGCGCCGAACGCGACCGACGGATAGGCGGCGACCAGCCCGCTCAGGTAGGGCAGCGGCGGCAGCACGACGAGGTCCACGCCCGCGGGGGCCGGCCGCGCGGTGATCGCATCCAGCAGGCCGTGGGCGAACGCGCGGTCGCCGTGCAGTTTCCAGTTGCCAGCCACGATCCGGCGACGCATGCCACACCCAGGGATGCCGTGAAAGGCGCGCAGTCTAGCAGCCGGCAGGCGCGCGCCTCCATGCACCGCCGGTGCCGTTGCGACGCATTCGCACGACCACGACCACGGGATGGATGCGACGGGCGTCCTGGGCCACTGCAGGAAGCCGGCAACGTGGCTTTAGAATCGGGCGCCTTCCCGCGGCGAGTCGCATGGTCCCATCCGCACACCCCGGCCATGCCCTCGTCACCGGCGCCTCCAGCGGCATCGGTGCGGCATTCGCACGCGACTACGCGCGGCGCGGCGTGCCGCTGGTACTCACCGCGCGGCGCCTGGACCGGCTCGAAGCCCTGGCCTGCGAACTGCGCGTGCAGGTGCCGGTGGAGGTGATCGCCGCCGACCTTGCGCAGCGCGACGCCCCTGCCCGGCTGGTCGCGGAACTGCAACGGCGCCGGATCGCGGTGACGCACCTGGTCAACAACGCCGGCTACGGCGTGCCCGGGCGATTGCTGTCCTCGGACTGGAGCGTGCATGCGGACTTCCTGCAGGTGCTGGTGACGTCGGTCGCCGAACTCACCTGGCGCCTGCTGCCCGCGATGGAAGCGGTGGGCCATGGCCGCGTCATCAACGTCGCGTCGCTGGCGGGACTGACGCCGGCCTCGGCCGGCCACACGCTCTATGGCGCGGCCAAGGCCTTCGTCATCCGCTTTTCCGAGTCGCTGGCCGAGGAGATGCGGGCGCGCGGCGTGCACGTGACCGCCGTGTGCCCAGGCTTCACCTACAGTGAATTCCACGACGCCAACGGCATGCGCGGGCGGGTATCGAAGTTGCCCCCGTGGTTGTGGCTGGATGCGGACACCGTCGCGCGCGCCGGCATCGACGCCGTCGAGCGCGGCGACGCGCGCATCGTCGTCGGCCGCATCAACCAGCTCATCGCCGGCATGAGCAGGCTGCTGCCGGCGGCCGCCATGCGCGCGCTGGTCGCCGGCCCCAGCAAGCATTTCCGCGACACGGATTGACCATGCAACCCAAGCCCACGCCCGTACGCATGCTGCCCTACCGCAAGCCGACGCAGGGCCGCGATTACTGGTTGCTCGACGATGCCCTGCCCGACCCGGTGGCCGTGCGCGAACGTTGCCTGGCGCGGGACGACTGGACGCAAGGCTATCCGCATCGTCCGGAAGCCTGGCCGGGCATGCGCACCATGCCGGCGCTGGAACCGGCCGAACTGGAACCGCTGGAGGCCTGGGTGCGCCAGGCCACCGGCAGCAAGCGGCTGTGGATCGAATCGACGCCCGACGGTGGCCACCTCAACCACAACTGCGTGCAGGTCGTCGGCGTCGATGAGTCCGGCCCCAAGCCGCATACCGACTCGCGTAGGCTGTGCCGTTACGCCGCGGTGCTCTATCTCAATCCAACGGCACCGGCGGACTGCGGCACCAGCTTCTACCGCCAGCGTTTGCCGAATGGCCAGCTCGGCGGCAACGCGGTGATGCCGCCGCACGCCAATCTTGTCGAAGCGCTGGGCTCGCGCTTCGTGGCGATGAATTCCTTCGTCGAGGACGTCGCCATCGAGCACCGGTTCAATCGCCTGCTGCTGTATCGCGCCAACCTCATCCACAGCGCGAGTGACTACTGCGGCCACGCGCTGGCCGACAAGCGCATGGCTGCCGTGTTTTTCTGGATGGCGTAAGGCGGATTCCAACCCGCCATCGACCCGCGGCCAAATCCCGCCCGCTCGCTGTCGCAAGCCGGGCTTCAACCCGCCGTGAAGCGATCAACATCGCTTCACGGTTTGGCGACGACCCTCAGCCCGCGTCCGCTGCCGCCCGCACCGCCGCCGCCAGCGACTCCAGCGTCGACCGCACCAATGCCTCGTCGTCGGCCTCGACCGTGACCCGCACCACCGGCTCGGTGCCCGACGGCCGCAGGAACGCCCGCCCGCGACCTTCGACCGCCTGCAGCGCCTGCGCCAGCGCCGCCTTGACGCTATCCGCCTCCGCAGGCCTGGCGCCGTTGGCGCAGCGCACGTTGATCGTCTTTTGCGGCACGCGCTGCATGCCGGCCAGTGCCTGGCGCAGGGTGATGCCGCGCCGGCGCAGCACTTCCAGCACCTGCAGCGCGCTGACGATGCCATCGCCGGTGTTGGCGCGATCCAGGCACAGCAGGTGCCCGGAAGCCTCGCCACCGAGCACACCGTCGTGCTGCAGCAGCGCCTGGTGCACGTAGCGGTCGCCGACCTTCGCGCGCAGGAACGCGATGCCGCGCTCGCCAAGCGCGCGCTCGAAACCGTAGTTGCTCATCAGCGTGCCGACCACCGGCCCGTGCAGACGGCCGCTTTGCTGCCAGTCGGTCGCCAGCACGTACAGCAGGTCGTCGCCATCGCAGATCGCGCCATCGGCGTCGACGAACAGCACGCGGTCGCCGTCGCCATCGAAGGCGATGCCGACGTCGGCGTGCACCGCGGCGACGTGCGCGACCAGGCCTTCGGGATGGGTCGAGCCCACGCCGTCGTTGATGTTGATGCCATTGGGATCCACGCCGATCGCGTCGACGCGGGCGCCGAGTTCGCGCAGCACCAGCGGCCCGAGCTGGTAGGTCGCGCCATTGGCGCAGTCCATCGCCACGCACATGCCGCCGAGGTCGAAGCCCTTGGGGACGGAGTTCTTGCAGGCTTCGACATAACGCCCGAGCGCATCGCGCGTGCGCACGGCCTTGCCGAGCTGCTCCGAAGGCATGGTGATGAACGGCTGGTCGAGCGCGGCCTCGATCGCGAGCTCGGCGGCGTCGTCGAGTTTCTCGCCAAGGGCGGAGAAGAACTTGATGCCGTTGTCGTAATGCGGATTGTGCGAGGCCGAGATCACGATGCCGCCATCGGCGCGCAGCGAACGCGTCAGGTGCGCGACGGCCGGCGTCGGCATCGGGCCCATCAGCTGCACGTCGACGCCGGCGGCGACGAGGCCCGCTTCCAGCGCGGCCTCGAACATGTAGTTGGAGATGCGCGTGTCCTTGCCGATGATGACCATCGGCTTGCGCCACTCGCGCCCCTGCTCGGCGCGCTGCTTGAGCGCATGGCCATAGGCATTGCCCAGGCGCAGCACGAAGTCGGCCGAGATCGGGCCTTCGCCCACGCGCCCGCGGATGCCGTCGGTACCGAAGTAGTTGCGGCTCAAGCCGCCACCTCGACCTCATCCACCGGCCGCGGCTGTTTCATCAGCAGCGCCAGCAGGTCGGCGACGCGGTCGCGAATTTCGCGGCGGTCGCAGATCTGGTCGATGGCGCCGTGCTCGACCAGGAATTCGCTGCGCTGGAAGCCCTCGGGCAGCGTTTCACGCACGGTCTGCTCGATCACGCGCGGGCCGGCGAAGCCGATAAGCGCCTCGGGCTCGGCGAGGTTGATGTCGCCCAGCATCGCCAGCGAAGCCGACACGCCGCCGGTGGTGGGGTGCGTCATCACCGAGATATAGGGCAGCTTGGCGGCGCGCAGGCGCGCCAGCGCGGCGGAGGTCTTGGCCATCTGCATCAGCGAGAACAGGCTTTCCTGCATGCGCGCGCCGCCGGTGGCGGAAAAGCACACCAGCGGGCTGCCGATCTCCAGCGCGCGTTCGGCCGCCAGGGCGAAGCGCTCGCCGACCACCGAACCCATCGAGCCGCCCATGAACGCGAAGTCGAACGCGCAGGCGACCAGTGGCCGGCCCTTGAGCGTGCCCTGCAGCGAGATCAGCGCATCGCGCTCACCGGTGGCTTTCTGCGCGGCCTTGATGCGGTCGGAATACTTCTTCTGGTCCTTGAACTTGAGCACGTCGGTCGGGCCGAGCCCCGCGCCGATCTCGCTGGTGCTGCCGGCATCCAGGAACGCGTGCAGCCGCACCCGCGCCCGGATCGGCATGTGGTGGTTGCACTTGGGACAGACCTCGAGGTTTTCCTCGAGCTCGGGACGATAGAGCACCGCACCGCAGCGGTCGCACTTTTCCCAGAGCCCCTCGGGCACGCTGCGCTTGCGGCCGGCGGGAGCCTCGGTTCGGATACGCGCGGGCATCAGTTTCTTCAGCCAACTCACCGGGACGACACCTCGGACAGGAATGGAATGGGCGCGCCGGCGCCGGTCTTTGTGACACAAGGGCCGTCAAGGCCAGCGTGAAGTCTAGCGCAGCGCTCCGTCGCGACCGTCCAGCGCGGCCCGCAGCGGTGCCAGGAAGGCCCGGGCTCGCGCTTCGGCATCGGCGACATCGCCCGCCGGTGCGAGCTGCGCGACCAGCGCGCTGCCGACGACGACGCCATCGGCTTCGACCGCCATCGCGGCGGCCGAGGCGGCGTCCTTGATGCCGAATCCGGCGACGACCGGCACCGGGCTGTGGCTCCGCAGCGCACGCAGGCGCTCGCCCGCGGCGCCGGTATCGAGCTGGTCGGCGCCGGTGACGCCGGCGAAGCTGACGTAGTAGAGGTAGCCCTGCGCCGCCTCGCGAAGCAGGCCCAGGCGCGCATCCGTGGTGGTGGGCGCGGCGAGCAGGATCAGCGCCAGTCCATGGCTGGCGAAGGCTTCGCGGAACTCGGCCAGTTCCTCCGGCGGCAGGTCCACCAGCAGCACGCCGTCCACGCCGGCGGCCACCGCCTCGCGCGCGAAGCGTTCGGCACCGCGGATCTCGACCGGGTTCAGATAGCCCATCAGCACCACCGGCGTTTCGGCATCGCGCCCCCGGAAGTCGCGCACGCAATCGAAGACGTACGACAGTCCGGCGCCCTTGCCCAACGCGCGCTCGGAACTGCGCTGGATGGTCGGGCCATCGGCCATCGGGTCGGAAAACGGCACGCCGAGCTCCAGCACGTCCGCACCGGCATCGACGAGCGCGTGCATCACCGGCACGGTGGCTTCGAGCGACGGATCACCCGCGGTGAAGAACGGCACCAGCGCCTTGCGGCCGGCGCTCTTGAGTCGTGCAAAACGGGTGTCGATGCGATTCATGCGTCCAGCTGTTCGGTAGGAGCGGCTACAGCCGCAATCTCTCTGTCTCTGAAAGCGCCCTCATCTGCCCTTCGGGCACCTTCTCCCGCAAGCGGGAGAAGGAAGATCAATCCGTGCGCGCGGCAATCTTCGCCTCTACGGAAAACGCGATCACAACTGCAGCCCTTCGCGCGCGGCGATCGTGTGCACGTCCTTGTCGCCGCGGCCGGACAGGTTGCACAGCACGAGCGCGTCCCTGGGCAGGTCGCGCGCGAGTTTCACCGCTTGCGCGATCGCGTGGCTGGATTCGAGTGCGGCGAGGATGCCTTCGGTGCGTGCGAGCCGGTGAAAGGCGGCGAGCGCCTCGTCGTCGGTGACGCCGACATATTCCGCCCGCCCGGTGTCCTTCAGGAACGCGTGCTCGGGGCCCACGCCCGGGTAATCGAGCCCCGCCGAAACCGAATGCGTCTCGACGATCTGGCCGTCGTCGTCGCACAGCACATAGGTGCGGTTGCCATGCAGCACACCCGGGCGCCCGGCCGACAAGGAGGCGGCATGGCGGCCGCTGGCGATCCCCTCGCCCGCCGCTTCGGCGCCGACGATGCGCACGCCTGGATCGTTGAGGAAGGCGTGGAAGATCCCGATCGCATTGCTGCCGCCGCCAACGCAGGCGGTGACGACATCCGGCAGCTTCCCGTATTCGGCCAGCATCTGCGCGCGCGCCTCGCGGCCGACGATCGCGTTGAAGTCGCGCACCATGCGCGGGTACGGATCGGGCCCGGCGACAGTGCCGATGATGTAGAACGTGTCGCGCACGTTCGTCACCCAGTCCCGCATCGCTTCGTTGAGCGCGTCCTTGAGCGTCGCCGATCCACTGTTCACCGGCACCACCGTCGCGCCGAGCAGCTTCATGCGATAGACGTTGATCTTCTGCCGCTCGATGTCGGTCGCGCCCATGTAGACGACGCATTCCAGCCCCAGCCGCGCGGCGACCGTCGCGCTGGCGACGCCGTGCTGGCCGGCACCGGTCTCGGCGATGATCCGGGTCTTGCCCATGCGGCTGGCCAGCAGCGCCTGGCCGATGGTGTTGTTGATCTTGTGCGCGCCGGTGTGGTTGAGGTCCTCGCGCTTGAGCAGGATGCGCGCGCCGCCGACGTCGTCGCTCAGCCGCTGCGCGCAGTAGATCGGGCTGGGGCGGCCGACGTAATGCGCCAGGTCGTCGTCGAATTCGGCGATGAAGGCGGGATCGCCGCGCGCGGCATCGTAGGCCGCGGCCAATTCTTCAAGCGGCCCGATCAGGGTTTCGGCGACGAAGCGCCCGCCGTGGCGGCCGAAATGCCCCGAGGCATCGGGCCAGGCGTGGAAATCAATGGTGGTGTCGCGATCGCGATCCATCGGTGGCGCACGGCGGAAACGGCCGCGCAGTGTAACGAACCGCCCACGCCTTCGTGTCCGGCGCGCTCAGGCCGGTACGTGCTCGACGTGGCAATCGGCGCGGCGCACTTCCTCCACGAAGGTGCGCATGCGATCGCCATCCTTGACGCCCGGCGCCACCTCGATCCCGCTGGACACATCCACGCCCCACGGCATGGCGGCGATGATCGCGTCGAAGACATTGGCCGGCGTGATCCCGCCGGCCAGGATCAGCGGCTTGGTCAGCGTCGTGGGCAGGCGCGACCAGTCGAAAGACTTCCCGCTGCCGCCGGGCTGTCCGGTGGCATGGCTGTCGAACAGGAACCCGGCCGCCCCCGGGTAGCGCGCCTGCAACGCATTCGGCGAGCCGGCCATCGGATCGCCCATCGGCACCGCCTTGATCCACGGCACGCCGAACGAGCGGCAGAACGCGTCGTCCTCGCTGCCGTGAAACTGCAGCAGCGTGGGACGCACATGGCGAACCGCTTCGCGGACTTCGTCGGCACTGTTGTCCTGGAACAACGCGACCGCATCGACCAGCGGCGCCAGCGCGTTGCGCATCAGCCGCGCCTGTTCCGGCCGCAGTCGGCGCGGACTGGCGCGCGAGAAGACAAAACCGATCGCGTCCACCCCCAGTTCGCTGGCCAGGCGCACGTCCCCCGGCCGCGTCATGCCGCAGAACTTGACCCGGGTGCGGAACAACGGACGGCAGCTGGAAGGCGTGTCACTGGGGCTCACATCGTCACCTCGGCGGGCAGGCCGCACTGGGGGGGATAGCGCGGGCCGACGAACACCAGTCCGTCGGGCGGCGCGGTCGGGCCGGCAACCGTGCGATCACGGCCGGCAAGCAGCCCGGCCAGCCAATCCTCCGGCTGCTCGCCGCGACCGATCGGCAGCAGACTACCCACGATGTTGCGCACCATATGGTGAAGAAAGGCATTGGCCTGCACCTCGACCTCGACCACCTCGCCGCTGCGAGAGACCTGGATCTGCTGCAGGTCGCGGCGCGCATGCGGCGCCTGGCAGTGGACGGTGCGGAAGGCGGAGAAGTCATGTTCGCCCACCAGCGCCTGCGCGGCGCGGTGCATGGCGCCGGCATCCAGCGGCCGGCGCTCCCACGACAGGACCTGCCGCTGCAGCGCCGGCCGCACGGCGCGGTTGAGGATCCGGTAGCGGTAGCGGCGGGCCCGGGCCGAAAAACGCGCGCTGAAGTCATCGGCCACCGGCACGCACCACAGCGTGCAGATCGCTTCCGGCAACCGGCTGGTGGTGCCCAGCACCCAGCCGCGTGGTTCGCGCACCGCGTCGGTGTCGAAATGCACCACCTGGCAGGCGGCGTGCACGCCGGCATCGGTACGGCCGGCACAGGTGACGTCGATCCGCGTGCCGGCGACGAAGGACAGGGCGTCTTCGACCGCCGCCTGCACCGTCGGCTCGCCGCGGCGGTCCGGCTCGCCCGGCCGATGCAACCGCTGCCAGCCGGAAAAGCCGCTGCCGTCGTACTCGACGCCCAGCGCGAACCGCATCACGCTAATGCCTGCCGCGCAGGCGACCGGCCCCAGACGGCATCAGAGGTCGCGCAGCAGCCGGGCGGCGCGGTCGCGCGCTGCGGGGTCGCGCCCGTTGAGTACGTCGCGCAGCAGTTCGCGCGCAGTGTCTTCGTCGCCCATGGCCAGGAACGCCTGCGCCTGCTCGAGCTTCTGCGCCGGCTCGGCGGGTTCCACCGCGACGGACGCGTCCGTTGCGGCAACGGCGGAGTCGGTGGTCGCCCCATGCCATGGCGGCACGACCGCTGCAACGGCTGCAGGCGCGGCCTTGGCCCGACCCTGGCGCGCGGCCCCGGACGCCGGCGCAGGCTTTCCAGTCGCGTCGCGCGCCACCTCGCCCGCCACTGCCCGATCTGCCGACGCTGTGCCCGGAGCGGGTTTGGCCGCCGCCATCCCGGCGGCGAGGGTCTCGGTATCGAACCCGCGGCGCGGCGGAGCCACGGCCGCCCGGGGCCGCCGCGTGACCCACCAGCCGACCAGCGCCGCGACGACAAGGACCAGACCGCCCCAGAGCCAGAGCGGGGTCCCGCTGGCTGCCGGCGCCGAGGCCGGGCCCTGGGTGGTGGCCGCCGGCCTGGCCGACGCCTGGTTGACGGCCGCCAGCCGTTGCTGCGCCTGGGCCAGCGCGCTGTCCTTCAGCGTCAACAGTTGCTGCTGCTGTGCCTGCAGCTTTTCCAGTTCCGCGACGCGCGTCTTAAGCTCTCTCACCTCGGCATCGCGCGCGGCGAGCGTTTCCTTCGTTTCCTGCAGCTGCAGCATGTCGCCCTCGCCACCGGCCTGGATGCCGGATCGCATTGCCTGGTTTGTCCCGCCAGCCTGCGCACGGCCGGAGGAAGGGGGAACGATTTCCAGCCGGGCTTCGATGCTGCGCCCCGGCCTGCCCGTGGCACCCTTGGGGCGCGGCTCGGCCGTCGCGGACGCCGCGGTCGACGACGCCAGCGCGGACTGCGGCGTGGGCTCACGCGCATCGCGCCATTGCACGATCTGCTGGTGCACGATCGCCGCGGCCTGGCGGCGGTCGAGCCGGGACAGCTCGTCGGCTTGCGGCAGGCGCAGGACCGCCCCGGCCTTGAGCTGGTTGATGTTGCCGCCGATGAAGGCATCGGGATTGCTGCGCAGCAACGCCAGCATGGTCTGCGCGAGGCTGTGTCCCTGCGCCTGCTCCAGGCTGGCGGCGATCCCTGCGAGCGTCTGGCCCGCACGCACCGGCCCATAGACGTCGCTGCGATCCAGCGGCGCCGGAGCCAAGGCAGGCGTCGCAACCGGCGTCGCGATGTCGATGTCGGCCGGGGGCGGCAACGTGGCCACCATCGGGGCCGCGGGGGTGGTCGCTACCTCCGGGGGGGGCGGGCCGGCAGGCGTTGGCGCCGGCGCCGGGACCGCCGCGACAGGCGGCTTCGGACGCATGACCACATTCGAGGGGGCCACGACCGGTGCCTGGATCGGCTGCGGCGTCGCCGCCACCGTGCGCGGTATGTCGACCAGCGCCGAGTATTCGCGGACGAGGCGGCCCTGGCCCCAGTCGACTTCGACCAGGAAGGTCAGCGCCGGATCGGTCACCGGCTGCGCACTGGTCACGCGCACGACGGGATGGCCACCGGCATCCAGCGCAGGCTCGAAACGCAAGGTGGCAGCGGCGCCCTGCGGCGGTTCAAGGCCGACGCGGCGGAAGGTATCGGGCGAGGCGAGCTTGACCTGCAGCCCCTGCAACTCGGTCGGATCGCTGGAGATGATCGGGATCTCGGCCAGCAGCGGCTGCCCCGGCTTGGACTTGACCTGGATCTGGCCCAGTCCCAATGCCGCCGCCGATCCGCTGGCCAAGGCCAACACCACGGCCAAGGTCGAGGCCAGTGCGACCGGCCACCTGCTGCTCACGCTCACGCCCACCCCCATGACTGCCCCGCAACGATGCGCGTGGCGCCGACTCTAGCCGCCCGCGCCCGTCGGCCGCAACGCATCAAGCCGCGTTTGCCTGATGTTCGGCGACGAGCCGCTCGGCGATCTGAACCGCGTTCAGCGCGGCGCCCTTGCGGATGTTGTCCGACACGATCCACAGGTTCAGGCCATTGGGATGCGAGAGGTCGTCGCGGATGCGGCCGACGTAGACCGCGTCGGTCCCCGAGGCATGGGTGACCGGCGTCGGGTAGCCGCCGGCGACGGGCTCGTCGACGACTTCCACGCCCGGCGCCTGCAGCAGCAACGCGCGCGCCTCGGCCGCCGACAGATGCTCGCGGGTTTCGACATTGACGGCCTCGGAGTGGCCATAGAACACCGGCACCCGTACCACGGTCGCGTTGACCCGGACCGACTCGTCGCCGAGGATCTTGCGCGTCTCCCACACCAGCTTCATCTCCTCGCTGGTGTAGCCGTTGTCGGTGAAGTCGCCGCCATGCGGGATCACGTTGAAGGCGATCTGCACCGGATAGACCTCGGCCTCGACCGGCTGGAAGTTCAGCAGGCCCGCGGTCTGGCGCCCGAGCTCCTCCAGCGCGCGCCGGCCGGTGCCCGAGACCGACTGGTAGGTGGCGACGTTGATCCGCTCGATGCCGGCCTTGCGATGGATCGGCGCCAGCGCGACCAGCATCTGCATGGTCGAGCAGTTGGGGTTGGCGATGATCCCGCGCGGGCGGCGGACGATGGCCTCCGGATTGACTTCGGTCACCACCAGCGGGACATCCTCGTCGCGGCGGAAGGCCGAGGAGTTGTCGATCACCACCGCGCCGGCCGCGGCGAACTTCGGCGCGTACTGCCTGGAGATGTCGCCACCGGCGGAAAACAGCGCGATGTCGACGCCGGTCGGATCGAAGGTCGCCAGGTCCTGCACCACGACCTCGCGGTTGCCGAACGCGACGTGGCCGCCGGCGGAGCGCTCGCTCGCCAGCGCAACGAGCTCCCCGACCGGGAATTTACGCTCGGACAGCACCGACAGCATGACTTCGCCGACCGCACCGGTCGCGCCGACCACCGCCACTTTGTATTTCCTGTCCATGCGTCTTCGCTGATCCGGTGAAGTGGTGATTGTATGGGGCGCGAGCCCTCCTCATGGGAGCGGCGTCATCCGCGAGCCTTTTTATGCCCGGCGGAAGCGCTTTTTGGCGCAGGCCGCCTGGGCTCGGTCGGAGCGCCTTCAGGCGCGAGCTCTTGCAGCGCCCGAAAAAAGCTCGCGGCTGAAGCCGCTCCTACCGGGGGACATCGCGCTTGGGAAGCCACCCTTTGGCTACGACGCGCGCGCACCTGCGGGAATCCGCGGCGCCACCAGTCCGACATCCCCGCATTGGGCGCGATGCCGCAGCGCGTGGTCCATCAGCACCAGCGCGACCATCGCCTCGCAGATCGGGGTCGCGCGGATGCCCACGCAGGGGTCGTGGCGGCCGGTGGTGACGATCTCGACTTCGTTGCCGTCGACATCGATGCCGCGCGCGGGCAGGCGCAGGCTCGAGGTCGGCTTGAACGCGGTGGAGGCCACGATCGCCTGGCCGCTGCTGATGCCTCCCAGGATGCCGCCGGCATGGTTGGACGCGAATCCCGCCGCCGTCGCCTCGTCGCGATGCTCGCTGCCCTTCTGCATCACCACGGCGAAGCCGTCGCCGATCTCCACGCCCTTCACCGCATTGATCGACATCAGCGCGGCGGCGAGATCGGCATCGAGCTTTCCGTAGACAGGCTCGCCCCAGCCCGGCGGCACGCCGGTGGCGACCGTGGTAACGCGCGCGCCGACCGAGTCGCCCGACTTGCGCAGCGCGTCCATGTAGGTCTCAAGCTCTGGTACCTGCGCTGCATCCGGCCAGAAGAAGGGATTGGATTCGATCGCCGCCCAGTCGCAGCTGCGCGGCAGCACCTCGCCGATCTGCGCGAGGTAACCGCGCACGCGCACGCCATGCCTGTCGGCCAGCCACTTCTTCGCGATCACCGCGGCGGCGACGCGCATGGTGGTCTCGCGCGCGCTGCTGCGACCACCCCCACGCGGATCGCGGGTGCCGTACTTCTGCCAGTAGGTGTAGTCGGCGTGGCCGGGGCGGAACTGCCGCGCGATGGCGTCGTAATCCTTGCTGCGTGCATCGGTGTTGCGGATCAGCAGCGCGATCGGCGTGCCGGTGCTGTGCCCGTCGTAGACGCCGCTGAGGATTTCGACCTCGTCGGCCTCGTGGCGAGCCGAGGTGTGCCGCGTGCGCCCGGTGGCGCGGCGCGCGAGGTCTGCCGCGAAGTCCTCCGGCGCGATGGCGATGCCGGGCGGGCAGCCATCGATCACGCAGCCGATCGCCGGCCCGTGCGATTCGCCGAAGGTGGTGACGCGGAAGAGATGCCCGAACGTATTCAATGCCGCTGCCCTCGCACGTGGTTCCTGCGGAAGCGGGAACCAGGGGTCATTGCATCAGACCATCATGATCGCTGGATCGCGCCTTCGCGGGGATGACGACATCGGGAGCCCTCCCCGGCTGTCGAACTGCTTCGCGCTGGTCGCTATGCGCGCTTGTCGGCCAGCTTCCTGATCTTCGCGTGGTGGGTCACAAGATCGTGCCGCTCGGCGACGAAGATGCCCATCTGCCCGACCTTGAACTCCACCCACGCCAGCGGAAGTTCGGGCAGCAGCCTCACCAGCGCCTGCTCGGCCTCGCCGACCTCGCACACCAGCAGCCCTTCGTCGGTCAGGTGCAGCGGCGCGTCGCGCAGGATCTTCAACGCCAGGTCCAGGCCGTCGTCGCCCGCGCGCAGGCCGAGCTCGGGCTCGTGGGAATACTCGCGCGGCAACGCGTCGGTTTCGGCGTTGGTGACGTACGGCGGGTTGGTGACGATCAGGTCGTAATGCTCGCCCTGGAGCGCCGAGAACAGGTCCGACTTGAGCAGCCGCAGGTTGTCGGCGTGCAGGCGCGCCTTGTTTTCCGCCGCCAGCGCGAGCGCATCGTCGCTCAGGTCAATGCCGTCGACGTGCCACTCGGGGTTGTAATGCGCCATCGCGATCGCGATGCAACCCGACCCTGTGCACAGGTCCAGCGCCCGGCGTACCTCGCGGTCGCCGAGCCACGGCTGGAACTGTTGCTCGATCAGCTCGGCGATCGGCGAGCGCGGCACCAGCGCGCGCGGATCGCTCTTGAAACTCAGGCCCGCGAACCAGGCTTCGCCGGTGAGGTAGGCCGCCGGCACGCGCTCCTCGATCCGGCGCAGGAACAATCCCAGCACCTCTTCCTTTTCCGCCAGCGTCACCCGTGCCTGGCCATAGGCCGGGCCGATGTCGTGCGGCAGGTGCAACCCGTGCAGCGTCAGCTGGGTGGCTTCGTCGATGGCGTTGTCGAAGCTGTGGCCGAAGGTGAGGCCCGCGGCGTTGAAGCGGCTGGCGCCATAGCGGATCAGGTCGATGATCGTCTGGAGCTCGTCGGTCATGGCAGCGCGCGGTGCTCGTCGGATCAGGCGGGCGATTATAGCGACGGTCCGGCGCAGCCCCGGGCCGGACATCCGAGACGTGCCCCGCGGCATGCCCCCGCGACACCCGCCCGCTTATGATGCCGGCCCACGCGCGCCTGCGCCGCCACACCCCTGCGAGAGCCCATGTTCAATCGCACCACCGGCTGGATCCTGGTCGCGGCATTGGCCGCGGCGCTCGGGCTCTGGGCCGGACAACGCTGGTTCGACGCGCGCACCCCGGCGCCGCCCGCCTTGAAGGCCGTGAAACTGTTCGACCACCCGCGCGAGCTGCCGGCGTTCTCGCTGCAGCAGTCCGACGGCACGCCACTGGTGCCGGGCGAGTTGAAAGGGCACTGGACGCTGGTGTTCCTCGGCTTCACCCATTGCCCGGATGTCTGCCCGACGACACTGGCGCAACTGGCGCAGGCGCAGAAGCAATGGGCCGCGCTGCCCGATCCCACCCGGCCACGCGTGCTGTTCGTGTCGGTCGACCCCGAGCGCGACACGCCCGACGCGATCGGCGAATACGCCCATGCCTTCGACCGCGACACGCTGGCGGCCACGGCCGACATCCCGGCGCTGGAAGCCTTCGCCCGCGCGCTGTCGATGGTGTTCATGAAGGTGCCGGCGCCCGAAGGCACCGCGGCCGATCAGTACAGCATCGACCATTCGGCGTCGCTGGCCGTGCTCGATCCCCAGGCGCGGATGGCAGGCGTGATCATGCCGCCGCTGGACTCCAGGGCGATCGCCGCCGACATGGCGGCGCTGACGCAGGCGGCGATGCGATGAGCTGGACGACGCGACTGACCTACGCGCTGCCGCATCGCGCGCTGTCGTCACTGGCCCGGCGGCTGGCGTACTCGCGGCACCCGCGGACGAGTGCATGGCTGATCGACACGGTGACGCGGAAGTTCGGGGTCGACCTGTCCGAGGCCGAGCAGCCGGATCCGCGCAGCTATCCTTCGTTCAATGCGTTTTTCACCCGCGGCCTGCGCGCCGGTGTGCGCGTGCCCGACCCCGATCCGCGTGCGCTGCTGATACCCGCCGACGGCCGCATCAGCCAGTGCGGCGCGATCGAAGGCGGCAGGATCTTCCAGGCCAAGGGGCAGTCGTTCACCGCCGCAGAACTCCTCGCCGACGACGATGCGGCGCGCCCGTATGAGGACGGCCTGTTCGCGACCGTGTACCTGTCGCCGAAGGATTACCACCGCGTGCACATGCCCTGGCGCGGGCGCCTGCTGGAAACCGTGCACGTACCGGGGCGCTTGTTCAGCGTCGGACCGGCGGCGGTGCGCACGGTGCCGCGGCTGTTCGCGCGCAACGAGCGGCTGGTGTGCCACTTCGACACCGACTTCGGGCCGATGGCGATGGTGATGGTCGGCGCGCTGCTGGTGTCGGGCGTGGAAACCGTCTGGAGCGGGATCGAGATCCCGCGGTACGGCGATGCGGTGACGGTCAAGGATTACCGCGGCGCCGACATCCGCCTCGAACGCTTCGAGGAGATGGCGCGCTTCAATTACGGCTCGACGGTGATCGTGCTGCTGCCGGCCGGCGTGGCGCGGCTTGCCGATGGCCTGGGCGCCGAATCGCCGGTGCGGCTGGGCCAGCGACTGGCTACCCTGGTCGGGTGACACGCGCTTTTTTTCGTAGGTGCGGCCTCTTTTCGCAGGAGCGCTTCCTTTCATAGGAGCGGCTTCAGCCGCGAGCGCCTTGCTGGCACCCAAGGGAAGCCCGCCGCTGAAGTCGCCCTACGAGGGGCGAGCTACCCGGTGCGCGCCGTCGCTTGCACCGCGCGCGGGCGCTAGTCCTGGCAGCCGGACAACTTCAGCCGCTGTCCCGGCCGGATCGCATAGCGCGGGCCCTTGATGCCGTTGGCCACCGCGAGATCTCCGGTATCGCACTGGAACTTCTCGGCGATCGAGGTCAGCGTCTCGCCGCGCTGCACGCTGTAATTGAGCTGCCGGCGCGGTTTGTGAACGCTCGGCGCCGGAACGCCGGTTGCGACCGTGGTGCGCACGGCGTCCGCTGCGGGGAGCGCCCCATTGCGCACGATCGCGGTGTCCGGGTCGCTGCGCACCAGCTGGTCGGCCAGCACCGCGCGCGGCCCCTGCAGGCAATAGCGGTTGTAGAGGCCGACGATCTGGGTGGTGGCGTTCAAGGTCGTGCCGGCCGGGATCCAGCTGTCGGCCTCGTAGCGCGGGTTGAGGTTGCGCAAAGGCCGCATGAAGCCCTCGCGCACGCCGCGGTTGCCAAGGCAGATCGCCAGCTCATAGATCGATGCCGGCCGCGCCAACCGCAGCGGCGCGGGCCTGGCGTCGACACTGGGGAAGCTCAGTCCGTACTGCTTCGGATGCAGGAACAGCCACGCCGCGGCGATCACCATCGGCACGTAATCCTGGGTCTCGGCGGGGAACTGGTTGTAGACCGACGCATCCCAGAATCCCCTGCCCTGCGACCCCTGGTACACCCGCAGCGCGCGTCCCTCGCCGCCGTTGTAGGCCGCCAGCGACAACTCGATGCTCCGGTTGAGCTCGCCCATGCGCTCGTTGAGATAACTGGCACTGGCTTCCGCCGCGGCGCGCGGGTCGTAGCGGGTGTCGAAGCCGGTGGCGTCGGGTCCGAGCCCGAAACGCTTGCCGGTGGCGTACATGAACTGCATCGGCCCGGCCGCGCCGGTGCGCGAAGTCGCGTGCACCTTGCCGTTGGATTCCTTGGCCATGATCCCGAACAGCAGCGCCTCGGGCAGCCCCGCCCGCTGGTAGGACGGCCACATCAGCTGGCGCATGTATTCGTAATTCTCGTAACTCTGCAGCAGCGCACCGCGCATGTCGGTCAGCCAGCGGCGGATCCCGGCCTGCACCGCCGGGTTGTACTGCACCATCGCGTCGAAGCGATGGCTGTGGCTGTCCAGCAGGCTCGCCGCCTGCGCGGCCTGCGGGACCGTGGCATTGAAGGCCACGTCGCCGGCGTGATCCGGATCCGGATCGTCGGGATCGATCTCGTCGTCGCCGGCCGGCGAGGACGCATCGGCATTGAGCTTGAGCAGGCGCTTGTAGGTCGCCAGCAGCGTCGACACCTGGCAGCCCCGCTGCTGGCCGCAGGCGGCCACGGCGTCTTCCATGTCCTCGAGCGCGGCGTCGCCTTCCTTCTGCCCGTCGGGATCGTTGTTGCCGATCTTCACCAACGCCTGCGTGTAGCGCGCCTCGGCGGCGGCCATGTTGTGGTTGAGGGTGTCGATGTTGGCCTGGTCGCGACGCGACAGCGCACTCGCATCCGGCGAGGCCGCGAACAGGGCGACCACGCATGCGGCGCCCGCGGCGACGGGAAGCAGGGATGCGAGAAACCCCTTGTCGGCAGCAGTATTCATCGACGGCAAGACCTGGTGAAGACAGTTACAGGTTAGGCCGCGACAGCACCCGCGGCAACCTTCGACGACGAGTTCCACCGACGCGGTTACAAAAATCACTGGACCCGCGGCAAGTAAACCGGCGGCGCCGCCAATTCAGTTACGCACCCATGCGCGAGGTGCCGCGAATGATGCATGGCCTTGGTCGCGTCGCGCTCACCGCGCGAGGGCGCAGCTGCTTCCCGCCAGGCGCCACCGGATCACGTGCGCACGCGGCGCGAGTCCTGGGAAACATCCCAGCCGGACAACCCATAGAATCGGCGCTCCCCCGTGGAGTCGCGCATGAATCCGATCCTGGTCGGCAAGGCCACCACCCCGGACAGCCGCCTGGTCGAACTGCTGCCGGCCTACGCCAACCGCCATGGCCTGGTCACCGGCGCCACGGGTACCGGCAAGACGGTGACCCTGATGACGCTGGCCGAAGGCTTTTCGCGGATCGGCGTGCCGGTGTTCCTCGCCGACGTGAAGGGCGACGTCGCGGGCCTGGCCGTCGCCGGCAGCGCCGACGCGAAGCTGCTGGCCCGCGCGGCCACGATCGGCGTCGTCGATTACCGCGCGCAAGCCAACCCGACGATCTTCTGGGACCTGTACGGCCGGCTCGGCCATCCGGTGCGCGCCACCGTGAGCGAGATCGGCCCCACGCTGCTGGCGCGCATGCTGGAGCTCAACGATACCCAGGAAGGCGTGCTGGAAATCGTGTTCAAGCTCGCCGACGACAACGGCTGGCTGCTGCTGGACCTGGAAGACCTGCGCGGGCTGCTCAACCACGTCGCCGAACACCGCAAGGACATCGGCGCGCAATACGGCCTGGTCAGCGCACCGTCGATCGCCGCGATCCAGCGCGCGCTGCTGCAGCTCGGGCAGCAGGGCGGCGACGGGTTCTTCGGCGAACCGGCGCTGGAACTGGCGGACCTGATGCGCACCACGCCCGATGGACTGGGCGTCATCTCGATCCTCGCCGCCGACCAGCTCGTGCTCAAGCCGCGGCTGTATTCCAGCTTCCTGCTCTGGCTGCTGTCGGAATTGTTCGAGGCACTTCCCGAAGTCGGCGACCTGGACAAGCCGAAGCTGGTGTTCGTCTTCGACGAGGCGCACCTGCTGTTCGACGACGCGCCGCCGGCGCTGCAGCAGCGCATCGAGCAGGTGGTGCGGTTGATCCGCTCCAAGGGCGTGGGCGTGTACTTCTGCTCGCAGTTCCCCGACGACGTGCCTGATGCGATCCTCGGCCAGCTCGGCAACCGCGTGCAGCACGCCCTGCGCGCGTTCACGCCACGCGACCAGAAAGCGGTGAAAACCGCCGCCGAAACCTTCGTGCCCAATCCAGGACTCGATGTCGTCGCCGCGATTTCCCAGCTCGGCGTCGGCGAGGCTTTAGCGTCGATGCTGGGCGACAAGGGCGTGCCGCAGCCGGTCGAACGTACGCTCATCGCGCCGCCGCGCTGCCGCATGGGCGCGATCACCGACGCCGAGCGCGCGCAGGTGCGCGCCGGCAGCCCGGTCGGGGCCAAATACGACACCGCGGTGGATCGCGCATCGGCGGCCGAAATGCTGCAGGCGCGCCATGCCGACGCAGCTGTGGCCGCAGGGCATGGCGACGCCCCCCCGCGCGCAAGCCAGGGCAACCCGCCCGCGCCCGCTCGGCGGCCTGCGGAAGACCGTGGATTGGGACAATCCATGCGCGACGCCGTCTTCGGCACCAGCCGCCGCCAGGGCATGGTGGAGTCGATGGCCAAGCAGGCCGCGCGCACCGTCGGCAGCCAGGTCGGGCGCCAGATCCTGCGCGGGGTGCTGGGCGGCATCTTCGGCGGCAGGCGCTAGCGCGCGTCCGGTCGCGAAGGCCGTGGCCGCTGGAGGCCGGCAGCGGCGTTGCTCCTTGCGCACGGCGGCTGGCCGCCGGCAGCGCCGGCACCGGACAACCGGGATCCGACGACGCTCTTCAAGGGCCCGGTCACGCGCCGTGGGCGCCTGGAGCCTGTGATGTCCCGTTTCAATCGCATGTTGTGCACGCTGGTGGCGGTCGCCGCCATGGCGGGTGGCATTCCGACCGTGCTGGCACAGGCGGCGCCCAGGACCTCGATCGTCGGCATCTATCGCATCGCCCCGGGCGAGCACCTGGCCTTCCTGAAATGGATGGCGGCGCAGGAAGCGGCGGCCGCCAGCGCCGGAGCGCCGCCGACGCAGTGGTACCGGCACCTGGACGGCGACAGCTGGGACTACATCGCCATCGCCCCCGCCATGGACGATGCGATGCGCGCGAAAGCCGATGCCGCCGCGCGCGCGCAGGGACAGTCGACTGGCATGAAATCCGGGCTCGAACTGCGTGAGTTGATGGCCTCGCACACCGACACCTACGTGTCCGGACCAAGCACCGCGGCCGAACTCGTGCAGGAAGCCACCCGGCCCTGAGCTCGCCGGCTGCGGCTGCGCGCCGAAGCGCAACTGCTTGAGCGGTGGGTTGGACTCTGCGATAACACCGGCCCGAGGCCGATGTTGTCGCATGAGTCGCTGGCGCCCCCCTGCCGAATCGAGCACCGCGCTGATCACGCCCGAAGGCCATGCGCGCCTGAAAGCCGAGCTCGACGACCTGTGGCGCGTGCAACGGCCGGAGGTGGTGAAGGCATTGGCCGCCGCGGCGGCGGAAGGCGACCGCTCGGAGAACGCCGAATACACCTATCGCAAGAAGCAGCTGGGCGGCATCGACCGGCGCGTGCGTTACCTGAGCAAGCGGCTCGCCACGCTGCGCGTGGTGGACGCGCCGCCGTCGGATCCGGGCGCGGTGTTCTTCGGCGCGCAGGTGGAGGTCGAGGATCTCGCCAGCGGCGCGTGCGCGTCGCACCGCATCGTCGGGCCGGACGAAACCGATGCGCGCCGCGGCTGGATCAGCATCGACTCGCCGCTGGCGCGCGCGATGCTGCGCAAGCGGGTCGACGACGACTTCGAGGCGACGCTGCCGGCGGGTCCGGCGCGGTTCGTGATCGTGTCGGTGGACTATCCCCGTTCCGGCGGGACGGACACATCCGGGCTGCCGGAGCGCAGCTCCTCGCCCCCGGCCTGGCGCGCGGATTCGGCCAGCGACTCGTAGCTGCTGCGAAAGGCTTCCAGCTCGCGATCCTCCAGTTCCTCCAGGTCGAGCAGGCGGTTGTTGGCGCCGCGGGTGGCGCGGATCAGCTCGTCGAGCTTGATCTGCATCGCCTCGGTGTCGCGGTTCTGGGTGTTCTGGATCAGGAACACCATCAGGAACGTGATGATCGTGGTGCCGGTGTTGATCACCAGTTGCCAAGTGTTGCTGAAGCCGAAGAGCGGACCGGTCACCACCCAGGCGACGATCGCCAGCGCCGCCAGGCCGAAGCACGACGGTCGCCCGGTGAAGCGCGCGGCGCCCTTCGCAAGGCGGGTGAAGGCATGGGTCTTGTGCACGGTCCGCTCCTGCAGTCGAGCCACATGTAGCAGACCCGGCGCGACGGCACCGTCGCCGCGCGCGAGTCAGATGCCGCCGTACCAGTCGTAGCCCAGGTCCTCCCAGTACCCACCCTGCCCGCCGCCGAACCGGCGATAGCCATCGACCACTTCGATCAGGCGCACGTATTTGGGCTGCTTGTAACCGAGCTTGCGCTCGATCCGCAGCCGCACCGGCGCGCCGTTGGCGACCGGCAGGGGCGCGCCGTTGAGGCTGTGGGCGACGATCGTCTGCGGATGGAAGGCATCGAGCAGGTCGACGCTTTCGTAATAGCGCGAGCCGTCGCCGGTGAGGTCGTCGAAGCAGTGGAAGACCACGTAGCGCGCTCCCGGCTTCAGCCGGGCCAGGCCCAGCAGGTGCGCCAGCGGCACCCCGCTCCACTTGCCGATCACGCTCCAGCCTTCGACGCAGTCGTGGCGCGTGACCTGGGTGCGCGTGGGCAATGCGCGCAGTGCGTCGAGCGAAAACTCCAGTGGCCGCTCGACCAACCCGGCGACCTGCAGGCGGTAATTGCGGAACCCTTCGGCCTTGAGCGCCAGGTACTCGGGCGTGCGCGGATCGATCGAGCCGTTGGGGCGGAACACCGGCGAGATCATCGACTCGGGAAATTCCGCCGCCAGCCGCTGCCCGCTCAGGCCGCGCTGCACGCGCTGGCTCAGGGGCTCGGCCAGGCTGAGCACGTCGACGAAAGCGGCGTTGCGCGACAGCGCGTCGCAGCCGGCCAGCAGGCCCATGCCGGTGCCTGCGATGGCCGCGCGCAGCAGCCGCCGGCGCGACGGCACGACAGCATCATTCATGGCCTGCTCCTTCGCCGCGCGGAACCCGCACGCGGAAGCGCCCGCTGAGCATCGAGCGCATCTCGTTGATCGGCCCGGCGTAAACCACCATCAACACATGCACCACGGTGAAGGCGACGAACAGCGACATCACGATGAAGTGGATCGTGCGCGCGGACTGCCGCCCGCCCACCAGTTGCAGCCACCAGCCCAGCAGGCTGGCCAGTTGAGGCGACATCGACAAGCCGGTCAGCACCGCCAACGGCGCGAGCACGAAGATCACGCCCAGGTAGGCGAGCTTCTGCAGCGGGTTGTAGTGCGTGGCTTCCTCGCCCACCGGATGGTGGAAGCGCAGGTGTTCGACGATCGAGCGGCCGATGCCGCGCCAGTCGCGCGCCTGCATCGCCAGGTCACGGGACAGATGGCGGCTGGCCAGCGACCACAGCAGGAAACACGCGCCGTTGATCACCCACAGCCAGGCGAAGAAGAAATGCCAGCGCCGCCCCAGCGCCAGCGAGCGCGGCCCGGGGATCGTCGCCCATTCCGGAAAACCGCGCTTCACGCGCATGCCGTCCGCGCGCCGCGACACGCCCAGCACGCCGGTGGTGTCGAAGCGATGGTCGCCCACGGTGGTGATGCCGCTGGCGCGACCATCGGGCCCGCGCACGGCGGTGGTGGCGAACACGGGCGCGGCAAACGTCGATTGCGCGCCCCAGTACAGCGCCGGGTGCGCGTTGAAGACCTGCAGCCCGCTGCCGACCAGCACCAGCATGCACAGCAGGTTGATCCAGTGCATCACCCGCAGCGGAAGGCGGTGTCGCAGGACGGTGCGCCATTCGAAGCGGCCGACGCCTTCCGACCCGGCGGCCGTGTCCGGCTCGGCGCGGTCCACCGCGACAGGTTCCAACCCGATCGACATCGATGCCATCGATACAGCCCTCCTCCGCCCCGCGCAGGGTACGCCCCGAATCGGGCGGCTCCCACTCCGTGGCAGGCCGGCGGACGGCGGCGGCACGCGTCCATGGCGGGCGTCCAGGCGACCCGGATGCGCGACGTGACGGCGGCGAACCGCCGCTGGGCAGTCGGGGGCATCGCGGCCCAGGCCAGGGCCGCCCCAGGCCACGCGACCACGCGGTTACCGACGCTCAGGGAATCTGCGCGACCAGCGCCTCGCCATACAGGTCGTGTTCGTCGCTGCCGAGGATCTCGACGTCGATGAACTGGCCCGGCACCAGCCCCGCTTCCAGTCCGTTCTGGATCTGCACCAGGCCATCGATCTCGGGCGCATCGGCTTGCGAGCGCGCGATGGCCAGGTCACCGTCGATCGCATCGACCAGGCAGCGCTGGATGCTGCCGACCTTCGCCGCGAGCTTCGCCTCGGAGATCGCCGCCTGCCGGGCCATGAAGCGCGCCAGGCGCTCCTGCTTCACGGCCTCGGGCACCGGATCGGGCAGCGCGTTGGCACTGGCGCCCTCCACCGGCGAATAGGCGAAGGCGCCCACGCGGTCGAGCTGCGCTTCGTCGAGGAAGTCGAGCAGCTGCTCGAACTCGTCCTCGGTCTCGCCCGGGAAACCGACGATGAAGGTCGAGCGGATGGTGATGTCGGGACACAGCACGCGCCAGCGCTGGATGCGCTCGAGCGTGCGGTCGACCGCGCCGGGCCGCTTCATCAGCTTGAGGATGCGCGGGCTGGCGTGCTGGAACGGGATGTCCAGGTATGGCAGCAGGCGGCCATCGGCCATCAGCGGGATGACGTCGTCGACATGCGGATACGGATACACGTAATGCAGCCGCGTCCACAGCCCGAGCGCGGACAGGCCCTCGCACAGCGAGCGCATCCGCGCCTGGTAGGTGTTGCCGCGCCAGCTGCCTTCGGCATAGCGGGTGTCCACGCCATAGGCGGAGGTGTCCTGGGAGACGACCAGCAATTCGCGCACGCCGTTCATCGCCAGCTTCTCGGCCTCGCGCAGCACGTCCGCGACCGGGCGCGACACCAGGTCGCCGCGCATCGACGGGATGATGCAGAAGCTGCAGCGGTGGTTGCAGCCTTCGGAAATCTTCAGGTAGGCGTAGTGCTTCGGCGTGAGCTTGATGCCGACGTCGTTGTCGTCGCTCGCGCGACGCGGGAGCAGGCTGGTGAACGGATCGTGCGCGGGCGGCAGTGCGGCATGCACGGCGGACATCACGCTGCCGTAGTCCTGCGGGCCGCTGATCGACAACACGCCCGGATGCGCCTGGCGGATGACATCGGCGCGCTTGCCCAGGCAACCGGTGACGATGACCTTGCCATTCTCCGCCATCGCCTCGCCGATCGCATCCAGCGATTCGGCCACCGCCGAGTCGATGAAGCCGCAGGTGTTGACCACGACCACGTCGGCGGCGTCGTAGCTCTGCACCAGGTCGTAACCCTCGACCCTGAGCTGGGTGAGGATGCGCTCGGAATCCACCAATGCCTTCGGGCAGCCGAGGCTGACGAAGCCGACTTTCGGGTTGGCGGCAGTGCCACTCGTGGCTGGGGCACGGTCTGCGGTCGGGGCGTCGGCGAACTCGGCCGTGGTGGCGTGCGGGGACATGGGTGGCGGGCGCGTGGCGGGCGCGAATTATAAGCGTGTGCCGCGGCGCTAGAATCCCGGTTCCTGAACCGACGCCGCGAGGACACCGCCATGGGCCGCGATATCGCCTTCGATACGCCGCTGGGCAGCGTCAGTGGGTGGCGGGCCGACCCGATCGGCGCGCCACGCGGCGCGCTGGTGGTGGTGCAGGAAATCTTCGGGGTGAATGCGCACATGCGGGGCGTCGTCGACCGCTTTGCCGCCGAAGGCTTCGTCGCACTCGCACCGGCGTATTTCGATCCGGTCGAACGCGGCGTCGAGCTGGGCTACGACGCCGACGGCGTCGCCCGTGGCAGGGACCTGATCACCGCACTGGGACTCGAACGCGCGATCACGGTGACCTCGGCCGCCGCGCGGCTGCTGCAGCAGGAAAGCCTGCGCGTGGGCGTGGTCGGCTTCTGCTGGGGCGGCACGGTGGCGCTGCTCGCCAACCTGCGGCTTGGCTTGCCGGCGGTGAGTTACTACGGCGCGCGCAACGTCGCCTTCCTGGACGAGCCGCTGCGGGCGCCGATTCAGTTCCACTTCGGCGAGCGCGACGGCAGCATTTCGCCAGGCGATGTCGAGCTGCATCGGCAGAAGCTGCCCGACGCCGAGGTGCACGTCTATCCGACCGGGCATGCGTTCGATCGCGAGGTCGATCCCAAGGTATTCGATGCCGACAGCGCGCGGCTGGCGCATACGCGCACCCTCGCCTTCTTTGATCGCGCCCTGCACTGATCCCGGCCGCCGACCCGGAGCCCGCCATGAGCCGTCGCCACGCCATCGTCCGCTATGAGCTGCATCCGCAACTGGCCGCCGACACCCATCCGGTCGCGGTTTTCGGCCTGTGCGACCTGCGGTTGATGGACGATGCCAACTATCCCTGGCTGGTACTGGTACCGCGGGTGGCTGCGGCGCGCGAAATGCTCGACCTCGACCACGCGCAGCGGCATGCGCTCACCGACGAGATCGACCGCGCCTCGCACGCGCTGCGCGATGCCTTCCGCCCGCACAAACTCAACATTGCCGCGCTGGGCAACCTGGTGCCGCAGCTGCACGTACACGTGATCGCGCGTTTCGAACACGACCCGGCGTGGCCGTCGCCGGTCTGGGGCCGGGTCGCCGCGCGCCCGTACACGCCCGAGGCGCTGGTGGAGCGGATCGGATTGCTGCAGGCCACGCTGCAGGACGTCGCGGATCCACGCGCGCCGCTACAGGGCGTGCCCGCGCGTTGATGACCTCCGGGCGCCGCCCGCCTGCATCGGCCGCGGCCGCATCGCCCGCGCCGTCGCAGTCGCCATCCGCGCGCGCGACGCCCCGGGTTGCGCCGACGATCGAAGCGCTCGGCGAGCAGGCGCTGCTGCTGCGTTTCGGCGACACCATCGACCCGGACAGCAACGCACGCGTGCAGGCCTTCGCCCATCGCATCGGCGCGCAACGCCCAAACTGGCTGGTCGACATCGTTCCGGCGTACGCCAGCCTGGCGGTCTTCGTCGATGTCGCCGTCACCCCCGCGCGCGATCCGCTGCAGGTGGCGCGCGACTGGCTGCAGGCACGACTGCCCGATGACGCACGCGTGCCGGAAACCAGCCGCCTGCTGGAAATCCCCGTCCACTACGGCGGCAGCGACGGACCCGACCTCGACGCGCTGGCCGCGCATGCCGGACTGTCGCCCGACGCGGTCATCGCGCGCCATGCCGGCCGCGAATACACGGTGGCGATGCTTGGTTTCGCGCCGGGGTTCCCCTACCTGCTCGGGCTGGATCCGGCGCTGGCGATGCCGCGGCTGGCGACGCCGCGGCGCGAGGTCGCTGCCGGCAGTGTCGGCATCGCCGGAATGCAGACCGGCATCTATCCGCGACGCGGACCAGGCGGCTGGCGGATCATCGGGCGCACGGAACTTTCGCTGTTCGATCCGTTGCGCGCGGCGCCGTCGCTGCTCGCGGCCGGCGACCGCGTGCGTTTCGTCGCAATCGACAGTGCGTCATGAGCGTGCTCGTGCTGGCGCCCGGCGCGCTGACCACGCTGCAGGATCGCGGCCGCGTCGGCAGCCGCGCGCTCGGCGTCGGCGTGGCCGGTGCGCTGGATCCGTATTCGAGCGCGATCGCGAACCTGCTGGTCGGTAATCCGGTCGCTGCGGCGACGCTGGAAATCACCCTGTCGGGGCCGAAGTTGCGGCTGTCGCAGGCAGCGCGGATCGCCTTGTGCGGCGGCGACTTCGACCTGCGCATCGATGGCACGGCCGTCGCCGGTTGGCGGCGGGTGACGGTGCCGGCGGGTGCAACCGTGGCCATCGGCGGCTGTCGTCGCTGCGCGCGCGCCTGGCTCGCGATCTCGGGCGGCTTTCGCGCGCCGCGGCGGATGGACAGCCTCAGCACGGATCTTCGCGGCGGATTTGGTGGCATCGACGGGCGCGCGCTCGTTGCCGGCGATGTGCTCGACATCGGCGACGCCGGTGTCGCCATGAACATCCGCGATGCCGATGGCATGGACGTCGCGCGCTGGTGGATCGATCGATCACCGGACCTTGCGTTCGGGCAACCCGCGCGGATCCACGCCATCGCCGGTGCGGATGCCTGCGTCCCGAAGGACGGCCTGTTCGCACGCGAATGGCGCGTGACCGCGGACAGCAATCGCCAGGGACTGCGCCTTGAGCCGACGACGACGCGGGCTTCGACCGGCGAGGCACCGCTACGACCAGCCGACCTGCGCGAACGCATTTCCGAACCGGTCGCGCCGGGCACCATCCAGCTGCCGCCCGACGGCCAGCCGATCGTGCTGCTCGCCGATGCGCAGACCCACGGCGGCTATCCGCGCATCGCGCACGCGATCCAGGCCGACTGGCCGCGGCTGGCGCAACTGCGCCCCGGCGATCGCCTGCGCTTCGAAGCCTGCTCGCGCGAGGACGCGTGGCAGGCGCGGCGTGCGCAGGCCCAGCGCTTGGCGCGGATCGCGCTGGCGATCGCCGCGCGCGCGGCACAGCGCCCTTCGTAGGAGCGCCTTCAGGCGCGAGCTCTGTGGGAATCCCAGGTGTGGAAAGAGCTCACGGCTGAAGCCGCTCCTACCGGGGATTCCTGCCGAGGGACGCTCCCGCATCGTGACCAAGGTGCGTTGCGCGCACCGGGCCCAGCGCCTAGGCTCGGCGTTTCGCCCCACGGAGCCGTCCGCATGCGCATCGCCCGCGTCGCCACGCTGTCCGTCCTCGTCGCCACGGCGCTCGCCGCCGCCGGCTGCAAGCCTTCCGCCGACACCGCCTCCCCCGCCGCCACGCCGCCCAAAACGACGGCCACCGCCAACCAGCAGGCGGCGCTCGACACCGCCGTCGACGCCTTCATCCAGGGCGCGTTCGAACACAATCCGGTGTTCGCCGCCAACGCCGGCAAGCACGAGTTCGACGGCAAGCTGCCCGACTACAGCCCCGAAGGCCTGAAGGCCACCGCCACCTGGCTGCACGCGCAACGCGACAAGTTCGCCGGCTTCGGCGACGACGCGCTCGATGCCAACGGCCGCTTCCAGCGCGACTACGTGTTGGCCGTGATCGACGGCCAGCTGTTCTGGCTGGAGGATTCGGGCTTCGCCTACAGCAACCCGGCCTTCTACACCGGCGACCTCTCGCCGAGCATGTACCTGACGCGTCCGTACGCGCCGCTGCCGCAGCGCATGGCGGCCTTCGTGACCTACCAGGAGGCGCTGCCCAAGGCGATCGAGCAGATCAAGGCCAACCTCAAGCCGCCGCTCCCGGCGACCTACATCGACCTTGGCGTGAATTCGTTCGGCGGCTACGCGACGTTCTTCAAGAACGACGTGCCCGGCATCTTCGCCGGGGTCAAGGATGACGCCCTGCAGGCGCGCTTCCGCGCCAGCAATGCCGCCGCGATCAAGGCGACCCAGGACCTGGCCGACTGGCTGAAGGCGCAGAAGCCGACGCAGACGCAGGCCTTCGCGCTGGGCGCCGGGAAATTCTCGAAGATGCTGCACGCGACCGAACTGGTCGACATGCCGCTGGACCAGCTCAAGGCCGCCGGTGAAGCCGACCTGCAGCGCAACCTCGATGCGTTGAAGGCCGCCTGCGACCAGTACGCGGCGGGCAAATCGCTCACCGACTGCGTGGCCAAGGTCAATGCCGACAAGCCCGAGGGCGGCGCGGTCGAAGGCGCGCGCGCGCAACTCGCGGGACTGCGGCAGTTCATCGTCGACAAGGACCTGGTGACGATCCCGGGCACCGAGCAGGCCAAGGTCGAGGAAGCGCCGCCGTTCAACCGCTGGAACTTCGCCTACATCGAGATTCCCGGCCCGTACGAGAAGAATCTGCCGTCGGTGTACTACATCGCGCCGCCGGATCCGACCTGGCCGAAGGCCGAGCAGCAGGCCTACATCCCGGGCAAGTCGGTGCTTCTGTTCACCTCGGCGCATGAAGTCTGGCCGGGCCACTTCCTGCAGTTCCTGCACGCCAACCGCGCGCAGTGGAAGTTCGGCCAGCTGTACGTCGGCTACGCCTATGCCGAAGGTTGGGCGCATTACACCGAGGAGATGATGTTCGACGCCGGGCTGGGCGGCGCGACGCCGGAAACGCATATCGGCCAGCTCAGCGAAGCGCTGCTGCGCGACGTGCGCTTCATCTCCGCGATCGGGCTGCATACCGGCGGCATGACCGTCGCCCAGTCCGAGCAGATGTTCAAGGACAAGGCCTTCCAGGATCCGGGCAACGCCAGCCAGCAGGCGGCGCGCGGCACCTACGACCCGGCCTATCTCAACTACACCCTGGGCAAGCTGATGATCATGCAGCTGCGCGAGGACTGGACGAAGACCCACGGCGGCCGCGAAGGCTGGAAGGCCTTCCACGACCAGTTCCTCAGCTACGGCGGTCCGCCGATCCCGCTGGTGCGCGCGCAGATGCTCGGTGGCAAGCCCGAGACCAAGCTGTGGACCGCCCCCGCCCCCGCTGCGCCCGCCGCGAATGCCAGCAGCGCACCGGCGGCCGCGTCCACCGTCGCGGCGCCGATGCCGGCCAGTACCGGGACGGCGCCGGCACCGGCGCCCTGACCCGCCGTCGCCGTGGTCCGGCTGGATTTCAACTGCGACCTTGGCGAAGGCTGCGGCAACGACGCGGCCATCGTGCCGCTGGTCAGCTCGGCCAGCATCGCCTGCGGAGGACACGCGGGCGATGCCGGGTCGATGCGCGAAACGGTCGCGCTGTGCCAGCGACACGGCGTGGCGATCGGCGCGCATCCTTCCTATGAGGACCGGGCGCACTTCGGGCGGCGCGAGCTGGCGCTGTCGATGGACGAAATCCATGCATCCGTGATCCGCCAGGTCCGGGCGCTCCAGGCGGCCTGCAACGAATCCGGCGCCACGCTCCACCACGTCAAGCCGCATGGGGCGCTGTACAACGTCGCCGCGCGCGACCGTGCTGTTGCCGATGCGATCGCATCCGCGGTGCGGGATGTCGACCCGGCATTGATCCTATTCGGTCTGTCGGGATCGCACCTGACCGAATCAGGCAGCGCGCAGGGACTCCGGGTCGCGCACGAGGTGTTCGCCGAGCGCGCCTACGAGGCCGATGGCCGCCTGGCGCCGCGTGGAACGCCCGGCGCGATGATCGAGGATCTCGATGCATCGCTGGCGCAGGTGCGGCGCCTGCTGCGCGAGGGCGACGTGATCGCGCGCGATGGCCAGCGCGTGCCACTGCGCGCGGACACACTGTGCCTGCATGGCGACCGCGTCGATGCGGTCGCCTTCGCCACCGCGCTGCGCGCCGCGCTGGGAGACGAAGGCGTCGACATCCGCGCGCCGGGGCATGCGCAATGAACTACTGGCCGCTGCTGGGCATCGCGATCGTCGTCATCGGCTTCGTCATCCGCTTCAATCCGGTCGCGGTGGTCGTCGCCGCGGGCCTGGCCAGCGGCCTGCTCGCGGGCAAGTCGGTCGGCGCGTTACTGGCGTTGCTGGGCGAAAGCTTCGTCTCCAATCGCGCGCTGCTGCTGTTCGTGCTGACGCTGCCGGCGATCGGCGTGCTCGAGCGCGCGGGGCTGCGCGAGCATGTCCATGGCTGGATCCTGCGCCTGCGCGGCATGACCCTGGCGCGCCTGCTGATCGGTTACCTCGGCTTGCGCCAGCTGCTGAGCATGCTCGGTTTGACCAACGTCGCCGGCCCGGCGCAGACGGTGCGGCCCCTGCTGGCGCCGATGAGCGAAGCCGCCGCGGTGAAGACCTTCGGCGCGATCGATCAGCAGGAGCGCCAACGCCTGCTGGCGCTGGATGCGGCCACCGACAACGTCGGCCTGTTCTTCGGCGAGGATGTCTTCGTCGCCTTGGGTGCGGTGCTGCTGATCCAGGGCTTCTTCGCCCAGAACGGCATCGTGCTCGAGCCGCTGCACATCGCGCTATGGGCGTTGCCGACGGCGATCGCGGCGTTCGTGATCCATGCGATCCGGATCGTGCTGTTCCAGCGCGCGCTGCTGCGCAAACGCGGCAACGCGGGCTCCTGATGCGCCTGTTGCCATTGGACATCGGCGTCTTCTACTGGCTGCTCGCGGCCTTCCTGCTGTACGCCGCGTGGCGCAACGCGCGCGAACGGCGCTGGATGCATGCCGGGTTCTGGGCGGTGCTGGCGTTGCTGTTCGCCGGTGGCGACGCGATCCTTGCCGCGAGCAAGTCTGGCGATCCGCGACCGGCGCAACTGGCCGGCATCGGCGTGATCGCATTGGCGCTGCTCGCGGTGCGGATGCGCCGCGCGTCGCACGAGGAAGCACCCGCAGCACAACGCCAGGCTTCCGCGCTGCGGCTGGGACATTGGCTGTTCGTGCCGGCGCTGTTGATCCCATTGCTGACGGTGCTGGTGGCGATCGCGGGACCGGCGTTGACGCTGGCGGGACGACCATTGCTCGGCGAAGGCAGCGCGACCCTGATCGGCCTCGCGCTGGCCAGCGTGATCGCGGCGGCCGCGGCGATCCTAGTGACCCGCGAGCCGCTGCTGGCCGCACCCTCGGAAGGCCGTCGCCTGCTCGACACCATGGGCTGGGCCGCGTTGCTGCCGCTGGTGCTGGCCACGCTGGGTGGTGTCTTCGCCGCCAGTGGCGTGGGCGACGCCGTCGCCGCGCTGGTCTCGGCAGTGATCCCGACCGACAGCCGCGTCGCCTGCCTGCTGGCCTACGCGTCGGGGATGGTGTTGTTCACCGTGATCATGGGCAATGCGTTCGCGGCGTTCCCGGTGATGACCGCGGGCATTGGACTACCACTGCTGATCCAGCGCCATGGCGCCGATCCGGCGATCCTCGGATCGCTGGGCATGCTGACCGGCTACTGCGGCACGCTGCTCACGCCAATGGCGGCCAACTTCAACCTGGTTCCCGCCGCGCTGCTCGAGCTCGACGATCCCAACGGCGTGATCCGCGCGCAGGTACCGACCGCGTTGCCGCTGCTGCTGGTGAACGTCGTGCTTATGCTGGTGCTGGTGTTCCGCTGAGCGCGCGTCACGACGCGACGCCGCCGGCTTTGCACAAGCCCGCGTTCCTTACGAGGCCGCCAACGCCTCTCGCGCTTCGGTGAAGTCCGGATCCAGCTTCAGCGCCTGCTGCCAGCTGGCACGGGCGTCGGCCTTGCGGCCGGCCCTGGCCTGGATCTGCCCCATGCGATACAGCGCATGCTTGTTGTCGACGTCGTCGGCGGCGTGCGGCATCGCCAGGTAGCGCTGAAGTGCGGCGATGCCTTCGTCCGCATGCAACCCGGACAAGGCCGATGCGCGGCCAGTCTGGTACCAAGCGGCGCCCGTGGACGGATCCTCGACGGTCCAGGCATGCAGCAGGCCGAAGGCATCCGCCCACCGCTCCATCTGCTCGTAGCCCATGATCACGGCCAGCCGGGTATCGCGATCGTGCGGCTTTGCGGCAAGCGCGTTGCGGTACAGCGAGAGCGCAAGGTCGGCCTTGTGCTCGAAGCGGGCGATGCCGGCCCGCGCCAGCAGGCCCTGCGCGGCATCGCGCTTGCCGATCTCGACCGCCTGCGCGCGCGCCTTCTCGATACCGCCACCGAGCATCGACGGCGCCTGCAGGTAATACGAAATCAGGTCGCCGCGCGCCTCCAGTTGACCCGGATCGAGTTGCACCGTGCGCTCGAAGGCATCGCGCAGCTTCGGCGCGATGCTCATCTTCGACAACATGCCTACCTGCCCGATGCGCATGCCGTACGCGTTGCCCAGCATGAAGAACGCCTGCGCATTGCCCGGCGCGAGCTGGGTGGCCTTCTGCGCAGCGGCGATCGCCGGCTCGGCTTTGCCGGCCATCAAGCGTGCACGCGCCAGCGCCACCCAGCCATCGGCGTTGCGCGGATGGGCCTTGGAGAATGCTTCGGCCGATGCCAGCGTGGCGGTCGCCGCGCTGGGCGCTGCATGCGCATGCGCGGGGGCGGTTTGCGCGCGCGCCAATGGCGGCGCAACGAGCAGGTACATGAACAACGCACAACTTCCGGTCATCGACGCGCGCATGGGAGATCCTTGCCTTCAGAGGGCGCAATGCTCGCATGAATGCGCGATGCGGGCATCCGGCTGCGCGTCTCGGAGGCGACTGCTCACGATGCGGCAACCCGGCATGGCGTAAAGCTGTCACTGCCGATCCCGGCTAACAGGAGAACCCCATGGACAACAACCGAAAGGACGGCGCTTCGCACGAACTCAAGGGCGCGGTCAAGGAAGGCGTCGGCAAGGTCACCGGCGATCGCTCGAAGGAGCTTTCGGGCAACATCGAAAAGAACGCCGGCAAGGTACAGCGCGAAGTCGGCAAGGCTGCCGACGACGTGCGCGATGCCGCCGACTGAGTTGCACGGGCGCCGGTGATTCCGGCGCCCGGATTCAATGGGCCGTCAGTAGACGCGGAATTCCGCCCGGCAGCCGCGGTCGACCCAGATGCCGGTGCGATCCCAGCCCCAGGTGCGGCCTTCGATGCAGGCCGAATCGGACAACGTCCGCTGCAACTGCACGCCGCGATAGACCGGCGCATCGCAATGGCGTGAGTGCCCGTCCTGCGATTCGCAGCGCACGACCTGGCCGCCGCCATTGCCGACGCCACCACCGTAGGGCCCCGCGCCGTAGGGCGGATAGCCGCCGGCGCCGACGACGAATTCGGCGCGGCAGCCACCGGTCACCCAGATGCCGCGATTGTCATAGCCCCACGTGCGTCCCTGCGTGCAGGGCGAATCGGACAGTTGCCGGCTCAGGTACACGCCCCCGCGGGTACCTACCGCGCAATGCCGCGTGTTGTTGTCGGTGGATTCGCAACGGATGGTGGCGCCGCGATAGGCGTCGCCAGGCGGATAGCCGTTGGGTGGCGGATAGCCGCCGGGATAACCGTTGGGTGGCGGATAGCCGTTGGGGTATCCGTTGGCCGGCGGATAGCCGTTGCCCGGGTAGCCACCGTAGCCCGGGTCTCCCGGGTAACTCACGCAACCGGCCAGCAATACGGCGAACGCCGCCGCGGACACTTTCAGGCAAAGGTTCATGGGCAGGCCTCGCTCGCGATGGGCGGCTGGATGATGTGCACTGGCCGAACATGCCAGCGCGTTCGTGAGCGCGCAGTCAGCGGATGGCCAGCCACGCCGCCGACCGATGATGAACGCGCGCGACGAGCATACGCAAACGCCGGAGCTGTCGCCTGGTCAGCGTCATGACTCCAGGGTGAAGGTGGAGATGCAGCCATCGCATCCAACGCGCATCACGATGCACGCACCGTGCCCGATGGCTTCACCGTGCGCACGCGCAATCGCGTGAACGAGTCATCGGCGGTTGCGCCCAAACGCATTTTCCCCGGCGTTTTTCACCTGATCGTGAGCCATGGCGCGGCAACGATGCGACGCGACAAATCGTGTTGTCCATCACGCAGGGGAAAACCGCCATGCACATGCCATTCGCCCGCAACGCCATTGCGTTGGTCTTCGCCGCTGCCGCGGCGCTGGCTGGATCCGCATGGCCGGCGCAGGCGGCCGGGATCAGCCGGATCGTCTTCAGCCAACCGAAGGTCAACGCCGACGGGACGCTGCAAAGCAGCAGTCTCCTGCTGGCCGGATCGGGCAGCCGCAGCCTGGCGCTGACCAAGCTCGGCGATGCCACCATCGACGACAGCGCGAGCTGGTCGCCCGATGGAACGTGCATCGTCTTCGAGCACGGAGTCACCCGGTCGCGCCGCGGGGACACGCGGTTCAACCTGTTCACGCTCGATCCGCGCACGAAACACGTCACCCGCCTGACCTTCACCGCCGGCAGTTTCGTGCTGCCGGTCTGGGGGCCGACCAACCGCATCGGCTACATCGCCAACTACAGCGATCGCAATTGCCTGGCGGTCATCGAGGAAAACGGCCACCACCGCGATCTGTTCTGCCCACCGCGCCCGGCGCAACTGCAGCGACCGGCGTGGTCGCGCGATGGCAAGGCGATGTTCGTGCAGGCCGGCTACTACACCGGCAGCCTGGAACCCACGTGGCGCTCGCTGGCGTATCGCGTCGATGCGACGACCGGTGCGGCGACGGTGCTCGACGATCGCGTGGTGGACGAGCCCAAGCGGCTGGAATTTTCCGCTGATGGCCGCCAGGGCGTGTACGCGAATTTCTACCCGTATGCCGAAACCATGACCCGGGTCGACTTCGCCACCGGGGCCAGCATGGAGCTCGGGACGGGGTATTCCCCGCGCTGGTCGCCGGATGGTCGGCGCATCGCGTTCACCGGCGAGGTCTACGACACGGCCGGAAGCTGCAGCTGCCATTACGAACCGCTGTACGTGATCAATGCCGACGGCTCCAACCTGCGGATGCTGACGATTTCACGCACGGCCAACCATGCCTACATCGCCGCGCAGTGGTCCAAGGACAACGTCCACGTGCTTGCGACGCGCCGCGATTTCCTGGACCCGTCGCTGACGCAACCCAGGTACGGGTTGCGGATCGTCAATGCCGACACGCGCTCGCTGCGCTCGATGCAAGCCGGCCTCGCCGATAGCGGCGCGTGGTTCGAGCGCTGATCCGGCAATTCACGGCGCCGTGCGGCGTGCATGTTGACGCGATGTTCCGCATTGGCGGCCTACGCTGCCAGCCTGTTTGGGCTGGGAGAAGGCGATGACCGTCGAGACGGAACAGGATCTGCAGCGGGCGTTGTGGAAGGGACTGGGCGACGATCGCACGGTCATGCTCGGGCTTGGCGGCGCCGAACGGGGCCACCTGCGCCCGATGACGGCGCAGGTCGAAGGCGACAGCGGGCCGCTGTGGTTCTTCACCGCGACGGACAACGCGCTGGTGCGCGAACTCGACCGCGGCGACGGCGCCGTCGTCGCCTACGTGGCCAAGGACCACGACCTGTTCGCCAGCATCGAAGGCCGCCTGGCCCTGGACCAGGACCGGGCGACGATCGACCGGCTGTGGAATCCATTCGCCGCCGCCTGGTACGAGGGCGGCAAGGACGACCCCAGGCTGGCATTGCTGCGTTTCGATCCAGCCCATGCCGAAATCTGGCGCAACACGGGCAGCCTGCTGGCCGGGATCCGGATCCTGCTGGGCGGCGATCCGAAACAGGACGCCAGGGACAACGTCGCCCACGTGAACCTGCACTGACGCGCCCGCCAACCGGGTGTGGGCCGGGCGGTTTCCGGCGAGCGTGTTCGCCCTCGACTGCCGGATGTGATCTTCCCCGGTGACGGTGCCGGATGCTGTCTTGGACGCTCGCTGCTGCGCTGGCGCTGCCCGACGCGACGCCGTCCCAGCCTGCAGTGCCGGCCGGTGGCGCGCCGCCGGTCGCCGCCGTCCCCGCGGTGGGCGATCCGATCGCGCAGGACCGGCCCCGGGGCTGCCGTGCGATCCCGGCCGACCATGTCGACCTTCTGACGCTGTCCTACGACATGCCAGCGCGCGACTCAGCGATGCATGCCGCCGTCAATCGCCCCAGGGAACTTCAAGCCATGCCTCCGGAAGCCATCAACCGCCGATATTGCCGCCGCCGTCGCGGCAGTTCGACAGTCCGGTCCCCGGGCCGGTCATGAGGTTGCGGACCACCACGTCGCTGTTCTGGGGATCGAAGCAAACGATGCCGGTTCCGGTCCCGTCGGGAAGGTAGATGACGTTGTCGAGAACCGCGACCCCCGCGGTGTCCGATGCCAGTCCGATCCCGAAGGCCGTGCTGTTGGCGATGACGTTGCGGATCCGGTTGCCAGAGATCGCGGTGCCCTGGCTGTCCATGGCGAAGATGCCGTAGGTCGACGCCTCGGAGGCATCGGTCGGCGAAACCCCGTCGATCAGGTTGTCGACGATGTCAACGCCGGACGTCGCCGAGATTCCAATCGCTTCGGTCGCGAAGGTGCTTCCACCGGTATCGACCACGGCATTGCGGCGAACCGTCGCGCCGTCTGACTGAACCAGGATGCCGACCAGGGTATTGCCGTCGAGCCGGTTGTCTTCAATGACATCGCCGGCCGTCAATGCGGCACCTCCCGGGTCATAGCCCAGCGAAATCCCGACCTTGAAGCCGCGGACGTTGCAGTGCCGGATCGTGATGTTGCTGTTCTGCACCGACACGATGCCGGCCGCGCTGGTCCCCAATCCGCCGCCCAGGCCACCGATCTTGTAGTCGTTGCAATCGATGATCACGTTGTTGGTTGCGATCGTGACCGCGTTGCCCATGTTGATCGAAGTGGCGAGATCCTTGCGCATGCACCAGGTGCCCTGCGTGGTGATCGTGGCGGGCAGCGAGTCGATATAGCCGGTGCAGTTGTCGAAACTTTCCGCGCCGCGGGCGCCGGTCGGCGTGAACCACAATGCGCAGGACAGCAGCACCAGCGCAGCCAGGCGCTTGGAGATGAACATGGATTTTCCCCTGGGGTGATGGCTCGGCCCGGGTTACGCGAGACAGGCGACAGGGCCACCATCGGACGGCGTGCCCGGAGGGGGCGCACTATATCCCAAGCCGTGCCGGCCCCGTCACCGCTTCCAGGCCATGCCGCGCCAAAGACGCGCCGCGGGGCTCACCATGCCCGCGCGTATTGCTGCGGCGCCACAAGCTGGACCGCCAGCTCCGCAGCCGCACGTCGCGGAAAATAAGGATCGCGCAGCAGTTCGCGTGCCAACAGCACCAGGTCGGCGTCGCCGCGGGCGATGATCGCATCGGCTTGGCGCGCATCGGTGATCAGCCCCACTGCCCCGGTCGCGATGCCGGCCTCACGGCGGATGCGCGCGGCGAAAGGCACCTGGTAGTCCGGCGCCACCGGGATCGACGCGTGCGGGACGTTGCCGCCACTGGAACAATCGATCAGGTCGACGCCGTCCTGCCGCAACCAGCGGCACAGCTCGACGCACTCGTCGATATCCCAGCCGCCATCAACCCAATCGGTGGCCGATACCCGCACCACCAGCGGCGCCGGGCGCGGCCAGGCAGCGCGCACGGCCGCCACCACTTCGCGCAGCAGGCGCGCACGATTGGCGAGCGAACCGCCGTACCCGTCCTCGCGCCGGTTCGACAGCGGCGAGAGGAATTCATGGAAGAGGTAACCGTGCGCGGCATGGATCTCGATCACCGCGAAGCCGGCCTCGCGCGCGCGCACGGTCGCGGCGGCGAAGTCGGAGACGACTTTCGCGATGCCGGCCGAATCCAGGGCCGCCGGCGATGGATAGTCGTCGGCGAACGCAATCGCACTGGGCGCCACCGGCGTCCAGCCACCTTCCTCGATCGGCAATGTCTTGCCACCACGCCAGGGCACGTGCGTGCTGCCCTTGCGGCCGGCGTGCGCGAGCTGGATGCCCGGCGCCGCGCCCTGCCCGGCGATGAACGCGGCGATGCGCGCCCACGCCACCTGCTGCGCCGCATTCCACAGGCCGGTGTCGCCGGCCGAGATGCGGCCTTCCGGCGACACCGCCGTGGCCTCGGTGAACACCAGGCCGGCGCCGCCGACGGCGCGGCTGCCCAGGTGCACCAGGTGCCAGTCGCCCGGCAGGCCATCGACCGCCGAGTACTCGCACATCGGTGACACCGCGATGCGGTTCCTGAGGGTAAGGTCGCCGAGGGTCAGAGGATCGAACAGATGCGACATTGCGTGGGGGTATCCGTCGTCGGTGCGTGTGGTGTGCAGCGGTGGTGCGATTATTCGCGCGGGCCGAGCCATCGCACGAGGTCGTCGCAACCTCCGACGCACTCGCCATCGACGAACACCAGCGGCGTGGTGCTCACGCCCTGCTCGGCCATGAACGCATCGGCCTGCGCGCGCGTCTCCAGCCAGCGGTCGTCCACCTCGAAGCCCGCTCCCTGCAGCAGGGCCAGCGCACGCTCGCCGAAGGGACAGACATGCTCGGGGCTCACGATCCTGTAGATCATGGCGTGCCCTGCATTGCCGGCGGGTGCTGCTGGTTGGTCGGTCATGGCGTCGGGTGATCCGGTGGGTCGCGCAGCCTAACGTGTCGGCCGGAAATCCAGATCAAAGCGCGTGCAACAGCCCGCACGGATGGCTGCGCGGCTTCGACGCATTGAACCCTTCGCCTCCGCTGCAGCGGCCTGCAGGGCTCGCGGCTGAGCCGCCCTTGCGACGCGCGGGCACCCGGATCGGTCAGGGCAGCGACAGTGCCACGCCGCCCGGATGCGTTTTGACCTCGGCGTACGGGAGCAGCGACCAGTCGTCGTTGGCCTCGCAAACGCGGGCGGCGCGCGGGACCGACGGCGTGAAGAAGATCCCATCGGGCGTGAGGTACCAGTCGGGAAACTGCCATATGGACGGATCGTCGTATCCGCAGTCGTCGCCATCGCCTTCGCCGGCCACCTGGCCGGGATACAACGCGGCCAGGCGAGCGGCCAGCCACGGCGCGAGAAATTTTTCGCGATAGTCGGAGAACGTGTCGAAATCCGCGTCTACCGCCGTCGCCGCCGCTGGTTGCGCGGGATCCTGCTCCAGGTCGTCGGTGTAGCGGAACGGATGGCCCTTCCCGACCCAGAGCACATCCTCCAGCGTCAACGCGCGGGCATCGCGCGCATCGAGGTTGATCGGCGAGTCGCCGAAATCCGGATGCGCGCCGCCGCAGTCGTATTCGGTGAACACGCTGATGCTGACCAGCGATGGCGAGAGCAGCCTTGGCGTCACAGTCTGCGTGTAGTCGCCGCCCAGCGGCCCGGTCGTGGCCATGCAGTCGTAATACGCGCTCACCTCACTCCAAAGGCGATCCAACAGCACTGCGTTGATGCGGTCGCGGCGTGCGGCCGGATACCCGTCGAGGATCTGGAACAGCTCGATCTTCGATTCGGGTTGTCGCCACCATTGCAGCGTGTGTCCCATGAACGTGCTGCGCGCACCGCGCCGCAGGCCCAGGCCCGACAGGCGCCAGGCGTCGTAGGCATTCGTGCGCGCACGCTGGCGCAGGTACGGTGCGGCGTCGCCGGCGATGGGCGGTGCCGCGGCCGGATGCAGGATCAGGGGCAAGGGCTTGCCGTGCGGACCCTGCCAGGTCCCGCGCCAGCCGCCGTCATCCTGCCGGGTGAGATCCAGGTGCGGACTGCTGCCGGGCTCCGCATCGCTGCCTTCGAGCAGGTGCAGGTGGTCAGGGTCGCCGGCCGGCCCGCTCAGCACGAGGTCCGCGTGGTGGCGGACGTAGAAATAGCGGCCGCTCACGGCGTCGTCGGCGACCGGATCGAGCGCCAGCACGATCGGCTGCGCGCCCAGCCGCCCGGTGTACACGGTGCCCGCCGGCGCGTCGTCGTCGCCGGCATGCGCACCCGTGGCCCACGCCATGCAGAGGCAGGCGACCGCGATGAGGCGCTGGAGTCGTGGCATCGGCTTCCCCGGGATCGAAGCTCAGAACGCGGTGGCGACACCGGGCGCGGCACCCCGCCCGCCATCCGGCGCGCCCAGGGGCAGCGCGGGGATCGCCAGGCTGCGCTCGGGATCGCCGGTGGACCCGGTGCGCAGGGCCGGCGGAATGTGCCCGACATCGCCGACCGACAGCACCTTGAAGCGCCCATCCGCCTCGACCCGGATGCGGGTGATGCTGGCGTGGCCGGGCGACATCTCCAGCCATGCACTGGTGTCCACCCCCAACGCGCGCGTCACCAGATAGCGGATGACATTGCCGTGGCAGACCATGAGGTCGGTCCGCTCGTGCCCGGCAACAGGCTTGAAATACCGGGCGAACACACGGTCCAGCTGCGCCGCGCAGGCGGCCAGGTCCTCCGGCGTCTCGTTCGCGATGACCTCGTGCCGTCGCGTCGGTGGGGTGCATTCGGCCAGGTCGTCGATGATGTCGAAATGCCGTCCCGGGAAACCCACGGCGATCAGCGCGGCGGTGTCGCGCGCCCGTTGCAGCGGGCTGACGAGCATGGCATCGAACCGCACCGGCAATCCCGCCAGCCGCGCGCCCACCAGCTGCGCCTGGGCGACGCCGAGCGGCGACAGCCCGGGGCCCAGGCGGGGATCGGCGCGTGGATCGTCGACGTAGTTCCCGTGCCGGACCAGCACGATGGTGTGGGCGGACGGCGCGTCGGCCGCGCGTGCCGCGGGGAGGCTCGAAATTGCCAGCACGATGCTGGCCAGCAGCGCCCGGGCGCTGCGCTGGAGGAGGGTCGTCATCGGCCGATTATCACGCGGATGCGACTTGTCCGTGACGCGACGCGCCTACGCCGGGTGTATAAGGCCTCCAGCCCCACGGAGCAACGCCATGACATCCAGGTTCAACACCATCGCCCTTGCCACGATGCTGGCCGCCCTGTGCGCGCTTCCGGCGCACGCCGCACTGAAGGTCGGCGCGCAGGCCCCGGAGTTCAGCGCGCCTGCCTATCTCGCCGGCAAGCCGTTCACCTTCAACCTGGCCGATGCATTGAAGCAGGGACCGGTCGTCGTTTACTTCTTCCCCGCCGCACACACCGCCGGTTGCAACATCGAGGCGCACCTGTTCTCGCAGGCGATCGAAAAGTTCCGGGCCCAGCATGCGACGGTCATCGGCGTGACTGCCGGCAATACCGAGCAACTCGCCGACTTCTCGAAGGAAACCGAGCACTGCAGCGGCAAGTTCGCGGTCGCTGCCGATGTGGGCGCGAAGATCGCCGGGCAATACGACGCACTGCTCACGTTGAAGCCCGGCTGGTCGGACCGCACGTCGTACGTGATCGCGCCGTCGGGCACGATCGTCCACGTCTATTCCAACCTCGATCCCAAACAGCACGTCACCCAGACGCTGGACGCCGTGGAGGCGCTGGCGAAGTAGGCGTTCGGCCTGGTCGGGGGCGCTTCGCCGGCCCGGGCGGCACTGGCATGTCCCCGCGAGCGTGCGGCCGTCGCGCCGAAGTCACCGCCCGCGGCCCAGTGCGTATTCGATCGCCGCGCGCACCGCGGCCACCTGCGCCGCGTTGCACTGCTCCGGTGTCGCCCGCGGGCTGTCGGGATACACCTCGGTGGTCGTCGTGTACCTGGCCGGCGTGATCCCGGCGCACAGCCCCAGCTGCGCGTAGTCGTATTCGATCACGCCCGGCGCGACGACCGGCGAACCGATGATCTCGCCCTTCTCGTCCGCGGGTGCGATGTGGGTGACCCTGGCCACCGCGGCGATGACTGCCTGCTGGAATTCCGGTTGCGGATTGGCACTGTCGGCGCACAGGTAGAAACCGTCGGGAATGCCTTCCGGCAGGAATGCCTCGCCCTCCCTTGCCGCGAGCGCGGGGCGGAATTCGGTTTCGTCGCTGTCGGTGGTCTCGTGCAGGTCCATGTGCAACAGGATTCGATCGCGCAGCGGAGCGACCAGGTCCAGCAGTGCGGCCGACTCGCGCGCAGGACTCTCGCGCCGGAAGGAGCGATTGGGATCGATGGCATCCGGATTCCAGCGATGGATGCGCTCGTAGCCCCAGGGGCTGATGCAGGGCGCCACCAGCAGGCGGATGCGCCCGGCGTAGTCGGCCGCATGCCGGTCGAGGAACTGCAGCGCGCCCTGCACGCCGCTGGTTTCGTAGCCGTGCACGCCGCCGGTGACCAACGCGACTGGAAGGTCGTCGTTCCAGTCGCGGCTGCGGACCGAGAAGAGCGGATAGCGCCCGTCGGCGCCGTAGTCCAGCTCGCCATACGCCTCGACCTCGAAGCGCGAACGCAGGCGTTCGATCGCGTCCAGGACCTCGCCCTGGTAACTGCGCCGACGGACCTGCCCCGCCCGCCACTGCGCGACCTCATGCGTGCCCCAGGGAACGCCGGGGGTGCCGATCGGATAGTTGGAATCGTCGTTCGCCATCGTATCGCCCGCGGTCCGCGCCGGTCGCGCAGGGGGGCGAATGTAGCACCCGCACGCGCCTGCGGCGGTGCCTTCGATGCCTTGTTGCAGTACCGGTTGGCCGACGCGAGCCACGGTGTGGCGATCAGTCGGCTTCGGCTGCCGCTTCGCGGCCCTGCTGCCGGATCAACGCTTCCTGGCGCGCGTCGTTGATCGCATCGCGCACGCCATCCAGGTCGACGATCCGCGCATCGGGGGTGAAACGCCCGGTCAACCCGGTCTCCGGCTGCAGCACCCCGGCTTCGAACAGCGCCCACATCTCTTCGCCGTACCAGGTGTCCAGCAATTCCGGGGCCCATCGCCCGAGGTTCGCCGTGAGGTTGTTGACATCGCGCAGCAGCATGGTGCGCGCGGCATTGTTGCCACCGGCACTGACGACCTGCGGAAAGTCGATCACGACCGGGCCATCGCTTCCGACCAGCACGTTGTACGCCGACAGGTCGCCATGGATCAGCCCGCAGCACAGCATGCGCACCACCTGTCGGATCAGCACCTGGTGGAACTCGCGCGCCTGCCCTGGATCGAGCTCCACCTCGCCCAGGCGCGGCGCGGAAAATCCTTCCGCATCGGTCACCAGTTCCATCACCAGCACCCCATGGAAATAGCCGAAGGGCTCGGGCACCCGCACGCCCGCGTCGCGCAGCTGGTAGAGCGCATCGACTTCGGTGTTCTTCCAGGCGGTTTCCTGCTGCCTGCGGCCGTACTTGCTGGCCTTGCCGATGGCGCGCGCCTCGCGGCTGCCACGCACCTTACGGCCTTCCTGGTACTGGACGCGCTGCTGGAAACTGCGCTGGGCCATGTCTTTGTAGACCTTGGCGCAACGCACTTCGCCGCCGCTGCGCACCACGTAGACGGCTGCCTCCTTGCCGCTCTTGAGCGGACGCAGCACGTCATCGATGACGCCGTCGTCGATCAGCGCCTGGAGGCCGAGGGGAGTTTTCAAGGGAATTCGCAGCAGGCGCGGCGCGGCAGGGTGCGGCGCCAAACGGGGCGCATCTTCGCACCTTTGCCTTGAACCTGGGCTGCAGGCCGATCGGCGGTGCGCGCGGGCCAACCCGGCGGTTGTCCAACGACGTCCGGTGGTGGGAGCGGCGCGGAACGGCTCGCTCGCGGGGTACCGGGCGCCCGAGCCTTCTACCGCCGCCGCAGATCAGCCAACGTGATCAGCCGCCCTCACCCGAGGGGATCGGGCGACGGGATCGGGCGATTGGATCAGCCGACGGGATCTCCGCGGTGCCTCTCCCCGCCTTCGTCAACGCTGCCGAGCATCCGGTCCGCTCGCCTGGCATCGCGGTCCAGGGTGTCTTCGATCTTGCCGCTACGCGAATTGGGCGAGTTGCCCGTCGTGCTGCGATCGAGTGCCGGAATCGTGTCGGCGCGTCGTTGCTCGTGGTCGTTTCCCATGGCGGTTTCCTGCAGCCGGTGTACGCATGCTTTTACGCCAGCCGGCGTTGCCCCGTCGTGATGCGGACACGGCGGGAAGGATACGTCATGGCCGCCGACCGCCGCGATGCATCTACTGTTCCAGCAATGCCGTCAGCCGATCCAGCTGCGTGCGATACCCGTCCAGCACCCGGGCGGTGACGACCGCATAGCGACCGGCCTCGTCCCAGCGCCGCTGCTCGATTGCCTCGCGCACGCCCGGCACGGTCTTGACCCCGTAGCCGGTCAACAGCCCGGGCGCGTAGATCATGTGCTTGTACCAGCCACGGCCGGGCAAGCCACTTGGGTCGGTCAATCCCTGCTCCATCCGCGCCATCGCCGCATCGACCGCCTGCTGCTGCGCGGGCGTCATCCGTCCCGGCGTCGCCATGCGGGCGTCATAGGCCGCCTGGAATGCCTTGGCGCTGCGATCGAGCCGCGTGGCCGCCGCATCGAGCGGCGCAAGATCGATGACCGGAACCTCGGCGTCACGCACCGGTGGCCCAACGGGACGGGTGGGATCGGCGGCCAGCCGGTAGGCGCCCGCATCGATCAACGCGTCGCGCTGCCCGGTCTGCGTGCGCGTGGAATCGATGGCCTGGTGCAGGTCCGCGACATAGCGATCGAGCGTGTCGCTGAAATCGACAAACCGCAGCGGCAACAGGTCCGCATCGGCCATGCGCAGCACGGTGTGCCCGGCCACCTTCGACAGCGCCACGCCGTAGGCGAATCCCGGGTCGCCAAAACGCACGTAGTGTTCGAACGTGTCGTAGCGCGAGTGGTAGACGCCGTCCTGGTCCTCCTCCCCGCTGAAGCCGATGTTGAGCGAAGCGATGCCCAGGTGCTGCAGGAAGGCGCTGTAGTCCGAACCCGAACCTAGTGCTTGGATCGGCAGGTCACCGCCCTTGGCCGCGAGTGCGGCGAAGTCCCTGTCCTGCGCGCTCGCGTCGTCCGATGCGCCGTCCAGCCGCATCCTGGCGCGCGCGCGCTCGGCGACGTTGGCGTGGGTTTCCGGATCCTCGACGCCTGCAGCAACCTGGTTGACCAGGCGCTGCAGCGAATGGCTGCCCGCCATGTCGAGGAATCCCCGGCTGTTGGTGTCGGAATTCACGTAAACCACTGCCTTGCGCTGCAGTTCGTCGGCATGGGCTTCGGCGAATTCGGTCGAACCCAGCAGGCCCGGCTCCTCGGCATCCCAGCTGGCGTAGACCAGCGTCCGCTTCGGCCGCCAGCCGGCTTTGACCAAGGCACCAATCGCCTTGGCTTCATCCAGCAAGGCGACGTTGCCGGCCAGCGGATCCCAAGCTCCGAAGACCCAGCCGTCATGGTGGTTGCCACGCAGGATCCACTGGTCCGGCTCGACGGATCCGGGCATCACGGCGATCACGTCGTGGATGTCCTTGCGCTGCCAGTCCGACTGCACCACCAGGTGCGCGCGGGCGGAATCGCCGCCGCCGATGTGGTAGGCGATAGGCAGGCCGCCGCGCCAGTTGCGCGGCGCCATCGGCCCATCGAGCGCGCGCAGCAGGGGCAGCGCGTCGGCGTAGGAAATCGGCAGCACCGGAATCTTGAGGATGGTCTTCGCATCCCCCAGCGCCAGGCGGGGTGCATCGGCGGTGGCGCCGATGCCCGGCGTCAGCGGATCGCCCGGATACTGCTGCATGTCCTGGACCGAACCGCGTTGCACGCCGTCCTCCGGGCGCCATCCGCCCCTGGGATAGACATCGCCGGCGCCGTAGCCGTCGTTGCGCGGATCGGAATAGATCAGGCAGCCCACCGCGCCATGTTCCTGCGCGAGCTTGGGTTTCAACCCACGCCAACCGCCGCCATAACGGGTAATGACGATCTTGCCGCGCACGTCGATGCCGCGCCGCGCGAGTTCCTTGTAATCGTCCGGCATGCCCTGGTTGGCATACACCAACGCGGCGGTGACATCGCCATCGCCGCCGTACACGTTGTAGGGAGGCAAGGCACCAGGCAGCGCCGAGCTGGCATCGCCCGCGACCGGTGGCTCATGCAGCGTCGCCTTGTAGTGCGCTGGCGCGACCAGCTCGAGGGATTCGCTCCTCGGCGTCGGGTACAGCACGCTGAAGGTTTCGATGCGCGCGTCCCAGCCCCATTCCTTGAAGCGGGCCAGCATCCATGCCGCGTTTTCACGGTCGTGCGGCGATCCCACGTGGTTGGGCTGCGAGGACATCCGCCTGAGCCACTCGCGCTGGTCCTGGGCGCTGAGTCCGGCATCGAATCGCTGCTCCAGCGTCCGCTGCGCCGCCGCATGGTCGATGGTGAAACCGAGCATGGCTTCGGCCCCCGCTGCCGGACGGCCGGTGGAGGGCGCCGCGCCCAGCGCCGTGCCGGCGACGAAGGCAAGGCTGGCGCAGGCCAGGGCGATGGGCAGGCGTTTCGTCTTCCGCAACATGCTGTCCTCCCGGGTCGAACCGCTAATTTCTCACGGATCAGGCACCGGCAGAGGGCGCGGCATTCTTCCGCGGCGCGACCGAGGCCCCAACCGCAGGCACCCGTGCGTGAGCTGAACCATTTCCCATGGCATCACCCGGCCGCAACATCGGTTCCCCGATCGTGATCGCACAGCCGCAAGGCAAACGATGGAAAGATCCATGACCAACCCGACGAATGGCCAGTCGCAGCAGGCCACCGACCGCTCGGAGCGCCCGCTTCATGAGGGCAATCGTCCCGACGCGACAATCGCCGCGACAGGGCAACAGCCGCCCGCAATGGACGCCTGCGACGACCAGGACGGCGGCAAGGCGGAGAGCATGATCGCGGCGATGGCCGAGCGGATGTGGGGTGACGAGCAACCGCAAGGCGGCAACGCGCCCCGCTGACCGCGCGTATTCGCGCAGGGAAACCCGCGCGATGCAGGCATTTCCCGGCCATGCCCGCATCCCTGGCCGATGCCGGGCGCCTGCCACGGCCTAGCCCTGCTGTTGCTTCGCCGCCGCGCGGAAGAGCAACGCCGAGACCAGCCACGCAATCGCGAACACCGTGATGTGCACCACGACCTCGCGATAACCTCCCGCGAAGGCATAAACGGCGACCGCGACCTGCGCAAGCGCCGCGGCCAGCATCGAGCGGGCCATTCCAATCGGCCGGAACTTCGCGAGCAACGCTCCGGTGGCCGCCACCAGCAATACCCCGGCGAAAGCCAGGTTGGCCGGATTGCCTTCGCTGCCGAGCATGCCGACGGCGAGGTTGACCCAGACGGTGAGGAAACCCGTCACCACGGCGACGCCAAAACCCATGCGGTAGGTGGTGCTGCCCGACAGCCGCATGCCCAGTTCGCAAAGACCGCAGGTGATCGCCAGCAGGGCCCCCATCACCGCGAAGTCGCCAGGCGCCCAGTCCACTTCGCGCGTGAAATGCATGGCGACCCACGGGGCCAGGAGCAGCGTGGCGGCGGTGCCCCAGATCACCTTGCTCCAGCGGCGGGGATGTCGAGTCAGTGCCGGTCGCGGGTCAGCTGCCATATGTTGCTCCTCGTGCGATGGGTGGCGACCAGCGGAGCCGATCCCCGCCAACCTGTGTCCACCGGAGACAGCATCGCGCGCAGGCGTGAGGCCAAGATGCGACGACGGTGAAGCAGGCGCGAAGCGGCTGCGCCACGCGTGGCGACGGGCAGCCGGCTGCGACGTCGATCGCGACCCGGCAAAGCGCTGGCGGCGCGCCAAGAGCAGCGCCTTGGCGACGTCTGGTACCCTCCCGTTGCCCGAGCGGCGGCATGGCTCCGCGACCACGCCGGGCACCTGGAATCCGTCACTCGGGCCCGGCGCGGGAACGGGGCGGACGCCGGTCGCCGGCTTACGCTTCGGCCGTCGCCATGGCGTCGGCAAGCCGCTCGACGGCGATGATCTCCAGCCCCTTGAAATGACCGGATTTGGGCGCGTTCGCCTTCGGCACGATCGCGCGCCGGAAGCCGTGCGTGGCGGCTTCGCGCAGGCGCTCCTCGCCGTTGGGGACCGGCCGGATTTCCCCGGACAATCCGACTTCGCCGAAGGCGATCGTCTTGTCGGGCAGCGGCCGGTCGCGCAGCGAGGACAATACCGACAACAACACCGGCAGGTCGGCAGCGGTTTCCTGCAGGCGGATGCCGCCAACGACGTTCACGAACACGTCCTGGTCGCCGACCATGACGCCGCCATGGCGGTGCAGCACCGCGAGCAGCATCGCCAGCCGGTTCTGCTCCAGGCCGACCGCGACCCGGCGCGGATTGGACAGCGGCGAGGCGTCGACCAGCGCCTGCACTTCCACCAGCAAGGGCCGGGTGCCTTCGCGCGTGACCATGACGCAACTCCCGGACTGCGGCGTGCTGCCACCGGAGAGGAAGATCGCCGAGGGATTGGGCACTTCCTTCAGGCCCTTCTCGCCCATGGCGAACACACCGAGCTCGTTGACCGCCCCGAAGCGGTTCTTGAACGCGCGCAGGACGCGGAAGCGGCTGCCGCTTTCGCCTTCGAAATACAGCACCGCATCGACCATGTGCTCGAGCACGCGTGGGCCGGCGATGCCGCCCTCCTTGGTGACGTGGCCGACGAGGAAGACCGCCGTCCCCGTCTCCTTTGCGTAGCGCACCAGGCGGGCAGCGGATTCGCGCACCTGGCTGACCGAACCGGGCGCGGCGGTGAGCTGCTCGGTCCACAGCGTCTGCACCGAGTCGGCGACGATGACGCGCGGACGCATGCGCGCGGCATGCTCGAGGATGCGTTCGATGCCGGTTTCGGCCAATGCGTGCAGGCCATCGATCGGAAGCCCGAGCCGTAGTGCGCGTCCGGCTACCTGTGCCAGGGATTCCTCACCGGTGACGTACAGTCCCGGCAGGGTCGATGCCATCAACGCCACCGCCTGCAACAACAGCGTCGATTTGCCGATGCCGGGATCGCCGCCCACCAGCACCACGGCGCCTTCGACCAGGCCGCCGCCGAGCACGCGGTCGAATTCACCGATGCCGGTCGAAACCCGCGCGTGTTCGCCCTGCTGGACGTCCTTGAGCGCGGTGACCGCCGGCGCGTCGACCTGGCCTGCCCAGCCGTCCCGCCGCGCCGCCGCGGGGCGCGCAGCCACCGCGTCCAGCACGATCTCGCTGAGCGAGTTCCACGCGCCGCACTCGCCGCACTGGCCCTGCCATTTGTTGTGGTCGGCGCCGCACTCGCCGCAGACATAGGCGGAGCGTTTGGCGGTAGCGGTCTTGGCCATTGGGATGCCGGCGTTGAAGTGCCGACACTCTAGCCCGCCGGAATCGCAGCGGGCGAGACCAGCGCGGTCAATCGATGGCGGTGACGCCTTCCTCGTGCGACTGCGGGACCTGCGTGCCCTGCTGCCCGGCGGCGTCGTCCTCCCGCTGCTGCGTGATCTTCGCGGCCTGCTGGTCGGCGGCGAGGCGGTGCTGGAGCGACTTGCACAACTCGATGCCGGCCGCGGTCAGCGACAGGCCGTACTCGCCCTCCTCGATGAGCGCGCCATCGATCATGCGCTGGCGCATGGCATTGTCGTTGTCGGTCAGCACGACGTGCTGGTCGATCCTCTGCAGGACTTCGAGCAGGGCCAGATCTTCAAGCGACATGGGCTCCATGACGGTGTCCGGTAAAAGCGGTGTGAAAGTATGGGACCGCGCGTCGGCGGGTTCAAAGGAAATCTGCGGCGGCCTGCCGGCCAAAATGCGACAAGCCCGCCTGGGCGGGCTTGTCGGTCACTGCCGGATCAAAGGCCGCTGCCGTTGCCATTCAGCAACGAGGCGTTGCGCAGGATGCCGCTGAAGGGCAGGAGCTGGTTCACGAAGCGGTTCCAGCGGGTGATGCCGGCGGCGCCCACGAACACCACGTCGCCCGGATGCAGCATGAACTGGTCCGCCAGTGCATACGCCGCTGGCGACTTGATGTTCAGGTGGTACACCGTGGCCGGCGTCGTCTTCATGTCCTCGCTGCCGCGGATCACGTACACGGCACTGGCGTTGGACGTGCTCTGCTCCAGCCCACCGGCGCGTCCGAGCGCCTGGGTCAGGCTCAGGTTGGTGGTGCGGAAGCTCATCGACTGCGGCTTGGTGACTTCGCCGACCACATAGATTTCCTTGCGGTCGTTGTACGGCAGGAAGATCCGGTCACCGGCCTTGAGGTAGATGTCCTGGGCCAGGCTGCCGTTGCGGTTGAGCGCATCCTGGTCCAGCGCGTAGGTCTTGCCGTCACGCGTGAGCAGCAGGCCCGAGGTGTCGGCGCGATCTGCGTCGATCCCGGCGCGACCAACGGCCTGCGCGAGCGTCATCGGCACCGTGGTCATGTCGATCGGCGCGGGGTTGGTGAATGCGCCCTGCAGCGTCACCCGGCTGCCGTAGCCGACCACGTTGACGTCGACCTGCGGATCGTTGAGGTAACGGCCGAGCTTGCTCGTGAGCATGCTGCGCACTTGTTCGATGGTCTTGCCCTTGATGTTGGTCTTGCCCGCATACGGGAAGAAGAAATTACCGTCGGGCTGCACCTGGCGGCCGTTGGCGACGGCCTGCTGCTGGCTGCCGGCGGGCGTGGACAGTTCCGGGTGGTCCCAAACGGTGACCAGCAGCGTGTCGCCCGGCTGGATTTCGTACGACGACGGCTGGTAGGACAGCAGTTCCTGCGGGACGCTGGCCGGCGCTTCGGCGATGGGGCCATTGGCCGCGACGAGTTCGGGCGTGATCGGCACCACCTTCACTTCGCCGGTCTGGATGAAATTGTCGCGCGGCGTTTCACCGGTCGACAGTTGCTGTCCCATGCAGCCGCTGAGCAGCACGAGCGCGGCAGCCGGAATCACAAGGGCGCGGATCATGGTATTCACTAGTCGGATCTCCGTGGCTCTCTGGCACGACGATCTTCCGATCGTGCCGGCAGCGAAACCGCCGCCATGCGGGGGAAACACGATCGCATCGTCAACATCGAACGCGGATCGCGGGTGGCTGGACTCGGCAGGACTCCCGCCGTTCAGGAAGCCTAAGGGCCGCCCATGCCTGAATGGCGTGAAGATTCCGGCGCGCATCCTGGCGATGTCTTCGCCGCGTCTTCACCCGTGCACTGCACGCGCGGTGCGGCGTCGCCGAGGGGTCCTCGCAGCGTCGCGCCGAGCAGGCCGGCGTATTCCTTGAATGCGCGGCCGCTGCGCCACAACGCGCGTGGAGAAGGCAACCAGCGATCCAGCCAGTCGTCGCGATCGGCGATCTCCGGAACCGGCTGCGCGATCACGTCCAGTCCGGCCTTGCGGAACAGCAGGCTGGCCCGCGGCATGTGCAACGCCGAGGTCACCAGCACCACACGATGGATGCCATGCTCTCGCGCCAGTTGCGCCGTGTACTGCGCGTTCTCGCGGGTGGAATGGCTGCGATCCTCGAGCAGCAGCGCCTTGCGCGGAACGCCCAGTCGGGCGATCACGCGCGCCATGTTGTCCGCCTCGCGATGGCCCGGCGGACCGACGCCACCGCTGAGGATCACCACCGGCGCGACACCGGCAACCCACGCGCGCGCGCCAGCCGCGATCCTGCTGCTGTCGTGCATCTCGTCCAGGTCCAGGCCAGCGCGATCCATGCGCGCGTAGCCGCCACCGCCGGCAAGCACCACGATCGCGTCGGCGTGCGGCAGGGCGCGCGCGGGCACCGCTGTGTGCTCGCGCTCCAGGCTCATTCGCAGGGCATCGGACATCACCGGCATCGACCACAGGGCCGACCAGCCCAACCCGACCGCGACCAGCGCCGCAGCCCAGACCTTGCGCCGCAACGCCAGCGCGAGCACGCCGACGAGCAGCAGGCAGGTCGTCAGCGCGAGCGGGTACGTCAGCCAGACGACGATCGCATGGATCAGGCCCATGGCCGTGTCAGGACGTGCCGAGGTCGCAGAGTTCCACGCGCGCGGGCTCCTTGCGGCGGGTGACGCGATCGCGCAGCAGCTCGTCGTAGACGTCGATCGTGCTGTGGATCACCGCGCGCTCGTCGAAATGCGCCAATGCCTTCTCCCGCGCGCGGGCACCAAGCAACGCGACCAGATTGCGGTCATCGTCCAGTTGCTTCAGCGCCTCGGCAAGCGCACGCGGATCGCGTGGCTCCACGTGCAATCCATCGACGCCGTGCCGGCTGACCACTTCGCGGCAGCCGGCGAGGTTGGTGGTGACCAGTGCCAGCCCACTCGCCGCGCCTTCGATCAGGCTTTTCGGGACTCCTTCGCGGTAATAGCTGGGCAAGGCCATCACGTCCACGGAACCGAGCAGCGCCGCCATGTCGTCGACATGCCCGAGCCACTCGACGGCGCCTTCGCTGGCCCATTGCTGCACCTGCTCCAGCCTGACCGAGCGAGGATTGCCGTAATCCGGCATGCCGGCGAGCAGGAACTCCACATCGCGCCCCTCGGCCTTGAGCATGCGCGAGGCCTCGACGTATTCGCCGACGCCCTTTTCCCACAGCAGTCGCGCCGCCAGCAGTACCCGCAGCGGCCTGCGATCGGCCTGTCTCTGGCGCGGAACGAAGCGGCTGGTGTTGACGCCGGAGCTGCGGATCACCCGGATCCGGTCGGGCGCCACCATCCGCGCCTGGATGAAGGCATCGGCGTCGTCGGGATTCTGCAGGATCAGCCGCGAATGCCCGCCGCCGAGCGTGCCGCGCATCAGCGCCTTCACCACCGGTCGCAACGCACGGGCGTGGGCGCGCTCGCTGGTGAAGACATACCCCATCCCGGCGACGGCATTCACCACCGCCGGTACGCGCGCTGCACGCGCCGCCAGCGCGCCGTACACCGCGCACTTGACGGTGAAGTTGTGCAGCACGTCCGGCTTCTCGTCCTTGAGCACGCGCACCAACCGGCGCAGCGTCGCCGCCTCGCGCAGCGGATTCAGGCTCGCCCGATCCATCTGCAACGCGATCCAGCGGAAGCCAAGCGCGGCGAAGCGCCCTCCGAATTCGCCCGGCGGCGACAGCATCACCACCTCGTGTCCGTGCGATTTCAATTCCAGCGCGGTCGACAACCGGAAGTTGAACAGGTACCAGTCGGTGTTGGCGTAGAAGACGAATTTCATCAGTGCACCAGGACGCGCCATTCCTCGCCACGCGGGATGACGCCGACCAGCGGCGCCTCCGGCTCTTCGGCGGTGACGGCAGAAAGGAACATGGAAGGAAGGATCATGAACAGCAGGAAGCACGACTCGTAGCGGATGCCGCTTCCCGGGTTGTAGACGCCGAACGGCACGTACGACACCAGGATCAGCGCCATCGCCGGCATCCAGCCCAGCACCAGGATCTTGCGCACCAGTCCCGGTGGCGAGCGGCGCCACGCGACGTGCAGCGAGAACAGCAGCACGCACAGCACCATCACGCCAGACAGGAAGAACGGCAGCATCAAGGGCCGCGACGCCACTTCGCCGGGTGTCGGACCCACCAGCGCCATCGGCAGCGTCCACCACAGGCTCTTGAACAGCTGCGGCGTCGTGGTCAGGTTCATCCACAGGCGCGTGGTGTCGGAATTGATGGTGAAGAAGGTCTTGGCCTTGGGCAGCACGTCGCCGGCGATGTAGTCGTCGAGCATCGGCCAGCACAGGAACAGCACGAATCCCGCCACCGCCGCGAAACCCAGGAACTGCACGCCCACGCTCAGCTGCGTCCTTGGGCCCCACAGGTAGACCAGGAACATCAGCAGGAACAACGCCGTGCCGATGCCATAGGGCGAGCGGATGAACACCATCCCGCCCACGCAGGCCAGCGCCAGCAGCAGCCGCCCGAAGCCGCGCTGGGTGTAATAGCCGATGACCGCGCCCATGAAAAATCCGAGCAGGCCGATGAACAACGCCTCCCGCCCGATCACCGATGCCCAGACGCCAAAATTGGGACACAGCAGGATCGCCAGCAGCGCCCATCGATAGCGGCCATGCACCCGCGCCTGCTTGACCATGTAGGCCACGCCGCTTGCGGCGAACATCGAATAGACCAGGTGCGCGACGAGGTCGCTGTGCACCAGCGCCATCAGGCGCGTGGCCAACAGGGTGATGAAATAGGTCCGCGCCTGGCCGGTGTCGTCGTAGGCGCCGGAAAGGTAGGAATTGGCATCGCCCAGCTGGCTGAAGTGGCTGTAGACGAACACCGAGAACAACGTCCAGCAGGCGAAGAGCGCGTAGATGGCGCGGACGCTGAACACGCGCGGCCCCTCGGGCTCGCGCGGTTTGAAGCTGGGCGACCTGGGGCGGTAACCGGAGTGGGCTGGCATGCTGCCTTGATAAGGATCGCGCCGTGACAAGCTTGTTAAATCTGCGCCTGCCTGAATGGAGGATTCAGTCACGCCGCACGCTGCGGCCGATTGAACTTCTGCACGCCCCAATACGTGCCTGCGAGCAACACCAGTTCGCTCGCAACCGTGGCCCATGCCGCCCCATGCGCGCCGAAACGCGGGATCAGCAGGAGGTTGGCCAGTACCGCGACCACCGTCGCCATCGCCATCGCGACTACCCGCAGGCGCATGTGGTTGTCGGTGACAAGCGCGGAGCCCATCGCCGTCGAGAGAAAGCGTATCGGCGCGCAGATCGCCAGGATCATCAGGATCCCGACCACGCCGCGATAGCGCTCACCGAACACCAGCGGCACGATCCACGGCGACACCAGCACGATCCCGGCGCTGATCACCAGCCCGAGCAGCAGCATCGCGACGTTGCCCTGCCGGTACACCCGCCAGAATTTCGCAACGTCATGGGTGTTCCAGCGGTGCAGTTTCAGCAGCAGGTACTTCTGGTAGATCGTCGCCGGGATCAGGTAGACCGCGGTCATGATCGCCAGGCCAATGCTGTACATGCCTGCCTGGGCGTCGCTGTGCAGGTACTTGAGCAGGATCGTGCTGATCTGGAAGAACACCGGATACAGCACCGCGAAGGCGCCGTAGGCCCACGCCTGCGACCACAGGGAGGCAACCCCGGGATCGATCGCCACCCGGTCGGAGGCCGCCGGGCGCGGCCCGTGCCCGTGCAACTCGATATCCCCGCTCACCATCCTGCGCACATGCGGGAATACCGACAGCGCGACGAGGATCGAGATCATGCAATAGCTCAGCGCCACGAAGCGTCCGGTCAGCTGCGGCACCAACAACAGGGCGAACGCGACCAGCAACCGGCTGGCCGGGATGGCCATCTGCCACAACGCCATCGCCCCGAAGCGCTCTTCCAGTCGCAGCTTGTTGCTGACCAGGTCGATCGCCAGGATGCTGAACACCACCGGGGTCAGCGCCAGCAAGGCAAAGCGGGTGCCGTTGTGCGGGGCGATGAACAGCGACCATGCAACGAGGATCCCCAGCGCCAGCGACGTCGTGAGCAGGGTGAAGCGCAGCGATGGCCGCAGCCAGCGATTGGCCGCCCACCCTTCCGCGCCATAGACCTTGAGCCGGAACTGGGTCAGGCCGAACCCAGCCAGCGGACCGACCATCGTCACCGTCGCCAGCGACGATGCGAACAATCCGTAGGCGGCCGGGCCCAGTTCGCGCGCGAGCAGCGTCTGGGTCAGGAACACCATGAACGCACCGCTGGCGGTGGCCAGGCCAAGCATCGACACAGTGGTGAGGGCCCGCTTCAGGCCCGGGGGCACGTGAAGCCCCCGCCAACGCGCAAGGACCCTGGCAGGGCCCGTCGCCGCGACATCGGGCCCACTCGTCTGCAATTCCATCCACCACGTCCGGGCAATGACAACACGGAACCCTACCGGCCGCGAAGTGAAGGTCCGCTCTAGGTGAATGGCGCTGCACCGGCCTGCCGCCTGGCGCGGGCGGTTCCTGCCGGTCAAAAAAAAGGCGGCGCCTTCCGGCGCCGCCAGTCCCACCGGTGCGGCATGTCGCCGCATCGGGTCCCTCCCCTTGTTGCTTACAGGTAGCGGTTGGTACCGATCGTCACGCCCGTGGCCGCCGACTTGATCAGCACGTCACGCTCGATCTTCTTCGCCCAACCGGTCAGGGTGAAGTCGACACGGTCCTTGTTGCCCAGGCGGCAGTAGTTGTTGTACGAGGTATTGCTGGTCATCTTCATGGTGCTTCCGCCGGAGAACAGCACGCCGGTGGCGGAGTTGTTCTGGATGCGGCTGTTCTGCAACGTGACTTCCGAACCACCCACGTTGACGACGCCGCAGCTGCCGTTGCTCTCGATCGTGCACTTGTTCAACGTGACCTTGCTGACCCGCAGGAAGATGTTGATGCCGTATTTGGCATTGTTGTTCAGGCGGCAGTTCTCGATCCAGATGTTGGAGGCCACCCAGTCGTTGTCAGGCTCGATGTCGATGCCGCACTCGGGGCTGGTGCCCTTGGTGTACGAGAACTCGCTGTCGTAGACCTTGACGTTGGTGCACTGGGTCAGGCTCAGGCCCTGGCGGCGGTTCTGGGTCGAAACCACGTTGGCGATCACGAGGTCCGAAGTGTTGCTGCCGGTGCAGATGCCATCGCCCGCGCACTTGCCGACCCACAGGTCGCGCACGGTGACGTGCGTGCAGCCGAGGATCTGGATGCCGTGATTCCACTCGGAGGTACTGCCCGAGACATAGGTGTGCGTGTCGCGATCGCCGATCAGCTGGCCACCGGCGATCTCGACCTGGGTGCGCTTGTACGCGTACAGGATGTAGGCGCGCGTGGCGCTGTTGGTCTTGGCCTGCAGCTTGGCGGCGGGGTCCATCTGCAGCAGCATATAGCTGCGCAGCTGGACCTTCTTCACCGGGTCGATCAGGTAGGTGCCGGCGGGCACGTAGACGGTGCCGCCACTGCTCGGCAGCGCGTTGATCGCGGCCTGGAAGGCAGCGGTGTCGTCATGGATGCCGTTGCCCACGGCGCCCTTGTCGCGCACGTTGATCACCGTCGAACCGCGGGTGCGCTTCGGGGGGACGTACGCCAGGGTGCTCGCGGCCAGGCCGTCCGCCATGCGGACGCCGGCGAACGCGCTGCCAGCGGCCATCATCGGCACGGCCATCAGCACGGAATTGCGGAGGAACTGGCGGCGCGGCATCTGGGCCGACAGCACGGTATTGACGAGTTGATTGGCTTTCACGATCGCGACCCCTGGAGAGAATTGAAACGCCGGTCTGGCGGGAACAGGTTGATCACGGCACGCTCACATGACGATTGGGAGAATATCGATGCGGCATTGCGTGTGTGCCGCGTGATGACGCCGTGACAAGGCGGAAATTACGCGTCGCCGCGCCGCTGTCATCCGTCAATTTGCCGATCTGTGCTGTCGAGCAACACTTCACACGGATTCGCACCCGGCGCCCACCTATTCATTTACATGACTTGGGGTTGACGGTGCAGAGCAGTCCGCGGGAAATTGCGGATCCGGTTGTGAAGCGCGCAGCCGCCTCTGTCCTGCAGGCGTGCAATCGCCGTCCAAGGCAGCCGCGGAACACCCGGCAGGCGTGGTTCCGGACCAGCCGCGAGACCGTCCGCGGCTGCTTCCACGCGTGCGGCAACCTTGGACGGCCACGCCGCAAGCGCAGTGCAGGAGGCAAAAAGAAGGCCTGCTTGCGCAGGCCTCCGGGGGGCGTAACAGTAGGGCCGCCGGCAATCCGGCCGCGTCCTATTTGTAGTAGTTCTTGCCGATGCTGGTGCCGCTGGTGCTGCGCAGCAGGATGTCGCGCTCCACCTTCGAAGCCCAACCCGTCAGGTAGAACGGCGAGCGGGTCTTGGTGCCCAGGCGCGTGTAGTTGCCGTACGAGGTACCGCCGCTGATCGTGCAGGATTTCGAGCCTTCGCGCAGGAAGATTCCGGTCGCGGAGTTGTAGCGGACGGTATTGTTGGTGAAATGGATCGCCGAGCAGTAGCTCGTCACCGCGCCGCAGCTGCCGTTGCGCTCGATGGTGCAATGGTTCAGCGTGACGTTGCTGACCCGCTTCCAGACGTTGATGCCGTACATCGCATTGTTGTTGAGCCGGCAGTTCTCGATCCGGATGTCGTAGGCGGTGCTGGTGCCATCGGGTTCGATGTCGATGCCGCACTCCGGGCTGGTTCCCTTGGTGTAGCTGAATTCCGAGTCGTAGACGCGGACGTCGTGGCAATGGGTGATCGACAGCCCCTGGCGGCGATTTCCGGTAGACACCACGTTGGCGATGCGCACGTCGCTGGCGCCGCCACCGATGCAGATGCCGTCGCCAGCGCAGCTCGAGACGTGCAGGTCGCGGATGGTCACGTGGGTGCAGCCCAGGATCTGGATGCCGTGGTTCCATTCCGACGTGCTGCCGCTGACGTAATGGTGGGTGGAACGGTCACCGACCAGCCGGCCGCCGGAAATCTCGACCTGGGTGCGCTTGTAGGCGTAGATCAGGTAGGCACGGGTGGCCGAATTGGTCTTGGCCTTGAGCACCGCGTCCTGGCTCATGCTCAGGTGGTTATAGCTTCGCAGCTGGATCTTCTTGACCGGATCGATCAGGTAGGTGCCCGCCGGAACGGTAATCGTGCCGCCACTGGAGGGCAGCGAATTGATTGCCGCCTGGAAGGCGGCCGTATCATCGTGGCGTCCATCGCCGACTGCCCCATAGGACTTCACCGAGCGCGTTGCCGAACTGTGGCTGCGCACCGGCGGCGAATAGGAGGAAGCCATCGCCGGAAGCACGCTGCCTCCAAGGACCATCGGTACCGCGAGCATCGCGGACTTGCAGAGGAATTCCCGGCGAGGCATCCCAGCCTCGAGCACGTCGTGCGCGAGTTCAAAATTCTTCAATGTAAAAACCCCATGATTGGCGCCAGCGGGGACCGGCGTCTTTTCAGTCGGATCGGACGTCAGGTCCGGACGGAAAACGAAACCACGTATCAGGCAGGCCGCGTTGATTTAGCGACGTGGAGCTGGCGTGAAATCGTGGGGAGAGACTAGACGGCACGCCATGCGTGCGTGCAAAGAAAACGTGAAGGTGGCGCTCACCAAACACAACAGGGAGCACTGCTTCATTCGACGTCAAGGTAGATGACTGCGCGATAGCGCGCATTCAGTCGTTGCGGTTGTCGTCCCCGATCGACACCGCGCTGCTGTCTGGAGATACCCGGATGCGTCGTTGCCACGGCGCTTGCGCGGCAATCCGGTTGCCGTCGATCCGCGCGCCGTGCGTCGCCTTGAGTTCAATCGCATGGTGGCGGTTTTGCGCCAGGATGTTCGACACGATGGTGACATCCATCGCCGCCGTGCAGAGCACGCCTATGCCGTTGCCCAGAAGGCGGCAATTGGCGATGCGGACGCCGCGGACGCGCTTGAACAGCTGGATGCCTGGTCCCCGGTTGCCCCGTAACAGGCAACGTTCGATGACCACGTCGCGCGCGCCGGTTCCATCGGGCGGGTCACCGGAGTCGGGTTCGATGTCGATCCCGGCGGCGGGCGGCGTGCCATGGGTATCCAGGAATTCCGAATCCACCACCCGCACCCGTCGCGAGCGCCCGATGGTCAGCCCCTGCCGTCGATTGCCCGTGCAGGTGACCCTCGCCACGAGGACGTCCTCGCTGGGGGCGACGATGCGCCCGCGCCGTGACGGATTGGATCCGATCGAAATGCCGTCGCCCCAGCATTCGGAAACGCGCATGTCGCGAAGGGTGACGCGCGATGCGCCGCGCGTCGCCACGCCATGGCCCCATTCGCCCTTCGTCCCATGGTGCCTAAGGCGATCACCACGTATGTGCCCGCCGGAAACCTCCACGTCGACAACGTCCTCCACCAGGATCACGTAGGAGCGCTCAGCGTCGTTCGGGATCGCGAGCAACTCGGCCCCTGGCGCCAGCTGCAGGTGCATGTGGCTGCGCAACCGCAACTTGCGCGTGGCATCGATCGCGTACCGCCCGGCCGGGACGTGCACCGTGCCACCGGCGACGGGCAGTGCATCGATTGCCCGTTGCAGCGCGGCCGTGTCGTCAGTGACGCCGTCCGCGGCGACACCCATCGTTCCAGCATCGATCCGGTGGTTGCCGCGTGCCCTGCCCTCGACGCTGGTCCCATCCGCCGCGACCGCCGGCAGCCAGGCCGCAAGTGGCATGCATGCTCCGGCCGCCAGCAACCGGCGGCGCCGGGCATCGACGGAAACGCCACCGGGGCGGATCGGCTTCAATGCCGCGGCGCGGCCTGGTCGCGCTGGATGATCCATGGCAACACGATGGCAAGCAGGTAGAACTTGGATGCGTGGTACTTGTTCCCAAGCCGCGGCCGGTTGCGTTCCAGCCATTCGACCGCGCCGGGCAGCATGTGCGACGCCTGCTTCGCGTAGTCGTGCACCTGGTCGAAGCGTGCCTTTGCCAGCCCGCAGACGTCGAACCGGAAGCTTCCCTTTTTCTCGACGTAGGGCAATGGCCCGAACTTGGCCGCGATGTGGGCGCGCACGAGTACCTTGTTGACCTTGGCCCCGGGGTCGATCATCTGGTCGACCGGCACCTCGTTGTAGACCCATTCGCGCAGGGTGTGGTCGCAGAACGGGTAGGCCGCGTGCATCGACAGCGCCTCGGTGGTGTACAGGCCCTTTGCGAACCCGGCCGCGGCGCCCGAGATCGACATCGAAATCACCCGCAGTTCGTCGTGGTCGACCGCCGAATCGATTTCCGCCTTGAAGGGCTCCAGCCGCGCCCGCGACAATGCCGCCACCGGACGCCCGAACAGCTCGTCGACCTCTGCGTCGGAGAAGCGTGAGCCAGGGAAGATGCGCTCGATCGAATCCATCTGCACGGTGCCCAGCAGGTAACACAGGGCGAAGCTGTCGCCCACCACCGGCATCTCCACCACACCTGGCGGCAAGCGCAGGCGCTGGGCCAGCCAGTACAGGAAGCGCTTCTTCGTCTGCGCCGGCGCGCCGAAATAACTGTCCGAGCCCATGCCGTCGATGACGCCGTCGCCGCCACGGGCATCCACCTCGGTGGCCAGGTCAGCATAGGACAACAGTGCGAAGTCGGCAGTCAGCAACGGCATCCGGTGTGAAATGGCGACGTATCGGTCGTACGCCCGCCCCGGATCGCAGACAAGCGTTTCATGGCGCAGTCCGAGGGTCCGGGCGACGTATTGCGCCGACTCGACCTCATTCTCCTCACGGCCGCCAAGGTAGGTGATGCAGGTCGTGTCCGGGCGGCTCTCCGCGATGGCGATCGCCAGCGTCGTCGAATCCTTGCCGCCGCTCTGCAACAGCCACGGCGTCCGGATGTCGGCACATGAGCGCGTCACCGCTTCGCAAAGCAGGCGATGCCAGGTCTCGACCAGTTGCGCGGGCGTCTTGTCGCTCGCCACGGTCTTTCCGGCGTCACGGAAGCGGTAGCGGAACTCCGGGGCGGCCTGCATGTCGTGGTGGGGAAAGAAGCCGAACGTCGCCAGCTTGACCCCCTGGTAGATCGAGTGGGGCGGATAGACGAACGCATTGCGCAACAGGTCGGCGACCGAGATCGGGTCGATGACGTCGCGCGGCTTTCCCGCACCAAGGCCAGAGAAGTCTGGCTTGCCGTAGTACGGCGACATCGTGATCTGCATCGGGCTGGCCGCAGCGGACATGCCGTACGCAGGTGGCTGGACATCATCCAGGGTGCGGAAGCCTGCCGAATCCAGCGCATGGCGCTTGGCCGCGGCGATGGTGTCCACGGCGTCCTGCAGTTGCGACGCAGGCCCGTGGATGGCGCCCTCGGTGGCGAGTTCTCGTTTCATGGGCTGTTTGCCTTCTTATGGTGTTCGCATATCCAGGGCAGGACGATGGCCAGCAGGTAGAACTTGGATGCGTGGTACTTGTTGTCGAGCCGGCTGCGATTGCGATCCAGCCAGCGCACTGCGCCCGGGAGCACGTCGTCGGCCTGGTGCGCATAGGCACGGACCTGGTCGAAGCGCTGGCGCGCCAGCCCGCACAAATCGAAGCGGAAGCTCCCCTTTTTTGACACATAGGGAAGCGATTCGAAACGCGTGGCGATGTGGTTGCGCACCAGGACCTTGTTTATCTTCGACACCGGGTCGACCAGTTTTTCAACCGGGATATGGCGGTAGATCCATTCGCGCAGCGCCTTGTCGCAGAATGGAAACGCCGCCTGCAGAGATAGTGCGTCGGCGGTGTAGAGGCCCTTGGCGAAGCCGCCGGCCGCACCCGCGATCGACAATGAGATATCGCGCCATTCGTCCAGGCTGGCCGCCGAAGACAGCTCCCCCTTGAACGGCGACAGCCGCTCGCGTGAGAGGTGTGCGATCGGGCGTCCGAACAGCTCGTCCACTTCCGCATCGGAGAAGCGCGAGCCAGGGAACACGCGCTCAACCGGATCCATCTGCAGCGTGGAAAGCGCGTAGCAGAGTTGGAAACTGTGCCCGATCCACGGCAACTCGAACACGAACGAAGGCAGCCGCAAGCCTCGCGCCAGCCAGAACAGCATCCGCTGCTGCAGCTTCACCGGCGCACCGAAGTAGGTATCCGATCCAAGCCCGTCGATCACGCCATCGCCGCCGCGCCGCGAAATCTCCGTCGCCAGGTCCACGTAGGACAGCACGGCGAAGTCGGCGCACAGCAAAGGCATGCGCGGAACGATGTCGAGGTAGCGGTCGTAGGCGCGGCCTGGATCGCAGACCAGTTGCTCATGCCGCAGGCCGAGCGTTGCCGCCACGCGACGGGCCGAGGCAACCTCGTCCTCCTCGCGACCTCCCAGGTACGTGATGCAGGTGGTGTCCGGGCGTGCATCGGCGATAGCGATCGCCAGCGTGGTCGAATCCTTGCCCCCGCTCTGCAACAGCCACGGAGACGCCATGTCGGCGCATGAGCGGGTGATGGCTTCGCACAGCAGGCGATGGTAGGTCGCCACCCAATCCTGTGGCTTCCCGTCGAACTCCCTGCCCTTTTCGGCATGGTGGAACGGGAACCGGAACGGCGGACTGGCCGCCATGTCGTGCTCGGGCGAGAAACCGTAAGGCACCAGCTTGATGTCCTGCAGGCTCGAATGCGGGGCGTAGACCACGGAGTTGCGCAGCAGGTCGGCCACCGATACAAGGTCGATGCGCCGGTCTGCGCTGCGCTTGCCGAGGCCGGAGAAATCCGGCCGACCAAGATAGGGAGACATGTTGATCTGTACGGGCCTGCCCCCTTCGGCATCCGATAAATCCACCACGTCCATGTCGTTCAGGCGGTTTCCTTGGCCGGCAGGTAGTCGTAGTAGCTGTAGGCGTAGTGCCCTCCGCTGCGCTTCTGCACGCCGTTGAAGATCGCGCCCTTGACCTCGACGCCATTCTGTTCGAGGCGTTGCTTGGCCAGCGCGATTTCGCGCTGCTGGTTGAGGCCGAAGCGCACCACCATCAGGCAGGTCCCGGCCTGGTGGCCGATCACCGCCGCGTCGGTCACCGCCAGTACCGGCGGGGTGTCGATCACCACGATGTCGTATAGCGGGGCCACCTGCTCGAGCAATTCCCCGAACGCCGGATGCATCAGCAGCTCCGATGGATTGGGCGGAACGTCGCCACGCGAGATGAACGACAGGTTCTCCGCGCCGGCCACGCGCCGAAGCGCGGTTTCCAGCGGAATCTGGCCCGAGATCAATTCGGACAGTCCATTCTCCGAGCGCGCACCCATCGCGTGGTGCAGGGTGCCGCGACGCATGTCGGCGTCGATCAACAGCACGCGCTGCCCGGCCTGCGCCATGGTCACCGCCAGGTTGGCGCAGACGAAGGTCTTGCCGACGCCCGGGCTCGGCGCGGTGATCATCAGCAGGTTGTTCTTGGTCTTGAAGCGCGCGAAGTGCAGGCTGGTGCGCAGGCTGCGCAAGGCTTCCATCGCCAGGTCGGTCGGTGCCTTGAGCGCAAGCAGGCGCTGGTGGCCCGAGTGGGTCAGGCGGCCGGCGCCCACGCCCAGTTCCCGACCTTTCTCACTGTAGGGAATCGAGGCATAAACCGGCAGCCCGAGCAGTTCGATGTCGACCGGATCCTCGACCCCGCGCCGCAGCATCTGCTGCAACAGCACGAAAGCCACCATCAGCAGCGCGCCCAACGCGGTGCCGCCGATGATCGTCGGGATCGGCTTGGGCCAGGTGGGGCTGTCGAGATTGACCGCGGCCGGATCGATCACGCGCACGTTGCCGACCGCGCCGGCGCGGGCGATGTCGAGCTGCTGCGCCTGGTCGAGCAGGTTGGCGTAGGTCTGGTTGGTGACCTCGACGTCGCGGCTACGCCAGAACAAGCCCTGCTGGGTCTCCGGCAACTCGCGGATCCGCTGCTGGATCGCGCCGCGCTCGCGCTCGAACTGGCCGATCTGGCCGAGCAGCGCCTTGTAGGCCGGATGCTGCGGGGTGTACTTCGCCGCCAGTTCCGCCTGCTGCATGCGCAGCTGCTGGATGTTGGATTCCAGCGCCACGCTCTGGTTGAGCAACGCCTGGTTCTGCACGCCGACGTCCAGGGTCTGGGTCTGCGCCTGGAACGCCGTCAGCGATGCCTGCGCCTTTTCCAGCTCCTTGCGGACCTTGGGCAACTGCGCCTTGACGAAGGTCAGCCGCTTGGCGGCCTCGGCCGAGTTGCGCGCCACGTTCTGGTGCACGTAGGTATTGGAGATGTTCTCCAGCACGCGCTTGGCCAGCACTGGGTCGGCATTGGAATAGCGCAGCGCGATGACACCGGAGTCGCGGCCCTGCTCCACCGCGGTGATGTCGTCCTTCATCTGGTCAAGGATCACCAGCGAGTTCAGCCGCGTTACCTTGAAACGCATCCCGGGATTGGCGTGCAGCGTGGTCACCAGCGACGTGATGCCGTTGCCGGTCGCCTGTTCGCCGACACGACCCGTGAGCAGCGTGTTGCCGTCGTCGTCCTTCAGCGTATACAGGCCATCGTTGCCTGCGACCAGCAGCAGCGGCACGTCGACCAGTTCATCGGGCACGGTGAGCCGGGCGAACTGCAGGCGCTCGCCACCCCAGCCGAAGCTGCTCAGGCCGAACCATGGCGAGGCGACATCGTTGGGTTGCGCGGGCTGGAAATTGCGCGCGACGAAATTGCCGAAGAACGGGAAGTGCTTGGGTTCGACCCGCACATCCAGCCCGAGGTCGCTAAGCGCCTCGCCGAGGACCTGCCGCGAAGTCAGCAGCTGGATCTCGGTCGACGCCGGGGCATCCTGGGGACCACTCGACTGTTGGGCATTGGCGTTCAGGCCCGGGACGACGGGGGTCTTCTTCTCCACCTGCACGACGGCGTTGGCCTCGTACTCGGGCGTTGCGAGGACCACGTACATGATGCTCAGGGCGAGGAAAACCGCCGTGCCGAGCAGGATCAAGTGCTTGTGGTCGCCCAGCGTCGACAGCAGCGTGCGCAGGTCGATCTCGTTGTCGCGTACGGAGGGCGCGTACGTCGCCATCTTGGTTGCCAGGTGCGTTGCCATGGGGTGTACCGAGTAGGAAGAAAAGTCGATCGGAGAAAGATGAAGCCGTCAGTACCGCGCGGGATGTCGGTCCCGGGGGCGCTCCGCGCCGCCCACGATCACGAGGCCTCCCGCAGGGCTTCGGAGACCGCCGACAATGGAAATTGCAGCGACGGGCGGGGCACCACCGGGCTGGTGGCGCGGGTGATGAAGCCTGCGAGCGCTTCGACGATGCGCTCGCAGCTGTCGCGCAGGCCATCGGCGGGCGGGCTCGCCGGTGCCTCGACCGGGCCATGGTCATTGAGCAACGCCAGCGCCCCGGCGGCGATCGCCTGCTCCTGCAGTGCGACGCAACTGATGTCGCGGGCGGCAACGGCGGCGTCGGCGGCCTTCAGCAGCAGGACACGCTTGCCGAGCGCGGCCACCTCCTCCGCCAGTTCGGCACCGTCGGCAAGCACCAGCCGTGCGTGGTGCAGCAAGTAAGCGAAACTCAGGTAATCGGTCGAACCGACCAGGTGGATGTTGGGACATGCATGCAGCAGTGCGTCCAGGCGGGGGCTGATCCGCTGGCTGGTGGGGTACACGATGTCCACGTCCGGCCGGCGCATCGCGATCTTGCGCAGCGCCCTGCAGATCGGTTCGAAGGCGACGCTTGCCGGAGCGCTTCCGGTTGCGGTTCGCCTGTAACCGGCGCCATCGGCGAGCGCCACCTCGGCCGAATCGCCGTCGAACAGGTCATAACCGCTGAACTGCATGTTGTGCGCGTCTGCCACCAGCAGCAACGGGCTCCCCGCGCGCAGGAAGGCGAAGCACTGCGCCAGGTCGCGGCCAAGCGTGGTGTCCTGGCGGATTCGCTCGGCTGCCGCACGCACGGTGCCGATCGCGGGATTACCGCTGACCACGATCCGCTCATCGGGCACGCCATGTTCGCGCAGCAGCCTGCCTGCCAGCTCATTGGGAGTGAAATGCAGCGCCGCCAGTTCGGCCGCGATATGGCGGCTGGCATGCGCCATGCCCCGCGTGGACGCGGCGGCATCGGGTTCGACACAGACGACCGGGATCTGCTGGTAGAACGCCGCCAGCGTGGTGCCGAGGGTGGAGGATGCTTCGCTCGGCACAACCACCACGTCGGGCTTGAATTCGCGCAGCACGCGCTTCATGCCACCCAGGGTCATCGAGGTGACGTCGTCAGGCTGTCCCGGGCGGGGCGCCACGCGCAACTGCATGTCCGGGCGCATGCCGAAAAGCTTGAGCACCTGCACTGGCGTCTGGTCGGGCTGTGCCGTTATGCAGACCCGGGTCTCAAAACGGACATCAGCCGACAATCGACGCGCCAGCGGCGCCATGCGGATCGCGTCCGATGGCGTGGCCATCATGCACAGCGCGCGGATTTTCGCCGGTACCGAACCGACGGTCGCGCGCGTCTCGACCGACACCGGGGACGGTTCCGGCCCTTCCCCTTCATCGACAGCCCCGGGGATGTACCGGCACAACCACTCGAGCACGTCCTGGAACCGCAGCACATAGAGGGCAAGCAACACGGCGAACGCCGCCACGCTGATGACCTGGGGCGCGTCCCGAAGCGCATAGCCGGTCAGCGCCAGCATGCCGCCGGAAACGACGATTGCCGCCAACGTGGTGCGCGCCGAGCAACCGGTATCCTGGAGGAGGTGGTGCAGGTGCTGGCGGTCCGGCTTGAACGGCGACTTCCCGTTGCGAATGCGCCGGAACATGACCGCCAACGTATCCATGACCGGCAAGGCCACGCACCACAGCGCGTCCACCGGCTCGATCCGCTGCACGCCCTTGTGGCTGAGGAAGACCAGGCTCCAGCCCAGCAGGAAACCGATCAACGTGCTGCCGGCATCGCCCATGAAAATCTTGCGGCCGTCGGGCCAGCCGAGATTGACGAACAGGTACGGGATCAGCGATGCGAACAGTACCTGCAGCAGCAGCATCACGCCCAGCATCGGCAGGCCGGCACCGGAAAACAGCATGATCGAGCCGATGCTCACCATCGCCAGGCTGGCGGCCAGCCCGTCGATTCCGTCTAGCATGTTGAAGGCATTGATCAGGCCGATGATCGCCACGATGGTGAGCGGGATGCCGAACATCCCCAGGTCGAATCCGGGCGAACCGAACAATTCCCCGGTGTGGTCGAGGTAGACGCCGGACGCGGCGATGACCAGCCCGGCGGCGCAGGACTGGATCACCAGGCGCGAGCGAACGCTCAGGTCGTGCATGTCGTCGACCAGGCCCGTCATCACGATCAGCGCGCAAGGCACCAGCAGCGCGGCGACGAAGCGGTCGATGTAGCCCAGGTAGAGCAGCCCGGCGATGGTCCCGAAGAAGAAGCAAAGCCCGCCGATCAATGGCACCCGGCCACGGTGCCGCTTGCGGGCGTCGGGCCTGTCCACGAGCCCGAGCCGACGCGCGATCGGGCGCATCGAAAAAATGGAGAACAATGTCACCGCCAACGCGATCGCACTTGCGGCTACCAGCTTTGCATCATCCATGTGCGCCCTCTTGGAACCGCATTCATGTTAATCGTCGCCCCGTGCACGGTGGATGGGTGCGCGAAGCCATGGCCTGGATCTGAATCCGCGCGCGCCGCCGTTAAAAATCCGTCGCGTGCGAAAGTGCAAACGAGGCTAGTGGGCGGCTGTTGATGAAAAGATGAAGAACACGACACGTGTTCAGCGAGACTTTGGTCTCGCGCACTGAACAGGGGCGTTGCGCGGGAATCCCGCGAAGGGAATCGCCGCCGTGGCGGCTTTTTTCAAAAACGCCGAAGCCAGCTTTCGACGGCCACGTCGACCATGCTGAATACGTTTTCGAAGGCCGCCCGTGGTTGCCCGTAGGGATCGGGGATCGGGGCGTCTTTTTCCCAGCGGCCGAGCAGGAACGTTTTCCCGCGGGCATGCGGCGCCTGCGCATGGATCGCCGACAGGTGCCGCTTGTCCATCGCCAGAACGATGTCGGCGGCGCTGAGCATGTCCACCGACACCTGCCTTGCGACGTGGGTGTCGGCGCGGATGCCGTGCTCGGCGAGCACCGCCGCCGCCATCGGATCGATCGGGTTGCCGACCAGCGCCGAAAGACCGGCCGATTCGACCACCACGCCCGCACGGCGGATGCGTTCGCGGAACAGGAATTCGGCCATGGGGCTTCGGCAGATATTGCCGACGCAGACGACGAGCACGCGGTTGATCATCCGGCCAGTCTAGCCAGGCAAGCACAACGCGTATTCACCGGCGCGCCCGCCACCACGGCCGCCCTCGTCGACGCGGGCCACGAAAAAGCCCGCAATAGCGGGCTTTTTGTCGCACGCGAGCCGCCGCCTGGTGACGCCGGGCGGTCCGTGTCGGGGGAAAGTGGTGCCGGAAATAGGAATCGAACCTACGACCTACGCATTACGAATGCGCCGCTCTACCAACTGAGCTATTCCGGCGTGGACGCGAAGTGTAGGTAGGCCGCGCGGGCGGGTCAATCGGGGAGCGCCGCCTGCCGCCAATGGCAAGAGCGCCCTCGTGGGATCGGCTTCAGCCGCAAGCGCTTCCCTGCCGGGCAGAAAACTCGCGGCCGAAGCCGCTCCTGCCGGACGGCGTGCGCCTCAGTCGACCAGCTGCACCCGCAGCTCGCGCGGCAGCGCGAAGACCATGTCCTCGGGCTTGCCGGCCAGTTCGCGCACGGAGCCGGCACCGAGCGCCTGCAGGCGGTCGATCACCCCGCGCACCAGGACCTCGGGCGCGGAGGCGCCGGCGCTGACGCCGACCTGGCGCTTGCCCTGCACCCAGCGCGGGTCGATCTCCCCCGCCCCGTCGATCAGGTGCGCCTCGACCCCTTCGCGCTCGGCCAGTTCGCGCAGGCGGTTGGAATTGGAGCTGTTGGGCGAGCCCACCACCAGCACCAGGTCGCAGCCCTGGGCGAGTTCGCGCACGGCGTCCTGGCGGTTCTGGGTGGCGTAGCAGATGTCGTCGTTGCGTGGACCCTGGATCGCCGGGAAGCGCTCGCGCAGCGCGCCGATGATGCTGCGGGTATCGTCGACCGACAACGTCGTCTGGGTGGTATAGGCGAGGTTGTCGGGCTGGCTGACGACCAGCGTGGCGGCGTCGGCGAGGTTTTCCACCAGGTAGATGCGGCCATCGCCTTCCTCGCCGCGCCACTGGCCCATGGTGCCCTCGACTTCGGGATGGCCGGCATGGCCGACCAGCACCATGTCGCGCCCGGCGCGGCACTGCCGCGCGACTTCCAGGTGCACCTTGGTCACCAGCGGACAGGTGGCGTCGAACACCTTCAGGCCGCGTTTCGCGGCGACCGCGCGCACGGCCTGCGAGACGCCATGGGCACTGAAGACGACGGTGGCACCGTCGGGCACTTCGTCCAGTTCCTCGACGAAGATCGCCCCGCGCTGCTTGAGGTCGTCGACCACGTAGCGGTTGTGCACGACTTCGTGGCGCACGTAGATCGGCGCGCCGAGGGTGTCGAGTGCGCGGTTGACGATCTCGATCGCGCGGTCGACACCGGCGCAAAAGCCGCGGGGATTGGCGAGGACGATGTCCATCGGGCAATTATCCCGCGTTTTTCGCCGGACTGCGTTGCAGCAGGCCGAACAGTGCGATGCCGATGGCGCCGCCGACGATCGCCGAGTCGGCGATGTTGAACGCCGGCCAGTAGTGGCCGCGCCAGTACCACTGGATGAAGTCGACGACATGCCCGTGCACGAGCCGGTCGATGACATTGCCCAGCGCGCCGCCGATCACGAGCGCGAACGGCAACGCGGTGCGCCAGTCGCTGCGCGGCATCCGCCACAGCGCGCGCGTGAGCCCGGCGCAGACCGCGACCGCAAGCACCACGAAGAGGTATTTCTGCCAGCCGCCGGCATCGCTGAGGAAGCTGAACGCCGCGCCGGTGTTGTAGGTGCGGAACCAGTTCCAGAAGCCGTCGACCACCGGCACCGGCTGGAACTCCGGAAGCGTCGCCAGGACCCACGCCTTGCTGAGCTGGTCGAGCAGGATCACGAGCGCGGACAGCGCGAGCCAGGGAAGTGCCGAGTTGCGGTTGTGCATGGATGCCTTCATTTGTCGCCGTCATTCCCGCACAGGCGGGACTCCATGGGCGTTGTTTGTCGTATGGCGCGATCCAGGCCAGCGGCGTGCGGGCGTGCGCGCGCGGGCATTGGATCGTGCACGGCCGCCGGCCGGCTTCAGAACCACCGCCGCACTTCCCCCGGCCCCTCGATGTTGGCCACGCAGCGCCCGCACAACTGCGGGTGCTGCGCGTGCACGCCGACGTCGCCGCGACGCTGCCAGCAGCGCACGCACTTGGGTTTGCTGGTGACGTCCGCGGCCACGCCGATCTCGGTCGCCGACGCGTCGGCCACCACCTGCACGTCGCCGCTGATGAGCAGGAAGCGCAGTTCGTCCACCAGCGGCGACAGCCAGTTCTGGTCGGCGATGCCGCAACGCAGTGCGATCTCGGCGTCCAGCGCCGCGCCGATCCGGCCCTCGGCGCGCATCGGCTCCAGGACCTTGGCGACCTGGTCGCGCAACGCGAGCAGGCGATCGAAGTCGGCGACCGACAGCCCTGCGTCCTCGCCCAGCGGCGACAGGCCGTCGTACCAGGTGGCGAACAGCACGTTGCCCTCGCGTGCGCTTTCGGCACCGGGCGCTGGGAGATACCGCCACATCTCGTCGGCGGTGAAGCTCAGGATCGGCGCGATCCAGCGCACGAACGCCTCGCTGACGCGGTACATCGCGGTCTGCGCCGAACGTCGTCCGGGCGAGTCCTCGCCCATCGTGTAGAGACGATCCTTGGTGACGTCGAGATAGAGCGCGCCGAGATCGTTGCTGCAGAAATTGGAGATCGCATGCACGACTTCTGCGAAGTCGTAGCGCGCGTAGGCGTCGGCGATGCGCTGTTGCAGCTCATGCGCGCGATGCACGATCCAGCGGTCGAGCGCCACCATGTCGGCATCGGCCACGCGGTCGCGCGCGGGCACGAAGCCGTGCAGGTTGCCCAGCAGGAAGCGCGCGGTGTTGCGGATGCGGCGGTAGGCATCGGCGGTGCGCTTGAGGATCTCGTCCGACAGCGACATCTCGTTGCGGTAGTCGGTCGACAGGATCCACAGGCGCAGGATGTCGGCACCGAGCTTGCCGATGATGTCCTGCGGCTCGATGCCGTTGCCCAGCGACTTGGACATCTTGCGGCCCTGCGCATCGACGGTGAAGCCGTGCGTGAGGCAATTGCGGTAAGGCGCCACGCCATCCATCGCCACGCCGGTCAGCAGCGAGGACTGGAACCAGCCGCGATGCTGGTCGGAGCCTTCGAGATAGAGATCGGCCGGCTTGTGCAGCCCGTCCTGTGGTCGTTGCGCGAGCACGCAGGCGTGCGTGACGCCGGAGTCGAACCAAACATCGAGGATGTCGGTGACCTTCTCGTAGCGCGCGGCGTCACCGCCGAGCAACGTCGCCGGATCCAGCGCGTACCACGCATCGACGCCGTCGCGCTCGACGAGATCGGCCACCTGGCGCATCAGTTCAGGCGTGCGCGGATGCGGCTCGCCGGTCACCCGGTCGAAGAACAACGCGATCGGCACGCCCCAGGTGCGCTGGCGCGAGATGCACCAGTCCGGGCGGCCCTCGACCATGCCGTAGATGCGCGCCTCGCCCCACTCGGGAATCCAGCCGACCTTGCCGACCGCGGCCAGCGCATTGCGGCGCAGGCCTTCCTGCTCCATCGAGATGAACCACTGCGGCGTGGCGCGGAACGCCACCGGCGTGCGATGGCGCCAGCAATGCGGATAGCTGTGGGTGAGGGTGGAGAAGGCGAGCAGCGAGCCGTTGTCCTTCAGGCCCTCGACGATGGCATCGTTGGCCTTCCAGATATGCATGCCCGCCAGTACGCGCTCGCCCAGCGGCGGCGTCGTCGGCAGGTAGACGCCGCGGCTGTCGACCGGATTAAGCTGCGCGGCGCTGTACTGCTCGATGAAGCCATAGCGCTGACCGACGACGAAGTCTTCCTGGCCATGGCCGGGAGCGGTGTGCACCGCGCCGGTGCCCTCTTCCGCCGACACGTGGTCGCCGAGGATCAGCGGAATCTCGCGATCGGCGTAGAAGGGATGCTGCAGGCGCTGGCCTTCGAGTTCGGTGCCCTGCACGCGACCGTGCACGACCACCTCGTCGACGCCGTAACGCTGCAGCGCGCGTGCCGCGAGGTCTTCGGCCAGGACCAGCCATTGGCGGGCGCCATCGCGGGATGGACCCTCGACCAGCACGTAGGACAGCTCCGGCCCGAGCGCGACGGCGAGGCTTGCCGGCAGCGTCCACGGCGTCGTGGTCCAGATCGGCACGGCGATGCCAACGCCATCCGTAAGTGCGGCGCCGAAGGCCGAGGCCAGCGCCTGCGCCTGGCGCGCGGCGTAGGCCACGTCGACGGCGGGCGAGCGCTTGTCCTGGTACTCGATCTCCGCCTCGGCCAGCGCCGAGCCGCAGTCGAAACACCAGTGCACCGGCTTGACGCCGCGGGCGAGATGGCCGCGTTCGATGATCTTCGCCAGCGCACGCAGCATGTCGGCTTCGTAGCTGAAATCCATCGTGCGGTAGGGATTCGCCCAATCGCCGATCACGCCCAGGCGCTGGAAATCCACCCGCTGAAGGTCGATCTGCGCGTTGGCGTATTCGCGGCATTTGGCGCGGAACTGGGCCGCGTCGAGTTTGTCGCCGACCTTGCCCCACTTCTTCTCGATCGCGATCTCGATCGGCAGGCCGTGGCAATCCCAGCCCGGCACGTAAGGCGCGTCGAAGCCGGCCAGCAGCTTCGACTTCACCACCGCGTCCTTGAGCACCTTGTTGACGGCGTGCCCCAGGTGGATCGCGCCGTTGGCATACGGCGGGCCATCGTGCAGCACGAACGAGGGCCGTCCCTGCACCCTGGCGCGCAACTGCGGGTACAGGCCTTCGTCCTGCCAGCGCTTCAGCGTCTCGGGTTCACGCTTGGGCAGGTCGCCGCGCATCGGGAAGTCGGTCGCCGGCAGGTGGATCGTCGCCTTGTAGCGGTTCGGGTCGCTGGCGGAACTGTCGGTGGAATCTGCGCTCACGCTCAGGCTCGTTGTGGTTGGAGTGGAAGGTCCGCACGCGGGCGAGCGGATCCGGGATCGGGAGCGAGCCGTTCACGCGCCTGCGCGGCATCGACGCGCATCTGCGCCACCAGCGACGGCAGGCCGGCGAAGTGCTGCTCGTCGCGCAGGCGGGCGACGAATTCGACGTCGATGTGGCGGCCGTAGAGATCGCCGTCGAAATCGAACAGGTGCGCTTCCAGCAGCGGCGTGGTGCCGGCGACCGTGGGTCGCGTGCCGAAGCTCGCCACCGCCGGCATCGGCCGATCGCCCACGCCGTGCACGCGGGTGGCGAAGATGCCGGACAGCGCCGGCTGCTTGCCGTCGAAGCGCAGGTTGGCGGTCGGGAAGCCGAGCGTGCGTCCGAGCTGGTTGCCGCGCACGACGCGGCCGGCGATCGAATACGGACGCCCGAGCAGGCGCGTGGCGGTGGCGAAATCGCCCGCCGCCAGCGCCTCGCGGATGCGCGTGCTCGACACGCGTTCGCCATCCACGGCGACCGGCGCGATGGCGTGCGCGCTGAATCCAAATTGCATCCCGAGCTGGCGCAGCAACGCCAGATCGCCTTCGCGACCGTGGCCAAAACGGAATCCGGGACCGACCCAGACTTCCTTCGCCTGCAGCCGCACGACCAGCACGGCGCGCACGAAGTCCTGCGCCGACATCGCCGCCAGCCGCGCGTTGAAGCGCAGCAGGCCGATGACATCCACGCCCAGCGCGCGCAGGCCTTCGATCTTCTGCCGCGGCAGCGTCAGCCGCGGTGGCGGCGCGTCGCTGGCGAAGAATTCCCGCGGCAGCGGCTCGAAGCCGAGCGCCACCGATGGCACGCCGAGTTCACGCGCACGCGCGACCGCGTGGCGCACCAGCGCGCGATGGCCGAGGTGCAAGCCGTCGAAAGCGCCGATGCAGACCACGCTGCCTTGGGGGCACGAAAGCCCGCCTTCGACGTCACGGAACAGCCTGCTCATGGAACCTTGAAGTATAGCCACGCGGCCGAGTCTCAATGCTCGCGCAACTCGCGCAGGCGCCAGCCCATCGCCAGCAGCGCGATGGCATAGGCGCCGCCGCCGGCCGCGACCAGCGCCAGCAGCCAGCCGATCCGCGCCAGCACCGGAGCGCTGGTGAAGTCGGGCGCCAGGGACTTGCCCGCCAGCACCGCCACGCACAGGGCTGCGCTCGCCAGCGCCAGGCGCAGGCTGAAGCGGCCCCAGCCGGGTTGCGGCTGGTACACGCCATCGCGCTTGAGCCAGCGCCACAGCAGGACGAGGTTGATGTAGCTGGACAGGGCACTGGCGATCCCGAGCGCAAGGTGCAGTCCCGGGGTTTGCGCAAGCGTGGCCCAGACCCCGCCCGCCTTGGAGGCCTCGGGAACCCAGAACACGTACATCAGCGCCAGGATCGCGATGTTCAGCACCATGTTGGCGATCAGCGCCGTCACCCCGGCGCGCACCGGCGTGCGCGTGTCCTGGCGCGCGTAGAACGCCGGCAGCACCACTTTCACCAAGGCGAATGCCGGCAGGCCAAAGCTCAGGCCGAACACCGACAAGGCCGTCATCCGGGTATCGAACGCGCTGAAGCGGCCGTGCTGGAACATCGTCGCCACCAGCGGCTCGCCCAGCAGCATCAGGCCCAGCGCCGCCGGCACCGCGATCATCAACGTGTTGCGAAGGCCCCAGTCCAGCGCGCGCGAGAAGCCCTCGCGATCCGATCGCACGTGATGCTGCGACAGCGCCGGCAGGATCACCGTCCCCAGCGCGATGCCGAACACGCCCAGCGGCAGCTCCAGGAAGCGGTCGGCCAGCGACAGCCAGGTCTGCGAGCGGGTGATGAGATAAGCGGCGATCCAGGTGTCGAGCAGCAGGTTGATCTGCGCCACCGACGAGCCGAACAACGTCGGCACCATCAGCCTCATCACCTTGCGCACGCCCGGATGCGTCCAGCCCCAGCGCGGCAGCGTCAGCAGGTTCAGCCCGCGCAGCGCCGGCAGCAGGAACAGCAGCTGCAGCACGCCCGCCGCGAGCACCGCCCAGCCCATTGCCAGGATCGGCACCTGCAGCCGCGGCGCCAGCCACAAGGCGCCGGCGATCATGCACAGGTTGAGGATCACCGGCGTCAGCGCCGGCAGGCCGAAGCGATGGAAGCTGTTGAGCACGCCACCGGCCAGCGCCGTCATCGAGACGAACAGCAGGAACGGGAACGTCAGCCGGATCAACTGCACCAGCAACCCGAACTTGTGCGGATCATGCGGGGCGAAGACTTCCGCCAGCTGGGGAGCCAGCAGCAGGCCCAGGGCGGTAACCACCATCAACACCGCGCCCAGGGTGCCGGCGACCCGCGACAGCAGTTCCCGCAGTTCCTCGCGCGGGCGGGTTTCCTTGACCTCCGTGAACACCGGGACGAAGGCGGTCGAGAACGAGCCTTCCGCGAACAGCCGGCGCATGAAGTTGGGGATCCGGAACGCCACCATGAAGGCGTCGGTGGCCGCGCTGGCGCCGAAGACGTAGCTGATCGACTGGTCCCGGACCAGGCCCAGGACCCGCGAAACCATGGTCATGCTGCTGAACGACAGCAGCCCGCGCAGCAGGCTGGCGCGGGGGGCGGCCGGGGCGATGGGGCCGCTCATCGGGCCGCCCCCTCCAGGTTGACGCAAGTGGCTGAATCGCCCATACTTTTCGGTCTGGCTGGCCGGATGCCCTCGGCTTTTCCTGCTCCAGCCGACCCGGTTCCACTCCTTTTTTCTCCATCCCAAATTTCCAGGATTCCATCGTGGCCAACATCAAGTCCGCCAAGAAGCGCGCCAAGCAGGCTGTCGTGCGCAATGCCCGCAACGGCGCCCAGCGCTCGATGCTGCGCACCGCCGTCAAGAAAGTCATCAAGGCGATCGACGCCAACGACGCCGCCGGCGCCAATGCCGCATTCGCGATCGCGCAGCCGATCCTCGACCGTTTCAGTGCGCGTGGCCTGATCCACAAGAACAAGGCCGCCCGCCACAAGAGCCGCCTGACCGCACGCATCCGCGCGCTTCAGGCCGCCTGAGGCCGCCAGCGACACGGCAGCGAAAAACCCGGCTTCGGCCGGGTTTTTTGTTGGGCAATGCGTATCGCGATCAGCGTGCATCGGCATCCGCGCCGGTGTCGGTGTCGCCATGCGAACGCTGGCTCGCCGCCAGTTCGCTCGCGGCCTCGGCCGCATCCTCGCGCAGGCGGTCGAAGAACGCCTGCACCGCCAGCATGATCGGCCAGGTACCTTCGCGGCCGATCGCCGACACCAGGAACCACGGCTGCGTCCAGCCGAGCTCGTCGACGATCTGCTGCGCGCGCTCGCGGGCTTCGTCCTCGAACATCAGGTCGGCCTTGTTGAGCACCAGCCAGCGCGGCTTGTCCAGCATCGCCGGATCGTACTTGCGCAGTTCGTTCTCGATCGCGCGCACCTGCTCGGCCGGCGCCACGTCGACGCCCTCACCGCCTTCGAAGCCCATGGGCGCGATGTCGACCAGGTGCAGCAGCAACCGCGTGCGCTGCACGTGGCGCAGGAACAGGCTGCCCAGCCCCGCGCCATCCGCGGCGCCTTCGATCAGGCCGGGGATGTCGGCGATGACGAAGCTGCGGCCGACCTCGACGCTGACCACGCCGAGGTTGGGATAGAGCGTGGTGAAGGGGTAATCGGCGACCTTCGGCGTCGCCGCCGACACGGCGCGGATGAAGGTCGATTTGCCTGCGTTGGGAAACCCGAGCAGGCCGACGTCGGCGAGCAGCTTGAGCTCGAGCTTCAGCAGGCGCTGCTCACCCTCGCTGCCGGGCGTGGCGCGTCGCGGCGAGCGGTTGATCGAACTCTTGAAATGCATGTTGCCCAGGCCGCCCTGCCCGCCGCGTGCGACCAGCAGGCGCTCGCCATGGGTGGTGAGGTCGCCGATCACCTCGTCGGTGCCGACGTTGATCACCACGGTGCCGATCGGCACGGTGATCGTGATGTCCTCGCCGGCCTTGCCGTAGCGCTGCTGGCCCATGCCGTTCTCGCCGCGCTGCGCCTTGAACTGGCGCTGGTGGCGGAAGTCGACCAGCGTGTTGAGGTTCTCGTCGGCCTGCAGCCAGACGTCGCCGCCATTGCCGCCATCGCCGCCATCGGGCCCACCGAGCGGGATGAACTTCTCGCGGCGAAAGCCGATGCAGCCATTGCCGCCGTTGCCGGCAGTGACGGTGATTTCAGCTTCGTCGACGAGTTTCATGGGATCGGAATCGGTTGTGCGGGAAGGCTAACGCGAAGTGTCGGGCACGTCATTCCAGCGGTTGCTGGAAACGGCGGCAGAAACGAAAAGCCCCGCCGAAGCGGGGCCTCTCATCTAAAGCGCGTCGGGCTTACGCCGCGACGACGTTCACTGTGCGGCGCTTCTTCAGCCCCTTGACGGTGAACTCGACCTTGCCATCGACCAGCGCGAACAGCGTGTGGTCGCGGCCCAGGCCGACGCCCATGCCCGGATGGAACTGGGTGCCGCGCTGGCGGACGATGATGTTGCCGGCTTCGATCGCCTGGCCACCATAGATCTTGACGCCGAGGTATTTCGGGTTGGAGTCGCGGCCGTTGCGCGAGGAACCTACGCCCTTTTTATGTGCCATGGCTGCTTCTCCTTACTTCTTGTCGCCACCGGCAATGCCGGTGATCTCGATTTCGGTGTAGTGCTGCCGATGCCCCATCTGCTTGCGATGGTGCTTGCGGCGACGGAATTTGACGATGCGGATCTTGTCGGCGCGGCCGTGGCCGAGCACCTTGGCGGTGACGCTGGCACCCTTGAGGTCTTCGCCCAGCTTCACCCCGTCGCTGTCGCCAAGCATCAGCAACTGGTCGAAGGTGACATCCTTGCCCGCTTCCAGATCGAGCAACTCGACGCGGAGCCGCTCGCCCTGCATCACGCGGTACTGCTTACCGCCGGTAACAACAACTGCGTACATGACCAGACTTCCTCTGTAGTTATTTTTGGTCGCCTGTCGCGCCATCGAGGGCGGACAGAAGCGGAATTGTAGGGGTTTCAGTGGCTTAGGGTCAACCTGCCGCCGCCCTGACCACCCGGGACCCGGACCAGCTGGCCGCCGCCGGGCAATCGCCCGGGCTGCCGGCGGACACGCCCCTGCCCGGCCGGGGCCCGCGCGATCCATCGCCGCCCGGACTGGACCGCGCCGACCGGGACGCCACCCGCCTCCACCCGCCTCCAGGCCGCGGGCTCTCCGGCCTCGCCCTCACCTGCCTGAATCCAGCCGTCGCAGGTGCTGCGATGCGGCGCTGAGATGCTGGCAAATGTGCCGATTTGCCCCCATCTGGATGGCTCGTTACGCTCCCCTGTTGTCCTGCGCTCCGCGCCGGGCTTCCCTCCCCCTGCCGGCCCTGCCGGGAACCAGAGACCCTGCCACCGATGGCGATGGACACCATCCGCATCCGCGGCGCGCGGACGCACAACCTCAAGAACATCGATCTCGACCTCCCCCGGGACAAGCTGATCGTGATCACCGGGCTGTCGGGCTCGGGCAAGTCCTCGCTCGCCTTCGACACCATCTACGCCGAGGGCCAGCGCCGCTACGTCGAGTCGCTGTCGGCCTACGCCCGGCAGTTCCTCAGCGTGATGGAGAAGCCCGACGTCGACCACATCGAGGGCCTGAGCCCGGCGATCTCGATCGAGCAGAAATCGACCTCGCACAACCCGCGCTCGACCGTCGGCACGATCACCGAGATCTACGACTACCTGCGCCTGCTGTTCGCCCGCGTCGGCACGCCGCGCTGCCCGGACCACGGCTATCCGCTGGAGGCGCAGACCGTCAGCCAGATGGTCGACCAGGTGCTGGCGCTGGCCAACGATCCCGTGCGCGCCGAGCAGCGCTGGATGCTGCTGGCCCCGGTGATCCGCGAGCGCAAGGGCGAGCATGCGCAAGTGTTCGAGCAGCTGCGCGCGCAGGGGTTCGTGCGCGTGCGCGTGGACGGCGCGCTGCACGAGATCGACGCCGTGCCGCCGTTGGCGCTGCGCGTCAAGCACACCATCGAAGCGGTGATCGACCGCTTCAAGGTGCGCGAGGACCTCAAGCAGCGGCTGGCCGAATCCTTCGAGACCGCGCTCAAGCTCGGCGACGGCATGGCACAGGTGCAGTCGATCGACGACGCCAACATCGCGCCGCTGCTGTTCTCGTCCAAATACAGCTGCCCTGTCTGCGACTACTCGCTGCCCGAACTCGAACCGCGCCTGTTCTCCTTCAACTCGCCCGTCGGTGCGTGCCCGACCTGCGACGGCCTCGGCGTCAGCCAGTTCTTCGACCCCTCGCGCGTGGTCGTGCATCCGGACCTGTCGCTGGCCGCCGGCGCCGTGCGCGGCTGGGATCGCCGCAATGCCTATTACTTCCAGTTGATCGCCTCGCTCGCGCGCCACTACGGCTTCAGCGTCGACACGCCGTGGCAGGACCTGCCGGAGGCCACGCGGCAGGCCGTGCTGTACGGCAGCGGCAAGGAAACGATCGCCTTCACCTACCTCACCGATGCCGGCGGGCGCAGCCAGCGCCGGCATCGTTTCGAAGGCATCCTGCCGAATCTCGAACGCCGCTACCGGGAAACCGAATCGGCCGCGGTGCGCGAGGAGCTGGCCAAGTACATCAGCGAGCGCCCCTGCGTCGACTGCGGCGGCGCGCGACTGAATCGCAGCGCGCGCAATGTCTTCGTCGGCGAGACCGCGCTGCCGCAGATCGCGGTGCTGCCGATCGACGAGGCGCTGACGTTCTTCGCCCGGCTCGAGCTGCCCGGATGGCGCGGCGAGATCGCAGCCAAGATCGTCAAGGAGATCAGCGACCGGCTACGCTTCCTGGTCGACGTCGGCCTCGACTACCTGACGCTGGAACGCAAGGCCGGCAGCCTGTCGGGTGGCGAGGCGCAGCGCATCCGCCTCGCGTCCCAGATCGGCGCCGGGCTGGTCGGTGTGCTGTACGTGCTCGACGAGCCCTCGATCGGCCTGCACCAGCGCGACAACGAGCGCCTGCTCGGCACGCTCACCCGGCTGCGCGACCTCGGCAACACCGTCATCGTCGTCGAACACGACGAGGATGCGATCCGCCTGGCCGACCACATCGTCGACATCGGTCCCGGCGCGGGCGTGCACGGCGGCCATGTCGTCGCGGAGGGCAGTTACGCCGACGTGCTCAAGGCGCCGCGTTCGCTGACCGGCCAGTACCTCAGTGGCAAGAAGCGGATCGAAGTGCCCGGCAAGCGCCACAAGCCCGATCGCAAGGCGATGCTCACCCTGCATGGCGCATCGGGCAACAACCTGAAGAACGTCGACCTCGAGATCCCGGCCGGCCTGTTCACCGCCGTCACGGGTGTGTCTGGTTCGGGCAAGTCGACGCTGATCAACGACACGCTCTTTGCGCTGGCCGCCAACGAGATCAATGGCGCTTCGCACATCCCGGCGCCGCACCGGGAGATCGAGGGGCTGGACCTGTTCGACAAGGTCGTGGACATCGACCAGTCGCCGATCGGACGCACGCCGCGTTCGAATCCGGCGACCTACACCGGCTTATTCACGCCGCTGCGCGAGTTGTTCGCACAGGTGCCGGAAGCGCGTGCGCGCGGTTACTCACCTGGGCGTTTCAGCTTCAACGTGCGCGGCGGACGCTGCGAGGCCTGCCAGGGCGACGGCCTGATCAAGGTCGAGATGCACTTCCTGCCTGACGTCTATGTGCCCTGCGACGTCTGCCACGGCAAGCGCTACAACCGCGAAACGCTGGAGATCCTCTACAAGGGCTTCAGCATCCACGACGTGCTCGACATGACGGTCGAGGACGCGCTGAAGCTGTTCGAGCCGGTGCCGTCGATCGCGCGCAAGCTGGAAACACTGCTCGACGTCGGCCTGAGCTACATCAAGCTCGGGCAGCCGGCGACCACCCTGTCGGGCGGCGAAGCGCAGCGGGTGAAGCTGTCGAAGGAACTCTCGCGCCGCGACACCGGGCGCACGCTCTACATCCTCGACGAGCCGACCACGGGCCTGCACTTCCACGACATCGAGCACCTGCTCGTCGTGCTGCACAAGCTGCGCAACGACGGCAACACGATCGTGGTGATCGAACACAACCTCGACGTGATCAAGACCGCCGACTGGGTCGTCGACCTGGGGCCGGAAGGCGGCCATCGCGGCGGCCAAATCATCGCCCAGGGCACGCCGGAGGAGCTGGCGCGCATCCCGCAATCCTGGACCGGGCAGTTCCTCGCCAAGTCGCTGGGCATGGACGCCAAATCCACCAAGAGGAAATCGGCTGCATGAGCGACGAGCAACCGGCGTCGAAGAAGCGCGCCCGGAAGGCACCGGGGGCGAAAAGCGCTCCCAAAGGCCCGCCGCGAAAGCAGGCGAAAACCGGCGCCGACCCTGTCGCGCCAGCCGCACCGGCGACGCCCCCGGGGGCGCCGCCGACCAGCCTGATCCGCGTGCCGCTTTCCGTGCGCTGGCGCGACCTGGACGCGTTCAACCACGTCAACAATTCCAAGTTCCTCAGCTACCTGGAGGAAGCGCGCCTGCGCTGGATGATCCAGTTGCCGGGCGAATGGATCGACGACAACGTCGCGCCTGTCGTCGCCGCGGCGCATGTCAACTACCGGCGTCCGATCGCCTGGCCCAATGAGGTCGTGGTCGAGCTGTTCGTCGAGCGGCTGGGCGGGACGAGCCTGACCATCGGCCATCGCATCGTGCATGCCGACGATGCATCGGTGCTGTACGCCGACGGCAACGTGGTGATGGTCTGGATCGACAAGCAGCGCGGGCAGCCGTCGCCACTGCCGGACGCCGTGCGAAAGGCCTGCCAGGCGCAGGACTGACGCCCGATCGGAGTTCCGCAGGCGCGACCTGCAGGCGGGACTCATGCGGCGATTGATTCATCCCGGACAGTCCGCGGCGACCCGCCGCGCTGTTTCAACCCGTGAAGCGCCCGATGTTCAGGGCGAACGGACGACGAAGTCGCCCTGGATCCGGCGACCGTCCTGCAGGCGCAGGTCGATCCGGACATGGTCGCCCACCACGGGAGTCGTCGCGGGCTGCATCAGCATCAGGTGCATGCCGCCCGGTTCGAGCACGGCGGCATCATCCGGCGCGATGGGCAGCTCCGGCACCGCGCGCATGCGGCTCATGCCATCGGCCACGGTGGTGCGATGGATCGACACATCCGCGAATGCGGCGCTTTCCGCACCGACGACGACGACCGTCGCCGGGCATGGGTTCTCGATGCGGCCATACCCCGCGAGCATCGTCTGCATCGGCCCGATCGGATCCCGGATCCAGCCATCGCGGACCTGCGGCGCGCAATCGCCCGCCGCGGCCCACGCCTGGCCCGCGACCAGGCAGGAAAATACCGCGAAAGCGGCGAGTCGCAGGGACAGACCGGGTCGGTTGACGTGCATCGTCCTATGATACCGCCCTCCCGCAGCGCAATTCGTGCGGGCCCACTGACTGCACGAGGCACCCATGGAACTGGTCCGACGCGTCGTCCACGGCGACATCCACGAGCTGCAACTCGCACGTCCGCCGGTGAACGCCTTGAATCCGGCGCTGTGCACGGCATTGGTCGACGCCCTGGCGCAGGCGATCGACGCCGGTGCGCGCGGGATCGTGCTGTCCGGGGGGCCGAAGGTGTTTTCTGCCGGCCTGGACGTGCCCTTGCTGTTGTCCCTGGGCCCGGACCGGCAGGCGCTGGCGAGCGCCTGGAACTGTTTTTTCGCCGCTGCGCGCTCGTTGGCCGCGGCACCCGTACCGGTGGTCGCAGCGCTTGCGGGCCATGCGCCTGCCGGCGGCTGCGTGCTGGCGCTGTGCTGCGACTACCGGATCATGGGACGCGCACCGGATGACGCATCGCCGTTCCGGATCGGACTGAACGAGACCCAGGTCGGGCTGGTCGCGCCCGAAGGCATCCAGCACGTCCTGGCACGCGTCGTGGGTGCCCATCGCGCCGAACGGCTGCTGGTGGCCGGCGAACTGGTCGATGCGCAACAGGCGCTCGCGATCGGGCTCGTCGACGAAGTGGTCGCGCTCGATGCCGTGACGCCGCGGGCGGTGGCCTGGCTGGGGACGCTGCTCGCGTTGCCGTCGCAACCGATGCTGCAGACGCGCGCGATCGCGCGCGCGGATCTCGTCGACGCGCTGCGACCGGAACGCATCCACCTGCCTGCCTTCATCGACGCCTGGTTCGCCGCCGACACCCAGGCCGGGCTGCGGGCGCTGGTCGCCAAACTCGGCAAGTAACGCCCCGCCTCGGCATGGGAAGGTGATCGCTTTCTCCCCGCCCCAAAGCCGCAACGCGGAATGTCGGCCGTGCCGTTGCGCGCCCTTCCGCCAGCGGGCGCGGGTCGCCGGCCTCACTCCGGGCCGGTCGCAACCGGACGATCGGGGTCGCTGATCCAGCCGCTCCAGGATCCGGTGAACAGTTTCGCGCCGGTGATGCCCGCGCGCTCCATCGCCAGCAGGTGATGGCAGGCGGTGACGCCACTGCCGCACATCACCATGACGTCTTCCGGCGCGTGGCCGTCGATCAGCGCACGGAATGCCGCGGCCAGTTCGATCGGCGAGCGCAGGCGCCCGTCGACGAGGTTGTCCGTGTACGGACGGCTGCGCGCGCCCGGAACGTGCCCGCCGAGGCGATCGATCATCTCGTTCTCGCCGCGGAAGCGGTCGGCCGCCCGCGCATCGACCAGCAGGTCGCCCTGCGCCAGGCGTGCCTGCACCTGGCTGGCATCGAGGAGCCGGCTGCGATCGAAGCGGCCCGGGTAACGCAGGCTGGAAGGTGGCGGCACCGAACTGTCGACCTTCAGCCCCAGTGCGGTCCAGCGCGCCCACCCGCCATCCAGCACAGCAACCTTCTGGTGCCCGAGCGTGCGCAACAAGAACCACAAGCGCGCCGCCATCATGCCGCCGCCATCGTCATAGGCTACGACCTGGTGCTGCGGGGTGATACCCCAGCGGCCGAGCTTGGCGAGGAAGGCTGCCTCGTCCGGCCAGGGGTGCCTGCCTTCGCCATGGCGGGCGTGATCTGACAGGTCGCGCTCCAGGTGCGCGTAGACGGCACCGGGAATGTGGCCCTGGAGGTAGGCGGACTCGCCCGCACCAGGATTCACCAGTGCGAAGCGGCAATCGACGATGGCCAGGTCATCGCGCCCGAGTGCGGTGGCGAGCGTTTCGGCCTGCACCAGCGTGGTCCATCCGCTCATCGGCTTGCCTCCAGTCGGTGTCGCAGGTTCAACAGGATCGATGCACTGACGCCCCAGATGCGCTGGCCGGGATGCACGGCATCGGCGAACTGCAGCACCGACCGCGTGCGCCCGCCCCGGTCGATCGGAATCGACTGCAGGTTGGACGGCGCCATCAAGGCCTCGAACGCCACCTCGAACACCTCGTCCACCTCGCGTGGATCCGGTGCGGCCACGTAACCAACGTCGATCGCGGCCACCAGCGGCAACACCCGGAATCCGGTGACCGTGGCGATCGGGTCCAGGTAGCCCAACGGGGTGATGCTGGCCGGGCCGATGCCGATTTCCTCGCTGGTCTCGCGGATGGCCGCTGCCGCGGGGTCGAGGTCGAAGTCCTCGATCCGGCCGCCGGGAAAGCTAACCTGGCCGGCATGGTGGCGCAGCGCGTCCGTGCGCCTCGTCAACAACACGCGTAGCCCTTGCGGACGCGGCACCAAACCCACGAGCACGGCGGCGGCGACCGGCGACGAGGGCGGCAACAGTCCGTCCACTTCGGCATGGTTCCAGCACCGGCCGCGGGGCAGCTGGTCCAGTGGATGCACCGCCAGGCGGATTCGATCCAGCGACGGCGAAGTGATCACGCGCGCTCGGCGGCGCGGGCTTCGCGCAGCGGTAATACCGTTTCCATCAAGCGCAGGCGCTCGTCATCGCCCATCTGGATCCAGCGCGCGATCTCGGAGGAAGTGCGATGGCAGCCCAGGCAGTGGCCCGTCGCATCGAGGGCGCAGATGCCGATGCATGGGCTGAGCACGGCGCGGAACGGGGTCGTCATCGGTCTCTCAAACGACAACGCCGGCGCAGGGCCGGCGTTGTCGCGTTACATGGGAAAACAGCGGATACGGTTGCCCGTCACTTCACCGACAGCAACTTGACTTCGTACACCGCGGCGGCATTCGGCGGCATCTGGGAGCGGATGTCGTTACCCCAGGCCGAGGGGATGACGATTTCCCACTTGGATCCCGCCGGCATCTGCATCAGCACTTCACGCATCCCCGGCATGTCGATCTGGCTGATCTTCATCTCCGGAACCTTCTGCGCAGGCTGGGCGTGGCTGCGATCGCCGAAGAGGTAAGGACCGGCGTATTCGAGCGAAACCGTGCTGGCCATCGTCGGCTTGGCGCCGGTGCCGACTTCCATCACGCGGTACTGGGCGCCGCTGGGCAGCACCTTGACGCCTGCCTTGGCCTTGTTCTGGGCAAGGAACGCATCGCTCTTGACCTTGTTGTCGGCAGCGGCCTTGTCGAACGCGGCCTTGGCCTTGGCCTGCAGCCGCTGCTGCATGCCCTGGTAGGCGGTGCGCATCTGCGCAACCGGCACCGTCGGTTCCTTCTTCGCGAAGCCGTCCTGCAGCGCGCGGGTCATGGTGGCGACATCGAGGGCTTCCCCGCTTTCGGCGGCTTCGCGGCCAAGCTGGTATCCCAGGGCGTAGCTGAGCTGGCCCTTGGCGGAGGTGGTGTCCTGGGCGAGGGCCGTGCCCGCGGTCAGGGTCATGGCCGCCAGGGTGGCGGCGGCAAGCAAACGCAACTTCATTCGGTGCGACCTCCGGAGTGGAGTCCGGTCATGGAACGGGGCGGCCGAGCCGCCCCGCCAGACAGGACACGATGACACGTTAGGATACTGGCGCCAGGGCTTGACCGCCACTGACGCCCCCCTCGGACCGGATGCGCGCCCACAAGTTCCAACGCCGTGGGCCGGGCCTCTTTCCTGCCAGGAGCCACTCATGATCGATTCACCCTTGCGGATCGCCGACCACGGCCCGATCCGCACCATCACCGTCGCGCGCCCGGAAAAACTCAACGCATTGAACCTGGCCACGCTGGATGCGTTGCAGGACGCATTCATCGCCGCCGGGGCCGACGATGCCGTGCGCGCGATCGTGCTCACCGGATCGGGGCCGAAGGCGTTCGTCGCCGGCGCCGACATCGCCGAGATGAATGCGCTCACACCGGTGCAGGGCCGCGACTTCTCCCTGCGCGGGCAGCGGATGATGCGCGCGGTGGAAACGCTGCCCAAGCCGGTGATCGCGATGATCAACGGCTTCGCGCTCGGTGGCGGGCTGGAACTGGCGATGTGCTGCCACCTGCGCATCGCCGCCGACACGGCGAAAGTGGGCCAGCCGGAAATCAACCTCGGCCTGATCCCCGGTTTCGGCGGCAGCCAGCGCCTGCTGCGTCTGGCCGGGCGCGCGGCGACGCTGGAACTGTGCCTGCTCGGGGCGCCGATCGACGCCACGCGCGCGCAGCAGCTGGGCATCGTCAACCGCGTGGTGCCGGCCGCCGAACTCGAAGCCGAGACGATGAAGCTCGCCGGCCAGCTCGCCGCGGCGGCGCCACTGGCGTTGCGCGGGATCCTGGATTGCGTCAACTACGGCGGTGAGTGCGCGATCGAGGAAGGCCTCGCCTTCGAGAGCACGCAGTTCGGGCTGATGTTCGCCACCGACGACATGCGCGAAGGCACGGCCGCGTTCCTCTCCCGGCGCACGCCGGCCTTCGTCGGCCGCTGAGCATGGATGCGGGTGCCGCCTGCCCTTGCGGCTGCACGGATGCCGGCGCTGGCATGGCGCACCGCATCGCCACAGCCCTGGCCGACGGCGACCTGGATGCAGCGATGGGCGCCGGCCTGCTCGACAGCGCCCCCTGCGACGGCTGCACGCCCGCATGCCGCGCAGCGCTGCTGTCGGCGCGCGACGAACGCCGCATCGCACTAAAGGCCCGCGAACGTTTTCGCGCGCGCCAGGCGCGGCTGGCGCGCAGGCAGGCCGAACGCGCGGCGAGTCGCGATTCCTCTCCGATCGCGAACGCCACCGCGCCGACACTGGCAACGACGCCCTTGCCGCCCGCGGCCGCCGCGGCGCTCGAGCGCGCGATGGCACGCGCGGCCGGGCGACATCGCAAGTGAGCCCGGTCGCCAGGAAGCGCGCGGCGCGCGCAAGCCGCCTGCGCCCGGACGCGATCCGCGAACTGTTCGCACGCCTGTCCGAACTCAACCCCAAGCCGACGACCGAGCTGGCGTATTCGACGCCGTTCGAACTGCTGGTCGCGGTAATCCTGTCGGCGCAGGCCACCGATGTCGGCGTCAACAAGGCGACACGGCGCCTGTTTCCCGTCGCCAACACGCCGGCGGCCATCCTCGCGCTGGGCGAGGAAGGCCTGAAGCGTTACATCGCCAGCATCGGCCTGTTCAATACCAAGGCCGCCAACGTCATCGCGATGTGCCGGCAGCTGATCGCCCTGCATGGCGGGCAGGTGCCGCGCACGCGCGAAGCGCTGGAAGCCCTGCCCGGCGTCGGCCGCAAGACCGCCAACGTCGTGCTCAACACCGCCTTCGGCGAACCGACGATCGCGGTGGACACGCATATCTTCCGCGTCGGCAACCGCACCGGCCTCGCGCCGGGAAAGACGGTGCGCGACGTGGAGGACAGGCTGCTCAAGGTGGTGCCGCCCGAATTCCAGCTCGATGCGCACCACTGGCTCATCCTGCATGGCCGCTACACCTGCAAGGCGCGGGTGCCCGAATGCTGGCGCTGCCCGATCCGCGACCTGTGCCGCTATCCCGACAAGACCGTCGAGCAGTCGCCAAAATGAAAACGACGGCCCTGCGGCCGCCGTCGTTGTTCCAATTGCATCGAGGTCAGAACGCGACTTCGCCCCACACGCCGATTTCCTTCGTGTCCAGGTCGACGGTGTTGCTTTCGTTCTGGCGCTTGTCCTGCTTGTACACCGCGGCGAGCTTGACGCCCTTGCGCACCGGGAATTCGACGCCGAAGTTGTAATACCTGTCGGTCAGGCTGGGATCGAGGTCGCTGCTCAGGTTGGCGCGGTCGTAGCGGGCGAAGGCGCTGATTCCCGACGACCCGAACGCGTAGCTGCCCCACAAGGAGTAGCCATCGGCGGAGTCCAACAACGGGCTCAGCACCGTGGTCCAGTTGCTGGCACGGAAATACTCGCCGCCCACGCGCACGCGATCCTTGGCGTAGGCCACCAGGACGTCGCCACGCTGCGCGGTGTGTTGCGCGTCGACCGACTGGGTGTCCTTGGCCAGGGTGCCCGAGTAACCGCCGATCGCGACCACCATGCCGTCGACCGGCACGAAGCCCAGGCGCGCCTCGACGTCCATCTTGCTGCTACGGCTGGTGTTCTTGTAGCCACCGCCGTTGACCAGCGACACCGCGTAGTTGGCCCGCTTGCCGGCCAGGTCGCCGCCGGCGTGTAGGCCCCAGTCGGCCGAGGCGCCGAACTTCAGCCGGTCGACCAGCGTGTTCTCGACATAGCGGAAGCCGTAGGAGTTCTCGACGTACGGGATCCACGGCATGTCGGCCGAGCCGATGCGGCCGACGAATGCGTCACTGAACTTGCCCTGCAGGTACGCCTTCTTGACGTAGACGTCGGCAGCGCTGTCCAGGCTCGACACGTACTGGAAATCGGTGGTGAGGTTGGCCGACCAGGTGTCGTCGAACGTGTGGTTGACGCCGAGGTAGAAACGCTTGACGTCGAAGCCGTTGCCGCTGGCATCGGTGGTCGTGCCCCGGCTGGTCTGGTCGATGTTGGTCAGGTCGAAGAACATCTTGCCGCTGAACTGGTTGCTGTTGACCGTCTTGGCCAGGGCATCGACCTTGTCCTGCGTGGCCTTGGCGGCCTCGGCCGACTGCGCGCTGGCGATGTTGATGTCCGACTGCGCGTCCGTGCGCTGCTGCAGCTGGTCCAGCCGCTCCTGCATCGACGCGATCTGCGCCCGCAGTTCCTGGATCTGTGCGTCGGTGGCCGCATCGGCGGCCAGTGCGTTTCCGGTGCAGGCCAGGCCCGCGAGGCCGAGTCCGGCCGACATCGCGGCCGCAAGCAGGTTGTGGCGCATGGAGCGATCTCCGTTGGGTTGGGTAGGCATCCGCCCTGCCGCCGGCGGCGCCGGCATGGAGGGAGCGATGCGGATGTTCCCTGCGCAACATGACCATTTCACGACAGTCGCGAAGATTGTTCGGATTGCGTGAATCGCGGCGGGCTGTCATCGGAATGTCATCCGGGCGACGCGGGCCTGTCATGCCACGGCCCTCCAATGGCGGTCGTCAGTTCCCGTCCCCATGGAGACCCGCATGACCCGCAACAATCGCCTGCGCCTGGCCCTGTCGGCCACGCTGCTGTCCGCATCGCTCGCGCTGGCGGCCCAGGCCACCGAGATCACCGGCGCCGGTTCCAGCTTCGTCTACCCGGTGCTGTCCAAGTGGTCGGCGATGTACCACGACAAGACCGGCAACAAGGTCAACTACCAGTCCATCGGTTCGGGCGGCGGCATCGCCCAGATCGAAGCGGCGACCGTGGACTTCGGCGCCTCGGACAAGCCGCTCTCGGCGGATGAGCTGAAGAAGTTCCGCCTGGGCCAGTTCCCGATCGTCATCGGCGGCATCGTGCCGGTCATCAACGTGCCGGGCGTCCCGACCGGTGCCATGAAGCTCGACGGTGCGGTGCTTGCGAACATCTTCCTGGGCAGGACCACGCACTGGAACGCGCCCGAGATCGCCGCGTTGAACCCCGGCATCAAGCTGCCCGACACCCGCATCACCGTCGTGCACCGCTCGGATGGTTCCGGCACCACCTTCAACTTCTCCAACTACCTGTCCAAGGTCAGCCCCGAGTGGAAGGCCAAGGTCGGTGAAGGCACCTCGCTGCAGTGGCCAGCCGGCATCGGCGGCAAGGGCAACGAAGGCGTGTCGGCCTACGTGCGGCAGATCAGCGGCGGCATCGGCTACGTGGAATACGCGTACGCATTGCAGAACAAGCTGGCCTATTCGCGCATGAAGAATGCTGCCGGCAACTTCATGCTGGCCGACGACAAGGCGTTCGCCGCCGCCGCCGCCAGCGCGGACTGGAAGTCGGCGAAGGATTTCAACCTGATCATGACCAATGCGCCTGGCGACAAGGCCTGGCCGATCACCGCCACCACCTGGGCGATCATGTACAAGCACGCGAAGAAGCCGACGCAGGCGGCGGCGACCCTGGCCTTCTTCAAGTGGTCCTTCGAGCAGGGCCAGGCGCAGGCCGCCTCGCTGGACTACGTGCCGCTGCCGCCGGAGCTGGTGCAGCAGATCGAGGCCTACTGGGCGCAGAACCTCAAGTAAGCCGGAGCGCGCGTGCGATGACGAACAGGCGGCCTGCGGGCCGCCTTTTTGTTGTCGGCGATGCGCCGATATGATGGCCGGCCGCGACCACAGGCAGCCACGCCGCATGTCCCGATACCGTTTCATGGACGACTATTCCGAGGGCGCGCATCCGCGCGTGCTCGAACTGCTGGCGGCGACCAACCTGGAGCAGCAGCCTGGCTACGGCGCCGATGCGTTGTCCGGGCGCGCGATCGCGCTGATCCGCGAGGCGACGGGCAATCCCCGGGCCGACGTGCACTTCGCCTCCGGCGGCACCCAGGCCAATGCCATCGCGCTGGCGTCGATGCTCAAACCGTATGAATCGGTGATCGCCGCCGATACCGCGCACATCCACGTGCACGAGACCGGCGCGATCGAAGCCACCGGGCATAAAGTCAACCTGGTGCCGGCGCGCGACGGCAAGCTCGAACCGGAACAGGTCCGCGCCACCCTCGCCGCGCACGGCGACGAACACATGGTGGTGCCGCGGGTGGTGTTCATCGCCCAGGCGACGGAGTCGGGGACGCTCTACAGCAAGACCGAACTCCTCGCCCTGTCGCAGGCCTGCCGCGAGCTCGGCCTGTACCTGTACATGGACGGCGCGCGGCTCGGGCCTGCATTGGCCAGCCGCTTCAACGACATCACGCTGCCAGAACTGTCGTCGTTGCTGGACATGTTCTACCTCGGCGGCACCAAGAACGGGGCGCTGCTGGGCGAAGCGATCGTCATCAACAACCCGCGGCTGCAGGACCATTTCCGTTACCACCTCAAGCAGCGCGGCGCGCTGCTGGCCAAGGGCCGGGTGCTGGGCGCGCAGTTCGCGGCGCTGCTCGAGGGCGGGCTGTACTTCGACCTGGCGCAGCACGCCAACGCGATGGCGGCGCGGCTGGCCGATGGCCTGCGGCCGCTGGGCGTGCGCTTCCTCAGCGAGCCGGTGGCCAACCAGGTGTTCCCGATCCTCGACGACGACCGCATCGCGCGCCTGCGGCCCAAGTACGACTTCCACACCTGGGCGCGCGTGGACGCATCGCATGCCGCGATCCGGCTGGTGACCTCGTGGGCGACGCCATCCGAAGCAGTCGACCGCTTCCTGTCCGACTTCCGCGCCCTGGCGTGACGCCTGCCGCGGTGTGCGGCCCGGCACCGGCGGGTGTCATCGGGATGTCATCTGCGCAAGGTTAGATGCACGGGCCAACCGGCACGCCGCCGGTGTCGCCTTGATGCATGAGCGCGCTCCCGCTGTCACGACCACGACGCATTGCCGACGATCTTCCCGATCGCGGCTTCCGCTGGCTTGCCACCGGCGCCGCGCTGCTGGTGCTGCTGGCGCTGGGCGGCGCGGCCGGCTCGATGCTCTCCGGGGGCCGCGCGGCATTCGAAAAATTCGGACTTGGCTTCCTGGTATCGCGCACCTGGGATCCGGTGGCACAGCAGTTCGGCGCACTGATCCCGATCTACGGGACGCTGGTCACGGCATTGATCGCCATCGTGATCGCCGTGCCCGTCAGCTTCGGCATCGCCATGTTCCTCACCGAGATCGCGCCCCGGTGGATGCGCGGGTCGATCGGTGCGGCGGTGGAACTGCTGGCCGGCATCCCGTCGATCATCTATGGCATGTGGGGCCTGTTCGTGCTGGTACCCGCACTGGCGACGCATGTCTATCCGTGGGTGGATGCGCACATGGGCGGCTGGCCGCTGGTGGGTCCGCTGTTTTCCGGCCCGCCGCTGGGGCTGGGCATGCTTACCGCCGGGCTGGTGCTGGCGATCATGATCGTCCCGTTCATCGCATCGGTGATGCGCGAGGTCTTCCTGACCGTGCCGGGGCGCCTGAAGGAGTCGGCCTACGCACTGGGATCCACGCGCTGGGAAGTGGTGTGGGACGTGGTCCTGCCCTACACCCGCTCGGCGGTCGTCGGCGGCATCTTCCTCGGCCTCGGGCGTGCGTTGGGCGAAACCATGGCGGTGACCTTCGTGCTGGGCAATTCGCATGACCTGACGGCATCGCTGCTGATGCCCGGCAATTCCATCGCCGCAACCATCGCCAACGAGTTCACCGAAGCCGATTCGGCGATGTACCGCTCGTCGCTGATCGCACTGGGGTTCGTCCTGTTCGTGGTGACCTTCGTCGTGCTCGCCGCCGCGCGGCTGATGCTGCGCCGCCTGTCGCGGCAGGAAGGCAACCGATGAGTCCCTGGCACGCCAGCGTACGCGGGGCCAAGAATGCGATCGCGCAGGTGCTGGCGACGCTGGCGACCGCATTCGGCCTGTTCTGGCTTGGCTGGATCCTGTGGACGACGCTGCGTTACGGCCTGTCGTCGATCAACCTGGCGCTGTTCACGCAGATGACACCGCCCCCCGGCGAGACGGGGGGGCTGCTCAATGCCTTCGCGGGCAGCGCGATCATGAGTGGCCTGGGCATCGTGATCGGCGCTCCCATCGGCGTGCTGGCCGGGACCTACCTTGCCGAGTACGGGCGCGGTGCGTGGTTTGGCGAGCTGGTCCGTTTCGTCAACGACATCCTGCTGTCGGCGCCGTCGATCGTGCTCGGGTTGTTCGTCTACACGCTGGTGGTCGCGCGCACGGGACACTTTTCCGCGCTCGCCGGCGCGCTGTCGCTGGCGTTGATCGTGCTGCCAGTGGTGGTCCGCACCACCTACGAGATGCTGCGACTGGTGCCGGGACAGATGCGCGAGGCCGCGCTCTCGCTCGGCGTCCCGCAATGGAAGGTGACCACGCAGGTGTTGTACCGCGCCTGCCTGCCGGGCATCGTCACCGGCATCCTGCTTGCGCTAGCGCGCATCAGCGGCGAAACCGCCCCGCTGCTGTTCACCGCGCTCAACAACCAGTACTGGACCACCGACCTGTCGGCACCGATGGCCAACGTGCCGGTGGTGATCTTCCAGTACGCGATGAGCCCCTACGACAGCTGGCACAGCCTGGCCTGGGCCGGCGCGTTCTTCCTCACCCTGTTCGTGCTGCTCGTCGGACTGGTTGCGCGCGCCATCGTGTCGCGACATCGGATGACCCATGACTGACCTCGCCCGGAACTCCACCATGATCGACACCCCCGATGCCGTAGCCGGCATGGACTTGCGGCTGGCGCTGCGGACGTCGCCCCGGACCAAGCTGTCCACCCGCGCGCTGGAATTCCACTACGGACGCACGCAGGCGCTACGCGACGTCAACCTGGAAGTCCCCGAGCGGCGCGTGACCGCGCTCATCGGCCCGTCGGGCTGCGGCAAGTCGACGCTGTTGCGCGTGTTCAACCGGATCTATGCGCTCTACCCGGGCCAGGTGGCGCGCGGCGAGGTGCTGCTCGACGAGCTGGACATCCTGGAGCCCGACTATCCGCTGGCGCTGCTGCGGAGCAAGGTGGGCATGGTGTTCCAGAAGCCGGTGCCGTTCCCGATGACCATCTTCGAGAACGTGGCCTACGGCATCCGCCACCACGAACGGCTGTCCAAGGCCGAGATGGCCTCGCGGGTGGAGGCGGCGTTGCGCCAGGCGGCGCTGTGGGACGAGGTCAAGGACAAGCTGCGCGGGAGTGCGCTCGGCCTCTCCGGCGGCCAGCAGCAGCGCCTGTGCATCGCGCGCGCCGTGGCGCTGCGGCCGGAGGTGCTGCTGCTCGACGAGCCGACGTCGGCGCTGGATCCGATTTCCACCAGCCGCATCGAGAACCTCATCGACGAGCTCAAGCGCGACTACACCATCGTGATGGTCACCCACAACATGCAGCAGGCCGCCCGCGTCTCGGACTACACCGCCTTCATGTACCTGGGCGACCTGGTCGAACAGGGCAGCACCGAAACCATCTTCTCCAACCCGGTCAAGCGCCAGACCGAGGACTACATCACCGGCCGCTTCGGCTGAAGCGCCGGGAGGATCCCTCATGAGCGAGTTCCACGAACACATGGTGAAAAGCATCGACGAAGAGCAGCGTCGCCTGGTCGGCGAACTCGTGCGGATGGGCGAGTTGGCGGCGGCGCAGCTGGAGGCCGCGCTGGACGTGGTCGAGCGACGCGACGACAAGGCTGCAGCGCGCATCATCGAGGACGACGAGGCCATCGACGCGCTCGAGCACGAGACCGGCCACGAAGTCATGCGCCTGGCGCTGCGCGGCCCGATGGCACGCGACCTGCGCGAACTGCTCGCCGCGCTGCGCATCGCCTCCGACATCGAGCGCATCGGCGACTACGCGTCCAACGTCGCCAAGCGATCGATGGCGTTCAACCAGGCACCGCCGCTGCCGCAGGTCCGCGGCCTGGCCGCGCTGGGCGCGGTCGCCGGCCGCCAGCTGCGCGACGTGCTGGTCGCCTACCGCGACAACGACGCCGATGCCGCCCAACGCATCCGCGCGCGCGATGCCGAACTCGACATGCAGTACACCAGCCTGTTCCGTGAGCTGCTGACCTACATGATGGAGGATCCAACCAGCATCACCGCCTGCACCCACCTGCTGTTCATGGCCAAGAACATCGAACGCATCGGCGACCACGTCACCAACATCGCCGAGAACATCTGGTTCCGTGCGCATGGCGAGGATGCGTTGCCGCGCCGCGAGCGTCGCGACGGTACCTCACGGATCGCGTAGGCGCGCCGCTGCCTGCGGATTGCCGGCCCGAAGGCGACATCGATCGCGCCGGCGTCGTCGCGCGAAGCCTGGATCGCGTCGGCCGGGCCAAGGCGGGGACGGCAAACGCCTGGCCGCAACGCCCGCGCCTGCTCGCCAGGGCCCGCCGCCTGGCCGGCGCGGGCGACAACGGCGACGCGCGGGTCGACCCGGCGCGCGGTGCCGCCGAGGGCCTCTGCTAGGCTTGCGCGATGACCCAGGAACCATCGTCGACACCCGCCGCGCCACCGCCGTTCCGGCGGATGGCCGAGCGCTTCCGCGGCTTCCTGCCGGTGGTGGTCGACGTGGAGACCGGCGGCTTCGACTGGACCCGGCACGCGCTGCTGGAGATCGCCGCGATTCCGATCGAGCTCGATGCCGAAGGCAGGTTCGTGCCCGGCGAGGTCGCCTGCGTGCACCTGGACCCGGCGCCCGGCCTGGAGATCGATCCCAAGTCACTGGAAGTCACGGGGATCGACATCGGCCATCCGTTCCGCATGGCCAAGGCGGAGAAGGAAGGGCTCGACCACATCTTCGCCGCGGTGCGCGCGGCGGTGCGAAGGCACGGCTGCCAGCGCGCGATCCTGGTCGGGCACAACGCGCACTTCGACCTGAACTTCCTCAACGCCGCGGTCGCGCGCGTGGAGCACAAGCGCAATCCGTTCCATCCCTTCAGCGTGTTCGACACGGTGTCGCTGGGCGGCATCGCCTACGGACAGACCGTGCTCGGGCGCGCGCTGCAGGCCGCGGGCCTGGCGTGGAACGGCGACGAAGCGCACTCGGCCGTCTACGACGCCGAGCGCACGGCGGAGCTTTTCTGCAAGATCGCCAATGCGTGGCAGCCGGCGACTGCGCCGTAGGTTCCTTGCGTTGGAGCGGCTTCAGCCGCGAGCTGGTTTCAAGGCATGCAAGCTGGCAGGAGCTCGCGGCTGAAGCCGCTCCTGCCAGCGGCGGCACGCCGCGAAGGGTGCCGCGGCTACGGCGTGCGGCCGCGCGCCCGCAACGTCCTCGCGATGCCGTAGCCGCTGATGAGCACCCACGTCAGCTCCAGCAGGAACACCGCCGGATTGAAGCTGCCCAGCAGCGACACCAGCACGCCGGCGGCGCCGAACAGGTTCAGCAACTGGTAGACGATCCCGGTGCCGACGACGCGGCCGGCCTGCAGCAGGAAGAAGGCGACCAGCACCATCAGGGTGCCCACGAGCCCGATCCAGTCGTACCACGCCAGTTGCAGCGTCATCGTGCCGCTCCTGTCAGCCCTGGCGTTGCCGCACCGCTTCGAACAGCGTCACACCCGTCGCCACCGAGACGTTGAGGCTCTCGGTCTGCCCGGGCATCGGGATCCTCACCAGCTGGTCGCAATGCTCGCGCGTCAGCCGGCGCAGGCCGTCGGCTTCGCCGCCGAGCACGAGCGCGACATTGCCGCGCAGGTCGATGGCGTAAAGCGATGCCGTTGCCTCGCCCGCCAGCCCGTAGATCCAGACGCCCATCTGCTGCAGGTCGCGCATGCAGCGCGCGAGGTTGGTCGCGCGGATCACCGGGATGCTGTCGGCGGCGCCCGCGGACGTCTTGCGCACGGTGGCATTCACCTGCACCGCCTTGTCCTTGGGGATCACCACCGCGGTCACGCCCGCGGCCGCGGCGCTGCGCAGGCAGGCGCCGAGGTTGTGTGGATCCTGCACGCCGTCGAGCACCAGCACCAGCGCACGGCCCGCGGCTGCCTCCACCAGCCCCTGCAATTCGCCTTCGTCCCAAGTCTTCACGGCGGCGTAGCGCGCGACCGCGCCCTGGTGGCGCAGGCCGCCGGCGACGCCATCGAGCGCCTGCTGCGGGACACGACGGACCTCGATGCCGACGCGCCGGGCGTTGCCTTCGATCTCGACGATGCGCGGGTTCTTCGCGCCGGCCTCGAGCAGCACCTCGCGCACGTTGTCGGCGTCGTGCTCGATGGCCGAAGCCACGGCGTTGATGCCGGCGATCCACTGGCTGTCTTTGCTCATGTGCGTAGTGTGCCGGGTTGGGCTGTCGTTGCGCGAATGATCGATCGTGTCTGCAGGCGCCATTGGCGTCGCTGCTGTCCGGGCAAGGCCGAAGGCCACACCCGGCCGGGGCAGCGGTGCCCGGTGCGGCTGGTTGGCCAGGGCCGCCCGATGGCCTTCCATCGGCGATCCCGGGTGCGCTGCGCTGAGCCGGGCTACGTCCGTGCGCGCCATGGCAGCTGTTCGGTGGAAGCGGCTTCAACCGCGAGCGCTGGCGTTGCCGGAGCCGTGCCGGGAGTGCGCGGCCGCAGCCGCTCTACCAGGTGCGCCTGCCGACGGCGTCAATACTTTGCCTTCCTGCGCTTGGCCGGCTGTCCACGCGGGGGCGGCGGGGGAAGGCCGCCCGCGGCGTCGTCGCGTTCCTCCACCAACCGGAAATCGATCCGCCGATCCTCCACGCTGGCCTTGAGCACGACGATCTCCACGCGATCACCGAGGCGATACTCGCGCCCGCGGCGCTCGCCGGTAAGCGTCTTGCGGATCGGGTCGAAGTGGTAGAAGTCCTTCGGTAACTGGGTGACGTGCACCAGGCCGTTGACCTTGGATTCGTCCAGCTCGATGAACAGGCCGAAGCTGGTGACGCCGCTGATCGTGCCGCGGAACTCGCCACCCACGTGCTGCTCCATCCATGCGGCGCGATAGCGCTCGTCGACTTCGCGCTGCGCTTCGTCCGCGCGGCGCGAGCGCTCGGAACATTGCAGCGACAGCGCCGCCATCGCATGCGGCGAGTACTGGTAAGTGTCCGGCCGGCCGCCGGCAAGCGCGTGCTTGATCGCGCGATGCACCAGCAGGTCGGGATAGCGCCGGATCGGCGAGGTGAAATGCGCGTACGCCGACAGCGCCAGCCCGAAGTGGCCGATGTTGTCCGGCGCGTACACGGCCAGGCTCTGGCTGCGCAGCACCACGGACTCCAGCAGCGCCGCGTCGGGGCGGTCGCGGATGGTCTCGAGCAACTGGCGGAAATCGCGCGGCTGCACCTTGCCCCAGGGCGGCAGGCGCAGCTTGAACTCCTTGAGGAATTCGACGAGGTCGGCGTACTTGGCTTCCGGCGGCTTGTCGTGGTCGCGGTACGGAGCAGGCACATGCGAACCGAGCAGGAATTCGGCCGCCTGCACGTTGGCCGCGATCATGCATTCCTCGATCAGCTTGTGCGCGTCGTTGCGCTGGATCATTCCGGCCTGCGTGACCTCGCCCTGCGGGCCGAGCACGAAGCGCACCTCGGACGTCTCGAACTCGATCGCGCCGCGCTTGGCGCGCGCCTTGTCGAGCACGCGATAGAGCTGGTGCAGGCGCTGCACCTGCGGCAGCAGCGATCCGACGTACACCAGCGCTTGGTCGCGATCCTCGTCCGGAACGCCCTCTCCGACGGCATTCCAGACCTGGGTGTAGGTCAGGCGCGCATGGGAGTACATCACCGCTTCGTAGAACTTCGCGGACCCGACGATGCCGTTGCGGTCGACCTGCATGTCGCAGACGAAACACAACCGGTCCACCTTCGGCTTGAGCGAGCAGATGCCGTTGGACAGCGTCTCCGGCAGCATCGGCACCACGAAGCCCGGGAAGTACACCGACGTGGCGCGCCGGGTCGCTTCCTCGTCCAGCGGCGTGCCCGGCTGCACGTAGTGCGAAACGTCGGCGATGGCGACCACCAGGCGGAAGCCGTCGCGGTTGGGCTCGCAGTACACCGCGTCGTCGAAGTCCTTCGCGTCCTCGCCGTCGATCGTCACCAGTGGCAGCGCGCGCAGGTCGACGCGCGCGGCGGCGGCCGCGGGATCGACGTCCACCGGGACCGCCGCGGCCTGCGCCAGCACTTCGGGCGGGAACTCGTGCGGGATTTCGTGGCCATGGATCGCCGCTTCGACCGCCAGCGACGCGGTGAGCCGATCGCCGAGCACGGCCAGCACGCGTCCGATCGGCGGCCGACGGGCGTCGGGCGGCTGCACGATCTCGCACACCACCAGTTGCCCGGCCTGTGCTTCGAGCCGCGCGTCCGGCGGGATCATGATGTTGCGCTGGATGCGCTTGTCGTCCGGCACCACGTAGCTGATGCCTGCCTCGAGGGTGAAACGCCCGATCAGGCGGGTGACGCGACGCTCCAGCACCTCGACGATGGCGCCTTCGCGGCGGCCGCGGCGATCCACGCCGGTGACGCTGCCGAGGACGCGGTCGCCATGCATCGCCTTGCGCATCTCGAACGGCGGCAGGAACAGGTCGTCTCCGCCTCCCGCATCCGGGCGCAGGAATCCGAAGCCATCGGGATTGGCGATCACCACGCCCGGAACCAGGTCCATGCGCGCGGCCGGGGCATAGCCGCCGCGGCGGTTCTGCAGCAGCTGGCCGTCGCGCAGCATCGCGCCCAGGCGCTTGTTCAGCGCATCGAAACGATCGGGCGCGGCCAGGCCGAGCTTCCCGGCCAGCGCCTCGGCATCCATCGGCCCATCGGACGCCGCCAGCAGTTGCAGAATCATCTGCCTGCTGGCGATCGGCTGTTCGTAACGGGCGGCTTCGCGCTCGGCGTGCGGATCGCGCAGGTCCGGCGACGGCGTGCCGCTATCGGGCGTCGCCGCCGCGCGCCCGGGTGCCGCCGACCTGGCGCCTGCGCCGCCCATGGCGCGTGCCAGTCCGGGGTCGGGCATCCAGCCGGGTCGCGCGGGGGCGTCGCTGGTCTTGCGCGATCGCGCCGCCGGGGCATCGCCGCCGCTCTTCCTGGCCCGGGGTGCCGGGGCATCGCCACCGGGGGATTTGCCGCGGCCACGACCGCCGCTGCGCTTGCTGGGGGGTTTGGTCATCGCGACGATGGTACACGGCGCCCGCGGCGGGCCCGTCGCGATGGCAGGTCCTGTCGCGCGATGGCCCGGTCAGCGATGTGGGCAGGCGGCGCCGGCGTCAGCAACGGATGTGCAGGTCGGGCTCGGCATCGATGTGTCCATCGGCTTGGAGCACGACATGGCGGTTCTGGCCAGCGTGGAACAGCACCGGGATCGGATCGCGGAACAGTGGCCTGCGCACGAAGGCCAGCCGCCAGCCGAAGGCTTCCAGCGTCACCAGCGCGTCCAGCTGCGCCGCGGTCAGTCCACGGCGCAGCGCGACCGCCTTCTCCCGCTCGGATTGTTGTCGACGCTCGCTACCGAACACCGCCGCCCCCTTGGCTTCAATCCGCACAGGTGCCCCGTTCCCGCGCTGGATGTTGCATGAAGCCGCGGCTCCCGTCACGGCCTCAGGCGGGCGTCATGCCCGCGGCGCTGGCGACCGCCGCCACCAGCGTGTCCGGTTCCACCGGCTTGGCCAGGTGGATCTGGTAACCGGCGTCGAGTGCCCGGCGCTGCTCCTCGGGACGCGCGTAGGCCGTCAGCGCGATCGCGGACAGGTGGGCACCGGCCTGGGTTGCGCGCACGCGCCGCAGGAGATCGTAGCCGTCGAGGTCGGGCAGGCCGATGTCGCTGACCAGCACGTCGGTGCGGCCGGCGCCAAGCCGGTCGAAGGCGTCGCGCGCGTTGCCGGCTTCGGCCACGATGGCGCCGGCCGATTCCAGGATGTTGCGGATCACCGCGCGCATGTCGTCGTGGTCTTCGACCACCAGCACCCACAGGCCGGATAGCGCCGCGGCCGGGGTCGCCTCCGGCGGCGCGGCAATGCGCGGCGTCCGGCGCGACTCGACGGCGATCGGCAGCGACACCACGAACCGCGTGCCCTGGTCTCGACCCCGGCTTTCGGCATGCACGGTGCCTCCGTGCAGCTCCACCAGCTGCCGGACCACCGCCAGGCCGAGCCCCAGGCCGCCATGGGCGCGCGTGATCGAACCGTCCTCCTGCCGGAACCGGTCGAAGGCGTACGGCAGGAACGCCGGATCCATGCCCGCGCCCTGGTCCTCCACGATGATGTCCAGCTGCTGCCCGGCGTGCACCGTGCGCACGCTGACTTCGCTGCCGGGGGGCGAAAACTTGATTGCGTTGGACAACAGGTTCCACACCACCTGCTGCAGGCGCGCCGGGTCGCCGCGCAACGGCGGTGGCGGCGAGGCGAGCTTCACGTTCAGCGACACCTGCCGGCTGGCGGCGGCATGGGCCAGCGTTTCCTCGGCCGCCCGGATCACCGCATTGATGTCGACCGCATGCACGTCCAGGCGCAGCGAGCCGGACACGATCCGGCTCATGTCCAGCAGGTCCTCGATGATGCGCGCCAGGATCCTGCCGTTGCGCTCCATCACTTCCAGGCCCCTGGAGAGTTCCTCCGCGCCGCGCGGCAGGCGCAGGATCTGGATCCACGCCAGGATCGGCGACAGCGGCGTGCGCAGTTCGTGCGACACGGTGGCGACGAACTCGTCCTTCAGCCGGCTGGATTCCTCCGCCTGCCGGTGCGCTTCCAGCAACGCCTGGCGATTGCCCTGGATGCGCTCGAGCATTTCGTTGAAGGCGTCGGTGAGGTTGCCCAGTTCGTCGCTGCTGATGCGGTGCGCACGCAGGCTGTAGTCGCCGCTGTCGCGCACGCGCCGGCTGACGCGTTCGAGTTCCAGCACCGGCGTGGTCACCACCCGCCGCAATCCGCGCGCGAGCACGACCGCCAGCAGCACGCCGCCCAGCGACAGCACGCCGGTCTGCACGGCCAACATCAACGCGCGCGACGCCAGCCGGCGGTCGTTGAATCCGACCTGCAGGCGGCCATGTGCGCCGGCCATGTCGCGCACCGGCACCACCAGCACGAAGCCGCGGCCCACCCGCCACTGGCCCGGTGGATACAGTTTTGCCGAAGGCCGCGGCGCACCGGGCGCCGTGAAGCTCGCCAGCACCTGCCCATGCATGTCGACCAGGCGCGCGTTGTCGACATCGGGCACCACCTTCAAGGCCGACAACGCGCTGCCGGCCATCTCGCTGTCGCCGAAGGACAACGGCGCGCTCGCGTTGGAGGCCACGATCAGCGACTGGGCGGTGATCGATTCGATCAGCAACTGCCGGTAGGTGGTGTAGCCGCGGATGCCGGCGGCCACCGACACCGCCAACGCGGCCGTGCCACTGATCAGCGCCACCAGCCAGACGATCTTGGCGCCGACCGTGCCCAGGCGGTGCAGCGGGTTGCGCATGTTCACTCCTCGTCCAGTGAGGTTGGCGCGGTCCGCGCGAGGACCATGACGCGCGCGCTGACATCGACCGAGGACTGCTTGATCGCGGCTTCGTTGGCGCAGAAGTTGACCCGTCCCTGGTGATCGAACAGCGCCAGCATTCCGCCCTGGCGCACGAAGTCGCCGCCGATGCCGACGGTCAGCACCGGCTTGCCCGCGGTGGCGGCGATGACGGCGCCGTTCCAGCTACGGTGGCTGGGTGCGACGAATACCACGCGCGCGTCGTCCAGCGTCGCCTGCAGCGTGCGCACCGCTTCCCTGCGCACGGGTGCGAGCGTATTCAACGCGATCGCCCGCACCCGCAGCGCATGCCCCTGCACCGGTCCGTTACGTTCGGCCAGCCGCCGCAGGTCGGCGGCGATGGCGGACGGTCCGATGACAGCGATCACGTAGTCGCCGTTGCCGCTGTCGCTATCGGGCCAGCGACTGTAGCGGACGAAATTCAGGACGTAGGCTTCGTAGATGCTTTCGGCATCCAGCGCCTGCGCACCGCCGCCGGGGAGCGCCGCAAGCATGCACGCGCACAACAGCCACGACGCCCACTGGCGCATGGCGGCCGTGACACCGGTCGGTGCCGTGCGCGGGCTCATGCGGCCGCTCATGCGCTCACCAGCCGACCGTGATGTCCACGTAGGCCACGCGCCCGAAATCCGATGGCTGCAGGCCGTCGGACGGCTGCAACTCGGCATGGCGATGGTCGAGCAGGTTGCGCGCGCCGACCCCGATCTCCGTCGTCGGCGTGGGGCTGAAACTCCAGCGCGCATCGAGCTGGACATAGCCCGGTATCGCCGGCGACGGCAGCGCGCTGACGTAACGGGCAAAGGCGGACAGCTGTTGTCGCGTGCCGATCCGGCGGGTGGCGCGCAGCAGGTATTGATGTTCCGGATCGTTGCCCTGGTCGGCGATCGCCGGCGAGTCGCCGCCGCCGTCCATCAACTCGAAATGCTCGCGCAACTCCAGGAAGCCAGCCGCGATTTCCCACTGCCCCGGCATCCGCAACGTCGCCCAGCCTTCGGCGCCCCAGGTGCGGCCCTGCACCGTATTGGCCACGTAGACGCCGCCCTGCGGCGCCGGTGTGCCGCCGCGCAACCGGTTGTGCCAGTGGTGGAAGGCGGTCAGCGAGAACGACATCCAGTCGGTGGGCTGCGCCCGGTAGCCGACTTCGGCGACATTCGATACTTCAGACTGGAAGTCCGGGCCGCCGCGGATGAAATAAGGCTCGTTCGCCGGAAAGAAGAAGTCGCGGTCGAACCGCGCCGGCGAACGCACCGCGCGCGACAACGCACCCCATATTAGCGCGCCGCCGTCCTGCCGCCAGGAGAAGCGCGCGGTCGGCAGCACCTCGACGCCCGTATAGGAATTGCTGTCCAGGCGCAGGCCGAAGTTCGCCGTCAATCGCCCACTGATCGCGAACTGGTCCTGGACGAAGACATTGGCCCAGCGCAGCGTGCGATCGTCCGGCACCAGTTTCGCCAATGCGCCGGGCCGGCTGTCGTCGCGCGCCTGCCGGTAACCCAGTCCCCAGGTGAACTGATGCGCGCCGGCGCGCTTGTCCTGCACGAATTCCACGTCGGCGATCGCCATGCGGTCGTCGATCACGGCCGGGTCCAGGCGATGGACATAGTCGTAATACGCCTGCAGCGACCACTGGTCGTCGGGGGACAGTTCGCGCGCCCAGCGCCCGACCACGTTGTGGCCCCGCACTTCGACGGGACCGAAGCCGCGCGGCGCCGAGCGCGCGGTGAAGGCATCGCCTTCCAACGAGTAGGTATCGGCGCCCTTGCGCCAGTTGCCGCGGAAGCCGCCCTGGTCCTGCGTCCAGTCGTCGGGAATGGCCATGCCATCGGCGGTTTCGGACCCATCGTGCTGGTCGCGCGCGGCATACAACCGGATCGCACCATCGCTACCCGCCGCGATCGTCTGCGCAGCCGCCACGCCGTGGCCATCGGCGGCAGCCCAGCCCTTGGCGAAGCCGCCGGAGGTATCGCGCGCAGGACGCATGACGATGTTGATCACGCCGTTGACGGCGTTGGCGCCCCACGCGGCGGCGCCGGGGCCGCTGACGACTTCGATCCGCTCGATGTCTTCGACCAGCACCCTCTGCTGGTCCCACAGCACGCCCGCGAACAGCGGGGTGTAGATCGGGCGCCCATCGACCATCACCAGCAGCTTGTCGCTCAGCGAGGTCTTCATGCCGCGCGCGGACACCGCGTAGCCGGCGCTGTTGATCTGGGCGACCTGCAGGTTGGGCGCCAGCCGCAATGCCTCGGGCAGGGTGCGGATGCCCAGCGCGCGCAGGTCGTCGCCCTGGATCACGTACACCGATGCCGGCGTGTCGCTCAGCGGCGTCGCGCGCCGCGAGGTCGCGGTGACCTTGACGTCGCCCAACTGCTCCAGGCTCAGGTTGAGCAGCGACGCCTGGTCGCTGGCCGCGTCGGCGCGCGCCCGCGGCGCGATCGCCGCCAGGCCGATGGCAGCAAGCAGCAGGACGGTGGACTTCGACATCGCGTGGCCTTCCCCGGCGGTCGCACAGGTGACTGGAGGGTGAAAGCCCGCAGCCTAGCGCATGCATGCATGCCCGGATTCACGCATCGGCGGCATACAAATGACCCGGGCGCCGCAGCGGGCGGGCAAAAAAAAACCCCTGATTGCTCAGGGGTCTCATGACCTGGTGCCCGGGAGAGGACTCGAACCTCCACGAAGTTGCCCCCGCTAGCACCTGAAGCTAGTGCGTCTACCAATTCCGCCACCCGGGCAGGTGCAGGGCGCGTATGTTGCGGTGCGGCGATGGGCTTGTCAACGAGGCGATTGAACGAAGCGGTCCGGGCCGATCCGTCGGGCGCGGGCGGTGTTGCCCTCTCCGGCGTTCGCGGCTAACTTCGGCCGCAACCCACGTCCCGACGCGGCGGTCGCGCCCAGCGCATCGCCGGCGCCAGCTTTTGGAGATCGACCATGGAAAATCCGCCTCCCGCACCCACGGAACGACCGCCGCTGCTGCTCTCCCGCCTGGATTGCGACCGGCTGGAAGCGCTGCTCGAAAGCCAGCCGGGCGTGGACACCCGCGAACTGGCGGCCGAACTGGCGCGCGCCAGCATCGTCGAGCCGCGCGACATGCCGGCCGACGTCATCACCATGAATTCCACCGCGCGCTTCCGCGACGAGGAATCGGGCGAGGAGCGCGACATCACCCTGGTCTATCCGCGCGACGCCGGGCAACGCCCCGACGCCGTCTCGATTTTGGCCCCGGTCGGCAGTGCGCTGCTCGGGCTGCGCGTGGGCGATGCGATCCAGTGGCCGATGCCGGGCGGACGCAACGCCCGCCTGCAGGTGCTATCGATCGGGCACCAACCTGAAGCGGCCGGCGAACTGCATCGCTGATCCGCCGTCCCGACGCCTCCACCGGACCCTGCATGAACGACACCGTACGACCGGCCTTCCACGGCTTCGAACAGATCCCGCTGCGCGAATACGCCGAGCGCGCGTATCTCGACTACTCGATGTACGTGGTGCTCGACCGCGCCCTGCCCTTCCTCGGCGACGGCCTCAAGCCGGTGCAGCGCCGGATCATCTACGCGATGAGCGAGCTCGGGCTCGGCGCCGGCGCCAAGCCGAAGAAATCCGCGCGCACCGTCGGCGACGTCATCGGCAAGTTCCATCCGCACGGCGACAGCGCCTGCTACGAAGCGCTGGTGCTGATGGCGCAGCCGTTCTCCTACCGCTATCCACTGATCGATGGCCAAGGGAATTTCGGCTCCTCCGACGATCCCAAGTCGTTCGCGGCGATGCGCTACACCGAGTCCAAGCTGACGCCGATCGCCGAGGTCCTGCTCGGCGAACTCGCGCACGGCACCGTCGACTGGGCGCCGAACTTCGACGGCACCCTGGAAGAGCCGATGTGGCTGCCGGCACGCCTGCCGCACCTGCTGCTCAACGGCACCACCGGCATCGCCGTCGGCATGGCCACCGACGTGCCGCCTCACAACCTCAACGAGATCGTCAGCGCCTGCGTGCGCCTGCTGGACGATCCCGACGCCAGCGTGCGCGACCTGTGCGAGCACGTGCGCGGCCCGGACTACCCGACCGAAGCGGAAATCATCACCCCCGCGCACGACCTCATGGCGATGTACGAAAGCGGCGGCGGCAGCGTGCGCGCGCGGGCCACGTTCATGCGGGAAGCGGCCAACATCGTCGTCACCGCGCTGCCCTACCAGGTGTCGCCGTCGAAGGTGATCGAACAGATCGCGGCGCAGATGCGGGCCAAGAAGCTGCCGTGGCTGGAAGACATCCGCGACGAATCCGACCACGCCAACCCGACCCGCATCGTGCTGATCCCGCGCTCCAGCCGGGTCGCCGCCGAACAGCTGATGGGGCACCTGTTCGCGACCACGGACCTGGAAAAGAGCTTCCGCGTCAACATGAACGTGATCGGCGCCGACGGCCGCCCGCAGGTCAAGAACCTGCGCGTGCTGCTGACCGAGTGGCTCGCGTTCCGGTTCGACACCGTCACCCGCCGGCTGCAGCACCGGCTGGACAAGGTCGAGCGCCGGCTGCACCTGCTCGAAGGCCTGCTGACCGCGTTCCTCAACCTGGACGAGGTCATCCGCATCATCCGCGGCGAGGACGAACCCAAGCCGGCGCTGATCGCGCGCTTCGGGCTCAGCGACGACCAGGCCGACTACATCCTCGAGACGAAACTGCGCCAGCTCGCGCGGCTGGAGGAGATGAAGATCCGCGGCGAGCAGGACGAGCTGGCCACCGAACGCGAGCGCCTGCAATCGATCCTCGGCAACAAGGGCAAGCTGCGCAAGCTGGTCAAGGACGAACTGTTGGCCGATGCGAAGAAGTTCGGCGACGCACGCCGTTCGCCGCTGGTCGCGCGTGGCGCGGCCCAGGCGCTGGACGAAACCGAACTGGTCCCCAGCGAACCGATGACGATCGTGGTCAGCGACAAGGGCTGGGTGCGCGCGGCCAAGGGCCACGACGTGGACGCCTCGACACTGAGCTATCGCGAGGGCGATCGCCTGCTGGCCGCGGTGCGCGGGCGCAGCACGCAGCAGGTGGCCTTCCTGGATTCGACCGGGCGCAGCTATTCCACCGCCGCGCACACGCTGCCCAGCGCGCGCGGCAACGGGGAGCCGCTGACGGGACGCTTCGCCCCCGCGCCCGGCGCCTCGTTCCAGGCGCTGGCGACCGGCGACGACGATGCGCGCTTCGTGATCGCCAGTTCGCACGGCTATGGTTTCGTCACCCGCTTCGAGAACCTCACCGGGCGCAACAAGGCCGGCAAGGCACTGCTGTCGCTGACGCCCGGCGCGCGCGTGGTGCAGCCGGCGGCGATCACCAGCCTCGACAGCGATCGCGTCGTCGCCGTCACCACGGCCGGCCACCTGATCGCGTTCCCGGTGTCGGAACTGCCGGAACTGGACCGCGGCAAGGGCAACAAGATCATCGACATCCCGAAAGCCAAGCTCGGCACCGAGCGCGTGGTCGCGGTGGCCGTGGTGGGTCCGGGGGCGACGCTGCAGGTGCGCTCGGGCGCACGCACGATGTCGCTGTCGTTCAAGGACCTGGGCGAGTACGTGGGCAGCCGGGCCACGCGCGGCGGGCTGTTGCCGCGGGGGTGGCAGAAGGTCGATGGCCTGTCGGTCGAATGACGCCGGTCCTGACATAACCGTAGCCGCGGTAAGCGCAGTGCACCGGGGTTTGGCGGCAATGCATTCCCAGGTGCGCCGACGGCGTACCCGGGCTACAAATCAACACATCCCGGAACCGGATGAAACATGCAGGCCCGTATCCCGTAGCCGGGAAAGCGCAGCGCACCCGGGGATTTAGTCGTATTGCCTTCCCGGGTGCGCCTTCGCCCTACCCGGGCTACGAAATCCACATTCAATTGAAACCGGGACACACGACACATGGATCCTGACTTCTGGCAGCAACGCTGGCGCGATGGCCGGATCGGCTTCCACCAGCCGCAGGTCACGCCGCTGCTGGAGCAGTACTGGGACGCCGCCGGCATCCCGGCCAGTGCCCGCGTGCTGGTGCCGCTGGCCGGCAAGTCGTTGGACCTGCCGTGGCTGGCGGCGCGCGGCCACCGGGTGCTGGGTGTCGAGCTGTCGCCGATCGCCGTGCAGCAGTTTTTCACCGAACACGGCCTGGAGCCGCGGATACATGCGTCCGCCAGCGGCCTGCACCACGTCGCCGGGGATATCGAAATCATCCTGGGCGACGTGTTCGCGCTGGAGCCGGGCCTCATCGCCAGCTGCACCGGCGTTTACGATCGCGCCGCACTGATTGCGCTGCCGCCGGCGCTGCGCGACCGCTACGCCTGCGACGTGTACGGGCACCTGCCAGCAGGCTGCCGTGGCCTGCTGGTCACGCTGGAGTATCCGCAAGGTGAAAAAGCCGGCCCGCCGTTTTCGGTCCACGCGCCGGAGGTCCGCGCGCGCTTCGGCACGGACTGGACACTGGACCTGTTCGAGCGCAGGGACATCCTCGGCAGCCAGCCCGGATTTGTCGCCGAAGGCGTGAGTGCGTTGCACACCAGCGCCTGGGGCCTGCGCCGGCGCTGAGTCCGTTATCCTCGCGGTTGGGGAAAACACCGGACTGCAAGACCGATGGCTTTGCGACGGAACGACACGCGCCAATCCACGCCCAGGTCGATCCGGCCGCAGCGGCCGCGCGCCGGACTGGCGACATGGCTCAAGCGCGTGGCCCTGGCGCTGCTGTTGCTGCTTGGACTGCTGGCGGTGACCGCGTGGGCGTTGCTGCGCGGCAGCCTCGCAACCATCGATGGCGAGGAGTTGCTGACCGGCTTGTCGGCGCCGGTGAAGATCCAGCGCGACGCGCTGGGCGTGGTCACCATCGATGCCGGCAGCGAGGCCGATGCGGTGCGCGCACTGGGCTACGTGCATGCGCAGGAGCGGTTCTTCGAAATGGACCTGATGCGGCGTTCGGCCGCAGGAGAACTGGCCGAGCTGTTCGGCCCGGTCGCCGTCGACACCGACCGCAGGCATCGCGTCCATCGCATGCGCGATCGCGTGCGCGAGCATCTGCCGGCGATCGCCAGTGCGGACTCGGGCGTGCTCAATGCGTATGTCGACGGCGTCAATGCCGGGCTCGCGAGCCTGAAGGTGCAGCCGTGGCCGTACCTGTTGTTGCGCAGCAAGCCGCGCCGCTGGCTGGCCGAGGACTCGCCACTGGTCGGCATTGCGATGTATTTCGACCTGCAGGACGCCAGCAACCAGCGCGAACTTGCGATGTGGGAGCTGCGGCAGGCACTGCCGGCGCCGCTGTATGCCTTGCTCGACCGCGACGGCACGCTCTGGGACGCGCCGCTGGTGGGCGCGGCGCGCGGTGAAGTTTCGCTCCCCGGGCCGGGCACGCTCGACCTGCGACAGCTGCCAGTGCCTGCCCATCCGCACGCACTGGCTGCCATCCTGCCGCCCACCCGCGTCATCGGCAGCAATAATTTCGCCGTCTCCGGTGCACTGACGCGCGACGCCCGGGCCATCGTCGCCGATGACATGCACCTGCAGTTGCGCGTTCCCAACATCTGGTTCCGCGCACGCCTGCGTTATCCGGATCGCCGCGCCCCGGGCGGGCGGGTCGATGTCTCCGGATTCACCCTGCCCGGATTGCCTATGGTGATCGTCGGCAGCAACGGACACGTGGCCTGGGGATTCACCAACAGCTATGCCGATGTCGCCGACTGGGCTGTGGTCGCGCCCTGTCCACGACCGGCGGGACAAACATGCACGCCGGTCACCCATCATCGCGAGCGCATCGACGTGGCCGGGGCCGCGCCGGTGGACCTGGACATCAACGAAACCGCCTGGGGCCCGGTGCTGGCGAAGGATCCGCGCGGCAATGCGCTGGCCCTGCGCTGGGTCGGGCAGCGTCCCGGCGCGGTCAACCTGGGCCTGCTGCAACTGGCCACCACGCGCGACGTCGGCACCGCGCTCACCGCGCTCAGGACCACCGCGATTCCGGCGCAGAACGTGCTGCTCGCCGATACGGGCGGCAACATCGCCTGGCACATCGCCGGCCCGCTGCCACGGCGGATCGGCAAGTGCCAGTCCACCGCGCCACGCCCGGTACTGGTGACGCCCACCTGTCCGCCCTGGGCGGTCGGCGAATCGGGTGTCACCCGGCAGTCGCCCGCCTACACGCGCCTGTGGACGGCGAACAACCGCACCCTCGACGGCAGCGAGCTGGCCCGCATCGGCGGATCGGAATATGCCCTGGGCGCGCGTGCGCAACAGATCCGCGACGACCTGCTGGCGCAACCGCAATGGGACGAGCGCGACCTGCTCGCGGTGCAACTGGACGACCGTGCGGTTTTCCTCAAGCGCTGGTGGACGTTGCTGCGCGACGACGCGGCCCGTGCGCGGACGCCGGCGCTACGCGCGCTGTCCGATGCCGCCGCGACCTGGCAGGGCCATGCCAGCACGGGCTCGACCAGCTACCGGATCGTGCGCGCGTGGCGGCTGGCGGTACATGCCCGCCTGCTCGACGGACTGACCGCGCCGGCGCAGGCGACGTTGGGGGACAACTTCATCCTGCCCAACCTGCCTCAGTTCGAAGGCGTGGCGTGGGCACTGGCCAGCCAGCGGCCCGCGAACCTGCTGCCGCGACGGTTCGCCAGCTGGGATGCGCTGTTCGAGGATGCCGCGCAGCAGGTGCGCGACCAGCTCACCGCGCACGGCCCCCTGGCGCAACGTACGTGGGGCGAGCGCAACACCGCGAACATCTGCCATCCGCTGGCCGCCGCAGTGCCGGGGTTCGTGCGACCACTGCTCTGCATGCCACCCGACCAGCTGCGTGGCGACAGCAACATGCCGCGCGTCACCGCACCTGATTTCGGTGCGTCCGAACGCATGGTGGTTTCGCCCGGGCACGAGGCCGACGGCATCATCCACATGCCCGGCGGCCAGAGCGACAACCCGCTCTCTCCCTTCTGGGGCGCCGGCCATGCCGCCTGGGTGCATGGCGCGCCGACGGCGTTCCTGCCGGGCGAGCCGCTGCACACCCTGCGACTGCTGCCGGCGCAGTAGCGCCGACAGCGCGTCGTCGCCGTTCTACCGCAGCAGTCGCTCGATCAGCGCGAGATACAGCTCCGGCAACGCCTGGAGATCAGCCACCGCCACATGTTCGTCCACCTTGTGGATGCTGGCGTTGACCGGGCCGATCTCGATGCACTGGGCGCCCAGCGGCGCGATGAAGCGCGCGTCCGAGGTCCCGCCGCCAGTGCTTTCCTCCGGCGCCGCGCCGGAGAAGCGGGTCAGTACATCGCGCGCCGCCGTGCGCAGCGGGCCTTCGGGGGTGTGGAAGGGCTCGCCGCCGCGGTACCAGTGGATCGCGTAATCCAGCGCATGCGCGCGCAGGATGGCCTCGCATTCGTGTTCCAGCTGTTCCGCGCGCCATGTGGGATTGAAGCGAAGGTTGAACATCACCTGCAGTTCGCCAGGGATGACGTTGTTGGCCCCGGTGCCGGCGTGGACGTTGCTGACCTGCAGGCTGGTCGGCGGGAACGTCGCATAGCCATCGTCCCAGCGGCGCGCCACGAGCTCGGCCAGCGCCGGCAACGCCTCGTGGATCGGGTTGCGCGCCTTGTCCGGATAGGCGACATGGCCCTGGATGCCCTGCACGGTCAGTGTCGCCGACAGCGTGCCACGACGGCCGACGCGCAGCAGGTCGCCAAGCGCGCGCGTCGACGAGGGTTCGCCGGTGATGCACCAGTCGATCGACCGGCCGCGCGCGGCGAAATCCGCCGCGACCTTGCGCACGCCGTCGATCGCATCTCCTTCCTCGTCCGACGTCAGCAACAGCGCCACGGTGCCGCGATGGCCGGGATGGGCGGCGACGAAACGCTCCAGCGCGATCACGAACGCGGCGACGCTGCCTTTCATGTCGGCGCTGCCGCGGCCATAAAGCACGCCGTCGCGCACCGTCGGCACGAACGGATCGCTGCTCCATGCCTCGCGAGGGCCCGGGGGCACGACGTCGGTGTGGCCCAGCAGCATGAGCACCGGCGCGCCATTGCCATGGCTGGCCCAGAGGTTGTCGACCGCACCATGGGGCATCGATTCGCAGGCGAAGCCCGCCGCCTGCAGGCGCGCGGCGATCAACGCCTGGCAGCCCGCATCGTCGGGCGTGATCGACGGCTTTCCGATCAGTTCACAGGCCAGGTCAAGAACGTCCGACACGCAGTCTCCTCGGCGCAGCCACTGCGCGTTTCAGTCGATCGAAAATCGCTGCTTGAAGCCTTTGTCGCTGAAGCCCTGCGAGACGACGCCGTTGTCGGTCACCACCAACGGGCGCCGGATCAACTGGGGATATTCACGCAACAACAAACGCCACTCCGCGTCGGAGCCTGGCGCCTTTCGATGCGGGGACAGGTTGCGCCACGTGGTCGACGACTTGTTGACCATCAGGTCCCAGCCGCCGACCTGTTCCTTCCACTGCGCGAGCATGTCCGGGGTTGGCGGTTGCTCGCGATAGTCGACGAAGGCGTGCGCGACGCCAAAGCGGTCGAGCCATTTGCGCGCCTTGCGGCAGGTGTCGCAGTTGGAGAGGCCGTAGACGGTGGTCATGGATGCTGCTCCGCTATTGCCGCCGTCCCTGCAACACCAGGATCCGGCGACTTTGACCCGCCATGGTAAGGGCCCTGGGTTGCTGCCTGCGCAGGAACGACACGCATCAATTCCTAATCCGCCAGCCCACGCAGCAGCTCGTTGATCGAGGTCTTGGCCCGCGTCCTGGCGTCGACCTTCTTCACGATCACCGCGCAGTACAGCGAATGGCTGCCATCCTTCGCCGGCAACTGGCCGGACACGACCACGCTGCCCGGGGGCACGCGCCCATAGCTCACCTCGCCCGTCGCACGGTCGTAGATGCGGGTCGACTGGCCGAGGAAGACGCCCATGCCGATCACGCTGTGATGGCCGACGACGAATCCCTCGACCACTTCCGAGCGTGCGCCGATGAAACAATGGTCCTCGATGATCGTCGGGCTGGCCTGCAGCGGTTCGAGCACGCCGCCGATGCCCGCGCCGCCGGACAGGTGGCAATGGCGGCCGACCTGGGCGCAGCTGCCGACCGTGGCCCAGGTATCCACCATGGTGCCCGCGCCCACGTGCGCACCGATATTGAGGAAGCTCGGCATCAGCACGACGTCCTTGCCGACGAACGCGCCGCGACGCACGATCGCCCCCGGCACCACGCGCGCGCCGAGCTTGCGGAAGCTGGATTCGTCGAAGTCCGCGAAGCGCGCCGGGACCTTGTCCCAGAACGGCGCCGGGTCGGCTTCGATCAGCTCCATCTCCTGGGTGCGGAAGTAAAGCAGCACGGCTTTCTTCAGCCACTCGTTGACCTTCCAGCCGCCCTTTCCGTCAGGCTCGGCGACGCGGAATTCGCCGCTTTCCAGGCCGTCGACGACGCGCTCCACGGTCGGCCGGGTAGACCCTTCGAGTTCCTCTGGCGTCAGCATCGTGCGCCTTTCCCAGGCGCTGTCGACCATGAACTTCAGCTCATCGACGCCAGTGCCGCGGGGCTTGGGTTTTGCCTTCGCCTTGGCGACTTTCCTGCTGGCCTTGCGCTCGGTCATTGCGGTGCGTCTCCTTCCAGGCAGGCGAGCAGCGCGTCGCGCAGCGCCTGCTGTCGTTGCGGATCGTCGAGCGCGCGGTCGCGCTCGTCGGTGATATGGAACACGTCCTCGGCGCGCTCGCCGAAGGTCGCGATGCGCGCATCGTGCACGCGCAGCCGCTGCCGGCGCAGCGCCTGGGTCACGTCGGCGAGCAATCCCGGGCGATCGGTCGAAACCACGCTGAGCAGGGTGCGGGCACCGTTTGGCTCCCTGGCCGGGATCGTTTCCAGCCTCACCTGGGGCGCGATCCGGAAATGCTTCAGGTGCCGTGGGCGGGCGCGGCGCGTCGGCCGCACGGCGTCCAGGTCCGGCGTGGCCAGCACGTCGGAGAGCCTGCGCGCGACATGCCCGGCATCGACCTTGCCGTGCTGCTCGGCGGGAATGACTTCGAACGTGTCGAAGACGTTGCCCTCCGGGCCATCGAACAGCCGCGCCTGCTGGATCGCCAGTCCGAGCCGGTCGAGCGTGGCCACGATCGCCGCGAACAGGCCGTCGCGATCGGCCGAATGCACGAAGACCTCCAGCGCGCCGGCATGGCGCACCAGCGGCCGCGCGTTCACCAGCGTTGCCCCGTCATGCACGTCGCGCAAGGCCAGCGCCTGCCAGGCGATGTCGGCACTGCGGCCGCGCTGGAAGGCGGCGACGGGAAGACGCGCGAGCATGCGCTCGATGCCATCCTCGGCGACGCCCTGGGCGCGCAGCAGCGCATGCGCCTCCTCGCGCGTCTCGCGCGCCCGTTCCTCGCGCGCCAGCGGGTGTTCCAGCCCACGGCGCAGTGCCAGCCGCGTGGCCAGGTACAGATCGGCCAGCAACCGGTCCTTCCACGCATTCCACAGCTTCGGCGAGGTTCCGGCGATGTCGGCGCAGGTCAGCAAATACAGCAGGTCCAGCCGCTCGCGATCGGCGACCTCGGTCGCGAAGCGATGGATGACCTCCGGATCGCCGATGTCCTGCTTCTGTGCGGTCACCGACATCAGCAGGTGCCGGCGGACCAGCCATTCGATCAGGGCGGTATCGCCGGCTGACAGCCCATGCGCGGTGCAGAACGCGCGCGCGTCGACCGCGCCCAGTTCGGAATGGTCGCCGCCGCGACCCTTGGCGATGTCGTGGAAGAGTCCGGCCAGCAGCAGCAGCTCCGGCTTGCGCAGGCGCGGCCAGACTTCGTGCGCGATCGAGAAGCGCTCGTCGGCGGTGCCGGAGGCGAAACCGGCGATGTTGCGCAGCACCGCGAGCGTGTGCTGGTCCACGGTGTAGACGTGGAAGAGGTCGAACTGCATGCGCCCGGAGACATTGGCGAATGCCGGGATCCAGCGGCCGAGCACGCCCAGCCGCGCCATCCGCGTCAGGGTCTCGACCGGCTGCGGTCCGCGCAGCAGCGCCATGAAGCCATCGCGCTGCGCATGCTCTGCTTCGTTGTAGGCGGGCAACCAACGCAGCGCTTCGGCCAGCGCGCGCGCGGTGAGCGAATGCAATCCGCGCAACTGCGCATGCGCGGCCCAGGCGGCGAACAGCGCGAATACGTCCGCGATCCCGCGCGGCCAGGCAGCGTCGGTCGCCTGCAGGTAGCCGCGGCGCATGACGAAACCGTCGACCAGCGGCTCGGCGGCCGCCTCGCCTTCGAGCTGCTCCTCGAACCGCTGCAGCAATCGCTCGTTGACCCGCAGCACCAGCGCGGCGCTGCGGTAGAAGCCCTGCATCAACTGTTCGACCGCCAGCGCGTCCGCGGAGTCGACATGGCCCAGGCGCGCGGCGAGCGTCTTCTGGTAGTCGAAGCGCAACCGCTCCTCGCGCTTGCCGGCCACCAGATGCAGGCCGAAGCGCAGCCGCGACAACGCCCGCCGCTCGCGTTCGATCGTCGCCAGTTCATCGCGGCCGAGCTGGCCGAGCTCGACCAGCGAATCCAGGCCGCGCGCGCCCAGCACGCGCAGGGCCATCCAGCGCAGCGTCTGCACGTCGCGCAGGCCGCCGGGTCCTTCCTTGAGGTTGGGTTCGAGGTTGTCGCTGGTGTCGTCGAAGCGTGCGTGGCGCGCCCGTTGCTCCTCGCGCTTGGCGACGAAGTACTCGCCCGGCGGCCACGTGCGGCCCGGCGCGACGGCGGCCGCGAGCGTCGCCTGCGCATCGGCGTCTTCCGCCAGCGGGCGCGCCTCCATCAGCGCGGTGAGCACGGTGATGTCGGCCGCGGCCGCCTGCGCGCATTGTTCAGGCGAACGCACCGCATGTCCGACCGGCAACCCGACGTCCCACAGCAGCGCGAACAGGCGCGCCAGCGCCTCGTGATGCGCTGCCTGCGCCGCCGGGTCGGCGAGCACCAGCAGGTCGATGTCCGATTGCGGAAACAGCTCGCCATGGCCGTAGCCGCCCACCGCGAACAACGCCGTCGATGCCGGCTGCGGCAGGCAGCGTTGCCAGGCCTCGCGCACGATCGCATCGACCGCGCGCGTGCGCGCCGCCAGCAGCAGGTCGACGTCGTCGCCACGATCGAAGCGTTCGGCAAGCGCGACGTCGACCTTGGCCAGCGCGGTGCGGCTGGTGCTCGACCACGCGCTGTCGCTGTTGTTGCCGGCGTCGCCCGCCAGCACTTCGCCGGCGGATGCATCCGCCACCGCCGTCGCAGCGACATGGTCGCTATCGATTGAGGCGTGGCCGGCTGCCGCGTGGTCGACAGGCGCGTGCTCGACGGGCGCGTGCTCGACGGGCCCGCTTTCGCCAACGTCACCGACAGGAGCACCCGGGCGCGGCGTCGTCCCTCGAGCGGCGCCGGAGGTGCTCACAGGTCGTTGTCGTCGCCCGGCAGGCGGGTGAGGATCTCGACGCCGTCGTCGGTCACCGCCACGGTGTGCTCCCATTGCGCCGAGAGCTTGCGGTCGCGCGTGACCACGGTCCAGCCATCGGGCAGCAGGCGTGTCTGCCGGGTGCCCTCGTTGATCATCGGTTCGATGGTGAAGGTCATGCCCCGCTTGAGCACCAGGCCTTCGCCCGGGCGCCCGTAGTGCAGCACCTGCGGATCGTCGTGGTAGACCTGCCCGATGCCGTGGCCGCAGTACTCGCGCACCACCGAAAAGCGCTCGGCCTCGGCGTAGGACTGGATGGCGGCGCCGACATCGCCGAGCGTCGCGCCCGGCCGCACCGCGCGGATGCCGCGGAACATCGCCTCGCGCGTCACCTCGACCAGGCGCCGCGCCATCACCGACGGCGTGCCGGCGAAATACATGCGGCTGGTGTCGCCGTGCCAGCCGTCCTTGATCACGGTGACGTCGATGTTGACGATGTCGCCGTCCTTCAGGATCTTCACCGGGCTCGGGATGCCGTGGCAGATCACGTTGTTGACCGACGTGCACACCGTCGCCGGGAAGCCGCGATAGCCGACGTTGGCCGGGATCGCCTGCTGCACGTTGACGATGTGGTCGTGGCAGATGCGGTCCAGCTCCTCGGTGCTCACGCCCGGCTTCACGTAGGGGGCGACGACCTGCAGGACCTCGGCGGCCAGGCGGCCGGCCACGCGCATCTTCTCGATCTCTTCGGGGGTCTTGGGCTGGATCGTCATCCGTCCATTATCGCCCATCACGCCCGACCCGGGCCGGCGGCACGCCCCTCGGCTTGCCGTAACCGCCTGTTGCCACTACACTTCCGCGGCTGTCCCGGGTCCATGCCGGGCGGCGCCCACGCCGGCGAAGCATCCCGCGGGATGCAGGCGAATCCACACCCGTCGACAACCCCTGCTCCGGGGTGCCCGCGCAAGCGGGTTCGGACGCAGTGACGACGGGGAGGCCCAACCCCGGAATCTTCGCCACCGCAGCCTGTCGCTGCAGCGGCGACCGCCCCATCCACTGGCGGACGATTCCCCATTCGGAGTGTCAGCAATGCCCCAGATCACCATGCGCCAGATGCTGGAAGCCGGCGTCCATTTCGGCCACCAGACCCGCTACTGGAACCCCAAGATGGCTCCGTTCATCTTCGGCGCCCGCGGCAAGATCCACATCATCAACCTCGAGAAGACCGTGCCGCTGTTCGGCGACGCGATGAACTTCATCTCGGCCATCGCGCAGAAGCGCGGCATGATCCTGTTCGTCGGCACCAAGCGCAGCGCGCGCGACGCCGTGAAGGAAGAAGCCGAGCGTTGCGGCATGCCGTACATGACCCAGCGCTGGCTCGGCGGCACGCTGACCAACTTCGCCACGGTCAAGAAGTCGGTCTCGCGCCTGAAGGAGCTCGAAGCCGGCGAAACCGACGGCAGCTTCCAGAAGCTGGTCAAGCACGAAGTGCTCGGCCTGCGCCGCGAGCGCGAGAAGCTGCTGGCCTCGCTCGGCGGCATCAAGGAAATGAACCGCCTGCCCGACGCGCTGTTCGTGATCGACATCGGCCATGAAGACATCGCCATCAAGGAAGCCAAGAAGCTCGGCATCCCGGTGATCGCGGTGGTCGACACCAACTACGACCCGGCGCTGGTCGATTACCCGATCCCGGGCAACGACGACGCGATCCGCGCCGTGCAGCTGTACGCGCGCGCCGCCGCCGACGCCGTGCTCGAAGGCAAGGCCGCCGCGCCGCAGGCCGCGACCGTGCGCGAGGACGAGTTCGTCGAACTCGACGCCGAAGGCAATCCGGTCAAGGCCCCGCGTGGCCGCGCCCCGGCCAAGAAGGCACCGGCGAAGAAGGCCGCTGCAACGCAGGCCGACGCCGCGCCTGTCGCCGACGCCGCGGCCGCTGCCGAAGAAGCCCCGGCCGCCGAGTAATCGCGGCCGTCCTGTGGCCGCGCACGTCGCGGCCGCTCTTTACTTTTTGCTTCGTCATTCCCGCGAAGTCGGGAATCCAGCGACGTTGCTTTAGATGGCTCGATGCCCTGGATCCCCGCCTTCGCGGGGATGACGTCTTCAACCATTACGAGGTCCACCCCATGGCAGAAATCACCGCATCCCAGGTCAAGGAACTGCGCGAGCGCACCGGCGCCGGCATGATGGAGTGCAAGAAGGCACTGACCGAGAACGACGGCAACATCGAGGCCGCCGCCGACTGGCTGCGCAAGACCGGCCTGGCCAAGGCCGACAAGAAGTCCAGCCGCGTCGCCGCCGAAGGCCGCATTGCCATGGCGCAACAGGCGCACAAGGCGGTGCTGGTCGAAATCAACTCCGAGACCGACTTCGTCGCCAAGGACGAGAACTTCGTCAAGTTCACCGATGAAGTGGCGCAGACCGCGCTCAACGGCGACGCGCAGGACGTCGAGGCGCTGAAGTCGACCAAGACTTCCTACGGCCCGACCGTCGACGAAGCCCGCCAGTGGCTGGTGGCCAAGGTCGGCGAGAACGTGCAGGTCCGCCGCATGGCCAAGCTCGAGAGCGAAAACACCATCGGCGCCTACGTCCACGGCGGCCGCATCGGCGTGCTGGTCGAGGTCAAGGGCGGCAATGCAGAGTTGGCCCGTGGCCTGGCGATGCACATCGCGGCGATGAATCCCCCGTACATCTCGCCCGCGCACGTGCCGGCCGATTTCGTCGCGCGCGAAAAGGAAATCGCGATGGCGCAGGTGAAGGATTCCGGCAAGCCGGTCGAGATCCTCGAGAAGATGATTTCCGGCAAGGTCGCCAAGACCGTGTCCGAGATCACCCTCACCGGGCAGCCGTACGTGCTGGACACCAACCAGACCGTCGAGGCCGCGCTCAAGGCCGCCGGCGGCGCGCAGGTGCTGAACTTCGTCCGTCTCGCGGTCGGCGAAGGCATCGAGAAGCAGGCCGACGACTTCGCGGCCGAAGTGATGAAGCAGGCCGGCCTGGCGTAAGCCATCGCGCCGCGCGACCCGGGAAACCCGCGGGAAACCGCGGGTTTTTTGTTGCCCTGGGGACGCCTTCGACGCATCCGCTACAATCCGCCGTCCGCCATCGGAGCCTGCCATGTCCCAACTCGCCTATCGCCGCATCCTGCTCAAGCTGTCCGGCGAGGCGTTGATGGGGGACGAGGATTACGGCATCGATCCGAAGGTGATCGGACGCCTGGCGCGCGAGGTGATCGAGGCCCAGCAGGCCGGCGCCGAAGTCGCGCTGGTGGTCGGCGGCGGCAACATCTTCCGCGGCGCGGGGCTGGCCGCAGGTGGCATGGACCGCGTCACCGGCGACCAGATGGGCATGCTCGCCACCGTCATCAACGCGCTGGCGATGCAGGATGCGCTGGAAAAGCTCGGCGCCAAGGCACGCGTCATGAGCGCGATCAAGATCAACGACGTGTGCGAGGACTACATCCGCCGTCGCGCGATCCGGCACCTCGAAAAAGGCCGGCTGGTGATCTTCGCCGCCGGTACCGGCAATCCCTTCTTCACCACCGATTCGGGCGCGGCGCTGCGTGCGATCGAGATCGGCGCCGACCTGCTGCTCAAGGCGACCAAGGTCGACGGCGTCTACGACAGGGATCCGAAGAAGTTCGCCGATGCCACCCGCTTCGAGAAACTCGACTACGACGAGGTCATCGCCCGCGACCTGCAGGTGATGGACACCGCTGCCTTCGCGCTATGCCGCGACAGCGACCTTCCGCTGCGGATCTTCGACATGAGCCAGCCGGGCGTGCTGCTGCGCATCCTGCACGGGGAGCCGATCGGCACGTTGGTCCAGGGTCGCGCCTGATCTGCCGCATCGCTGAGGGCCTCGCGCGTCATCCGTAGCCCGGGCAAGGCGCAGCCGCGCCCTGCATTCCGGCGACCTTGGCTCGATCTCCGGACGTGGCCATGGCGACCGGATCCAGCGTTGGGGTTCCCGCGCACCGCGCGCGTGACGGCTTCGCGCAATAGTGTCCACGCCGGCATTGCGGCACGATCGGCCGATGCACGGACATTCCCACGAAGGTGGACATGGCCACGGCGGCGGCTCCGCGACCCGCGCCTTCGCCACCGTCACCCTGATCAACCTCGCCTACACCCTGGTCGAAGCCGGCTACGGGTTTTCCACCGATTCGCTGGCACTGCTGTCCGATGCGCTGCACAACTTCGGCGACGTGCTCGGGCTCGGCCTGGCCTGGGGTGCGGCCGTGCTGGCCAGGCGCGCGCCGACCGCGCGCCACACCTACGGCTGGCGGCGGGCGACATTGCTGTCGCCGCTGGCCAACGCGCTGCTGCTGGTCGCCTTCGCCGGCGCGCTGTCGTGGGAGGCGCTGCGCCGGCTCGGCGCGCCGCCGCAGATCCCGGCGCTGCCGGTGATCGTGGTCGCGGCGATCGGCATCGTGGTCAACCTCGGTGCGGCCTTCCTGATCCGCGACGGCCATGGCCACGCGCATGCGCACGACCTCAACCGGCGCGGCGCCTTCCTGCACCTGATGGCCGATGCGGCGGTGTCGCTGGCCGCGGTGCTGGCGGGGCTGGGGATGCTGCGCCTGGGCTGGCAGTGGCTGGACCCGGTGACGGCGCTGCTGGTCGGCGTGGTGGTGGCCGCAAGCGCGTTCGCCCTGCTTCGCGACGCCTTCAACGCGGCCATGGATGCGGTGCCGTCGAACATCGACCAGGCCGCGGTGCGCGCCTTCCTGCAGGCGCAGGATGGCGTGGTCGCGGTGCACCACCTGCATATCTGGTCATTGGGCGCAGGCGAAGTCGCGATGACCGCGCACCTCGTGCGGCCGGGGGACGGCGACCACGACGATTTCATCGATCGGCTCGCGCATGGCCTGGACGAGCGATTCGGGATCAACCATCCCACCCTGCAGATCGAGCGTGGCAGTGCCTGCGAGCACGACCGCCACGATCGCGCCCCGCACGGCGGATAGCTGGCCGCGGCCGGGGCCGGGCGTCGACGTTCGCTATACTGGCGCGATGCATCAGCTCCGGAGCCGGCCATGATCAACGACATCCACAAGGACGCGCAGGCGCGCATGTCCAAGAGCATCGAGGCGCTTCGCCACACGCTGGTCAAGGTGCGCACCGGCCGCGCCTCTCCCGCGCTGGTCGAGCACATCAAGGTCAACTACTACGGCTCCGAAGTCCCGCTGTCGCAGGTCGCCAGCGTGTCCGTCGCCGATGCCCGCTCGCTGGTGATCACGCCATGGGAGAAGCAGATCGTCGGCGCGGTCGAAAAGGCGATCCTGGGTTCCGACCTGGGGCTGACTCCGAACACCGCCGGTACCGTGATCCGGCTCAACCTGCCGGCCCTGACCGAGGAGCGCCGCAAGGAATTGTCCAAGGTCGTGCACGGGGAGGGCGAGGACACCAAGGTGGCGATCCGCAACATCCGCCGCGACGCCAACCACCAGGTCAAGGAACTGCTGAAGGACAAGCAGGTGACCGAGGACGAAGCCTCGCGCAGCGAAGCGGACATCCAGAAGCTCACCGACAAGGCCATCAAGGACGTCGACGACGTCGTGCGCGCCAAGGAACAGGAATTGATGGCGGTCTGAGGCGGCGAGCCTTACCGAATGAAGCATCGCGGATCCGGACGCGTACGCAGCCGCTTGCCGGGTCCCCGGCCGAGGACCACGCATGGGTCGATCCCCGATGCGCGACCCCAGGCGACCGACCAGTGACCATTCCCGCCCACATCGCCATCATCATGGACGGCAACGGACGCTGGGCGCAGCAGCGTCGGCGTCCGCGCGTGATCGGCCATCGCGCCGGAGCGCGCGCGGTGAATGTCTGCATCGACTTCTGCCTGGAGCGCGGCATCGCCGCGCTGACCCTGTTCGCCTTCTCCAGCGAAAACTGGGGCCGTCCCGAAGAAGAAGTCGGGGCGCTGATGAAGCTGTTCATCAACGCGCTCGACCGCGAGGTCGCCGAGCTGCACCGGCGCGGCGTGCAGGTCCGCTTCATCGGCGAGCGTGAACGCTTCAGCGCTGCGATCCGGGCGCGCATGGATGGGGCCGAAACCCTCACCCGCGCAAACCACGCACTGGTTCTCACGATCGCCGCCAGTTACGGTGGCCGCCAGGACATCGCCGCGGCGGCGCGCGCGCTGGCGCGGGACGTGGCGGCGGGACGGCTGGATCCGGATGCGATCGACGAGCGCCTGTTCGCCAGCCGCGTCGCGTTGGCGGACCTGCCGCCGCCGGACCTGTTCATCCGCACTGGCGGCGATTTCCGCATCAGCAATTTCATGCTCTGGCAGCTGGCCTACACCGAACTCTGGTTCACCGAGACATTGTGGCCGGCGCTGGATGCCGCCACACTGCAGCGCGCCCTGGATGAATTCGCCAGCCGCGAGCGCCGTTTCGGGCTGACCGGTGCGCAGGGCCAGCCCGGGGCCGGCGCCGGGAATGCCACCACTCCAGACGAGACCCCTGCATGACCAAGACCCGCGTGCTCGCGGCGCTGGTACTCGCCCCGATCGCGATCGCGGCCATCCTGCTGTTGCCGACCCCGTGGCTGGTGGCCCTGGCCGCGGTGGTGTTCCTGGCCGGCCTATGGGAATGGTTCCGGCTGGCCGATGTCGAGGACACGCTGGCGCGGACCGTGCTGCTGGTTGCCAACCTTGCGCTGATGGTGGCGATCGTCTGGGGATCGCGCAGCCACGCCGGAGGGTTGTCGCTCGTGTTGTTCAAGCTGGCGACGGTGGCCGGCGTCATCTGGTGGCTGCTGGCGGGATTGTGGTTGAAGCACTTCGGATTCGCCTCCGACCACGACACCCATGCGCGGGTGTTCAAGCTCGCCGCCGGCACGCTGGCGATCGTGCCCGCCTGGTGCGCGCTGGCATGGATCCACGCCGAGCGACCGATGGGGCATCGCTGGCTGTTCGTGGCCTTGATGATGGTCTGGGCTGCGGACACTGGCGCCTATTTCGTCGGGCGTCACCTGGGCAAGCACAAGCTCAGCCCGCGGATCAGCCCGAACAAGACCATCGAAGGCCTGCTGGGTGGGCTTGTCGCCGGCGTCGCAGTCGCGGTCGCCTTCGCGCCGCTGGCCGGTGCCGGCTTCGGGCAACTGCCGGCGGTGGCGCTGGTCGCCGCCGTCGCGGTGGCGTTCTCGGTGGTCGGCGACCTGTTCGAAAGCCTGCTCAAGCGCCACGTCGGGGCCAAGGATTCGGGCGACCTGATCCCGGGCCACGGCGGGGTCCTGGACCGCATCGATGGCGTCATCGCCGCGCTGCCGGTGTTCGCGCTTGGCAAGGCCTGGCTCGGATTCTGAGGCCGCCCGCGCTCCCCGCGCCCGCTGCCCCCTTCCAGACCGGCTCCCCTTGAACGACCAACCTCCCCTTCGCGACATCGCCGTGCTCGGCGCCACCGGCTCGATCGGCACGTCGGCGCTGGACGTGGTCGCGCGCCATCCCGACCGCCTGCGGGTAACGGTGCTGGCGGCCGGAAGCAATGTCGAAGCCCTGCTGGCGCTTTGTCGGCGCCATCGCCCCGCCCACGCGGTGATCGCCGATACCGGGGCGCACGCGCGCCTGCGCGACGGGTTGCGCGAATCGGGGCTGCCCACGCAGGCCCATGCCGGCGACCCCGCGCTGGGGGAACTGGTCGCCAGCGATGCCTGCGATACCGTCGTCGCCGCGATCGTGGGCGCCGCCGGGCTGCCTTCGACGCTGGCCGCCGCGCGCGCCGGCAAGCGCCTGCTGCTCGCCAACAAGGAATCGCTGGTCCTGGCGGGCGAACTGCTGACAGCCGCCGCCGGCGCCGCCGGCGCCTGCATCGTCCCGATCGACAGCGAGCACAACGCGATCTTCCAGTGCCTGCCGGTGGCACCGGCGGGAATCGGCGCGTGCGCAGCGGGCGGGGGCAGCCACGGGCTGCGACGGATCCTGCTCACCGCTTCCGGCGGCCCCTTCCGCGGGCGTGCCCGCGCGGCCTTGGCCGACGTCACCCCGGCGCAGGCGATCGCGCATCCCAAGTGGTCGATGGGACCGAAGATCTCGGTCGACTCGGCGACGCTGATGAACAAGGGCCTGGAGGTGATCGAAGCCCACCACCTGTTCGGCGTGCCCGCCACGCAGATCCACGTGCTGGTGCACCCGCAGAGCCTGGTGCACTCACTGGTGGAATTCATCGACGGCTCGACCCTCGCCCAACTCGGCCTCCCGGACATGCGGACCGCACTGGCGGTGGGCTTCGGCTGGCCACAGCGGATCGAGTCCGGCGTCGCCGGGCTGGACCTGCTGGCGCAGGGCCGGCTGGACTTCGAAGCGCCGGATCTGGATGCCTTCCCCTGCCTGCGGCTGGCCTTCGACGCACTCGCCGCCGGCGGTACCGCGCCGGCCGTGCTCAATGCGGCCAACGAGGTTGCGGTCGCCGCCTTCCTGCACGGGCGCATCGGTTTCCTGCAGATCCCGGCTCTGGTCGAGGACGCGCTGGCCTCGCTTCCAGTGGTCGCCGCCGATTCGCTGGACGTGCTACGCGACGCCGACGCACTGTCGCGCCGCCATGTCGAGCAGGCGATTGCGCGCAACCCCACCGCCGTCCGTCCACGCGCGCTGTCATGAGGAGCGCACGCCATGGGTGATTTCTTCGGTTCGGTGTGGTGGATGATCGTCAGCCTCGGCGTGCTGGTGACGTTCCATGAGTTCGGGCACTTCTGGGTCGCGCGCCGGTTCGGGGTGAAGGTGCTGCGGTTCTCGGTCGGCTTCGGCCAGCCCCTGTGGCTGCGCCGTGGGCGCGACGGCACCGAGTACGTTGTCGCGGCGATCCCGCTCGGCGGCTACGTCAAGATGCTCGACGAGCGCGAAGGCGACGTCGACGCGCGCGACCTGGGCCAGGCGTTCAACCGCAAGTCGGTCGGTCGGCGGATCGCGATCGTCGCCGCTGGCCCGTTCGCCAACCTGCTGCTGTGCGTGGCGCTGCTGTGGGCGATGTTCGTGATCGGGCGGCCGGATTTCTCGCCGGTCGTCGGCCACGTCGAAGCGCTGGCGGCGCAGGCGCGGCTCGAGCGAGGCGACAGGCTGCTGGCGGTCGGCGACCGCGACACCCCGACCTGGAGCGAAGCGGCATTGGCGCTGGCGACCGCGGCGCTCGACCGCAGGGACGTCCGCATCCGGGTGCAAACCGCCGATGGCGACGAGGTGGTCCGCACGCTGCGCCTGTCGCAACTGCCGCCCGCTGCCGACCAGGATCAGCTGCTGCGCGACATCGGACTCACCCCGCGCCACCAGTTGTTGCCCCCCTTGGTCGGCCGGATCGAACCCGGATCCGCCGCGTGGGGCGTGCTGGCCGACGGCGACCGGATCACGGCCGTCGATGGCACGCCGGTGCACGCGTTCGACGACATCGGACCCCTGGTCCAGCGGTTCGGTGGCCGCCAGGCCATGGTCGAGGTCCTGCGCGACGGCGACCGGCTGGCACTGGAGATCCATCCGCGCCTGCGCCGGGATGGGTCCGGCGGCCGCTATTGGGCCCTGGGCATCGCTCCGGCCCCTGCCGCCACGCCGGCCTACGACGCGAAACTGCAGTACGGGCCGGTGGCCGCGGTGCCGGCGGCGGTGCGCGAAACGTGGAAGCTGGCCGCCGATTCGGTCGGCATGATCGGCCGCCTGCTGCGGGGCCGCGCCTCGGCCGACAACGTCTCCGGGCCGATCACCATCGCCCGTTACGCCAATGCATCAGCCCAGCTGGGGCCGGCCTGGTTCCTGAACTTCCTCGCCCTGATGTCACTCAGTCTGGCGATCGTCAACATCCTGCCAATCCCCGTCTTGGACGGCGGCCACCTGCTGTATTACCTTATCGAGCTGGCCCAAGGCCGCCCGTTGAGCGAACGCGCGATGGCTGTCGGCCAATATATCGGTCTGGGCCTGCTGGCCGGCCTGATGGGCCTGGCGTTCTACAACGACATCCTGCGACTGCTGCATTGACCGACTGCGCGAAACCACGCCCGCGACCCCACCATCGCCGCACGCCTGCGATGGGCCGAAAGATTCCGCTCCAAAGCCCCGCTCGATAGCCCCCAATTGGACGTACCGATGACGCGAACCCCCGCCCGCCGCCTGCTCGCCCTCGCCCTTGCCGCGGCGCTTGCGCCGGCATTCCCCGCACTGGCGCAGTCGGCCAATCCGTTCACGGGGGCGGCTGCGGCCGACGGGACGCCGGATGCCGCGCCGGCTCCCACCGGCCTGGACGCGTTCACCGTGGCCGACATCCGCGTCGATGGCCTTCAGCGCATTTCGTCGGGCACGGTATTCACCTACCTGCCGATCGAGCGCGGCGACACGATCGACTCCACCCGCGAGGCCGAAGCCATCCGGGCGCTGTACAAGACCGGGTTCTTCGACGACGTCCGGCTCGGCCGGCAGGGCGACATCCTCGTCGTGACCGTGGTCGAGCGTCCGAGCATCAACAAGCTCACCATCACGGGCAACAAGGATATCCATACCGAGGACCTGCAGAAGGGCCTCAACGACATCGGCCTGAGCGAAGGCAGCACCTTCGATCGCCACGACCTGGACGAGGTCACGCAGGAACTCACCCGCCAGTACAACAACCGCGGCAAGTACAACGTCAAGATCGATCCGATCGTGACCAAGCTCGACCGCAACCGCGTGGACATCACGCTGCAGGTCACTGAAGGCAAGGCTGCGCGGATCCGGCACATCAACCTGATCGGCAACGAGACCTTCAAGCAGAAGGCCGTCACCGACAATTGGGAGTCGCAGGAAAGCAACTGGCTCAGCTGGTACCGCCACGACGACCAGTACTCCAGGGAGAAGCTGTCCGGCGACCTGGAGAAGCTCAACGAGTACTACCTGGACCGTGGCTTCATCGACTTCAGCGTCGACAGCACGCAGGTCGCGATCAGCCCGGACAAGCGCGACATGTTCATCACCGCCGGGCTCACCGAAGGCGAGAAATACACGGTCTCGGGGATCACCATCAGCGGCGACACCATCCTGCCCAAGGAAGAGCTGGAGAAGATGGTGCTGGTCAAGCCGGGCCAGGTCTTCTCGCGGGAGATGCTGGAGCGCTCTTCCGACGCCATCACCGCGACCCTGGGCAACATCGGTTACGCCTTCGCGCAGATCAATCCGGTCCCTGACATCGACCGTGAAAAGCGTACCGTTGGCATCAACCTCCAGGTCCAGCCGGGTCCGCGCGTCAACGTCCACCGGATCGTGTTCAAGGGCAACACGCGCACGTCCGACGAGGTCATGCGCCGCGAACTGCGCCAGTTCGAAGGTGCCTGGTACTCGCAGGCCGCCATCGACCGGTCGAAGATCCGCCTGCAGCGACTGGGCTTCTTCGAAACGGTGGATGTCGACAAGCAACCGGTCCCCGGCAGCAACGACCAGGTCGACGTCGTCTTCAGCGTCAAGGAGACCACGTCGGGCAGCTTCTCGGTCGGCCTGGGCTATTCGCAGCTGTCGGGCCTCACAACCTCGATCTCGGTGTCGCAGAACAACTTCCTGGGCAACGGGAACCGGGTCTCGATCGAGGCGCAGCGCAACTCGTACCTGCAGCGGTACGCGTTCTCGTTCCTCAATCCGTACTTCACCGACGAAGGCATGTCGCTTGGCTACAACCTGAGCTGGCGCGAGTTCGACAACTCCAACTTCAACACCGCCTCGTACTCGACCACCAGCCATTCGGCCCAGGTGGTTGCCGGGCTGCCCATCACGGAAAACGACACCGTATCGGCGCTGTTCGGGGTCGACAGCAACCAGATCTTCACATTCCTCGGTTCGACGCCGCTGTCGATCATCCGCTACGTGGATGCCCTCGACCAGCGCACCTTCCATGCCTGGCGCGGCCAGCTGGCGTGGGCCCGCGACACCCGCAACGACTACTTCACTCCGACCAGCGGCATCTTCCAGCGGGTCTCGTTCGAAACCACGCTGCCGGGCTCGACCGTCCAGTACTACAAGCTCAATTACCAGTTCTCGAAGTACTGGCCGATCTCGCGCGCGCTCGTGCTCGATACCCGGATCGAACTGGGCTACGGGGACAGCTACGGCAACCCGGTCACCCGCGACAACTATTGCCTGCAGCCCCTGCCCCCGGCGGTGGACGACGACAACGACCCGAAGACGCCGCCGGTCCAGCCGCCGCGGCCGCCGTCCAGCGACCCCTGCCTGCCGTCGTCCCCGGATTACCACGTGATCGATCCGCCGTTGACCGCCGACGGCCTGCCGTTCTTCGAGAATTTCTACGCCGGCGGCACCAATTCCGTCCGCGGATTCCGCGACAACACCCTTGGCCCGCGCGAGGGCAACCAGGCGTTGGGCGGTGCGGTGAAGACCGTCGGCTCGTTCGAGATGTACTTCCCGACCCTGATCAAGTCGCCCTCGGCGCGGGTCTCGGCGTTCGTCGATTTCGGTAACGTCTACCGCAACGCCGATGATTTCAACGTCGATGAGCTGCGGTATTCGGCGGGCATCTCGATGCTGTGGCGCGCGCCGGTCGGTCCGATTTCGATCAGCTACGCGGTCCCGCTCAACAGCAAGCCCGGCGACGATATCGAGCACCTCCAGTTCACCTTCCAGGGCGCGTACTGACCATCGCGGCCAGCGACGCGCGGCCTGCCGCGATCCGCCGACGACCCACGGGCATGCCTAGCCTTCGCCAATTCTCAGCAACCGAACTTGCCGCGCGTTTCGGGCTGCTGCTGCACGGTGATGGCGGCATCCGGGTCGCCGGCGTGTCCACGCTGGCCGGCGCCGACGCGACCCAACTGTCGTTCCTGGCCAATCCGCGCTACCGTGCGCAGCTGGAGGACAGCCAGGCCGGCATCGTGGTGATGGCCGCCGGCGATGCCGAAGGTTATCCAGGCACCGCGCTGATCGCCGATGATCCTTATTCCGCATTCGCACGCATCGCATCGCTGTTCGACGTTCGCGAGCCGCCTGCTCCCGGCATCCATCCCTCTGCCATTGTCGATGCGACGGCGCAGGTCGATCCCGCCGCGCAGATCGGTCCGCTAGCCGTCGTCGGCCCTCGAAGCACGGTTGCCGCCGGCGCCGTCGTCGGTGCCGGGTGCGTTGTCGGCGAGGACTGCGTGGTGGGAGCCGGTTGCGAACTCGGCGCCCACGTCACCCTGGTGCGCCGCGTGCGCCTGGGGCAACGCGTCCTCATCCACCCGGGCGCGGTACTCGGTGCCGATGGCTTCGGGCTGGCCATGGAAGCCGGCCGCTGGCTCAAGGTGCCGCAGCTCGGCGGCGTCGTGATCGGCGACGACTGCGAGATCGGCGCCAACACCACCATCGACCGTGGCGCGCTCGATGACACCGTGCTCGAGGACGACGTCCGCCTGGACAACCAGATCCAGGTCGGCCACAACGTCCACATCGGCGCCCATACGGCGATGGCCGGCTGCTCGGCGGTCGCCGGCAGCGCGCGCATCGGCCGCTACTGCCTGATCGGCGGCGGCGCGGGGGTCCTCGGGCACCTGGAGCTGTGCGATCGCGTCGTCGTGACCGCGATGACGCTGGTGACGCATTCGATCCGCGAGCCCGGCGAGTATTCATCCGGCACCCCGGTGATGGACAATCGCAGCTGGCGTCGCAGCGCCGCCCGCTTCAAGCAGCTCGACGCCCTCGCACGCCGCGTGCAGGCCGTCGACAAGGACCCGCAATGAGCCTGCAACTCCCGGTCGACGTGGTCGACATCCAGAAACTGCTCCCGCACCGCTTCCCGTTCCTGCTGGTCGACCGAGTTGTCGAGTTCGAGCCGCACACGCGCGTGCTGTGCACCAAGAGCGTCACCTTCAACGAGCCGTTCTTCCAGGGCCATTTCCCCGGCCGACCGGTGATGCCGGGCGTGCTGGTGATCGAAGCCCTGGCGCAGGCCGGCGGCCTGATCACGCAGTTGTCGGACCTGGCGGCCAGCGGCGTGCCGGCGACCGGAAAGATCTTCTATCTGGTCAAGATCGACAACGCCAAGTTCAGCCGCATGGTCGTGCCGGGCGATCGCCTCGAGCTCGACGTCACCCTGCGCCGGATGATCCGCAACATGGCCCTCTACACCGGCATCGCGCGCGTCGACGGCGAGCAGGTCGCCTGCGCCGACATCCTCTGCGCCGAGGCGAAGGACTGACGTGGCTGGCGGCATCCATCCCAGCGCCGTCATCGATCCGTCGGCGCGGCTCGGGGCGGATGTCTCGATCGGCGCCTTCTGCACCATCGGTGCCGACGTCGAGATCGGCGACCGCAGCGTCATCGACGCGCATGCCAGCGTGCTGGGCCCGACGCGGATGGGTTGCGACAACCACGTGCACGGCTTCGCCGCGATTGGTGGCGATCCGCAGGACAAGAAGTTCGCCGGCGAGCGCACCGAGCTGGTCATCGGCGACGGCAACACGATCCGCGAGTTCGCGACCATCAGCCGGGGCACCGGCAACGGCGGCGGCGTCACCCGCATCGGCGACGACAACTGGTTCCTCGCCTACGTGCACATCGCGCACGACTGCCAGGTCGGCAGCCATTGCGTGTTCTCCAACAATGCCACGCTGGCGGGGCATGTCGAGGTCGGCGACCACGTCATCCTCAGCGGCTTCGTCGGCGTGCACCAGTTCTGCCGCATCGGCGCCCACGCCTTCGTCGGCATGGGCGCATTCGTCAACGGCGACGTGCCGCCTTACGTGCTGGTGGCCCAGGAAGGCTACGGGCGCCCGCGCGGCATCAACGCCGAGGGGCTCAAGCGCCGCGGCTTCGACAGCGCGCGGATCGCCGCGATCAAGCGCGCCTACCGCGCGCTCTATGCGTCCGGAGCCAAGCTCGACGAGGCGCGCCTGCACTTGGCGCAGCTGGCACGCGACAGCGACGACGTGCGCGCGCTGCTGGACTTCATCGAGCGCGGCGAGCGGCCGTTGTTGCGGTGAAGGCGCGGCTCCGGATGGGTGAGCCCGCATCCTGGATCCATGGATCGACATGGCACGGGCGCCCGTCATGACCACCCGCGCGCCGCGGATCGCGCTCGTCGCCGGCGAGGCGTCCGGCGACCTGCTCGGCGCCGGACTGGTCGCGGCGTTGCGCGAGCGCTTTCCGGATGCGGAATTCGCCGGCATCGGCGGCGATGCCATGCGTGCGGTGGGATTCGACGCCTGGCATGACGCCTCCGAACTGGCGGTGATGGGCCTGAGCGAAGTCCTGCGCCACCTGCCGCGGCTGCTGCGGCTGAGGCGCACGCTGCGCCGGCAGGTGCTCGCGTGGAAACCCGATGTCTTCATCGGCATCGACGCGCCCGACTTCAACCTGGGGGTCGAGCGCTGGCTCAAGCAGCGCGGCGTGCGCACGGTGCATTACGTCAGCCCGTCGGTCTGGGCCTGGCGCGAGAACCGCGCGGCGAAGATCGGCGCCAGCGCCGACCTGGTGCTGTGCCTGTTCCCGATGGAACCGACGATCTACGCGCGCCACGGCGTCGACGCCCGCTTCGTCGGCCATCCGCTGGCCGATGCGATGGCGCTGGATCCAGACCGCGCATCGGCACGCGAGGAGCTGGCGCTGCCGCTGGACGCGCCCGTGCTGGCCGTACTGCCGGGTTCCCGCCTGGGCGAAATCGGGCGTCTCGGACCCGCGTTCGTGAAGGCCGCCACGCTCGTTGCGGCGCAGGTCCCCGGATTGCGCGTGGTGATACCCGCCGCGACCCCCGCCTGCCGGGCGGCGATCGAATCGCTGCTGGCCCGGTCCCCCCCGATCCCCCATTCCCGGCTGCTGGACGGGCAGGCGCGCACCGCGATGGTCGCCAGCGACGTGGTGCTGCTCGCATCGGGCACCGCCACCCTCGAAGCAATGCTCGCGCAACGCCCCATGGTGGTCGGTTACCGGATCGCGCCGCTCACGCACGCGATCGTCAAGGGCATGGGAATGCTGAAGGTCGCCAGTTATTCGCTGCCCAACGTGCTGGCCCGCGACCGCGTGGTCCCGGAGCTGATGCAGGACGATTGCACGCCGGAACAACTGGCGGCCTCGGTGCTGGACTGGTTCCACCACCCGGAGGCGATGACCGCACTGCAACCACGCTTCCACGGCCTGCATGCCGAACTGCGACGCGGTGCCTCGACGCAGGCCGCGCAGGCGGTGGCAGGATTGCTGTCGGCCGGAAGCAATGGGCCGGGAACGCGATGAACAACGACACGCCAGAGGCCGGCCATCCGAAAGCGCAACCGCCGGGGAATGGCGTCTGTGTCGCGCAGTCGGGAGGACCCGAACCGACGCCGCGGCGGTACATCGCCGGGGTCGATGAAGCCGGCCGGGGTCCGCTCGCCGGGCCGGTGTCCGTCGCCGCGGTCGTCTTCGAACCGGGCCGCACGCCGATCAATGGCCTGGCCGATTCAAAGCAGTTGTGCGCGGATCGGCGCGAAGTTCTCTACGCGCGCATCGTCGAACGCGCGCTGGCGTGGTGCGTGGTTTTCATCGAAGTCGAAGAGATCGACCGCCTCAACATCTACCACGCCACCCTGCTCGGCATGCGCCGCGCGCTGGACGGCGTGCTGCACGTCGCGCGCGATGGACACGGCTGCCTTGCGCGGATCGATGGCAATGCGCTGCCGCGCGGGCTTCCCTGCGCCGCCGAGGCAATCGTCGGCGGCGACGCCAGCGACCGCTCGATCATGGCGGCATCGATCCTGGCCAAGGTCTCGCGCGACCGGCACATGCGCGCACTGCATGAGCAATGGCCGCAGTACGGGTTCGACGAGCACAAGGGCTATGCCACGCCCGGGCACCTGGCGGCGTTGATGCGGCACGGACCGTGCCCGCAACACCGGCGCAGTTTCGCGCCGGTGCGCGCCAGCGACGATCTGTTCGCGACTCTGCAGCGCGATCCACTGCCGGCTTAGCGGCCGTAGGCTGCATTCATGTCGCTCGATCGAAGGTCGGCATGACTTCCAGATGGCGACATTCGAAATCCACGGGCGCATGCTGTCGGCGCATCGATGCGATGCCACCGGAATGCCTGCCGGTCGCTTTCCGATCGCCAACAAAGCCGGCAATCGCGAGGTTCCCCATGGCCAACCTGCAGCAACACCTTCCCGGGCAGAACGAGATTCCCTGGCGCCTGTCGAATGATCCGTGCCGGCGCAAGCGCGTCGGCGACTGGACGCTGTGCGCGGAGGAAGTCGCCAAATTCGACACCCTCGTGCACGAGGTGCACCCCGGTGCACCTCGCGTGGATGCCGACCAGGTGGCCCATGTTGCGCGCTGGCTGCTGGCGATGCCGGAAGCGCGCGCCACGCAGGTCCTGGGCGAACGGCTCACGCGCATCGACGAACTGCGCCGCATGGTCGCCGATCCCGATTGGGACTGCGCCGACCGCGACCGCGTGAACGTGGAGAAGATGCTCGGCTACCTGGACCAGGAGGAAACCCTGATCCCCGACCGCACGCCGATGCTCGGGAAACTCGACGACATCCTGCTGCTGGAACTGACCTGGGACGCGCTTGCGACCGAGGTCGACGAGTACGAGGATTTCTGCCGGTACCGCGAGGACGAACATCCCACCGGAACCGGCGAACAACAGCGTGCGACGTGGATCCGCGAGCGGCTGGCCGCGCTGGCGCTGGTGGAACACCAGCAGCGGGTCAGCGGCACCCACTACGCGATCGGCGGATCGCCTACCGAGCCCTTCCGCGTCGGCGGATAGCCGTTCAGGGAGCGCCGCACCGATTCGCGGGACCGTGCCCGGGCGCCCGGCGTCAAGCCTTGTCTGGCACAGGCCGGGCCCCTACTCTGGGTGCTGTTACGACGGCTCCTTGAATGTCCGCTCGCTTCGTCCACCTGCACCTGCACAGCGAGTACTCGCTGGTCGATTCGACGATCCGCATCCCGGAACTCGTCGCGCGCTGCGCCGCGTTGCAGCAGCCGGCGGTCGCGGTCACCGACCAGAACAACCTGTTCGCGCTGGTCAAGTTCTACAAGGCCGCCGAAAGCGCCGGCATCAAGCCGATCATCGGCGCCGACATCCTGCTGGCCGAAGGCAACGAGCCCGCGTCGCGGCTGACACTGCTGTGCCGCGACCGCGATGGCTACCTCGCGCTGTCGCGGCTGCTGACGCGGGCGTGGATGGAAGGCCATCGCACCGATGGCGTGGTCGTGCGCCCGGAGTGGCTGCGCGACGGCAACACGGGCCTGTTCGCGCTCGCCGGCCGGCACAGCGAAGCCGGTCGCCTGGCCGCCGCGGGCAAGCACGACCTGGCCGAGCAATGGCTCGCCGACTGGCAGCGCCACACCGGCGAGCGCCTGCACCTGGAACTCACGCGTACCCAACGCGACGGCGAGGAGGCCTTCAATGCCTTCGCGCTGCAGGCCTCCGCGCGGCGCGGCATCCCGGTGATCGCCAGCAACGACGTGCGCTTCCTCGATGCCGACGGCTTCGGCGCGCACGAAGCGCGCGTGTGCATTTCCACCGGGCGCGTGCTCGACGATCCCAAGCGGCCGCGCGAGTACAGCGGCGAGCAGTTCCTGAAGACGTCCGAGCAGATGGAGGCGCTGTTCGACGATGCGCCCGATGCGATCGACAACGCGCTGGCGCTGGCCACGCGCTGCAACCTCGAACTGTCGTTGGGCACGTATTACCTGCCGGCCTTCCCGGTGCCCGCCAACGAGACGCTCGACAGCTGGATCCGCAGCCAGTCGCGCGACGGCCTGCGCGCGCGGCTGGAAAAGCATCCGCCATCGGACGAATTCGGCGGCCGCGACGCCTACGAGGCGCGGCTGGAGGCCGAGCTCGACGTCATCGTCAAGATGGGGTTCCCCGGCTACTTCCTGATCGTCGCGGACTTCATCAACTGGGCCAAGGACCACGACATCCCGGTGGGGCCCGGACGCGGCTCGGGTGCCGGTTCGCTGGTGGCGTGGGCGCTGGGCATCACCGACCTGGATCCGATCCCGTACGACCTGCTGTTCGAGCGCTTCCTCAATCCCGAACGCGTGTCGATGCCCGACTTCGACATCGACTTCTGCATGGACCGGCGCGACGAGGTGATCGACTACGTTGCCGCCAAATACGGCCGCGACCGCGTCAGCCAGATCATCACCTACGGCACGATGTCGGCCAAGGCCGTGGTGCGCGACACCGGGCGCGTACTCGGGCATCCGTACGGCTTCGTCGATGGCATCGCCAAGCTCATCCCGATGACGCTGGGCGTGTCGCTGGACGATGCGCTGGGCGAGTCGGAAGCAGCGCGCAAGAATGCCGAACTCGCGTCGACCGAGCTCATCCAGCGCCACGCCGCTGAAGAAGACGTGCGCGACCTGCTGTCGCTTGCGCGCGAACTCGAGGACCTGACCCGCAACGCCGGCAAGCACGCCGGCGGCGTCGTCATCGCGCCCAGCCCGCTGTCCGACTTCTGCCCGCTGTTCGCCGAACACGATGGCGGCGGCCGCGGTCGCAATCCCGTCACGCAGTTCGACAAGGACGACGTCGAGACGATCGGGCTGGTGAAGTTCGACTTCCTCGGCCTGCGCACGCTGACGATCATCGATTGGGCGGTGAAGGCGATCAATGCGCGGCGCACCCTTGCCACGCTCGCAGGGGACATGGCCCGGGGCCCGGCGGAGGGCGCACCCGCGCACCTCGACATCACCACCCTCCCGCTGGACGACACGAAGACCTACGAGCTGTTCGCGCGCGGCGACACCCACGCGGTGTTCCAGTTCGAGTCGCGCGGCATGCGCGAACTGCTCAAGCGCGCCAAGCCCGACCGCTTCGGCGACCTGATCGCGCTCGTCTCGCTGTTCCGACCGGGCCCGATGGACCTGATCCCGGACTTCATCGAGCGCAAGCACGGGCGCGCGGAAGTCAGCTATCCGCATCCCAAGCTCGAACCGGTGCTGGCGCCGACCTACGGCGTGATCGTGTACCAGGAACAGGTGATGCAGATCGCCCAGGTCCTGGCGGGCTATTCGCTCGGCGGCGCCGACCTGCTGCGCCGCGCGATGGGCAAGAAGAAAGTCGAGGAGATGGCGAAGGAACGCGCCAAGTTCGAAGCCGGCGCGTCCGAGCGCGGCGTCGATGCGCGCACGGCTTCGCAGATCTTCGACCTGATGGAGAAGTTCGCCGGCTACGGCTTCAACAAGTCGCACGCCGCGGCCTATGCGCTGGTGTCCTACCAGACGGCGTGGCTGAAGGCGCATCACCCGGCCGAATTCATGGCCGCGGTGCTGTCCTCGGACATGGACAACACCGACAAGGTGGTCGGCTTCCTGGACGAAGCGCGCGCGCTGGGATTGACCGTGCTGCCGCCGGACGTCAACGCCTCGCGCTACATGTTCGAGGCGATCGATGCGGCCACGATCCGGTATGGCCTGGGCGCGGTGAAGGGGGTTGGCCGCGGCGCCTGCGAGGCGATTTCGGAAGAACGCGCGAGAGCAGGCGCGTTCGACGACCTGCTCGGATTCTGCCGGCGGGTGGACTCGTCCAGGCTCAACCGCCGCGCGCTGGAGGCGCTGGTCCATGCCGGCGCGCTGGATGCGCTGGGCCGCAACCGTCCGTCGCTGATGCTGCAGCTGCCCGAGGTGCTGAAGGCGACCGAGCAGCTGGCGCGCGAGCGCGAGGCCGGGCAGGTGTCGCTGTTCGGCGGCGCGCCGTCGGGCGGCGGCGCTGCGGAGCCGGAACTGCAGATCGACCTGCCCGTCGCCGACGACTGGCCGCTGCTGCAGAAGCTGCAGGGCGAGCGCGACACCCTGGGCCACTACCTCAGCGGCCATCCGCTGGATCCGTATCGCGACGAACTGCACGGCCTGGTCGGCAACGACCTGGGCGACCTCGACCGGATCTGGAACGAGCGCCCGGAGAGCGAGCGCCATGGCTGGCGCCAGGAAACCACGATCATCGTCGCCGGACAGATCACCGCGCTGCGCAAGCGCGGCGACAGCCAGGCGTTCGTGCAGCTGGAGGACGGACGCGGACGCATCGAGTGCGCGTTCTTCGCCGAAGCCTTCCACCAGTGTGCGCACCTGCTGACGCGCGACCGCATCCTGGTGGTCGAGGGCGGGCTGCGCGAGGACGAATTCAGCGGCGGCTTCTCGCTGCGCGCGCGCCGCTGCTGGGACTACGTGCAGGTGTGCACCCAGCATGCGCAGAAACTGTCGGTGAAGCTGGACCTGCGCGAAGGCGACGCGCTGGGCCAGTTCGCGAAGGTCCTGCAGGGCCACCACGGCAGCACCCCGCTGCTGGTCGAGGCCATCACCGGCGCGGCGGTGGGCCGGTTGAGCATCAACGGCGGCAAGGGCGTGCGGGTCGACGCCGCCCTGCCCGGCCTGCTGCGCAGCCTTCCCGGGGTGCGCACGGTGAAGCTGGCGATCGCCAAGCCCTGGGCGAGCTGACGCCGTCGGAGCACCCGTTTCCTCTTCTCCCCCTCACCCCAACCCTCTCCCGGCGGGAATGGGGCTCTGGCCGCCCCCGTCGGCTAGACTGTCGCTTTCCGCCCGCCTGCCCTCGATGAATCCGAACTACCTCGATTTCGAGCAGCCCATCGCCGATCTGGAAGCGAAAATCCAGGAACTGCGCCATGCGAGCCATGGCCCGGCGGTCAACGTCGATGCCGAAGTCCATGCCCTGCGCGAGAAACTGCGCCAGCGCACCGCGCACATCTTCCGCGACCTCAACCCCTGGCAGGTCTCGCAGCTGGCGCGGCACCCGGCACGGCCGTACACCAACGACTACATCCGCGTGATCTGCGACGAGTTCCAGGAGCTCGCCGGCGATCGCGCCTTCGCCGACGACGCGGCCATCGTCGGTGGCCTGGGGCGGATCGACGGCCGCAGCGTCATGATCATCGGCCACCAGAAAGGCCGCGACACCAAGAGCAAGGTCCGGCGCAACTTCGGCATGCCGCGCCCTGAGGGCTACCGCAAGGCGCTGCGGCTGATGAAGCTGGCCGAGCGCTTCGACCTGCCGATCCTGACCTTCATCGACACTCCCGGCGCCTATCCCGGCGTCGGCGCCGAGGAGCGCGGCCAGTCCGAGGCCATCGCGCGCAACCTGCTGGAGATGTCCGAGCTCCAGGTGCCGATCATCTGCACCGTGATCGGCGAAGGCGGCTCGGGCGGCGCGCTGGCGATCGGCGTCGGCGACCGCACGCTGATGCTGGAATACAGCACCTATTCGGTGATCACCCCCGAAGGCTGCGCGTCGATCCTGTGGAAGTCGGCGGACAAGGCGCGCGACGCCGCGGAGCAGATGGGCATCACCGCCAAGCGCCTGCTCGAGCTGGGCCTGATCGACAAGCTCATCCGTGAGCCGATCGGCGGCGCCCATCGCAACCCGACCCAGATGGCGCGACGGCTGAAGGCGGTGCTGGTCAACGAACTCGACGCGCTCGAGCAACTGCCTGCCGAGGACCTGTTGCAACGCCGCTACGAGCGCCTGCGGGGCTACGGCGCCTACGAGGCGGCGTAGGCGCAGGCGCGCGCGACGCCGCCCAGCCGACAGCGATCGAACCGGTGATCGCCCTCGCCCCACCCCCGGCTCCCATGACCGGCCGACCGCTGCTGGTCGGCTTCAGTGGCGGCCTGGATTCGGCCGTCCTGCTGCACCTGCTCGTCGCCGATCCCGCCTGCCGCGCGCTTGGCGTGCGCGCGATCCACGTCGACCACGGGCTGCATCCCGACGCGGCGCGCTGGTCCACGCATTGCCGGGCGATCTGCGAGGGACTTGGGATCGGGTTGACCGTTGTCGCGGTCGATGTCGCTACGTGCAGTGGCCACGGCATCGAGGCCGCCGCACGCGACGCGCGCCACGCCGCCTTCGAGGCGGCACTGCACGGCGATGAAACGCTGGTGCTGGCCCATCACCAGGACGACCAGGCCGAGACATTGCTGTTGCGTGCGCTACGCGGGTCCGGACCCGATGGATTGGCGTCGATGCGGCCGTGGCGCGCGTACGGGCGCGGTTGGCTGTGGCGACCGTTGCTGGGCGTGCCGCGCTCGGGACTGCTGGCGTATGCGCGCGAACACGCCCTGGCCTGGATCGAGGATCCGTCCAACGACAACGACGGGCCGGACCGGAATTTCCTGCGCCTGAACGTACTGCCCACGCTGCGGACACGCTGGCCTCATGCCGCGCAGGTGATGGCGCGCAGTGCAGCACTTTGCGCGGAAGCCTCCACGCTCCTGGCGGCAGAGGATGCGCGGCTGCTCGAACAACTGCAGGCAGGCGACGGCGCCACGCTCGATGTCGCGGGATTGCGCGCGTTGCCGCCCACGCGTCGCAGCCGCGTCCTGCGCGCCTGGATCAGCGCGCTGGGCCTGCCACCGTTGCCAGCGCAAGGCGTGGAACGGATCGAACGCGATCTGCTGCATGCCGCTCCCGATGCGCAGGCATGTTTCGCGTGGTCGGGCGCTGCCGTACGCCAGTGGCGTGGACGGCTGCACGGCGCGCGCGAGCACCCCGGATGGCCCGCCTCATGGCGCGTCGCATGGGATGGCCGCCGACCATTGCCGTTGCCGGTTGGCGGCTCGATCGAACTCGTCGGCGCCAGCACATTCGACATGCCGGTATTCGCCTGCGCGCGGCAGGGCGGGGAGCGCATCCTGCTGCCCGGCAGGACGCATTCGCACGCACTCAAGCACGTCCTGCAGGACGCGGGGCTGCCACCCTGGGAGCGCGCGCGCGTTCCGTTGCTGTGTTCCACCGGGGATGAGGTCCTGGCGGCGGGTGACGTGGTGGTTTCATCCGCGATGGAAGGGTGGTTGCGTGAACGCGGGGCGAGCTTGGCCTGGTCGCGCGGATAGCGAGGCGCGGCAACGCGTCCAGCCAATCGCCGCGCGAGGTGTCCTTCGTCATTCAACGCATTGGATCGCCGCGGTTGAAGCCGCCCCGCAACGGCTGTCTGCGACCCCTACAGCGAGCATGACGCGCGTTCTGGCCGGCTCGATTGACCGTCCCGCGGCGCCGCCGCACACTTGCCCCATGGCCCGCAAACCTGTCGAAGAACCCTCCCCCGTCGCCGACTTCGAAGCCTCGCTCGACCAGCTCGAGCAGCTGGTCGGCAAGATGGAACAGGGCGAAATGAGCCTGGAGGAATCGCTGGCCGCGTACGAACGCGGCGTCGGGCTGTACCGGCGCTGCCAGGCCGCGCTGGAGCAGGCAGAATTACGCGTGCGCCTGCTCAGCGATCCCGAGCACCCGGCCAGCGCCGAGGCCTTCCCGGGCGGTCCCGCGGCCGATGCCTGAGTCGTCCGAGGCGGCCGATCGCGCCGCCGGATGGCGCGCGCGCGTCGAGGCCTGCCTGCAGCGCGCGCTGTCCTTGGGCACCGCGCCTTCCAGGCTCGATGCCGCGATGCGCCACGCCACGCTCGATGGCGGCAAGCGCATGCGCCCGTTGCTGGTCTATGCGGCCGGGACGGCCTTCGGCGCGACGGAATCGTCGCTGGATGCGCCTGCCGCCGCCGTCGAGTTGATCCACGCTTATTCGCTGGTGCACGACGACCTGCCGGCGATGGACGACGACGCGTTGCGCCGGGGCAAGCCGACCGTGCACGTCGCGTTCGGCGAGGCCACCGCGATCCTCGCCGGCGATGCCTTGCAGTCGCTCGCCTTCGAACTGCTGGTCGAAGCACCCGCCTCGGCGGACATCCGCGTCGCCGCCCTGCGCGAACTCGCGATCGCGGCCGGCGCGCGCGGCATGTGCGGTGGCCAGGCGCTGGACCTGGCCGCCACTGGCAGCGCGGCCGGCACCCTCGCGCTGCCCGACGCGATGGCGCTGCAACGCCTGCATGCATTGAAAACCGGCGCGCTGCTGCGGGCTTCGGTGCGGCTGGGCGGAATCTTCGCCGGCATCGACGCCGCGACGACCCTGCGGATGGATGCTTTCGCCGATGCACTGGGGCTCGCGTTCCAGATCCGCGACGACCTGCTCGACATCGAAGGTGACAGCGCCACCCTGGGCAAGACCGCCGGCAAGGACCAGGCGCAGGCCAAGGCGACGTTTCCCGCGCTGCTGGGCATCGCAGGCTCGCGGCAGCGCCTGCAGGAATTGGCCGGCGCGATGCGCGATGCGCTCGCACCCCTTGGCGCGCGTGGCGCGATGCTGCAGCGGCTTGGGCAGCAGGCGATCGACCGCGTGTCGTGAAGGCGGTGGGATGGCGACCGCCCGGCCATTCCACGTCCGGTAAGCGGGCATGAATTCACGATCCTGATCCGTCGCGTCCTTGACACCCGCGCGCGCGCAGGCCGATGCTCGGGCGGGCGCGCGCCGGGGGGCGCGCATGGGGATTGCGGGTGCGCATGCGTTGGCGCCAGTTGCTGTCGTCGTTGGAAGCCGGCTTCGCCTGGCTGGGTTTCAGCTTCGTCGATCGCTGGGGCGCGCTGGAGCGCGGCTACCGGCGTCCGTTCGCGAAGATCGCGTTGCGGCTGGGCTTCGGCCTGTATCCCGCGCTCGCCCTGTGCGCGGTCGGCTGGCTGGCCTGGGACTGGAACCACGGCCGCAGCCTCAACGCCGCCGAGGACGCGATCTTCGACCAGGTGATCCAGCTGCGACCGTGGGAACCCCAGCCTTCGGGCAAGGTAGTCGTGGTCGAGATCGACGACTGCTCGATCGCGGCCGAAGGTCCCTGGCCCTGGAGCCGCGCGCAGCATGCCGACCTGCTCGATGCACTGGATCGCGCCGGCGTGCGCGCGGTCGGTTACGACGTGATGTTCGTCGAGCCCTCCCGCGCGGACCCCATGGGCGACAGCACGCTGGAGGCCATGGCCGAAGGTGGCAATGGCCGCTTCGTGTTCGGGTCGACGGTGGCTCCGGATGCATTCGCCGGCGGGCCGGGCGCGAAGCCGGTGTCGAAAGCCCCGGGCGCATTCCCGGTCGTCGCGCATCCGCGGCGCCCGGGCGAGCGCATCGCGTTGCTGCTGCCCTACGGCCAGGCGATGGCGCAACACAGCGCGCTGCTGGATGTCGTGCGCGACGGCGACGCGATCATGCGCGACGTACCACTGCGCAAGACCATCGGCGACTGGGCGCTGCCCTCACTGGGGACCCAGGTCGCGGCGGCGGCGAGCGGGCGTTCCCCGGCCTCGTATCCGGACAGCATCCGCATCAACTGGCGCAGCAAGCCCGCTGACCGCCTGTCCTACGTCAGCGCCGCCAACCTGATCGAGGGCCGCACGGTCTGCGGCGACCGCCACGCCGCGTTGCCGGACCTGCGCGGCAGGACCGTGCTGGTCGGCTACACCGCCGCCGGCCTGAGCGACATCAAGCCCACGCCGGTCAACGCCGCCACGCCAGGAGTCGAAATCCATGCCGAAGCGGTCGAGGCGCTGCTCAACGACAGCGCGATCTGGATGCCGCCGGCCGGCTTCAAATACCTGCTGGCCGCCGTGCTGGTGCTGCTGACCGGTTTCGTCTTCCATCGCGGCGAGCCGGCCTGGGAGATCGATGCGATCTTCGTTGCCAGCAACCTGGTGCTGCTGGCGGTGTCGTTCATCGGGCTCACGGCGTTCGGCGTGTTCTTCGACATCTTCGCCGCGCTGGGCTTCGTGAGCCTGTGCTTCGGCTTCTGCCGCATCTATGCCGCGACCCAGCGCGGACGTGCGATCGGCAATGACGATTACCGGCCGCAGTTCGATCCCGACCAGCATCGCTGGCTGGCGCTGGCGCGGCTGCGCTTCGTGCCCGACGCCGGGGTCGACGAGCCTGCGCTGGAGCGGCGCTTGCGCGAATACCGGCGGCGGTTGCGCCGTTTCCTCTACCTGGGCACCGACGCGGTCGCACTGGAAGGCATCGTCGAATACAAGAGCTGGCTGTGGGAAGCGATGAACGACGTCACCGTGCTGATGTGGGGCGGCCCGGACCGCGCCGCCGTCGCCGCGACCGCGGAGCGCGAACTGCGTGCGCTGCACGCGCACCTCACCGCGCATGAACACCTGCTGCCCGACGACGGCAGCGTACGCGTGGCAAGCATGATCAGCGTCGCCGTCGCCGACGATGAAACCATCGCGCAGACGCGCGCACGCACCTGCGCGGTGCTGGGGCGGCTGCTGCAAAGCCAGGACGAGCGGCCGTTGTCGATGCGCGATCCGTTTTCCGCCGACGAGACGGCGACTTCGCCGATCGAGCAGGCAACGACGCCCGTACCCGCGGCGCTGGTCGAATGAAACCCGTGCTGCGACGCTGGCCCCTGCGCGCCAGCGAATCCGTTGTATCCACCACTGCACCGTCCGTGTGTCCGGAGAATCCCATGCCCGCTTCGCTTCGCTCCCTGCTGGCCCTTGCCCTCGTGGCCCTCGCGCCCATGGTCCTGGCCGCCGACCTGGCCGGCGTCATCCACAAACCAAGCGTGGACGTGCACAGCGGGCCGGACTTCGCCTCGCCCACCGTGGCCACGCTCAAGCGCGACACGCCGGTGAGCGTCTCTGGCCAGCAGGGCCTGTGGTACGAGCTGGCGTTGCCGGCAGGCAAATCAGGTTACGTGCGCGTCAACGAGGTGCGGATGGCCTATGCGGGGAAGGAAAACTCCAGTGCCAACCTCAGCGCGCTGTTCACCGGCAAGGCCGGCAAGGGCCGGGTCACCGAGACCGCGGGCGTGCGCGGCCTGGACGAAAGCGACCTGAAGTCGGCGGGCTTCGACGCCGCGCAGCTGGCCAAGCTGGAAAGCTACCGCCTGTCGCCGGAAGCCGCCGCCGCGCAGGCGCACGCACGGGGCCTGGGCGACACCCAGGTGGCGTACGCCGTCGAGGCAAAACCGGCATCGGCGAAGACAGGCGCCGCCACCCAGGCGAAAAAGCGCGGCGGCCTGTCGATGATGCGCGGGCTGCTGTCGACGGTGGGCTTGGATACCGGTACCGCGGGCGACGCAGCGCTGGATGTCGCCGATGCCGCCGTCGGCAAGTCGGAGGAAGAACAGACCGCCGAGGAACTGGCGCTCGGACCGGAGATCGCCGGCCGCATCCTGGGTGCCGCGAAACTCATTCCCGATGACGAGGCACAGCGCCGGGTGAACCGCATCGGCCGCTGGATGGCCTCGCATTCGTCCCGTCCGGAACTGCCTTGGACGTTCGGCGTGATCGAGGCGCCCGAAGTCAATGCCTTCGCCGCGCCGGGCGGCTACATCCTGATCACGCGCGGCATGTACGCATTGCTGGCCAACGACGACGAAGTCGCCGGCGTGCTCGGCCACGAGATCAGCCATGTCGTGCAGCGCGACCATTACAACGTCATCCGCAAGCAGGAGATGGCGTCGGCCAGCGAGAACGCCATCGCCGACAACGTCAACGTCGGCGGCGGCCTTGCCGGCAGCCTGGCCAAGGACTACGTGCGCAGGCACGGCGCGGCGGTGATGCTGACCAGCCTGGATCGCGGCGCGGAGTACCGCTCGGACGAGGCGGCCGAAATCTACCTCGCGCGTTCGGGTTACAACCCGCTGGGCCTGTACTCGGTGCTGCAGAAGATGACCGCGCTGGGCACCCGATCGGCAAGCCTGGCGCAGCTCTACAAGACCCATCCGCCGCTGGCCGAGCGCCTGGACCGCATCGACAAGCGCGCGTTCGCCGGCCTGGAGCGCTACACCCAGCGCAAGTAAGCCGCTCCTGCGAAAGGCCGCTCCTGCCAGGCTGCCCGCTTCGGACAGCCTCGCCGGTCGCTCACCGGAACAGCCGCAGCGACAGCGGATAGCGGTACGGCTGCCCGTTGAACGCATGCACCGTCGCGACGATGCTGCACACCAGCCACAGCACCGCGATGCCCGCTGCGGCGAATGCCAGAGCGATGCCGGCCGGAATCGTCAGGATCAGCCCCAGGCCCAGCGTCAGCACCGTCGCCCCGACCAGCGCGATCGCGATCACGACCGCCGCGCAGGCATAGATGAACATGCTGAGGTTGAAGTTGATCGCCTCGCGGGCGTGGTCGGCGACGAACGCCGATTCCTGGTGCTTGATCGCATAGACCACCCCGGCGCCGGCAACCCCGGCGCCGCCGGCGACCCAACTGGTCAGCATCGCCAGCACGAGTGCCGAAAGATGCGCGCTGGCGGCCCAATGGCGCTCGTTTTCGCCGGGTGCCTGCGCGTCGGCTCCGGGCAGGTGGCCGCTGGCGGGAAAGGCCTGGGATGCCTGGATCATGGCGCGCTCCTGGCCCGGAAACGGACCGGCCTGTCCCGATGATGGGGACAGGCCGGCGTCGTGCAACCCAACCGATGGCCTATGTGGCCAAGGGCGCGCCCGCGGGCGCTTACTTGATCAGGCGCAATGCGAACGGATAGCGATAGGACACGCCCTCGTTGGCCTTGATGCCGGCGATGATGCAGAAGACCAAGTTCAGTATCCAGACCAGCGGCATCAGCAGCCCACCGATGATGATCACGGCCAGCACGGTGCAGATCGCGTAGCCGATCGCGATCGTGATCTGGAAATTGAGCGCTTCCTTGGCCTGGTCGGTCAGGAACGCCTTGTCGGCCTTGTCCTTGTTGATCAACCAGATGACCAGCGGAACAATGAAGCTGAGCACGATGCCCGACAGGTGCGTCAACATCGCCAGCGTCTTGTCTTCCTGCGAAGCACCGACGGCGGCCGCGGGAGCAGCGGCTTCGTTCATATCACTCATGATTCGATCCCCATGGACAGATGGACGGGTGTATTGCCAGCGTTGGCAGCCCATCGGACCACCTGAACACCACAACGTCAACCTGGGCCGTCAGCGGTCACGGATTCAGTGTTCGCCGGCGACCGTCATCCGCCCCAGAAGGATCGAGCCGGTGCCGATGTGCGAGCGCGGGTCGACGTCGCTGCCCACCGCCTCGATGGCCTGGAACATCGTCTTCAGGTTGCCGGCCACGGTGACGCCGTCGACCGGGAATACCGGCTGCCCGTCCTCGATCCAGAAACCGGCGGCGCCACGCGAATAGTCGCCGGTCACCGGATTAACGCCCTGCCCCATCAGTTCGGTGACGAACAGTCCGCGCCCCATCTGGCGCAGCAACGACGCCTGGTCGCCCGCATTGGCGCGCACCTGCAGGTTGTGGACGCCGCCGGCGTTGCCAGTCGTCTGCAGCCCCAGCTTGCGCGCCGAATAACTGCCCAGCACGTAACGCTGCAGGACGCCCGCGTCGACGATGGCCGAATCGCGCGTCGCGACGCCTTCGGCATCGAACGCCGCCGAGCGGAAGCCCCGGCGCAGGAACGGCAATTCGTCGATCCCGAACCACTCCGGGAAGATTCGCGTGCCGGCGCTGTCGAGCAGGAAGCTCGCGCGCCGGTACAACGCGCCGCCGGAGATCGCGCCCAGCAGGTGCCCGACCAGCGAGCGCGACATTTCGGCCGAAAACAGCACCGGCACTTCGCCTGTCGGCAGCGAACGCGGCTGCAGGCGCGCCGCCGCGCGTTCGGCGGCATGGCGGCCGACCGCCGCAGCCGGTTCCAGGTCGCCCGCCGCAAGCGCGGTCGTGTACCAGCCGTCGCGCTGCATGCCGTCGCCACGCCCGGCGATCAGCGCGCAGCCGATCGTGTGCTGGGTGCCGTGGTCGCGGCCGACGAAACCATGCGAGTTGGCGTACACGTGCAGCGACGCGCTGGTGCCGACCGACGCGCCGTCGGAATTCTCGATCCGCGCGTCGCTGTCGCGCCCGGCGGCTTCGCAGGCCAACGCCAGGTCGATGGCATGGTCGGCGTCCAGCGCCCATGGGTGCCAGGCATCGAAATCCGGAAAGCGCCCGCCCGGCGGCGGCGTCGCCATCAGTTCGGGATCGGCCAGCCCGGAGGCGGGATCGTCCTCGGTGAAGCGCGCGATCGCACAGGCCTGCTCGACCGTCGCATCCAGGCTGTCCTCGCGCAGGTCGGCGGTGCTCGCGCTGCCCTTGCGCCTGCCGAAATACACGGTGACGGAGATGCCCCGGTCGCGGGTGGATTCCACGGTTTCGACCGCGCCCATGCGCACGTTGACGTTCAGGCCGTGCTCTTCGCTGCAGGCGACTTCGGCCTGGCTGGCGCCGCGCTCACGGCAGCGCTCGACCAGCTGTCGGGCGATGTCGGCCAGGCGGTCGAGCGTGGCCTGGCTGTCGTCGCCGGCGATGGCATGGCCCGTGGAGGGGATGACTGCGTTCAATGGCTTATCCTTGCGTGCAAGAGTTTCGATCCCATCGGGAGCACGACGCAGCATGCGCGGACGCGACGAGGACACCGGCGACTACCTCGGCCCCAGCCGCAGCGAGCAGCGGCGCGCGGCGCTGGACGTGCTGGCGCTGGCGCAGCAGCTGTCGGGTTTGAGCGCGTCGCAGCTGGCCAAGCTGCCGATCCCGGAAGACCTGCTGCCGCACATCCGCGAGACCCAGCGCATCACTTCGCATGTCGCGCACAAGCGGCAACTGGCGTTCCTGGCCAAACAGATGCGCCGGGAGGAGGACGCCACGCTGGATGCGATCCGCGACGCGCTGGACGCCGGTGGCGAAGCCGGGCGACGTGAAACCGCGCTGCTGCACCGCATCGAAGGCTGGCGCGACCGCCTGCTGGCCGATGGCGACGCCGCGCTGGCCGACCTGCTGGTCGAGCATCCCGACGCCGATCGGCAACACCTGCGGCAACTGGTGCGCAACGCGATCGAGGAGCGCAACCGCAACAAGCCGCCGCATGCGGCGCGGGAGCTGTTCCGTGCGTTGCGTGAGTTGCTGGTTGAAAGCGCGGAGTCGAGCGGGGACACCGAGCTTTAGCCCCTCGCCCGACGGGAGAGGGGTTGGGATCAGGGTTCGGGAAGCCGATGCCGTTCCACGGCCGCACCGGACCCTCATCCGGCGCTTCGCGCCACCTTCTCCCGCAGGGAGAAGGGAATGGAACAAACGCGTCACGCCTGCGTCCCGCCGACGGTGATCTGGTCGATCAGCAGCGATGGCTGGCCGACACCCACCGGCACCGACTGCCCGTCCTTTCCGCACACGCCGACGCCTTCGTCCAGCGCCAGGTCGTGGCCGATCATGGTCACGCGCTGCATGGTTTCCGGTCCGTTGCCGATCAGGGTCGCGCCCTTCACCGGCGCGGTGACCTTGCCATCCTCGATCAGATAGGCCTCGGTGGCGGAGAACACGTACTTGCCGCTGGTGATGTCGACCTGGCCGCCGCCGAAGTTGACCGCGTACAGGCCGCGCTTGATCGAGCGGATCATCTCTTCCGGATCGTGGGTGCCGGCGCGCATGTAGGTGTTGGTCATGCGCGGCATCGGCAGGTGGGCGAAGGATTCGCGGCGACCGTTGCCGGTCGGCGCCATGCCCATCAGGCGCGCGTTGAGGCTGTCCTGCATGTAGCCCACGAGCACGCCGTCCTCGATCAGCGTCGTGCACTGCGTGGTCGTGCCTTCGTCATCGACGTTGAGCGAGCCACGCCGGCCTTCGAGGGTGCCGTCGTCGACGATGGTCACGCCCGGGGATGCCACGCGCTGGCCGATGCGGCCGGCATAGGTCGAGGTACCCTTGCGGTTGAAGTCGCCTTCCAGGCCGTGGCCGACGGCTTCGTGCAGCAGCACGCCGGGCCAGCCGCTGCCCAGCACCACCGGCATCACGCCAGCGGGCGCATCGATCGCTTCCAGGTTCACCAGCGCCTGGCGCAGCGCCTCGCGCGCCCAGCGCTCGGGTTTGCCGTCGGCCAGCAGCTCCGCATACGAGTAGCGTCCGCCGCCGCCGGCATAGCCGCTTTCGCGGCGGCCGCCCTGCTCGACGATCACCTGCACGTTCAGCCGCACCAGCGGCCGCACGTCGGCGGCGATGATGCCGTCGCTGCGCGCGACCAGCACCGTGTCGACGCCACCGGAAATCCCGACCATCACCTGCTGCACGCGCGGATCGCTGGCGCGCAGCAGTTTGTCCAGTTGCCGCAGCGCCTCGACCTTCTCCTCGTTGCCGAGTGCGTCGATCGGGTCGACACCGGCGTACAGCGATCGCGCATTGGCCGGCACCAGCGCGCGCAGCGCGTGACTGTTGCCATCGCGCGCGATCGCGCGCGCCGATTGCGCGGCTTCCATCAGCGCCTGCGCGTTGATGTCGTCCGAGTACGCGAAGCCGGTCTTCTCGCCGGAAATCGCCCGCACGCCCACGCCCTGCTCGATCGAATGCGCGCCGTCCTTGACGATGCCGTCCTCCACCGTCCAGCTTTCGCGCCGTGCGTGCTGGAAATAGAGATCGCCGAAATCGATGCCCGGTCCGAGCAGGGTGCCGAAGGCACGGTCCAGGCCGTTGGCGTCGAGGCCCGCGGGCAGCAGCAGGCGCGATTGCGCAAGACTCAGCAGTTGGGTCATCGACAGGTCCGGAAGTTGATGCGGTGGGAGGTGATGTGCAGGGGACGTGCAGGCCGCCTGCAGGAAGTGCGGGCGCAGGCGGTCGCAATCAACCCGGCGGTGATTCCAGGGTCGCAGTTTCCTGCCGCGACTGTTCGCGGCTGATGATCTCGACTTTCGGGTCTTTCCACGGCCCGGTCACGCGATAGGTCTTCGAGGCCAGGCGGCCGAGCGGCTTTTTCAGCACCGCATTGGCCGCCGCGCCGATCGCCGCCCCCACCGGACCGCCGGCCAGCGCGCCGGCCACGGTCAGCAGGTTGCCGGCCTTGGGAAACACGTCGATCGTCTGGTCGAACTGCTGCGCAGCGAGGTCCGTCGTCCCCTGGATGCGCAGCTCGGCCGCCGGCCCGTTGATCACCAGGTTGTCGGTGCGCGCTTGCCCGCCATCGATGCGCACGTCGCCTTCGAGCTTGTCGAAGGCGAAGCCCCTGGAGAAGAAATCATGGAAGTCCAGGGTCAGGCGCCGGGGGATCTGCGCCAGGCTCAACAGCCCGAGCACGCGCCCGGCGCCAGGTTCGACTTCGGTCAGCTGGCCATCGCGCACGCCCAGCTTGAGCGTGCCGCTGAGCGCCTGCAGGCGGAACGCTGCCGGAGCGCCGCTCCACGACGCATCCAGTTGCGCCTTGCCCTGCCCGCGTGCGAGCTGGCCGCCATAGCCCAGCGCCGCCAGCAGGGCGCCGAAGTCGTCGCTGTCGAGCGTGCTCGACAGGTGCGTGCGTGCGTTGCTGCCGCGGCCGGTCCAGTCGCCCGCGATGTCGATGCGCTGCCCGGGTGCGCGCGTCTGCAGCCTGTCGACATGCAGGCCGCCAGCCTGCGGCCGCGTGCGCAGGATCGCCCCGCCCAGCCTGGCATCGCCCAGCCGGAAGTCGGCGACATCCAGCGAGAGCGGCGGGATCTTCGACGGGTCGATCTCGGGTCCCGTCGCCGCCGCCGCGCCTGGCGCCGACGCCGGAACCGCGCGCCAGTGCACGCGCTGGAACTGGCCGCTGATCGCCGCGCCGTCGGCATCGGGAATGCGCACCACGCCGGCAAGGGAATCGCCCTGCACCTGCACCGCGGTGCCACCGGCGGTCGGCGCGACCTGCACGCGGGCGGGTCCAAACATGCCGCCCACCAGCCGCAGGCGATCGGCGCTGACGTCCACCGCGCGCAGTGGCATGGATGCATTGCCGCCCGCACCGCCGGCGCTGTCGTTGCTCCCCTTGCCCTTGACGACCGCGATCCAGTCCAGCGCGTCCAGCGTGCCGGCGTGGCCGCCGATCACCAGGCCCGACGCCGGTGGCGCCTGTGCGACGGTATTGCTGCCCAACGCGATCCGCATCGCCACCGGCGTGTTGTCGCCGCCCCGGGCACGCACCGCCAGCAGGTTGCCCAGCGCCACGGTGGTTTCGCCATTGCCCAGCGGCAGTGCGGCATCGATGCTGGCAGGCAGCGCCACCGCCGCCGCCTTGCGCAGCGGCTCGGGCAAACTCAACGCGGTCCCCACCAGGTCCGAACGCAGGCGCAGCCGACTCGGTGCCACATCGCCCTTGCCGCCGCTGGTGCGCGGGATCGCGACACCCACCGTCCACAGCGAACTGCCACTCACGTAAGGCTGCAGCCAATCCAGCGCCGGCGCGCGACGCAGCAGGTCATCGGCGGCGACGGTGGCCGCCAGATCGGCTTCGAATGCCTGGCGGCGATCGCGGGTGAATCCGCCAGCGCGCAGCGACAGCCTGCCGGGCTGGCCGTCGTGGACGACAGCGAGCCGATCGGCCTCGAAGCCGCCGTCGCCATAACGCGCGCGCCCACGGACGTTGTCGAAGGCGATGTCCCAGCGCTTCTCCACCAGCCGCGCGCCGGCAAGCGCAACGGTGCCATCGAGCGTGCCATGGACATCGGCATGGAACGGCTGCTGCAGCCGGAAGGTCACCGCCGCCAATCCGGTGGCGACGATGCTGTCGATGGCGTCGCCATAACTGTCGTGCAACGGACTGTGGCGCAGCAGCACCAGCAGCCGCGACGCATCGCCACCGCCATCGGCGGTCACCAGCAATTCCGGCTCGGCGAAATCGGCAATCCGGCCATCGAAATGGCGGACGCCGACGCCATCGAGGATGCCCTTGCCCGCGACGTGGAAACCGTTCCCCGCGAACGCCACGTCGGCGTCGACATGTTCCAGGGCCGGCCACTTGGGATCGAACTTCAGCAAGGCGTCGTGGATCCGGCCGGTCGCCTGGAAGATGCCGGCCCGCTTGGCGGTGCGTGCATTGGCCACGCCCGCCACCGGCCCGGCCTGGCCGGCGAACGGCCATTGGGAAAGATCGCCGGAAATCACCGCGCGTCCGTCCTTTACCGTGCCACCGAGCAGCGCTTGGTCCAGCCACTTCGTCGTGGCAGGCGCCATCAGGTAATGCACCCAGAATCCGTGCGAAGCCACCACCGGCACGTCGCCCAGCTCGGCGGTCATGTCGATGCGGGCGCCGCCGGGACCACCGAACACCAACCCGCCATGCACCGTGGCGTCGACGTCGGCTCCCGAAAGGCGCAATGCCGGCGTCGCCACTGCCCAGCCGTCGTCCGTGCGCCAGGCCACCACTTCTCCATGCAGCCCGAATCCGTGCGGCTGTCCGAAACCGGCGGGCCAATCGAAGCGGAACAGCGAGGACGGATCGAATGCGAAACGCACGCCGCGATCGTCGCCGTCGAGCGTGCCGGACAGGCCCGATATCCCGGGGGCGTTGCCGATCGCGGCGAACGACAGTCCATCGATGCGGCCGCTGGCATGCATTGCGCCGCCCCTCCTGCCACTGACGACGATGGCATGCAGCGATGCCTGGGGCCGTGCCTGCAGCAGCCAGCGACGCAACCCCGGGGCGAGGCGATCGCTCAGTGCGAGCGCTGAAAACAACGGACCCGCATCGACTTCGTCCGCAAGCAGCCCGTAGCGTTCACCGCCGGCGACGACCAGCCCGTCGAGAACCTGCTTTCGCTCATCGTTGGCGATCCGCAGTTGGGCCGCATCGACGCGCCAGCCACCTTGCACCACGCGCCAGCGTGCCAGCGCCCGCACTTGCCCATAGACGTTGCCGACGCCCGCCGAACCGGCCACGCCCGGCACCGGGGCGCCACGCAGGCTGACGTGGTCGAGCGCGGCATCGATCGTCACAGCGGTCACGCGATGCGCCCGCAGTTCGGCCCAGGCCTGCGCCTGCCCACTGCCGCCGATGATCCCGACGCCCGCGCCGTGCAGCAATGGCGCCCATGCCGACAGGTCGGCGCGCTTCAAAGCGAACCACGCGCGGCCATCGCCGCTGCCGCGGTCGAAATCGAGCACCGCTTCGACCGGCGACCGCCCGGCTTGCGACCACGCGCGCACTCCCGCGCGAAGGCGTCCGCCATCCACGCGCAGGCGGACATCCACGCGCGGCAACCGGGCGTCGACCGCCAGGTCCGCGGCGATCACCCGCAGGCGTGCGCCAATGATCTGCAGCTCGCCAAGGCCCTCGAGCGTATCGAGCGGATCGCCCGCCGCAGCCTGGTCCTGGCCCGGGAGTCCATGCACGCGCCAGCGCCCATCGGGATCGCGCTCGAGCGTCAGGTCCAGGCCGCGCAACCGCAACTGGGTGAACGAATGTCCCGGCAGCAACCCGGCGTACTGCGACACCAGCATTTCCGCGTCGCCAATCACCACCGCCTGGGCACCCTGGCCCACGCGCATGCCATCCAGGCGCAGCAGGGGGCCACGCCGCGTCCACTGCGTCTCGACCCTGTCGAAACGCACAGGGCGTCCCGCGCGTTCGCTCAACCAGGCGGCGATCCGATCTGGGTGGCGCTCGGCCAGCGGGAGCAACTGGCTGACCACGCCGGCGAGCAGCGCCATCGTCACCAGCGCGATCGCGACGGCATACCAGGCGCCGCGACGTGCGAGCCGCAGGCGGCGGCGCAGCGGCGTGGTCATGCCTCCACTCCGCTGCCTACGCCATGGTTGCAGGAAGTGGCCCCGGGCACGCCCCCGGCTGCCCTGCTCACCCACCTTCCGCCATGCGCGCGTCGTTCAAAGGAGCACGACATCGAACTGTTCCTGCAGGTACTGCGCGTCGGCCTGGAAGCGGATCGACTTGCCGAGGAATTCCTCGAGTTCGGCCACGGCGGCGGATTCCTCGTCGGTGATCCGCGCGACCACCTTCGGCGAGGCCATCACCAGCAGGCGCGCGGCCTCGAACTGGCGGACGGCGCGGGTGATCTCGCGGAAGATCTCGTAGGTGACGGTTTCGGCGGTCTTGAGCATGCCGCGGCCGCCGCATTCGTGGCAGGGTTCGCATAGCTGGCGCTCGAGCGATTCGACCGTGCGCTTGCGCGTCATCTCGACCAGGCCAAGCGGCGAGAAATCGTAGACCGTGGTTTTGGCATGGTCGCGCGCGAGCGACTTCTCCAGCGTGCGCAGGACCTGCCGGCGATGCTCGGCGTCGTGCATGTCGATGAAGTCGATGATGATGATGCCGCCCAGGTTGCGCAGGCGCAGTTGCCGCGCGACCGCCTGGGCTGCTTCCAGGTTGGTGCGGTAGACGGTTTCCTCCAGGTTGCGCTGGCCCAGGAACGAGCCGGTGTTGACGTCGACCGTCGTCATCGCCTCGGTCTGGTCGATGACCAGGTAACCGCCGGATTTCAGCGGCACCTGCTTTTCCAGCGCACGCTTGATCTCGTCTTCGACGCCGTAGAGGTCGAACACCGGTCGCGCCCCGCCGTAGTGCTCGATCTTCTCCGCAAGCCCGGGCATGTACTGCGCGGCGAAGGTGCGCAGGCGCTCGCTGGTTTCGCGCGAATCGACTTTCACCTTCTCCACGCCGCGGCGCATCAGGTCGCGCACCGCGCGCATCGGCAGGCTCAGGTCCTCGTACACGCAGGCGCCGACGCGGGTCGATCGGACCTGTTGTTCGATCAGTTTCCAGGCGCGGTCGAGGTAGGCAATGTCCTCGCCCAGCGCTTCGGCCGGCTGGCCCTCGGCATTGGTGCGCACGATGTAGCCGGGGCTGCCGACCCCGGTCGACAATTCGGTGACGATGCCTTTCAGGCGCGCGCGCTCGGTCTCGTCCTCGATCCGCGCCGAAACCCCGACCAGGCGCGACTGCGGCAGCAGCACGAGGTAACGCGAGGGAATGCTCAGCTGGGTGGTCAGCCGCGCGCCTTTGCTGCCGATGGGATCCTTGACCACCTGCACGACAACCTCGGCGCCCTCGCGCAGCAACTCGGTGATCGAAGGCACCGGTGCCGGACTCGGCGGCACGGGGGTCGCGTCGCCATCGATGGCGCGGGTGGGCGCCGGGCGCAGGATGTCGTTGGCATGCAGGAACGCCGCCCGCTCGAGGCCGATCTCGACAAAGGCCGCCTGCATGCCGGGCATCACCCGCTGCACGCGGCCCTTGTAGATGTTGCCGACCACGCCACGGCTCCAGCCGCGTTCGATGTGCAGTTCCTGCAGCATGCCGTTCTCGACCACGGCCACCCGTGTCTCGCGCGGCGTGACGTTGACGAGGATTTCTTCGGTCATGCCGTGGTGCCCGGCTGGACGACGCGCGTCTCGCGCTGGAAGGCGGGGTCGCCCGCGGGTTTCGGGCCGCGAGGCCCGCCGGCCACGCGTGGCGCACCCGCAACCACGCCGGCGGCGACCAGCAGACGCGCTGTCTCGTGCAGTGGCAATCCCATCACGCCGGAGTAGCTGCCCGACAGGTGCGCGACGAACGCCTGTGCGGCACCCTGGATGCCGTACGCGCCAGCCTTTCCCTCGGGTTCGCCGCTGGCGACGTAGGCCGCGATGGTGGCGTCGTCGAGTTCGGCGAAGGTGACTTCCGATTCCGACAGCGCATGCGCCTGTTGGCCCGACGAGACGAGGGTCACCGCAGACAGCACCCGATGGGTGCGGCCGGACAGCCGTCGCAACATCCCCACCGCATCGGCGGCGTCCCGCGGCTTGCCGAAGACGACATCGTCGAGGACGACTTCGGTGTCGGCCCCCAAAACCCAGCCATCCGGCACCTGTCGCAAGCCGGCCATGGCCTTGTCCCAAGCCACACGGCGAACGTAGTCGACAGCGGGTTCCAGCGGCCGCCGATGTTCGGGCACATCGACCCCGACGATGATGAAATCGACATTGAGCAGCGCGAGCAGGTCGCGACGGCGCGGGGATTGCGAGGCAAGATGCAGCATCGGGGAAGAATAACCCGCGTGCCCGGGCGGCCTTGCCGTCGCGCGCGCAAACCCCGAATGGGCTCACGGTTCGTTCACCGGGCCGGCTCGACCCTCGCCCGCAACCACGGAGTCCCGCATGTCCCCGATCGCCAAGCCCCTGACCGTAGCCATCCTGGCCCTCGTCTTCCCGTTCGCCGCCGGTGCCGCCGCGACGCAGGCAACCGTGGATCCCACGGGGGCAACCGGCGCCCCCGGCGATGGCACGCTGCTCGAAGTCACTTCGCAAGCCGAAGCAACGCACGCCCCAGACGTGGCCACGGTTTCGGCCGGTGTAGTGACCCAGGCCGCCGATGCCAACGCCGCGATGCGCGACAACGCCACCACGATGGACAAGGTGATGCAGGCGATCAGGGCGGCCGGCATCCCTGCGCGCGACATCCAGACCGCAGGCGTCAGCCTCAATCCGCAGTATCGCTACGTCGAGAACCAGAATCCCGTCATCACCGGCTACCAGGCCAGCAACACGGTGAACCTGAAGGTCCGCGACATTTCCCGGCTCGGCAAGGTGCTCGATGCGCTGGTCGCAAGCGGCGCCAACCAGGTCAACGGGCCCAGCTTCGAGATCGACCAGCCCGAGCCGGTCTATGACGAAGCCCGCCGCGATGCCCTGCAACAGGCGCAGGTACGTGCCGCGATGTACGCCAAGACGCTCGGGATGCGCGTGCGGCGGATCGTCAGCATCAGCGAAGGGGGCGGCTTTCGGCCGCCGGGTCCGGTGCCGATGTTGATGTCGCGCGCCAAGGCCGAGAGCGACACCGCGATTTCACCCGGCGAGACCTCGCTCAGCGCAACGCTCGACGTCGTCTTCGAACTCGGGCGCTGAGCGCTGACGACGACCGACCCCGCTGGGGCGTGTCGATGACGGACGCGCCGCCTCGATGCGGCCGACCGCGCCGCCGGTCGCTGGGATCCTCCCGGCGGTCCGGCGCGGCTATCCAGGCCTATGGGCGCGGCGCACATTCGAAGCGCGGCCGTGACCGGGCAGCAACCAACCCCTTCCCCGCCGCCGGCGCGTTCGCGACCGTGCAGGCGCGCTGTCATGCCGCCTGCGCATCCACGCAGCGGCAGACAACAGGAGGCGGCACATGGCCCATGCAACCCACCCCTCGTCCCAACCATTCAACCACCTGCATCCAGACGGCAAGCGCATTGCCGGACTGTCGATGGCGATCATGTTCAACGTCGGACTGTTCATGCTGCTCGCGGTCCCGCTGCATGCGCCGCCCGGGATCGCGTTGCCGGACCGCGGCCCGGTCCTGACCTGGATCGTCCCGAAGCCGGAAACGCCCAATCCGCCGGTGGTGCCGGTCGAGCACCACCACACCGCCGTGCACCATGCCGCGGTAACCCGGCCGGCGCAGACGACGCCGGTGGCGCCAGTGTTCGTCCAGGCCGATCCGATGCACGTCGAAGCATCCGATCCGCCCGCGATCACCCAGCAGACGCAGACCCGGGAGACCGGAGACAGCGGCACACCGCTGCCCGGCGTGCGGCTGGAATATGCCGACGCCCCCGCGCCCGCCTATCCGCGCGACGCGCTGCGAGATGGCATCGAGGGCACGGTGCTGCTGCGGGTGCTGGTCGACGTCGACGGCCGCCCGTTGCAGGTCGACGTGCAGCGCAGCAGTGGCGATCGCCGGCTCGACCTGGCCGCACGCAGGCAGGTGCTTGAGCACTGGCGCTTCCGTCCGGCGATGAAGGACGGGCGTGCGATGCAGGCGATCGGGCTGGTGCCGATCGGTTTCAACCTGCGGTAAGCCTTCGGTGGAAGATGGCCGGCGCAGGCCGGCCATCGGCGCTCAACCGCGGTGGTAAGGATGGTTGGCCAGTTGCGCCGCGGCACGATAGAGCTGCTCGGCGACCAGCAGCCGTACCAGCATGTGCGGCAGTGTGAGGGGTCCCAGCGACCAGCTTTCGTCCGCGCGTGCGGTCACCTCCCCCGAATGTCCTTCCGGACCGCCGATGAGGAAGGCCAGGTCGCATCCGAGCCCGCGCCAGTGCTCCAGCCGCTGGGCCAATTGCTCCGATGTCCATTGCCTGCCGGGGACATCCAGCGCCACGACGTGCGCACCCTTGGGCAGGGAAGCCAGGACACGTGCGCCTTCGTCGGCGGTCGCACGGGTGGCGTCGCGACCCTTGCCACGCAGTCCTGGCTCGACCTCGACCAGTTCCAGCGGCAGCCAGTGCGACAGGCGCTTGCGGTATTCGCCGAACCCTTCGGACACCCAGGCGGGTGCGCGTTCGCCGACGGCGATGAGCCTGGCTTTCAACGTGCCGTCGCGACGACGCCGGCGAAGGCGCCGGTCAGAACCGGCCTTCGGCTGCGGTCTCGATTTCCGGCGGCTGGTCGCCCACCGTCCACAGCCGCTCCAGCGCGTAGAACTCGCGCACGCGCGGCAGCATGACGTGGACCACGACGTCGCCCAGGTCGACCAATACCCATTCGGCCTCACGCTCGCCTTCCACGCCCAGCGGCTGGACGTCGAGCTTCTTGGCGAATTTCACCACTTCGTCGGCGATCGACTTGACGTGGCGGGTCGATGTGCCCGAGGCGACCACCATGAAGTCGGTGACGCTGCTCTTGCCGCGGACGTCGATTTCCACCACGTCGCGCGCCTTGAGTTCTTCGACCGCGTCCATGACCGTCTGCAGCAGCACGTCGGTCGGCGGGGGAGGATTGGGAAGTTGGGTCTTGATGACCTGGGCTTGGGTGGCCAAATGCAATGGACTCGTGGAGGGTCGCGGGTTGCGCTTCCGGCGCCGGAGCGCGGAGAGGCGCCCGGATTATAGCCGGGCTGCCGGTCGGGGCCCGATGACAGTCAGGCTCCCCGCGTCCCGTAGAGCTGGTGCGCCACGATGTAGTCGGCCACCGCCGGCGCCACCAGCCCGCGCCAGGGCAACCCGGCGGCGATCCGCTGCCGCAGGTCGGTCGCCGAATGCGCCTGCAGCGGCTGGCGCAGGCGCAGCACCCGTCCGTGCGGCTGCTGGTGCAGTGGGGCGGGATCGTCGGTCAGGCGGCCCGCCAGCGCCGTGTCGAGTTCGGGCGCCAGGCTGGCGTCCAGCGGGCTGCCGGGGCGCTCGGCAACGATGAAATGCGCCAGCCCGAGCAGCTCGCCCCACCGCTTCCAGCTCGGCAGGCCGCGGAAGCTGTCGGCGCCGACCAGCCACGCCAATGGGGCTTGCGGGCCGAATTCGGAGCGCAGTCCCGCCAGCGTGTCGACCGTCCAGGTGCGGCCGCCGCGTTCGACTTCGCGCAGGTCGATGCACAGCCCCGGAATCCGGGCGATCGCCAACGCCACCATGGCCGCGCGGTCGGGCGCGCCGGCGCCCGGCAGGGCTCGATGCGCCGGATCCCCGGCGGGCACGAAGCGCACGTCCGCATCGCAGGCATCGCGCGCGGCGCAGGCGACAGCGACGTGGCCGTCGTGCACCGGATCGAAGGTGCCGCCGTAGAAGATGCGCAGGCTGTCGTTTGGTGTCACGAGGCCAGCAGCGCCTGCGCGCGCGGATCGGCGACCGCCAGCAGCAGGCGCTCCAGCGCGACCCAGGCATCGCCTGCCGCACGGCCTTTCGCGATCCGGTCGACCAGCGCGGCCTCGGCAACGAAGCGCTCCCAGCGCGGTGCCGGATGGCGGGCGAGCGCGCGCCGGTAAGCCGCCTGCCGCGACTCCCAGATCTGTTGCGCGCGGAATTCGGCGGCGAGGTTGCCGCCACGCGCCTGCACCCGCGCAATCGCCGCGCAGCGCTGCAGTTCCCGGATGACCATCCCCAGCAACGCCAGCACCGAATCGCCTTCGCCGCGCAGGCCGGCGAGCATCCGCGATACCAGCGCCGGTTGGGCGTTCATGGCGGCATCCAGCAGGCGGAAGACATCGAAGCGCGCCGCATCGGCGACCAGCGCATCCATCCGCTGCGCGTCGAGCGGGCTGCCGTCGCTGAGCAGCGCGAGCTTGTCGATTTCCTGCGCGGCAGCCAGCAGGTTGCCCTCGACGCGTTCGGCCAGGCGCTGCACCGCATCGCGATCGGCGCTGAGACCCCGGCTGCGCAGGCGGCGATCGATCCAGTCAGCCAGTTCATGCGGTTTCACCGCCCAGCCGATGACCGTCGCCCCGCACTGGCCGACCGCCTGGCTCCACTTGCCGCCGTGTTTCATGCTCCATTCGCCACAGGTCACCAGCAGGCAGACGTCGGCGGGCGGATCGGCGCAGAACTCCATGATGGCTTTCTCGCCTTCCTTGCCCGGCTTGCCGGTGGGCAGGCGGATCTCGACCAGACGACGGGTGGCGAACAGGCTCGGCGCGCGGAAACTGGCCTCCATCGCCTTCCAGTCCGGCTCGCGCTGGTGCCCCTCGGCCTCGAAGATCTCGCGCTCGCTGATGCCCTGGGCGCGAGCCGCGGCGCGTATGGCGTCGGCGGCTTCCAGCAGCAGCAGCGGTTCGGGACTGGCAACCAGCCATGCCGGACGCAGCGGACCGGCCTCGAGTTGCGCCGCCAGCCGGTCCGGTTTGATGTCCATGTCAGGGCGTGGACGGCGGCTCGGCGGCCGGCGGTGGCACGGCGGCCGGTTCGTCCGGAGCCGATGCGTCAGGCGCTGACGGCAGCGGGGTCGTTGCCTCCGTTCCCGTCCCGTCCGTCGACGGCGTGGTCGATGGTTCCACCGGCGTCCGGGGCGCGCTCAAGGCGGCATCGATCCGGCGCAGGATGGCGACCACCATGTCCCGGTGCATTTCCTTGGACAGGATCTCGCGCTCGCCTTCCGTGCCCGACGAGTTGTTCGGGACCGAGATGTAATCGCGTGACAATTCGATCACCTGGCGTGGCACCAGCTCACGGCCATCGGCTCCGGTCAACTGGAATACCACGGCATAACGCAGGGAATATTCCTGCGCTCGCCCTCGCTGGTTGACCGACAGTGGCTTGCTGCCCCAGCGCTCCGACACCACGCGCAGGGTGGCCACCGGAGCCGGCGGCTCCGGTGCCGCCGCGGTGGAACCGTCCGTCGGCGGAGCCACGATCACGGGTTCAGGCGCCGGTACCGCACCGGCGCGGGTCATGGCTTCGGACAGCGACTGCGCGAGCGGGCTGTATGGATCGCGGGACACCACCCGCAGCGGACCCAGATCCGCCGGCAGTTGCAGCGGCGCCCGCAGGTGGAACCCACAGGCCGCCAGCAGCAGTGGCAATGCCAGCGCGGACAGCCACGGCAGGGAGGGCATGGTCGAAGTTCTGGTCATGTCGGGAGTCTGGGGGAGGCGGCGGCGGCGGACAAGCACGGGCGACGGAGCGGACGCAGAACGGGGGCGTTCAGCGCGCGACGATGTTGACGATCTTCCCGGGCACGACGATCACCTTGGCGATCGCCTGTCCCTCCAGGAACTTCATCACATGCGGCTCGGCGAGCGCGGCCGCTTCGACCACGGCGCGATCGGCGTCGGGCGCGACCTCGATCGTGCCGCGCAGCTTGCCGTTGACCTGCACCGCGATCGTGAGCGCGTCGCGCACCATCGCCGCGGGATCGGGTTGCGGGAACGCGACATCCTCGATCAGCGATTCGCCATGCCCCAGCACCTGCCACAGCGCATGGCTCACGTGCGGCGTCACCGGGTTGAGCAGCAGCACCATCGCTTCCAGCGCCTCGTGGCGCACCGCGCGGCCCTGGTCGGACATGTCGTCGAACTTCGAGACGTGGTTGAGCAGCTCCATCAGCGCCGCGATCGCGGTGTTGAAGCTGTGCCTTCGACCGTAGTCGTCGCCGACCTTGGCGATGGTCTCGTGCAGCTGGCGGCGCAGGGTCTTCTGCGCCGGGGTCAGCGCGGCGCGATCGACCACCGGATGATCCGGCTGGCCTGCATGCGTGGTCACCTCGCGCCAGAACCGGCGCAGGAAGCGCGCCATGCCTTCGACGCCAGCCTCGTTCCACTCCAGCGACTGCTCCGGCGGAGCGGCGAACATCGAGAACAGCCGCACGGTGTCGGCGCCGAACTTGTCGACCATCGACTGCGGGTCGACGCCGTTGTTCTTCGACTTCGACATCTTCTCGGTGCCGCCGATGTGCACCGGCTGGCCGTCCGCGCGCAGCCTCGCACCGACGACATGGCCGCGTGGATCGCGCTCGACGTCGACATCGGCCGGATTGATCCACTCGCGGCGCCCGTCGCCGGCGTCGCGGTAGAAGGTCTCCGCGATCACCATGCCCTGCGTCAGCAGGTTGCGCACCGGCTCGTCGCTGTGCACCAGGCCCTGGTCGCGCAGCAGCTTGTGGAAGAAGCGGAAGTACAGCAGGTGCAGGATCGCGTGCTCGATGCCGCCGATGTACTGGTCGACCGGCAGCCAGTGATTCGCGCGCGCGTCGACCATGTCGTGCGCGCCTGGCGAGGTGTAGCGGGCGTAGTACCAGCTCGACTCCATGAAGGTGTCGAAGGTGTCGGTCTCGCGCTCGGCCGCGCCGCCGCACTGCGGACAGGTCGTCTGCCGCCACCGCGGATCGGCCTTGATCGGCGAGCCGGTGCCCATGAACTGCACGTCCTCGGGCAGGACCACCGGCAGCTGCTCCTCCGGCACCGGCACCGCGCCGCAGGACGCGCAATAGATCACCGGGATCGGGCAGCCCCAATACCGCTGGCGGCTCACGCCCCAGTCGCGCAGGCGGTAGTTGACGCGTCGCGCACCGCGGCCCTGTGCCTCGAAGCGCGCGGCGATGGCGTCGAACGCCTGCTGGAAGTCCATGCCGTCGAACTCGCCGGAATTCACCAGCACGCCGCGCTCCGTATAGGCGCTGTCCTGCGCGATGCGGCGCTCGAATGCGTCCACCACCTGCACCGCGGCCCGCGTGTCGTAGCTGTCGATCGATCCGCTCCCGCCCAGGGCGGAGCGCATCGGATCGCTGCCATTGCCGAGGTCGCGACCGATCTCCTCGATGGCGTCGCGCACCGGCGGCGGCACGACGACCATGCGGACCGGCAGGTCGTAGGCCTGGGCGAATTCCCAGTCGCGCTGGTCGTGGCCGGGCACCGCCATCACCGCGCCGGTGCCGTAATTCATCAGCACGAAGTTGGCGACGAAGACCGGCAGCGGCTCGCCACTGATCGGATGGATCGCACGCAGGCCGGTATCCATGCCGCGCTTGGCCTGGGTTTCGACTTCGGCCTCGGACACGCCACCCTGCCGCAGCTCGGCGATGAACGCGGCCAGGGCCGGATCGTCCTGCGCGGCGCGCAACGCCAGCGGGTGTTCGGCGGCGATGCTGACGAAGGTGACACCCATCAGCGTGTCCGGCCGCGTGGTGAACACGGGCAACGTGTCATCGCTGCCGGCGATGTCGAAGGCGAATTCGAGCCCCTCGCTGCGCCCGATCCAGTTGCGCTGCATGGTCTTGACCGATTCCGGCCAGCCCGGCAGGTCGTCGAGGCCGTCGAGCAGCTGCTGCGCGTAGTCGGTGATGCGCAGGAACCATTGCGGGATCTCGCGCTTTTCCACCACCGCGCCAGAGCGCCAGCCGCGGCCGTCGATCACCTGCTCGTTGGCGAGCACGGTCTGGTCGACCGGATCCCAGTTGACGACCGAATTGCGGCGATACGCCAGGCCCTGCTTCATCAGCCGCACGAACATGCGCTGTTCATGCACGTAGTAATCGGGCCGGCAGGTGGCGAACTCGCGGCTCCAGTCGATCGCGTAGCCCATGGTCTTGAGCTGTGCGCGCATGTGCCCGATGTTGGCGTAGGTCCACTTCGCGGGCGCGGTGTGGTGCTTGATCGCGGCGTTCTCGGCCGGCAGGCCGAACGCGTCCCAGCCCATCGGTTGCAGGACGTTCTTGCCGGTCATGCGCTGGTAGCGGCTGATGACGTCGCCGATGGTGTAGTTGCGCACGTGGCCCATGTGCAGCGCGCCGGAGGGGTACGGCAGCATCGACAGGCAGTAGAACTTCGGCCGGGCGGGGGCCTCGGTCACCGCGAAGGCGTGGGTGCGCTCCCAGAAGCCGCGTGCGGCGGATTCGACGGCGACGGGATCGTAGGCGACAGGCTCGGTGGACACGGCACGCATGCAGCGGGGAAAGACCGTGCAGCCTACCGCAGCGCACAAGAACCGCCAATCGCAGCGCCCGGGGCGACCCGGGAGACCGGCGCGGTAGCATGGTCCGCCCCGGGTCCGATGCCGCCACCATGCCGCCCACCCCGCTACGCACGCGCAGGATCCGCTTGGCGATGTCGCTGCTGGCGCTGGCGTTGCTGGCGACGGTCGGGGTGGCGACCCTGGTGAGCATCGATCGCGCCGCGACCAGCGTGCGCATGGTCGAGCACACCTTCCACGTCATCGCCAGCCTCCACGACTACAACGCCGCCATGCGCGCAGCCGAATCGGCGGCGCGCGGCTTTCGGCTCACCACGAGTCCGACGATGCGCGCCGAGTTCCACCGCCATGAGGATCGGATCGCCCGCCAGTTGGAGGTGCTGTCGGGCCTGGTCGCAGACAACCCATCCCAGGTCGCGCGCCTGCGCCAAGTGCGTGAATTGACCTCCCAGCGGCTGTCCTTCAGCCGCCGCCTGATCGAGGACGCGGAGCTGGGCAACGCGACGCCGGGGACGCTCTCCGCCGGCGCGCGGGCGATGGCGCGGATCGACGTATTGCAGCAGGACATGCTCGATGCCGAGCAGGCGCTGCTCGCGCAGCGTCGCGCGCAGAGCGCGACCCAGGCTCGCGTGCTGGTGGCCTTTATCGCCGGCGGCACGCTGCTGTCGCTGCTCACCCTGGCTTTACTGCTGCGCGGCCTGCAGCGGGAAGCGCAGCGCAGCCGCCAGCTCGAACGCGAGACCCGCGACGCCGCCGGCGCGCTCGAGCATTCGCTGGCCGAGCTGGCCCAGGTGTCCGAGCAGCGCGGCGCGCTCGCGCGCTATGCGAGCCTGCTGCAGAGCTGCCAGGACCTGGAGGAAGCCTTCCGCGTCACCGGCAAGGTGGTCGCCGAGCTCGTGCCCGGCATTGGCGGCCGCTGCTACCTGTTGCGCGCCTCGCAGGACCTCGCCGAATCGGCGATCGCATTCGGCGCCCCCGTCGTCCCGAGCGAGGACGTCATGCAGCCGGCGCAGTGCTGGGCCCTGCGTCGCGGCCGCCCTTACCTGGTGGCGGACATCGGCAACGGCATCGCCTGCGAGCACATCCAGGCCGAGCGTGCCGCGGCGCACAGCTGGTCGCTATGCGTCCCACTCTCGGCGCAAGGCAGCGCACTGGGCCTGCTGCACGTCAACGGTGGCCCGGACCGGGACCCGACGCAGGCGCAGTTGCTGGTGGAAAGCATCGCCGAGCAGCTCGGCCTGGCACTGGTGAACCTGCAGCTGCGCGAGTCGCTGCGCATGCAGTCGCTGCGAGACCCGCTGACCGGCCTGTTCAACCGCCGCTATCTCGATGAAAGCCTGCAGCGCGAGGTCTCGCGCTGCCAGCGCCGGGGCTTGCCGCTGGCGGTGCTGATGATCGACATCGATCACTTCAAGTCGTTCAATGACGGCAACGGCCACGCCGCCGGCGATGCGCTGCTGGCCGCCATCGCGCAGGCGCTGCAGGCCAACGTCCGCGCCGAGGACCTGGCCTGCCGCTATGGCGGCGAGGAATTCACCGCCGTGCTGATCGAGGCCACCGCCGAGGATGCCAGTCTGCGCGCCGAGCAGATCCGCAAGGCGATCGCGGCGACGACGGTGCAGCACCTGCGGCACACGCTCGGGCCTTGCACCGCATCGATCGGCCTGGCCATGCTGTCGCCCGATGCGCTGACGCCATCGGCGCTGCTCGAACGCGCCGATGCCGCGCTTTACCGGGCCAAAGCCGAAGGCCGCAATCGCGTCGTCGATGCCAGCGTCGTCGCCGCCTGATCCTGCACGCGACCATCGCCAACCATTGCACCCACATCGCCACCGGAGGCTCCATGCGCATCCCACTGCCACGCCCTGCCCTGCTGCTTGCGGCCTGCCTGCTCCCGGGCGCCCTGCTGGCCCGGGAGGCGGACGCGCCGGCAACGCCGGTGACGACCGTGCTGCGTTGCGGGCATCTGTTCGATTCCGCCAGCGGCCGGATCCAAGGGCAGACCAGCATCGTGGTGAGCGGCGAGCGCATCGCCTCGGTCCAGGCCGGCCGCAGTCCGGCACCAGCGGGCGCGCTTGAAATCGACCTGTCCGATGCGACCTGCCTTCCCGGACTGATCGACAGCCACGTGCACCTGACCGACCAGTTCAGCGCCACCACCTACTCCGACCAGTTCCGCCTCAACCCAGCCGATTACGCCATCCGCGGCACGGTCTACGCCAGGCGCACGCTGCTGGCCGGCTTCACCACCGTGCGCAACCTGGGCGACGGCAACAACGAATCCATCGCGCTGCGCAATGCGATCAAGGCTGGGCTGGTCGACGGCCCGCGCATCCTCAGCGCCGGGCGTGCGATCGGCACCACCGGCGGCCACGCGGACGGCACCGATGGCTATCGCGCCGACCTCGCCGGAGATCCCGGTCCGGCGATCGGCATCATCGACAGCCCGGAAGACGCGTGGAAGGCCGTGCGCCAGCATTACAAGGAGGGCGCCGACCTGATCAAGATCATGCCTTCGGGCGGCGTGCTGGACGAAAGCAGCAGCGTCGACAACGCGCAGATGACGATGCCGGAACTGCAGGCGGTCATCGCTGCCGCCCACGACTACGGTTTTGCGGTCGCCGCGCACGCGCACGGCGCCGAAGCCATCCGGCGCGCCGTGATCGCCGGGGTCGATTCCATCGAGCACGGCACCTTCATGGACGACGCCGACATGAAGCTGATGAAGCAGCACGGTACCTGGTACGTGCCGACGATCATCGCCGGCGATTACGTCGCGCAGAAAGCGAAGATCCCGGGTTACTACCCGCCGCAGGTCGCCGCCAAGGCGATGCAGGTCGGGCCGAGGATCCTGGCGACCGCCGGCAAGGCCTACCGCGCCGGCGTGCCGATCGCCTTCGGCACCGATGCCGGCGTGTACCCGCATGGCGACAACGCGCATGAGTTCGAACTGATGGTGCAGGCGGGAATGCCAGCCTCATTCGCGCTGCAGGCCGCGACCCGCAACGCGGCCAGGCTGCTGCGGATGGAGGCCGACGTCGGCAGCGTCGCGGCCGGCAAGTACGCCGACATCGTCGCCGTCCACGGCGACCCGACCGCCGACATCGCGCTGATGAAACACATGGATTTCGTCATGAAGGGCGGCCACGTCTACAAGCTGCACGGCCAGCAGCCGGCGGTGCCGTGAACGCGACCAACCGGATGGTGGACGCGCACGGGCGGTCCATGCCCGCAAGTGTGCGCCAGAGGTGAACGGCGAATGGATGGGGACCGTCGCCGCGATCCTGACGACGGTCTCGTTCGTGCCGCAGGCCCTGCGCATCGTGCGTACGCGCGACACCCACAGCCTGTCGCTGCCGATGTACCTGGTGTTCACCACTGGCGTCGGCTTCTGGCTCGGCTATGGCCTGGTGCTCGGCTCCTGGCCGATGATCGTCGCCAACGCCATCACCCTGCTGCTGGCGGCGACGATCCTGGTACTCAAGCTGCGTTACGGCTGAGCCCGCCGCGGCAAGCCAGGGCTGCCGCGCCGATTCGCTCTTCATCCCGGCGATGCTAGCGTGCACGGTCCCGCGGACCGCGCCGAAACGCCGCCGCCCGCCCCTGACCCACGGATTCCACGCCATGTTTCCCGCCACCGAAGCCCCTGACGCCTCCCACCCCAGCCCGCACGCCTTCGACGCCACCGTCGCCAATTTCGAAGCCGAGGTGCTGAAGAAGTCGCTGGAGACCCCGGTGCTGGTCGACTTCTGGGCAACCTGGTGCGGGCCGTGCAAGCAACTGGGGCCGTTGCTGGAAAAGCTCGCCGACGACTACAACGGCGCGTTCCGCCTGGCCAAGGTCGACGTCGACGCCGAGCAGCAGCTGGGCGCCGCATTCCAGATCCGCTCGGTGCCGACGGTGATGCTGGTCAAGGACGGGCAACTGGTGGACGGATTTCCCGGTGCGCTGCCCGAAGGCCAGCTGCGCGAGTTCCTCGCCCACCACGGGATCGCACCGGCGCCGGCGCCCGAGCCGGGTCCCGCCGCCGAGGCCCCGCCACTGGATCCGCATGCCGAAGTGCTGCGACTGCGCAAGGCGATCGAGGCGGCGCCGGACGAAGACAGCCTCAAGCTCGACCTCGCCTTGGCCCTGCTGGCCACCGGCCATGCCCAGGAAGCGACGCAACTGCTCGATGCCCTGCCGGCGAACCTGTCCACGGACGACCGCGCGGTGCGTGCCCGCGCCCGCTTGGGTTTCGCCACCCAACTTCGGGACGCGCCGCCGGCGGAGGTGCTGCAGACGGCGATCCAGGCCAACCCGGACGACCTGCGGGCGCGTTACCTGCTTGGCGTGCAGCAGATCGTGTCAGGCGACGCCGCCGCCGGGCTCGAGCAGTTCCTCGAAATGCTGCGACGCAACCGCGACTTCGACGACGGCCTGGCAAGGCGGGCGCTGATCGATGCCTTCCGGATCCTCGACGACGAAGACCTCGTCGGTCGCTATCGGCGCAGGATGGCGTCGGTGCTGCTGGTGTGAGCCATGCCGGCACGGCGGCGCGAGGCCTTTCACCCTGCGTCCGCGGCCGATCCGCCATTCACCCAATCCGGCCGCTCGGCGTATGCTCGGGCCTGCCCCGGGGTCCCATGTCCACTGCCTTGACTGAACACCACGTCCCATCGCAGGAGCCCGAAGAGGGGCTGCCGCAGATCCAGGGCTACCGGCTCACGCGGGTGATCGGGCATGGCGGCATGTCGATCGTGTACCTGGCCGAGCAGGCGTCGCTCGAGCGCGAAGTCGCGATCAAGGTGATGCTGCCCGAGGCGCTCGCCGACGAGGTCAGCCGGCGCCGCTTCGAGAACGAAGCACGCACGATCGCCCGGCTCGAGCACCCGCACATCGTCGGCATCTTCGAGATCGGCCGCACCCGCGACGGGCTGCCTTATTACGCGATGCCCTTCCTCGCCCATGGCCACCTGGGCCAGCGCGAGTTCGTCCAGGATGGCGAGGAAAACGGGCACGCCCGCGTCCGCGCGATCCTGCAGGCACTGCTGGCCGCACTGGACTACGCGCATGCGCGCGGCGTGGTGCACCGCGACGTCAAGGCCGAGAACGTCCTCTTCGACGAAGCCGAGCGGCCGCTGCTGGCGGACTTCGGCATCGCCCTGCGCCGCTTCGGCCCGCGCGTGACCACCGCCGGCATGGCGGTCGGCAGCACCGCCTACATGGCGCCCGAACAGGCGCGCGGCGAGGACGTCGACGCCCGCGCCGATCTCTACGCGGTCGGCGTGCTGGCCTGGGAAATGCTCACCGGCCAGCTGCCGTTCCTGGCCGGCGATGCGTTGTCGATGGCGGTGATGCACGCGCAGGATCCCATTCCGCGCTTGCCGCGCCACCTACGCCACTGGCAGCGCTTCCTCGATCGCGCGCTGGCGAAGTCGCCGTCGCAGCGTTATCGCAGCGCCCAGCAGATGCGCGATGCGCTCGAACGCGTGCCCCGCCGCAGCGGGCAGGCCCTGGGCCGGGTGACCGGGACCTCGCACCGGGCGATGGCCGCGATCCGGCGCTGGCCCAGGACCGCCTGGATCGGCGTGGTCGTGTTGGCGGCCGGGGCCACCGGACTGGCGCTGCGGCAAGGCCAACCCGGTCCCGGGACGTTCTTCCGCGCCACGCCGGGCCCGGCCGCCGAAAGCGACCCTGCGTTGCCGACGCCCGGGGCGGTCCCCGGGGCATCGATCATCGCCGACCCGGGCTCATCCATGCTGCGGCCGCTGCCGATTTCCCCCGCGGAGCGCTACGTGATCGCGGCCGAACAGCAACTTGCCTCGCGCAACCTCACCGCACCGGAGGGCGCTAATGCGTTCGAAAGCATCCTGGCCGCGTGGAAGGCCGACCCTGCCTACCAGCTGGTGCCGGTCGTGGCGGGGCACCTGATCGACGCCCTGGGCGATGAAGCGCAACGCCATATCCGCAATGGCGACGACCGTCGCGCGCGCGATTACGTCCAGCAGGCCACCGCACTGGCGACGCAGACGCGACAGGCGGCGAGCCCGGCGATGGCACGTTTCCGGGCCCGCAACCGCACGGCGCTGCAGGCACGCCTGGACCGGGCGGTTGAAAAGCTCGATCGCGCCGGTGCGCTGCAGGTGGTCGACAGTGCGCGCACGCTCGGCGTCGACCCCGCCACCCTGTCGGCGATGGCAGCCAAGGCACAGCGGTTGCCCCAACCCGGATCCACGATCGACGACGATGGCACCCGGCTGGCGCGGATCGACGACCGCATCATCGCGGTGAGCCAGCACGACGTCAGCCGCGGCGATTACGCGCGCTTCGCCGATGCCACCGGACGCGAGGCGGCGCTGTGCCGCGAGCGGGTGTCGTTGCTGCGCATCGTCGCGCCGCGCTCCTGGAAGTCGCCGGGCTTCGAGCAGTCGACGCAGCACCCGGTGGTCTGCGTCTCGTGGGAAGACGCGCAGGCCTATGCACGCTGGCTGAGCCAGCGCACCGGCCGCCACTACCGGCTACCCACGGTGACCGAAGCACGCGCGCTGCCCGGCACCAGGGGCCCGAAGCCGGTCTCCGAATGGCTTGGCAACTGCGGCCCGGACTGCAGCCAGCGCATCAGCGCCGGCCATAGCTGGCGCGGCGCATCCGGCATGCGGCCGCTGGATTCCCAACGCGGCTACGACGATGTCGGCTTCCGCCTGGTCAGGGATCCGTAGGGCGGGTTTCAATCCATCGCCTGGGCGACATCCAGGCATTCGCGTGATCGCCGCGCCGGGCGCAGTCGCTGTTTCGATCGCCTGGGGGCGCGTTGCATCCCCGTCTCGCATCTGATGCTGGCGATGAAGTTCCTACCCCGTGCGTCCAGTCAGCGCAGCATCGCTGTCGTCGCGCATTCACCAGGCACGCGCAGCCCCTACAATCCGCCGATGCAAACGCCCGCCCTCCCCGCACCACGTCCGCCTCGCGCCAGCCTCCAGCGCATCTTCATCACCGGACTGCTGACCCTGCTGCCGATCTGGCTGACCTGGGTGGTGGTCAAGTTCGTGTTCGTGCTGCTGTCGGACGCCAGCCGGCCTTTGATCGGCCCATTGCTGCACAACATTGCCGAAATGCATGCGGCCTGGCATTGGGCTGACCAGGCCTGGGTACAGACCGCGCTGGCGCTGCTGGCGACGCTGGCGGTGATCATGCTGTCCGGGCTGATGGCCCGGCGCGTCGTCGGCCAGCGGTTGCTGCGCTGGTTCGAGGCGCTGGTCGGACGCATCCCGCTGGCCAGCACGATCTACGGCAGCGCGCGCAAGCTGCTGGACATCCTGCAGACGCAACCCGACGGTACCCAGCGCGTGGTGCTGATCGACTTCCCGCACAACGAGATGAAGTCGGTCGGGTTCGTCACCCGCATCCTGCATGAGCAGGGCACCGGCCGGGAACTTGCGGCGGTCTACGTGCCGACGACGCCGAACCCGACTTCCGGCTACCTCGAGGTGGTGCCGGTGGAAAAGCTCACGCCCACCGACTGGACCGTCGACCAGGCGATGAGCTTCATCATTTCCGGCGGCGCGGTGGCGCCGGATTCGATCCCCTTCTCGGTGCATGCGCCACGTGCCGCGGGCGATGCGATCGAGGGCACGGCTTGAGTACGGCTTTGACGGGCGCGCGTCCCCTGGAAGACCGCAGCACGCTGCTCTTCATCGGCCTGGCGGCGTTCTTCTGCGTCAATGCCGTGCTGGCCGAATTCATCGGCGTCAAGATCTTCGCGCTGGAGGACACGCTCGGCATCGCACCGCTGCAGTGGAACCTGTTCGGCCAGACCGGCTCGCTCAACTTCACCGCCGGCACGCTGCTGTGGCCGATCGTGTTCATCATGACCGACACGGTCAACGAGTATTACGGCCGCCGCGGCGTGCGTTTCATCAGCTGGCTGGCGGCGGGACTGATCGTGTACGGATTCGCGTTCGCGTTCGTCGCGATCCACCTGGCGCCGGCCGCATGGTGGGTGACGGTGGTGAAGGACCAGGGCGTGCCGGATTACCAGGCCGCGTTCGCCGCCGTGTTCGGGCAGGGACTGTGGACGATCTGGGGTTCGCTGATCGCTTTCATCATCGGCCAGCTGATCGACGTCAGCGTGTTCCATCGCATCCGCCGCCACACTGGCGATCGCCATGCCTGGTTGCGCGCGACGGGTTCAACCGCAGTGTCGCAGGTGGTGGACAGCTTCGTGGTGCTCTACATCGCATTCGTGATCGGGCCGCAGCACTGGCCGACGTCACTGTTCCTGGCGGTGGGCACGCTCAACTACGCCTACAAGATGCTCGCCGCGATCGCGCTCATCCCGCTGTTGTACCTGGCGCGCGCGGGCATCCATCGTTACCTCGGCCACGATCGCGCGCTGGAGCTGCGCGAACTCGCCGCCGCCGGTTGACGCTGGCGGCGACGGGGCGCCGCGCGAGCGAAGATGTCGCGTTGCGGCCGTCCCCGTCCCGCGTGCTCAGCTCGCCCGCGCCGTTGCCTTCCACACCACCGCATCGGCGTCGCCGCGTGAATCGAGGATCCGTCCGCGACCGAATCCGACGATGTCCTGCCCGACCGCGACATCGTTGCCGTCATCCTGCAACAGGCAACCGACCCAGCCATCGCGACCACTGCTCTTGGCCGCGTACAGGCACTGGTCGGCCAGTTCCACCGCCTGTTCCCAGCCGAAGCGTTCCGGCGCGCCGGGCAGCAGCGGGAATGCAGTGAAGCCCAGCGAGCAGGTCCGGCGCAGCACTGTGCCGTCGTCGAGCACGAACGGGTGCGTGCGCACCGCTTCGCACACCAGCGCCGCCATCGCCTGTACCTGGTGGCGGTCGGCGTTGCGGGCCAGGATCAGGAATTCCTCGCCGCCCCAACGCACCACCACGTCCGAATCGCGGCAGGTCGCCAGCAGCAGGCGCCCGAGTTGCCGCAGCACCGCATCGCCGGCGCCGTGGCCATGGGTGTCGTTGACCTGCTTGAAGTGGTCCAGGTCCAGCATCAGCAGGCACAGGTCGATGTTGCGGTCGCCGGGATCGTCGCCCCTGCCGGCGCTCGCGCGCGCCAGCGACCGCTGGCGCAGGCAGCGCGCCAGCTCCTCGGGCATGAACACTGACAGGTAGCGGCGGTTCTTCAGGCCGGTGAGCGGGTCGACCATGCTGGCTTCCTCCAGCGCGGCGTTCGCCACCTGCAGGTCGCGGGTGCGCGCATCGACCAGCGCTTCGAGCGCGAGGTTCCTTTCGCGCAGCCGCGCCAGTCGCCAGCGCATCGCGGCCATCGCCAGCAGCACCAGCGAGACCACGGCGATGGCGATGAACCACCACGTCAGCCACCACGGCGGCAACACGACGATGCTGCGGGTGGCGACGTTGCCGTAGCGGCCATCGCCATAGCGTGCCCGCGCCTGGAAGCGGTAGCGCCCCGGCAACAGGCCGGTATAACGCGCCTCGCTCACCGACGTCTGGCGCCAACCGTCCTCGAACCCGAGCAGCCGCACCTCGCGCTGCAGGTCGGCGGTGTCCAGGAAACCGAGCGCGGCGAAGTGGAACGTCAACGCGCGGTCGCGCCACGCGACTTCGCCGGACCCTTTCAGTTCGCGGGCGCGCGCGTCCTGCACCGACTGGATGAAGGTCGTCGGCGGCGGGGGCGTACCCCGGTCGGTGTGCACGCTGAAATGCGCCAACCCGTTGGCCATGCCGAACCAGGCATCGCCATCGGCATCGGCCCAGAACCCATTGGCCGCCGCATCGTCGCCCGGCAGGCCCTCGGCGCGGCCGAAGCGCTCGACGCGTCCATCGCGCCAGCGTTTGACGCCCATCGCGGTGCCCAGCCACAGACCGCCGCCCGCGGCCGGACCGGAGGAGTAGATCGTGTCGCCGACCAGCGCATCCGGGCCGCTGACCTGCTCCACCGCGATGGCACCGGCCGCATCGACGCGCACCCGGCTCAGGCCGTCGACATTCCAGTAGCTGATCCACATCGCGTCGTCGCCGGCCGCCGCCAGCGTTTCGATGGCGTCTTCGCGCAACCGGTCGCGGGTCGTCAGGCGACGCCAGCGGTGGCCGTCGAACAGCGCCAGTCCGCGCATGCCGGCGGCCCACAGGCGGCCCTTGCCGTCGCGCGCCAGCTGGTTGACCTGTTCGTCGGCCGTGCCACCGGGCAGCGCGACCTGCGCGAAGTCGTAACCGCGGGTTCCGTGCACGACGCGGTGCAGGCCATGGGCGATCGTCGCGATGTACAGCGCGCCGTCGGGTCCGTACGCCATGCTGTTGATCGTGCTCGGACCGTCGGCGCTGGCCAGCGGCACCGATACGAACGTCGACGTGCCCGGCGCCCGCAGCAGCAACGTGTTGTGGCTGGCGTGGCCGCTGTTGCCACCGATCCACAGCTCGCCCTGCGGGCTTTCGGCGAAGGCGTAGAACGAGCGTTGCTGCGTTCCCGGCAGCGCGGTCCAGTGGCCGCGGTCGTCGGCATGCGCGACGCCCCGGTTGGTCGCCGCCCACAATACCCCCGCACGATCGCGGAACACGCCCCAGACCGTGTCCGACGGCAGGCCCTGGCGACGGGTGAAGGCGCTCCAGGCCAGGCGTCCCTGCACCTGCTGCACGCCTTCGCTGCCGACCCACAAGCTGCCTTCGCGATCGACCAGCACGGTGGTCGCCCACTCGTTGGGCAGCCCGTGGGCGACATCGAACAGCAGCCTGCGATCGCCATCGAAACAGGCGATGCCGCGATTGCTCGGCGCCCACACCCGCCCGGACCGGTCGAGGACCAGTTCGCCCTTCTGCACCGCCGCGCCCGGTAGCGTGGCGGTCAGGTTTTCGTAGTCGCCATCGAACGTGGCCAGCCGCAGCAGCATCTGCCGGCCGCGCAGCCAGATCCGACCGCGCGGGTCGCGGACGATGGCCTGGACGGCTTCGTCGATCGCCGCGGCGGGCATGCCGCGCGAACGCCAATGGCCGTCATGCCGCCAGTACAGGCGTTCGCCCACGGCGAAGTACGCATCATGGCCATCGGCCGAGCGCCAGGAGGCACCGGCTTGCGCCGGCACATCGGCGACGGCGGCCATGCGCCCGTCGCGGCCTTCGAAAAACCCGGTGGTGGTCGACGCCAGCAGCGTACCGTCGGCCGACCCGCCCAGGCCCAGCACCTGCCGCCCGGGTAGCAGCACGCCGCGCACGTGCGGGGCGCGCGCCGTGCCGCGCCATGCGACCACGCCCTTCTCGGTCGCCACCCAGAGGATGCCGTGCGGGCCCGCGCGCAGCAGGGTGACGCCCTGGCTGGGAAGGTCGGTTTCGCCCACCCGCTGGAACGCGCTGCCATCGAAGCGGAACAGGCCGTCCTCGGTACCGACGAAGAGGAAGCCGTCGGCATCCTGCGCCAGCGAGGTCACCGCCTGGTTGCGCAAGCCCTGGTCGGCGCCATAGTTGCGGAAGGCATAGCTGCCCGTGGGGCCTGCCGCGAATGCATCGCGCGCCAGCGCGGCCGCCAGGAGCAGCACGATCCAGCCCATGCAACGCGCAACGCCGGCGAACCGGTAGCGGCGCGCCCGCAAGTGATGGGGAGCGATGGCATCCGCGGCCCGGACCGCGGGAACGAACTGACTGCCCACGCGTGGCACCTGCCTGTGCGCGATCCGTTTCGATCCGGCGACGCGCACCCCTGCAGCGCCCTGGCCGGCTTCGTCCTTGAACATCGCGCAGCGTAGCGCCGGTGGCGCGTGTTGCCGCGGCGCGCGCGGCGAACTGCGGTCTGGGTCGCAGATAAGCGAAAGGCCGGCAGTGCCGGCCTTCGCATACATCGCAGTTGCAACGTGATCAGGCGCGCGTATCGCGCCGACCGGCGTAGGCGCCCTGCCCGCCACCCGACCGCTGCTTGGGACCGGCATGCGAGGTACGCGCGGCCGGGCGCCCGTGCGGACGACTGCCGGGACGGCTCGGCGGACGCTGCCCATCGCGCTGCCCGCCACCGTTGCGCGGGATCGGCGTATCCAGCCGGATCGGCTTGCTCGGCGCGTAGCCGTCGACGACGTCCATCACCAGGTCGACCTTCAGCATGCGCTGGATCTGCCGCAGCAGGCCGCCTTCTTCCGGCGACACCAGCGACAGCGCCTCGCCCTGCGCGCCCGCGCGGCCGGTGCGGCCGATGCGGTGGATGTAATCCTCCGCGACCATCGGCAGGTCGTGGTTGATCACCAGCGGCAGGTTGGGGATGTCCAGGCCGCGCGCGGCGACATCGGTCGCCACCAGCACGCGCGCCTTGCCGGCCTTGAACAGGTTCAGCGCCTTCTGCCGCTGCGCCTGGCTCTTGTTGCCGTGGATCGCGACGGCCTTCAGGCCGGCGGTTTCCAGCTGCTCGGCCAGACGATTACAGCCGTGCTTGGTCTTGCCGAACACCAGCACCTGGTCGGTGTGGCGCTTGGTCAGGATGTCGATCAGCAGGTCGCGCTTGCGCGAACCGTCGACCGGATGCGCGCGATGCACGATGGTGTCGGCGATGGTGTTCTTCGCCGTGACCTGCACCTGCTTGGGATCGCGCATGAATTCCATCGCGAGCGACTTGATCTGCTCCTCGAAGGTCGCCGAGAACAGCAGCGTCTGCCGCTCCTTCGGCACCCGGTTGAGGATGCGCTTGATCGCCGGCAGGAAGCCCATGTCGAGCATGCGGTCGGCTTCGTCCAGCACCAGGATCTCGATCGCGTCGAGCTTGGCGCTGCCGCGCTCCAGGTGATCGATCAGGCGGCCCGGCGTGGCGACGAGGATGTCGGTGCCACGGCGCAGGTGGTCGACCTGCGGGCCCATGCCTGCTCCACCGTAGATGCTGGTGACGTTCAGGCGCAGGTGGCGGCCGTAGGTCTTGATGCTGTCGGCGACCTGCACCGCGAGTTCGCGGGTCGGGGTCAGGATCAGCGCGCGCGGCTTGCGCGGGCCGTTGGGCGGGGTTTCCTTCGACAGCCGCTGCAGCAGGGGCAGCGAGAACGCGGCGGTCTTGCCGGTGCCGGTCTGGGCGCCGCCAAGCAGGTCGTGGCCGGCCAGCGCCAGCGGAATGGCTTCCAACTGGATCGGGGTGGGCGTGGTGTAGCTGTTTTCGGCGAGCGCGCGCAGCAGCGCGGGCGAAAGCCCGAGGGTTTCAAACGTCATGTGGAGCTCCGTTCTGCAGCCCGCACGACAGCGGCATGACTGGTCCGGGACCAGCGCACGACGTGCGATGCGAGCATTACCCGGAGCGTTCCTTGAACCGCGCTGCGAGTGGTCTTTTTGACGGCGCCGGATGTTCCGGGCCGTGTCTGCGCGACGAAAGGCGTGCGGGGAGAAGGCCGCGATGGTCGATGTTGGAAACTTCGACCCGGCGGCAGGCTTACCTAGGAAAACGGATCAGCCGTGCGCAGAACGAGGCGGACTCTACGCGAAGACGGCTGAATGCGCCAGTCGTACCGGGGGTCCGTTCAGCTGCGGCCGCTCCTTGACCTCGCGCTGGCTGGACCAACGCTGGACGACACCGTCATCCCCGCAAGGGCGGGGATCCAGCGACGCTGCCGTTTTCCGCCCTCCAGTGTCGCCGGGCGGCCGCGCGCCCGGCACGCGGGCCGTCGTCAGTCCGTTTCCGGCGCCGCGGGAGACCGCTCGAAACTGCCCGCAAACCCCGGGAACACCACCGGGCTCTCCCAGCCATCGGCGCTCACCGACGACACACCGAAGTAATAATCGTCGATGTTGATGCCGGGCAGCTTCAGCGAGGTCGCGTCGCCCGCGTCGCGCGCATGCTCCCACCGCGGCGCGGTGGTCTCCCGCCACCAGACGCGATAGCGCTTGGCTCCCGGCACCGGCTTCCACGAGACGGTGGTGTCGTAGGCGACTTCGCCCTGGATGGCGACGCCCGATGGCGGCGCCGGCGCCATCGCCAGCGATGCCATCGTGATCGCATCCAGGCGGGTCACGTTGGCCAGATAGTCGAAGTCGACATGCTCGATGGTGTCGCCGTAGTGCACGCCGTCCACGGTGCGGATGTCCTGGTGCTGGTGGGTGTAGTCCTCATGCGATTCCGTCACCCGCACCGCGGGGAATCCCCGGGCGAGGAATTCCACCTGGTCGCCGCCACGGCCGTAGCGGTCGGTCCGGTACACCACGCGGACGCGGAAATCCTCCAGGTAGCGATCCGCCACGCCCTGCATGTAGCGCGCGAGGTTGCGTGACGGCGAGTCGATTTCACCGCCGTGATAGCGCCGGTACTGCGCCTGCTCCAGCGTCTCGTTGCTCTTGGTGCCTTCGGAGAACACCCGCACCGTATGCGGATCGCTCTGCCCATCGCCGCCGTTGGGGCTGCCGACGATGTCGTTGTTGAGGTTGGCCTCGACCTTCCAGCCGTGGTTGACCGCGTATTGCGCGATCACCTTGCCGCCGTACAGCCCCTGCTCCTCGCCCGAATCGGCGGAGAACACCAGCGTCGCCGGGAACCTGTACTTGCTGAGCACGCGCGCGGCCTCGATCAGCGCCGAGACGCCGGAGGCATCGTCGTTGGCGCCAGGCGCATCGCCGGTCGCATCCATGACGTCGGTGCGACGGGAATCCAGGTGCCCGGTGATCACGATCACGCGATCAGGGTCGCTCGTGCCGCGCTGGATCGCGACCACGTCCATGACCTCGACGCCTTCGGGCGGGGTCCGCTTGCCGGTGAAGACCTGCGATGGCGTGACGACCTGCAGGCAGCCATCGCAATCCTTCGAGATCGCCTCGAAGCGCGATTTCACCCAGCGCCGGGCGGCGCCGATGCCGCGGGTGTCGGACCGGGTGTCGGACAGGGTGCTGCGGGTGCCAAAACCGACGAGCGCGGCGTCGATCTCGTGCAGCGACTGCGGCGAGACGGCCTTGGCGATCGCGGAGAGTTCCGGATGCTGGGGGCCATCGCCTGACGGCGCCGCGGCCTGGCCCGCGGCGAACGCGCTTCCCGACAGCAAGGTGACCAGCAATGCCGACAACGGCAGCGACAGGATGCGCATCATGTGCTCCCACCAGTGTGTGAGTCGGCACCATAGACCAGCCCCCGGAGGGTGCCAATCACGCCATGTCACCCCTGGTAGCCCGGGCAAGGCCGCAGGCCGCACCCGGGACCTTCGCAATCCGCCCGCGTCGCCTGACCCGGGCCAGGTATTGCCTCGCCGCCATCTTGACGCTGCCTTCGCACGTCCGCGCTATTGCACCGTCACCCGCTTGCGGTTGTCGTCCGACACCCGGTCGATCAGCTTGTTGTAGGGATCCAGGCCGGCCTCATACGGCGCCTGGTCGACGACCACTGTGATGACGGGATCGCCGCTGGTGATGTGGTGGCGCTTGAGGTACAGCACCTTCTCGTCGGCTTCCTTGCCCGAGGGACCGCGCGCGAACACGCCGACATCCATCCAGTCGTCCAGCCTGCCCGCGGTCTCCTTGCCCTTGCCGTCGGCGTAGCGCTTGGCGGCATGCAGCTTGAGCGTGACCACGTACTTGCCGTCGCCGCGCTTTTTCGCGGTCGCATCCACCACGCGGTCGTCGTAGAAGCTGATCTTCTCGAACAGGTCGGTGATCAGGCCCTGCTGGTCCGGCCTGGCTTCGGCGCGGATGTACTTCAGCAGGTCCAACGTGGTCGGGTACGGCGGCGGCTTGTACGCCCAGTCGACCAGGAACCTGTGCAGCGCACGGTTCAGGGCCGCCTCGCCCATCTCCTCGCGCAGCCGGTAGAACACCAGCGAACCCTTGCGGTAATGGATGTACTGCTGGTTCTCGACCCGGTACAGCGGCAGTTCCTCGATGGCTTCGCCGCTACGACCCGAGAGATACCGGTCCAGTTCGGTCTTCAGGAAGCGCCGCATCTTCTCGCGCCCGTATTCCTTCTCCATCACCATCAACGCCGAGTACTGGGCCAGCGACTCGGACAGCACCGTCGCGCCCTGGACGTTGGCGCCGATCACTTGGTGCGCCCACCACTGGTGCGCGACCTCGTGCGCGGTGACGTAGAACACGTAGTCGATCGCGTCCTTGTCGCGCAGGTCGGCGATGAAGCCCACCGATTCCGAGTAGGGGATCGTGTTGGCGAAACTCTGCGCGAAACTGTCGTAGCCCGGGAACTCCAGGATCCGCACCTGGTGGTGCTGGTACGGGGTGAAGTTGGCCTCGTAATACGCGAGCGACTTCTGCGTGGCCTGGATCATCCGCTCGACGTTGTAGGGGTGCTTTGCGTCGTAATAGACCTCGATCGGAATGTCGCGGAAGGCGCCCTTCTTCACCTGCCAGCGCGCCGACAGGAAGGAGTAGAAGTCGAGCATCGGCCGGTCCATCGCGTAGCTGAAACAGCGGCGGCCGTTGCGGGTGAACGCCTTTCGCAGGTAGCCCGGCGACAGAGCGACCTGGTCCGGCGCGGTGCAAATCGTCGACCTGAAGTCGATCCAGTCAGCGTCGTCGGTGAGGTAATTGTTGGCCCAGGCCCTGGTGTCCTCCAGCTTCGGCATCCGCGTAGGCTCGCCGAGGCCGCGCTTGCGGCGCTCGTTGCGATCCTGGATCTCGCCCTGCGGCTGGTAGCCGAAGATCGGGAACATCTGGCTGGTGATGAAGGTGCCGTTGCCCACGATCTGGTGCTGCGCGGTTTCGTTCCTGATCCCGGTGGGATGGAAGTCCAGGTCGAAGGCGACGTCGCGCTGCTCGCCTGGCTGCAGCGGCCGGTCGAGGTGGTAGATCCGATAGCCCAGGAGCCGATCGTCGAGCGCCAGCTTCGCGCCGCCCAGGTCGATGGCCGTGAGGGTCCTGTCGTCGGCGACCTGGACGTGGACGTCGGGGATCGGCGTCGCGTACGGGTTATGCACGCGATAGACGCCGTGCACGCGCATCGACTGCGTTTCCGGATGCAGGTCGACGTCGGTGCTGACCGCCAGCACCTTGGGCTGGTGCAGGTCCCTGTATTTGCCGAAGTCACGCTCATAGCGCGCCTGCAGGTCGAGCTGCCTGTCCGGCGGGATGTAATCGTTGCGGACGTTGGTATTCCAGAACAGGAAGCCGCCGACCGCAACGAACGCCACGACGCTGGCCGCAAGCGCGATCCCGCTGCGGCCCTGCAGGCGCTGCCTGGCCAGCGCCCAGCGCTGCTTCGCACCGGCGTCGGTGCCGCGCACCCACAGCACCGAGGCCAGCAGCAACAACGCGAGCACGAACAAACCCCAGTAGGCCTTGAACCACAACTGCGGCAGCAGGAAATGCCCGAAGCCGTTCATGTCCGAATACGGCGCATTCGGCCAGCCGTCGAAGTTGTAGAGGTTGTGGGTGAAATCCAGCGTGCCCAGCACCGCCTGCAGCACCAGCACCAGGATCACCAGCGCATAGCCGATGAACTTGTTGTTGGTGAACACCTGCAGGCACAACGCAAGCCCGCCCATCAGGATGAAGCCCACCGACTGCAGCAGCAGCGTGCCGACGTACACGCCGGGTTCGATGTGGGTGTAGCCCTTGCCCAGCTGGATCGCGACCGACGCCAGCGCACCGGCCGCCTCGAACGCCAGCACCACCAGCACCAACGTCGCGAACTTCGCCGCCAGCGGTACCCAGTTGGGCACCGGCAGCGCATCGCTGACATCGTTGATGCGCGCGCCACGCTCCTTGAACACTAGCTCGCCCGAATAGAACAGCACGATGATCACCAGGAACAGCCCCATGCTGTTCTGGAACGCCACCAGCATCTGCGAGGTCACCGGATAGATCTTGGTGCCGTACAGCATCTGCGCGTTGAGCGCGTTGGCCATGAAATTGGCGATACCGAAGACGAGCATCACCAGGAAGGTCACGCTGCGCAGCACGCCGACGCTGTCGAACCGCAACTGGCGCAGGAACTGCCGCCAGGGCGTGGCGGGGGTGAACACCGGCTCGATGCGCCGGATCCCGCCCTTCGAGGCGACGGCGGTGCCTGCATCCGGCTTGGCCGCGCGTGCCTTGCGCCCCCAGCGGCGCCCGGTCCCGCTGCGCCCGGTGCGGAACAGGGCGAAGGTCGCCGCGAACAAAGCCAGCGCCACCGTCGTCCAGAGCGCACGATTGGCCAGGATGTAACCGGCGATCGCCGGCAATCCCGTGTTGCGCTCCTCCGCCGACCAGTAGCGCATCGTGCGCCCCAGCGCGCGCTGGCCCAGCGGCTCGACCAGGGTCGCGATCCAGACGCTGTCCAGGTCGCGCGTCAAGGCCCCGCTGACGCCGTAGAGCACGATGAACCCGAGTACGCCGATGTAGACCCACAGGATGTTGCGCGTGGTCACCGCCAGCAGCGCGAGCAATGCGCCGGTGAACAGCAGGTTGGGGATCACGAACACCGCGAACGTCCACAGGTACGGCTTGAGCGAAACCGGCCCCAGGCGCGCCGGATCGATCCACGGCATGAACTGCGCGATGAACATCCCCAGCGCGATCACCAGGTACACCACCAGGCTCGCCAGCAGCGCCGCGCCCAGGCGCCCGAACAGGTAGTCGCGGCGGCGGATGGGGCTGGCGAAGAACAGTTCCGACGTGCCGAGCTCGAAGTCGCGCAGCAGCGCGCCGCTGATGAAGATCGTGATGACCAGCATCCCGATCAACGTGAACACCGTCAGCCAGGTGGCGATGACGCTGGGCGCGTTGCGATACACGTTGCCGATGCCGCCGCCGATCTGCACCGCATCGCTGGCGCTGGCACCGAAGCCCAGCAGCGCGAACAGCACCGCCAGCAGCCACAGCAGCGGGGAGCGGAGCTGCTGGCGCAGCTCGAAGCGGAAGAACTCGAGGATCATGCCGGCGCTCCGTCAGGCGTGCGCTTGCGCGGCATGCCGGGCCTGCAGGCGCAGGCGCTGGAAGTACACGTCCTCCAGGTCCGGGGCGACCAGTTCGAAACCCGCCTCGGGTTTGGCGCTGGCGAAAACGTGGATCACCGGATGCCCGCCGACAAGCCGTGTTGAAAGCACCGTGTACCGCGCTTCGTAATCGGGCAACGCGGCCTTGGGCACCTGTTTGCGCCAGACCTGCTGGCTGAGCGCGTCGATCGCGTCGTTGGGCCTGCCGGTGAGCAGCACCTGGCCCTTGTTCATGATCGCCATCGTCGGGCACAGGTCGGTCACGTCCTCGACGATATGGGTGGAGAGGATGACCGCGACGTTCTCGCCGATCTCGGCGAGCAGGTTGAGGAAGCGGTTGCGCTCCTCCGGGTCGAGGCCCGCGGTGGGTTCGTCGACGATCACCAGGCGCGGATTCCCCAGCAGCGCCTGCGCGATGCCGAAGCGCTGGCGCATGCCACCGGAATACGTGCCGAGCTTGCGCTTGCGCGCCTCCCACAGGTTGACCTGCTGCAGCAGGCCGTCGACGACTTCGCGGCGCGGCTTGCGTGCGGTCAGGCCCTTCAGCACCGCGAAGTGTTCCAGCAGGTCCTCGGCGCTGACCTTGGGATAGACGCCGAAATCCTGCGGCAGGTAGCCCAGCTGTCGGCGCACGGTGTCCTTGTCGCGCAGCACGTCGATGGTTTCCCCATTCGAACCTTCGAGCGACGCGCTGCCGCGATCGGCGCTCTGCAGCGTCGCCAGCGTGCGCATCAACGACGACTTGCCGGCGCCGTTGGGTCCGAGCAGGCCGAACATGCCGCGCGGAATGTCCAGGTTGACGTCGTGCAGGGCATGCACGCCGTTGGCGTAGGTCTTGTCCAGACCGCGGATGACGAGCATCGATGTTCCCCGAAGGCCCGGGCGGGCGTGGGGGCATCCTACGGGCGACGGCCGGCCCGCGGCCATGGGCAGATGGTCATGCCCCATCGCCGCTGGCCTTCTCAGGCCTCGATGACCATTCCCGGCCTCGCCAGCTGCACTTCGATGCCGTCGCGCTCGCCGATCTCGCCGGCCAGCGCCTCGCGCCCCTTGTCCTCGCCGTGCACCAGTACCAGCGGCGGATGATCCTCGAAGCCGCCATACCACTCCATCAGTCCGCGCTGGTCCGCATGTGCCGACAGGCCGCCGACGGTATGCACCTTCGCATTGACGCGGAAATCGCGGCCGTGGATCCGCACCCACGGCGCGCCGTTGACCAGCCGCCGGCCCAGCGTGCCTTCGGCCTGGTAACCGACGAACACGACGTGCGATTCGCGCCGCGAGATGTTCTGCATGAAGTGGTGCAGGATGCGGCCGCCATTGGCCATGCCGCTGCCGGCCAGGATGATCGCGCCGGACTGGATGCGGTTGATCGCCATCGATTCGTCGCGCGTCCGCGTCATCCGCAGGTTGGGAAGGTGGAAGGGATCGGGGCGCTGCTTCCATACCCGTTGCGCGTCGGTGTCGAACAGCCCCTGGTGGCGCGCGTAGACCGCCGACACCTTCGCCGCCATCGGGCTGTCGAGGAAGATCTGCCAGCGCGACAGCTGCCAGTCGTCCCAGTGCATCGCGAACCAGTACAGCAACTCCTGGCTGCGGCCGACCGCGAACGCTGGGATGCAGACGTTGCCCTTGTCGCGCCACGCGGCTTCGAAGATGTCGCCGAGTTCGCTGATCGTCTCCGCGCGATCCTTGTGATTGCGGTCGCCGTAGGTCGATTCCATCAGCACCAGGTCGGCGTGGGTGACGGTTTCCGGATCGCGCAGGATGGGCGTGCCCTTGGGCCCGAGGTCGCCGGAAAACACCAGCGTGCGGTCGTCGGCGTGCAACTCCACGATCGAGGAGCCGAGGATGTGCCCGGCATCGTGAAAGACCAGGTCGATGCCCGGAAACACTGTCGTGCGCGTGTCGTAGGGCAGCGGCTTGACCAGGCGCATCGCCGCGTCGACGTCGTCGCGGGTGTAAAGCGGCTGGACCTCCGGCTCGCCCGGCCGGCGATGCGCGTTGTCGCGCTCGGCATCCTGTTCGGCCAGCGACGCGGAGTCGAGCAGCATGATCGGCATCAGGTCGGCGGTCGCGGCCTGCGCGTAGATCGGTCCCTTGAAGCCGCGCCTGACCAGCAGCGGCACGCGGCCGATGTGGTCGATATGGGCGTGGCTGACCACCAGCGCGTCGAGCCCCTGCAATGGGAAGGGAAAGTCGGCGACGTTGCGGGCTTCGGCGTGGCGGTCGCCCTGGATCATCCCGCAGTCGAGCAGCAGGCGCCGTCCCGCGGCTTCGACCTCATGCATGGAGCCGGTGACCTCGCCCGCCGCCCCGTGGAATCGCACGCGCATGTCGCCTCCCAGGTGGCCCGCGACCGCCGCCGGCGAACCGGGCCACGTTAGCACGGGCTTTTCTGCTGGTTTTCCGTGCACGTGAAGATTCCATTAGCGTCGTGACATGACCTTCGACACCCCCTTCACCGGGGTGGCAACGCTACAGTCGACGGATGCGTCGGGCGGGACCCGCGCGCACCCCTCGCCATGACATTCCCCGGCGCACCCGCCGGTTCTCCTCCACTGCTGCCCACCGGGCCGGAGTCCTAACGTGATCGTTCGCAAGCCACAGGTGTTGTTGCTCACCCTCGCCGTCACCGCCGCGCTGGCCGGTTGCCCGCAGCAGAAGACCGGGCCGGAGGCGGCCGCCGTCGCGCCCGCGGCCACCACGCCCGCGCCCCCCGCCGCCGAGTTGCCGCCGACCTCGGCGTTCGCGGTGTCCGACATCGATCCCTCGAAGAACATCTGCGACGACCTCGCCGAAGCCGTCAACAGCAAGTGGCTCGCCGCGCACCCGATCCCCGCCGACCGCACCACCTGGGGCAGCTTCGAGATGCTGACCGAGCGCTCGCTCGCCGCCAGCAAGCAGCTGGCCGAGGCCGCCGCGGCGAAGACCGACAACACCGGCGTCGAGAAGCTGGTCGGCGACATGTACGCCACCGGCATGGACGCCGCGAAGATCAACGCCGCCGGCATCACCCCGATCCAGCCGATGCTGGCGCGGATCGACACGCTCAAGACGCCGGCCGACATCGCGCAGTACATCCGCGAGTCCTTCGCCCAGGGCCTCGGCGACGGCTTCAACTTCTACTCCAACGCCGACTTCAAGGACTCGCAGCTGATGATCGCCTACGCCGACCAGGGCGGGCTGGCGCTGCCGGAGAAGGCCTATTACCTGCAGGACGGCCCGAAGGCCGGCGACGACAGCTACAAGAAAATCCGCGATGCGTACGTCGCCCATGTCAGCAGGCAGCTGCAGAACGCCGGCGTCGCCGCCGCCGACGCCGACAAGCAGGCCAAGGACGTGCTCGCGTTCGAGACGCGCCTGGCCAAGGCGTCGCTGTCGCCGATCGAGCAGCGCGACCCGAACAACCAGTACCACTTCGTCAGCGTCGCCGATGCCGACAAGGCGTCGCCGAACTTCCCGTGGTCGGAGTTCCTCAAGGCGCAGGGCGTCAACGTCGACGGTTTCTCGCTGTCGCAGCCGAAGTTCTTCGCCGAGTTCAACAAGATGATCAAGGACGTGCCTGCCGAGCAGTGGCAGGCCTACTTCCGCGCGCACACGATCGACGGCATGGCGCCGTACCTGTCGGACACGTTCGCCGACGAGCGCTTCGACTTCTTCGGCAAGACCCTGCGCGGGCAGCAGGAGCAGAAGCCGCGCTGGAAGCGCGTGCTCGACACCACCGAGGGTGGCGTGGGCGAAGCGCTGGGCCAGATGTACGTCAAGCAGTACTTCCCGCCGGAGTCCAAGGCGGAAATGACCAAGCTGGTCGACAACCTGCGCACCTCGCTCAAGGCGCGGCTGGAGAAGCTCGACTGGATGAGCCCGGAGACCAAGGCCAAGGCGATCGAGAAGTGGCAGAGCTTCATGCCCAAGATCGGCTATCCGGACAAGTGGCGTAGCTGGGATGGCCTGGCGACCTCGCGCGAGGGCTACGTGCAGAACGTGTTGTCGTCCACCAAGTACAACTACGACTGGATGATGGGCAAGGTCGGCAAGCCGGTCGACCGCACCGAGTGGGGCATGACGCCGCAGACGGTGAACGCCTACTACAACCCGCAGCAGAACGAAGTGGTGTTCCCGGCCGCGATCCTGCAGCCGCCGTTCTTCGATCCCAAGGCGGATCCCGCGCTCAACTACGGCGGCATCGGCTCGGTGATCGGCCACGAGATGCTGCATGGCTACGACGACCAGGGCAGCCAGTTCGACGCCAAGGGCAACTTCGCCAACTGGTGGCAGGCCGCCGACAAGAAGGGGTTCGAGGCGCGCACGGCCAAGCTGGTCAAGCAGTTCGACGACTACGTGTCGATCGACGGCATCCACGTCAAGGGCCAGCTGACGCTGGGCGAGAACATCGCCGACCTCGGTGGGACCACCGTGTCGTTCGACGCGCTGCAGAAGGCATTGGCCGATGCCGGCAAGTCGCCGGACGAAAAGATCGACGGCTACACCGAGAACCAGCGCTTCTGGCTCAACTGGGCCACGGTGTGGCGCCGCAACTTCCGTCCGGAAGAACTCAAGGTGCGGCTGAACACCGACCCGCACGCGCCGGCGAACTTCCGCGCGATCGGCGCGCCGTCGAACGAGCCTTCGTTCGCGCAGGCGTTCCAGTGCAAGTCCGGCGACAAGATGGTGCGACCGGATGACCAGCGCGTGGTGATCTGGTAAACAGCGGGCGCCAAGGCGCGTAGCGCATGCGGCGCGATGCCGCATGCGCCGCCCTCCCCTTGCAGCCGCACCGTGGCGGCTGCTTTTTTTTATCGCGCAGGCCGCGACCGACAGGACTCCAATGACCACACCGATCTTTCGACCGCTGGCGCTTGCCGCGGCGCTGGCCCTGTGCCTGTCCGGCAACAGCGCGGCACGCGCGACCGGGGCGAACGCCGCCACGCCCGTCTTCGACGTCGCCGACCTGGATGCTGGCGTCAGTGCCTGCAGCGACTTCAATGGCTTCGTCAACGGCAAGTGGGTGGCCGCCAATCCCATTCCGCCCGACCGCTCCCGCTGGGGCGCATTCGACGCGCTCGCCGAACAGAGCCTGGACGCGCAGCACGTCCTGGTCGACAAGGCCGACGCCGGTGCCGATGCCGCCAGTCCAGGATCGATCGAACAGAAGATCGGCTGGCTCTACCGTTCGGGCATGGATGAAGCCGCGATCGAAAGGGCAGGCTCCGCCCCGATCCAGCCCGAGCTTGCCGCCATCGACGCGCTCAGGACCCGGGCCGACGTCACGGCATGGCTGCGCACGGCGTTCGCGCGGGGCGAAAACCCCGGTTTCGATTTTGGCGCAGGAGCTGACTTCAAGGACGCGACCAGGCAGATCGCCTACGCCGAACAAGGCGGCCTCGGGCTGCCGACGCCGGATTACTACAGCGATGACGACAAGTCGGACATCCGCAAGGCGTACCTCGACTACATCGCACGCAGCTTCGAGCTGACGGGCGTCCCCGCGGTGCAGGCCCGGGCTAAGGCCGACGCGGTCCTCGGCATCGAGACGCGGCTGGCGAAAGCCTCGCTGTCGCGGGTGGAACTGCGCGATCCGAAGAACCGATACCACTTCGTCAGCGTCGCCGAGGCCGATGCGGCGATGCCCCACTTCGGATGGGCTGGATTCTTCAAGGCCCTCGACGTCCCCGTCGTCGACGGTTTTTCGTTGTCGCAGCCGAAATTCTTCGCCGAGTTCGATGCGATGCTCGCCGACGTTCCAGTGGCGCAATGGCGCGATTATTTCGCCTTCCATGCGATCGACGATGCCGCGCCGTACCTGTCCAAGCCTTTCCAGGAGGCCTCTTTCGGATTCTGGGGCAGGACCCTCGACGGCCAGCCGGAGCAGCGGGCCCGCTGGAAGCGCGTGCTCGACGCCGTCAACCACGGCATGGGTGAAGGCCTGGGGCAGCTTTACGTGCGCGAGTACTTCCCACCGCAGGCCAAGGCGCGCGCGCAGCAACTCGTCGACAACGTGCGCAATGCGCTCAAGGCGCGCATCGAGCACCTGGACTGGATGAGCGCCGAAACCAAGGCGAAGGCCCTGGCCAAATGGAGCACGTTCCTGCCGAAAATCGGCTATCCGGACAACTGGCGCGGCTGGGATGGGCTGGACATCAGGCCGGGCGACTACTTCGCCAACATGCGCGCCGCGCGGGCGTTCAACAATCGCTATGACCTGGACCATATCGGCAAGCCGACCGATCGCATGGAATGGCACATGACCCCGCAGACGGTCAACGCCTACTACAGCGCCAGCACCAACACGATCAACTTCCCCGCCGCGATCCTGCAGCCGCCGTTCTTCTATGCCGATGGCGACGACGCGATCAACTACGGCGGCATCGGCGCGGTGATCGGCCACGAGGCGAGCCACGGGTTCGACGACAAGGGCAGCCAGTTCGACGGCGCAGGCAACAACGTCAACTGGTGGACGGCCGCCGACCGCAGTGCGTTCGACGAGCGCACGGGCAGGCTGGTGTCGCAGTTCGACGGTTACGCACCGCTGGCCGCGCATCCCGACAAGCACGTCAACGGCAAGCTGACGCTGGGCGAGAACATCGCCGACCTCGGCGGCCTGGCCACGGCCTACGACGCGCTGCAGGCCGCGCTCGTCGCCAATCCCGACGAAGCGGCCTCCAAGATCGACGGCTACACGCAGGACCAGCGCTTCTTCCTCAACTGGGCACGGGTCTGGCGCGGCACCATCCGCGACGAGGCCCAACTGGTGCGCTTGAACACGGACCCGCATGCGCCAGCACAGTACCGCGCGATCGCCGCGCCCTCGAATTTGCCAGCGTTCGCGCAGGCGTTCCGGTGCAAGGCCGGCGATGCGATGGTCCGTCCCGGCGACCGGCGCGTCACCATCTGGTGACCGCCGGCCTGTAGCGCACCGCGATGGCATGCCGCCGCGCGCGGCCATGCCTTGCGGCCGTCACGGGCGCGCTGCCATCACCCCTCGCGGGATTTCCGCGACCCGCGTTTCACGTAGCAGCCAACGACCCACATTCACCCGTGCCATGCACGCCACCGGAATCACCATGACCCACGCGATCAAACCCACGACGCTCGCCATCGCCCTGCTCACCTCGCTCGCACTGTCCGGCTGCCCGAAGCAGGAAAAGGCCGACCAGCCGACGGCCGGCGCAAGCGCCGCGATGCCGGCCACAGCGCGCGTGCCGACCCTGGACGAAAGCCGCCTGCCGCCCGTGAACCGCTTCCAGGCCAGCGACCTGGACACCAGCAAGAATGCCTGCGCCGATTTCGGCGGCTACGTCAACGGCAAGTGGCAGGCGGCGAACGACATCCCGGGTGATCGCTCCAGCTGGGGCGCCTTCGACATGCTCGACGAGCGCTCGGTGGCCGTGCAGCACCAGCTCGCCGAACAGGCGGCCGCCGATCCCGGCGCGACCGGCGCTGAGAAGCTCGTCGGTGATTTCTGGGCGACCGGCATGGACGAGGCCAGGATCAACGCGCAGGGGATCGCGCCGCTGGGAGACCGCCTGGCTGCGATCGATGCGCTCACCGACAAGGTATCCATCGCCGATTACCTGCGCACCAGCTCGGCCAAGGGGGAGAACACGCTGTTCGACTTCGGCGCGGGTCCCGACTTCAAGGACTCGACCATGAACATCGCCTTTGCCACGCAGCGCGGGCTCGGCCTTCCCGACCGCGGCTATTACTTCGACAAGGACAAGAAGGACAAGCTCCAGGCCTACCAGGCGCACATCGCGAAGGTCCTGGAGCTGTCCGGCGTGCCGTCGGCCGATGCCGCGAAGCAGGCGGCGTCGGTGATCGCATTCGAGACGCAACTGGCGAAGGCGTCGAAGTCGCGCGAGGAGATGCAGCGCGACGTATCGATCTACTACAACCCGATGACCCCCGCGGCCGCCGACAAGCTGACGCCGAACTTCCCCTGGACGACGTTCTTCCAGTCACAGGGCGTGCCGCAACCAGCGATGTTCTCGCTGGCGATGCCGAAGTTCTTCCAGAAGGTCGACGCCATGCTTGCCGAGGTGCCGGCGGAGGACTGGAAGGCCTACCTGCGCTTCCACGCCGTCGACGAAGCCTCGCCTTACCTGGCCGACGCCTTCTCGCAGGAGAACTACGAGTTCTACAACAAGACCATGCGCGGCCAGAAGGAGCAGAAGGAACGCTCCAAACGCGTGCTTCGCGCCATCGGCGGCAACGTCGGCGAGGCGCTGGGGCAGACGTACGTCAAGGTCGCGTTCCCGCCCGAATCCAAGGCGCGGATGGAAGCGCTGGTGCAGAACCTGCGCGACGCGCTCAAGGCGCGGATCGAGAAGCTGGACTGGATGAGTCCTGAGACCAAGGAAAAAGCGCTTGCCAAGTGGGCCGCGTTCACGCCGAAGATCGGTTATCCGGACAAATGGCGCGACTGGACCGGGCTCGAGACCTCGCGCGACAGCTACATCGGAAACGTGCTGGCTGCCAACGAGTTCAACTACAAGTGGGACATCGGCAAGATCGGCAAGCCGGTGGATCGCACCGAGTGGGGCATGAGCCCGCAGACGGTCAACGCGTACTACAACCCGTTGCAGAACGAGATCGTCTTCCCGGCCGCCATCCTGCAGCCACCGTTCTTCGATCCCAAGGCCGACGACGCGGCCAACTACGGCGGCATCGGCGCGGTGATCGGGCACGAGATGACGCATGGTTACGACGACCAGGGCAGCCGCTTCGGGCCGACGGGCAATTTCGAGAACTGGTGGACGCCGGCTGATGCCAAGGGCTTCGCCTCGCGTACCGACAAGCTGGTCAAGCAGTTCAACGGTTACGAGGCGGCGCCCGGCCTGCATGTCAATGGCAAGCTGACGCTGGGCGAAAACATCGCCGACCTCGGCGGCATCAACACCGCCTTCGATGCGATGCACAAAGCTACCGCCGACAGCCCCGATCCCATGACCGACGGGCTGACCCGCGACCAGCGCTTCTTCATCAACTGGGCCACCGTCTGGCGCAGCAAATACACGCCCGATTACCTGAAGGTGATCGTCAACACCAACGAGCACGCGCCACCGGATTTCCGCGCCATCGGCGCGCCGTCCAACATGCCGGCGTTCGCCCGGGCATTCAGCTGCAAGGCCGGGGATGCGATGGTCCGCGCCGACGACAAGCGGGTAGTGATCTGGTAGACGGCGCATTCCGGCCGCGCCGCTGGCAACGAACGAAAAGCCCGGGAAACCGGGCTTTTCGTAACCAGCGGAACGCGATCCCGGTTCATCGTCCGCGCAGGCGCGCTTGCTACACTCGGCCGATCCCAACGAACGACCTCCAACGATGCCGACTCCGCGCCCGCTTTCCCTCGCGCTCTGCCTGGTCCTGGTGGCTAGCCTGTCGATGAATGTCGCGCTGGCGAAGTCAAGGAAGAAATCCAGTTCCAGGGGACCTTCGACCAGCCTTGCCTGCAGCGACTTCTACTCGCAGGCCAATGCCGACTGGTTGAAGGCGAATGCGGTCGCCGGCTCGGGCATGCAGTCGGCGCTCGGGGTGCTGGCGCAGCATGCACAGCAGCAACAGATCGACCTGCTCAACGCCGACATGCAGGGCACCCAGGCAGGCGTTGCGAAACTGCTCGGCGACTTCTGGGCAAGCGGCCTGGATGAAGCGGCGGTCGAGCGCGACGGCGCGGCGCCGATCGCGCCACTGCTGTCGCGCATCGATGCGATCCGCCGCAGCAAGGACGTGCCGGCGGCGATCGCCGCGCTGCACCAGGTCGGGATCCCGGTCGCCTTCAACTTCAGCGCCGACGTCGACCTCCGGGATCCTTCGCGCCACCTGGGTTATTTCAGCCAGGGAGGACTGGGCCTGCCCGATCCGGCTTACTACACGCGCACCGATGCCGACACCCGCGCGCTCCTCGCCCGCTACACCGATTACGTCTCCAGGATCCTTGCCCTCACCGGCAGCAAGCCTGACCAGCTCAAGGCCGCCACCCAGGCCGTGCTCGACCTGGAAACGCGCATCGCGCAGGCATCGCGTCCCCTGGCCACGCTCGGCGACCCCCGCGCCAACTACGCCCAGGTCGCGACCAGCACGCTGGGCAAGCAGTACCGGCACTTGCAACTGGGGGATTTCCTCAAGGCGCAGGGCGTGAGCGACGACGCGGTGTCGCTGGCCAATCCGCAGCTGTTCGCGCAACTCGACGCGCTGGTCGACGGCCTCAAGCCCGCGCAATGGAAGACCTACCTGCGTTACCAGGTCGGCGCGGCGATGGCGCCATACCTCTCCAAGGCGTGGCGTGACGTCGACTTCGCCTTCCGCGGCCAGGTGCTGCGTGGGGAAACGGCGCCGGCGCCACGCCAGCAGCAGGTACTCGATGCGATCAACCTTGCCGCCGGACCGATGCTGGGGCGCGAGTACGTCGGTCGTTATCTTCCGGGGGCAACGAAGGCGCGCGCGGTCGAGATCGCCGGCCAGGTGCGCGATGCGCTTGGCCGCGGAATCGACCGCAATACCTGGATGAGCCCGCAGGCCAAGACCGAGGCCAAGGCCAAGCTGGCCAGGCTCAGGATCGAAGTCGGCGCGCCGACGCGCGATCTCGACTACAGCGTGCAGCCGATGGGTCGCGGCAGCTTCGGTGCCAACATGCTGATCGCATCCACCTGGCGCCATCGCGAGGAGATGCGCCGCATCGGCCGCGACAACGCCGACCGCCGCTGGGACGTGCTGCCCCAGCAACCGGCGCTGGCCTACGACATCCCGCAGAACCGGCTGATCGTGACCGCCGCGATGCTGCAGGCGCCGGTGCTGGACATGGCGCAGGATCCGGCCGCGCAGTACGGCGCCTTCGGTGCGCTGGTCGGGCATGAACTCACCCACGGATTCGATGCCAGCGGGCGCATGGTCGATGCCTCTGGCAACGTGCGCGACTGGTGGACGCCGGTCGACGCCGCCGGTTGGGAAACGCGCAGCGCGAAGCTGGTGTCGCAATACGGCGCCTACGCCTGGCCCGGCCTGACCGGGCTGAAGGTCGACGGCCGCCGCACGCGCGATGAAAACGCCGCCGACCTTGCCGGCGTGGACCTGGCCTGGGATGCATTGACCACCGCGCAGCCGACGCTCGCCAGCGCCGGCAGGCAGGCGTTCTTCCAGGGCTGGGCGCGGCTATGGCCGCAGCAGATGTCCAGCGACGTCGCGCTGGCGATGTCGTCTTCCAACATGCATGCCCCCGGCCAATGGCGCGCCAACGGCCCGCTGGCGAACGAACCGGCGTTCGGCAGCGCGTTCTCCTGCAAGTCCGGCACGCCGATGCAGCGATCGACCAGCGAGCAGGTATCGATCTGGCGCTGATGCGCTCGATTCCACAGATGGGTTCTAGCGGCAGGCTGCCCGCGCGCCTGCCGCCAAGCCAGGGCGCGGACCGGTGTCCAGGCCACCGGATGTGCTTGAAAAGCGCGCCGGGAGCCGCTCCGGGAAAACGCGGGTGGTAGCCGCGCTCAGCGCACGATCCGCGGCCGCCTACGGCCACCGCCGCCCTTGCCGAACGGTGGCTGCCCGCGCCAGTAGCGGATCAGCAACCAGCCGAACAACATGCCGCCCAGGTGGGCGAAATGCGCGACACCGGGTTGCAGGCCGGTCGCGCCGAGCAGCAGCTCGATCGCGCCGTAGACGATCACCAGCGTGCGTGCCTTCATCGGAATCGGCGGGATGAGCAGCATCACGCGCTGGTTCGGGAACAGCATCCCGTAGGCGAACAGCAGGCCGAACACGCCGCCGGAGGCACCGATCGTGGGATAGAACGCGCCGCCGTTGCGCGCGACCCACGACGCGACCACCAGCTGGCACAGGCCCGCACCGACCACGCAGACCAGGTAATAGGCAAGGAAGCGCCGGTTGCCCCAGGTGTATTCGAGCGGCGCACCGAACATGAAGAGCGCAAGCATGTTGAAGGCGACGTGCGCGAAGCTGCCATGCAGGAAGCCGTACGTCAGCAGCTGCCACGGCATGAAGCCCGGCGTGGTGAATGGATTGCCGGCGCCCAGGACATCGCCGCCGCCCAGCGGCCACAGCATGAAGGGCACGAAGGTCGCGTCGCCCAGCACCAGCTGCAACAGGAACACCAGGCCGTTGGCGATCAGCAACGCCTTGGTGACGGGGGGCATGTTGGAAAACATCGACGGCGATCCAGTGGCGTGCAGCCGCCATGATACCGGCCAGGTGCGTGCGCGAAGGGTCAGCGCACGCCCCAGACCTCGGCATCGAGGTCCAGCGGGCGCGCGGGCATCCGCACGCGCCCCTCGCGCACGGTCACGCCCTCGGCGCGCAGGCGCCTGCCCTGTTCCAGGAAACCCTCGGAGCCGACCGGGAACGCGATCCGGCCATCGGAGCGCAACACCCGGTGCCAGGGCAGTGTCGGGTCGGTATTCGTGCTCAGCACGCGGGCGGCCAGTCGCGCGCGCCCGGGCAAGCCGGCGCGACGGGCGACCTCGCCATAGCCGGCCACCTGCCCGCGCGGAATCGCGCGCACGGCGGCGAGCAGCCGATCGACCGCGGAATCGGCATCGCCCGGCGCTGGATCGTCACCCCGCTTGCCCATCCGGATTAGGATAGCCGCCCTCCCCCGCGAACAGACCGTCCATGGACAACTTCGAGAAGATCCGTGGCCACCTGGCCACCAGCGCGTTCCGCATCACCATGCAGGAGCCCTACGTGGTCTGCGTCGAGCTGTCGCTGGACAACGGCCGCCGCCACCAGGCGATCTTCCTGTCGGAACTGCAGGACGACGATTCGCGCTGCTTCCTGCGCGTGAGCACCGCGGTGGCGCCGACCACCGGCATCGACTGCCGCCGCGCGCTGGGGTTCAACTGGGAAAGCCGCGTCGGCTACCTGGCCATCGGCGACCTCGACGGCGTGCCCTACCTGCAGCTGTGCGAGAACCGGCCCTACGAGGGCCTGACCTCGGCCGAAGTCGACCGGCTGGTACTGGAGATCGGTGGCCTGGGCGATCGCATGGAGCGCGCGCTGTCGGCCGGCGGCGACCTGTTGTAGCCGAGCGCGTGGCCGACGCGATGCGTCGAAACAGCTTGCCCCGGCAGGAGCGGCCTGAGCCGCGAGCTTTTGACCCGCGCCTCGAACAATGTTTTGCCTGGAACAGAAGCTCGCGGCTGAAGCCGCTCCTCCCAAGAGCAGCCGCGCCTGCCAAGAACAGCCGCACCTGCCGAACGACAGCCGTCCCCGCGGCCGCCGATCCCGCTTAATGCCAGCCCATCGCTTCGAACAGCTTCAGCAATCCATACGCCATGCCGCCTGCCGCGGGAATCGTCAGGATCCACGCCCAGACGATGCGTTCGATGACGGTGAGCTTGAGCTGGCGCGGATTCTTGGCGAAGCCCACGCCCATGATCGTGGTTGACACGCTGTGGGTGGTGGACACCGGCATGCCGTAATGCGCGGCGATGGTGAGGATCGTCGCCGAACTCGTATCGACGGCGAAACCATGGATCGGATGCAGCTTGACCATCTTGTGGCCGAGGGTCTTGATGATCTTCCAGCCACCCGACGCGGTACCCGCGGCCATCACCACCGCACAGGTGAACACGATCCACAGCGCCACGCCACTGCCCGAATGCGCGCCGGGATGCATGAAGGACAACCAGCCCGGCAGGTCCTTCAGCGCGCCGCTGGCTTCGGCGCCATAGAGCGTCAGCGCGATCACGCCCATCGTCTTCTGCGCATCGTTGTGGCCGTGCGCATAGCCCATGTAGGCGGCCGACAGGATCTGCACCTTGCCGAAGAACGCATTCACCCAGCGCGGCCGCGCCAGCCGTCGCAACACGCCCCCGGCGTGCGACATGCCGGAAATCACCGCCCACAGGAACACCATCATCGACAGCCCGAGCAGGAAGCCCGCGATCGGCGAGGCGACCATCGGCAGGAACACCTTCCACACCAGGCCCTTGTTCGCGGTCCAGCTGCCGAAGTCGCGCGACCAGATCAGCGCGTCCCAGTTGTTGTGGGCAGCCGACAATGCGGCGCCGCACAGGCCACCGATCAATGCATGCGACGAGGACGACGGCAGGCCGAGCCACCAGGTGATCAGGTTCCAGCCGATCGCGCCGAGCAGCGCGCTGAACATCACCAGCAGGCCCGGGTCGACGATGTCGGTGTTGACGATGCCGGTGGCGATCGTCGCCGCGACCGCGGTGCCGGTCAGCGCGCCGAACAGGTTCATCACCGCCGCCAGGATCACTGCCTGGCCGGGCGACAGCACTTTGGTGGCGACGGAGGCCGCGATCGAATTCGCGGTGTCGTGGAAGCCGTTGATGAATTCGAACAGCAGCGCGGTCGCAACGACCACCAGCACGAGGGTCAGCATCGCCGGCGTCTCAGCTGTTCTTCAGCACGATCTGGTAGGCGACCACGCCGGCCTCGCGGCAGCGGTCGATCGCCTTTTCCAGGATCTCGAAGAACTCCTTGAGCAGGAACATCTCGCCGGCATCAAGCCGCCCGGAATAGATGTCGCGGTGCAGTTCCAGGATCAGCCGGTCGGCTTCGGCCTCGAGCACGCGCAGGCGGTCGTTGAGCTGCTTCATGCGCTCCAGGCCCATGTGCCGCAGTTCCTCGACCATCTCCACGACAACGCCGGCGGCCTGCTCGAGCATCGCCGCGCGCGGCGCGAAGTCGATGCCGTCCAGCCGGTGGCGCGCCAGCGCATAGCGGTCGGCGAAGCGCTCGACCTGCTTGGGGATCTTGTACAGGGCCGAGGCCAGCGCCTCGATGTCCTCGCGCTCGATCGGGGTGATGAAGCTGTCGACCAGCGCCTGGCTGATCTTGTCCGCGGCCACCCGCTCGCGCTGGCGGGCCAGCTTGAAGGCCTCCAGCCCGGGGGTGCGCTCGGGTGCCTTGAGCATCTCGTGCAAGGCCTTGGTGCTGTCGTGGGCGGCCACCGCCGCCTCGTCGAGCAGCGCGAAGAACTGCTTGCCTTGGCCGAAGATCGTCTGCAGGGAAAACATGGGCGGCCCCGGAAGAAAGTGCGGCAAGGATATGTCGGGAATGTGACGGTTTCATTGCGCCGTCATCCCTCCCCGCCCCTGGCGGCCATCGCGGCCGGGCCCGCCGGGCCGCGATATGATGCCGGCGCGCTCCGGCGCGAACCATGGACGACGCCTCCCCCTCCCCCGCCGCAATGCCGTTGCGCCCCGTCGACCCGGCGTCGCCGGCCGCGCCCTGCCCGCGATCCGCGCGTCTCCAGCTCGGTCGCCCCCCGCAACCGGAGCGCAGCGCGTGCTCCAGCTGCTGATCGTCCTGGTCCTGATCCTGTGCAACGCCTTCTTCGCGATGTCGGAGATGGCGGTGCTGACTTCGCGCAAGAGTCGGCTCAAGCACCTGGCCGAAACCAGCCGCGCCGCGCGCAAGGCGCTGCACCTGGCCGAGCATCCCGAAAGCTTCCTGTCCGCGGTGCAGTTGTGGATCAGCCTGCTGAGCCTGCTGATCGGCTACTTCGGCGGCGAATCGATGGGCGAGAAGATCGCCGAGCCGCTGAAGCAGGTGCCGCTGCTGGCGCCCTATGCCGGCCAGATCGGCTTCGCCGCCGGCTTCCTGGTGATGCTGTTCCTGTTCGGGCTGGTCGGCGAACTGGTGCCCAAGCGCATCGGCACGCTGCGGCCCGAGCAGATCGCCACCGCGGTCGCCTACCCGATGGATTTCTTCGCCAAGGCGGCCAAGCCGGTGGTGCTGGCGCTGTCGTTCTGCACCCGCAGCGTGATGCGGCTGCTGGGCCTGGACAAGGGCGGGGATTCGACCATCACCGAAGAGGAAATCCGCATGCTGGTGAGCGAAAGCCACGAGCAGGGCGTGATCGATTCGGACGAGCGCAACATGATGCACCGGGTCATGCGCCTGGGCGACCGGACCGCCGACAGCATGATGACCCCGCGCACGCGCATCGCCTGGCTCGACGCCGGCGCAAGCCTGGAGGAAAACCTCGCGACGATGCGCCAGACGCCGTACTCGCGCTATCCGGTGTATCGCGACAGCGACTCCGACGTGCTCGGCGTGCTCGAGGTCAAGACCCTGCTCGACCGCCTAGACCAGACCCAGCCGCAGCTGTTTTCCAGCCTCAAGCAGGCGGTCTTCGTGTCCGAGTCCACGCACGCGCTGAAGCTGCTGGAGATCTTCCGCGAGGAGCAGCAGTCGCTGGCGCTGGTGGTCGACGAATACGGCGACGTCACCGGCATGGTCACGCTCAATGACCTGATGGGCGCCGTGCTCGGGCGCATGCAGTCCGGCGAGAGCGCCGATGCCGAGGCGCTCGTGGTCGAGCGCGAGGACGGTTCGCTGCTGGTCGACGGTTCGCTCCCGGTCGACGACCTGCGCGACCTGCTCGGTGGCCGGGCGTTGCCGGGCGAGGACGATTACGACTACCACACCGCCGCCGGCATGGTGATCGCGCACTTCGGGCGCATCCCGCATGCCGCCGAGCACTTCGATTGGGACGGCTGGCGCATCGAAGTGGTCGACCTCGACGGTCCGCGCATCGACAAGCTGCTGCTGCAGCGCGTGATCGCGGCCGATGCCGACCACGGCAGCGGTGGCTGAGCACGCGCCCCCCGCGCGCGAACCGGGCGTGCGCGCGCTGCTGGACGGATTCGCATCCGGCGATCCCGATGAGATCCTGAGCCTGCAGAGCCTGCTGTCCGGGCTGGACCGGCGCGCATTCGGGATGCTGCTGTTCATCGCCACCCTGCCGGCCTTCATCCCGGTGCCGGTCGGTGGCGCGGTCAGCGGCCCGCTGGTGATGCTGATCGGCATCCAGCTGCTGGCGGGCCTGCACCGGCCCTGGCTACCGAAATTCGTCTCGCGCCGTGGCCCGCACCGGCGGGTACTGGCACGGTTCGACCGCCTGCTCTCGCCATGGCTGGCACGGATCGAATCGCTGTTGCGGCCACGACTGCCGCAACTGATCGATACACGCGCGGCCACGATGCTCACCGGGTTGGTGCTGCTGCTGCTCGGCCTGCTGCTGTCGCTGCCGATCCCGTTGACCAACTACCTGTTCGGTGCGCTGCTGCTGGTCTTCGCGCTGGCATTGCTGGAACGCGACGGCGTGCTGGTGCTGGCTGGGTGGATCGCCGGCAGCACCGCGATCGTGGTCTTCGGCGTGCTGTCCGGCAACCTGGCCGCGGTCACGATGCGCTGGTTCGCGACGGTGTTTTCGTAGCCTTCCGCGGCGACCCTTGCCCCGCAGCGTCCCGCAGCCACGGTTCCGCGCCGCCCGCGTGGTCGAACGGCTTGCATCCTGACTGCTGCTGCCAGCGCGCTAGGCCAGCAGCCTGGTGAATTCCTGCATGGTCAGCGGCTTGCCCATGAGGAAGCCCTGCGCCAGGTCGCAGCCGCGATCGCGCAGGATGTTGAATTGGCCTTCCTGCTCGACACCTTCGGCAACCACCGTGATCCCGAGCGAATGCGCCATCGCGATGATGGCCGTCGTGAGTGCCAGGTCGTCCGGGTCCCGCAACACGTCGGCAACGAAACTCCTGTCGATCTTGACCCCGTCGATCGGAACGCGGCGCAAATGGCTCAGCCCGGAGAACCCGGTGCCGAAATCGTCCAGCCACACCTTGACGCCCGTGGCACGCAACCGCGCAAGCAAGGTGCTGGCCAGCAGCTCATCGCCGATCACCGCGGTTTCGGTCAGCTCCAGGTGCAGGTTCGGCGCGGCCAGGCCGGTCGCGCGCAGGATGCTGGCGACCTGGTCGGGCAAGGCACCGGTACGCAACTGGCGCGGAGACACGTTGACCGAGACGAACAGCCCCTCGCCCTTGCTGAATTCGTTGCGCCAGCGCATCGCATCGCGGCAGGCGGCGCTGAGCACCTGAGGACCGATGGTTTCGATCAGGCCAGTCTGTTCGGCGACATCGATGAACACCGAGGGTGCGATCAACCCCTGCTGGGGATGCTGCCAGCGCAGCAGCGCTTCGGCCCCGACGAGCTTGCGGTCCTCCAGTCGCAGGATCGGCTGGTAGGCCACGCTCAGTTCGCCACGCTCCCACGCGCCGCGCAGGTCCTGCTCCATCCGTACCCGGCGCTCGACCGCCTGGTCCATCGCGCGGCTGTAGAAGCGGTAGCAGCTCTTGCCGGCGACCTTGGCCTGGTACATCGCGATGTCGCCGTTCTTCATCAGCATCGTCGAGCCAGTGGCGTCATCCGGGAACAAGGTGATGCCGATCGATGTGCCCAGGAACACCTGCCGGTCCTGCACCAGGATCGGCCGCGCCAGCTCCTCCACCAGCGTTTCGGCCAGTGCGCTGGCCAGCGTCCGTGCGTCGCCCCCGGGTCCGTCGCCTGCCTCCAGCAGGATGACGAATTCATCCCCGCCGAAGCGCGCCAGCAGCGCGTGGTTGCTGCCGTAGCGCTCGACCGCCGTGCGGATGCGGTTGGCGAAGCGCAACAGGACTTCGTCGCCGACATCGTGTCCGAGGGTGTCGTTGATGCGCTTGAAATCGTCGATGTCGGCGAACAGCAGTGCCAGCTGCCGTCCCACCCCGCGCAACTGCAGCAGCCGCTGGTCGAGGCTTTCGCGGAACGCGAGCCGGTTGGCCAGCCCTGTGAGGGCATCGGTGTAAGCCATGCGCCGGATGTCGCGGTCGTGCCGCGCCACGCTGGTACCCATGCGCCCGAAGGCACGCACCAGTTCACCGATCTCGTCCTGCCGCTTGCTTTCGGGGACCACGGCGCCGTAATTGCCGCTCTCGAATTCGTGCGCCACCGCGGCCAGCTGCCGGATTGGACGCACCAGCGCACGCTGCAACACCAGGCTCGCCAGCCCGCCCAGGGCCACCAGCATCGCCAGCAACGCCGCCACCCAGAGCAGGTCGTTGGCGCCAATCTCGCGCAGCCGCGCGGCCAGCGACTGGGTCGCGCGCGACTCGTCGCTACGCATCGATGCCAGCGAGTAGCCGACCCGCACGCCACCCAGTCGTGCATCACCGACCTGGATCGGGTTGGAAATATCAAGCACCCGGTCGGTCCATTGCACGTGCAGCCCCGGTGCCTGCAATGCTTCGTACGCGAGCGGATCGTGCATCGACTCGCTGTAGGCAGCCACCGCGCCGCTGCCCTCCTGGATGATGTCGCCCCGTGTGTCGTAGACGATCACGTAGGCGACGTCCGGCTGGCGGCTGGCGTTGCGGGTGATCGCGCCGATCGCATCCAGGTCCAGGTAGTAAAGCGGGTTGGTCAGCGCATCGGCCAGCTGCACGACCGCCGCTTCCCCATGCAGGCGCAGCCGGTTGCTGACCAGCGTGCGCATCGAGGCGCGACTGACGCCGACCATCTCCTGCTGCACGCCCGACTGGCGCTGCAGCATCACCCCGACCACCGCCAGCATCAGCACCAGCGTTGCCACGACGAGGATCAGGAAGCGGGCGTGCAGGCCCTGGAGCTGGCGCGTCAACTTCACTCGACCTCCGCGCGCACGCGGTCGATGCCCGCGCGCAGACGGGCCAACTCCACGGCAGTCGGCGGGTCGATCACGAGGAAGCGCGTCGTGCCGGCGAATTGCAGCAAGGCCTCGCGCGCATCAGGATCCAGCGACGCGGCCAGCAGCACTTCGCGCAGGCGATCCCGCACCCTGGGGTCCAGGTCCGGGCGGGTGACTTCGATCGCCAACGGATAATCCGGGCTGGTTTCCATCACCTTGAGCGTGCGCCGCAGGCTGGTCGGCGTGAGCAGTGGATTGTCGAAGTCCGCCTGTCCCATCGCACCGGCATCGACCAGTCCGCGGCTGACCCAGGTCGCGATGTTGAGGTCGGATCCACCCAGCACGAAACCGACCGAACGCCCGTCCGGGCGGTCCATCGGCGACAGCAGCCGTTGCAGCGACATGCCGCGATCGAGCAGTTGCATCGCCGGGACGAAGTACGAGCCGGTCGTGCGAGCGTCGGTGAACGCGATGCTGTGCCCGCGCAGGTTGCGCAGGCCGGCGAGGCCGCTGTCGCGGCGCACGAAGAACACCGTATGGTCGCGGGCGCGGCCATTGCGCTCGCTGGCCAGCAATGGAGTCGCGTCGGCGCGCGTCTGCAACTGGAGACCCGCGCCTACGCTTCCGGTGACCCAGTCGACGCGCCCCCTGCGCAGGTAACTGCCCATCTGCTGCATGTCGCGCGCCATCAACAAGCGGCCCTCGCGGATGCCGACATCGGCCATGCGCGGCACCACGTAGTCCAGCAGGGGCTTGAGTTGGGCGTAATCGGCCTTGGGGTCGTCGCTCACGCAGCCCAGGACCAGGACATGCGGATCCCCAGCGGCAAACGCCGGCGCCAGCGCACTGACGGCCAGGCCGAACAGGCAGGCCAGGAGGCGTATCCGTATATGGCGCAAGGAAGTCCCGCTCGCGTGCAAGGCAGCGGCGAGCCTAGCCGATCCGCGGGTCTTCGGACAGCGCCCCGGAGGCTGCGCTTGCGTCGCGGGCCTGGGCCTGCCCAGCCAGCCGCGCCATGCGCTGGACATCGGCAAGGATGCCGCGCAGCAGGCGCACTTCGCGGGTGTCCAGTTGCGCGCGCAGGAACAGCCGGCGCAGCTTGCGCATCGCCGACTCCGGCGCCCGGCCCTTGTGGAAGTCGATCTCGTCCAGGGCCTGGCCCAGCTGCGCGAAGAGGCCCTCAAGCTCGGCATGCGCCGCCGCCGGCTCGTCCCGCGACGTGGCCTGCCCGGACTGGCTGCCGAGCAGCGCCATCCGCAACTCGTACGCCAGCACCTGGACGGCGGCGGCCAGGTTCAGCGAGCCGTAGTCGGGGTTGGCCGGGATGTGCACCGCGCCGTGGCACAGCTGCAGCTCGTCGTTGGTCAACCCGGTGCGCTCACGGCCGAAGACCAGCGCGACCTCGGACCCGGCCCTCGCCGCGCCGAGCGCGCGCGTCGCGGCCTCGCGCGGCGGCTGCTCGGTGAGCTGCACGCGCCGGCTGCGCGCGGTGCAGCCCAATGCCAGGTGGCAGTCCGCCAGCGCTTCGGCCAGGGTGTCGCAGACCTGCGCCGCGGCGAGCACGTCGTCGGCACCGGCCGCGAGCGCGTCGGCTTCCGCGTGCGGGAAGCGCGACGGGTCGACCAGCACCAGGCGCGCCAGCCCCATCGTCTTCATCGCCCGTGCGGCCGAACCGATGTTGCCTGGATGCTGGGTGCCCACCAGCACGATGCGAAGGCGCGCGAAGGGCGTGGGCGCCCATGGCGGCGCCGGGGAAAGGTCGCTCATGGCGGCAATGGTAAACTCCGCGCCCGGCTTCGGGCCGGCCTGCTCTTTCCATCGCCCAGAAACCCAACGCCCGGAGTCCGTCGCGTCATGCAGAAGCCTGCCGTCAATGTCATGGTCAAGGCGGCCCGCGCCGGCGGCAACATCCTGCTGCGGCACATGAACCGGCTCGATGCGATCGACGTGGTCGAGAAGGACCGCTTCGACTACGCCAGCGAGGTCGACCGCCTCGCCGAGGCCGAGATCATCAAGGAACTCAAGCGCGCCAACCCCGACTACGCGATCCTCGGCGAGGAAGGCGGCAAGCTCAAGGGCGTGCGCGACGGCGGCCGCTTCACCTGGGTCATCGATCCGCTGGACGGCACCAGCAACTACCTGCACGGCATCCCGCACTGGTGCGTGTCGATCGCACTGGTGGAGAACGGCGAGCCGCAGCACGGCGTCGTGTTCGATCCGCTGCGCAATGAACTGTTCACCGCCAGCAAGGGTTCGGGCACGGTGCTCAACGAGAAGCGCGTGCGCGTGAGCGAGCGCAGGGAATTGTCCGGCGCGATGCTGATCACCGGTTTCCCGCCGCGCGAACGCGCCCGCGCGGGATCCCAGCTCGAATGCGTGCGCGAGTTGTTGCGCGACGCCGAGGACATCCGCCGCACCGGTTCGGCCGCGCTGGACCTGGCCTGGGTCGCCTGTGGACGCGCGGACGGCTATTTCGAAGCCGGCCTGCAGCCTTGGGACATCGCCGCGGGCGTGCTGCTGGTGCGCGAAGCCGGTGGCCGTGTCTGTGACTATCGCGGCGCCTCGCTGGGCCGCATGGATGTCACCCCGACCGCCGGCAACCAGGTCATCGCCGGCGGCCTGAAGTTGGTCGAGCCGCTGCAGAAGACCATCGTGGGTTCGGGCTACGCCGCAAGCTTCGCCTGACGCCGGCCTGTTTCGCAGGAGCGGCTTTTTTCGTAGGAGCGGCTTCAGCCGCGAGCTCCCGGGCTCTTGCCACGGAGCTGCAAGAGCTCGCGGCTGAAGCCGCTTCTCCAAGCGGGCAAAAAAAAGGCCACGCGATGCGTGGCCTTTTGCTTTTCGCGGATCTCAGGGGCGCCTTGCCAGCGCCGCCTCGTCCTTCGCCTTCGGCATCAGGTCCTGCTTGGTGACGTGCATCAGCAGCAGCAGCGGGCAGGCGACGAAGATCGATGACAGGGTGCCGATCAGCACGCCGATGATCTGCGCTTCGGCCAGGCCGCGCAGCGAGGCGCCGCCGAACAGGTACAGCGCCAGCATGCTCAGGAACGCCACGAACGAGGTGATGATCGTGCGCGACAGAGTCTGGTTGACCGACTTGTTCATGATCTCGATCGGCGCCACGCGCATGCCGCGGAAGTTCTCGCGGACGCGGTCGAACACCACGATGGTGTCGTTGATCGAGAAGCCCATCACCGCCAGCACTCCGGCCAGCACGGTCAGGTCGAACTCGTGCCGGCTGACCGCGAACCAGCCACAGACCAGGATCACGTCGTGCAGGGTGGTGATGATCGCCGCGATCGCGAACTTCAGCTCGAATCGCATCGAGATGTAGACCAGGAACCCCAGCAGCACGAACAACAGCGCATACACGCCGTTGAGCGCCAGCTCCTTGCCGACCTGCGGGCCGACGAAGTCGCTCTTGGTCACCTTGGCCGGATTCTCCGGCGTCGACACCGCACGCACCACATCCTCGGCGGTGCGGCTGGCCGCGGTGCCGCCGGTCGCCGAACCCTTGGGTTGCAGGCGCACCAGCAGGTCGCTGCTGGAGCCGAAGCGCTGCACCTGCGCGTTCTCGAAGCCGCCCGCGGCCAGCCGCTGGCGGATCGCGTCGACATCGGCGGCCTTGGCGAACTTCAGCTCGGTGACGGTGCCGCCAGTGAAATCCAGTGCGAAGTTGAAGCTCTTCAGTGCCATCGCACCAATCGCGATCACCATGATCGCCGTGGCGATGCCGATCGAGATGTAGCGCAGCCGCATGAAGTCGATGTTGCTGTCATACGGGAACAGGTTGAACGGTTTCATCGTGTGCGTTCCCTTAGATCGCGATCGACTGCAGCTTGCGCCGGCGGCCGTAGATCAATGCGGCGATGCCGCGCGAGACCGAGACGGCCGTGTACATCGAGGTCACGATGCCGACGATCAGCGTCACCGCGAAGCCCTTGACCGGCCCGGTGCCGAAGGCGAACAGCGCCACGCCGGCCAGGATGGTGGTCATGTTGGCGTCCATGATGGTGCCGGTCGCGCGCTTGTAGCCTTCCGAGATCGCCGTCAATGGCGGCAATCCAAGCCGAAGGTCCTCGCGTATGCGTTCGTTGATAAGCACGTTGGCGTCGACCGACATGCCGACCGTCAGCGCGATGCCGGCAAGTCCCGGCAAGGTCATCGTCGCCCCCATGAACGACAGGATCGCCAGCACGACCAGCAGGTTCAGCAGCAGCGCCAGGCAGGTGATGATGCCGAACATGCGGTAGTAGATGAGGAAGAACACCAGCGCGAACAGGAACGAATAGCCCACCGCCTCGACGCCGCGCTGGATGTTCTCCGCACCCAGGCTGGGGCCGACGATGCGCTCCTCGACGAAGTCCATGGGCGCGGCGAGCGCGCCGGCGCGCAGCAGCAGCGCCAGGTCCGCGGCTTCCTTCGGGCTTTCCAGCCCGGTGGTCTGGAACTGCTTGCTGAAGACGCCCTGGATGGTGGCGACGTTGATCACCTGCTCGCTGGTGCGGATGGTCTTGACCTCCTGGCCGTTGACCTTCTTCACCTCGGGGATGCGCTCGATGTACACCACAGCCATCGGCTTGCCTACGTTCTGGCTGGTGTAGTCGAACATGCGCTGGCCGCCGACGCCGTTGAGCGTGATCGACACCATCGGGGTGCCCGACTGCGAGTCGTAGCCCGACTTGGCGTCGACCAGCTGCTCACCCGAGGCGATGACGCGCTTGTTGAGCAGGATCGGCACCGGCTTGCCGTCCGGGCCCAGTTCCTTGCGGTAATACACGCGTGCTTCGGGCGGGATGTTGCCGCTGGCCACGGCGTCGTAGGCGTTGCCTTCGACCACGCCGCGGTATTCCAGCGTCGCGGTGGCGCCGAGGATGCGCTTGGCCTGCGCGGTGTCCTGCACGCCGGGCAGCTCGACCACCACGCGGTCGTTGCCCTGGCGCTGGATCACCGGTTCGGCGACGCCCAGCTCATTGATGCGGTTGCGCAGGGTACCGACGTTGCGCTCGATCGCATCGGTGGTGATCTTGTCGATCTCCGACTGCGGCACCCGCACCACGATGCTGTTGCCGGCGACCTCGGTGCCCAGCGTGGGCATGTTCTTGGCGACCAGTGCTTGGGCATCGGCGATCGCCGCACCCGGGGCCAGCGTCACCACGATCGAGTTATCGGGCTTGCGCTCGACCGACTCGTAGCGGACGCGGTTCTCGCGCATCAGCACGCGCAGGTCTTCGGCGTAGGACTCGAAGCGCTTCTGCAGCGCGGCCTTCTGGTCGACCTGCATCAGGAAGTGGACGCCACCCTGCAGGTCCAGGCCCAGCAGCATCGGCCTTGCGCCCACCGCGCGCAGCCAGCCAGGCACCGTCGAGGCGAGGTTCAGCGCGACCACGTAGTTGCTGCCGACCGCGTCGCGCAGCACGTCCGAGGCGCGGATCTGCGCATCGGGCGTGGGCAGCCGCACCAGCAGTTCGCCGCCGCCCTGGATTTCGATCTTCTTCGGCGTGACGCCGGCCGCCTTGAGCGCGTCGGCGACGCGCGCCTGGAAGGCGGCGTCGACCTTGGCGCCACGGTTGGGCGTGATCTGGACCGAGGGATCCTGCGGATAGAGGTTGGGCAGCGAATACAGCGTGCTCAACAACAACACCAGCAGCGCGATGATGTACTTCGATCGACCGTAAACGAGCATCACGGAACCCCACGCGCGGCCCGCTGCCTGGAACGGCCGGGCCGGCGCATCAGTGGAAAAGAGGAAACGCTCAGGCGGACTTCAACGAGCCCTTGGGCAGAACAGTGGCGATCGCGCCCTTCTGCACGCGCACGCGGGTGTCGGCGGCGATCTCGACCAGCAGGAAGCTGTCACCGATCTCACGCACCACGCCGGCGATGCCGCCATTGGTGATCACCTCGTCGCCGACGCCGAGCTTGTCGAGCATCGCGCGGTGTTCCTTCTGCCGCTTCATCTGCGGGCGGATCATCAGGAAATACATCACGCCGATCAGGACCAGCGGCAGGAGCATGCCGCCCACGCCACCAAACATGCCGCCCGGAGCCGGGGCGGTGGCGGCCTGCGCGTAGGCGGGCGGAATCAGCAGGTCGAGCAGGGTCATCGATAGGTCCGGTCGCTAATTAACGGGGAATTATGCCATGCCGGCGCTCGCGTTCCGCCCCTGGAATGAGGCTCGGCGGGCGCCGGATGGAGGAGTGGGGGCGGCGGGGCCACCGCCCAAGCCCTGCCCTACGCCCCTTGCGGGGACCGGGCGATGCGGGCGGCGTGGAAGGAGTCGCGGAAGGCGGCGAAGGTTCCCTGCCCGATCGCGTCGCGCATCCTCGCCATCAGCGCTTCGTAGTACCAGAGGTTGTGCAGGGTGCCCAGGATCGGCGCCAGCATCTCGTTGCAGCGGTCCAGGTGGCGCAGGTAGGCGCGGGTATGGCCGTGGCGGCAGGTGTAGCAGCCACAGCCTTCCTCGATCGGGCGCAGGTCGCGCTCGTACTTCGCGTTGCGGATCCGCACCACCCCGGTGCTGGTGAAAAAATGGCCATTGCGCGCGTTGCGGGTGGGCATCACGCAATCGAACATGTCCACACCACGGGCGACGGCTTCCACCAGGTCTTCCGGGCGGCCGACGCCCATCAGGTAGCGCGGCCGGTCGTCCGGCAGCTGCGGCGCGGTGTGGTCGAGGGTGGCGTTGCGCTCCTGCTCGGTTTCACCCACTGCCAGGCCACCGATCGCATAGCCATCAAAACCAATCGCCTTCAGCCCCTCGGCCGATCGCGTGCGCAGGTCACGGTGCACGCCGCCCTGGACGATGCCGAACAATGCGGCGTCGTTGCCTTCGTGCGCGCGCTTGCTGCGCTGCGCCCAGCGCAGCGACAACTCCATCGACCGGGCGACGACATCAGCGCCGACCGGCGCGCCGTCGACCTGCACCGGTGGGCATTCGTCGAAGATCATCACCACGTCCGAGCCCAGCACGCGCTGGATGCGCATGCTTTCCTCGGGGCCCAGGAAGACAGTCGAGCCGTCGGTCGGTGCATTGAAGGTGACGCCGGCCTCGCTGATCCTGCGCCGGTGCGCCAGCGAGAACACCTGGAAGCCGCCTGAGTCGGTCAGGATCGGCCCGTCCCAGCCGGTGAAACCATGCAGGCCGCCGTGGGCTTCGATGACGTCGAGCCCGGGCCGCAGGAACAGGTGAAACGTGTTGCCGAGGATCATCTCGGCGCCCAGTGCGCGCAGCTGTTCCGGCAGCACGCCCTTGACCGAGCCGTAAGTGCCGACCGGCATGAAGGTCGGCGTTTCCACCGTGCCGCGCGGGAAGGTCATGCGCCCGCGGCGCGCGGCGCCATCGGTGCCCAGCAGTTCGAAGGCCATGCGGCTCATGCCGACGCCCCCTGCCCCGCCTGGGGGAACAGCAGCATCGCGTCGCCATACGAGAAAAAACGGTAGCGCTGCGCGATCGCATGCGCGTACGCCTCGAAGATCCGCTCCTTGCCCGCGAAGGCAGAGACGAGCATCAGCAACGTGCTTTCCGGCAGGTGGAAGTTGGTCAGCAGCGCGTCGATGCTGCGCACGCGCACGCCTGGCAGGATGAAGATGCTGGTATCGCCGGCGTAAGGCCGCAGTTCGCCGCCCTGCATCGCGCTTTCCAGCGCGCGCACGACCGTGGTGCCGACCGCGATCACGCGCCCGCCGCGTTCGCGCGTGCGGCGCACGTTCGCCACCAGGTCGGCGTCCACGTTCAGCCATTCACTGTGCATGCGGTGCTGGTCGAGGTCGTCGACCCGGACCGGCTGGAAGGTGCCTGCGCCGACATGCAGGGTCACGTGGCCGGATTCGATCCCGCGCGCGGCGAGGGCGGCGAGCAGGGCTTCGTCGAAATGCAGGCCCGCCGTCGGCGCCGCCACCGCGCCCGGTGCGCGTGCGAAGACCGTCTGATAACGCGACGCATCCTCGGCCCCGGGCGCGCGATGGATGTACGGCGGCAGCGGCAACTGGCCGGCCTGCTGCAGCCAGTCCTCCAGCGCGCCTTCGACGTGGAAGCGCAACTGGTAGAACTCGCCCTCGCGACCGAGCACCTCGACCTCGCCGCCGGCATCGAGCTGGATCCGACTGCCGGCCCGCGGCGTCTTGCTGGCGCCGATCTGCGCGCGCGCCTCGTTTCCGGGCAGCAGCCGCTCAATCAGGATTTCCACGCGCCCGCCGCTGGCCTTGGCGCCGTGCAGGCGCGCCGGGATCACCCGGGTGTCGTTGAACACCAGCAGGTCGCCGGGCTCTAGCAACGGCGGCAGGTCACGGATTCCGAGGTCACCCAAGGGCATTGGCGCCGGCGGCACCACCAGCAAACGGCTCGCCGAGCGCTCGGGCAGCGGCGCCTGGGCGATGAGCTCGGGCGGCAACGCGTAGTGGAAGTCGGACTTCTTCACGGATTTCGGCGGCGCGATGGGAACCGCGGATTGTAGTTGCCCGGGTAAGGTCGCAGCCGCATCCGGGTGGATTGCAAAGCACCCCGGGTGCGCTGCACTTACCCGGGCTACGACATGACCCGTAGTAGCCCGGATAAGGCGCAGCCACATCCGGGGCGGGTTGCAAGGCGTCCCGCGTGCGCTGCGCTTACCCGGGCGACGTCGCTCCGCGGATCCTCAGCGCTCGAATTTCGCCGACAGGATGATCGACGAGGTGGTGCGCTCGACGCCTTCGATCGCACCGATGCGGTCGGTCAGTTCATCCATCTCGCCGATCCCCGGCACCACCCCCAGCGCGACCAGGTCGAACGGGCCGCTGACCGAATGCAGCGTGCGCACCTGCGGCATCGCGTGCAGCGCGCGGACCACGGCCGCCATCTGCCGCGGCAGCACGGTGATCATGATGTGGGCACGGATGTGGCCGCGCTCGGCCTCGTCGCTGACGCGCACGGTGTAGCCGGTGATCAGGCCCTGTCGCTCCAGCCGCTCGATCCGGCTCTGCACGGTCGTACGCGACAGGCCCAGCCGTCGGGCGAGCTCGGCGGTCGGGGCCCGGGCGTTCTCGCGAAGCAGCGACAGGAGCTGCTGGTCGGTCGGGGTGATCGGCATTGTGCTGTCCCGCCTTCGGCAGATCGCCGAAACGCGATGTTATTCCGCGCGGATTGCCGCTGTCTATCGACGATTCGATCCGGATAATAGAGGGCATCGCCGTTCCAGCACCCGTTCCAGCACCGGAGGATCCCATGACCCACGCAACCGGCCTTGCCGCCCGCCTGGCGCCGCTGCGCGCCCACACCGGTGCCCGCCGCACCTCCGGCCTGGACGACGCCACCCTGGAGCGCTTCGCCGCCAGTCATCCGGACCTGGTGGAAGCGGTCGATGCCGCCGTCGCCGAACACGCGCGCGTCGCGGCCGAATTCCCCGAGCTGTTGGACCTGGACGAAATCGAGCAGGCGCATCGCATCCAGGGCGGCTACGTCAATTTCTATTCCGACGACACGGTCAACCCGTATGTCGCGCTGGTCGCGCGCGGCCCTTGGATCGTCACCCTCAATGGCGCGGTGCTCCACGACTCGGGCGGCTACGGCATGCTCGGCCTGGGCCACACGCCCAGGCGGGTGCTCGATGCGATGGCCAAACCGCAGGTGATGGCCAACATCATGACCCCCAACCTGTCGCAGCTGCGCTTCGACCGCGCACTGCGCGCCGAGGTTGGACACAGCCGCGGCGGCTGTCCGTATGCGAAGTTCCTGTGCCTGAACTCGGGCTCCGAATCGGTGTCGCTCGCCTCGCGCATCGCCGACGTCAACTCCAAGCTGATGACCGACGCCGGCGGCCGCCATGCGGGCCGCACGATCAAGCGGCTGGTGGTGAAGGGCAGCTTCCACGGCCGCACCGAGCGCCCGGCGCTTTTCTCCGACTCCTCACGCAAGACCTACATCCAGCACCTGGCCAGCTTCCGCGGCGAGGACAGCATGCTCACCGTGGAGCCTTACGACGTCGACGCGCTGAAGAAGATCTTCAGCGATGCCGAGCGCAACGGCTGGTTCATCGAAGCGATGTTCCTGGAACCGGTGATGGGCGAAGGCGATCCCGGCCGTTCGGTCCCGGTCGCGTTCTACAACGCGGCGCGCGAACTGACGAAGGCGCATGGCTCGCTGCTGCTGGTCGACTCGATCCAGGCCGGCCTGCGCGCCAATGGCGTGCTGTCGATCGTCGACTACCCCGGCTTCGAAGGGATCGAGGCGCCCGACATGGAGACCTATTCCAAGGCGCTCAACGCCGGCCAGTACCCGCTGTCGGTGCTCGCCGTCACCCAGCACGCCGCCGGCCTCTATCGCAAGGGCGTCTACGGCAACACCATGACCACCAACCCGCGCGCGCTCGACGTCGCCTGCGCGGTGCTGGAGCAGATCACCCCGGAGCTGCGCGCCAATATCCGCACGCGCGGCCAGCAGGCGATTGCGATGCTCGAAGCGCTCAAGGCCGAACTCGGCGGCCTGATCACCAAGGTCCAGGGCACCGGCCTGCTGTTCTCCTGCGAGCTTGCACCGCAGTTCAAGGGCTATGGCACCGGCTCGACCGAGGAATGGCTGCGCGAACGTGGCATGGGCGTGATCCATGGCGGCGCCAATTCGCTGCGCTTCACCCCGCATTTCGCGATCGGCGAGGACGAGCTGCAGCTGATGGTCGACCTGGTCCGGCGCTCGCTGCTCGAGGGCCCGCGCCAGCAACAGGCTGCAGCCGCCTGACGCGCGCCTTGCGGGGAGAAGGCCGGGGATTCCCGGCCTTTTTCATGCCTCGCGGGAACTCGCGGCTGAAGCCGCTCCTACCAAAGCGGCACCGCGCAACCTGCGCTAGCTGGCAGGAGCGCCTCCAGGCGCGAGCTCTTCGGACGTAAACCCTGGCTCCCCCCCCTCACCCAACGGCGAGCCACACCCCGGCCACCGCCATGGCCAGCAGCACCAGCCAGGTCAGCGCGGTCCCAAAGAACCTGCCGACGCTGTAGCCGCCCGTGCGCGACAGGCCGATCGCATGCATGACGCGTCCGAGCAGCAGCGCGCTGCCGAATCCCCAGAGCCAGCCGGCCGGCAACCCGGCCAGTTCGAGCAGCGCCAGCAACAGCAACGCGATCGGCGCGTGTTCGATGAAATTTCCATGCACGCGGATCTTGCGGTTCAGGACCTGGTCGCCGCCATCGCCCAATCCGATGCGTTGGCCATGCCGATGCCGGGAGATACGCGCGAGCAGCACCAGCATCAGCAACACGTGCAGCGAAGCGAACAGCAATGCGATGCGGGGCATGGGGGCCTCAGCGGGGTTGACGACGGCGCCACGCGACCAGCGCGGCGATGCAGAGTAGCAAGGCTGCGATCGCGGCTGGCCACCACCAGCGACGCTGAGATGGCGCGTCAGTGGGTACGGATTCGTTGACATCGGTATCCGCTGCGGCAATGGCTGCAGACGGCGGTCGGGAGCGCAGTTGCCAGCGCCCGTCGCGCAGTTCGATGCGGCCGTCCAGCGGCGGCAGGATCAGTTCACGCCAATGCACCCGCAAGTCCCCGATGCGCGGCTCCAGGGGGTTCTCCGCACTTCCCAGGCCATCGCCCTCCGGCTGGAAGGTCGCGGCGAGATTACCCGGAAGCGCCGAGAAACTCGGGCGGAATGCCTGCCAGCGTCCCAGCAACGTGATGACCGCCGGATCCAGCGGCTTGCCGTCGACGGTGATCGCAGCCGCAAGCCAGCGCCGACTGCGCAGCGGGATCGCGGGTGGATTCCGGCGATCGACATCGAAGCGTGTCGAATCGATCGGCTGCTCGCTCCACACGCGCCAATAGCCTGCCTGCCGACGCTGCCATTGCAGCATCTCGACCCGGCGCTCGAGGCCGAAGTGGCGCGCAACCACGCCGAATTCCGGATCGCGAACCGATTGCGCCGGCTGTGGCGCACCCAGCGGCACGTCCTGCGCCCGCGCCGTGGAGGGCAAGCACAGGCTGATGAGGACCGCAGCGGCAAACCACGCCGCGGGCTTCATGCAGCCAGCGCCCTGGCGTGCAGTTCCGCCATCTCGTGGGTGGTGGAAAACCGCCCCTTGTCGTCGCGGACCACCTGCGCCAGGGCGCATTCCGGATCGTGGGTGAAAAACAGATGCACGTTGCGCGCGAGCTTGTCCTCCAGGAACGCACGCTTCTCGTCGATCAGCAATTCCGCGCTGCGGTCGTAGCCCATGGTGATCGGCACATGCACCCAGGGCCGCCCGGGAATCAGATCGGCGCAGAAGACCACGCCGCCGTGATCCTCGCCATCCACGCGCTCGGGGCCGACGATTTCCGAAAGCATCAGGCCGGGCGTATGCCCGTCGCTGTAGTGGAAACGCACGGTCTCGCCCAGCGCGTTGGAATGGTCGCCTTCGACGATCTCGAGCCCGCCGCTGGCTTCGAGCAATGCCGGCAATTCGGGGATGAAGCTGGCGCGATCGCGCGCATGCGGATGTCGCGCGCGTTCCCAGCACCGCGCACTGACGAGATACGTCGCATTGGGAAACAGCAGTCGCGCCGGCTGGCCCTCCTGCCACGGCGCAAGCAACCCGCCGGCATGGTCGAAATGCAGGTGCGACAGCACCACGACGTCGATGTCTTCATGCGAAAACCCCGCCGCATGCAGGGAATCCAGCAACACATGCCGGTCTTCGACGACGCCGTAGCGTGCCCGCAGTTTCGGCTCGAAAAACGCCCCGATGCCGGTTTCGAACAGTACCGTCTTGCCATTGAGAGGGCTGGCGAGCAGCGCGCGGCAGGCCAGCGGGATGCGATTCTGGTCATCGGGGGCGATCCAGCCCGACCACACCGCACGCGGGGCATTGCCGAACATCGCCCCGCCATCGAGCTTCTGCGAATTGCCCAGGATCGACCAGAGTTTCATCGCCCGATTCTAGCGCCGCCCCGCCGCACCAGCATGAAGCGATCGCGACGAAGTCCAGCGCAATCCTGCTGGCCCTTGCGCCTGCAAGTCGCTCGCGCGGCCCAGGTCCCACCCTGCCCTGCTATCTCCTGCTCTTTCCCGCGTTGCCGGCTTTTGTCTGCTCTTGCCCCGCCCTGCCGTTGCTTTCTTGCGACTTAAAGGCCGCCGAGCATCGCAGGCGCGGGCGGCCGCAGAGGCGCCCATGTTTGAGCGCAGCGAGTTTGGGCGCCGTGCCGTCCGTGCCGAGACGCGCAGGGCGCCGGGACGGCTTCACCGTCCCGGCGGCTGTCAGGAGCAAACGGTTTTGGTGACTTTTGCCACGACAAACGTCACTCGCGCGAAGCGCGAAAGCCTTGGGCTTGATCTGGCGACGTCCGAAGGACGAGGTGCCGTCGCTATTGCTTAAGGAAGACCGCAGCAAAAACTAAGGCTGCAACAACACTCCCGCGCTGCCGATCGGATTGCGCGGATCGCTGCCGCCGGACAGCGTGTCGCTGCGCCGGTCCCATTCCACCGTCTGCAGGTTGCCCCAGGGCGGCTCGCCCGCATTCACCGCGTGGCCCATCGCCCGCAACGCCGCGACCGTACTCGGGTCCAGCGCCCCGGCTTCAGCCGAAATCACATCCGGCCACCACTGGTGGTGGAAGCGCGGCAGCGCGGCGACCTGTTGCGCGGACAGGCCATCGTCGTAGCCCAGGATGCCCAGCAGCACTTCGGTGATGATCCGGCTGCCGCCGGGCGCACCGAGGGCGATCACCTTGTCTGGCGATTCCATGAACGTCGGCGACATCGAACTGAGCATGCGCTTGCCCGGCTTGGGCGCGTTGGCGGCAAATCCCATCACGCCGAAGGCGTTGGGCGTGCCCGGCTTGAGCGCGAAATCATCCATCTCGTCGTTGAGCAGCACCCCGGTGCCCGGCGCCACCAGGCCGGAGCCGTAAAGCAGGTTCACCGTCTGCGTCGCCGACACGCGATTGCCTTCCCGGTCGATGATCGCGAAGTGCGTGGTCTCGTCGTCCTCCAGCGGCGCGGGCTGTGCGGACAGCAGTGCGCTTGGCGTCGCCTTGTCCGGATGGATCGTCGCCCGCAGGCCGGCGGCGTACAGCGGGCTCATCAGGCGCTCGATCGGCACGTCGACGAAATCCGGATCGCCGAGGTAGATCGTGCGATCGCGATACGCGCGCCGCATCGCTTCGACCAGGATGTGCACGCGATGGGCAGGGTCGAGTTCATGCAGGTCCCAGCCGGCGGCGATCTGCAGGATCTCCGCCAGCGCCACGCCACCCGAGGAAGGCGGCGGCGCGGTGGTGATGTCCCAGTCGTGGTAGCGGAACCGGAGCGGCGCGCGTTCGCGCACGCGGTAGCCGGCCAGTTCGGCCGCGGTCCACTGACCGCCTTCGTCGTGCACCGACCGGCGCAGCTTGTCGGCGATGTCGCCGCGATAGAAACCGTCGAATCCCTTGTCCGCCAGCAGTTCCAACGTGCGCGCAAGATCGGGCTGGCGGAAGGTTTCGCCCACCCGCGGCGGATCGCCGTCGGCCAGGTAAACCGCGCGGGTCCCGGGGTAGCGCTCCATCACGGCGCGCCGTTGTGCGTACCCCTTTTCCAGCCGCGCATAGACCGGGAAACCCTCGCGTGCGATGCGGATGGCGGGCGCCAGCGTCGTCTTCAGCGGCAGCCTGCCGTACTTGCCGGCCAGCTCCACCAGCGCGGCAGGGAGGCCGGGAATGCCCGCCGACCACGGGCCATTCTGCGAGCGGTTCGGATCCAGCGCGCCGTGGGCGTCGAGGTAGACCTTCGGCGTCACCGATTCGGGCGACACCTCGCGGGCGTCGAGGAAGATGTCCTTGCCGGTCTTCGCATCGTGCATCAGGAAGAAGCCGCCGCCGCCAAGGCCCGAACTGATTGGTTCGACCACCGAGAGCGTCGATGACACCGCAACGGCGGCATCGAAGGCATTGCCGCCTGCGCGCAGGATCTGCAATCCAGCGTCGGTGGCCATCGCATGGCCGCTCGCGACGGCCGCGCCCGGCGGGTGGATTGCGCGCGCCGGCGCCGGTGCCGGCACTGGCGCCGCGGCCGGCAAGATCGGATGAACACACGTCTGTACTCTAGTCACCGATGTTTC
>NZ_JAANOY010000029.1 GCF_011320095.1 Cognatiluteimonas telluris | reverse complement strand
CCGCCATGGTACCAGCCGCCGCCGGCCAGCGCCCGGCCCAGCGCCGCCAGGCCATCGGCGGCCGGTGCGATGGCGGCGGCCGACGCGGTGGACGCCGCGTCCGGCGTGGCCGGCAAGGCCACGTTCAAGGTGCGCGTCTGTGGCGGATAGCACACCCCCAGGTCCGCGCAGCCCTGGTACTTCACCTTCAGCGTCGCGGTGGGCGCGGTGGCCTTACCCGGCAGTCGCGCGACGACCTGGTCGCGGTAGGTCTGCACGTCGCCGAAGAATTCATCGTGGTGGCGCGCGCCCGGTGGCAGTTGCAGCGCGCCGGCGTCGAAGCCGTCGAGCGCCTGCACGTGGATGCGTTCGCGATAAAGATAATAGCCGGGCGCGATCTTCCAATGCAGCGCGATGCCGCCGTCCGGCGAGGCACTGGCGCTGAGCGCGAAGGCCTGGTCGACCGGCAGCAGGTCCGATTCGTCGACCGCCCATGCCGGTGCCGCCGCGCAGGCGCAGAGCAGCAGGACCGCCAGCAGGCGGTGCAGGAATGACCGCATCGACTCAATCTCCCGAGGTCGCCGGGGCTCCGGCGACGGATTCTTCGATCCACGACAGGTAGGCGGCCAGGCCGCCGGCGACTTCGACCGCCACCAATTCCGGCAGTTCATAGGGATGCAGCGCGGTCAGCCGCGCGCCGAGCGCGTCGACCCGGTCGCGGGTGGTCTTGATCAGCAAAAGGACCTCGTCGTCGCACTGGATGCCACCCTGCCAGCGGTAGACCGAGCGCAACCCGGGCAGCACGTTGACGCAGGCGGCCAGGCGTTCATCGACCAGCGCGTCGGCGATGCGGCGGGCGGCGGCCGCATCCGGGCAGGTGCAGAGGCAGACGAAGGCGGTCATCGCGACAGGCTAGGCGAGCGAGGGCTCGGTGTCGCTGCGGCGGGCGCGGGAGCGTGGCGCTGGCAACCCGGCGGCTTGCGCAGAGAGCTCGCGCGAGCGGCCGGTGCGCTGGGATGCGAGTTGCTCGACGATCTCCACCAGCGAAATCCGCGACTGCGGCGAGGCGTCGCGGAAGGCGTGCAGCAGGCGCAGTTCGATCGGTTCCTCGACCAGCAGCGCCTGCGCGGTGGGAACGTCGTCCAGGCGCGCTTCGGCGCACATCGCCATCGTCCCGCGACCGGTCACCAGCCATTCGAACTGCACGCGCGTGGCGGTGGCGATGTCGCGCAGGTGGGAGACGCTCGGGTTCTTGGCCTGTGCCGATTCCCAGTGGCTCACGGCGCTGCGCTGCACCTGCACGGCTTCGGCCAGCTGTGCCTGCGACAGCCCGGCATGGCGCCGTGCCAGGCGGATCCGCGATTGCTGCGTCATCAAGCCTCCCTCCCCGGAGACCCCGGCGTGGCGAAGTCGCCTGCCCGCGCGGGAATGGGCCGGATGTTACCAATTTTCACGTCGTGAGCGGAATTCAACACAAGTTGTCCGCTATTGGTAGCCGACTGGACGGCAAGCCTGCGCCAGTCCTCGCTCTGCGACTGGCATGTTACCGACATTCACCTGCCCGCGGCCTCCACGCGCTTTTCACCTGCAGCGGTTTTCGCAATGCTTGCCGCGCCGACAGGGACGTTGGCCTTTACCAGCGAAACGAACGGATTTTTTTCGGCGACCTGCACCATGGATGGTGCACCGGCTGGCGGCTTCACACCCCTGTGTCGCCGGCCGGACCGCTCATGCAGGATCAGGGCCCGCATTGCGGGCCCTGTTTTTTTCCGTCCGCCCTCATCCCGGGGCCTGACTGCAGCGTCGATGCCGCTCTTGCGGCGAGCGGTGGCCTGGCGCCAGGCGCGCTCCCATCAACGCGGCGCGCCCCCCCCCGCATCAGGCTGACCGTGCCGGGCGCCGCATGCGCGTGCCGCTCAGGCGGTCATGCCAGGCCAGGTGGTCGCGATCCACCCACGCCCACCAGAACCCGATCCCACCCAGCAGCAACGATACCGTGCCCACCGCATAACGCAGCAGCAGCGCGCGCACCGGCGCCGGGCCGCCATCGGCGACGGTCACCCGCAGCCGCCACGGCCGCATGCCGAGCGTGCGCCCGCCACGGCGCCAGCTGACCACGGCGTAGGCCCCGGTCAGGCTCCAGCAGACCAGCCACAACAGCCACTGCCAGGCACTGAACGGGGCGATGTTCTGGCGCAACGGGTGTCCCGCGGCATAGACCAGCGTGAAGGCGGTCGAGGCCAGCATCCACAGCGCGACCGCGGGGAAGAAATCGTAGACCAGTGCCAGCAGCCGCCAACCGATGAGCGCGCGCGCCGGTGCCCAGGCGCCGGGATCGATCGACGACGGAGCGTCCGGTGCCGTCGCGGGCGAGTTCGGCGCGGGGGAGGCGGAAGGCGGGGTGTCGATGGTCGGCGCGGGCATCCAATCAGGATAGCCGCGCACGGCGGCCGTCGCTAAAGTCGGTGTGATGCCCTCGCTCACCCCCGCGCAACGCCGCCAGCGCGCCATCGCATTGCCGCCGCTGCGCGATGCCGATTCGCTGGCGATCGAAGGCTTCCTGGATGCGCAGTGGGCGGAGTCGGGCGTTGCCCGGCAGACAACCGCCGGTTATCGCCGCGACCTGCAGGGATTCGCGCGCTGGCGCGACGGCGCCGGTGGCGGCCTGGCCGAGGCCGACCGCGCGGCGCTGTTCGATTACCTGGCCTGGCGCGCCCGCGACGGGTATTCGGCGCGCAGCAACGCGCGGCTGCTGACCGCATTGCGGGCGTTCTTTGCCTGGCGACTGCGCCGCGGCGAGCGGACCGATGATCCCACCGCGCTGCTCGATCCGCCGCGGCTGCCGCGCTCGCTGCCCAAGGCGCTGGCCGAAGCCGAGATCGAAGGCCTGCTGGCGGCGCCGGACGTCGACACCCCGGCGGGATTGCGCGACCGCGCGATGCTCGAGCTGATGTATGCCGCCGGCCTGCGCGTGAGCGAACTGGTCGCGCTGCCGGCGACCGCGGTCAACCTGCGCCAGGGCGTGCTGCGGGTGCTGGGCAAGGGTGGCAAGGAGCGGCTGGTGCCATTGGGCGAGGAAGCCCAGCACTGGCTCGAGCGCTACCTGGCGCAGGCGCGGCCGGCGCTGGCGGCCGGGCGTACCCCGGCCTGGCTGTTCCTCAACCCGGGCGGGCAGGTCCTCAGCCGCCAGCAATTCTGGCAACTGGTGAAGCGCCATGGTGCCGCGGCCGCGATCGACCCCCACCGGATCAGCCCGCACGTGCTGCGCCACAGCTTCGCCACCCACCTGCTCAACCACGGCGCCGACCTGCGCGCGCTGCAGATGCTGCTCGGCCACAGTTCGCTGTCGACCACCCAGGTCTACACCCTGGTCGCCCGCGAGCACCTCAAGCGCCTGCACGCACGGCACCACCCACGCGGCTGAAAGCGCCCAAATCGCCGACCAATGCACAGGGCCGCCCACGCGCTGCGTGCGACAATCCGGGAACCCAATGGCGCCCGTGCCGGTCACACGCGTCCGGCACCCAGCCCAGGAATCCCCATGAAACGCTCGCTCCTCGTCCTGCTCGGCGCCGTCAGCCTCTCGGCGTGTGCCCAGTCCAGTCCGCCGGCCACGGCCGCCAGGCCTGCTGCGGCGCCCGCCACGACAGCCGTCGCCGACGCCGGCGCAGAAGCCCGGGTGCGTGCCGCGCTGCATGCGGTCAATCCCACGATCGACATCGATCAGGTCGGCCCGGCGCCAATCGAGGGCTTCCAGGAAGCCATCGTCGCCGGCCAGCCGATCTATGTCAGCAATGACGGCCGCTACCTGATGCAGGGCTCGCTGTACGACATCGCCAATCGCACGAACCTGGGCGAGGCGAGCATGGCGAAGGTCCGCGCGCGGCTGTTGAAGTCCATCCCGGTCAGCGACCGGATCGTGTTCGCACCGGCCAATCCCAAGTACACCGTCACCGTTTTCACCGATGTCGAATGCGGCTACTGCCGCAAGCTGCACAGCCAGATCGCCGACTACAACCGGCAGGGGATCGAGGTCCAGTACATGGCCTATCCGCGCATGGGCCTGGGCAGCGACGACTTCCGGAAGATGGTGTCCGTGTGGTGCGCCCAGGACCCGCGGAAGGCCCTGACCGATGCCAAGAACGACCGGCCGGTGCCCGCGCGCGACTGCAAGAATCCGGTGACCATGGAATACAAGCTGGGCCAGCGCGTCGGGCTGACCGGGACGCCGATGATCCTGGCCAGCGACGGTACCCAGCTGGGTGGCTACATCCCGCCCGAACAGTTGCGCGCCGAGCTGGACAAGATGGCGGCCGGTGGCGCCAAGCCGGCACCGAGCACCGCCACCGGTTCGATGTAATCGTTTGGCGCGCGGCCGGCGCGCGCCCGCGCCGGGCCTCGCGGGCCGGCGCCTGGACTCCGTTACAATAACGGGCCGTTTTCCACGGTTCCGCCGCACATGATCGTGCTCGAGGGCCTGCCGGCCCTGTCGCAGTTCCGCCGCGCGCGGCTCGAATCCCGCCTGCAGTCCGTCCATCCGGCTGCACGCCTGCTCCACGCCAGGTTCGCCTATTGGGTCGAACCCGCCAATGGAGTTGGCGCGCCCTCCATCGCCGCGCGCGCGACGCTGGAGCGCATCCTGCAGGTCACCCCGTCGGCGTCGGATGCCGGCGATGGCGCCACCACGCTCTACGTCGTCCCGCGCACCGGCACGATCTCGCCCTGGTCAAGCAAGGCCACCGAACTGCTGCACGGCGCGCGCCTGCCGATCCGGCGGGTCGAGCGCGGCACCCGGATCGACGTCGCCGGCTGGCCCGGTGATGCCGCGACGCAGGCCGCACTGGCTGCACTGCTGCACGACCCGATGACGCAGTCGTTGCTTGATGCCGCACAGGCGGCGGCGCTGCGCTTCGACGCGCCGGCACGCGGTGCGCTCGAGCGCATCCCGCTGCCGCAGCTGGATGCCGCCAACGCGCGCCTGGGCCTGGCCCTGGCCGAAGACGAAATCGCCTACCTGCGCGAGCGCTTCGGCGCCCTCGGCCGCGATCCGTCGGACGTCGAACTGATGATGTTCGCGCAAGCCAATTCGGAGCATTGCCGGCACAAGATCTTCAACGCCTCCTGGAGCATCGACGGCCGCGAACAGCTGCAGCCCAACGGCCAGCCGGTGTCGTTGTTCAGGATGATCAAGCACACCCATGCGCAGACGCCGGAGTTCACGCTGTCGGCGTACAGCGACAACGCGGCGGTGGTCGAAGGCTATCCGACGCGACGTTTCCGCCCGGATCCGCACAGCCACGAATACCGCGCGGAGGCCTCGGCACCGGGCGCGTTCTGCATCAAGGTCGAAACCCACAACCACCCGACCGCGATCGCACCGTTCCCGGGCGCCTCCACCGGCGCCGGCGGCGAGATCCGCGACGAGGGCGCGACCGGTCGTGGCGCGCGCCCGAAGGCGGGGCTCGCCGGTTTCAGCGTCTCGCACCTGCGCATCCCCACGCTCGCGCAGCCGTGGGAAGTGCACGACGGCGCGCCGCGACCGCTCAATCCGCGCATGGCGCCGGCGCTGGAGATCATGCTCGATGGGCCGCTGGGCGCGGCGGCGTTCAACAACGAATTCGGGCGTCCCAACCTCACCGGCTATTTCCGCAGCTTCGAGCTGGCCGAAGGCGATGGCCTGGCGCGCGCCTATGACAAGCCGATCATGCTCGCCGGTGGGCTGGGCGCGATCGACCGGCCGATGGTCGCCAAGCGTCCGTTGCAACCCGGCGACGCGGTGATCGTGCTCGGTGGCCCCGCGATGCTGATCGGGCTCGGCGGCGGCGCCGCCAGTTCGGTCGCCTCGGGCGACAGCGCGGCCGAACTCGACTTCGCCTCGGTGCAGCGCGACAACCCGGAAATGGAGCGCCGCTGCCAGGAAGTCATCGACCGCTGCGTGGCGTTGGCCGAACACAACCCGATCGCGTCGATCCATGACGTCGGCGCCGGCGGCCTTTCCAATGCGATCCCCGAACTGCTGCACGACTCCGGCGTCGGTGGCGTGATCGACCTCGATCTTGTGCCCAGCGACGATCCTTCGCTGTCGCCGTTGCAGTTGTGGTGCAACGAATCGCAGGAGCGTTACGTGCTGGGCATCGCGCAGGAGCGCGTGGCCGAGTTCGCTGCGCTGTGCCTGCGCGAGCGCTGCCCGTTCGCGGTGGTCGGCACGGCGACGGCCGAGCAACGCCTCGTCGTCGGCTATGGCGCGTTGTCCCTTCTCCCTCCGGGAGAAGGTGCTCCAGGCGGGCTACCGCCTGGAGCCGATGAGGGTGTGCAGCACGACGGAATGCGTGGCGCCACGGACCCTCACCCCAACCCCTCTCCCGCGGGGAGAGGGGCTGATGACATGGCGATCGACCTGCCCATGGACCTGCTCTTCGGCAAGCCGCCGAAGATGCATCGCGATACCGCGCATCCGCCGGCACCGCGCTGGCCCGAGTTGTCGACCGCGTCGCTGGACCTGCGCGAAGCCGGCCTGCGCGTGCTCGCGCATCCGACCGTCGCCTCCAAGTCCTTCCTGGTCACGATCGGGGACCGCACCGTCGGCGGGCTGACCGCGCGCGACCAGATGGTCGGGCCGTGGCAGCTTCCCGTGGCCGATTGCGCGATCACGCTTTCGGGATTCGAAGGCGACCACGGCGAAGCGATGGCCATCGGCGAACGCACGCCGCTGGCGCTGCTGGATCCAGCCGCCGCCGCGCGCATGGCGGTGGGCGAGGCGATCACCAACCTGTGCGCGGCGCCGGTGGAAGCGCTGGAGCGCATCAAGCTGTCCGCCAACTGGATGGCCGCGGCCGGGCATCCGGGTGAGGACGCGCGCCTGTTCGATGCTGTCAGGGCGGTCGGCATGGCGCTGTGCCCGGCGCTGGACCTGAGCATCCCGGTCGGCAAGGACTCGCTGTCGATGCAGGCGCAGTGGCATGGCGCCGGCGACGCCAACATCGCCGGCGGCGTCGCGCAGAAATCCGTCTCGCCGGTGTCGCTGATCGTCACCGCATTCGCGCCGGTCACCGACGTGCGCGAGCAACTCACGCCGCTGCTCGCGCGCGAGGTCGAATCGGAGTTGTGGCTGATTGGCCTTGGCGCAGGCAAGCAGCGCCTGGGCGGATCGATCCTCGCCCAGTGCCATCCGCAGGCCGGTCGGGTCGGCGCGTTGCCCGCATTTGCCGGCGACGGCGCCGGCTTCGGCGTGCCGGACCTGGACGACCCGCAACGCCTGCGCGCGTTCTTCGAGCTGATCCGCGACGCGCGCGAAGACAAGCTGCTGCTCGCCTACCACGACCGCTCCGACGGCGGTGCGTTCGCGAGCCTGTGCGAAATGGCGTTCTGCTCGCACATGGGCCTGGAGATCAACCTCGACGGCTGGGGCGAGGATCCGTTCCGCACCCTGTTCGCCGAAGAGCTCGGCGCCGTGGTGCAGATCGACTGCGCCGATCGCGCCGCGTTCGCCGACCTGGTCGAGCGCCATGGCCTGATCGATTGCGCGCAGCGCATCGCACGGCCGACGCGCTCGCCGCAGGTGCGCGTGCGCTGCGACGGCGACACCCTGGTCGAGTGGCGCTGGGAGGAACTATTCGACGCCTGGTGGTCGGTGACGCACGCGATGCAGCGCCTGCGCGACAACCCGGAGTGCGCCGACGCCGAACGCGATGCCGCGCGCCGCTTCGACGCGCCGGGCCTGAAGCCGCAACTGGCGTTCGATCCGGCCGAGGACATCGCCGCGCCCTACATCAACACCGGCGTCCGGCCCAAGGTCGCGATCCTGCGCGAGCAGGGCGTCAACAGCCAGATCGAAACCGCGGTCGCCTTCGATCGCGCCGGGTTCGCCGCCGTCGACGTCCACATGAGCGACCTGGTCGCCGGTCGCGCGCGACTGCAGGATTTCACCGGCTTCGTCGCCTGCGGCGGCTTCAGCTACGGCGACGTGCTCGGCGCCGGGCGCGGCTGGGCGACGTCGGTGCTCGAACGCCCGGAGCTGCGCGCGGCCTTCGCGGAGTTCTTCGCCCGCGGCGACAGCTTCGCGCTGGGCATCTGCAACGGCTGCCAGATGCTGTCGCAGCTCACCGACATCATTCCCGGCGCGGGTCACTGGCCGCGGTTCCTGCGCAACCGCAGCGAGCAGTACGAAGCGCGGCTGGCGTTGCTCGAAGTCGTCGAATCGCCATCGCTGTTCCTGCAGGGCATGGCCGGTTCGCGGATCCCGGTCGCGGTTGCGCATGGCGAGGGCCGCGCGGAGTTCGCTTCGCCCGGCATGGCCGACGGTGCGCGCGTCGCACTGCGCTACGTCGACGGCGACGGTGCTCCGGCAACCGGCTATCCGATGAATCCCAATGGCTCGCACGACGCCATTGCCGGGCTCACCACCGACGACGGCCGCGTCACCATCCTGATGCCGCATCCCGAACGCACCCTGCGCGTGACCAACTACAGCTGGGCGCCGCGCGACTGGTCGGGCGATTCGCCGTGGCTGCGGATGTTCCGCAATGCCCGGGTTCGGGTGAGGTGAGATGCCTCGCCGCCACGGCCACTGTCACGGCCACGGCGCGGGGCTACTGACAATCCGAAGCGTTCCGCTGGCGCTTGCGGGATCCCCCCCGGTGGCCGTGGCCGGCGGCGGCTTCGGGAATCGTCGCCCACCCGTCGGGTCACGTAGCCCGGCGCGGTTTTGCCCGGGGACGCGTGCCGGCGCCGATGGCCGGCCCCACGCCGCCAGGCTCGAAACCGAAGTGGCGCGAGCTGCGCGGCTTGCTGCCACGCGTGGCAGGACTCGCTCACGGGCCCGCAAGAATGGCCCTGCTGGCCGGTCAATCGGGCACGGCGACAAGCCGGAAACGATCCGCTGGCCGCCGTGGCCGTGGCGACTGCCCGCTATCTAGAGGCTGTTGCCGTCATCACGGCAACCAACGATGGATGTCGTGAAGCCATAGACGAAGTTGTCCCTGGCAGTCGAATCGGAGGAAGTGCAGCGAAGTCCAATGCTGGATACCAGGCTGGTTCCGACCACCACGTTGTTGTAAACCGATACGTTGACCGCCGACAGGTTGTAGATCCCATAGGACGTGCTCGTCGCTGGGACCAGTCCCCGCACCCGGTTCCCGGCAACGACGCCACCGAAATTGCTGTCGGTGTAGATGCCGTACGCCGTATTGGCCGTTGCCATGCCGCTGACGGTGTTGTCGAGGACATCGACGTTTCCGTAAGTCCAGATGCCTATGCCTTGGGCCCCCGGGGCACCGCCGGTATCGACCACCTGGTTGCGCTGGATGAGCGAACCATCGCCTGCGACGACCAGGCCGTTGTAGGTGTTTCCGTCGAATCGATTGTCCTGGACCACGTTTCCGCCGGTCGTGCCCGTCAGGGCTATCCCATTGCGGAAGCCACGGATGTTGCAGTGGCGCACGGTGGTATTGACCCGGTTCTCGGCCGCGATTCCGATGGTCGCGGTGGAAGCGCCGGCGGCGGTACCGCCCACCTTGTAGTTGTTGCAGTCGATGGTGACGTTGTTTGTCGCCACGGTGATCGCATTGCCCGATGCCATCGAGGTCGCCAGGTCATGGCGCAGGCACCAGGTGCCCTGTGTGCTGACCGAAGCAGGGAGCGAATCGATGAAGCCTGTGCAGTTGTCGAAACTCTCCGCGGCGCGCACCGGCAATGCGGTGGTTGAACCGAGTAATGCGATGGCCAGCGGGGCAATCCCCGACAGGCCCTTGACGAGGTTATTCATGTTCCGGCTTCCCCAATGCGGCGATGGCCGCAGGTCCCTTCGTCAACGGGAAATCCGGACGCCCGCGGCCACGACGGCCGCGGTTCAGCCGTAGCCAAGTGAGTGCGCGAAGGCCAGGTCACGGGGATCGAATGCATCCAGCGGCGTGGTGGGGTCGCGCCGGCGCTGGATTGCTTCGATGCCCAGGTCGATCGACGCCGCCAGTGCCGGATCGAATGCGAGAAACGCGAGCAGCGGCGCCAGGTGCCGGCCGGGGTCGCTGCAAAGGGCGTCATAGTCCAACCAGTACATCCGGCGTGGATTGGCCGCCAGCAATGCCTGCATGCGTTGGTGGACATGGCACCAGTACGCCAGTGAGCGTGCTGGCGTCACCGGCCCGTCCTCACCCAGCACCTGCTTGCCCCATAGCTTGAGCTGGTTCTGGTTGCGCCCGTACGCCATGTCAATGCCGTTGCGGACGACATGGACGTACCGCAGTGTCGGCAGGCGCTGCCAGATGCGCTCGATGAGCAGGTGGGTATTGGGTTCCTTCCAGCCCCAGCGGCCTGCCGTCGGCGGGCGGTTGGCCGCGGCCAGCAGCGACTGCGCGCTGGCCCGCAGGCGCGCGGCGGGATGGTTGGGGCGATCGGCGATGGCGAGTTCGAACACGCGGGCGGCCACGTCCTCGGCTAGCGGGGCACCGCCGCGCAGCCCGGCCACCAGCGCGCCGAGCAATGCATCGAATTCGGCTTCGTCGACAGCCAGCACGCCCGGCCGCTTGAACAGCAGCGTGAACCAGAGGTTGTCATTGGCGACGTTCAGGTCGTCGCCAATGAAGACCCCCAGCGTGCGCAGCAGCCCGGCGACCAGGCGTGTTCCGCTGCCGCCCACGCCACCGATGGCGATCGGCACGGAATCACCTGTTTGCGATGGCAACGATGGGCTGGTCAATGGCAAGGGTCCACGTCGACAATGCGGAAACCAGGTGAATGGAGCGGTGATGAGTTTAGCCAGCACAGCGTCGCCCGCGAAGGCGCCCGGGATCGTCATCCTGGGCATGCACCGCAGCGGCACCAGCTGCCTGACGGGAAGCCTGCAGCAATGCGGCCTGTACCTGGGCCAGGTACATGAATGGAATCCCCACAATCGCAAGGGCAACCGGGAGAGCCAACGCATCACCGCGCTCAACGACGCCGTGCTCGATGCAAGCGGGGGACGGTGGGACGAGCCGCCGGCGACGCTGCGATGGACGCCGGCCCACGCGGCCGAACGCGATGACATCATCGCCCGGCTGCAAGGCGATGCGCCGGGGCCCTGGGGCTTCAAGGACCCGCGCACGGTGCTCACGTTGCCGTTCTGGCAGGGCGGGTCGGCGGACGTGCGCCTGGTGGGGACGTATCGACATCCCTGGCGGGTGGCGCGCTCACTGCATGCACGCGGCGGCATGCCTTTCGACCAGGGACTCGAATTGTGGCGGCAGTACAATGCCCGCCTGCTCGACTATCGCCGGCACCACCGCTTTCCGCTGTTGTCGTTCGATCTTCCCGATGGCGAATACCGTGCGGCCGTGGCGCGCCTGGCGTCCGCGCTCGGGCTGGAGCCCGGCCTCCCGGCGACGGGCGAGGGGTTCTTCGAGCCAGGCCTGCGCACGGCTGGCCAGGAAACCGACGGGCCAGCGTTGCCGCCGTCGGTCGCTGCGGTGCTGGAACGCCTCGAGCAGGAGGCCGGATCGTGACCGCACCAGCCCTGAGCATCATCGTCGTGTTCCATGACATGCGGCGCGAAGCCGCACGGACCCTCCATACACTGGCCACCGGCTACCAGCGCGGCGTCCAGTCCGGCGACTACGAAGTACTGGCGGTCGACAGCAACTCAAGGCAGCCGCTGTCGCCGACGGACGTCGCCGCTTTCGGGCCGCAGTTCCGCCACATGGCGTTCACGTCGCCATGGCCCTCGCCCTGCGCCGCCGTCAACCACGCGGTGTCGGCCTCGCGCGCGGAAAACGTGATGGTCTGCATCGATGGCGCGCGCATGTTGTCGCCAAGGGTCGTTCACTACGCATTGGCCGCGCTGCGCCTGTCGGCGCACCCGTTCGTCTACACGCTCGGCATGCACCTGGGCCACAAGCCGCAGAACGAGTCGATCGAGGATGGCTATTGCCAGTCGGTCGAGGACCGGTTGCTGGAAACGATCGACTGGCGCGGCGATGGCTATCGCCTGTTCGACATCTCCAGCGTCGCGCTTTCATCCGGCAGCGGCTACCTCTCCAGGCTTTCGGAAAGCAACTGCTTCGCGTTGCGCCGCGCCGACTTCATCGCCCTGGGCGGGCTGGACGAACGCTTCACCAGCCCCGGTGGGGGGCTGGTCAACCTGGACTTTTTCAACATCGCGCACGAGCACCAGGGCATGCAGCCGGTGATGCTGCTGGGCGAGGCGACGTTCCACCAGTTCCATGGCGGGGTGGCCACCAACGTGCCGCGCCGCGAGCACCCCTGGCCGCGGATGGCGGCCGAATACGCGGCCATCCGCGGCAAGCCCTTCGCCAGTGCCCATCGCACGCCCGACTACCTGGGCTGGATGTCGCCGCTCTACCACGGCAGGTTGCTGGGCGGCCAATAGGCGCCAGCGAGGTGCGGGGCGCCGTCGTGGCCGGCGGTCGCCCCGGGGGAGGTTGCACCTTGATTGCCGCATCGGCGTCGGCATCGCCTTCCGCCCGGCCTCGGGCCAAGGCGCGACGCCAGTCGATACGCCCAGGCCCCGCTCCATGCATCCCGCGGATCTGGTTCTCCCAGCCCCGCGCGCTGCGTCAAAGGCTGTTGCCGTCGTCGCGGCAACCCTCGATCGGGGTTGCGAAACCACTGATCATGTTGCCCATCGCCCGGGAGTCGCTGCCCTCGCAGTACAGTCCATCGCCGATGCCCGGACCGACCAGGGTGTTGTCCTTGATGCCGAGCATGGACGGCGCGAAGTTGTACATCCCGAATGCCACCCCCGCGCCGCTTGGCACCAGGCCGCGGACGCGGTTGCCCGCGATCGAACCACCGGTGTTGTAAGCGGTATAGATTCCATAGGCGATCGCGTCGCCTGCGTCCGGCTGCGGGTACACGCCGCTGATGGTGTTGTCGACGATGTCGGTGGCGGAATAGATCATCATCCCGAACGCCTGGCCGGTGAGGTGGGAGGAACCGCCGGTGTCGTTGATGCTGTTGCGGCGGATCACGGAATTGTCCCCCCACACGATCATTCCCGCATATGTGTTGCCATCGAACCGATTGTCTTCGATGACGGTTCCGGCGCTGGGAGGCTGGATGTTGATGCCATCGAAAAATCCGCGGATGTTGCAATGGCGAACCGTGGTGTTGAGCCTGCCGATGGCGTAGATGGCAAAGGTCGAGGTTCCCGTCCCGGCGGCTGTCCCGCCGATCTTGAAATCATTGCAGTCGATGGTCACGTTGCTGGTGGCGATCGTGATGGCGTAGCCACTGCTGATGCTGGTGGCCAGGTCATGCCGCAGGCACCAGGTGCCCTGCCTGGTGATCGTCGCCGGCAGCGAATCGATGAAGCCGGTGCAGTTGTCGTAGCTCTGTGCCGCGACGGCGGGCGTTGGCACGGTGGTGCCGATCAATGCGACAGCCAGCAGCAGTGCGCCGGTCGCGGCGCGCAGGAACGAAGTCATGGGATTGCCTTGGGAGTAGTCGCGCGATGGCGCCTGAGCAGGGTGGATCAACCAGGACGACCCTCCGACCGTGCGCAAGGATCGTGCCGTGGTGGAGTACGGGAGTTCAGCGGACCTGGAACACGACCGTCCGCTGCGGCTTGCCATTGATCGCCAGTTCGATGCGATACGCGCCCGGTAGCCAGCCATCGGGCTTGCTCAGGCTGATCACGGTATGCGCGGTGCCCGGATGGCCAACGTGCAGCCCGTAATCCGACAGCACCAAGTTGCCGGGCGCGATCCACCTGGCGTAGAGCGAGTAGGACGCGGCCGAGCCGGACGTATCCACCTGGGCATACACGGTGTCGCTCCGCCCGAAGGTGCTGGCCAGCGGCCCGATCGTTCCGGCGTCGGCGTCGCCATGGCTGCTCAGGCGTACGGCGGTCACCGTCGCGTCCACCGGGGTGGTGTCGCGTTGGGGTTTGGCAAGTCCCGGCGCGCGGGGTCCGGACCCGTCATGCGACGGTCCTGCCATGCGTGGCTGGGAGGGCGCGACCGGGGAGGCGCCGGGATGCGCAACCCGCGCCGTCGGGTCGACGGGCGCGGCGGCCTGCTTTTGGCACGCCGATGCGGCGCAGAGCACGACGGCCAGGACGAGGGTGGCGCGCAGCAGGGGTCGATTGGCCATGGGTGTCCCGATGGGTGGAGGCGGTGGTGGAGTGCGAAGCGGTGGATGGTAACCGTCGAGCCCGCCCTTGCAGGGTGCCTGCTAAAGTCGGCGCCCTGAACGCGGAGGCATCGTGAGCGAAATCGGGCAGGACAGCATGGCCGCGGCGGGCACGGTCGAACCCGATGCGGATGAAGCCATCATCGCCGCGTTGTTGGGCAAGGGGCGCCTGAAGGACGCCGACCTCGCGCGGGCGCGCAGGCTGCAGGAAGAAACCGGCGGCAGCCTGGTGGGGCTGCTGGCGCGCCTGGGGCTGGTGTCCGAACGCGACCACGCCGAGACCGCGGCCGCGGTGCTGGGGCTGCCGCTGGTCAGCGCCAAGGACGCGCCCGAACTGCCGCCGGAAAACGTGCTGCTGTCGGTGAAGTTCATGAAGCAGTTCCATGTCGTGCCGCTGGCCGAAAACGCCGAGGGCGTCGAGCTGCTGGTCGCCGACCCGCAGGACACCTACGCGCAGGACGCGGTGCGGCTGGCGACCGGGGGCGAGGTGTTGCCGCGGGTGGCCCTGCGCTCGGAAATCGACGACCTGATCGAACGCTGGCACGGCCAGGGCCGCAGCGCGATGGGCGCGATCGTGGAGACCGCCGAGGGCGAATCGGGCGACATCGACGACGTCGAACACCTGCGCGACCTCGCCTCCGAAGCGCCGGTGATCCGGCTGGTGAACCTGATCATCCAGCGCGCGGTCGAGCTGCGCGCGTCGGACATCCACATCGAGCCGTTCGAGAACCGGCTCAAGGTCCGCTACCGCATCGACGGCGTGCTGGAGGAGGGCGAAAGCCCGCCGCAGAACCTCACCGCCGCGGTGATCAGCCGCATCAAGATCATGGCCAAGTTGAACATCGCCGAGCGCCGCCTGCCGCAGGACGGCCGCATCATGCTGCGTGTGCAGGGCAAGGAGCTCGACCTGCGCGTGTCGACGGTGCCGACCGCGCACGGCGAGAGCGTGGTGATGCGACTGCTCGATCGCGAGACGGTGGTGTTCGACTTCGAGCGGCTTGGCTTCACGAACCACTTTTTGCCGCAGTTCCAGAAGGTGCTGGAGCAGCCGCACGGCATCCTGCTGGTCACCGGCCCGACCGGCTCGGGCAAGACCACCACGCTGTACACCGCGTTGTCCAAGCTCAACACGCCCGACGTCAAGATCATCACCGTCGAGGATCCGGTCGAATACCAGATCGAAGGCATCAACCAGATCCAGGCCAAGCCGCAGATCGGGCTGGACTTCGCGCATGCGCTGCGCAGCATCGTGCGCCAGGATCCGGACATCATCATGATCGGCGAGATGCGCGACCTGGAAACCGCGCGCATCGCGATCCAGTCCGCGCTGACCGGCCACCTGGTGCTGTCGACGCTGCACACCAACAACGCCGCCGGCGGCATCACCCGCATGCTCGACATGGGGGTCGAGGATTACCTGCTGACGTCGACCATCAACGGCATCCTCGCCCAGCGCCTGGTGCGCAGGCTGGAGCCGACGCATGCCGAGCGCTACCCGGCATCCCCGGAGGAAATCGAGAAATTCGCGTTGCGCCGCTACCAGCCCGAGGGCGAGATCTTCCTGTTCCGCCCGCGCGGCTCGGCGATCGCGCCGACCGGCTACCAGGGCCGCACCACGATCATGGAGTTCATGGTCATGAATGATGAGCTCCGCCGCGCCGTCATGCGCCACGCCGGCATGGGCGAACTCGAGCAGCTCGCCCGCAACGCCGGCATGCGCACCATGTACGAGGACGGCATCGTCAAGGCGCTCGCGGGGGTGACCACCATCGAGGAAGTGCTGCGCGTCACCGAGGACGCCTGACCCCATGCCGCTGTACCGCTACAAGGCGCTCAACACCCGCGGCGAGACGCTCGATGGCCAGATGGAGGCCGCCAGCGATGCCGAGGTAGTGCTGCGGCTGCAGGAGCAGGGGCACCTGCCGATCGAGGCGCGGTTGGCCAGCGAAGGCGGCGGGGAATCGGCGTGGCGGGCGTTGTTCAAGCCCAAGGCCTTCGCCGGCGAGCGGCTGGTGCAGTTCACCCAGCAGCTGGCGACGCTGCTCGGCGCCGGGCAGCCGCTCGACCGGGCATTGACGATCCTGCTGGAGTTGCCGGAGGACGATGCCGCCAGGCGCACGCTAACCGATGTCCGCGATGCGGTGCGCAGCGGCACCGCGCTGTCGACCGCGCTGGAGCGCCAGCACGGTACGTTCTCGCGCTTGTACATCAACATGGTGCGCGCCGGTGAGGCCGGCGGCTCGATGCACGAAACGCTGGCGCGGCTGGCCGATTACCTGGAGCGCAGCCGGGCGATGCGCGGGCGGGTCATCAACGCGCTGATCTATCCGGCGATCCTGCTGGTCATGGTCGGGCTGTCGATGCTGTTTTTGCTCGGTTTCGTGGTGCCGCAGTTCGCGGCGATGTACGACAGCCTCGACGCGCCGCTGCCGTGGTTCACGAAGATCGTGCTCGGCGTCGGCATGCTGGTGCGCACCTGGTGGATCGTGTTGCTGGTGGTGCCGGCGCTGGGGCTGTGGTGGCTGGACCGCAAGCGGCGCGACCCGGTGTTCCGCGCGCGCTTCGACGAGTGGATCCTGCTGCAGAAGTTCGCCGGGCCGCTGGTCGCCAAGATCGAGACCGCGCGCCTGGCGCGCACCCTCGGCACGCTGTTGAGGAACGGCGTGCCGCTGCTCACCGCGCTGGCCATCGGCCGCAACGTGCTGGGCAATCGCGCGCTGGCCGACAACGTCGAGGCGGCCGCGGACGACGTCAAGAACGGCATCGGCCTGTCGGCGGCGCTGGCCAAAGGCAAGCGCTTCCCGCGGCTGGCGCTGCAGATGATCCAGGTCGGCGAGGAATCCGGCGCGTTGGACACGATGCTGCTGCGCACCGCCGACACCTTCGAGCAGGAGACCTCGCTGGCGATGGATCGCATGCTGGCCGCGCTGGTGCCGGCGGTGACCCTGCTGCTGGCCGGCGTGGTCGGGGTGGTGATCCTGGCGGTACTGACCCCGATCTACGACCTGACCAACGTGATCGGCTGAACCGGCCCGCGCGGGACGCCATCACGACGGGTGAAGGCGCGGCAACGGAACTTTCCGCCCCTTCGGCCACAATAGACGGTTTCGAACATCGCCCAAGGACTCCCTCCATGCGCAGCCAACGTTCCTTCCGCCGCCCGCCGCGGCGTGCCGCCCAGGGCGGTTTCAGCCTGATCGAGATCATCCTGGTGGTGGTGCTGATCGGCGGCATCGTCGCCTTCGCCGCCACCCGCATCCTCGGCGGCGGCGATCGCGCCAAGGCCAACCTGGCCAAGGCGCAGGTGCAGACGATGGCCGAGAAGATCCAGCAGTTCGAGATGGACACCGGCAACCTGCCGGGCTCGCTCGACGACCTGGTGACCGAGCCGGGCAATGCGAGCGGCTGGCTCGGCCCCTACGCCAAGCCGGCCGAACTGAAGGATCCCTGGAACCATCCGTTCGAATACACGGTGCCCGGTGACGGCCAGCCGTTCGACCTGGTCTGCCTGGGCAAGGACGGCAAGCCCGGCGGCAGCAGCGTCGATGCGGACATCAAGTACCAGTAACGAATCCTTCGGCCGTGGCCGGCAACAGCAATCGGCGTGCGGATGACGAGGGCCGTGTCGACGGCGCGGACAACGTCGTGGCCCGGAGATCGTCGCAGCGAGGCTTCACCCTGCTCGAGATCATCCTGGTGATGGCGATCATCGCGCTGGCCAGCGTGCTGGCGGCCGCCGCGATGGGCGGGGGCTTCCGCGGCATGCAGCTCAAGGCCAGCGCGCGCCAGATCGGCTCCAACCTGCGTTACACGCGAGCGCAGGCGATCGCCACCGGCCAACCGCAGCGTTTCACCATCGATCCGGCCGCGCACACGTGGCAGGCGCCCAAGCAGCACCATGGGCGGATCCCGGAGAAGCTCGCGATCGACTTCATCGGCGCGCGCGAGGCGCAGGCCGATCGCCGGCAGTCGCGCGAAGGTGCGATCGAATTCTTCCCCGATGGCGCCTCCACCGGTGGCCGAATCCGCCTGTCGGCGGGCAAGGCGGCGTGGGACGTGGACGTCGGCTGGCTGACCGGGCAGGTCGAAGAGCGGGCGGTGGACCTGAGCCAGGGCGGGAGCGACCGATGACCACGGCGATGCATCCACGTCGTCCGGGACATGGGTGCGGCGTCGGCGCGCCTGCGCTTGAGGCGGGTGTCGTCGGCGATCGGCACCGCCATCGGGCGGCGTCGCGCGCGATCGCTGCCGGCAGCGCCCCGGCGACCGCATGCAGGTGGCGCAGTGCCGGCCCCCGATGCCACGCGCGCGGCTACACCCTGATCGAAGTCATCGTCGCCTTCGCGCTGCTGGCGCTGGCGCTGACGCTGCTCCTGGGCAGCCTGTCCAACGCCGCGCGCCAGGTGCACTGGGCCGACGGCGCCGGCCGCGCGACGCTGCATGCGCAGTCGCTGCTCGACCAGGTCGGGGTCGGTGAACCGTTGCAGGCCGGCACCCGCCAAGGCAGCTTCGACAACGAGCGCTACCACTGGACGCTGGCGATCAACCCCTACATCGACCCGGGCACGCACAGGATCGCGGCGACGGCCGATGGCGCGCAGCTGTTCCAGGTCGACCTGGCGATCGAATGGGGCGCATCGGCCGCGCAGCACCTGGACGTGCACACGCTGCGGCTAAGCCGTTCCGACACAGTGCAGTCGATTCCGGGCATATGAGCACGCGCGTTCGGCCGTCAGGTTCCACCGCTCCGTCGCAACAGGACGTGTGCGCGTCGGCGTCGCAGTGGGCGTGTGGATCGCTGGTGCGGTTTCGCGGCGCGCGCACGCCGCGCGCGCGATGCCTGCGCAACGACCTGCCGTCGCACGCCAGCCGCGGCTTCACCCTGATCGAAGTCCTGCTCGCCACCGCGCTGCTGGCCGCGGCGCTGGCGCTGGGCTTCGCCACCTTGAGTTCGGCCACCGCGATCGTGCGTCGCGGCGAGCAGCTCTCGCAACGCAACGAGCGCATGCGCGCAGCGGCCAACTTCCTGCGCGTGCGGATTTCCTCCGCGCGCGCGATCGGCTTTTCGACCGATCCGCAAACCGGCGCGCCGATCCGCTTCATCGGCGAGCCCGACCGCATCCGCTTCGTCGCCGACCTGCCCGATTACCTGGGCCGGGGCGGGCCGTTCCTGCACGACATCCGGGCGGTGAAGGCTGCCGACGGCAGCGTGGCGCTGCAGGTGGTGTTCACCCAGGTGCAGAACGCGGCGCAGGTGGCCGACTCCTCGCCGCACGCCCCCGAAGCGCTGGCCACGGGCCTGGCGGACGTGCAGTTCCGCTACCGGGCGCTCGACGCCAGCGGCGCGCTCGGCGACTGGCAGCCGCGCTGGACCGCCGTCGACCGACTGCCGTTGCAGGTCTCGGTGCGCATCACCCGCGCCGACAAGGTCGCCTGGCCGGAGCTGGTCATCGCGCTGCCGGCCGCCAGTGGCGTGGCCGATACCGCCCAGGCGCTGCCGTGACCGCGCGCCTGCACGCGCGCGGCGCGGCACTGCTGCTGGTGATGTGGCTGGTGGCGTTGCTGGCGTCGCTGATCGGCGCCTTCGCACTCAGCGCGCGGATCGAGCGCCTGCAGGAGCGCGTGCTCAGCCGCGGCGCGATCGCCGACCAGGCCGCGCGCGCCGGCATCGAGTGGGCGCTGGTGCGGGTCGATGACGCCGATCCCAGGCGCCACTGGATCCCGGACGGCCGTGTCTACCACTGGAGTTACGCCGGGATACCGATCGAGGTACGCGTCACCGACGAGCAGGGCAAGGTCGACATCAACTCCGCCGACCCCGGGCTGCTGGCCGCGCTGTTGCGCGCGTTGCAGGTCGAACCCGACCAGGCGCAGCGGCTGGCGTCGGCGATCGTCGACTGGCGCGACAACGACTCGCTCACCCAGCCCCAGGGGGGTGCCGAGGATCCCGATTACGCATCGGCCGGCCTGCCGTACGGCGCCAAGGACGCACCCTTCGAAACCGTGGCCGAAGTCGAGCAGGTGCTGGGGATGACGCCGGCGGTCTATCGCCGCGTCGCGCCCTACCTGACTGTCTACACCGGCAACGGCACGCCCGATGCCGCGCTCGCGGCGGCGCCGGTGCTCACGGCCATGGGCCTGGACGGGCGCGCGCTGGTGGCGGCGCGCGAAGCGCAACTGCCGGGCGCGGGCACCGGGCTCGTGGCGGGAAACGGCGGCACGTATAGTATCCGCAGCGTCGCACGCCTCCACGAAGGGCGCACGGCGACGATCACGGGCGTCGTGCGCACCGGCGGCAATGGCGCTCCCGGCTCGGCCTATACGACGCTGGACTGGGAACAAGGAACCGCGGCGCAATGATCCTGCGCGACAGCCTGGGCACCTACGGGGCGAAAATCGGACTGGGCGCGGGTGGGCTCTTCGCCTGGTGGCGTGCGTCGCTGGCGTCGTGGCTGCCGCCGCGCTGGCAGGCGTTGTTCGGCTGGGCGCGCGATCGCCTGCTGCTGGCCAGCGACGGCGCCGGGCTGCAGCTGCGGCTGGAGCGCGACGAAGGCATCCTCGACCTGGCGCAGCTGCCGCTGCCCGATCCCGACCTCCCGGGCGATCCGCTGGCCGCGTTGCTCGGGCCGCAGGTCGTCGACCTGCCGCGCTGGCTGCTGCTGCCCGCCGGCAGTGGCCTGCGCCGACGGATGCTGGTGCCCGCCGCGGCGGTCGACCGGCTGCGCGACGTGCTGCGTTTCGAGATCGAGCGGCAGACGCCATTCGAAGCAGGCAACGTCGTCTACGACGCCCGCGTGCTGGGGCGCCGCGCCGACGGCCAGGCCGACATCGAACTGCTCGTCGTTCCCAAGGCCAGCTTCGAGGCGGCACTGGCCACGCTCGGTCCGCTGGCGACGACCCTGGCGGGCGTCGACATTGCCGGCCCGGGCGGCGTGCCGCAGGGCATCAACCTGCTGCCGCCCGCCGCGCGGGTGCGCATCGCCGATCCCTGGCGGGCGTGGAACTGGACGCTGGTGGCGATCGCGCTGCTGGCCATTGCGGCAGGTCTGTGGCAGGTGCTGGAGAACCAGCGCCAAGCCGCGGACGCACTGGAACAGGCCGTCGCCGCGCGCAGCCAGGCCGCGCGCCAGGTCGGTCTGCAACGCCAGCAGCTGCTCGACGCGGTGCAGGGTGCCGCCTTCGTGGACAGCGCCCGGGCCGGCCGCCCCACCAACGTCGAGATCCTCGACGAGTTGAGCCGGCGCCTGCCCGACAACACCTATCTGGAAAAGCTCGCGATCGAGGACACCCGCTTGACGCTGATCGGCTTGAGCAGCGAAGCCTCGGCGCTGGTGCCGCGGCTGGAAGGCTCGCCCTTGTGGACCTCGCCGGCGCTGACCGGGGCGCTGCAACCCGACCCGCGCACGCATCGCGACCGCTTCACCCTGATGGCCGACGTCGCAGTCGAGCCCGGCGCCGGCAGGCAGGCAGAAATGCCCGCTTCGACGACAGCGGAGCCGGCGCCATGACCCCCCGGGCGATCACCGATCGCGATCGCTGGCTTGCCCTCGGGCTGCTGGTGCTGGCGTTATTGCTGGCGTACCTGCTGCTGGTGCATTCGTGGTGGACCGGGCCGATGCTCGACACCCACGCCCGCATCCAGTCCCTGCAGCAGCGCGAACTGCGCCAGCGCATGCAACTGCGCCAGGCGCCGGAGATCACTCGCCAGCTGCAGCAGGTGCGCGCGGCCGAAGCACGGCGCCCGGGTTTCCTGGCCGAAAGCACCACGGAGCTGGCCACCGCCAGCCTGGTGCAGCGGCTGGAATCGGTAGTCGCCGAAGCCAGTCCCGGCAACCGCAGTTGCGCGATCACCAACCGCTCGCCGCTGGAGGACGACACCCAGGCCAAGCTGCGCTTTCGCAAGGTCACCGTGCAGGTGCGCCTGCGCTGTGGCACGCCGGAACTGGCGGGCGTGCTCTACGCGCTGGAGAGCGGCACGCCGCGCCTGTTCGTCGACAATCTCAACGTGCTGGCGCAGCGCTATTTCTTCGCTCCGGGACAGGCTGGCAACCAGGCCGGCGGACTCGACGTGAGTTTCGACCTCTACGGCTACCTGCGCCCGCTGCCGGCCGAGGCGCGGGCCACCACCCCGCGCCGTCCTGCGGCCACCGAACCGGCGGCGGTGACCAATGAGGATTGAGGGCGTCGCCCCGCGGACGTGGGTGCTGGCCACCGTGGCCGGCTGGGCCGTGCTCGCCTGGCTGCTGGCGCTGCTCGGCCTGGGCGGGCACGTCGCGCGCCTTCCCGACGATCCGGCCCTGCTGGCGCGACTGCCAACGCTGGCCGCGCCGACGCCCGCGCGCCTGGGGCCGCTTTCGCAATACAGCCAGATCAGCGCCCGCCCGCTGTTCTCCGAGGATCGTCGCCCGCAGCCGTTCTCGATCAATGCCGAAGGCGACGACAACGCCGCGCCGGCCTTCGACTACGTGCTCACCAGCGTGCTGATCACGCCGACACTGAAGGAAGCGATCGTGCAGCCGACGTCCGGCGGCGATTCGATCCGGGTCAAGCTCGGCGAAGCGCCCGAGGCGCAGCCGGCTTACCGGCTGACGGCGCTCAATCCGCGCAGCGCGGTCTTCGAGGGTCCCGACGGCGAGCATGCGCTCGACCTGCGCGTCTTCGACGGCAATGGCGGCGAGCCCCCGACCGCGGTTTCGGCCAGCGATGCCGGCGCGCCGTCGGCCGCGCCCGGCACCGGACCTGCGAGGCACGCGGTGCCACGGCCGGCGACGCGGCCCCCGGTGGCGACGCCGGTGCCGCCCAAGCCGGCCCCGGAATC
>NZ_JAANOY010000028.1 GCF_011320095.1 Cognatiluteimonas telluris | reverse complement strand
CGCACTTGCGCAGCGCGCTGGCCGCGCAGGTGGCCGAGCACCTGGTCCCGGCGGCGTTCGTGGTGCTCGACCACCTGCCGCTGACCGCCAACGGCAAGCTCGATCGCGATGCGTTGCCGGCGCCGGAGACTGCGGGAACCTTGCGCGAAGCGTACGTACCGCCCGATACACACGACGAACGGTTGCTGTGCGACGTCTGGCAGCGCGTGCTGGGCCTGGAGCGGATCGGGATCGAGGACAACTACTTCGCCGTCGGCGGCGATTCGATCCGTTCGCTGCAGATCGTCCGGCTGGCGCGTGAGCGAGGTCTGGCGCTCTGCGTCGCCGATGTTTTCCGTTACCAGACCATCCGCCTGCTAGCGACCCGCGCCCGGGCCGCGGAAGCATCTCCGCTCACGCCGGTCGATCTGCGCCGGCTGGAAACGTCGCTGTCGACGAACCTGCCCAATGGGTTGTCCGACGTCTATCCGCTGACTGCGATGCAGTCCCTGATGGTGCGCGCGTACGCCGACCCAACCCGGACAGGCGAAGGTGTGTACCACGTCCAGCAGTACTTCCGGTTTTACGAACCCGCGCCGTCCCCGGATGCGATGCGAGCGGCCTTCGAGCTCCTGGCGAAATCGCACCCGATCCTGCGAACTGTCCTGGTGCATGGCGAGGAAGGAGAATTGTTGCAAGGCGTGCGGGACGAGATCGTGCTGGATTTCGCCGAAGAGGCGTTGCCGAATGCCGACGAGAGCGGGCAGATGGCCTGGCTCTCTGCGCGGGTGGCGAGCGATCGAAGCGATGCGTTCCGGCTTGGCGACCCGCTGTTCCGCGTCCGCTGGTTCGCCACCGGGCCCGGGCGTTTCGATCTACTGTTAAGCATTCACCACGCGGTCGATGACGGTTGGGGCAACCAGAACTTCCTGGCGGAACTGTTCGGGCTGTACAAGAAGCTCTCTCAGGGCGAACGCGTGTCGTTGCCGACTCGTGCGAACGTCTTCAAGGAATACGTGGCTCTCGAGCGCGAAGCCGCGGATTCGGCGGCCGCGCATGCCTTCTGGACGCCGCGCCTGGCGCGTCCGCCGAGTAGAGGATTTGCACGGCGTTCCGGGCCTGCTGACGCAGCGGGCGTCCTGAGCCTGCGCATCGACGCCGATCGCACCGCCGGATTGCAGCGGCTCGCCCGTGACCAGTCGGTGTCGTTGAAAGCGGTGTTGCTTGCGGGATACCTGCGCATGGTTGGCGACGGCTGCGAAGCCGCCGATCCATGCGTGGGCGTCGTGAGCAATGGTCGCAGCGAGCGCCTGTCGGATCCGTTGGGCGGGCTTGGCCTGTTCTGGAACCTGTTGCCATTCCGGGCCGAATTCCTTCCATCGGGCGAGACCGCGGTGGCATCGGCCACGCTGGTGCGGGCCGTGCAGGACGAGCTGTCGGCAATGGAGTCGTTCGCCCTGTACCCGGCGTCGAGCATCGCCGAGCAGCTCCACGGAACGGCGCCGTTCCAGGCGACCTTCAATTTCATCGACTTCCATAACGTGGCTCAACTGGAAAGCGATGATTCACTGGTGCTTGCCTACCAGGATGGGCATGACAAGTTCCATTCGCCCCTCAACTACGCCTTCAGCGTCGACCGCGCGGAAGGCACGGTATTGGTGCGGGTGGAATTCGATCCGGCCTACTTCGATGCGCCCTCGGTCGCCAGCCTCAACCGCCGCCTGCTGCACGAGATCGACGTGCTCGCCGGCCGCGGCCAGTTCCAGCACGACCCATCCCTGACTTCCGGTCAGTACGCGAATCCAGCTGTGGAGATGACATGTCAAGCAAACGAGTAGTGGTGACCGGATACGGGGCCGTCTGCGCCTTGGGTGAAAACGTACCGGCCATCTGGGATTCGATCATGGAGTACCGGGTCGGATACTCCCGCATCGATATGTCCGAAGCTAACGTCCAGGCAAAGTTCTTTGGATTCATGGCGCCGGACCGCAAGCGCTACGCGAACTTCTCCAAGACGCTGCTCAAGATGGCACCTACGTTCGCGAAGAACGCGCTGGTCGCCTCGCGCGAGGCGCTGGACATGGCGTTTGGCACCGGTGTCGCGCCGACCGCCACGGTATCGCCGTTCGATATTGGCGTGATTATCGGAACCGGCTGGGGTGGTACCGACAGCATCATCCGTAACCGCGACGAATTTCGCGAACTCGGAATCACAACCTCGTTCGCGACGCTGATGTCGATGCACAGTATCGGCACGGGCCTGACGTCGCTGAACTGGAACCTTCGCGGCTACCAGAACACGCCGATCGCAGCCTGTGCAACCGGCACCATGGCGATCGGTGACGCCTACGAGATCATCCACTCCGGTCGCCAGAAGGTCATGCTCGCCGGTGGCAGCGAATCACTAGTCGAAGGTTTCAACGTGTGGAGCATCGATGTCACCCAGGCGCTGAGCAAGGCGCAGGACGACCCAACCTTGGCCTGCTGTCCGTTCGACAACTCGCGCAGCGGATTCGTGCTGTCGGAAGGCGCCGCAGTACTGTGCCTCGAGGAACTCGAGCACGCGCTGGCGCGCAACGCAACCATCCTTGGCGAGGTCACCGGCTACGCCAACTGTTCCGACGCATACGACATGACCGCGCCGGCCGACGACATGCAGGCTCGCGTGCAGGTGATCCAGCGCTCGCTCGCCAATGCTGGCCGCGACGCGGATGCCATCGACTACATCAACCTGCACGGCACCTCGACGCGCCAGAACGACCTCAACGAGACCAACTCGTTGAAGATGGCCCTCGGCGACGCGGCGCGCCGCATCCCGATGTCCAGCACGAAATCATACTCCGGACACCTTATCGGAGCCGCCGGTTCCCTCGAAGCCATCGTCTGCCTGAAGGCGATCGAATCAGGCACCGTGCCGGCGACGATCCACCTCGTCAATCCAGATCCCGAGTGCGACCTCGACTACACGCCAAGCCTGCATGCGACCGGACGCAACGTGGACGTCGCGATGAACCTCAGCTTCGGCTTCGGGGGCACGAACTGTGCGCTCGTGCTTGAAAAATACCACTCGGCTGCCCAGCGGCAGCGGTCTGAGGAAGCGTGATGGAGCTGAGATTCGAACAATCGGACGTCGAACACTGGGCCAGTTTTTCTGGCGACTACAATCCGATCCACTTCGACATCGACCGCGCGCGCGACCTCGGCGTCGATGCCCTGATCGTGCATGGCATGCTTGCGATGCTGCCGGTCAAACGCGAGTTCGGCGCGTTCGCGGCAGCCGCTGAGGAGCCCACTCCCGCGTGGCGCCGGTTCCGTACCCTGCTGCGTGCGCCGATCCCGCACGGCGAGCGACTGCACCTTTCGACCCGTAACGGAGCGCGCGGCCTGCAGTTCCGCGTCGACGGTACCGACGTGGAGGAAGAATACTTCCGCGGCAGTTTCGGCGATGGCGCGGACCCGGCAGTCGCGTTGCTGAAAAGGCCAGTGATCCTGCCTGATACAACGCTCGATCCGGCGGTCTTCGCCCAGTTCCATCACCATTACGGCGAAAGCGAACCATGGGTGGCCCTCGACGCGGTGCTCTTCGCCGACTTCATGCGCACCAAGATCGAGCCGTTGCTCGCATGGACCCATGAGCGCGCGGGCGAGCAGCTGGCCAGCGGCATCGAGCAGTCCCTAATCGTCCATACCAGCCACACGGTAACGTTCGCACCCGCCGCCTGCGCGCCGGAGGGTATTGCGTGGCGACCCGGCGGCACGCTTGCCTACGAGGTCCGGGCACCTGAAGTCATCTCTGGCGACGGCCAGTTGATCTGCAACGTGCCGCTGGTGGCGAAAGCCGATGGCGTCGTGGTGATGCAAGTGGAGCTCGGCCTACTGCTGAAGTTGCCGGCCGCCTTCGATTCCGCAAGCAAGACCTCGGACGCGGTCCGGGTTCCCCTGATTTCCAACCAAGGAGTAGCAGCATGAACGCCCAGGATTTCCTGTTCGAAACCATCCTAGAGCTGAAGGACATCGACGAGTCCGATCTCAACGCCGACTTGACCTTGGAGGAGCTGGCCCTGGCCAGCCTCGACTACGTCGAAATCCAGGTGCTGATAAAGAAGAAGTACGGCATCGAAGTGAAGCCCGATCTGCTGATCTCGGGCAAGTTGCGCACGGTCGGCGACTTCGCGGCGTACATCGAAGAACGCGCTGCAGCCACCGTATGAGTGTTCACCTACCTATCCGAAGGAAACACGAATGAGTGCGCAGCCTGCAATCCTCGATGTCGAGGCACGGCGCCAACGCAGCCTTCGCAAGCTGATCGAGGCGTCGCACGAAGAACCGATGGATCTGCTGAGCAGCCTGCCTTGGTCGATCGGCGTCGATCGTTCGCTGCCTCCCAAGAAGGTCTGCCAGGGCTGGCTAACCGGCACGCGTTTCGACGGGATGCTGACGCCGGAACAGCGGCATGAACTCCTGTGGCTGGAAAACGCCCGCGATGTGTCGATGTTCATCTCGTTCGAACAGGTGCTGCCCGTGCTCTATGTGGGCTACCTCAACCGGTACGGTCGCGAACTTCCGCCGGAAGTCCGCGACTACCTGATGATTTTTTCGAAGGAGGAAATGGTCCACATCATGACCTTCCACCGATACCTAGAGGCGGCCGGACTGCCGCTGTTCGGGCCGGAAGCGTCGCCGCGTTTCGCGCTGGAGGAAGTGCCGAAGATGCCGCCCGTGGCGGGCATCCTGTTCACCCTGATCATCGAATGGATGGCCGAATTGGGCGCCATGTACGGCACCCAGAGCGCCGAGGTCGATCCGCTGACGCGCGCGCTGTACCGCCGACACCATGTCGACGAGGCGCGCCACATCGCGTTCGCCCGCTGGGTGGTGGAGGCGCACTTCGCCCGTGCACCGGAAGACGAACTGCAGCCGCTGCGGAGATTGGCCAAGTCGGCGCTGGATCGTCTGGAGCCGGCTTATAGCTTCAACTCCGAAATCGCCAAATACACCTCGTTCCCGTTTCCCGTCGACATCGAGGACGCGGAACAGGTGCGCGAGGTGTGTTTCTCGGAAGCCAACCTCGCGCTCAACGCCAAGCGCCTGAAGCCGATGTACGACTGGCTGAACAAAGTGGGGCTGCTGTGAGGCACGTCGAAGACTGGGACCTGATCTGCGTCGGTGCCGGCCTCACCAGTCTGGCCTTCGCCGCCCAAGTCCTGCATCTCCGCCCGGCCACCCGCATCCTGGCGATCGACCGCCACACGGCGGCCGGCGGTTATGCGACCTTGTTCACTCGACCGAAGCTCGACGCCTACTTCGACTGCAGCCTGCACAAGATTTCCGGCACCCGGATCGACGGCGGCAACTTCTTCCGCCTGTTCCGCGAATTGCAGTTGGAGAACGAGGTGGAGCTGGTCCAGCACCCGGACAGCTTCGAAGCTTGCCTGCCGGGCGAGCAGATCGTGCTCGGCAACTCGCCGGCGGAAGTCGAGCGCGTGCTCTGCCAGCGATTCCCGGAGGAGGCCGAGGCGATCGCCGGGTTCTTCCGTGAGGTCGACGAGCACGGACGCGACTCCTATTATCAGCACCAGATCATGGACGGCAGCTACGGCGTCGATTTCCGGCGCCTGCGGTACGCCCATCGCCAGCTCAAGGGGATCACGGTCGCCGAGGCCCTGGACCAGCGCTTCCGCGACGGCTACCTGAAGGAAATCCTCGCTGCGCCGACGGTCTATGTCGGCGGTTTCTCCGAGGACATGAGTTACCTGTACTTCCTGCACGTCGTCTTCGCGACGCTGTACAAGGGCAACGGCTACGTGACCGGCAGCGCGCAGCGGCTTTCCGACGCGCTCGCTGCGCGCATCGTCGCCGCGGGCGGCCAGGTCCAACTCGGCACCGCAGTGCGCCGTATCGTGCCCGGCAACGACGGTGCGCCGCATGTCGTGGAGACCAATCGCGGTCGCTTCCAGTCGCGCGGCGTCTACCTCAACGCCGCGCCCCACCATGTCCTGGACGAACTGTTCGATGACACGCCGGAGCTGCAGCCGACGCGCCAGCGGCTCGAATCGCTGCGGCCCAACCATGCCACCACCACGCTCTACGTCGTCACCGACCGCGACCCCGCTGAACTGGGGTTCGGCTGCATCGAGGTAATGCTGCTGGGTGCGACGCAGGATCATTGCGTGGCGGCACGTGCCGCGGCGCTCGCTTCCGGCCACGCCGCCGATGCCTGCGAACACGCGTACTGGCACACGTCGCCGATCGAAGTGACCAACTACCATGGGGTCAACCCGGACGGCGGGCGCGTGCTGTGCCTGAACATGCTCGACCGCATCGACCATTGGCCGCTGCGTCGCGACAAGGCCTACAAGGTGAAGAAGGCGCGCGCGACCGAAGTGATGCTCGCCCGTCTGGTCGCCGCGAAGCCTGCGCTGCAGGGGCACGTGGTCTCGGCCGAACTGGCGACGCCGCGAACCTACCTGCGCTACACGAACAACACCGCCGGCTCGGGCTACGGCGCCCTCGTCGGAACCAGCGCCTCGGCGCACAGCTTCCACCACTTTTTCCCGCACCCTGGCATCCACTTCCTAAGCGCGTGGGTGGCCGGATCAGGTTACGAAGCAGCCTTCGTTTTCGCCGAGGTCAAGGCGCGGGAGTGGTGCGAACAGCGCGCTGCTGAAGACGCAATCGCGGCGCCCGTTCCTACGTGGGCCGCCGGTGCCGCTCCTGTTTCTTCGCAATGTACGGCCGATGTCTCGGCCGGATATATCACGGAAGTACTCACATGGGATTGATCAAATATCTGTTCGGCCGCTCCTGGCAGGCCATGAGCTTCGTCGCGCTGACTGCGCTAATCGGCGGCCTCGCCGGGGCCGCACTGGTCGCGGTGATCAGCAAGGCCGTCGTCGCCCAGGGGGATCGCGCGATGCTCGGGGCGGCCTTCCTGGGTCTGTGCGTGCTGATCGTCGGGGCCCGGTCGATGTCCGAAGTGAGCCTACTGAAGCTCACGCAGGACATGGTGCTGCAACTGCGCCTCAACCTCAGTCGCAAGTTACTGGCGACCCCGCAGAAGCGGCTGCACGCCATCGGCAAGGATGAGCTGATGGTTATCGTCACCCGCGACATCGACGTGTTCGCAAACGCATTCCAGGTGTTTCCGCGCGTGTTCAGCAACCTCATTGTGCTGGTCGCCTGCCTCGGCTACGTGGCGTTCCTTTCCTGGACCGTGTTCTTCATCTTCCTAGTCTGCATGATCCTGTGCGTCGGCGGCTACATGCTGGCAGAGCGCGCGCCGCTGCGCCAGCTGGCGCTCGCGCGCGACCAGACCGAACGCGTGCAGCGTTCGCTGCGCACTCTGGTCGAAGGCAGTCGCGAACTGCAGCTCAATGCCGGCCGCAGCCACCACTTCCTCAGCAGGGTTCTGGAGAAGGACGCGCGCGCCTACGCGGACCTGTACACCAGCAGCATGGCCCGCTACGCGTGGACCAGCAACATCGGCAACGTGCTGTTCTTCCAAGGTATCGGCGTGGTGCTGTTCGTGGTGCCGTTGTTCATGCCCGGCGTGTCCGCGCAGGCGGCCGAACTCACGCTGGTGCTGCTCTACATCATCCGGCCGATCGGCGACCTGATGATCTCCGTGCCACCGATGCGCCAGGCCGGCATTTCCTGGGGGCGCGTGCAGCAACTGGAGGGCCGCTTGACCGGCGAAGAAACCCCGCTGCTCGATCCGGACCCGTTCGGCCACAGCGTGACCACGCTGGAACTGCGCGATGTGTGCCATCGCTACCAGGCGGAAAGCGACGACCGCTTCCTGCTCGGACCGATCTCGATGGACATACGTCGCGGCGAAATCCTGTTCATCATAGGCGGCAACGGCACGGGCAAGACGACGCTCGCGATGCTGCTGCTGGGCCTGTTCGAGCCTGAGAGCGGCCACATCGCCCTGAACGGGGTGACTGTCACCGATGAGAACCGCGACAACTACCGGCAGCGCTTCTCGGCGATCTTCTCCGACGGCCACCTGTTCGAGCACCTGCCTGTGGCCGACAGCGACGAGGCCAGTGCGTCCGCGACGCGCTACCTGCGCGCGTTGAATCTGCCTGAAAGCGTACGCATCAGCGACGGCAAGTTCTCGACCGTCCACCTGTCGACGGGCCAGCGCAAACGCCTCGCGTTGGTTTCCGCGTACCTGGAGGATCGGCCGATCTACGTATTCGACGAGTGGGCCGCGGATCAGGACCCGATGTTCAAGGAAGTTTTCTATTCGCAGATCGCCCAGGATCTCAAGGCTCGCGGCAAGACCATCATCATCATTTCGCACGACGATGCCTACTTCGGCTACGCCGACCGCACGATCAAGCTCAACGCAGGGCGACTGCATGCACTCGCCGCCTGACGACCAGCCATCCCTTACAACGAGCAAATTGACGATGACTTGCGCAATCGCCTCCCAACCGACGTTTGTCCTATGCGCGTCGCGTTCGGGATCGACATTGATGCGTTACGTGCTCGATTCACACCCGAAGCTGGGCTGTCCGCCCGAAATGCATCCAGGGCCGCTGGCGTGGCAGTTGCGTTGGGCCAACGCGCTCGCCGCCGGGCTGCCCGTGCTTTCCCGCGAGGATGTCGCCGAAGTTGAGGACGCCGATGTGCTCCGACGTTGCGCCGAGACGATCGACGGCATCATGGCGGACTACTTGGAGCGGGTCGGCAAGCAGCGCTGGTGCGAGAAGTCGATCACGTCGGTCGACCATGCAGAACTTCTTGCGCAGGTATTCCCGAAGGCGCGGTTCGTCTGCCTTTATCGCAACTGCATGGATGTCGTGCACTCTGGCCTGGAGGTATCACGTCATGGGTACGTGGGCTACGGATTCGAGCGCTTCGTGGCCAGGCGGCTGGACAATGTTGTCGCCGGGTTGGCCGAGTACTGGTGCGACACGACCGGGAAGATCGCGAGATTTGAGCGCGAACATCCGCAACGTTGCCTGCGAGTGCGTTATGAGGACCTCGTCTTCCACAGCGTGGAAACGGTGGCTTCGCTACTGGAATTCATCGGCGTTGACCCTGATCCCGAACTGCCGGAGCGGATCTTCAAGACACCGCACCAGGATGGGCCAGGAGATGCCAACATTCTGTTTTCGCGTCGCGTGGAAACCAGCTCGGTCGGCAGGGGGAGCGCCATCCCCGTACGGTTGCTGGAATCGCCGCTGCTCGAGCGCATCAACGAGTTGCTCGAAGGGCTCGATTACCCCTGCATCGACCAGGACTGGAATGCGAAGCCGTCGCCCTTCCTGGATGCGACCCCAGCCATGGAGGAGGCGGCGGGACCCAGGCCCGGGGACGCCAGCCCCGGGGAGGCTTTGCGCATGATCTGCGCGACGATGGGCAAGGTCCAGGCTCCGGGTATCGTGCGCTTCGTCTTCGACGAGCCGGGTCGGGAACCATGGCATGTCGCATTCGACCAAGGCGAAGCCACCGTGAATCCCGGGGATGCGACGGCCGATTGCGACGTGCGCATGCCGCTTGCGCGGCTGCAGGCCATGGCGCAGGGCAAGGTCAATCCGATGACGTTGATCCGCTCCGGGGAAATGCGCGTGACCGGCGACGTCGAATTGCTGCGCAAGGCGTTCCTGTTGTAGCGCCTCGGCGTTACGCGGTCAGCCCACCGTCGACGACGAAGGTCTGCCCGGTGATGTACGACGCCGACGGGTCGAGCAGGAAAAGCGCGAGCGAGGCTACGTCTTCCACCGTGCCGATCCGCCGCAGTGGGACGCTGTTCCTGATGGATTTGCGCTGCGCTTCTGGAATGTTGTCGAACATGTCCGTGGCAATGTAGCCTGGCGCGATCGCATTGACGCGCACATTGAAGCGGCCGAGTTCCAGCGCCAGCGAGCGGGTCAGGGCGGTCAGCGCTGCCTTGGTCGCCGAGTAATTCGTCTGCCCCGCGATGCCCTTGTGCGCGGCGACGGAAGAGATCTGCAGCACGACGCCGTCGCCCGATTCCAGCATCGACGACGTGAACGCGCGCGTGATGAAGAACGCCGAGTTGAGGTTGGTGTCGATGACCGAACGCCAGTCCTCCGTGCTCATGTTCATCATCAGCGAATCGCGGGTGATGCCTGCGTTGTTGACGATCGCGTAGGGTGCGCCTCGCTGGGTCAGAAGCTGGGCAGACAAGGCCTGGACCGCCGCTTCGTCCGTGCTGTCGCAGGCGTGGCCACTGACGCTGAACCCCTGCGCGGCCATGGATTCTTCCGCCTGGCGTGCGGAGTCCGCCGAGGACTTGTAGGTGAACACCACCTCGAAGCCCGCCTTCGCAAATGCAGTGACCAGGCCCAAGCCGATTCCGCGGGCGCCGCCAGTGACCAGGATCCAACGGTTTGTTCCGGACGCAGCATTCATTGGTTGCAAAACTCGGGTTTGATATGGATCCGTCGGTCGGAAGGCCGCTATGTTGCCTGGGCGAGCCGTTGATCGAGAGGAGGTCAGCGAATAATCAGGGCCAGGCGGCCGGGACGACCTTTCCAGTCTGCTGCATCCGGCAAGGCTGGCTTGCTGGTGGTGATCTTCGGCCAGGCGACCGCGAGTTGCCGGTTCAGATCGATCAAATGCAACTCGGATTCGCCAAGGTCGGCCTCGGAGCGGATCGCTTCCTCGGGACATTCAGGCTCGCAAAGGCCGCAATCGATGCATTCGTCCGGATTGATCGCTAGGAAGTTCGAACCCTCATGGAAGCAGTCCACCGGGCAGACCTCCACGCAGGTGGTGTGCTTGCAGCCGACGCATTGTTCGGTTACGGCGTAGGTCACGGGAAGAATCCGCTGGAAGAGGTGCTTTCGGGCTCTGCTGGAAGCTTGATTTTCCGCATTTTTCCAGCGTTTTCCGGCCCCGCCCGTGCTGGGCGCGCGGAGTGTAGCAGACCGCCCGGGCGTGCCGGAAACCACCCGGGTCGCCGTGCCGCGTGGTTGCGATCCTGATGCCAGTGGTCGACAATTGCCAATTGGATCACATTCTTGGTCGCTGGCATCAGGCGATCCGGTCAAGGACGGCGCCCGATGTCGCAGGCCACAAACCTTCCCCTGATTGGCGCCGGCACGCTGGTACTCGCGGGGGCGCTGGTCCACGTCGCGATCATCTTCGGCGGACCGGACTGGTATCGCTTTTTCGGTGCACCTGAGCGGATCGCACGGATGGCGGCCGAAGGGCGCTGGTACCCGGTCGTCGCCTGCCTGTCGATCGCCACGCTGCTGTCGGTCTGGTCCGCTTATGCATTTGCCGGCGCCGGATTGATTCCCGCGCTGCCCTTGAACCGCACCGTGCTTTGCCTGATCGCAATCATATTGATCACGCGCGGTCTGGTCTTCATCCCGTTGGCCGCGTGGCGTCCGGCGATGCTTGCAGCGATCACCAATCGCCGCGGGGGGGGCGCATTCCTTATCGTCACGTCTGCGCTATGCCTGCTGATCGGCCTGGGCTACGCCTTCGGCGTCCAGCGCGCCTGGAATTGGCTCGGCACGCAAGGAAGGTGGTGAACCCAATGGACCCACGGAAGAAGGTGCAACGCCGATGACCCCAAGTTCCAGTGTTACGGGAGGGGCACTGGCCTATCAGCGGATCGACCATGTCGCGATCGCGGTACGCGATCTTGAATCGGCCATCGCGTTCTACTCCGAGGTTCTCGGCTTCCAGCTCATCCAGAGGCGTGAGATCCACGGTGAGCGCACGGGAATGATCTCGGCAGAGATGGAACTCAATGGCATCAAGTTCGTGCTTTGCCAAGGCACCGAGGACGCCTCACAGGTTTCGCGCCTGATCGATCAGTACGGGCCTGGCGTGGCGCATATCGCGCTGGCAGTGGACGACGTCCACTCAGCCGTCGATGAACTGGGTTCGCGCGGCTTGAAGTTCGACACTTCGGTCATCGAAGGCCCCGGCCTCATCCAGGCATTTTCCGCGCGCTGCACCAACTCGGGCCTGTCCTTCGAGTTGATCGCCCGCCGCCCGGACGAGGAAGGCTTTCTCGCCGCGAACGTGCGCGAACTCTTCGAGCAACTCGAACGCAGCGGCGCGTACTGATCACCCCGTCGACCGGCCGGAAGTTTTCCATGCTCGAACCACCCAAGGTCGCTGCCGCTGTGGCTGATGCGAAGGTACACAACCCCAGCGTCCGCCGACGCCTTTCGGTCATGAACTTCCTCAATGAGGTCGCGGCCGACTATCCGCTGGCGGTTTCGTTCGCCTCGGGCCGGCCGGCTGAAGCCTTCTTCGAACTCGACACGTGGCTGGAAGGAATCCCGCGCTATTTCGACCATCTCGCCAGCCGTGACGGGCGCAGCGCCGATGAGGTCGCGCGGTTGGTCGGACAATACGGACGCACCAATGGATTGATCAACGACCTGGTGGCGATGCAGCTGCTTGCCGACGACGGCGTGCGTTGTCGTGCGGAGAATATCGTCATTACAGCGGGTTGCCAGGAGGCATTGGCGCTCTGCGTGCAAGCGCTATGCGTCCAGCCCGGGGATGTCGTGCTCACGCGCAACCCGACGTACATCGGCATCACCGGGGTTGCCACGCTGGCCGACGTCGACCTTGTCGCATTGGACGAAGGTGCGGGATCCGTCGCCGAGGCCATTGGTCGGGCTGCACGGACATTGGCCGCCCAAGGTCGGCGCGCGCGCGCCCTGTACCTGATTCCAAGCTTCGACAATCCCACTGGCGCGACGCTGTCGCAGACCGAGCGGTTGGCGATCCTCGATGTATGCCAGCGCTATCGAATCGTCGTGCTCGAAGACAATCCCTATGGGATGTTCCGTTACGAAGGCGAGGCGGCGCCATCGATGGCCACCTTGGACCAGCATGGGGTGGTGGTCTACCTGGGGACCTACTCCAAGACGCTGTGCCCCGCGGTACGCATCGGCTGTGCGGTGGTACCTGAAACGCTGTTCGGCGACGCCGGGGCCAGTCGCGCGCTGCTGGACGATCTGGGGATGCGCAAGAGCTTCGTCACCGTCAACAGCAGTCAGCTCAACCAGGCGCTGGTCGGTGGAGTATTGCTGGCCGAGCAGTGCAGCCTTGAGCGCCTCGTGGCGCCGGCACGACATCACTACCGGATCCATCGCGATCACCTGCTGGGTCGATTGGCGGCTGAATTTCCCAATGGGTGCGGCGTGAGCTGGAATCGTCCGGAAGGTGGTTTTTTCCTGACGCTCGAGCTGCCGTTCGCCTTCGGCCAGGAACAAGTCTCCCATTGTGCGGAGAATTACCAGGTCATACCGTTGCCGATGTCGTTCCTTGCGCTCGATGGTTCGCAGGACCGTCGCGTGCGAATGGCGTTCAGCAATGTTTCCGAAGCGCAAATCGACGCCGGCGTATCACGATTCGCGGACTTCGTGCGCGAGACCGTGGCGGCAACGCCAGGCTGACGGCAGACCTCCAGGATCGGCGCGCACCGGATCGGAACAGCGGATGAGGATGGACACCGTGCAGGATTGCGAACAGCTGCGACGCCAGGCCCGGCGGCGGCTGCCCCGTTTTGCATTCGACTTCATCGACGGCGGTGCGGGGAGGGAGGCGGCCATGGAGCGCAACGTGCGCGCGTTCGCCGCGGCCGAAATAGTGCCCGACCCGCTGCACGCAATGCGTACCGATGACATCGGCTGCGATCTTTTCGGACAGCACTATGCCGCTCCCTTCGGTATCGCGCCCATGGGGGGGCTGGGCCTGCTTGGCACGGATGCCGATCTAGCTATCGCGCGTGCCGCGGCCGCCTGCGAACTGCCGTACGTGCTCTCGGCCGCAGCCAATACCGCGCTGGAGGTGGTGGCCGAGGCAGCGCAGCGTGCGCCGTGGATGCAGCTGTATTGTCCCCAGGAGCGCGCCCCGCTGCTGGCGTTGGTCGACCGCGCCCGGGTGATTGGTTGCCCGGTGCTGATGCTGACGATAGACATGCCGGCGGTGGGCAAGCGACTGCGGGACTTGCGCAATGGCGCCTCGGTGCCATTTCGATGGACCTGGAAGACGCTGGGCAGCGCAGCTTCCCACCCACGCTGGAGCCTGGGCCAGTTGCGGAATGGTCCACTCCGGTTCCCCAACCTGCAGACCGATGAGGGCGAGACCGACATCGCGCAGCTGATGGCACGCCAGACCGGCGGCCGGATCGACTGGGACCTGATCGCGGCGCTTCGGGATCGCTGGCCCGGCGCGCTTGTGCTCAAGGGCGTGCAGTGCGCCGCCCTGGCGGCACGCGCCGGCCAACTCGGTTGCGATGGTGTCATCGTCTCCAACCATGGCGGACGCCAACTCGACGGCGCACCAGCGGCCCTGCGTTCGGTCGGCGAGGTTGCTGCCGCGGCAGGCAAAGGGTTTGTCGCCATGGATTCGGGACTGCGTAACGGCGAAGACCTGCTCAAGGCGCGCCTGGCCGGCGCCCGCCTGGGATTCTTCGGCCGGCCCGTGGCGTATGCCTATGCGGCCGGTGGCGAAGCGGCGGTGACCGCCTTGCTCCATGACATCAAGGAAGAATACGTCTGCGCACGATTACAGGCCGGGGAGGGGAGTCCGCACACGCGGATCTTGGCGCCTGGCGCCAATCCGGGGGATTCCGTTGGGTACGGTGGGCATCTCCCAGCCGGTCATGAGCGCGCGACGGCATCGGTCGTCGTCCAGGCATGATCGCCGCCACGGCAGGACCTTTCCCGCTGTCGACGCCACTAGGTTCCCTTGCGCTGGAGGACGACGTCGTACACGTGTGGTGCATGGCTTCTGGCCACCCCCTGCAGCATCACCAACTTGACTGTCTTCGCGGCAGCCTTCTGCCTTCCGAGCGCGAGCGCGAGGCGCGCTTTCGTTTCGCACGGGACCGACAGACTTTCCTGCTGACGCGGGCGCTGGTTCGCAACGCGCTTTCGGCCTATACCGGCATCGCAGCTCGGGAGCTGCGTTTCCGGGCCAACGCCCACGGCAAACCGGAACTCGCCAACGTTTCGGTCGCCGGAAGCATCAGTTTCAATCTGTCCCATACCGATGGGCTCATCGCGCTCGGGATCGCGGGGAGCGGCGCGATAGGGATCGATGTGGAGCGCGTTTGTGTCCGCTCCGCCTCGCTCGACATCGCCGAGCGATTCTTCGCCCCGGAAGAAGTTGCCGCCCTACGCGCGATCCCCGTGGCGGAACTGCCGACGGCGTTTTTCCGCCATTGGACGTTGAAGGAATCCTATTTGAAGGCGCACGGCGTAGGCCTTTCCGTACCGCTGGATGCATTCTCGTTTCGCTTGAACGCATTGGACGGGCCGATCGAGCTACATGCAGCGCCTGGAGATCAGGCTTCGCGTTGGAAGCTGTGGCAATTGTCCAGTGGAACGCATCTCCTGGCGGTTTGCGCCGAGCAGCATCCCGAGAGCCGTCGGCGGCTGCTCATTCGAGGCGTGCGGCCGGATTGGCAATGCAGCGGGGCGGGGATGGAGCTGATCGGGGAATCCGGGCATGAGTGAACGCAACGGTCAGGCGCAATGGCTGGTACACGGCCATTGCCCACGACCCCGAGCGCGGCTGTATTGCTTCAGCCATGCTGGTGGAGATGCGTCCGCATTCCATCCTTGGCAGGCCGTCCTGGCACCGGAGATCCAGGTCTGCGCCGCTCGCCTTCCCGGGCGAGGTTCGCGCTTCTGCGAGCGGCCATGCACATCCTGGGATGTACCTGTCGCCGCCATTGCGGACGAGATCGCATGCGATGGGACGCCATTCTGGTTGCTGGGGCACAGCATGGGCGCCTTGATGGCGTATGAAGTGGCACGCCGGCTTGTCGCGTCCCGAATGAAGACTCCCGCTGGCCTCATCGTTTCCGGTTGCGAGGCGCCCACCCGCTTGCGGCCCAAGCGCCTGCATACCGCGCTAGATGACGATGGCCTGATCCAAGCCTTGGGCCGCTTCAACGGCGTGCCCCCGGAGGTCCTGCAACATCGCGAGCTGATGAAGCTGGTGCTGCCGACATTGCGCGCCGATCTCGCCATGGTCGAGGGCTACAGGCACGCGCCGGGCTTGAAACTTGGTCTGCCCATCGAAGTGCTCGCTGGCACGTCAGACCCGCTGGTCGATAGCGCCGGGCTGGATGGCTGGTCGGAAGCGACGACGGGGACGTGCCGTGTGCACTGGATCGATGGCGACCATTTCTTCATCAACAGCCAGCGCGGGACAGTCCTGCGACTGATCCGACAATGCCTGACGCCGCCCGTCGAATGCGCGAGCCACCCTGGCGCATGAGCCCCGGTGCTCGCCGCCGCGGCCTCCTATGGCGAGTGCTGCTGTGTGGCTTCATCGCAGCACCGTTGCTGCCGGCGACCTTGTGGTATTGCGCCAAGCCCCTCCGGATCCTTGCACCGCAAGCCGATGGCGTGATTTGCCGTGCTGCCGTCTGCGTTGAAGACCCCGCGCAAATGCGTCGCGCGCAACGACTGCAGCGCGAGGCGATGGCGGCCGTCGATCACAAATTGGTGGCGATCAAGTCGCCGCCCCTGACGATCTTCTGTTCCACGCGGAAGTGCTACCGATCCTTTGGCGGCGGGGCCGAGCGCGGTGCGACGCTGTTCGATCTCGGGGTGATCCTGCCGCCGGGATCCTGGGTGCCCTATATCGTGGAACACGAATACATCCACATGCTGCAGGCGCAGGAGCTTGGCTTGATGGGGCGGTGTCTCAGGCCCGACTGGTACATCGAGGGAATGGCGTTTTCCGTCAGTGACCCACCGGCGTGGGACCTTCCAGCCTATGCGCGTCCCTTGGTCGCGAGGTACGTTGCCTGGGAGCGACGCACTGGGCGGGAAAACGTTTGGCGCGAAGCGAGGCGATTGAATCGATTTGACCCATGAACACACGCGCGATCACGGTCCGCGACCTGCAAGCCACCGGTCGTTGTGCCAACCTGCCTTTGCGGTCCCGTAGAAGCCACTGCAATGCCGATCGTGGCTGAAGAGTCCCCCAGGGATCCGGGAGGCCAGCGGTGCCACGCACGCCCGACTCGCAAGCGCTGCGTTTACATCGATCGATTGGTGGCCGGGGACGGAATCGAACCGCCGACACGGGGATTTTCAATCCCCTGCTCTACCAACTGAGCTACCCGGCCGGGCGCAGCACGAGCCTATGGGCCAGGGCTGGTAAACCTCGCTTGAATGCGAGGGCGCGATGATACGGAGCCGTTTGGCCGGGAGCAAGTCTGCGACGCCCAATGCCTGCTGAACGGGGCTGGTGGCGGAAGGCCACGGGAACAATTGCTGATGCATGATCGCCGCGAGTCCACAAGGAGCGCGGTCATGAAAAGAACACTAGCCAGTCTGTCGTGTGCGGTTGCAATCACCTTGCTGTTGGGCGCGTGGTCCAACGCCCCCGATGGCGCAAGCCCGAAACTCGAACTCTACCGGGCGCATGCGGGCGATGCGGTCGAGAACTTCAGCTACCACGGCCGCCTGGACAGCTGGGAAGCGCTGGACGACAGCACCATCGCCGTGTGGACGCGCCCGAGCAAGGCGTGGCTGATCGATCTGGTCGGTATCTGCGGAAACCTGAAGGACACGCCGGTCATCGGCATCACCAGCCAGGGCAAGCGGGTCCATGGTGGCCATGGTGAGGTCCTTGTCCGCGACGCATCGGGCCATCAGAGCCCCTGCTACATCAAGTCGATCCGGCCACTGGATATGGACGCCATCCGCCAGGCGAAGCTGCAGTCCAGCGAAGTGAAGGCGCCTGCCGCATAACAGCGCGCCCTGCCGGCTACGTGACTGTCGATCAGTGGTCGGCAGGAACGTAGCCGGGAGGTTTTTCGGCGCCGCCGCCGAAGAGGAATTTCTCCATCTCGCCTTCGAGGAAGGCGCGGTGCTTGGGATCCAGCGGCGAGAGCCGGTTTTCATTGATCAGCATCGTCTGATGCGCCAGCCACGCGGCCCAGGCCGGTTTGCCGATGTGCGCGAACACGCGCTTGCCGGCTTCCCCGGGCCACGGCACGAAATCCAGCCCCTCGGCTTCGACTTGATGGTACTGGCAGAACACGGTGCGTGGCATCGTTCAATGATCCTGTAACAGTCGCCTTATGGGCGCGGGGATGCCGAGGCTGCCCAGTTGCTCGTGGCAGACCCAGCGCAGCGAATGATTGTCCGCCACCCGGGTCGCGGTCGCCACGTCGCGCCAGCGCCACGGCTGCAGCCGCAGACGGTAATGACTGAAGCCGTGCGCGACCTCCGGGATCGGCTCCCCGGACTCGTAATCGCCCTGGACATGCTGCTCGAACCAGGCGCGCGCCGACTCCAGGTCGTCGGCTTCGGGTAGCGACCACAGGGCGGCCCAGACGCCCGTTGACGGGCGGCGCTGCAGGAGTACCCGCCCATCGATATCGCGCGCCATCAGCACCAGGATGCTGCGCTCGGGCAAGGCCTTGCCAGGCTTGGGCGTGGGCAATTGGGCCGTGCGCGCCTCACGCTTCGCGATGCAACCGGCCTGCACCGGGCACAGGTCGCAGGCGGGATCGAAACGGGTGCACAGGGTCGCTCCGAAATCCATCTGGCCCTGGGTGTAATCGGCCAGGCGTTCGGTGGGAAGTTGTGCGGAGGCCAGCTCCCAAAGGCGCTTCTCGACGGCTTGCATGCCAGGCCAACCCTCGACGCCGTGATAGCGCGCCAGCACGCGCTTGACGTTGCCATCGAGGATGGGATGCGCATCACCCCAGGCCTGGGCGAGGATCGCACCGGCGGTGCTGCGGCCGATGCCAGGCAGCGCCATCAAGGCGGCGAGGTCTCGCGGCAGTGCGCCGCCATGCAGGGAAACGCATTGCCGGGCGGCGGCATGCAGGTTGCGCGCGCGGGCGTAGTAGCCCAGGCCGGACCACAGCGCGAGGACGTCGTCCAGGTCGGCGGCGGCCAGTGACGCGACATCCGGCAGCGCCGCAACGAAGCGCTCGAAGTAGGGCACCACCACGCGCACCTGGGTCTGCTGCAGCATGATTTCCGACAGCCAGACCCGGTACGGCGTGCGCGGGTGCTGCCAGGGCAGGTCGTGGCGGCCGTGGGCGTCGAACCAGCGCAGCAGTTGCGCCGAGAAAGCCGTGTCCACGTCAGGGGTTCGGCGCGGGCGCGACATCGGGATCATCGAAGCGGATCTCCACGCCATCGAGCCGCGCGCCCGCAATGTCCAGCCGCGGCGCGGACAGCTGTCCGTCCAGCGGCGGCAGCGGCGAGTCTTCGCTCGCAACGATCCAGTCCGCGATCCGCAGCGGATGGAAGCGGCCGTCGAAGATCGCCCGGTCGCGTCGCAGGCGCAGCGTGGCGATATCGGTCAGCGCGGGCGCGCCCGAATACGACAGCACGATGGGCAGTGGCGCGTCGGATTGCGACAGCGGTGGTGGCAATGCGGGCCACGCCTGCGGCCAGCGCTGGAGTTGCCCGGCAAGGACGAGATCGAGCCTGTCGGCGAACGCGATCCGGCCACGCGCCGCCAGGCCGGGCACCATGCCCTGGCCGACGGTCGCGAGGGCGGCGGGCGACAGTCGCAGCTGCGCGCCGGACTGGTACAGGTTGCCGCCGAGGCCAAGCGACAACGACACGCGCGTGGCGCCTGTTTTGTAGCGTGCCGCGACGCCGCATTTCATGCGTCGCACCGACCATCCCGCCGGCAGCGCGTGCAACCGCCCGGACAGCCGCAGGCGCGCAGGCATCCGCCATCCGCGCGCCTGGACGGCAGCCCAACCGGAGATGCCGAACGCCGTGTCGCTGGCCGGCCGCAGCAATGCGGCCTGCAGCGCGAACGGGACGGCGTACGCGCCGCTGCTGAAGCGCCCGGAGAGGGCTGAAGCCAGCGGTCTGGTCGGTGCCAGTCGTGGGACGGCCACGTCGAGCCCGGCGATGTTCCAGCCCGTGCCGACCACGCTGCCATCGCGTACCTGCAGCCCGCGGGTCAGGGTCGGTACCCGCGTCTTCCCGGGTGGCCGCTGCTTCAACCAGTGCTGCAACGCGGAGACATCGACGACAGGGCGTTCGAGTTCGATGCGATCGATGACCAGGGCGTTGCCACGCGCGCGGATCGTCGACCAGGGCAGCGACAGCACGACACGATCGGCGCGCAGCAGCGGGTGCGCCGTACCCGGTTCGCGGACGATGACGCCACGCACGTCGAGTTGCGGCGTGCCGCGCAGCCGGTAGGTCCCGCTGTCGGCGCTGATCCGCAGGCCGAGCGAGCGGCCGACGGCATCCAGGATCAGTCCGGTCGCACGTTGCGGCCTGGAGATCCAGGCGATCGCCACCAGCAGCAGCGCTGCTACGACCAGCACCATCGCCACCCAGCGCCCGAAGCGGCGCGGACCCCTGGCCGCTGTCGCCACGTCTGACATCGGCGTGATCGCGGGCCCGTCAGCCGCCCAGCGAGGGCGGCAGCAGGGCTTCGACGAAGGCTTCGGCGTCGAACACGCGCAGGTCTTCCGGCCGCTCGCCGATGCCGGCGAAGCGGATCGGAATGCCGAATTCCAGCGCCAGCGCGAACACCACGCCGCCCTTGGCGGTGCCGTCGAGCTTGGTCACCACCAGCCCGGTGACGCCAACCGCGGCATTGAATTGCCGAAGCTGCGACAGCGCGTTCTGGCCGGTGGTGCCGTCGATCACCATCAGCACTTCGTGCGGCGCGGCGGGGTCGAGCTTCTGCAACACGCGCTTGATCTTGCCCAGCTCGCCCATCAGCCCCTGCTGCGTATGCAGGCGGCCGGCGGTGTCGGCGATCAGGATGTCGACGCCACGCGCCTTGGCTGCCTGCAGCGCGTCGAAGGCCACCGATGCCGCGTCGGCATTTTGTCCCTGCGCGACGACGGGGACGCCATTGCGCTCGCCCCAAGCCTGCAGCTGGGCGACGGCGGCGGCGCGGAAGGTGTCGCCGGCGGCGAGCATCAGGCTGCGTTTCTCGTTGCGGAAGCGATGGGCGAGCTTGCCGATCGTGGTGGTCTTGCCGACACCGTTGACCCCTACCGTGAGCAGGACGAAGGGCTTTGCCTGCGGGTCGATCTTCAGCGGCACCGCGACCGGCGCCAGCATGGCGACCAGGTCGCGTCGCAACGCGTGCAGCAGCGCGTTGGCGTCGGCGAATTCACGCGCCTTCATCCGCCGGCGCAGGGTTTCGACCAGTTGCGTTGTCGCGGCGACGCCGACGTCGGCGGTCAGCAGCGCAGTCTCGACTTCATCGAGCAGTCCATCGTCCAGGCGCGGATTGCGCGAGAACAGTCCCCCCATGCTGCGGGCGAACACGCTGCCGCGCAGCCGCTCGCGCCAGCCGCTGCGTCCCGGAGCAGCTGGCGGGGCCTCCGGCTCGATCGTCGTTGCCGGTTCCACTGCAGCCGGCGCGTCGGCTGCGCTGGTCGTCATTGCCGGCGGCGCGGTGGCCTGAGTGCGCTCGTCGACGGACGCCACCCCGGCCCCGGGGCGGCCACCGACGGAGTCCGCAATGGCCCCCGGCTGCTCTTCGACGGCGTCCACGACGCCATCGGGGTGATCGTCGGCAGGCCTGGATGCGGCGGCTGGCGCCGACGGAAATGCGGCGGCAAGTTCCTCGACGCTGAAGCGCGCGTTGTTGGATTGAGCCGGTGCCGCGTCCGAACCAGGTTTCTTGCGACGGAAAAAACTCACCATCTTGGGGGTCATCGCGCAGAATGGCGCGCATGGTAGCACCGCGGCAGGTGGAGACCCGATGAGCCGGCAACGCGATTCCGCGCCGCCCGGACAGGTGCGCATCGTCGGCGGCAAATGGCGCGGGACGCGGCTTGCGGTGGCGGCGTTGCCTGGCCTGCGGCCCAGCGCCGACCGCGTGCGCGAGACGCTTTTCAACTGGCTGCAGCCGGCGTTGCCGGGGGCCCGGGTGCTGGATCTGTTCGCCGGGACCGGCGCCCTCGGACTGGAAGCACTGTCCCGAGGGGCACGCGAGGCGCTGCTGGTCGAACGCGAACCGGCGCTGGCAACGCAACTGCAAGCGACGGTCGAGCGGCTGCGCGCCGGGGACCAGGCGCAGGTCCTGCGTGCCGACGCGCTGGCGCTACTGCACGCACCACTGCATGGTCGCTTCGACATCGTGTTCCTGGATCCGCCGTTCGACGCGGGGTTGTGGGCGCCCGTGCTCGCACTGTTGCCGAACTGGCTGGCCAGGGAGGCCTGGCTGTACCTGGAGGCGCCGCTCGATGCGAACCTGGAGCCGGGCCCGGAGTGGCTGCGATATCGCGAAGGCAGCACCCGGCACGTGCGCTTTGCGCTGTTCCGCCGGTGCGTCGGCACCGCTGCTACACTTGCGGCCGATTCCCCGGCCGATGGCGCAACGACCGAATGAGCGTGGCCAACTCCCGCGTCGCGGTGTATCCGGGCACGTTCGATCCGGTCACGAACGGGCATGTCGATCTCGTCGACCGCGCGGCGCCCCTGTTCGAACGGCTGGTCGTCGGCGTGGCTGAAAGCCCCGGCAAGAAGCCTGCAATGCCGCTGGCGACGCGGGTCCAGTTGGCACGCGATGCCCTGACCGGCCATGCGAACGTCGAGGTTCGCGGTTTCGACGGGCTGCTCGCGCATTTCGTCACCGAGCTCGGAGCGGGGGTGCTGCTTCGCGGCCTGCGGGCGGTGTCCGATTTCGAATACGAATTCCAGCTGGCGAGCATGAACCGCCATCTGATTCCCGATGTCGAAACCCTGTTCCTGACGCCTGCGGAACAGTATGGATTCATCTCCTCGTCGCTGGTACGCGAGATCTCCCGCCTTGGCGGGGATGTCTCGGCGTTCGTGCCGCCGGCGGTGGCCCAGGCGCTGCAGGCCGAATGGCGGCGCACCGTTGCATGACACACTGCGTCAGCACTGCTTCCAAACACTCGTTCCGGGGGACCCGATGAAAACCATGATCCGTTTGCTGATGATCGCCGTACTGGCATCGTCGTTCGCCGCCTGCAAGAAGGCCGAGGCCCCGGTGGCCGTGAAAGCGCCGGTGCCGGTGCCGGTCAACGACAACCGCCAGGCCTGGATCGACTACCTGAGCGACGTGGTCGAACGCAACATGGACGGCATTGCCAACCAGCCCTACGTCTACCTGCTGCCGGGCGAAAGCAGCGCCGACTTCCAGGACCAGTACGACCGGCTGGCCGACAAGGCCAAGTCCGACGTCTCGCGCGGAATCATCTCCGGCAACATGCTGGCCTACGGTTCGCCGGCGTCGGCGAAGATGGCCGACCTGGTGGTGGCGGCATTCACCGGCGTGCCGACCGGCTCGATGAAGGGCGTCAAGGTGTTGTTCGTCGGCAAGGCCGAGGACAACGACCGCGTCAAGGCGGCGGTCACCCCGGCCGGCGTCGATTACGTCTTCGTCGAAGCCAAGTGACGCCCCCGCCCGCCCGCGTGGCGCGGGCGGGCTTGCCGGTGGGACGTCGCCGCGCAGGCGGGATCCAGCGATGTTCCTGTCGAGGGTGTCCACCCGCGCCGTCGCGCCGGATCTGCCGTGCTCCCGGCAGGAGGCTAAAGCCGCGAACTCTTGACGGCGTTGGTGGGCGGAAACGCTCGCGGCTGAAGCCGCTCCCATGCAGGGCGCAAGCCGGTCGCCCGCCGCAAATCGCCCATCTGCGACAATGCGGGCCTCAACCCAGCCCAGGGCTCACCCGCCGCCGATGTCGCTGCGAATCACCGAAGCCTGCGTCAACTGTGACGTCTGCGAACCGGTCTGCCCCAACAAGGCGATTGCGCAGGGCGAAACCATCTACGTGATCGATCCGGCGCGCTGCACCGAATGCGTCGGCCACCACGACGAACCCCAGTGCGTGGTCGTCTGCCCGGTGGAGTGCATCGATCCGGACCCCGACCACGTGGAGCACGAGCCGCAACTGCTGGCCAAGCTGCGCCGGCTGCAACAGGAACTCGCATGACGCGTCGCATGCAAGGGTGGAAGGCGGCGCTCGCCGGCTGTCTGCTGGGCCTCGCCGCGGGCAGCCTGCCGGCCGCGGCGCCAGTGCCGGCACCGGCGCCGGCGCGCGCAATCCACCCG
>NZ_JAANOY010000027.1 GCF_011320095.1 Cognatiluteimonas telluris | reverse complement strand
CGCCGCGACGCCGCCAATGCCGCCCGCGGCCTGCCGCGCGTGACGCCGCGGCCGCCGCCGCCGGTGATCGTCAACGCCGCGCCACTGCAGGTCGGCGGCCTGGGGTGGCCGTTGTCGGGGACGCTGCTGGCGCGCTTCGGCGGCACCTTGCCCGACGGGGGCACCAGCCAGGGCGTGTTGATCGCCGCGCCGGCCGGCACCGCGGTGCGTGCGGTCGCCAATGGCCGCGTCGTCTTCGCCGACTGGATGAACGGCTACGGCCTGATCGCGATCGTCGACCACGGCAACGGCACGATGAGCCTGTACGCGCACAACGAGGCGCTGCTGCGCGACGTCGGCGACGACGTCAGGCGCGGCGACCCGGTCGCCAATGTCGGCACGTCGGGCAGCCAGGGCGCGCCGGCGCTGTACTTCGAACTGCGCCGCGGCGGCCAGCCGGTGGATCCGATCGGATGGCTGCAGAAACGCTAGCCGGCAACGCGGCCGACCGACGTCCGCGCCCCGGCAGGCCCGATGGCTCACGCGTGACGGGGTCGGCAGCGCTTACTCTTGTGCGGCGGGCGCTGGCCCGTGCGCCTCTTCCATCGTTGAACCTCCCGGAGTCGTCCATGCGCTTTCGTTCCTGGCTGCCGCTGCTGCTGGTGTTGCCGCTGTCGGCGGTCCTCGCGCAGGAGGCGCCGGTGCCACCCGCCCCCGCGCCGGCGAGCGCACCAACGCAGGCACAGGCGCCGCCCGCGGCCAACGACGAAATCCCGGCCAGCGACGATCCCGACGCGGTCGAAACCGAACAGGCCAAGGTGCCGCTGGAAGAGATCCGCCGCTTCGTCGGCGTCTTCAACGCCGTGCGCGAGGCCTATGTCGATCCGGTCGACGACCGCAAGCTCATGCAGTCGGCGATCAAGGGCCTGCTGCTCGACCTGGATCCGCACAGCGCTTACCTGGAAAAGAGCGACGCGCAAGCCTTCGATGAGGAAACCAGCGGCGCCTACGCGGGGATCGGCGTCGAGGTGCAGGTGCAGGACGACGGCACGATCAAGATCATCGCGCCGATCGACGACACCCCCGCGGCACGCGCGGGCCTGAAGTCGGGCGACGTCATCATTGCGGTCGACGGCAAGGCGGTGGCCAGCGATGAGGACGCCGACAGCCAGGGACCGCTGCGCGGCCCGGCGGGCAGCGCGCTGACGCTGACCATCGAACGCGAAGGCGTGGCCAAGCCCTTCGACGTCAAGCTCACGCGCGAAACCATCCGCGTCGCCAGCGTGCGCAGCCGGATGCTCGAGCCGGGCCTGGGGTACATCCGCATCGCGGCATTCCAGGCCGATACCGCCGCCGATTTCGAACGCCAGCTCGCCACGCTGCAGGCGCAGGTCCGGCGGCCCGGCGCCGCAGCGGATGCGGGCGTTGCGAAGGCCGTAAAACCTGCGGGCGCGACATCCGGCAACGCCGGTTCGGCCCGCGCCGCGACCAACAGCACCGCCACGCCCCCGGACAGCGGCAATCCCGGCCTGCGCGGTTTGGTGCTCGACCTGCGCAGCAACCCTGGCGGCCTGCTGACCTCGTCGGTGCAGATCGCCGACGACCTGCTCGATCGCGGCCACATCGTCAGCACCCGTGGCCGGATCGCGGTCAGCGACAGCCAGTTCAACGCCACCCCCGGCGATCGCATGCACGGCGCGCCGATCGTCGCGCTGGTCGATGCCGGTTCCGCGAGCGCCGCCGAAGTGCTCGCCGGCGCGCTGGCCGACAACCACCGCGCGCGCATCGTCGGCAGCCGCACCTTCGGCAAGGGCTCGGTGCAGACCCTGCTGCCGCTGGACAACGGCGACTCGGTCAAGCTGACGACGGCGCGCTACTACACGCCCAGCGGCAAGTCGATCCAGGCGCGCGGCATCGCCCCGGACGTGGTGCTGCATCCGGCTGCCGGCGCCGCCAACGGCGGCCACGCCGACTACACCGAAGCCACGCTGCCGGGCCACCTGCACGGCGAGGACGAAGGCGATGCCGGCAGCCACGCCGGTGACGTGCTGGACGGCGACGCGCCGATCGCCGCCGCGCTGGCCGAACTGAAGAAGATGCTTGCGCCGGCAGACCCCAGCGCGCCCGCACCCTAGCCCGGGCAAGCGCAGCGCGCACGGGATGGCCAGCCGAGGTGACCCGGCGGCGCAACGCGCGTGGCCTGACGCCGCTCCTGCAGACAGGAGCGGCGCAGCGTCATCGGCGGGAGCGTGGGTTGACGCTTACCTGGGCTTGGCGCTGAGCGGAAACGGCGTGACCACGTTTTCGCCGGTCGCCGCGTCACGGATCGCCGATTTGCCCTTCTGCTCGACCTCCTCGACCCGCAGCACGCCCTGCATCGGCAGGTGCAGCACGCGGGTGTGGCCGAACTCGTCGCGCAAGCGCTCCTCGGTCGGGTCGATCACCAGGCCGTCGTTGAGGTCGAACACCAGCTCCGACACTTCGGTGAAGCCCCACAGGCTGCTCGATGCCACGCGCCGGGCGTAGAGCTCGTAGACGCGGCCATGGTTGAGGAAGCTGATCTTGTACAGCGGCGTGGCCATCGCGGAATTATAGGTTGCGGTCGATCGCGCGGCGATGAGCATGGGCGAACTGGCAGCGGCGGTGCGGCGCGCCGCGACAGGCAGCCGGCGCAGGGCGCCCGCCGCTGGCCGAACCGGCTAGAACCCCCGCTGCCGCCGCAGGCGCCGCGCGATCGCCGCGCGCACGAACAGCGCATAGGCGACGCCGAAGCCGAAGCCGGCAATGTGCGCGGCCCACGCGACGGCACCAAAGGCCGGCCCGATGTAGGCAAACACCACCTGCAACAACGCCCAGATCCCGATCAGCAGCGAGGCGGGCGCGCGCACGAATTCCAGGAACAGTCCCAGCGGCAGCACCACGCCCAGCTTCGCGCGCGGGAACAGCGCCAGGTACGCACCGATCACCGCCGAGACCGCGCCGCTGGCGCCGATGACCAGCCGGTGCGGGGCGCCGATCAGCAGCACCGCGGCAAGGTTGGCGATGGCGCCGCCGAGCAGGAACAGCAGCAGGAACCGCCACGGTCCCATGACGCGCTCGGCGGGCAGCCCAAAGATGAGCAGGAAGACCAGGTTGCCCAGCAGGTGCACCCAGTCGGCATGCAGGAACAGCGCCGTCAGCAGCCGCAGGCCGCGGCCCTGGGTCCACAGCTCGCGCAGGGTGTCGGCCAGCGCCTGGCCGCCGGTCAGCGCACCCCAGTCGAGCACCAGCGCGTGCTGCGCCGCCCCCGGGCGGGTCCGTGCCCACAGGTAGGCCAGCCACAGCAGGGCGAACAGCAGGGGCGTCGCCCAGCACAGGCTGGGCCGGGCCCGCGTGGGCAGGGAGACGAACATGCGGCCTCCGCCGGAGGGAACCCGACCATAGCGCGATCGCCGCCCGCAGGCAGGTCGCCCCGGCACGAACTTCGTGCGCGGGGCCTTGTTATGAATTGGTGAAGCGGCGTTATAGTGGATACGGCATCGTACGTCGGCCTGTCCGGGGTACGTTTGGTATGCGGTAACTCAAGGCCCCACCAGAAGGCCACCACGACACCCGGAGAGACCTTTCCATGCAGATCGCTTCCCGCGTCATCCAATTCTCGGCCCTCGCGCTCGGCATCGCCGGAGCGTTGGCCGTCGGCCAGGCGCAGGCCTCGGGCTTCCAGCTGCGCGAGAACAGCGTCAAGAACCTTGGCCGCGCCAATGCCGGCACCGCCGTGGCCAAAGACGACGCCTCGGTCGTGGTGAACAACCCCGCCGCCATGGTCAACCTCGACAAGACCACGGTGCAGGTGGATGTCACCGACATCGACCTGACCGCCCACTTCGATGGCGGCGGCAATGCCGCGGCCGCGTTCGGCCCTGCCGCGCCCCCGCTCAGCGGCGGCGATGGCGGCGATCCGGGCGACCCGACCCTGGTGCCCGCGGTGGCCGTCGTCATCCCGGTCGGTGACAGCTTCCGCATCGGCGCCAGCGTCAACGCGCCATTCGGCCTGAAGACCCAGTACGACGCCGATTGGGTCGGCCGCTACAACGCGATCAAGTCCGACGTGAAGACGGTCGACTTCACCCTCTCGGGCGCCTGGGCGATCACCCCGCAGTTCTCGCTCGGGCTGGGCGTAATCCACCAGCGCACCGACGTGACGCTGTCCAATGCCATCGATTTCGGTTCGGCGCTGTGCGCCGGCTCAGGCGATCCGACCAACTGCTTCAACCCGCTATTCCCGTTCCATCCGCAGAACGCCGACGGCAGCGTCGAGGTCAAGGGCGACGACAACAGCTGGGGGTGGGTGGCTGGCGTGCAGTGGCGCCCGGCCGACAATTTCTCGATCGGCTACTCGCACCACTCCAAGATCGACCACGACCTGACCGGCACCGCGAACTTCACCCTGCCGGCCAGCGTTGCCGCGACCTTCGGGGCGATGGGCATCACGGCCTACAACGACGGTTCGATCTATGCGCCGCTGGCGACGCCGAGCATCGATACCCTGAGCGCGCAGTGGGATGTCAACGAGCAGTTCCGCCTGTTCGGCGACATCCAGCGCACCGGCTGGAACTCGCTCAAGCAGGTGGCGATCTTCCGTGACGGCGGTGCCCCGCTGGGCGCGGCCGAGCCATTCAACTGGAAGAACACCACCTACATCGGCCTCGGCGGCGAATGGGACCTGAGCGACATGGTCACGCTGCGCGGCGGTATCGCCCGCGACGAAAGCCCCACCAACGATGCCACCCGCACCCCGCGCCTGCCCGACAACGACCGCATGCTGTATTCGATCGGCGCGACCTGGCACGTCAGCGAGGCCTTCAGCGTCGATGCGGCGTTCCAGCGCATCACCATCGATACCCCGAAGATCGACATCGTGTCCTCCAGTGGCTCGCACCTGGCGGGCGAATTCGACGGCCACGCCAACCTGTTCGGCCTGTCGGCGCAGTACCGGTTCTGACCGGGCTCCAGCGACAACCAAAAGCCCCGCTGCGGCGGGGCTTTTTTTGCTCCTCCGCGCTGGTCGCGGGGGCTAGTCGCCCAGGGTCAGCAGCGATGCGTTGCCGCCGGCCGCGGTGGTGTTGATCGTCACCGTCTTCTCGGTGGCGAAACGCGGCAGGTAATGCGGGCCGCCGGCCTTGGGACCGGTGCCCGACAAGCCCTGGCCGCCGAACGGCTGCACGCCGACGACCGCGCCGATCTGGTTGCGGTTGACGTAGGTGTTGCCGACGCGCACCCGCGCGACGATGCGTTCGATCGTTTCGTCGATGCGCGAATGGATACCCAGCGTCAGGCCGTAGCCGGTGGCGTTGATCGCGTCGATCACCTGGTCCAGCTGGTCGGCCTTCCAGCGCACGACATGCAGCGCCGGGCCGAAGACTTCCTTGTGCAGGCGGTCGATCGCATCGATCTCCCACGCAGTGGGTGCGAAGAAGCTGCCATGCGCGGTGGCCTCGGGATCCAGCTTTGCCCGCGCGATCAGCTTCGCTTGGCCGCGCATGCGCGTCGCGTGGTCGTCCAGCAGGCATAACGCATCGGAGTCGATCACCGGGCCGACGTCGGTCGACAGCAGCGCCGGATCACCGACCTGAAGTTCAGCCATCGCGCCGGCGAGCATCGCCACCACCTTGTCGGCGATGTCTTCCTGCACGAACAGCACGCGCGCGGCCGAGCAGCGCTGGCCGGCGGAGGTGAACGCCGAGGCCAGCGCATCCTTCACCAACTGCTCGGGCAATGCCGACGAATCGCCGATCAGCGCGTTCTGCCCGCCGGTCTCGGCAATCAGCACGCCGATCGCGGCATCGCGCGCGGCCAGCGCACGATTGATGGCGCGCGCGGTGTCGGTGGATCCGGTGAACGCCACGCCAGCCACGCGCTGGTCACGGGTCAGCGCGGCGCCGACGGTGGCGCCGTCGCCGGGCACGAACTGCAGCACCGCTTCCGGCACGCCGGCTTCATGCAACAGCCGCACGGCGTAATAACCGACCAGGTTGGTCTGCTCGGCCGGCTTGGCGATGACGCTGTTGCCGGCAGCCAGTGCGGCGGCGACTTGTCCTGCGAAGATCGCCAGCGGGAAGTTCCACGGGCTGATGCACACGAACACGCCGCGCCCGGACAGTTGCAGCGTGTTGGATTCGCCGGTCGGCCCGGGCAGCGGCTCCGGCGCGCCGAACAGCGCCCGCGCCTGCTGCGCGTAGTAGCGCAGGAAATCGACCGCCTCGCGCACCTCGGCCACGCCATCCGGGATGGTCTTGCCCGCTTCCCGGGTGCACAGCGCGATGAACTGCGGCATGCGCGCTTCGAGCAGGTCGGCGGCGCGTTCGAGGATGGCCGCGCGCGACGCCGCCGGCATCGCATCCCAGGCCGGTTGCGCGGCGACCGCGTTGCGCAGCGCCTGCTCGACGACCGCGCCGTCCGCGGGTTGCCACTGACCAACCGTCTCGCGTCGGTCGGCGGGATTGGCGATCGCGATCGGCGTGCCCGCGCCGATGGCGCCCGGCACCAGCGGCAACGCCCTCCAGTCGCCGCGCGCGGCCTCGGCGATCTGCGCGGACAGCGTGCGCAGCTGGTCGTCGTTGGCGAGGTTGATGCCCATCGAATTGTCCCGTTCAAGGCCGTGCGCGCGGTAGATGTCGCGCGGCAGTGGAATGCGTGGATGCGGAATGGACTCGAATCCGGCGACGACTTCGACCGGATCGCGGATCAGCTCGTCGATGGCGACGGCCTCGTCGGTGATGCGGTTGACGAAGCTGGAATTGGCGCCGTTCTCCAGCAGCCTGCGCACCAGGTAGGGCAGCAGGTCCTCGTGCGAACCGACCGGCGCGTAGACCCGGCACGGCACGTCGAGCCGATCGGCGGGGATGACTTCGGCGTACAGGTCGTCGCCCATCCCGTGCAGTTTCTGGAACTCGTAGCGGAACTGGCCGTCGCTGCCGCGCGCGCTGCCCAGGACGGTCTGCGCCATGCGATGGATCGCGGCGATCGTCTGCGCGTTGTGGGTCGCGAACATCGGATAGATCGCATCGCCGGCTTCGAGCAGCCGCCGCGCGTTGGCCTGGTAGGAGACGTCGGTGTTGGGCTTGCGGGTGAACACCGGATAGCCCGGCTGGCCCTCGACCTGCGCGCGCTTGATCTCGCTGTCCCAGTAGGCGCCTTTCACCAGCCGGACGGGAATGCGTCGACCCAGCTGCCTCGCCATGTGCGCGATGTAATCGATCACGTACGGCGCACGCTTCTGGTAGGCCTGCACCACGATCCCGAAGCCGTCCCAGCCCTGCAGCGACGCATCGCCGAGTACCGCGAAGACCAGGTCCAGCGACAGCTCGAGGCGGTCGGTTTCCTCGGCGTCGATGGTCAGGCCGATGCCGTGCCGCTGCGCCAGTCGCGCCAGCTGCAGCAGGCGCGGACCGAGCTCGGCGAGCACGCGCTCGCGCTTGGCGTGCTCGTAGCGCGGGTGGAGCGCCGACAGCTTGACCGAGATCGACGGCGCGGCGAACACGTGCGCGAACGGCCCGCTGCCGCCGATCGCATCGATCGCCTCGCGATAGGCCGCCAGGTAGCGCAGGCCATCGGCGGCGGTCAACGCGCCTTCGCCGAGCATGTCGAAGGAATACCGGTAGTGCGCGTTGTCGCCCTTGCGCGAGCGCGCCAGCGCCTCGTCGATGGTGCGGCCCATGACGAACTGGTGGCCCATGATCTTCATCGCCTGGCGCACGGCCAGCCGGATGACAGGTTCGCCGACGCGTCCGACCAGCCGCTGGAAAGCGTTGTGCACGTCGCGGCGGGTCGCGTCGGCGAGGTCGACCAGGCGGCCGGTGAGCATCAGCCCCCAGGTCGAGGCGTTGACCAGCACCGAGTCGGACTGGCCCAGGTGTTTCTTCCAGTCGGCATCGCCAAGCTTGTCGCGGATGAGCTTGTCGGCGGTGCCTGGATCGGGGATGCGCAGCAGCGCCTCGGCCACGCACATCAGCAGCACGCCTTCCTCGCTGCCCAGGTCGTACTGGCGCATGAAGGCCTCGATCGCGCCCTGGTCCTGCGCGCGCGCGCGGACCCGGCGCACGAGGTCGGCGGCGGTGGCCTGGATGACCGCGCGATCGCCGTCTGGCTGGCGTGCCCGTGCCAGCAGCGCGCGCATCGCTTCGGACTCCTCGCGCACCCAGGCGGCGGTGATCGCCTCGCGCAATGGCGCCGGCCCGGCCACGGGAACGATAGGTGGACGCTGGCCCGCCGGGGCAGCGGCGGGGCCTGAGGGGTCAGGAGTCATCGGATGCCGGCAGGAGCTGCGAATGCAGCAGGCAATTTTAGCGGCTTTCGCGCCGATGCCGCCGGACGCATGGGGTGGCGACCCGCCGGGAGCGGCCCACGCAGGCGCCGACGCGCCCGGCGGCCGGCAATGGCGGGGGCGCCGGTTTTTGGCACTCCCGGACCCGCCCGCGGACGGCAGAAATGGCCGCGCGTTGGCATCCCGCAATGCGGTTTCCGGAGCCGGATCGACACGCCGGATGGGGCATGGACGACCTGATAACTGGGATATGCGTCACAAATCCTTCACGTGGTGTGACTCGGCGCACGCGGAAAACGGATTCGCCCTCGACAGCGGTCACGGCACTGCTTAGCGTCCGCGTCCACTCGAGGCACGAAGTAGACCCAAAGTGGCTCGCCTTCCTCGGGTTCCAGCGGCACTCACACAGGGGAACCTCATCATGCGCAAGATCTCGCTCTCGATCGCCATCGCCGGGCTGTTCGTCGCCGGCTCCGCCAGCGCCGCCGTCTCGACCGCGTCGGGCAATTTCAACGTCACCGCCGATGTCCAGGGCAGCTGCATCGTCACCTCGACCACCGACATCGCCTTCGGCACCTACGATCCGTCGAGCGTCAATTTCTCCACCCCGCTCGACCAGGCCGGTAGCGTCGACGTGCGCTGCATCAAGGGCATGAGCCCGACCGTGACCCTGGACCAGGGCCAGAACGGCACCGGCAGCTGCGCCGCTCCCGCGCGCGCGATGAAGGAAGCGACCAGCAGCGAACTGCTGAGCTACGACATCTACTCCGACTCCGGCCGCACGGCTGCCTGGGGCTGCGATGCCAGCAACGATGTCGCCTTCACCGCGGCGTCCTCGACCACCGCGACCACGCTGACGACCTATGGCCGCATCCCGGCCGGGCAGGACGTCGGCCTGGGCAGCTTCAGCGATGTCGTGACGGTCGAAGTCGCGTTCTGATCACCTTCGGGCGGACGGCCCCGGCCGTCCGCCCGCGCCCGGTCCCTGCAGATGATCCGTTCAATCCCACGCCTCGCGCTGCGTGCGGTGCCGGCATTGCTGTTGCTCTCGGTCGCGGTCCATGCCGCCGAATTCCAGCTCAGCCCGACCCGCGTGCAGCTGGACCCCAAGCACCTGGTCGACACCGTGGTGGTCGGTAACAGCGGCGCGACGCCGCTGCGTTTCGAGGTGTCGGTCAAGCGCTGGACCATGGCGGCCGACGGCAGCTGGGTGCTGGTCCCCAGCGACGACTTGATCGTGCATCCGCTGTTGCTCGACATCGCGCCCGGCAGCCGCGCGCGGCTGCGCGTGGGCCAGCTGGTGCCCTCGCAGGATCCGGCCGAAGCCGGCTACCGGATCGAACTCGACGAGCAGGCCACCGGCCCGCGCCAGTCAAACAGCGTGCGCATGCTGACCAGGATCAGCCTGCCGGTCTTCGTCGACGGCGGCCGCGACGGCGCACCGGCCGCGGCGCTGGCCTCGGCGCAGTGGCAGGGGGGCGGGCTGACCTTCGCGCTGCACAACGGCGGTGATCGCTACCTGCCGCCGCAGCCGCTGGACGTGCAGGTGGTCGACGCCGGCGGCGTGCCGCTGGCGAAGCAATCCCTGCAGGGCAACTACGTCCTTGCAGGCGCCACCTTGCCGGTGCGGATGCACCTGCCGCAGGCGCTGTGCGAACGCGCGAACGAATTGCGCGTGCACCTGCAGGAGACCGGCACGCAACTGCGCCTGCCGCTGTCTCCACGCCGCTGCCGGCCGTGATCCGGGTCAGCGCGCTGGCGTTGGGCCTGATGCTGGCCGGCGTTGCTTCGGCGCAGGCACCGGCCGTGCCGATGGCCGCGCCAGCGCAGGAAACGCTGCTGCTGGACCTGTGCCTGGACGGCAGCTGCGACGGGATCGCGGTGGTGATCGTGCGCGGAACGCAGGTGCTGATCGAGCGCGGCGCCCTGCAGCGCGTGGGCATGGCGATCGATGGCCTGCCGAGCCAGCGCATCGATGGCCGCGACTTCATTGCCGGCGACGCGCTCGACCCCGCCATCCAGGTGCGCGTGGACCGCGTGCAGCTGCGGCTGGACATCCAGCGTCCGGCGCGCGCCATGCCGGCGCAGCATGCCGACCTGCGCACGCCGCGGCCGGCGTTGCAGGGCACCCACGAGCGGAGCGCCTATCTCAACTATGCGGCCGGCATCGGCCAGCACCGCGCGTCGCGCAACCTGTTCCTGGACGGCGCGGCCACGCGCGGCGCATGGTCGTTGAGCAGCACCGCGCAATGGCTGGACGACGGCGGTTTCCATCGTGGCCTGACCCGGCTGGAGTTCGACCAGCCGCAGTCGCTGCGGCGCTGGACCCTGGGCGACCAATACGCGTTCAGCCCCGATCCGCTGGGCGGCAGCGCGCTGGTCGGGGGCGTGGGTGTGCAGAGCGCATTCGACCTGGATCCCTTCCTGCTGATCTTCCCCCAGCCCTACCTGAGCGGGGTGCTGGAAACGCCCGGCACCGTCGAGATCTACGCCAACGGCGTCCTCGTCGGCCGCCAGCCATTGCAGGCCGGGCCCTTCTCGCTGCAGGGCCTGGGCCTGAGCCCGGGCCAGAACGACGTGCGGCTGGTGCTGCGCGATCCCTTCGGCGGCCTGCGCGAGTTGTTCACCACGTCCTATTACAGTGCCTCGGGGCTGCTTGCGCCTGGCCTGAGCGAATACGCCCTGCACCTGGGTCGGGTGCGGCCATCGCCGTTCGAGGACCGCTATCTCGACCAGGCCGTGCTCGCCGGTTTCTGGCGGCGCGGCCTGAGCGAGCGCTTCACCCTGGGCGGTCGCATCGAAGCCACGGACGACCTCGGCAACGCCGGCGTGCAGGCGGCGATGCGACTGCCGGTGGGCGAGGTCTCGGCGGCCTACGCGCGCAGCAGCGGCGCCGGGCTGAGCGGCGGCGCCAGCACCTTGACCTACCAGTACAACAACCGCCTGGGCAGTCTTTCGCTGGGGACGCGGGCCTTCGATCGCGGCTACCGTCGGCTGGGGGACGAGTTCCTGCCCGATTTCCTGCGCCAGCCGCGCGGCGACGCGTTCGCGACGGCCAGCTGGTCGCCGCTGGCGCGGCTCTCCTTCCAGGCGAACTGGAGCCGCAACCGTTACTACGGCGCCAGCGCCGAGACGCGCTACGGCCTGAGCGGGCGCTACCGGGTCGCGGACGCCTCGCAGCTGCTGTTCGCGGTCACCCGCAGCGACGATGGCACCCTGCGCGACACCAGCGTGCAGCTCGGACTCAACCTGACCTTCGGGCGCGACAATGTCAGCCTCGGCGCCAGCCACGACCATGGCGGCATGGGCTACAACGCCGACATCAACCGTTCGCGCCCGAGCGACACCGGCTTTGGCTATGACCTGAGCCTCAATCGCCACGGTGGCGACGACTTCGCGTTCGGCCGCGGCGAATACCAGGGCGAGCATGGCCGCTACACCGTCATCGCGCAGAGCGCCGGCGGCAACAGCGACGCCAGCGTGCTGCTCAGCGGAGCCCTGGTGGCGATCGGTGGCCGCGTGTTCGCCACCCCGCCGGTCGACAGCAGTTTCGCGCTCGCGCGCGTGCCAGGTCTCGCCGGCGTGGAGATCCTGCGCGAGAACCTGCCGATGGGCAGGACCGACGCGCATGGCGACGTGCTCGTGCGCGGCCTGTTGCCGTACTACCCGAATCGCATCGGCTACGACGACGAAGACGTGCCGGCGACCTGGCGCGCGGGCGTCAACGAGCTGCCGGCGGCGGTCCCGCGGCACGGCGGTGCACTGGTGCTGTTCGATGCCAGCCCGTTGCGCGCGATCGCCGGCAGCCTGCACCTCGCCCACCCCGGTCCCGGCCTGCTGCGCCTGCACGGCGCCCAGGCGGATTTGGACACCAGGATCGGCAGCAGCGGACGCTTCTATCTCGAGGACGTCGCACCGGGCGCTTACGAGGTGCAAGTCGAACTCGACGACGGCACGCATGCGCACTGCACGCTGCAGGTTCCCGTCGCCGCGGCCGGCGTCAACCAGCTCGGAACGATCGATTGCACCGCGGCGGAGGCACCATGATGAAGACGCAACGCGCATGTCCGCATGATTCCAGCCGACAGGCCCTGGCACATCCGTGGAGGTCGCCGATGCATCCGCATTCCGCCTGGCTCGCGATCGGGTTGATCGCCTGCGCCGCCATGCTGCCCGGGGCGGCGCGCGCCGCGAGCAGTGCCAGCTGCAGCGTGGACACCTCGTCGGCGCAGATTGCGTTCGGCACCTACGACCCGTTGTCGGCCACGCCGCTGGACGGCATCGGCACGCTGCGGATCCGTTGCGACAAGAACAACGTCGGGGCGACCTTCGCGCTCGATCGCGGCGGCAGTGGCAGTTTCCTGCCGCGCAGCATGAGTTCGGGCGCCAATACGCTGCCCTACAACCTGTACAAGGGCAGCCCCAACTCGGGCCTCGTGTTCGGCGATGGCAGCGGCGGCACGCAGACGGCCAGCGCGGTCACGGCCCCGGTGGGCGGAGGCGACTTCGTCGGTGAGGTGCAGGTCTTCGGTCGGATCCAGGCCGGCGAGAACGCCGCGTACGGCAGCTACAGCGACACCATCCACGTCGACGTCACCTTCTGACGGCGGCGCTCGAGCCCGAGACGGGGAGGGTGGAGACGGCGCGACTGCGGCGCGACCAGGCGGTCACTGACGCATCGCGAGCAGGTTGATCCGGGTCGGCCCCATGCCGGGCGTGCCCTGGATCCGCACCAGGGTCACTTCACCGTTGCGCTGGAAGCGCAGCGCGGAATCCAGCACGCCGTCCGTTTCCTCCGCCACCAGCACGTAGCCGCGCTGGACCATCTGGTCCTGGTAGAACGCACGCGCACTGGCGATCGAGCCGTCGAAGAAGTAATGCCGGCCGTGGGCATCTTCCTGCATGACATGGCCGGGCAGTGGCAACGGCAGTGCATCGGCCAGGGCCGGCTGGTGGGAGCGGACCACCTGCGCCGAAACGCCGAACCCCGCCTGCGCCGGACCAGCCAGTGCCTGGGCCAGCGGCAATGCCGCCGCAAGCAGCAACATCCACTTCGGTGCGTTGGGCTTCAGTGCCATCTCGGCGGCTCCTTCTCCTGCCTGACGGCGCCTACTTCGCGCCTGCCGTGGCGCCGTGCCAGAGGAAGTTGCGGAAAATGTGACGCCGGGGATCGTTATCGCCAGCGATCGCTCGGTTGTGTGACCCGATCTGCGCTGCACCTTGTGACGCTGGTATCCAGCCCTTCACCGCGCGCTGCGACCACCGGCACGCATTGCGTGGCACCCGTGCCGGATGGCGCGAGGGGCGTACCAGGACGGGTTACCTTGCCGGCGCCATCGCCGGATAGGAGGCCCCCGTTGGCGGACCAGCGCGCGTGGCAACCTGCCGGGGCGTGGCGCGCCGCCAGCTCTTCGCGTCGCGGCCTGCGGCTGGCGACCGTTCCACCGTACCCGCGACGCGGGCGCCATCGCGGTTTCCTGCGTGATCTGGCGGCGATGGACGGGACGCCCGCGTCGTTCCGGCTTGCCCGCATGCCATGGCGGGGCTACCATTTCAGGGTTTCCGCGGCCGCCAAGGCGCGGTGCGCGGCATGATCCAAGCGTACGGATCGGCGCGGTCCGCCAACCTCCGCGATCCGGCGCAACCCGCCGCACCGCGGGACCGTTGCCGGCCTGCCTGGGCCATGCCTGCCACGATGCCACCAGCCGCGGTGTCGCCATCGCGACGCCGCGTCGGTGTCGCGCCACCCGAATGACTCATACGCAACTCTTGGGGCCCGATGTGATGACAGCCGGTCGTTGGATACAGTGGAACGCAGCGCGCACCGGCCTGGCCCGGGCGGGCGCGGCCATCGCCGCCCTGGCGCTGCCGGCAGTGGCATTCGCCCAGGCCGCCGGCAAGGACTTCGAGCCCGACGAGCCGGTCCGCTGGCAGCTGAACATGACGCCGGGCGTGACCCACACCTCGCAGATGGCCTACGACGCGCACATGTCCGCGCTGTGGATCTGCGTCGTGATCGGCGTGCTGGTGTTCGGCGCGATGTTCTACGCGATGTTCAAGTTCCGGAAGTCCAAGGGCGCGGTCGCCGCGCAGTTCAGCCACAACACCACCGCCGAGGTCATCTGGACGATCATCCCGGTGATCATCCTGGTGACGATGGCGTGGCCGGCGACCAGCAAGCTGATCTCCGAATACGACACCCGCGATTCGGCGATGACGGTCAAGATCACCGGCTACCAGTGGCTGTGGAAGTACGAATACATGGGCGAGGACGTCAGCTTCCTCAGCCGCCTGGACCGCAACGACGACGCCAGCCGCCAGACCCACCGCATCCCGACGCTCGCCACCAATCCGCATTACCTGCGCGATGTCGACAACCCGCTGGTGCTGCCGGTCGGCACCAAGATCCGCTTCGTGATCACCGCCGACGACGTCATCCACTCCTGGTGGGTGCCGGCGCTGGGCTGGAAGCAGGATGCGATCCCCGGCATCGTCAACGAAGCCTGGACCGACATCCGCGAGCCGGGCATCTACCGCGGCCAGTGCGCGGAGCTGTGCGGCAAGGACCACGGCTTCATGCCCATCGTCGTCAAGGCGGTGAGCAAGGAAGACTTCGCGCGCTGGCTCGCGGCGGAAAAGGCCAAGAACGCGCCGGCCGCTCCCGCCGCGCCGGCGGCGGCAACGCCGGCCGCGACAGACGCCACGCCTGCTTCCGCGCCGGCCGCTGACGCGACTGCCGCAAACACCGCGACCGCCGGCTGAGCCTTCCAGGTTCCAGCCGCTGCCCCGCACCGAACGCATACGCCATCCAGAGGCACGCCATGTCCGCCACCTATCCCAACGCCGTCGATGCCCACGCCAGCGACGCGCACGGCCACCAGCAGGGTTTCGTCGAGCGCTGGTTGTTCTCGACCAACCACAAGGACATCGGCACCCTCTACCTGATCTTCAGCTTCATCATGTTCATCATCGGGGCGGGCTTCTCGGTGGTGATCCGCGCCGAGCTCGCGCAGCCGGGCCTGCAGTTCGTCAAGCCCGAGTTCTTCAACCAGATGACCACGCTGCACGCGCTGGTGATGATCTTCGGCGGGATCATGCCGGCCTTCGTCGGCCTGGCGAACTGGATGGTGCCGCTGCAGATCGGCGCGCCGGACATGGCGCTGCCGCGCATGAACAACTGGTCGTTCTGGATCCTGCCGTTCGCCTTCACGCTGCTGCTGTCGACGCTGTTCGTGCACGGCGGCGCGCCGGCCGGCGGCTGGACGATGTACCCGCCACTGATGCTCCAGGGCGGCGCCAACGTGGCGATGGCGATCTTCGCCATCCACATGATGGGCATCAGCTCGATCATGGGCGCGATCAACGTCATCGCCACCATCCTCAACATGCGCGCGCCGGGCGTGGACTTGCTGAAGATGCCGATCTTCAGCTGGTCGTGGCTGATCACCGCGTTCCTGCTGATCGCGGTGATGCCGGTGCTCGCCGGCGCGGTGACGATGCTGCTGACCGACAAGTTCTTCGGGACGAGCTTCTTCAATGCCGCCGGTGGCGGCGACCCGGTCATGTACCAGCACATCTTCTGGTTCTTCGGCCACCCCGAGGTCTACATCATGATCCTGCCGGCGTTCGGGATCGTGTCGGAGATCATCCCGACGTTCTCGCGCAAGCCGCTGTTCGGCTACCAGGCGATGGTCTACGCGCTGGCGTCGATCGCGTTCCTGAGCTTCATCGTCTGGGCGCACCACATGTTCACCGTCGGCATGCCGCTGGGCGGCGAGCTGTACTTCATGTACGCGACGATGCTGATCGCCATCCCGACCGGGGTGAAGGTGTTCAACTGGGTCAGCACGATGTGGAAGGGCGCGCTGACGTTCGAGACCCCGATGCTGTGGGCGATCGCGTTCGTGATCCTGTTCACCATCGGCGGCTTCTCCGGGCTGATGCTGGCGATCGTGCCGGCCGACTTCCAGTACCAGGACACCTACTTCGTCGTCGCCCACTTCCACTACGTGCTGGTGACCGGCGCGCTGTTCGCGATCATCGCCGCGGTCTACTACTGGTGGCCGAAGTGGACGGGCCGCATGTACAACGACACGATGGGCAAGATCCACTTCTGGTGGACGATGGTGTTCGTCAACCTGCTGTTCTTCCCGCAGCACTTCCTGGGCCTGGCCGGCATGCCGCGCCGCATCCCGGACTACAATGTCGTGTTCGCCGACTGGAACCTGGTCAGCTCGATCGGCGCCTTCGGCATGTTCCTGACGCCGTTCTTCATGTTCTTCGTGTTGCGCCACTCGCTGCGCCATGGCGCACCGGCCGCGGCGCGCTCGTGGGAAGGCGCGCTGGGGCTGGAATGGACGGTGCCGTCGCCGGCTCCGCACCACACCTTCACCACGCCGCCGGTGATCCGCGACGGCGACCTCGCCCACGGCGACTTCGCGAACAAGGACTACGACTGACGCCATGTCGCGCCCCCCGGTCCCGCTGACGGTGGAACAGGCCGCCGCGCGCCGCAAGGCGGTGCGCCGGACCGTGTTCGTGTTCGCCTGCATCGCGGTCGTGGTCTACGTCGGCTTCATCCTGCTCGGGGTGTTGCGGTGAGCGGGCAGGGCGGCAACGCCAACGGCAGCCGCAAGATGGTCCTCGTGGCGCTGGGCGCGTTCGCGTTCACCTTCGCGCTGGTGCCGCTGTACCGGATCGCCTGCGAGAAGGTGTTCGGCGTGCGGCTGGAGAAGGGTCCGGTCGCCGCCGCGGCCGCCAGGGCCGATGCCTCGCGCTGGGTGACGGTGCAGTTCGACGGCGGCGTCAATTCCAAGCTGCCTTGGGCCTTCCGTGCCGAGCAGATGACGATGCGGGTGCATCCCGGGCAGCAGTACGAAGCCTTGTTCTTCGCCCGCAACACCAGCGACCACGACATCGTCGGCAACGCCGTGCCCTCGATCGCGCCCGCGCGCGCGTCGGGCTACTTCAGCAAGACCGAGTGTTTCTGCTTCACCGCGCAGACGCTGGCGGCGGGCGAATCACGCGACATGCCGGTGCGTTTCATCGTCGATCCCGACCTGCCGCGCGACGTCAACACCATCACCCTGTCCTACACCTTCTACAAGAACGCGACGCTGACCGCGCGCCTGCCGGGCAATGCCGCGGCACGCACGCAGATCGTTGCCGGCGCGGCGCCATCGCCGCTGGGCCCGCCCTGACCGCATACACTCCACGTTTTCCCATCCGCACCAGACCTCCTGCTCCACGCACACCGGAAACGAACCCGCCATGGCCCAAGCGCACAGCTCCGACGCCCACGCAATCAACGGGCACGCTCTCGACGGGCACGCCCACGATCCGAACGTCTACTACGTCCCTCACGGCAGCCGCTGGCCGGTGGTGGCGTCGGTCGCGCTGTTCACCACGATGGTCGGCTTCGCCAGCTGGCTCAACGAGGAGAGCTGGGGCCGCGCGGTGTTCTTCGTCGGCCTGGTCGCGCTGGCCGCGATCCTGTTCAAGTGGTTCGCCGATGTCATCGGCGAGTCGCTGCGCGGCTACTACAACAAGCAGGTCGACACTTCGTTCCGCATGGGCATGGTGTGGTTCATCTTTTCCGAGGTGATGTTCTTCTCGGCGTTCTTCGGCGCGCTGTTCTACGCCCGCCAGTACGCGATGCCGTGGCTCAATGGCGAGGGCGACGGGGTGATGACCAACGCCGTGCTGTGGCCGGGGTTCTCGGCCGGCTGGCCGAGCAACGGTCCGGCGGACGTCGGCGGCCACTTCCAGACCGTCCCCGCCTGGGGCCTGCCGCTGCTCAACACGCTGATCCTGCTGACCTCAGGCGTCACCGTCACCATCGCCCACCATGCGCTCAAGGCGGGCCGCCGCAAGCAGCTGCTGGTGTTCCTCGGCCTGACCATCCTGCTGGGCGCGAGCTTCCTGTCCTTCCAGGCCACCGAGTACATGGAGGCCTACAAGGAGCTCAACCTGACCCTGGGTTCGGGCATCTACGGCTCGACCTTCTTCATGCTCACTGGCTTCCACGGCGCGCACGTGACCCTGGGCACGATCATGCTCGCGATCATCTGGCTGCGCTGTCTGAAGGGCCATTTCAGCCGCGACGACCACTTCGCGTTCGAAGCCGTCGCCTGGTACTGGCACTTCGTCGACGTGGTCTGGCTGGCGTTGTTCCTGTTCGTGTACGTGCTGTAAGGCGCGGCGTCGCGACCAGCGAACCGGTGATGGCGTAGGCCACAGCAAAAAAGCGACGGTCCCGCCGTCGCTTTTTCGTCGTCGATCGCTGCTATCGGTGCGCGGGCACGATCGCTTCAGCGTCCCACCCCGTGCGGCGTGATCCAGCCCATGTAGATGGCCAGGGCGATCAGCAGGATCAGCGCGACGGACACCGCGATGCGGCGGGTCAGGGCGTTCACCGTGCGGTTGGTGGTGCCCTTGTCGACGAGCATGTAATACAGCCCCGCGCCGAGGTTCCAGAGGATGACCACCAGGAACGCGATGATCAGCAGGGTTTCGATCGGCTTGCTCATGGCGCTGTCCATGGCGCGCCCGCGCGGCGCTCGACGGCCATTATCGCAGCCGCCGGACCCCGCCGCGTGAGCCGCCGCGGCAGCCTCGTCGTGGGTTGGGTGCTGGCGGTGCTGGTGATCGCACTGTTCACCCGACTGGGTTTCTGGCAGCTCGCGCGCATGCACGAGAAGCAGGCGCTGCTCGCCGCCTCGCACGCGGTCGTCCGCGATCGCATCGCGCATCCATTGGCACTGGCCGCCAACGACGCACGCGCCACCGGCTACGACTGGGCGGCGGGGCGTGGCCATTTCATTCCCGGTCCCGCCGTGCTGCTCGACAACCAGGCGCGCGACGACCGTACCGGCGTGCGCGCCTACCGGGTGTTCCAGCCCGACGCGCGCGGAGCGCCGCCATTGCTGGTCGAGCTGGGCTGGCTGCCGGTCCCGGGTGATCGCACGATGCCGAAGATCGCGGCGATCCCCGGAACGCTCCGGATCGATGGCCTGCTGTCGCCGCCGCCGTCAGGGGGCCTGGCGCGGGCGATCGTCACGCCGCAGGCCGATGGCAGCCTGCTCACCATCACCCTCGACCTGTCGCTGCTGCGCCGCGCACTGCAGTTGCCGACGCTGGCGCCGCGCGTGCTCAAGCTCGATCCCGCGCAGCCGATCGGCTACGCGCGCGACCTCGACATCCTGCCCAACACGCTGCCGCCGCAACGGCACCTGGGCTATGCCGTGCAATGGTTCGGCCTGGCCCTGGCCGTGCTGGTCACGGCGCTGGTGCTGACCTTCCGCACTCCCCGCCAACGTCGACCGCACGCCACGCCATGAGCACACCGCCCCCCCTCCCGGTCCGCCGCAACCGCATCATGCTGATCGCGATCTTCGCGCTGTTCTTCGGCAGCATGCTGCTGGCGGGGATCCTGCGGTTTTCCGGATGGCATCCGCCGGTGACCAAGGCGCATGGCGAACTGCTGCAGCCGCCGACCGACCTGCGCGCGCTGACGCTGACGCTCGCCGATGGCAGCGCCTATCCGTGGCGGCAGCAGCAGCACACGTGGCGGATCGCGCTTGCGCCGGCGCCGGGTTGCGCCGATCCCTGCCTGCGGCTGGGCAACGACCTGATGAAGGTCTGGCAACTGATGGGCGCCGAGTCCGCGCACGTCGACGTGCTGTGGATCGGCGATCCGCCGGCGGCGTTGCCGCGCGGCGGGGCGTTGAAGATCGTGCGACCCGAGGCCGCCCTGCGCGGGCGCCTGCCGCGCCTGCACCCGGACAACGGCGAAGCGGCCGATGGCGTGCCGGTGTACGTGATCGATCCCAATGGCTTCGTCATTCTGCGCTACGCTCCCGGCTTCGATCCGGCAGGCCTGCGCGCGGACCTGGCCAAGCTGGTGAAGTTGATCTGACATGAGCGCGACGTCCAATCCGGTTTCGTCCCTGCCCAGCGGCGCCGAGCGCGCCGGCACGACGCACGCGCCCGGCCACATGCGCCCCGGCGTGCATCGCCACTTCCACCGCCTGGCCTGGCTGGCGTGCGCACTGGCGTTCGGGGTGATCGTGTTCGGCGCCTTCGTACGCCTGTCCAACGCCGGCCTCAGTTGCCCGGACTGGCCGACCTGTTACGGCCGCGCGAGCTGGCCGACGGCGACCAGCCACATCGTCGACCACGCGGCGACCGCGATCCGTCCGGTCGAAATCCACAAGGCCTGGCGCGAGCAGCTGCATCGCATGCTCGCCGGCACCCTCGGCGTGCTGGTGCTGTCGCTGGCCCTGCTCAGTGCGCGCCGGCGGCGGTGGGGCATCGCCCAGGTGCTCGCGGCCGCCGTGCTGGTGGCGATATCGATCGGCCTGTACATGCGCGCGCAGTACCTGCCCGCGGCGCTGCTCGCCGGCGGTGGCGAAGCGGTGCTGCTGTTCGCGGCCCTGCGTTGGTCCAATGCCGACCTGGCGCGGGTGTCGGCGCTGACGCTGGCGACGATCGTGTTCCAGGCACTGCTCGGCATGTGGACGGTGACCTGGCTGCTCAAGCCGGTGGTGGTGATGGGGCACCTGCTCGGTGGGCTGCTGACCTTCGCGCTGCTGACGTGGACCGCGTGGCGCGCGACCGCGCGACCGATCCGCGTGCCCGATGCGCGCCTGCTGCGCCGGTTGCTGGTCCTGGCGCTGGTGCTGCTCGCGGTGCAGATCGCGCTCGGCGGCTGGACCAGTTCCAACTACGCCGCGCTCGCCTGCGGTACCGACTTCCCGACCTGCGTGGGACGCTGGTGGCCGCCGCACGACTTCCACCAGGGCTTCGTGGTCTGGCGCGGCATCGGCGTGGATTACGAAGGCGGCGTGCTCGATGGCGCTTCGCGGATCGCGATCCAGCTCGCGCACCGGATGATGGCGGTGGTGGTGTTCGTGTACGTGTCGTGGCTGTCGCTGCGGCTGTTGCGCACGCCGGGGATGCGCGGTTACGGCGCGCTGCTCGGCGGACTGGTCGTCGTGCAGGTGTGCCTTGGGATCGCCAACGTCAAGCTTGCGCTGCCGCTGCAGGTCGCGGTCGCGCACAACGCCGGTGCGGCGCTGCTGCTGTTCGTGCTGGTCGGCCTGGTGGCGCGCGTCCGCGCGCCTGGCGCCTGAGGCCACGCACCGCCATGAGCCACAGCGTGTTCAAGCAGTACTGGAGCCTGACCAAGCCACGGGTGGTGGCGCTGATCGTGTTCACCGCAATCATCGGCATGTTCCTCGCGGTGCCGGGATGGCCGCCGCTGCGGCAATCGGTGTTCGGCTTCCTCGGCATCTGGCTGGCGGCGGCGAGCGCGGCGGCGATCAACCAGATCCTGGATTCGCGCATCGACGCGCAGATGGCGCGCACGTCCTGGCGCCCGATCGTGGTCGGGCAGGTCACGTCGCGGCAGGCGCTGGCGTTCGCGCTGGTGCTGGCCGCGCTGTCGATGGCACTGCTGCTGTGGGCGACCAACTGGATCGCCGCGGCGTTGACCTTCGCCTCGCTGATCGGCTACGCGGTCGTCTACACCCGCTACCTCAAGCGGGCGACGCCGCAGAACATCGTCATCGGTGGTGTCGCCGGCGCGGCGCCGCCGCTGCTCGGCTGGGCCGCGGTCTCCGACATCCACCACGCCTGGCAATGGCAGCACGCGCTGTTGCTGGTGCTGATCATCTTCGTGTGGACGCCGCCGCATTTCTGGGCGCTGGCGATCTTCCGTCGCGCCGACTATGCCCGCGCGATGGTGCCGATGCTGCCGGTGACCCACGGCGTGGAATACACCCGCTGGCAGATCCTGCTCTACACGGTACTGCTGGTGGTGGTCACGATGCTGCCGACCACGGTCGGGATGAGCGGCAACTTCTACCTCGGCGGCGCGCTGGTGCTGGGCGCGGTGTTCCTGTGGCATGCGTGGAAGCTGATGGACCCGCCGGACGAGGTCTACGCGATGCGGGTGTTCAACTACTCGATCGTGTACCTGATGGCGCTGTTCGCCTTCCTGCTGGTCGACCACTGGCTGCTGCCCTGGCTGCAACCGGCACCGGCGCTGGTGTTCCAGCCCGGCTGAGCCCGCGACGCGCGCGGTGCGCAACACCTGCGCCGGCAGCGCCTACAATCGAGCGATGGATTACCAGCTCGTGATCAAGTTCCGGCGCAAGTCGCTGGCCGACGACGATGCCGTCGCCGCGATCCAGGACGAGCTGCGGCAGGCGCTGGGCGATTCGGCGGCGCTGGACGGCTACGACCTGGATGCGCGCGAGATCAACCTGTTCGTGGTGACGCCCGATCCCAAGCATTCGTTCCGCCGCCTGAAGGCGGTGCTGGAAGGCCGCGACATGCTGCAGGGCGTGTCGGCGGCGTTCCGGCTGGTGGGCGGTGCGCAGTTCACTTCGCTCTGGCCGCTGCGCACGACGCGGAAATTCCGCCTGCCGTAGCGGTTTTGTCGCGTTGCCGGCGCTTGCGGATGGAACGTCGCTGCCCCAGATGATGGGTTCATTCCCGGGGAAGTCGATGTCGCCTCGATTCCGCGTCTTGCTGCCCCTGCTCCTGGTGCTGGCGTCGACGGCCTGCGCCGATCACGAGGTGCCGGGCTTCGCGGGCCCTGCACCCACCTCCGCCATCGCGCCTCGTCGTGCGCTGGACCTGCTGGCCGAGACGATCGCTGCGCGCAGGCTGGTGCTGCTGGGCGAAATGCACGGCACCCGCGAGATCCCGGCGCTGGTCGGCGATCTCATCGAGCGCGAGTCGCGCGCGGGCGGCCCGCTGGTCCTGGCGCTGGAAATCACCACCCGCGACCAGCCGGTCGTCGATCGCTACCTCGCGTCCGCCGGCGCCCGCGCCGACCGCGCGGCGTTGCTGGCCGGCGCACAGTGGACCGAGCCCCACCACGACGGACGCGACAGCCAGGCCATGGCCGGACTGATCGAGCGCGTGCGGCTGTTGCGTGCGCGCGGGCGCGATGTGTCGATCGTGCTGTTCGATCCGGCCGATGCCGCCGATCGCAACCGCGGCATGGCGACGATCCTGCGCGCGACGGCGCTCGCCGCACCGCAGGCCCGGCTGCGCGTGCTCACCGGCAATGTCCATGCGATGACGGACCGACCGGCGTGGGACATGTTCGACGAATCCGGCCGCCGGATCGAACCGCCCATGACCGCGGGACGCCATCTTGCCGACCTCCACCCCTTCTCGATCGATATCGAAGCCCTGGGCGGGACGGCATGGACCTGCCAGGCGGGCCGCTGTGGCGCGCACGCGTACCGCGCCAAGCCGGGAATGCACGCGCCGGCGATCGACATCGCCACCGACGTCGGCACGGCCTGGGATGCGACGCTGCTGCTGCCGGCCTTCACCGCCTCGCCGCCGGCGACCCTGGCGAAATGACCGCTTGCGCAGGCGCGGCCTGGGTTGTGGGACGTCCGGTAACGGCCGTGGCCATCGCGGGAAAAGCGCGCGGTTGAAGCCGCTCCTGCTGGAAGGCGCCATCGGCCACTGGCGGGGCATTGCCGCTCGCGTTGACCGCCCGCGGCCGCGGCGACGATAATTCCGCCTCTCTGCGGCCGCTTTCGGCGGCCGCTTCGCGCCCTTGGAGTCTTGCATGCGCCATGCCCGCGCCTTCGGTCTGACTGCCTTCGCCGCGCTCGCGGTCGCCGCGGTCGCCTTCGCCCAGAACGCCGCGCCGGCGCCCGCCGCCGCAGGCCAGGCCGCCACCGTCACCCCGCTGCCCGATGCCGCGCCGGTGCAGGCCGCGCCGCTGGATGCCGCGATCGTGTCGGACCTGGCCAAGGCGCATTGGGGCGATGCCAAGGCCGGGGCGGTGAAAGCCGGCGCCTGCGCCGCCTGCCACGGCCTGGATGGCAACCCGACCGACCCGCAGTACCCGCGCCTGGCCGGCATGCCGGAGCGTTACGTCGCCCGGCAGCTGGCCTACTTCAAGGCCGGCCAGCGCACCAGCGGCATGGCCGCGATCATGATGCCGATGGCCGCGCCGCTGAGCGCGCAGGACATGCGCGACCTGGGCGCGTACTTCTCGCAGCAGAAGGCCGCTTCCGGGATCGCCGACGACACCCTGATCGCCACCGGCCCGTACACCGGCAAGAAGTATTACGAAGTCGGCCAGTCGCTGTTCCGCGGTGGCGACCCCGTCCGCAACCTGCCGGCGTGCATGGCCTGCCACGGTCCGACCGGCGCCGGCAATCCGGGGCCGGCCTACCCGCACGTCGCCGGCCAGCAGTCGGCGTACGTGGTGCGCCGCCTGCAGGAATACCGCACCGGCACCACCAGCGAGAGCGACCCGCACTCGTTCCAGATCATGGCCACGGTGGCCAAGTCGCTGACCGACGAAGAGATCCAGGCGCTGGGCAGCTACCTGCAGGGCCTGCATCCGCGTGCCGAGCAAGCCGCCGCGGCGGTTGCCGCGCCGGCGCCCACGGCGCCGGCCCCGGCCGCACCGGCCACCACCGCACCGGGGGCCGAGG
>NZ_JAANOY010000026.1 GCF_011320095.1 Cognatiluteimonas telluris | reverse complement strand
GATGGCCTGGCGGCGCTGGGCCGGGCGCTGGCCGGCGGCGGCGTGCGGCCGGCCGCCAGCCCCGGCGCGATGGATGCGCAGCCGTTGCCGCCGGAGCAGGCGTTCGGCTTCGAGGCGATCGTCGGCGACGGCCGGACGCTGCTGCTGCGCTTCACCCCAGCCAGGGGCTATTACCTGTATCGCGACAAGACCTCGGTGCGGGTGAGCGGCGCCGAGGGCATCGCCGCCGGGGCGCTGCGCTGGCCGCCGGGGGTGGCGCACCACGACGAGCACTTCGGCGACGTGGTCGTCTATTTCGACCAGGTCGACGTGCCGCTGGCGCTGCAACGACGCAACGCCGATGCCGCGGACATCACTGTCACCGCGACCTTCCAGGGCTGCCAGACCGACGGCATCTGCTATCCGCCGATGACGCGCTCGGTGGCGTTGGCGTTGCCGGCGGCAGCGGCCATCGACACGCGCAACGCCGGAACGCCCGCTGCAACGGTGGCGGCGGCGATGGCGCCATCGTCCATGGCTGGCACGGCGACAGGGGATCCGGCCAGCACCAGTGACGGCCTTGCCACCGCTGTCGCAACCACCGGCGACGACGCGAACGCGCGGATCGCCGGCCAGGCGCCCGCTGCGATCCCGTCCAGCGGCCAAGCCGAAGACAGCCGTCTGGCGGCGGGTCTGGCGGGATCCAATCGCTGGCTGGCGCTGCTGGGCTTTTTCGGCGCCGGGCTGCTGCTGGCGTTCACGCCCTGCGTGCTGCCGATGATTCCGATCCTGTCCGGGCTGATCGCCGGCCAGGGCACGCGCCTGGGCACCGGCCGCGCACTGCTGCTGTCGCTGGTGTACGTGCTGGCCAACGCGCTGGTGTTCACCCTCGCCGGCGTGGTTGCGGGCCTGCTCGGGGCCAACCTGCAGGCGGCGTTCCAGCAGCCGTGGATCATCGCGGCGTTCGCGGCCCTGTTCGTGGTGCTCGCACTGTCCTCCTTCGGCCTCTACCAGCTGCAGCTGCCGATGGCGCTGCGCGCCCGCCTGGGCGCGTGGAGCGGCCGCCAGCACGGCGGCTCGCTCGCCGGCGTCGCCACGATGGGCGCGCTGTCGGCACTGATCGTCGGCCCCTGCGTGGCGCCGCCGCTGGCCGGGGCGGTGCTCTACATCGGCCAGGCGCATGACCCGGTACTGGGCGGCGCGGCGCTGTTCCTGCTGGCGATGGGGATGGGCCTGCCACTGCTGGCGTTCGGCGCGGCGGCCGGGCGCGGCATGCCGACCAGCGGGCCGTGGATGACGGCGGTGGAGCGGGTGTTCGGTTTGGTTTTCCTCGGACTGGCGGTATGGATGCTGGCGCGGATCCTGCCGGGCCCGGTGACGCTGGCGCTGTGGGGCCTGCTGGCGCTGGGCGCAGCGGCGTGGGCGTCGATGGCGTCCTCGGCGGCGGCAGGCGCATCGGCCCGCGGGCGCCTGCTGGCCCGTTTCGCCGCCCTGGTGCTGGGCGTGGCCGGCGCGGCGCAGCTGTTCGGGGCGCTCGCCGGCGGCAGCGATCCGCTGCAGCCGCTCGCGGGTGTTGGCGGCACGCACGCAGCGACGTCCGCGCCCGTCTTCGACCACGTCAAGTCCAGCGCCGACCTGGACCGCGCGGTCGCGGCCGCCAGCGCCGCCGGGCGGCCGCTGATGCTGGATTTCTATGCCGACTGGTGCGTGAGCTGCAAGGAGATGGAGAAGTACACCTTCACCGATCCCGATGTGCGCGCCGCGCTGTCGGGCTTCGTGCTGCTCAAGGCCGACGTCACCGCCAACGATGCCGTCGACCAGGCCCTGATGCGGCGTTTCGGCATCATCGGTCCGCCGGGGACGTTGTTCTTCGCCGGCGGTAGCGAACAGCGCGGGCTGCGGCTGGTGGGATTCGAGAAAGTCGCGCCCTTCGTGCAGCGGCTGCAGCGCGCGCGGACCGCAACGCCGTGAGGGCGCCAGGTTGAAGGCCGGCATCAAGGTCGGACTGGTGGCGCTGCTGGCCGGCACCCTGGGCGCCGCCGCCAGCCTGCTCACTACCGGGCCCGGCCCATTGCTGCGCAGCGAATTCGGGCAGCGGTGGCTCGGCGCGCTGTTGGCCGCGCGTGCACCCGCCGCGCCGACGGGCCTGGCCATCGCCCAGCCCGGGGCGGCCATCCCAGCATTCAGCGTGCCGGGCCTCGACGGCCACCCGGTCGCCGTCCCCACGGCCTACGCCGGCCGCCCACTGCTGATCAATGTCTGGGCGTCGTGGTGCCGTCCCTGCGTGCAGGAGATGCCGGAGCTGCAGCGCTTTTCAGCGCAACAGGGGGGCAACGGCGTGCAAGTGGTCGGCATCGCGCTCGACGACGCGGCGGCGGTGCGGGCCTTCCTGCCCAAGGTCGGCGTCGCCTACCCGGTCCTGATCGATGCGCCCGGCCCCACCGATGCCGGCGTGCGCCTGGGCAATCGCGCCGGCGTGCTGCCTTACTCGGTGCTGGTCTCGGCCGACGGGCGCCTGCTGAAACAGCACATCGGGCCGTTCGCGCGCGGCGATCTGGAGCGCTGGACGCAGCCCTGATGTGGGACTCCGGATCGGGTCGGCGGCGAGGTCAAACAATCGCTTAACTTCCGGACAAGTTCGGCGAACTGGACACCATTGGCGCCTTCCTCCAGACTGCGCGTCCCTTGTCGCGGTCCCGCCGATGGCCAAGTTGCTGGTCCTGCACGGCCCCAACCTCAACCTGCTCGGCGTGCGCGAGCCGGAGGTCTATGGCCGGACCACGCTGGCGCAGATCGACGCCGATCTGCACGCGCGCGCCGAGCGCGCCGGCCACGCCCTGGCGAGCCTGCAGTCCAACGACGAAGCGGTCCTGGTCGACCGCGTTCAGGCCGCACGCACCGACGGCACCGATTTCATCCTGCTCAACCCCGCGGCCTTCACCCACACCTCCGTGGCGCTGCGCGACGCGCTGGCGGCGGTGGCGATCGCGTTCATCGAAATCCACCTGTCCAACCCGCACGCGCGCGAGCCGTTCCGCCGCACCAGCTATTTCAGCGACCTGGCGGTCGGCATCGTCAGCGGCTTCGGCGCCGACAGCTACCGCTATGCGCTGGACGCCGCGCTCGCCCGGCTCGACGCCGCGGCGGCGCCCTGACGCCTTCCCCCCTTCCTTTCAAATCCGACCAAGAGAGACGGCCATGGATCTGCGCAAGATCAAGAAACTCATCGACCTGCTCGAGGAATCCAACCTGTCCGAGATCGAGATCAAGGAGGGCGAGGAGTCCGTGCGCCTGGCGCGCAACCCACGCGGCGGCGCGCCGATGGCGATGATGCATGCGCCGGCCCCGCAGGCGGCGGCGCCGATGCCGATGCAGTCGCCCACCGAGGCCGCGACCGGCGGCCAGGCCAAGGCCAGCACGGAACTGCCCGACGGCGACGTCGTGCGTGCGCCGATGGTCGGCACGTTCTACGCCTCGCCCGCACCGGACAAGCCGCCCTTCGTCAGCGTCGGCCAGGCGGTCAAGGCCGGCGACACGCTCGGGATCATCGAGGCGATGAAGATGTTCAATCCGATCGAGGCCGAGGTCTCCGGAACGGTGCTGAAGATCCTCGCCGAGAGCGGGCAGCCGGTGGAATTCGACCAGCCGCTGTTCGTGGTTGGGTGAGCGGGGATTTCGAGCGGCGTAGCCGCGAGCCCGCGAACGCCCGTCGGCATGCAAGCCGACGGGCAGGACAAGTAGCCGAGAGAATCCGATGCCCTTAGACAAAGTCGTAATAGCCAACCGTGGCGAAATCGCACTGCGCATCCTGCGCGCGTGCCACGCGATGGGCATCCGCACGGTCGCGGTGCATTCCACCGTCGACCGCAACCTCAAGCACGTGGCGATGGCCGACGAATCGGTCTGCATCGGGCCGGCGCCGTCGAGCGAGAGCTACCTCAACATGGCTTCGATCATCGCCGCGGCCGAAGTCACCGACGCCCAGGCGATCCATCCGGGCTACGGTTTCCTGAGCGAGAACGCCGACTTCGCCGAGCGCGTCGAGCAGTCGGGCTTCATCTTCATCGGCCCGCGCGCGGAGACCATCCGCCTGATGGGCGACAAGGTGGAGGCGATCCGCGCGATGAAGGAGGCCGGCGTTCCCTGCGTGCCGGGCAGCGGCGGGCCACTGGGCGACGATGCGGCGACCAACATCGCGATCGCGCGCGAGATCGGCTATCCGGTCATCGTCAAGGCGGCCGGCGGCGGCGGCGGGCGCGGCATGCGCGTGGTGCATACCGAAGCCGCGCTCGCCAATGCGATCGCGACGACCAAGCAGGAAGCCAAGGCCGCGTTCGGCAACGACATGGTCTACATGGAGAAATTCCTGGAGAACCCGCGCCACGTCGAGATCCAGGTGCTCGCCGATGGCCAGGGCGGCGCGATCCATCTCGGGGAACGCGACTGCTCGATGCAGCGCCGCCACCAGAAGGTCGTCGAGGAAGCACCGGCGCCGGGCATCACGCCCGAGCAGCGCGCCGCGATCGGCAAGGTCTGCGTCGATGCCTGCATCCGCATCGGGTATCGCGGCGCCGGCACGTTCGAGTTCCTCTACGAGGACGGCCGCTTCTACTTCATCGAGATGAACACCCGCATCCAGGTCGAGCATCCGGTGACGGAAATGATCACCGGCGTGGACCTGGTGCGCGAGCAGCTGATGATCGCCGCCGGCCACAAGCTGTCGCTCAAGCAGTCGGACATCGTGATCGAAGGCCACGCGATCGAATGCCGCATCAATGCCGAGGACCCGGACACGTTCATGCCCTCGCCCGGGTTGATCCAGCATTTCCACGCGCCCGGCGGCCCGGGCGTGCGGGTGGATTCGCACATCTACGAAGGCTATCGGGTACCGCCCAATTACGACTCGATGATCGGCAAGCTCATCGTCCACGGCGCCACCCGCGAACAGGCGATCGCGCGCATGCGGGTGGCGTTGAGCGAGCTGGTGGTCGACGGCATCAAGACCAATATTCCCCTGCAGCAGCGCATCCTCGCCGACGGCGGCTTCCAGCACGGCGGGCAGAACATCCATTACCTGGAAAAGCGGCTGGCCGAGCGCAAGGAAAAGTCGTTGTCGATCGTGTGATCGATCGATGCGGCCATGTCGTACCAGGCGCATCCGAGCGCTCCCGGGTGCGCTGCGCCTACCCGGGCCACGGTGCATCGTGATCCTGTGGACCGGATAAGGCCGCGGGCCGCGCGCGGGCCAAAACCGATCCTGTCGCAGGGCGCATCCAGCCTCACACGTGCACCAGCAACGCAGCGAAGACCCGATGCCCTTCCTTGAACTCACCCTGCGCTGCCGCGAAGCCGAGCAGCCGCGTTACGAACACGCGCTGGAAGATGTCGGCGCGCTCGCGGTCACGCTGCTCGATGCCGATGCCGACACGTCCAACGAGCACGCGATCCTCGAACCGGGCGTGGGTGAAACGCCGCTGTGGAACGACGTGCAATTGAGCGCGCTGTTCCCCGCCGACACAGACGCGCTGCTCCTGCTCGCCGCGCTGGACGCCTTCGACCCGGCGCTGGATTTTTCGCGCGCCGGCTTCCGCCTGGTGGAGGACCAGGACTGGGAACGCGCGTGGATGGACCAGTACGTGCCGCTGCGTTTCGGCGCACGCACCTGGATCGTGCCGTGGAACCAGCCACTGCCCGAGGACGCGCATGCCGACGACGCCGCGGTCGTGCGCCTGGACCCCGGGCTCGCGTTCGGCTCCGGCACCCATCCGACCACGGCGCTGTGCCTGCAATGGCTCGATGCGCTGGCGACCGAGGGCGCGCTGCAGCAGGCGCGCGTGCTCGATTTCGGCTGCGGTTCGGGGATCCTCGCGCTGGCGGCGCTGAAGCTCGGCGCGGCGCACGCGGTCGGCGTCGACAACGATCCACAGGCACTGCTGGCGACGGCCGACAATGCGCGACGCAACGCGGTCGACGCGCGATTGAGCGTGTATCGGCCGCAGGACGAGCCGGAAAGCGTCTATCCGATCGTCGTCGCCAACATCCTGGCCTCGGCACTGGACGTGCTCGCCGGGCACCTCGCGTCCCGGGTTGCGCCGGGTGGCCGGATCGCGTTGTCCGGCATCCTCGCCGGCCAGGAAACCGAATTGCTGGCGCGCTATGAGCCCTGGTTCGGCGACCTGCATGTCGTGGATGAAGGCGACTGGGTTCGCATCGAGGGCCGCCGCCGCAGCTGAAGCCTGCATACGTCGCGCGGATCGAGTCGTCCACGGCCATGGTTGAATAGCGCGCATGTTCGTCCTCTGCCCGCATTGCCAGTTCCTCGTCACCGTCGACCGCGGGAGCGGCGCACCACCCGCGCGCTGTCCGCGTTGCCGCGGACTGGTGGCGCCCATGGCCATGGGCAGTTCGCCCGCATCGGATGATCTGTCGGCGGCGATGGCCGCGCTGGCGCCGCCCGCGTCCATCGTGGGCACCCGGGCGGCGACGCGCGGGGATGCAGTCGATGCCTTGGATTCGGGTACCGAACCTCCAGGGGCAACAGTTCCGGATACGTCATTGCCGTGGAATACACCCCCGGCGCCGCCGATCGATGCGCCGCTTGCGGCCATGGCAATGCCTCCCGCCGGGAAAGAACCCCGCCTGGACGTGGCGGGTCCGGAGGCGGTCGAACGCGACGGCGTGCACGGGTCACCTGCAGGCGATGCCGCGTCGCCGGACGAATCCGTTGCCACGCAATCGGCACGCCCACAGGCGCTGCCCACGAAGCAGGATGGCGAGGTTCCGACGACGGGGACTCCGCTGGAAGAGGCGACGATCGCGGGGATCCCGGCAGCAGCCGGCGAAGCAACGCCTCCGGCGGGCCAGGATCCGCTGGCCCCGGCGGCGCCTGCCCCGCCAGCACGCGCGACACCCGCACGCTCCCGACGCAGGCGCAAACCCGGATTGCCGCGCATACCGGGCCTGGCATTCGTCCGGTCCGCGCGGCTCAGGCGCTGGCGCGCGCCGGTGGCCATCGCTGCATTGACGCTGCTGCTCGCCTTGCAGATGCTGCTCGCCGATCGCGCGCAGTTGGCTGCGGATGCCCGTTGGCGACCGTGGTTACAGGCCATGTGCGATGTGCTCGCCTGCGATCTCCCACCATGGAGGCAACCCGAAGCCTTCCGCCTGGTCGAACGCAATGTCAGCGCCGATCCGCAGCGAACGGGCGTACTGAACGTGCGCGCGCGCTTTCGCAACGATGCGCGCTGGGCACAACCCTTGCCGGCGATCGCATTGACGCTGTCCGACGCCGACGGGCGCACGCTCGGCGCGCGCGTCTTCACGCCAGGCGAGTACCTCGCGCCCGGCACTACGCAAAACGGCATTGCCAGCGGCCAGCTCGCGACGGTGTCGATCGACGTCGTCGAACCTGCCCAGGGCGTCGTCGCATTCACCTTTGAATTCCGCTGAGCATTCCTTGAGCGCCGTCTAGGAATGCGCATCGCTGGCATTGGCGCGTGGGAATGCTGCGCGCTAGACTCGCTCCCCCGCCGGTTCCGTGGCGGATGTGACAGCGCAGGGGAAATCCATTGAACGTTGCCGACCGCTCCGATCCCATCGGCAGCTCCAACCGCGCCGGCGCGCGGGCGCCGTTGCGCGAGCATGTCGCCAATTCCGTGCGCCGTTACCTGCGCGACCTCGATGGCTGCGATGCCAACGACCTGTATGAAATCGCCCTGCGCGAACTCGAGATTCCGCTGTTCGCCGAAGTGCTGACGCACTGCGACGGCAACCACAGCCGCGCCGCGGCGATGCTGGGCATCCACCGCGCCACGCTGCGCAAGAAGATGCGCGACTACGGCATCGGATAGCTTGCTGGGCGAGATCCGCAGCGCTTTCCACGAGCGACCCAAGCGCAGGACGTGATCGATTCGCCGGCCTTTGCGCCGTAAATCCCCCGGCAATCGCCGCTCCTGCCGACCCGGCCGGTGCGCGATCCCGAGCCCCGCTATAATTCGCGCCCCCTTCGCACGACCTTCCCTGCATGTCTGCCGATCGCCTGCCGGTGCGCCGCGCCCTGTTGTCCGTTTCCGACAAGACCGGCCTGCTGGAGTTCGCGCGCGCGCTGCACGCCCATGGTGTCGACCTGCTGTCCACCGGCGGCACGGCGAAGGCATTGCGCGATGCCGGGCTGCCGGTCCAGGACGTCAGCCAGGCCACCGGCTTCCCGGAAATGATGGACGGGCGGGTCAAGACCCTGCACCCGGTGGTCCACGGCGGCCTGCTCGGCCGCGCCGGCGTCGATGATGCGGTGATGGCGCAGCACGGCATCGCGCCGATCGACCTGCTGGTGCTCAACCTGTATCCGTTCGAGCAGGTGTCCGCGCGCAGCGACGCGACCATGGACGACATCATCGAGAACATCGACATCGGTGGCCCGGCGATGCTGCGCTCGGCGGCGAAGAATTTCGCGCGCGTCGCCGTCGCCACCGATCCCGCGCAATACGACGCGATCGTGGCCGAGCTGGCCGCCAACGACGGCACGCTCGGCGCGGCGACGCGGTTCACGCTGGCGGTCGCGGCGTTCAACCGCGTCGCGCAGTACGACGGCTGCATCAGCGACTACCTTTCCGCGCTCGACGCCGACGGCAAGCGCGGCCTGTTCCCTGCGCAGCAGAACAGCAGCTTCGTCAAGGTGATGGACCTGCGCTACGGCGAGAATCCGCACCAGCACGGTGCGTTCTACCGCGACCTGTGGCCGGTGCCGGGCACGCTGGCGACGTTCACCCAGCTGCAGGGCAAGGAGCTGAGCTACAACAACCTCGCCGATGCCGACGCGGCATGGGAATGCGTGCGCCAGTTCGAGCGCCCGGCCTGCGTGATCGTCAAGCACGCCAATCCCTGCGGCGTGGCCGAAGGCAACGGTTGCCTGGATACCTACGAAGCGGCCTACGCCACCGATCCGACCTCCGCCTTCGGCGGCATCATCGCCTTCAATCGCATGCTCGACGGCGCCACCGCGAAAGCCATCCTGGACCAGCAGTTCGTCGAGGTGCTGATCGCGCCGGCGTACGACGACGCCGCGCTCGCCCATGCGAGGAAGAAAGCCAACGTACGCGTGCTGCGGATCCCGCACGGCGAGGGCCGCAACAACTTCGACATCAAGCGCGTCGGCTCGGGATTGCTGATGCAGACCAGCGATATCCGCGAGGTCACGCGCGACGAATTGAAGGTGGTCACCCGGCGCGCGCCGACGCCCGCGCAGCTCGACGACCTGCTGTTCGCCTGGCGGGTGGCCAAGTACGTCAAGTCCAACGCCATCGTGTATGCGCGCGACCAGCGCACGATCGGCGTCGGCGCCGGCCAGATGAGCCGCGTGTATTCGGCGCGCATCGCCGGCATCAAGGCCGGTGACGCCGGCCTCGTGGTGCCGGGTTCGGTGATGGCGAGCGATGCCTTCTTCCCCTTCCGCGACGGCATCGACGCCGCCGCCGAAGCCGGCATCCGTGCGGTGATCCAGCCGGGTGGCTCGATGCGCGACAGCGAGGTCATCGCCGCCGCCGACGAACACGACATCGCGATGGTGTTCACCGGCATCCGCCACTTCCGGCATTGACCGCTGCGCTTCGACGATGAGCAGCCCTTCTCCCGCATCGCGGGAGAAGGTGCCCGCAGGGCGGATGAGGGCGCTCCTCGCGAAAAGCCTCACCCTCACCCCAACCCTCTCCCGCAAGCGGGAGAGGGGGTAAGCAAGGAGCAGCAACCCAATGAAAGTCCTCGTCATCGGTTCGGGTGGTCGCGAGCACGCGCTGGCATGGAAGCTCGCCCAATCCGCGCGCGTGACCGAAGTGCTGGTGGCTCCCGGCAACGCCGGCACCGCGCACGAAACAAAATGCCGCAACGTCGACGTCGCCGCGGCTGACATCGACGGCCTCATCGCGCTGGTGCGGCGCGAAGGCGTCACCACCACCATCGTTGGCCCCGAGGGCCCGCTGGTCGCCGGCGTCGTCGACCGCTTCCGCGCCGAGGGCCTGCGCATCTTCGGCCCCACCGCGGCCGCCGCGCAGCTGGAAGGGAGCAAGGCGTTCGCGAAGGATTTCCTCGCCCGCCATCGCATCCCAACCGGGCATTACGCGGTGCACACCGACGTCGATGCCGCGCTCGCCCATGTCCGCGCCACCGGCGCTCCGATCGTGGTCAAGGCCGACGGCCTGGCTGCCGGCAAGGGCGTGATCGTGGCGATGACGCTCGACGAGGCGGAAGCGGCGATCACCGACATGCTCGCCGGCAACGCCTTCGGCAGCGCCGGCGCGCGCGTGGTGATCGAGGAGTTCCTCGACGGCGAGGAGGCCAGCTTCATCTCGATGGTCGATGCCACCACCGCATTGCCGATGGCGACCTCGCAGGACCACAAGCGGGTCGGCGACGGCGACACCGGCCCGAACACCGGCGGCATGGGGGCGTATTCGCCGGCGCCGGTGGTCACGCCGGAAATCCACGCGCGGGTGATGCACGAGATCGTCGAGCCGACGGTGCGAGGCATGGCGGCCGACGGCATCCCGTTCACCGGCTTCCTCTACGCCGGGCTGATGATCGACCGCAACGGCGCGCCGAAGGTAATCGAGTTCAACGTGCGTTTCGGTGATCCGGAAACGCAACCGGTGATGCTGCGCCTGCAGTCGGACCTGCTCGAACTGGTCGATGCCGCGATCGACGGCCGCCTGGAAGTCGCACAGCCGCAATGGGACCCGCGCCCCTCGCTGGGCGTGGTGATGGCGGCCGAGCACTATCCGGGAACGCCGCGCACCGGCGACGCCATCAGCGGCTGGAACGTGCCCGCTGTCGATGACACCAAGGTCTTCCATGCCGGGACCCGCATCGAGGGCGACCACGTGGTCACCAGCGGCGGCCGCGTGCTGTGCGTGTGCGCGCTGGGCGACAGCGTCGCCGACGCGCAACGCAAGGCGTATGCGGAAGTCGCCGGCATTTCGTGGGCCGGCGAGTTCCATCGCCACGACATCGGCTGGCGTGCGATCGCACGCGAGCGACGCTAGGACTTGCAAGGCCACGGTGGCGCGCCGCATGCTCGGCCGCTGCACAGGGAAGGACGCGTTCGCCATGGAATTGTTGTCGCTCGAACATTTCGCCGGCTGCATCAACGAAGGGTTTTCCGCCACGCTCGGCGGCATGGACATCCCGTTCGTCCTGGTCGATGCGCGCCCGATCCCGAACGCGGCGCGCAACCCGCTACGCGCGCCATTCTCGCTGCTGTTCCGCAATGCCTCGGCTTTCCTGTTTCCACAGCAGACCTACGCCATGCGCCATCCGCGCGTGGGCGATGTCGGGATCTTCCTGGTCCCGATCGCCCGCGACCGCGACGGCTTCCTCTACCAGGCGCTCTTCAACTGACGGTTGCGGCGGCCATCGGCCGCCAGCACATGCGCCGATGCCCGGCGGCCGTCGACGGCTGCTCGGCGAAGCCGACCCGGCGATAGAGCCGGCAGGCGCGATCGTTGTCCATGGCCACGTGCAGCTCCACGGCGGCGAACCCGCCATCGATCGCGGCGCACTGGAGCCAGCGCAGCAGCGCGGTGCCGATACCCAGCGACCGCGCATGCGCGTCCAGCAACAGGTCGACGATGCGCAGGATATCGGCGGCCCAGTGCAGGGTCAGCCGACCGATAGCGGCTCCGTCGCGGGTGACCACCAGGAAGGCGGCCGGCGCGTGCGAGGCGTAATGCCGGTGCTGCAGTTCGAACTGGTTGTCGCAGAACGCACGTTTCGCGGCGTCCGGCCACGGCGCCTGCGCCAGTTCCAGCGCGCGCGAGCGGGCATAGAGTCCGCGCAGGAACGGCAGGTCCGGATCGGCGGCGAAACGCAGGCAAAGGCCCGCTGGCAGCGCGCCTTGCCATTGCAGCCACGCGGCAGGCACTGGCGGGGGAAACACCCGCGCCTGCGCCATCAAGGCCGCTGCGGGAAGATCCCTGACAGCGCGATGCAGAAATTCATCGCCAGGTACGGCTGTTGGTTGGCATGCGGCTGGCCGCCGCCCGCCACGCCGATCATCGATGGCGCGAAGTTGCCGGCGGCGGCCGCCCCGGGCGCGAACGGAGTCACGGTGCCTGGCGCGCTCAATGCATCGCCCGCCACCGGCATGCCATGGCGCTTGGCCGCGTCGGACTGGTTGACGACATTGAACGGATGGTTGTGCGCCGGCATTTCATTGGCCAGCAGGGTGACGCTGTCCGAGCCGAAGGCCTCGCCGATCGTCCGCGGCGACAGCCCAGGTCCAGCGCCGGTGGCGCAGGCCGCGGCCCCCTGGAAATTCGGCAGGCCGAAGTTGGTCGTGCCATTGCCACCGAAGTTGGTGCCCAGCAGCGAGAACAGCGCGGAGTACTGGCTGATGGGCAGCAACTGCCCGGTGCACGAGGCCCAGTCCTTCGGTGCGAAACCAAAGCCGAAGACCTGAAGCTGGCCGAGAAAGGGATCGCTCATGGTGCGGTGTCCTTGAAAAAGTGGCGACGCGGTCCTGCCTTACGGCTGGCTCGGCCAGATTCCATTCAAAGCAATGCAGAAGCGCACGGTCAGCGTCGGCATCGTGTTGTCGTGCGGTTGCCCGCCCCCACTGGGGCCGACCATATAGGTTGCCGCCGCAACCGGTGTCAGCCCATCGATGTCGCTGGTGTACATCGAATCGCCACTGATCGCGCCCAGCGCCGACGACGCGCTTGCGGTGCCGGTGGTCGCCGTGGCGCTGGTCACCATCGCCGCATGCGCGTGCGCGGGTAGCTGCGCGGCGATGAGGGTGACGCTTTCGCTGCCGCCCACCTGCCCCAGCGTGTACGGGCTCAGCCCGCTGCCGGTACCCACGTGCACCGGCAGGCGGCCACGCAGGTCGGGCACCGCGAAGGTGGTCTGGCCATCGCCGCCGTAGGTGGTGCCGATCAGCGCGAAGAGGGCATCGTAGCTGGCGATGGACAGCAGGCTGCCATCGCAGTCCTGCCAGTCCAATGGCGCGAAGGTATAGGGCAACAGGCGGATTTCGCCGATAAACGGATCCATGTTCGCGATCTCCTGGCTTTAGTTGCGCGAGGGGTAGACGCCACTCAACGCGATGCAGAAATTCAGCACCGAATACGGCTGCAGGTTCGTGTGCGGCTGGCCGGTGCTGTTGTTGCCGACCGTCACCGCGTTCAATGGCACCTGCGGGCCGGTGGCACTGGCATAGATCGGATTGGCCGCGCCGGTGTCGCCATACAGCGCATTGGCCGGATTGCGCACCGCGCCAGCCTGCGAGGCGTAGGCGGCCGCATGCACGTGCTGCGGAATCTGCGTCGCCAGCAGGGTGACGTTCTCCACGCCGCCCGCCTGGCCCAGTGGCAGCGCATTGCTGGTGCCGACGGGTGTCCGGCTGCGCAGGTCCGGCAACTGGAACGTGCTGATCCCATCACCGCCGTAGGTCGTGCCCAGCAGCGAGAACAACGCCTGGTTCTGGCTGATCGGCAGCGTCGCGCCGTTGCATTGCGCCCAGGATTTCGGCGCGTAGCCGAACGACGCGAGCATGATCTGCCCGATGAACGGATCCGACATGATGTCCCCTCCCTAGGGTTTCGAGTGCCCTTCCGAACTGGGTCACACGGCGACTGTCGCCCACATTCAGGAACTTGACAAGGGCCTGCAACCGGTGGCCAATATGTGGACACGGGTCAATCCGTCATCGACAAGGACGTGGTCTGCTCCCGCGCTGGCGGTGTACACCAGCAGTCGAGCAATGGGGGCGGCAAGGGACTGCCGCGGAATTTAATGCAAGGCGCTCCGCGCGGCACACGCCGCTGTTGGCCGGACGCACACTGGGGATCGGGGCCATGTCTTATCATTCGTCGGTGCAGCGCATCGCTGCGAACCTGTCTTCGTTCGCGCGCGTTGCGCACGCCTGGCTGCTGCTGGCGGTATTGCTGGTCGGCTTGCCCGGCGCCGCGCAGGCCGCCTGCGGGACGATGAGCGTGCCCGACGGGTACACCACGCCAGCGACTTCGCCCATGGCGTCGGGTGGCTCGATCACCATCAATGCGAGCCGGTGCGACGCCTTCGGCCTGAACCCCTATCCGGGTACCGGCACCACCAGCCCGGCGCATGGCGCGGTGTCGGTCAATGCGGCGGCTGGCACCATCACCTACACCAACAATGGCGACGGCGCGACCAGCGACTCGTTCGTGGTCGCCGATGCGAGCGCCAACCTGTTCACCGTCAATGTCGCGATCGGCGCCGCCACCAGTCCGATCACGGTGTCGCCGGCATCGCTGCCCACGCCCAACGTCGGCGTCGCCTACAGCCAGGCGCTAGGCGCCAGCGGCGGCACCGCCCCGTACACCTACGTGCTGAGCAGCGGCGCGCTCGCACCGGGCCTGACGCTGAGCGGCAGCACCATCAGTGGCACGCCCAACCAGGCCGGCTCTTATGCGGCCACGCTCACCGTCACCGACAGCGCCAGCGTCACGACCACCAAGTCCTACTCGGTGACCGTGCCCAACCCGAGCAGCGGGATCGCGGTTGCCGCGCCGCCCACCGCGAACCTCAACGTCGCCTACAGCTATGACCTCAACCCCAACACTTCCGGCGCGCTGGCGCCCTACACCTACTCGCTGAACAGCGGATCGCTGCCCGCGGGCCTCACCTTGAGCGGCGGCGTCATCACCGGCACGCCGACCGCGACCGGCACGTCGAACTTCGCCCTGGTCGTCACCGACAGCAGTCCGAACCTGTCCGGCACCTCGCCCGGCCCCTATTTCAAGGTGGTCAACCTCAGCCTCGTGGTGCAGAACGTGCCGCCGACCACCGGCGCGGTGAGCGCGACGGTGGCGTACGACAGCTCGAGCAATCCGATCACGTTGAACATCACCGGCGCCCCGGCGACATCGGTGGCGATCGGGACCGCGCCGACGCACGGCACGGCCACTGCATCGGGCACGGCGATCACCTACACGCCGGTCGCTGGCTATGCGGGGCCGGACAGCTTCACCTACACCGCGACCAACGGCGCCGGCACCTCGACGCCCGCCACCGTGACGATCACGGTGGCGGCGCCGACGCTGGTCGTGTCGCCGGCACTGCTTCCCGGCGCGACGGTCGGCGCGGCGTACTCGCAGGTCATGACCACCAGCGGTGGCGCGGCGCCCTACACCTACAGCATCACGGCGGGTTCGCTGCCCGCCGGCCTCACGCTGGCCTCCAACGGGACCTTGAGCGGCACGGCCACGGCCGCGGGAAGTTTCAATTTCACGGTGACGTCCACCGACAGCTCCACCGGCACCGGGCCGTTCACGGGCAGCCGGGCCTTCACGCTGACGGTCGCGGCGCCGACGATCACGGTCACTCCCGCCGTCCTCACCAGCGGCACCATCAACACTGCCTATTCCGCGTCGCTCGGTGCGTCTGGCGGAACGGCGTCCTATGCCTATGCGATCACCGCCGGCGCGCTGCCACCCGGCATCACGCTCGCTGCCGACGGCACCGTGAGCGGGACGCCGACGGCATTGGGGACGTTCAACTTCACCGTCACCGCCACCGACTCCAGCACCGGCACCGGCGCTCCCTTCACCGGCAGTCGGGCCTACGCGCTGGTCATCGACGGGGTCGTGCTCACGCTCGCGCCGGCCACCCTGCCCGACGCCACCCGCGACAGCGCGTATTCGCAGGTCATCAGCGCCAGCGGCGGCACCCCGGCGTATGCCTTCTCGCTCACCAGCGGCAGCCTGCCTCCGGGTCTGACGCTGGCCTCCGATGGCACCCTGGGCGGGACGCCGATACAGGCAGGCAGCTTCTCCTTCACCGTCACCGCGACCGATGCCGATGGCTCGACCGGCAGCCAGGCCTACACGCTGGTCGTGAATGCGATCGTGCCGGGCGCGCCGGCCATCTCCGGCGCGAGTGCGGGCGACGGCCAGGCGCAGGTCACGTTCTCGGCGCCAGCGGATGACGGTGGTGCGGCGATCACCGGCTATACCGCCACCGCGGCTCCTGGCGGGGCGACAGGCACGCTGTCCGGGGCCGCCGGCGGCACGATCACGGTCACCGGCTTGACCAACGGCACCGCGTACACGTTCACGGTGACGGCCACCAATGCGGCGGGAACGGGACCGGCGTCGGCGCCATCGGCCAGCATCACGCCCAAGGGTGCGCAGAGCATCACCTTCAACAATCCCGGCACGCAGATTTTCGGCACGGCACCAACGTTGACGGCAACGTCGAGCTCGGGGCTCACGCCGAACTTCTCCTCGTCCACCACCGGCGTGTGCACCGTGACCAGCGGCGGCACGCTGACCTTCGTCACGGCCGGTACCTGCACCATCGATGCCGACCAGGCCGGCGATGCCGCCTTCCTGCCCGCGCCGACCGTGTCGCAAAGCTTCACCGTCGCGGCGATCGTGCCCGGCGCGCCGACGATCGGCACCGCGACCGCCGGTGACGCCAGCGCCAGCGTTGCGTTCACGGCGCCGGCGAACACGGGCGGTGCCGCCATCACGTCCTACACGGTCACCTCCAGCCCGGGCGGCATCATCGCCACCGGCGCGGCCAGCCCGATCAACGTCACCGGCCTGGCCAACGGCACCGCCTACACGTTCACCGTGACCGCCAGCAACAGCGCCGGCACCGGCAGCGCATCGGCCGCGTCCAACAGCGTCACCCCGATCGGCGCGCAGACGATCACCTTCGCCAATCCCGGTGCGCAGGATTTCGGCACCAGTCCGACGTTGACCGCGACCGCCAGCTCCGGGCTCACGGTGAGCTTCAGTTCGACCACGCCTTCGATCTGCACCATCACCAGCGGTGGCGCATTGACGCCGGTCGCACCGGGCACGTGCACCATCCATGCCGACCAGGCCGGCAATGCGGCGTTCTCGCCCGCCGCGCAGGTCACGCAATCCTTCGCCATCGTCGTCACCGGCGGCGCGGTGGGCATCAGCACGACATCGCTGCCGCAGGCAACCGCCGAATCGGCGTACAGCCAGGCCGTCGTCGCCGCCGGCGGCGCGACGCCCTACAGCTTCACGCTGATCCTCGGCGCGTTGCCGCCCGGCCTGTCGATCAGCAGCAGCGGCACGATCTCGGGCACGCCGACCGCCGACGGGACGTTCAATTTCACCGTGCAGGTCACCGACGCCGCCACCCAGACGGCGACGCAGCCACTGTCGCTGGTGGTCGTGGCGCCCACGATCACCGTCACTCCGGGCAGCCTGCCCAACGGCACCGCGGGCATGGCCTATGGCCAGGCGGTCACTGCCAGTGGCGGCATGGGGCCGTACAGCTTCGCGCTCACGAGCGGCAGCCTGCCCAGCGGCATGACGCTCGCCAGCGACGGCACGCTGGCGGGCACGCCGACGGTGAGCGGCACGTTCAACCTCACGATCACCGCCACCGACAACCTGGGGTTCACCGGCGCACAGGCCTACACCTGGACCATCGACGCACCGACGATCACCTTGGCACCGGCGACGTTGCCCGGCGCGACGGTCGCGGCGGCCTACAGCCAGGTGTTGTCCGCCAGTGGCGGCACCGCACCCTATGGCTATGCGCTGACCAGCGGCGCGTTGCCGACGGGCATGTCGCTGGCCAGTGACGGCACGCTGTCCGGCACGCCGACCGCCGGCGGCAGTTTCAGCATCGCCATCACGGCCACCGACGCGCTCGGGTTCAGCGGCACGCAGGCGTACACGCTGGCCGTCGCCGCGCCGGGCATCAGCCTGCTCCCGGCGACGCTGCCGGGCGCCACCGCGGGCAGCGCCTACAGCCAGGTCGTCACGGCCAATGGCGGCGTCGCGCCCTACAGCTTTGCCATCACCACGGGCACGTTGCCGGCCGGCCTGACCCTGGCCAGCGACGGCACGCTGTCCGGCACGCCGACCGTCAGCGGTTCGTTCAACATCAGCATCACCGCCACCGACAGCAGCACCGGCGGCGGGCCCTACTCCGCCACCCAGGCGTATGCGCTGGTGGTGACCGCGGCACCGCCGCTGGTCACGCCGGACACGGCAACCACGTTGTCAGGCGTCGCGGTCGCCATTGCGGTCACCACCAACGACAGCGGTCGCATCGACTCCGTCGCGGTGGCGGGCGCGCCGCGACACGGGACCGCGACGGTGGCTGGACTGGTGGTCACCTACACGCCGGAGGCGAGCTTCGCCGGCACCGATCGTTTCACCTATACCGCCACCGGCCCGGGCGGCACCTCCGCCCCCGCCACGGTGACCGTGACCGTGCATCCGATGCCGGTCGCGCAGTCGCGGTCGGTCGACGCGATGTCCGCCGTGCCGGTCACGGTGGACCTGACCGCCGGCGCGAGCGGCGGGCCGTTCACTGCCGCGACGCTGGTGGCACTGGAGCCCGCCACCGCCGGCACGGTGACGATCACCCACGAAGGCGGGACCTGGCTGATGCACTTCACCTCCAACGCCGGCTTCAGCGGCGAGGCGAAGGCGCATTTCACCCTCGACAACGCCTACGCGACCTCGGCCGAAGCGACCATCACCTTCAACGTCAAGCCACGCCCGGATCCGAGCCAGGACGCGCAGGTGCGCGCGCTGCTCGACGCGCAGGTCGAATCGGCACGCCGCTTCGCGCAGGCGCAGATGGGCAATTTCCACCAGCGCCTGGAGCAGTTGCACGGCGCCGGCCAGCGTGGCCGGTTCACCAGCAACCTTGGCTTCGCCGGCCACCCGTGCGCGCAGGCGACCGATCGCGACGCCTACCAGGCATGCATGGATCGCCATGACGCCACCCGGGCGTCGCCGCGCCTGGCATCCGTGGGCGGCCCCTACGATGCGGACAGCGGCCCGCCCGGCGGCGATGCCGTCGCGGGCAGCACGCGCCACGCGACCTCCAGCGCCTGGGTCGGCGGCATGATCCGCTCGGGCAGCTTCGATGGACGCGGCGGTTCGGGCATCGGCTTCGAAAGCGACGGCATCAGCGCCGGCGTGGACACCGACCTGTCGCCGGCATTCACGCTCGGCGGTGGCCTGGGCTACGGACGCGACGACAACACCATCGCTGGCGGCAGCCGGCTCAAGGGCAGCGCGCGCGCCTTCATCGGCTATGCCAGCTACCACCCCTGGGCACACCTGTTCGTCGACGGCCTGCTCGGGTTCCAGCAGCTCGATTACGACAGCACGCGCAAATTGACCGGCGTCGATGCCGTGGTCCGCGGCCGCCGCGACGGCGACCAGTGGTTCGGATCGGTGTCGGTCGGCGCCGATCTCGAACACGGCGCATGGCAGGTCACCCCCTACGCCCGTGTCGACATCGCGCGCGGCAGCCTGGATGGCTACACCGAAACCGGCCATCCCTTCCTGGCGTTGCATTACGAATCAATGGACCTGGAAAGCACCACCGGCAACCTTGGCCTCAGGCTCGAACTGCGCAACCACATGGCCTGGGGCTGGCTGTCACCGCAACTGCGGGTGGAATACCAGCGCGAATTCGCCGACGCGCAGGCGGCGCTGGTGCGCTATGCGGACCTTGCCAACGGGCCGTTCTACACGCTGTCGCCGACCGGCTTCGACCGCAGCCGCTTCATGCTCGGACTGGGAGCGACGTTCGACAGCAATGGCGGCTGGTCGACCCATGTCGAGTACCAGGCGCAGACCGGCGGCCAGCGCGACGAAGGCGTGCAGCTCAACGTGCAGAAAGCGTTCTGATCACGACCGGCCCACCGTCCGCGGTGGGCCGGGAACGCAGCACACGCCGCCCCGAGCAGGAGTGGCTTCGATGTAGGAGCGGCTGCAGCCGCAAGCTCTACCGTCACCGCCACAGCCGCCTTGACCCGACCCTGACGCCACCCGCCGTAGCATCGCCGCGCTGGAGAACAAGCGAGGGGCCAAGGTCCCAAGCGAAACTCTCCGCACGAAGGCCCAGCCCAACGAGGGTTCATCCTCGCCACTGGGCCTTCACTTTGCGGGGCGTGTCGATGCCCGCCACCTGGCGCATGCAGGTCGCGAGCAGCCCGCAGCGGCTGGCTGCGGTATCCTTCGCGGCCATGCCTGTCGACGATCGTGCGTTCGCTTCTTTCCTGCAGCAATACGTCGACGACCTGGACGCCATCGCCGGCTGGTCGCGCGGTGAACTGACGCCCGGGGATGTCCGCAACGAAGCCTGGATCCAGGCCTTCGACCTCGGCGGCGACCTGGGCCGTCGGCTAGACCTCGAAGACACAGCCGATGCGACATTGCTGTTGCAGCGGCTGCGCCGTCACTGCGATCGTTTGCGCAGAACTTCGCGTGGCACCTGCCCGCTCGACCAGCCGCTCGGCGGTCCGGAAGGCCCGACCCGTGCTGACTTCCTCGCGGACGACGACGGCGCGCATCCCCTCTCGTTGCTCGAAGCGATCGAGGAGGAGGTCGTCGAACCGGAATTCCCCGGCCCCCGCCACTCGGAACTCGCCGCCTGGCACTGGCTGGCACTGCGTTTCGATCGACGGATGCCACAACTGGCGGACTATCTGCTGATTTCGGTGTCGTGGTGTCATGCACGCCGGCGCCGCGCGCGCCGTCGCGCCGTCTCGCAATGGCCGCTTGCGCAGGCACTACAGAACGAGATCGGCACGGCCGATGAGGCGCTGCGGCCCTGGCGCCGATTCAAGCTTCCACCACGCCACCGGCCTGCAGCAAACCAGCTTGGGCTCGATTACTGGTGCCGACCATCGCAGCCGATGGAAGGGCAGCTTTGGTTGCTGTAGGACACAGGGGGTCTTTCGTGGCGCGGCGCGACAGCGCCAGGACCAGGTCGACTCACCCGCTTGCGTCGCCTCGACGCCTCAATCGGCGATATCGGGATAGCGCACGGCCAGCGCGTCCTTCACCAGGCGGCGGGTGTCGGCATCGATCGACACCGATTCCTTGGCCATGAAATTCGCGCCCTCGCGCATTGGGCTGAACACCTTGACCCTCGCGTTGTGCCAGACCTCGTCGGGCTGGTCGATGAGCCAACCTGGCAATGCCAATGCCGCCACGACCGGCACGTCGCGGCCCAGCGATTCACGCAACGTTTTCGACAGCCACTGCGCCTGTCGCTGCGCTTGTGCCACGGCATCGGTTGCGACGAAGTCCGGGAAACGCAGCACCTGTCCGTCGAACGCAACGCGGTAATTCTCGCCGGATCGCACCTGCCTGGGTTTTCGGAACGACTTGGTCTCCACCGCATACACACCACGTGGTGCGATCACCACGTGGTCGATGTTGAAGCCCTCGCCCGGCAGGTCGTGCAGCACCGTGCAGCCCTTGGCGACCAGCCGATTGAGCTGCATGCCGGTCACCCGTTCCGCGAGCAGTCCATCGCGCGCCTGCTCGCGGGCGCGGAAATGGCGCACGTAATCGAACAGGCCATAGCCGAACATGAGCAGGCCGAACACGGCGAAGATCGATTCGTGGACGCTCCATTGCACGCGCCCCCAGTCCACCTTGCCGCCGACCCAGACCAGGAAGGCGTACGGCAACGCTAGGTACATCAACAGGATCGCCATCATCAGTTCCGAGTCGTGGTGCGCGACGCGCTCCACCAAACCCTGACCCGGCAGCTTGCCCACCTTGCGGCCGTGCAGCGGCGAGCGCCGGCGGTAGCGTTTGAAGCCGGCCTTGAACATCAACGCACACGCCAGCGCAAGCAGCGCCGAGGCGAAGAACGGGACCAAGCCGTAGAAGTCGGAGAAATGCATCGGCGCTCCGTTTGTGGGTGGGTTGTGCATGTGCTGCCACGCCGTGCGCTACCGCGCAGGCTGGTCTCGGTCCGACGCTAGGCTTCGTAGCGGTCGCCATTGGCGTGCGCACGGCCCAGCGCGACGAGCATCTCCAGCAATTGCGGCAGGCGTTTCTTCCACGCGCCGCGCGCGGTGAAGCGGGCGGCGATCTCGTCCAGGGTCAGCGCCACCGGGCTTGCGGCAAGCACGTCGGCGACCGCGCGGACCTGGGCGATGGCGTCGGTCGGCCATGGCATCGGCTTGCCCGCTGCGGCCGCTGCGGCGGCGACCGGTGCGTCTTCCGTATCCGTTGCCAGCTCGTTCTGCACCGGCGCGGCTTCGGCCGCGTGCGCGGAGGGATGCTGGAACTCCGGGCGCAGCCAGCGGACGAGGCCGCGGGCTTCCTCGGCGGCGCGCTCGGCGTTGAGCGCGACGAGGCGCTCGAGGATGGCGTCGTCGAAGGCGCGCCTGGCGTCCTCGCGTGACTGGCCATCGGCTGGCGCCTCGTTGCCGTACGCGATGCGCAGCAGCGGCAGCAGGTCGCTCCAGCCGTAAGCGTCGAGCACGGCGGCATCGAGTTCGTCGTGCAGCTGGCGCAGCACCGACACCAGGCCGTGCTCGTGGATCGTGCGCTCCTTCGCCGTCAACGACTCGCCGCTGCGCAGCTTGTCGAGCACGTTGTACATGCCGGTGAGGGTGAGGTCGGGATGTGCGGCTTGCTGGCGCTTGCGGTGGGTGTCTAGTTGTTCTGCATGGGTCCTGATCTTGGAACGTTCGCTAACGCTCTCAGGAAACGGAAAAGGATTAAAACAGCGCGTTTGGTTATATCGAATATTGCCGACATATGCGCCAAATGACGCAGCATTCGCTTCAACCCAAGCCATATGAACAGCCGAAGAAAGCACGCCCAAAATCGCTGAGCAGTCCACCGCAATTCCAACAACCTCGCTTTCAAACTGAACCAAGCTAGGCTCGAACCGAAAAAAACGATGTTTCGCAGTCCGCGGAGTAACAATGACTTGTTTCAAATCCGCCGAAGCATTGCGAAAGCCCGAACGAGGTTCTGCAAACACCCACCACGACTCGCGGTAAGACTCCCGATTGTTTTGGAGCCTCTCCGGCTTTACGTGATCAAACAACCACTGATATGCAGCCGGCGCGCTTTCTCGAAGCTCTCGTTCATTCAGACCGTAAAAGTCCAAAACATATTTTTCTTCGGAAGCTTGGCTGATAGAGCGCCCGGTGACGTAAGGCTTGAGGTAGGCACCAGCATCTGCGACTGAGCCTATATCTTTAGCCTCAATTACAAACCCTTGCCCAACTAGGGTCACTCCGCGAGAAGCCAAACCCGTATTTGATTTCAACGATCCGGCTAGCAGAACATCTGCCCCAGTTCTTAAGTCCCCAAAAATAATCCCTGCCGTCGACTTCAAGTTGACTTCAACTTCGTCCGCTTGGCTGGTCGATTCACTCTCTACTTGCAACAGGGAGCCCTTCGACTTCCCAGCTGCGCTTACCGTCATTGCAATACGCACCGCCGCCCCGTCGGCAGCATCCACCCATGGGTGATCCGGAATTGCAAACACCAGCGAGAGCGGCTGTTCTTCGCACACTCCCCCGCCTGCGGGGGCGGGTTGGGGGGGCGCGCCTGGCGTGAGAGCCTGGACTGGCGCTGCCCCCATCCCAACCTTCCCCTGCACGCGGGGGAAGGAGCCAGAGGCGTCGACTTTTGTGGGTTCCAGCGCGGCTTCGATGACGCGGCGGTTGAACGCTTGCCGGATCGAATTGGTGGTGATGAAGCCGAAGCGCTGCAATCCGCCACGGCGGGTGATCAGTGCCGCGTGATGCCACCAGTACATAACGAAGTCGGCCGACTCAGGCACGTCCGTCCACACCCCGCGCAAGGCCTCGACGTAGCCGTGGCCCAGCGCCGCGCGCATGCGCTTGTTGCCAATGAACGGCGGATTCCCCACCACGAAATCCGCCTGCGGCCAGGCCGCCTTGCGCGGATTGACGTAACGCTCCACCGGCTTGCGCGCTTCATCGTCGGGAATCGGTTCGCCGGTCACCGGCGAGGCCTTCATCGTCTCGCCATCCCAGCGCGTGACCGGGATGCCGCGCTCGTCGGTGACGTATTCGATCCGGTCGTAGGCCAGCACCGCGTCGCGATTCTCGATGTTGCGGAAGTCGCGGATCACCGGCACCGGCGGGGCGATGTCGCCACGGGTGCGGAAGTGCCATTGCAGGTAGCCGATCCACAGCACCACTTCAGCGATGGCGGCGGCGCGTGGGTTGAGCTCGATGCCCAAGAGGTTGTGCGGGTCGACGGTCTCGCCGGCCGCGGCGTCGGCGCGCTCGCCGCCGAGTGCGAGGCCGGTCTGGCGGAAGCCGAATTCGTCGAGCGCGTTGAGCACCTCGCCTTCCAGGCGCTTGAGGTGCTCGAGGGTGACGTAGAGGAAGTTGCCCGAACCGCAGGCTGGGTCGAGCACGCGCACGGTGCACAGGCGATGGTGGAAGCGGCGCAGTTCGGCGACGGCGGCGTCGTGCCTGCCTTCAGCAGCGAGCGTGAGCGCGGCGGCCTGGGCGTCGCTCCACTCCGCGCGCAGCGGCTCGATCACCGTGGGCAGCACCAGCCGCTCGACGTAGGCGCGCGGGGTGTAGTGCGCGCCGAGCTTGTGGCGCTCGCCCGGCGACAGCGCGCGCTCGAGCAGGGTGCCGAAGATCGCCGGCTCCACGTGCTCCCACTTGGCGCGCGCGGCGTCGATCAGCAGCGCGATCTGCGCGCGGTCCAGCGGCAGGGTGTCGGGCTGCTTGAACAGCTTGCCGTTGAAGCGCAGCACGTCGCTGGCGATGGCGGCGGAAAAGCCGCCGCTGTCCATGTCGCGCCACAACTGGCCGAGCATGCGCATGGCGACATCGGGCTGGTCGGCGTACTTGACCAGCAGGTCGCGGAAACTGTCGCGCGGCAGCAGCGTCACGTCCTCGGCAAACATCGTGAACAGGCAGCGCATCAAGAACTGCGCGACGGCCTCGGGCGTGTGGAGGCTGGCTTCCAGGCTGCGAGCGAGCGTGGCCAGGCGCTCGGCGATCTCGCGGGTGACACGCGCGGATTCGCGGCTGGGGTCCAGGCTGAGCGGATCGGTCCAGACGCGGCGCAGGCGGTCGAGGATCTCCGGCCGGCGCAGGTCCGCCAGCGCAATGCGATGGCTGCCGGGATCGGGGAACGGCGTGTAGGTGGCGCCGGAGCGCGAGAACTCGGCATAGAGCTCGATGCGGTTGCCGACATCGACCACCACCACGAACGGCGGACGGCCTTCGCTGGCCGGCAGCGCGCGGGCGTAGCCCTCGGCCTGGCTGCGGGCGCGCAGCAGGGCCTCGTCGAAGCCCTTGGTGTGCGAGGCGGCCTTGACTTTCTTCGACTCCAGCACGAAGGCGCCGCGCTTGTAGAGATCGATGCGGCCGGCGCTGGTGCTGCCGTCGCCGTGGCGGAAGGTGATCGGGCGCTCGAACATGTAGTCCTGCGCCGGCGTCGGGTGCGGGGTGTCGACGCCGAGCAGGACGCACAGGTCCGACAGGAAACTCTGCGAGGTGGACAGCTCCGAGGCGGTGACGCCCTGCCACTTGCCGATGAACGCTTCGACCGCCTGTTGCCCGGCATCCGCCACGTGCTGTCCCCTCCGCTGCCCGGACGCAGGCTACCTGATGGGGTGCGTCGGTGCGCGCGCGGCCGTCGTCGCAGTGCCTCGCGCCGCGTGCGCACCGCGCGCGCCTGCCTGCGGGGAGACCGGAAGAGCACGCGTCTGGACTCCAGACACCGAGGCATCCGGTAGGCCGTCTCCTGCCTGGAAGAGGGGGGGGCGGGGGGGGGGGGGGGGGGGGGGGGGGGGGGGGGGGGGAGGGGGGGGGG
>NZ_JAANOY010000025.1 GCF_011320095.1 Cognatiluteimonas telluris | reverse complement strand
CGGCACCGGACCTGCGAGGCACGCGGTGCCACGGCCGGCGACGCGGCCCCCGGTGGCGACGCCGGTGCCGCCCAAGCCGGCCCCGGAATCGGCCGACGCGCCCGAAGCTGGCGCTGACGCAGACGCCGATTCCGAAGGCCCCAACACCGAAGCCCAGATCGAAAGCATCCGCAAGCGCATCGAGCAGCGGCGCGCGCAGTTGCGCCAGGAAGCGCAGACGCCCCCCGCCGCACCGGCCAAGAACCCGTAGAGTGCCCCCGCAATGACCGCCTTCGCCCCACGCCTGTCCCTCCGATTGCGCCCGCTGCTGGCGGCGCCGCTGCTGGCCGCCTTCCTCGCCACCCTGCTGGCCGCCTGCGCGACCGTGCCGCCGCCCAACGTGCAGCGCAACGGCGCGGCGTCCACCGCCAACCAGGCGGGCCAGTCCAGCGCCAGCGACAACGAAGGCGTGCCGGGATCGGTCGGCAATACCGGCGTGATCACCAGCGTCGGCGGCGTGCAGCGCCAGGCGTTGCCGGTGGACGCGGCGGCCGATGCCGGTCCGCAGCCGTTGATCCGCCGCGGCACCGGCCAGGTCATCAACCGCGACGCCGCCAGCGCGCCGCCACCAAACCTGGGCGGCAGCAGCGGCGCGGCCACCTTCAATTTCGAAGGCGAATCGCTGCAGGCGGTGGTCAAGGCGATCCTGGGGGACATGCTCGGGCAGAACTACGTGATCGCGCCAGGCGTGCAGGGCACGGTGACGCTGGCCACGCCCAAGCCGGTCAGCCCGGCGCAGGCGATGTCGTTGCTGGACATGGTGCTGGGCTGGAACAACGCGCGCATGGTCTACAGCGACGGCCGCTACAACATCGTCCCGGCCGACCAGGCGCTGGCGGGCACCGTCGCCCCGCGCACCGGATCGCCGCTCGCCGCGCGCGGCTTCGAGGTACGCGCGGTGCCGCTGAAGTACATCTCGGCCACCGAGATGGAGAAGATCCTCAAGCCCTACGCGCGCTCCAACGCGATCATCAACGTCGACAACGGCCGCAACCTGATCACCCTCGGCGGCACCCGCGCCGAGCTCGAGAACTACCTGCGCACGGTGCAGATCTTCGACGTCGACTGGATGTCAAGCATGTCGGTGGGCGTGTTCCCGCTGCAGTCGGGCAAGGCGAGCAAGGTCGTCGCGGATCTTGAAAAGGTCTTCGGCGAGCAGAGCAAGTCGCCGGTCGCGGGCATGTTCCGCTTCATGCCGCTGGACGGCGCCAACGCGGTGATGGTGATCACCTCCCAGCCCGATTACCTGGACGACATCCAGGACTGGCTCGAGCGCATCGACAGCGCCGGCGCGGGCGTGCAGCTGTTTTCGTACGAGCTGAAGTACATCAAGGCCAAGGATCTGGCCGATCGCCTGAGTGAAGCGTTCGGTGGACAGGCCAGCGGCGGCAACGCCGCCAACGGCGGCGGCTCGGCCTCGCTGATGCCGGGGACCAATCCCACCCAGATCCGCGACTCCGGGGTCGACAGCGACAACGGCGTGAGTTCCGCGGGAATTGGCGGCAACGGCGACACCGGCAGCATGGGCGGCGATGATGCGGGCGGTGGAGGCCTGGGCAGCGGTTCGCTGTCGCTCAACCAGGGCGGGCAGGGCAACGGCGCCGCCACCCTGGAGGTCGGCGGGGAAAAAGTCGGCGTGTCCGCGGTCGACGAAACCAACACGCTGCTGGTGCGCGCCAGCGGCCAGGCCTGGCGCTCGATCAAGGAAGTGATCGAGAAGCTGGACGTGATGCCGCTGCAGGTACACATCGAGGCGCAGATCGCGGAGGTCAACCTGACGGGCGACCTGGCCTACGGCGTCAACTGGTATTTCGAGAATGCCATTCCGGCGCTGGCGGGCAGCACCGCGGCGCAACTGCACGATCGCGCAATCAACCGCACCATCTGGGGCGATCTTGCCGGCAGCGTCACCGCCAACAGCGGCCTGGGCTGGACCTTCCTGGGCCGCAACGCGGCGGCGGTGATCAGCGCGCTGGACCAGGTCACCGACGTGCGCATGCTGCAGACGCCATCGGTGGTCGTGCGCAACAACGCCGAAGCCACGTTCAACGTCGGTGCGCGCATCCCGATCTCGTCGGTGACCGTCAATCCGGGCACCGGTAACGGCAACACCACCTACAGCCAGGTCCAGTACCTGGATACCGGCACCATCCTCAAGGTGCGTCCGCGCATCACCCGCGACGGCATGGTGTTCCTGGACCTGGTGCAGGAAGTGAGCAGCCCGGGTAGCGCACCGGACCGCAACGGCAATGTGCGCATCAACACCCGGCGCCTGAAGACCGAAGCCGCGATCGAAAGCGGCGAAACGGTCATGCTTGCCGGCCTGATCCAGGACAACGCGACCAAGGGATCGAGCGGCGTGCCTGGCCTGAGCAGGATCCCGATCATCGGTTCGCTGTTCGGCTCGCAGACGACCTCCACCGGCCGCAATGAAGTCATCGTCCTGCTGACGCCGACCATCATCCGCAACCCGGAGGACGCGCGCGACCTCACCGACGAATACGGTCGCCGCTTCCGCGCGATGCAGCCGCTGAAGGCGCCGACAAAACGGTGACCCCTCCGGTTGCGCCCGACGCCGCACGCGGGCCCGGGTTGCCCGTCGTGCTGCTGCCGGTCGGCACCGATGACGATGCGCTGGATGCCTGCCTGGCGGCGCTGGACGCCAGCCTTCCCGCCGGCAGCCGCGTGTGGCTCGCCGACGATGCCCAGGCCGGGCCGCGCGGGGTGGCGATCATCGAGCGCTGGCTCCACCGCACGCCACTCATGGCCGATTACAGCCGCCGCCAGCGCGCGCTGGGCGAAGTGGCGCACATCGACCAGCTGCTGGCCGCCTGCGGCGGCGCCGACGTCGCCGTGCTGGCCCCTGACGCGATCCCGGCGCCGGGCTGGTTGTCGCAACTGGCGGCGTGCTTCGCGCGTGACGCATCGATCGCGACCGCCACCCCGTGGTGCAACGCCGGCGAGACGGCGGCGTGGCCGCGCTGCGGCGAAGTCGCGCCGGTGCCCGGCGACCTCGAGCGCGTTGCACGCGCCAGTGCGTCGCTCGCGCCCTGCCACCCGGAGTTGCCGTCCGCGGTGGCGCATGCAGTGGCGATCCGCGGCTCGGCGCGGCAGCGCGCCGGCGGCCTGGATGCGAGCAGTTTCGGTTCCTGGTACGCGGCGCTGGTCGACCTGTCGTTGCGCCTGTCGGGGTTGGGTTGGCGCAACGTGCTGTGCGAGACCGCGTTCGTCGCCCGCGGCAGCGAAGGCGTGCCTGCCGATGGCGACCTCGACGCGCTCGCCGCGCGCTGGCCGGGCTGGCATGCGCGCCTGGCCGAATTCCTGATGCACGACCCGTTGCACGCACGGCGCGCGGAGTTGTCCGAAGCCTGTGCACGGGTGCTGCCTGCGTTGCCACAGCGCGAGCTGCTCGCATGAGCAACACCGACGACGGCGCGTGCTCCGCCATGGACAGCAACGACGCCGACATCGCCGCGATCGTCGTCACCCACCGCAGCGGACCCACCATCGACGCCTGCCTGTCGCGCCTGCGCCGGGCGCGCGGCGTGTCCGCGATCCGGGTGGTCGACAACGCGTCCGATGACGACACCCTGGCCGTGGTCCAGCGCCACGCCGCCGTCGATCCACGCCTGCGCTTCATCGCCAATCCCGACAATCCCGGCTTCGCCGTGGCCTGCAACCAGGGCGCCGCGGCGCTGACCGACGTGGCGCAGGCGACCTGGCTGGCGTTCGTCAACCCCGACTGCCTGCTCGAGCGCGACTCACTGGCGCAGCTGCGTGCGCATGCGCGGCAGCTGGATGGCAACGCGCTGCTCGGCGCGGACCTCGTCGGCGAGGATGGCGTGCGCGATGGCGCGGCGCGCCGGCGCGATCCGGACTTCGCGGCGATGCTGCGGTCGCCGGCGTCGGCGCGACTGGACGTCGCGCTCGATGTAGCCCGCTCGCTGCAGCAGGTGCCGGCGGTGTCGGGGGCGCTGATGCTGCTGCCGCGAATCCTGTTCGAGCGCCTCGGTGGATTCGACAGCGGCTACCGACTGCACGCCGAAGACCTGGACCTGTGCCGGCGCGCGCGCGAGGCGGGCGCCGTGGTCGCGGTCGCCAACGACGTGCGCGTGGTGCACGTGCGCGGCGTGTCCTCGCGCTCGCGGCCGCTGTTCGTCGAATGGCACAAGCACCGCGGGCTGTGGCGCTGGTTCCGCAAGTTCGAGTCGCCCCGCCGCGGCGTCGCGACCCGCATGGCGGTGTTCGCGATGATCTGGGGACGCTTCCCGGTCGCGGCACTGCGCGCGCTGCTGCGCCGCTGACGGGACGTGTTCGGTAGGAGCGGCTTCAGCCGCGGGCTTTACTACCCTTCGTGAATCCAGGAGCTCGCGGCTGAAGCCGCTCCTGCGAAGGGGCGGTCAACGGTAGCGGTTGATCTCGTCGCGCAAGGCCTTCGCGGCCGCGGCCGCGGCGTCGGCGAAATCCTCGCCGCCGGACGCATACAGGATCGCGCGCGACGAGCTCACGACCAGCCCGGTGCCATCGGCGGATTTCGCATTCGCTACCACCGCCGCCACGTCGCCGCCCTGGGCACCGACGCCAGGCACCAGCAACGGCATCTCGCCGACGATCGCACGGACCTCGCGCAACTGCTGCGGCCAGGTCGCGCCGACCACGAGTGCGCAGTTGCCGTTGCCGTTCCAGTCGCGGGCGATGGTGTCGGCGACGTGCTGGTACAGCGGCCGCGGCGCGCGATCGTCCGCGTGGACGATGAGGTCCTGCAGGTCGGCCGCTCCGGGATTGGACGTGTGGCACAGGATGACCACGCCCTTGTCGGCGCGGTCGAGGAAGGGTTGCAGCGAGTCGCGGCCGAGGTAGGGATTGGCGGTGACCGCGTCGGCGTCGAAGCGATCGAAGGCTTCGCGGGCGTAATGCTGCGCCGTGCTGCCGATGTCGCCGCGCTTGGCATCGAGGATGACCGGAATCCCCGGATGCGCCGCATGGATGTGGGCGATCAGGCGCTGCAGCGCGTCTTCGGCCGCGAGCGCGGCGAAATGCGCGATCTGCGGCTTGAAGCAGCACACATGGGGCGCCGTCGCATCGACGATCGCGCGGCAGAAGTCGAAGACCGCATCGGGACGCCCGGCCAGGTGGGCCGGGAATTTCGCCGGCTCCGGGTCCAGGCCGACGCAGACCATCGAATCGACGGCGTGCCAGCGGTGTCGCAGCGACTGCATGAAATCCATCGTTTCCTCCAGGGCCACCCTCATGGGAACGGCTTCAGCCGCGGGCTCTTGATCCTTGGGCGGCGCCGAAGAGCTCGCGGCTGAAGCCGCTCCTGCGAACGGCGTGGCCGCTTACTTCAACGCCTTGAACCGCAGCCGATGCGGCTGCGCGCCTTCCTCGCCCATGCGCCGCTTCTTGTCCTGCTCGTATTCGCGGTAGTTGCCCTGGAAGAACTCCACGTGCGAGTCGCCTTCGAAGGCCAGGATGTGGGTGGCGATGCGATCGAGGAACCAGCGGTCGTGCGAGATCACGAACACGTTGCCCGGGAACTCGAGGATCGCATCCTCCAGCGCGCGCAGCGTCTCGATGTCCAGGTCGTTGGACGGTTCGTCCAGCAGCAGCACGTTGCCGCCCTGCAGCAGCGTCTTGGCAAGATGCAGTCGGCCACGCTCACCACCGGACAACGTGCCGACAAGTTTCTGCTGGTCCTGGCCCTTGAAGTTGAAGCGGCCGATGTAGGCGCGCGACTGGATCTCCACGCCGTTGATGTTGAGGATGTCGGCGCCGCCGGAGACTTCCTGGAAGACGTTGTGGTTGCCTTCGAGCTTTTCGCGGCTCTGGTCGACGTAGGCGAGCTTCACCGTCGGCCCCATGACGATCTCGCCCTTGTCCGGCTTTTCCTGCCCCGTGATCATCTTGAACAGCGTCGACTTGCCGGCGCCGTTCGGTCCGATGATGCCGACGATCGCACCCGATGGCACGATCAGGCTCAGGTCGTCGATCAGCAGGCGGTCGCCGAAGGACTTCGACACGCCTTTGAACTCGACCACCGACTGCCCGAGGCGCTCGCCCGGCGGGATGAAGATTTCATTGGTCTCGTTGCGTTTCTGGTAATCGACCGCCTGCAGTTCCTCGATCCGCGCCAGGCGCGCCTTGCCCTTGCTGCGGCCGCCCTTCGCATTGCTGCGCGCCCATTCGAGTTCGCGCTGGATCGCCTTCTGCCGCGCCTTCTCGGTCGACTCTTCCTGCTTCAGGCGCGCGTCCTTCTGCGTCAGCCAGTCGGTGTAGTTGCCCTTCCACGGAATGCCGCGGCCGCGATCGAGCTCGAGGATCCATTCGGCGGCGTTGTCGAGGAAGTAGCGATCGTGCGTCACCGCCACCACGGTGCCGGTGTAGCGGGCGAGGAACTGTTCCAGCCATTCCACCGACTCGGCATCGAGGTGGTTGGTCGGTTCGTCGAGCAGCAGCATGTCGGGTTTCTGCAGCAGCAGCTGGCACAGCGCGACGCGGCGCTTCTCGCCGCCCGACAGCTTGCCGATGATCGCTTCCCACGGCGGCAGGCGCAGCGCGTCGGCGGCGACTTCCAGCTGGTGCTCGAGCGTGTGCGCGTCGCCGGAGGCGAGGATCGCCTCGAGCCGCTGCTGCTCGGCGGCGAGCTTGTCGAAGTCCGCGCCTTCCTCGGCGTAGGCCTCGTAGACCTTGTCGAGCGCGGCCTGCGCCTGCAGCACTTCCCCCACGCCCTGTTCGACGGCTTCGCGCACCGTGTGCGTCGGATCGAGCTGCGGCTCCTGCGCCAGGTAGCCGATCTTGGTGCCGGGCTGCGCGCGTGCCTCGCCGTTGTAGTCGTTGTCGACGCCGGCCATGATCTTCAGCACCGTCGACTTGCCGGCGCCGTTGAGGCCGAGCAGGCCGATCTTGGCGCCGGGGAAGAAGGACAGCGAGATGTCCTTGATGATCTGGCGCTTCGGCGGCACGGTCTTGCTGACGCCGTTCATGGTGAAGATGTATTGCGACATGGGGGCTCCGCAGGGGGCAGCGGCGGGCCTGCGAGGGCAGGGCCGCGGAAATGGGTCTGGATAACCCCCAATTATAGGGCCCTTCGCAAGCGCAGGACCCGGGCAGGTGAACGCAGCCCGGGCAAGCGCAGCGTACCCGGGAGCCCCGCGACGCATCCCCGGGAGGGGCCGGGGCCCGGCCCGGCCCACAAGCTACAATTTGCGCCTCCACGAACGCTTCCGGAGCGCTATCAATGTTCCCCCGCGATGCCCGCATCAAAGGCTTTGATCCCGAACTCGCCCAGGCCATCGCCGACGAGCGCCAGCGCCAGGAAGACCACGTCGAACTGATCGCCAGCGAGAACTACGCCAGTCCGCGGGTGATGGAAGCCCAGGGCAGCGTGCTGACCAACAAGTACGCCGAAGGCTATCCGGGCAAGCGTTACTACGGCGGCTGCGAATACGTCGACGTCGCCGAGCGCCTGGCCATCGAGCGTTGCAAGGCGTTGTTTGGCGCCGACTACGCGAACGTGCAGCCGCATTCCGGCTCGCAGGCCAACCAGGCCGTGTACCTGGCGCTGCTGCAGCCGGGCGACACCATCCTCGGCATGTCGCTCGCCCACGGCGGCCACCTGACCCACGGCGCCAAGGTCAACATCAGCGGCAAGCTCTTCAACGCGGTGCAGTACGGCGTCGACGCGCAGGGCCTGATCGATTACGACGAGGTCGAGCGGCTGGCGCTGGAACACAAGCCGAAAATGGTCGTCGCCGGCTTCAGCGCGTACTCGCAGGTGATCGACTGGGCGCGCTTCCGCGCGATCGCCGACAAGGTGGGTGCCTACCTGTTCGTCGACATGGCGCATGTCGCCGGGCTCGTCGCCGCGGGCGTGTATCCCAATCCGGTCCCGCACGCGCACGTCGTCACCTCCACCACGCACAAGACCCTGCGCGGCCCGCGCGGCGGCATCATCGTCGCCAAGGCCGATGCCGAGCTGGAAAAAAAGCTGCAGTCGATCGTCTTCCCCGGTATCCAGGGCGGCCCGCTGATGCACGTGATCGCGGCCAAGGCGGTCGCGTTCAAGGAAGCGCTGGAGCCGGAGTTCACCGCCTACCAACGGCAGGTGGTGAAGAACGCGCAGGCGATGGCCAACGCGATCATCGCCCGTGGCTACAAGATCGTGTCCGGCGGCACGCAGAACCACCTGATGCTGGTGGACATGATCGGCAAACCGATCACCGGCAAGGACGCCGAAGCCGCGCTCGGCCGCGCCCACATCACCGTCAACAAGAACGCGGTGCCCAACGACCCGCAGAAACCGTTCGTGACCTCGGGCCTGCGCCTGGGCACGCCGGCGGTGACGACGCGTGGCTACCGTGAAGCCGACTGCGTGGCGCTGGCCAACTGGATCTGCGACGTGCTCGATGCGCCAGCCGACGACAACGTGATCGCCGGCGTGCGCGAGAACGTCACCAGGCAGTGCCGGCAGTTTCCGGTGTATGGCTGAGGCGGAATCCATGATTCGTGCTTCGGGAGTCGCGCAAGGCGGCATCGGGCGGGTTTCGACCCACCTTGTGGACGCCCGGCGGGAAGTTCCAACCCGCCTCCCCGAGGCTTTGCCCCGCCTTTCCGGCGGCGTCCGGGTGGAGGCGGCGGGTTAAAACCCGCCCGACATGCATTGCCCGTTCTGCCAGCACGTCGATACCCGCGTCATCGACTCGCGCGTGTCCGAGGACGGCGCGACGATCCGGCGCCGGCGCGAATGCGAGGCCTGCGGCGAGCGCTTCTCCACCCTGGAGACGATCGAACTCAAGCTGCCGGTGATCATCAAGGACGACGGCCGCCGCGAGGCCTTCGACGCGCGCAAGCTGCGCATCGGCTTCGACCGCGCGCTGCAGAAGCGGCCGGTGTCCGAAGAGCAGATCGAAGCCGCCGTGCGCGCGGTGGTGCACCAGCTGCGCATGACCACCGAGCGCGAGGTTGCCTCGCGCCGGATCGGTGAGTTCGTCATGGGCGAGTTGCGCAAGCTCGACCATGTGGCCTACGTGCGCTTCGCGTCGGTCTACCGCTCGTTCGAGGACGTGGCCGATTTCCGCGAGGAGCTCGACCGCCTCGAGCGCGACATGCCCGGCGACGGCCAATTGCCGCTGCTGGGCGCCGCGGTGGTGCCCATCGACCGGCACGTCGACCGCCACGCCGACAAGCACGCCGACAAGCACGCCGACAAGCACGCCGACAAGAAGAAGCGCTGACCCGTGTCCAATCCTCCATCCCCGGTCCCGACGCCCGGTTTCTCCGCCACCGACCACGCGATGATGGCGCGCGCGCTGCGGCTGGCCGAGCGCGGCACGCTCACCACCAAGCCCAATCCGATGGTCGGCTGCGTGATCGCGCACGGCGATGCGGTGGTTGGCGAAGGCTGGCACCAGCGCGCCGGCGGTCCGCACGCGGAGGTGCTGGCGCTGGAGGCCGCCGGCGCTTCGGCACGCGGCGCGACCGCTTACGTCACCCTGGAGCCGTGTTCGCACGTCGGCAAGACCGGGCCGTGCGCCGATGCATTGATCGCCGCTGGCATCGCGCGCGTGGTCGGTGCGATGCGTGACCCCAATCCCGCGGTCGACGGCGAAGGCTTCGCGCGCCTGCAGGCGGCTGGCATCGCGGTGGAGATCGGATTGATGGAGCCGCTGGCGCGGCAGCTCAATCGCGGTTTCCTCTCCAGGCTCGAACGCGGCCGGCCGTGGGTGCGGGTCAAGCTTGCGATCAGCATCGACGGCCGCACCGCGACGGCGTCCGGCGACTCGAAATGGATCAGCGGCGAGGCCGCGCGCCAGGACGTGCAGCGCTGGCGCGCGCGCAGCGGCGCGCTGCTCACCGGTGCGGGCACCGTGCTGATCGACGACCCGCTGCTGACGGTGCGCCTGCCGGACGATGGCCCCGACTACGAACGCAACTTCGTGCCGCCGCTGCGCGTGGTGCTCGATCCCGGCCTGGCCACCATCGCGCGCGGCCGCATCCGCGAGGGCGACGCACCCACGCTCTACATCCACGCGCCCGACGCCCGCATGCCACGCGGGATCGAAGCCCAGCATGCCTACGTGCCGGTACAGGCCGGGCGCTTCGACCTCGACGCGGTGCTGCGACTGCTGGCGCAGCGTGACATCAATGAAGTCCAGGTCGAGGCGGGCGCCACCCTGGCGGGCGCATTCATCGTCGCCGGCCTGGTCGACGAACTGCTGCTCTACGTCGCCCCGGTCATCCTCGGCGAACGCGCGCGTCCGATGTTCGACGGCCTGCCGATCGACACCATGGCCGAGCGCCTGCGCATGCGCATCGTGGATACCCGGCGCATCGGCGAGGACGTGCGGCTGTTGCTGCAGCCGGGAAGCAACGAGGGTTGAGGCGGCAATCGTGATGCATCCAGTAAGCTCCGAGGCGATGCGCCCCCGCGGCTGACCACCCTCCACTGCGTGCGAGCCGCAGCCCAGGCCCCGTGCCCACCCATGCCGGCGAAGCCCTCCTTCCACGACCACTTCTCCGCCGTCGCGGCGCAGTACGCCAGCGCGCGGCCGGAATATCCCGACGCCCTGTTCGCCTGGATCGCGTCGATTGCACCGGCCCGCGAGCAACTGTGGGACGCCGGCTGCGGCAGTGGCCAGGCCAGTCGCGGCCTGGCCCCGTACTTCGCGCAGGTGCATGCCACCGATCCCAGCGCCGCGCAGGTCGCGCAGGCGACGGCGCCGGCGAACGTGCGTTTCGCCGTCGAGCCGGGCGAGCGTTGCCACCTGCCTGATGCGAGCGTGGATGCGATCTGCGTCGCGCAGGCGCTGCACTGGTTCGACCGCGCGGCGTTCTTCATCGAATGCGAGCGCGTGCTGCGCCCCGATGGCGTGCTGGTCGCCTGGGGTTACCAGGACATCGAGGTGCCCGCCTGCATCGCGGCCGCGAATCAGATGCTGCAGGACGAAATACAGCCGTACTGGCCGCCGGAACGGACGCTGATCGACGCCGCCTACGCGGACTTCGACTGGCCGTTCGCCAGGCTCGATGCTCCGGTGCTGGACCTGACCGCGCAGTGGACGCTGCCGCGGCTGCTCGGATATTTCGCCAGCTATTCGGCCAGCAAACGGCTGCGCGAGGCGAGCGGGCGCGATGCGGTGGCGGCGCATGCGGCGGCGTTCGCGGACGGCTGGGGCGACCCGGACATCGTGCGCGGCGTGCGTTGGCCGATGTTCGTGCATGCGCGGCGCAAGGGCGGCTGACGCGTCCGACGCGGCCGGAGGAACGGCTCGCGGCTGAAGCCGCTCCCACGAAAGCATCGCCGCTGGGGCAGGAGCGCCTTCAGGCGCGAGCCTTTGGCGATACCTGCCGCTGGGCCCCGGTGCTAGACTGCGCGCCGCCGGCTTGCCGGCAAACAACCAGCGTCTTCAGGGCGGGGTGCGATTCCCCACCGGCGGTAGGTGCGGCGACGCACGAGCCCGCGAGCGCTTCCGGCGACGCCGGAAGGTCAGCAGATCCGGTCCCATGCCGGAGCCGACGGTCATAGTCCGGATGAAAGAAGACGGCGACGCGCGCCTGCGAAGGCGCGTGCATGCCTGTCCGTCCCGGGACGTTTTTCACGCACGCGAGCGGGAGAACGGTGGGCGATGTTCACGGGATTGATCGAAGGCGTCGGCCGCCTGGCCGCGTGCGAACCGCGCGGCGGCGACGCGCGCCTGCGGATCGAGGTCGGCAGCCTGCCCTGGCCCGCGCACGGTGCCGACGCGCCGATGCTGGGCGAAAGCATCGCCGTCAACGGGGTGTGCTTGACGGTGGTGGGGTTCGATGGGCGCGCATTCGAAGCCGACGCGTCCAACGAAACCCTGGCGCTCACGACCCTGGGCGCGCTGGCGTGCGGGCGCGCGCTCAATCTCGAGCGCGCGATGCGCCCGAGCGATCGCCTCGGCGGCCACCTGGTCAGTGGCCATGTCGACGGGGTCGGGCAGGTGCAGGACGTCGCCGACGATGGGCGCGCGCAGCGCTGGCGCTTCGCCGCGCCGCCGGAGTTGCGTCGCTACATCGCGAACAAGGGTTCGATCTGCGTGGACGGCGTCAGCCTGACCGTGAATGCAGTCGATGACGCCGGATTCGAAGTGGCGCTGGTGCCGCACACGCTGGCGCATACGGCGTTCGCCGCGACGCGCACGGGCGATGCGGTGAATCTCGAGGTGGACCTGCTGGCGCGCCACGTCGAGCGCCTGATGCAGGAGCGCGGCGACGGGTGAGGTGAATCGACGCTTCATTCGGATACCCGGCCCACGACCCACCCGCACTGCCAACGGAAACCCCATGCCCTTCGCATCGATCCCCGAACTGCTCGAAGAACTGCGCGCCGGCCGCATGGTCGTCATCGTCGACGACGAGGACCGCGAGAACGAAGGCGACCTGATCATGGCCGCCGAGCTCGTGCGCCCGCAGGACATCAACTTCATGGTCACGCACGCGCGCGGCCTGGTGTGCCTGTCGCTGACCCGCGAGCGCTGCCGGCAACTCGGGCTGCCGCCGATGGTGCGCGACAACACGTCGTCGCACGGCACCAATTTCACCGTATCGATCGAAGCCGCCGAAGGCGTCACCACCGGCATCTCCGCCTACGACCGCGCGCACACCATCCGTACCGCGGTGCGGCCGGATGCGAGCGGGCGCGACCTGTCGCAGCCGGGCCACATCTTCCCGCTGCAGGCGCAACCCGGCGGCGTGCTCAACCGCGCCGGCCACACCGAAGCGGCCAGCGACCTGGCGCTGCTGGCAGGCCTGGAACCGGCCGGCGTGCTGGTCGAGATCCTCAATCCTGACGGCTCGATGGCGCGTCGGCCGGAGTTGGAAGTCTTCGCCCGCGAACACGGGTTGAAGATGGGTTCGATCGAGGACCTGATCCGGCATCGGCTGGAAACCGAGCACACGGTCGAGCGCGTCGACGTGCGCGACATCGACACCGAGCATGGCCGCTTCCGCCTGCATAGCTACCGAGACAAGCTCAGCCACGCGCTGCATTTCGCCCTGCTGCGCGGCGAGCCTGATGCGGCACTGCCGACGCTGGTGCGGGTGCACATGCTCAATCCGCTGGCCGATGCGCTGCACTGGCGGCGCGCGGACTTCGGCCCCGCGGTCGGCGACGTGCTGGCGCAGCTGGCGCGCGAAGGCCGTGGCGCGCTGGTGCTGCTGGGCGAATCCCACGATGCCGAAGCGTTGCTGGCGCGCGTGCGCGAGCAGCCCGACGCCACCCCGGGTCGCGGCGGTGCGCTGGCCGAATGGCGCCGCAATGGCGCCGGCGCGCAGATCCTGGCCGACCTGGGACTGGGCAAGCTGCGCGTGCTCGGCACCCCGCGCCGGCAGGTGGGCCTGGCCGGTTACGGCCTGGAAGTCGTCGACTACTGCGAACTGCCGTCGCGTTAAACTGCCCGCCCGCCGCGCGGCAGGCGGCATCGCGCCCCCCTGGACGCGGTCGCGCGTCATCCACCCCTCGTCCCGCGTGCGGGACGTGCACCAAGGCCATCGATCCATGCCGGAATTCCACGGCGACCTGCGCGCCACGCCCGGCGCCCGCTTCGCCATCCTCGCCAGCCGCTGGAACCCGCGCATCACCGATGCGCTGGTCGCCGGTGCGCGCAAGGCGCTGGCCGAACACGGCATCGCCGAAGACGCCATCGACCTGGTCCGCGTCCCGGGTGCGTGGGAGCTGCCGCTGGCCGCCGCGCGCGTCGCCGCCGCCGGCAGGCACGCCGCGCTGATCGCGCTGGGTTGCGTGGTGCGCGGCGACACCCGGCATTACGAACACATCGCCGACGGCTGCGCGCAGGGCCTGATGCGCGTCGCGCTGGACCACCGGTTGCCGGTCTGCAACGGCGTGCTCGCGGTCGAGGTGCACGAGGACGCGGTCAAGCGCGCGGGCGGCAGCCTGGGCAACAAGGGCGAGGAAGCCGCGCTGGTGGCGATCGAGATGACGCAACTGCTGGAGCGGCTGTCGTGAGCATCGCCATGACGGCGCATCCGCCAGTCTTCGCCGATGCAGCGGCAGCCCTGCGCGCTACTGTCCGCACACCATCAATCCAGGCTCTCCAGGAGCGCATCGCATGAATCGCCACCGCAACAACGGCATCGATCCGGTGCTGCGCTCGCGTGCGCGCCGGCGCGCGCTGCAGGCGATCTACGCCTGGCAGGTCTCCGGCGGCGATGCCAATGCCGTCGTCGCGCAGTTCGCGCACGAGCAGGCGCACGAGATCGCCGACCTGGAATATTTCGACGACCTCGTGCGCGGCGTGATCGGGCACCGGCGCGAACTCGATGCGTCGCTGGCGCAGTTCGTCGATCGCGGCATCGAGGAGGTCGACCAGATCGAGCGCGCGGCACTGCGCATTGCCGCCTACGAGCTGCTGCACCGGATCGACGTGCCGTATCGCGTCGTCATCAACGAGGCGATCGACACCACCAAGCGCTTCGGCTCCGAGCACGGCCACACCTACGTCAACGGCGTCCTCGACCATGCTGCGGCGCAGTGGCGCGCGGTTGAAGTCGGCGCCTCACGGCCGAAATGACCGCGGCCGGCGAATTCGACCTCATCGCGCGCATCCAGGCGCGCGTGCGCGCCGCCGGCATCGCCCGCGACGACGTGCTGTTGGGCATCGGCGACGACGCCGCGCTGCTGCAGGTGCCCGCCGGCCAGTGCCTGGTGGTCGCCACCGACACCCTAAATGAAGGCGTGCATTTCCCGATCGAAACCGCGCCGGCCGACATCGGCTGGAAGTCGCTCGCGGTGAACCTGTCGGACCTCGCGGCGATGGGCGCGACGCCGGCCTGGTGCACGCTGTCGCTGGCGCTGCACGAAGCCAATCCGGCGTGGCTGGACGCTTTCCTCGACGGCTTCCTGTCGCTGGCCGCGCAGCATCGCATCGCGCTGGTCGGCGGCGACACCACCCGCGGCGCGTCGTCGGTCTGCGTCACCGTGCACGGCTTGGTCGCGCCAGGGCAGGCCGTGCGGCGCAGCGGCGCGCGCGCCGGCGACGATCTGTGGGTGACCGGCACCCTCGGCGATGCCGCCGCGGCGCTGGCGCAATGGCGCGCCGGTGGCGCCGCCGAACCCGCGTTGCGTGCGCGGCTGGACCGGCCGACACCCCAGGTCGCGGTCGGCCTCGCGTTGGGCGGCATCGCGCATGCCTGCATCGACGTGTCCGATGGGCTGCTGGCCGATGTCGGCCACCTGTGCGCGGCCAGCGCGGTGGGCGCACGCATCGAGCTGGAGGCGTTGCCGGCGTCGCCCGCGCTGCTGGCGATGTTCACCGCCGAGACGCGGCGCAGCCTGCAGACCGCCGGCGGCGACGATTACGAATTGTGTTTCGCCGCGCCACCATTGCACCGCACCGCCATCGCCGACATTGCGGACGAGTGCCAGGTCGCGATCACCCGCATCGGTGCCCTCGTTGCCGGCAGGAGCGTCGACGCATTCGACGCCGATGGCCACGGCTGGCAGCCGCCGCGCACCGGCTTCGATCACTTCAACGGCTGATCGCGCGCTCCGGCAGCGCGCGTCGCGGGCGCCTGCAGCAGTGCCTGCACGCGTTCGCGCAGCACCGGCAGCACCTCGCCTTCGAACCACGGATTGCGCAGGAACCAGGCGATGTTGCGTGGGCTGGGATGCGGCAATGGAAGCTGTCGTGGCATGTAGTCGCGCCACGCGCGCACGGTCTCGCCCGAGGTCGGCTTGCGCGCGGCACCCAGGAAGTAGGCCTGCGCGTGGTTGCCGATCAGCAGCGTGAGCCCGACGTTGTCCAGCAGCGGCAGCAGCCGCGGGTGCCAGGTCGCGCGGCATTCGGGCCGCGGCGGTGCATCGCCCGAACCGGCCTTGCCCGGATAGCAGAACCCCATCGGCACCAGCGCAACCTGTCGCGGATCGTAAAAGGTGATTGCATCGATCCCCAGCCAGTCGCGCAGGCGCTTGCCGCTGGCGTCGTCCCAGGGCACGCCGCTGGCATGCACGCGCGCGCCCGGCGCCTGGCCGACGATCAGCAGCCGCGACTGCGCACTGGCCTGCACGATCGGCCGCGTGCCATGGGGTAGGTGCGCGGCGCACAGCGTGCAGGCGCGCACTTCGCGCAACAGGGTGTCCAGCGGCGTGGTCATGGCGCCGCCGCAGGCATGGCGTCGATCCGCGGCGCGGCCGTCGCCGGTAGCCCTGTTGCCATCGAGCCCGCCATCTCCGTCGCTGGCTCGACGCCGTGGCGGACGAAGACCTGCACGTCCACGCCAAGCCCGGCGCGATGCACGATGGTGAAATCCTCGTGCAGGCGCGACCACACCAGCGGATGCGTGCGCGAAAAACGCAACGCGTCGCGGCCATCGACCGGCGCATCGGACACGATGGCCGCGACCACGCCGGCGCGGGTCAGCCCATCGATCATCGCCTGCTGCGTGGCGATGGTCGCCGGGTAGAGCGCGAACGTGTCATAGACCGGCGAGCGCAGCCCCAACCATGCATATAGCACCGGGTAGGCCGGAGCCAGGAACAACGGCGATGGCCCGCCGCCTTCGGCCAGCTGGGCCGCGACCTGCAGCAGGCGCAGGGTTTCGGGCGACGTATCGATCGCGAGGTCGCCTGCCGCATGCGGCGCCATCCTCGCGTCCAGGCGGGGTCGCTGCAGCGGCCACGCCAGCCACAGCGCGAAGAAGGCTACGCCTGCCTCGAGCCAGGGCAGGCCCGTGCACAATTGCAGTGCCAGCAGGCAGGCGGGCGCCGAGGACTGGGTGATGTGCGCGGGGTCGGCGCGGCTGGCGGCGTGGTGCACGAGGAACAAGCCAAGCGCCGCGGCCGGCACCAGCACCGTCCCGCGCGCCGGTGCCAGCATCGCGAGCAGCAACGCCGTCGGCGGCAGCAGCCAGAGCGCGAGGAAAACCCCCTGCATGGCCCATTGACGTGGCCGGTCCAGGGCGTGCAACGACCCCGGACGGCGCCACGGCCACGGCAGCGGCAATCCCAGGTTGCTCTGGCCGCGCGCCAGCACCGTCGCCACCCGCCGCTGGTAGAACTGCCGTGTGAACCCTCGCGACGTGCACGCCACCAGGAACGGCAGCAGGCCGATCGCGCCACCGCCGGCAAGCGCCACCAGTGCACCCGGATCGGGGACGAAAACGCCCACGCCCACGCCGATGCCGAGCATCAGCACCAGCGCCGCGGCGGCGTAGAGGAACAGGTTGAAGCCGATCGACAGCGCCAGCCCGACGGCGAACGCCGCGCAGGCGAACGTCGTCGCCGATGGCCACCACCACAGGCAGGCGAATGCAGCCCAGGCCGCGAGCACCGTCGCGTGCTCGAACTGTTTGTGCTGCGGTTGCGACAGTGCGGTCAACGCGATCGCGGCGAAGGCCAGCTCGATCCACCCGGCGCCATGCGCGCGCCACGCCAGCAGCGCCAGTGTCAGTGCGAGGGCGAAAAACAGGTGGGTGGCGATCCGCAGGCCGCGCAGGCCGGGACCCGCGATAAGCGAGAGCAGGCCGCACCACAGATAACGGCCGGGTTCGTAGGACTTGAAATCGCGATGCGGCCACTGCCCCTGGCGCAGTTGCTGCACGCCGTACCAGAGGTAGCCCTCATCGGCACCCAGCGGGGCGCGCAGCCGCCGGCACAGCATCGCCGAGGATGTCGCCATCGCCAGCCCTGCGCAGGCGAGCAGATCGATTGCGTGCAAGCGCCACTCCGTTGGGCACCACGCGGCGTGGCGGTGCACGGGCGCGGCGCGTGTGAAGGCAATTCGTTAACATCGTCACAAAACCGCCCCGCCGAGGCAATGTTGATACCGTGCACCCGCCACCTCCCGTCACGTTCGCCGCCGAACGCCTCGACCTGATCGCCGAGGGCGAAGCCGCGCATTTCTGGTACGGCCCGCGACGCGCGCTGCTGCTGGACACGATCGCGGCGGCCGGCCTGGCGACCGGGTCGCGCGTGCTCGACGTGGGCTGCGGCACCGGCGGCCTGGTCCGCGCCCTGCTCGAACGCGGCTACGACGCACGCGGCATCGATCCCTGGGCGCTGCGCAGCGGGCTGGACCCGGCCCGCCACGTAGTCGGCCAGGCCGAAGCGGTTCCGGCCGGCGATGGGAGCGCCGATGCGGTGTGCGCGTTCGACGTGCTCGAGCATGCCGACGACGGATTGGCCCTGGCCGAGTTCGCGCGCGTGCTGGTGCCGGGCGGCCGATTGTTCGTGAGCGTGCCGGCGCACGCGTGGTTGTGGAGTGCGCGCGACACGCTCGCCGGGCACCGCCGTCGTTACTCCCGGCGCATGCTGCGCCGGCGGGTGGCGGACGCCGGCTTCGAGGTCGAACGCATCTTTGGTTACCAGTGCCTGCTGTTGCCGCTGCTGGCCGCAGCGCGCGCCATGGCGCGCCTGCGTGGGCGCGACGACACGTCGGCCGAAGATCGCCCTGGACCGTTCGTCAATGCGGCGCTGCTGGCGATCAATCGCAGCGAGCTGGTGTTCGGGCGCGTGCTGCGGCCACCGACCGGTTCGAGCCTGGTGCTGGTGGCGCGCCGGCGTAGCGAGACCCGTGCCGTGGGCGGGCATTGAACATGCCGATGCAGGTGCTGCTGTTCTCGCACGACGTCGCCTATGCGACCGCTGCGGTCGCGGCGGGGGTCGAACGGGTCGTCGTCGACTGGGAGTGGCGCGGCAAGCATGCGCGCCAGGCCGGGCGCGACACCCAGGTCAACCGCGGTACGCTGGCCGACCTGCAGGCGATGCGCGCGGCGGTCGGCGATCGCGTCATCTGCCGGATCAACAACACGCCCTCGGTGCGGGTCGCCGAATGCCGGCTTGCGCTGGAGCACGGCGCATCCGAGATCTGGTTGCCGATGGTGCGCGACGCCGCCGCGATCGAAGACTGCCTGGCGGTCGTCGACGGTCGCGCCCGGCTCGGGATCATGGTCGAAACCCGCGAGGCGATGCGGATGGGGCGCGAGCTTGCGCAATGGCCGCTGTCGCGTGCGTACATCGGCCTGCACGACTACCGCATCGACAGCGGCGCCGGTGACGATCCGCGCGCGCTCTTCCGGCCGCTCGTCGACGGCACCATCGACCGCTTCCGCGACGACTATCCGGGCGCGATCGCGTTCGCCGGCGTCACCCCGCCCGAAGGTGGAGCGCCGATACCGCAGCGACTGCTGCTGGCCGCGATGGCGCGCGTGCGTTGCGCCTTCGGTGTCGCGCGGCGTGGCTTCCTTTCCGACGTGCCGATGCCCGCGATCGCGGCGGCACTCGATGCGATCGCTGCCGAAGCCGCGCGCATGGCGTCGCGTGCGCCTGCCGAAATCGTCGCCGACCATGCCGCCCTGGCGGCGATGCTCGCCATAGACGACAGCCACGAGCCGGTACGGATGGAAAGCGCGTGCGCCTGCTGATCATCGGCGGCCACGGCGCGATCGGATCGGCGATCGCGCGCCATGCCGACAGCGTCGGCATCGACACCCATGTCGGCGCGCGCGCCGCATCGTCGGCGTTGCGGCTGGGCGCGCCATCGCGCATCGGAAGCCATGCGCTGGATGCCGGTGATGTCGGTTCGGTCCGCAGCATCATTGCGGCCGTGCAGCCCGATGCGATCGTCATGGCCGCGCTGCCGCAGGCCGGACATGCTGATGACGCCGACGCCCGGCATGCGCTGCTGTCGGGCATGGGCGCCGGCGTGTTGGGCGTGCTCGAAGGCGCCCGCGCCGCCGGCTTCCACGGCCCGATGGCGTGGATCGGCAGCGCAATGTGCTACGGCGAGGGCGGCCAGCCACGCCGGGTCGATGCCGCGTTGCGACCGCAGACCTTCCGCGGCGCGGTCAAGGCGGCCGAGAGCCTGCTGGTCGCGCAACTGGCGGCGCAGTTCGACATCGACCTGACCGAAGTGCGCGTGTTCACCGGCTACGGGCCCTACGAGCAGCGCGAGCGGCTGGTGGCGAGCCTGCTGCGCGCGGCACTGCGCGGCGGCCGCGTGCGCCTGGCGCCGACGCCCGCGCGACGCGACTGGATCCATTACGACGACATCGCCCGTGCCTGCCTGGCGGTGCTCAGCGTGCCGTCGGGCGCGAGCGTGCCCAAGGTCGCCAACGCCTGCAGCGGCACCCTGCACGACACCCACGAAGTCGCGCGCCTGCTCGAGCGCATCACCGGCGCCGCGCTGGTCGACGCCGCGGCCTATGAAGCGGCGGATCGTTACGGCGATGTCGAGCCGGGCTGTCTTCCGCTTGCAGCCGATGGCCTGGACTGGCGTCCGCGGGTCGATCTCGCGCAGGGACTGCAGGCCTGCTGGGACTGGGCGCGCTCGCCGTCCGGGCGCCAGTACCTGCTGGCGGACGCTCGCCCATGAGCGCCGGCATGCGGTCGACCGCGACCGATCCATCGCACGCCGATGCGACGCCGCCCGAGCTGAGCTGGGTGCTGCCGCTGTATCGCACCGCCGCGCAACTGGAGGAGCTCCTGGCGCGCATCGGCGCGGTCTCGCGGCGGCTGGCGGTGCGCAGCGAGATCGTGCTGGTCGACGACGCCTGCCCGGAAGGCTGCGGCGCGCAGGCCGAGCGCATCGCGATGCGCGATCCCGACGTGCACGTCGTGCGCCACGCGTGCAACCAGGGCCAGGACGCGGCCCTGCGCACCGGCCTGCGTCGAAGTCGCGGCCGCTGGTGCGTGCTGCTCGATGCCGACCTGCAGGATCCGCCCGAAGCGGTGGAGCGCCTGTGGTCGCTGCGCGAGGACTGGGACATCGTCTTCGCCCAGCGCACCGGGCGTTATTCCAGTCGCGGGCGTCGCCTGGGTTCGCGCCTGTATCGCGCCGCGGCCGCGCTGGTCGGCGGACTGCCGCATGGCGCCTGCCTGTATGTCCTGCTGTCGCGCGATGTCGTGCAACGCATCAACCTGGCGCAGCGACCGCGCTTGTCGCTGCTCGCGCTGATCGCCGCCACCCGCGGCCGCAGCGTCTGCGTCGCGATCCAGCGCGACCGTCGCCGCATCGGCGTGTCCGCTTACCGCTCGCGCGACCGATGGGCCAAGGCCGTCGGTTCGCTGTGGCAATTGTTCGCCGCCCGTCGTCTCCATCGTGTTCTCTAGCCACAGGATCACCGCATGCAACTGCCCGTCGCCGACGTTCTCCGCCAGGAGGCGCTCGCCCAGCAGATCGACTATTTCGCCACCCGCCGTCCGGTGCGGATGCTGGCGCTGGACACGCCCTATATCCGGCGCCATTTCGAGCAGGTGATGGCCGCCGGCAGGCTGCGCGGCGGCGAAGCGGTCTGCGAATGGGGCGCGGGCCTGGGGCGCTTCTCGCGCCTGCTGCTGGATGCAGGACTGGACGTCACAGCGATCGAACTGTCGCCGCAGTTGTCGGAGGAAGCGCGCGCCGCGCTTGGCGATCGCGCACGCCTGTCGATCCAGTGCGGCGACATCGCCAGCGTGCTGGAGGAAGACACCCGCCGCTACGACGCGATGACCGGCTTCTTCGTGCTGCACCACCTGCCGGAACTGGAGCGCTATTTCCGCGCGGCGCGGCGGGTGTTGCGCGCGGGCGGACGCATGGTGTTCGTCGAGCCCAATCCTTTCCACCCGCTGTTCCCGGTGCAGATCGCGCTCACGCCCGGCATGCGCTGGCGCGCAGAGCGCGGCATCTATCGCCTGACACCGCGCGCCTTGCGCGCCGCGGCGCGGGCGGCGGGCTTCTCGCGGGTGGAGATCGGCCAATACGGCGCACTGCCACGCGCGCCGTACAACCTGCTGGCGCGTCGCGGCCTGGAACGGGCGATCGAACCGGTGGTGCCCGCCGTGCTCAAGCCCTTCCAGTCGATCGTCGCCTGGTGCTGATGCCGGTGGAGGTCCAGCCTGCCGACGTCGCATTCGACGCGGTGCTGCTGCACGCCGATTCGCTGCAGTCGCTATCGATCGATCGGGTGCGGCAGACGATTTCCGCGCACGGGCTGGCGTGCATCCGTGGCCTGTTCGATCCGCGCGAAATCCGCGAGGTGCTGGCGCGCATCCGCGCGGCGTTCGATCCCGCGGATGATCGCAAGCACGATCCGCGCGACAGCGATGCGGTGCGGCGCAATTTCCAGAAGCTGCAGATCGGCGCCAATTCAGGCATCGACAGCCGGCGCACGCTGGGACGCTTCATGCGCGCGCTGTACAACCCGATCTTCGCCGACGACATCCACGGCATGCGCGCGCACTTCATCACCCTGGCGCGCTTTCGCAACCTGTTGTACGGATTGCCGCCGGAATTCGCGGTCCATGGCACCCAGGACGGTTACTGGTCGTGCACGCGGTTGCAGCAATACCCGCGTGGCGGCGGCTTCATGGTGCCGCACCGCGACGTCTACGCGCAGATCGCCACCACCGAGGCCGGGCTTGGGTATTACCAGCCGATGCTGCTGCTCAGCCAGCCGGGCGAGGATTTCATCGACGGCGGCGCCTATGTCGATCGCGGCGACGAGCGCTTCCATTACGAGCGTTATTGCCGGGCTGGCGACCTGATCGCCTACGACGGCCACTCCGTGCACGGCGTGGCGGACATCGACCCGTTGCAGCCGCTGGACCTGGCGACGTTTTCCGGCCGCACGGTGGCGCTGGTGTCGCTGTTCCGGCACCTGGATGGCAATGCCGACGACTACGCGCGCATGAGCCATCGCGCGGTGGAAGGCATCGGCACCGGCGAAGGCCCGGCAGGCGCGGGCGCGCCGCGTCGCAGTCCGGCGTAGGCGCGCGATCGCTTCAGTCGTCGGCGCGGAAGGCGTCGCGCAGCCAGGTGATGTTCGGCGCCGCCGGATCGCCGTCGGCGACGATCACGTCGAAGCGGCAGGGCGCGTCCGCCAGCCGCCGGTGCGAGGCGAGGAACAACTGCGCGGCCAGCACCAGCTTGCGGCGCTTGCGCGCATCGATCGACATCGCGCCGCCGCCGAAGTCCGTGCCGCTGCGATAACGCACCTCGACGAAGACCACGCCGTCGCCGTCGCGCATCACCAGGTCGAGTTCGCCGTGGCGGTAGGTGGCGTTGCTGGCCAGCGGGCGCAGGCCGGCGGCGAGCAGGTAGTCGCGCGCCGCGGCCTCGACATGCGCACCACGCGCGCGCCGGTCGATCGCGGACGCCACGCTCATGCGCTCATCGGATCGAAGGCAGCGCGACGATGCCCGTACCGCTGTGGGTCGACCACTCGGGCGTGCGCACGACATTGCCGAAGCCATCCAGTCGCAGGCGCCCGGTGGCGCCCTGCACGCTGCCATCGGCGCGCGTCGCCAACCGGTCCAGATAGGCGCTGAGCAGCCACGCGTCGTGCCCGAAGGCGAACAGCCTGGCGGCCGGGCCGCGCGCGCTGGGCAGCAGTTCTGCGGCGCGGGCCGGCGAGGGCAGGCTGTCGATGCGCTGCACGTTCCACGCTTCGCTGGGGAAGGCGATGCCGTCCAGCGCATGGTCCTTGGCGGCGCCGTCGGCGGTCGCCAGTTGCGAGGTGGCCACGCGCGGTTTCGCCGCCAGGCCTGCGCTGGCCAGCTGCGGCGCCAGCGCGCGCACCTGCGCCGGTTTGAGTGCCAGGAACACCGCATCGACGCCGCCGCTAGCGGTGGTTGCCGCCTGCAATGCCGCCGTCATGTCGACCGGTGCCTCGGCCACCATCAGCGTCTGCGTGATCGCCCCGCCGCGTCCGAGCAGGTGCTCGCGGAAGGCGGCGACGGCGCGCTGGAGGCTCGGATCGGCCAACACCAGCACGTGGCGCGCACCATGCGAGAGCAGGTACTCGGCGGCGGCGATGCCGTCATCCTCCGGCGCCAGGGAGAAGCTGCTGCTGCCCGGCGGCGGCGTCACCGTGCCGCGGTTGAGGGCGAGCACGGGCACCGTGAGGTGTTCGCGGAACAGGGCGCTGACCTCATCGCGTCCGAGCGGGCCGACGATGTAGTCGGCGCCCTCGGTGACGGCGCGGCGGTAGGAAGCGATCGCGCCTGCCGGCGTCCCGGTCGTGTCGTAGAACACGATGTCGGGACGGCGGCGGGTTTCGCCGTAATAGCCGGCGAGCAGGCCGTCACGCACCGGCACCGCCGCACGCGACAGGTCGCCGGACAGCGGCAGCAGCACGGCGAGCTTCAGCGGCGGGCGATAACCGTCGCTGTCGGCCGGTGGACGATTGGCGGCCAGGCGTTGCCAGTCGCCGCCTTCGAACGGCCGCGGCAAGGGCAGGCCGCGATTGAGCAGCGCGCGGCCGGCGTAGTTGTAGAGCGGATCGCCGGCCGGCAGCGCCGCGGTTTCACGGGCCAGGGTGGCGTTATCCATCGCCGCCAGCAGGCTGTCGATGCGGGCCTCGTTGTCCTGGCGGGCGGCGGGGTCGAGCGCGGCTGCGTTGCGTGCGAGTTCGCGGGCCTGGGCGAAGCCGGGATCGGTCGCCACCGCCGGCGCCGCCGCAGGATGGGTCGCGACCGTGGCGCAGCCGCCGAGCAGCAGCGTGGCGAGCGCGACCGCACACAAGGCGAGCAGCGGTGAACGTCGACCCGGCCGGGCGAGCGTGCCTTCACGCCGCGCGCGGCGCTGGCCTGCCGGATCGCCTGCACCGGACCCGAAGACGCTGTGCTTGCTTGCCTGGTTCATATGCATCCGTTGCGGGGAGCGCGAATGGGACCGGTTAGGATTCTACCCGCCCCCTTTGTGGAAGCACGATGTCCGCCATTCCCGCGCCCGCGACGCTGCACGTCGTGGCGACACCGATCGGCAACCTCGGCGACCTGTCGCCGCGCGCGCTGGAGACGCTGCGGACGGTCGCCGCGATCTGCGCCGAGGACACACGGCATACGCGGCAGCTGCTCGCGCACTTCGGCATCGACAAACCACTGGTCGCATTGCACGAGCACAACGAGGACGCGCTCGCGCAGCGCCTGGTAGCGCGCCTGCTTGCCGGCGAATCGCTTGCGCTGGTGTCCGACGCCGGCACCCCGCTGGTCAGCGATCCCGGCTTCCGCCTGGTCGGCGCCGCGCGCGCGGCGGGCATCAAGGTCAGTCCGGTGCCGGGCGCGTGCGCGTTCATCGCCGCCTTGAGCGTGGCGGGATTGCCGAGCGACCGGTTCGTGTTCGAAGGCTTCCTCCCGGCGAAGGCCGCGGCCCGGCGCGAGCGCCTGCAGCAATTGGCCGGCGAAGTCCGCACGCTGGCGTTCTACGAATCCTCGCATCGGATCCAGGACACGCTGGCCGACCTGGCGCAGGTGTTCGGCCCGACGCGACGCGCGGTGATCGCGCGTGAACTCACCAAGCTGTTCGAGACCGTCCTCGACGGCACGCTGGCGGAATTGCATGCCGCGGTGGCGGCCGACGCCAACCAGCGCAAGGGGGAGTTCGTGGTGCTGGTGCAGGGCGCCGGCGACGATGCCGACGCCAGGATCGCCGCCGGCCGCCGGCTCTACGCCCGGTTGGCGGAGCATCTGCCGCCGTCGACCGCCGCCAGGCTGGCCGCGGACATGTCCGGGGCGCCGCGCAAGGCGCTGTACGGCTCGGATATCGAGCCGGGTTAGGTCAGGTGGGACCGAAGGACCCTTCGGGGTCGTCGCCCGGGTAAGGCGAAGCCGCACCCGGGGGCTGGATCCGGGCTGGCTGTTGAAGCCATCGCCCGGATGGGTGCGGAATGAACGCCGTCCCGGGTGCGCTGCGCTTACCCGGGCTACGCCAGCTCCGGAACGCCGTGCGCCGGCCGGGGACCGCCGCCATGCGTGCGACACTACGCGCGGCGGAGTCGGCCAGGCAGTCGCGTCATCGTTCCCGTTTCGGCGGGCGCGGTGCCGAGGAAAGTCCGGGCTCCACAGGGCACGGTGCCAGGTAACGCCTGGGCGGCGCGAGCCGACGGAAAGTGCAACAGAAAGATACCGCCGAACGATCCGGTTGCCGAAAGGCGCTGGGTGCGTGGCAAGGGTGAAATGGTGCGGTAAGAGCGCACCGCGAGCCTGGCAACAGGCCGGCACGGCAAACCCCACCGGGAGCAAGGCCAAATAGGGACCTCATGACGCGGCCCGCGTCGGGTCCGGGTAGGCTGCTCGAGCGCATCGGCGACGATGCGCCTAGAGGAATGACTGTCCACGACAGAACCCGGCTTATCGGCCGGCTCCGCCCCTTCTTCGCGCAGCGAAGAAGGGGCGCCCACGCGAGCCGACTTGTGGCTGCGCCAAAAGTTCACCC
>NZ_JAANOY010000024.1 GCF_011320095.1 Cognatiluteimonas telluris | reverse complement strand
GGGCGCTGCCCGGCGCCATCGCCGCACCGACGCGGGCGCCGGCGGGCCCGGACATGCGCGACGTGCGCGGCCAGGCGCACGCGCGCCGTGCCCTCGAGGTGGCGGCCGCCGGTGGCCACCACCTGCTGCTGGTCGGGCCGCCGGGGTGCGGCAAGACCCTGCTGGCCTCGCGCCTGACCGGCCTGCTGCCCGAGGCCACCGAGGACGAGGCGCTGGAAGCCGCGGCGATCGCATCGGTCAGCGGGCGCGGGCTGGATCCCGCGCGCTGGCGCGAGCGCCCGTACCGCAGTCCCCACCACACCGCGAGCGCGGTCGCCCTCGTCGGCGGCGGCGCCGAACCACGGCCGGGCGAAATCTCGCTGGCCCACAACGGCGTGTTGTTCCTGGATGAACTGCCCGAGTGGGACCGGCGCGCGCTCGAAGTCCTGCGCGAGCCGCTGGAGTCGGGCGTGGTGACGATCTCGCGGGCGGCGAGGCAAAGTGAGTTCCCGGCGCGCTTCCAGCTGGTCGCGGCGATGAATCCCTGCCCCTGCGGCTGGGCCGGTGATCCGTCCGGCCGCTGCCGCTGCCATGCCGATGCCATCCAGCGTTACCGGGCGAAGATTTCCGGCCCGCTCTTGGATCGCATCGACCTGCACGTCGACGTTCCGCGGTTGCCTCCCGCGTTGCTGCGACCCGATGCACCCGACGGCGAAAGCAGCCAGTGCGTCCGTGAGCGCGTGGTCGCAGCGCGCGCGCGGCAACTGGCGCGCGCGGGCAGGGCCAATGCCCAGCTGGGGCAGTCCGGGACGATGGCCGCCTGCCAGCTGGCCGCACAGGACCAGTTGCTGCTCGAACGCGCGATCGACGCGCTGCAGTTGTCGGCGCGCTCGATGCATCGGGTCCTGCGCGTCGCACGCACCATCGCCGACTTGGCCGACAGTCCGCAGATCGCCACCGCACACCTGGCCGAGGCACTGGGCTATCGCCGCGTCGAACGCGCGACAGCGGTCGCGGCCTGAATCCAGCCGGTCGACCAGTCGCCGCCCGCGCGCAATGCGCGCGATCGCATGGGCGATCGCGGCCAGCCGCAGCGCTTGCGCGGTCAGCTGTTCCCCTCGCGCGGGTGGTTCAACACCAGCCAGTACAGGCCCACCTGCTTGACCGCCCACACGAAACGCTCGAAGTCGACCGGCTTCTGGATGTAGCTGTTCACCCCCAGCGCATAGGTCGCCTGGACATCGAAGGGTTCGGCGCTGGTGGTCATCACCACCACCGGCAGGCTGCGGGTCGCCGGGTTGTCGCGGATTGCCTGCAGGACCTCGCGTCCGTCCATCTTGGGCAGGTTGAGGTCCAGCAAGACGATCGAGGGCAGCGCCTGCGGGTCGCGATGGGCATAGGCGCCACGGGCGAACAGGTAATCCAGCGCCTCGGCGCCGTCCTGCACGACGATCAGCTGGTTGGCGATCTTGGCTTCGTCGAACGCGATCCGGGTCAGTTCGACATCGTCGGGATTGTCCTCGACCAGCAGGATGACCTTGTGCGCGCTGCCGGCTGGGCGCTCGTTGCCACGCCCCGGCTCGATCGATGCGTCGCCGGCAGGCGTGTCCAGCAGCAGGCGTTCGGTGGCCATGAACCGGGGTTCTCGCTTCGGGGGATGCGTAAAGCGTACTGCACGCCCGCCGTCAGGCGGGAGCGGCGGCGGCAAGGTCGAAGCGCAGGCAGCAGCCCTCCCCAGGCTCGGCATGCGCGTGCAGCCGGCCGCCATGGCGCTCCACCACCCGCTGCGCGACGGCCAGGCCCAATCCGTGGCCGCCACCTTGTTCGCTGCCGGCCAGTCGCTGGAATGGCTGGAAGATCTTGTCGACATAGCGCATGTCGAAGCCGCAGCCGCGGTCCTGGAACTCCAGCTGCAGGCGATCGCCGACGCGCTGGCCGGTGGCGCGGATGCGCACGCAGTCGCGCTCGCGCGAAAACTTCCATGCGTTGCCGACCAGGTGGGATACCAGCAGCCGCAACAGCCGTTCGTCGCCCTCGACCAGCAGGCCCGGGTCGAGCTCGAGCCGGGCTTCACGGCCGGGTTCGGCTTCCTGGTGCAGGGCGACCGCGCATTCGACCAGCAGTCCCAGGTCGACGACCTCCGCGTGCAGTTCGGCGCGGTTGGCGCGGGAGAGCTCCAGCAGCGCGTCGATCAGCCCGCCCATGCGGTTGGCGGCGGCGCGCACCCGGGCCACGTGCGCGCGGGTGGCGGGCGCCAGTGACCCATCGGCCTGCACCAGCGCGGAGAACGTGTCGATCGCCCGTAGTGGCGCGCGCAGGTCATGCGACAGGCCGTGCGCCAGCGTCGCCTGCTCCAGCCGCAGGGCTGTCAGCTCGGCGCGCGCCTGGGCCAGCTCACGCTCCATGCCCGCCAGCGCCGCGCCGGCAGCCGCGCCTGCGTCCTGAGCCTCGCGACCGCCTGCGCCATGCTGCGCCGGCGCGCCATCTGGACGCGCGGCGCCTGGGTGTTCGGTGCTCCTGGAATCGGGCGCGTGCAGGTCGGACATCACGAATGCTGTGGTAGGACTAGGCGCCCACAGCATGCCTCCCGGACCCCGGGCGGCCGTGTGCACGTCGCGTGAAGAGCGCTGCCGCACAATGCGATCTGTGACTGACGTCGAAGGCTGCCATCCCGGATGGATTTACACCAGATCCTGTTCCTGCTGATCCTGGCCGGGGCGCTGTACCTGTTCATCAGCGAGCGCCTGCGGGTGGATGTCACCGCCATGGTGGTGCTGCTGGCGCTCGTGGTCAGTGGCGTGCTGAAGCCGGCGCAGGCGCTGTCGGGCTTCGCCAGCGAGCCGGCGATCATCGTCGCGGCGGTGTTCGTGATCTCCGGAGGGCTCGCCGCCACCGGGGTCACCGAGCGCCTGGGCCAGTGGATCGGCCGCGCTGCCGGCCGCAGCGAGGCACGCGCGGTCGCGGTGCTGATGCCGGCGGTGGCGGCGCTGTCGGCCTTCACCCACCACGTGATGGTCACCGCGATGATGCTGCCGATCACGCTGCGCCATGCGCGCGAGCGCGACCTGCCGGCGTCGCGGCTGCTGATGCCGATGTCGCTGGCCGCGTCCCTGGGCACGACGCTCACCCTGGTCAGCGCCCCGGCCTTCCTGCTGGCCAACGACCTGATCGAGCGCAATGGTGGCCAGGGCCTGGGCGTGTTCGCGATCACGCCCATCGGCATCGCGCTGGTGGTGGTCGGCATGGTCTACATGCAGCTCACCCGCTGGCTGCTGCCACGGCGCAGCGGCACCCACGGCGACGACGACTACCTGCGCCTGGATCGCTACCGCACCGAGCTGCTGGTGGTGGAAGGCTCGCGCTGGAGCACGCGGCCGCTGGCCGAACTGCAGAAGGCGCTGGGCGACCGCTTCCGGCTGCGCGGCTGGCTGCGCGACGGCAAGCCGCGCGACGACCTGCGCCCCAACAGCCCGCTGCTGGCCGGCGACGTGCTGCTGGTCGAGGCGTCGGCCGATGCACTGATGTCGCTGCACGACGATCCGGGCCTGGACCTCAACGCGATCGCCCGCTTCGGCCGGCGGCTGGATGGGGACGGCGAGCCGGAACTGGTGCAGGCGGTGGTCGCACCTGGTTCCGAGTTCATCGGCCGCTCGATCCGCGAACTGGACTTCTCGCGCCAGTTCGAAGCCGTGATCGTGGGCCTGTGGCGGCGGCGCGGGGAGATCGGCGAGCGCCTGTCCGATGCGCGCCTGCGCGATGGCGACCTGCTGGTGCTGTACGGGCGCCCGTCCAACTTCAGCAACTTCGCCGCCCACCACGGTTTCCTGATGCTGGTGCCCTTCGCCGGCGAAGCCAAGCGGCGGCTGCGCGCGCCGATGGCGCTGCTGATCCTGGGCCTGACGATCCTCGCCGCCGCCACGGAGTGGCTGCCGGCGTCACTGGCGTTCCTGTTCGGCGCGGTGGCGATGGTCGCCACCCGCTGCGTCGACATCGAGCGCGCCTACCGCGAGATCGACGTGCGGATCTTCGTCATGATCGCCGGCGTGATCCCGCTCGGCATCGCGATGGAGCAGACCGGCACCGCCAAGCTGCTCGCCAATGGACTGCTGCACGTCGTCGCGCACTGGCCGCCGCTGGGCGTGCTGCTGGTGATGTTCTCGGCCGCCGCGCTGCTCACGCAGATCCTCTCGGACTCGGCCACCACGGTGCTGCTGGGGCCGATCGCGATCTCGCTGGCGACTTCGCTGGGCCTGCCACCGATCCCGTTCGTCGTCTGCACGGCGCTGGGGGCGGTGGTCGCTTTCCTCACCCCGATCGGCCACCACGGCAACCTGCTGATCCTCGGTCCCGGGCAGTACCGCTTCAGCGATTTCCTGCGCGTGGGATTGCCGCTCACCGCCCTGATCGCGGTGGTCAGTGCGTGGATGGCGCAATGGCTCTGGCTCGGCGGCCCGTTGCTGCCGACGCTGGGCTGATCCAGGCGCCGCGGGCGAACAGGCGTCAGCGCCCGCAGGCCACGGATCTTGCGGGCCGTGCACCGCGCCAACGACCGGCGCGGCGGTCGGTCGCACAAAAAGGCGGCACGGTTTGCCGGGCCGCCTGGTGTTATTCCGATGCCTGGTGGACCCGGCGCGAATCCGGGCTCACGCCACGAACAATGCCTTCATCTTTTTCAGCGCATTGGCTTCGACCTGGCGGATGCGCTCGGCCGAAACGCCGTATTCGTCGGCCAGTTCCTGCAGCGTGACCTTGTTGCCGTCGTCCAGCCAGCGGCGGCGGATGATGTCGCGCGAGCGCGCATCGAGCTGTTCCAGGCCCTCGCGCAGCAGCTCGAGCTGGCTGTCCTCGCTGTCCTCGCGCTCGTAGGCCTGCGAGGGATCTTCCTCGCGCGCCATCAGGTACGCGGCCGGCGCCGGCGGGGCGTGGTCGTCGTCGTCATCGCTGCTCAGGTCGAAGCCGATGTCGCGGCCGGACAGGCGCGACTCCATCTCCACCACTTCGCGCTCGCTGACGTTGAGGTCGGCGGCGACCGCGCGCACTTCCTCGGCGTTGAGCCAGCCCAGGCGGGTCTTGGACTTGCGCAGGTTGAAGAACAGCTTGCGCTGCGCCTTGGTCGTGGCGACCTTGACGATGCGCCAGTTCTTGAGGATGAACTCATGCATCTCGGCACGGATCCAGTGCACCGCGAAGCTCACCAGGCGCACGCCGACATCGGGATCGAAACGCTTGATCGCCTTCATCAGGCCGATGTTGCCTTCCTGCACCAGGTCGCCCAGCGGCAGGCCATAGCCGCTGTAGCCGCGGGCCACGTGGACCACGAAGCGCAGGTGCGAGAGCACCAGTTCGCGCGCGGCGTCCAGGTCGTTGTCGTCGCGCAGGCGACGGGCGAGCGCCTGCTCGTCCTCCGCCGACAGCACCGGGATCTGGTGCACGGCGCCGATGTAGGCGTCCAGCGACCCCAGCGGACTGGGCACGGGCAGGTTGTGCGGCACCATCGCACGGCTCATGGCGGCGGTGGGCAGGGATGGCAGGGCGAGTTCGGTCATGGCAAGGATTTTAGCAATGGTCCCCTAGGACTGCTAAGCCGGGCGGATGGTTCCCTGCGTTGCATTCATGGAACGCCGCCACCCGGTGGCGGCCGGCAAGGAACGGCGATTGCAGCACAGGCGGCGTCAAGGGCCGGTCGTCGTCGACCGCCGGCACCGCGACGTGGCGCCGGCCGCCTGGGCACAGCCGGGCCTCGAGTTCCCCAGTCCTGTGGCCGAGGTCCCACGGGACGCCAGAAGTCCCATGGTCGCCACCCCATCAGTTCCGCCCTGCCGCTGCGCCGGCCAAGGCTCGCCCGGCATCACGGTGTACAGGACCGGCGTCCGCCCGACGTCTCGCCAGGGACGGGCTCGGCCAGCGCGGCGCGGGCCGGTAATGCCCAGTCGATCGGCGCCTGCCCGCGCCGGCGCAGGTACTCATTGGTGGCGGAAAAATGCCCGCAGCCGATGAAGCCGCGATGCGCCGACAACGGCGATGGATGCGGCGCGCGCAGCACGCGATGGCGGCTGGTGTCGATGACCTTGCCCTTGGCCTGCGCGTAGCTGCCCCAGAGCAGGAACACCAGTCCTTCGCGCTCGCGGTTCAGCACGCCGACGACGTGGTCGGTGAAGCCTTCCCAGCCCTTGCCCGCGTGCGCGCCGGCACGGCCTTCCTCGACCGTCAGCACCGAATTGAGCAGCAGCACGCCTTGATGCGCCCACGGCAGCAGGCAGCCGTGGTCGGGGCGCGCGACGCCTAGGTCGCGCTGGAGCTCCTTGAACACGTTGTCCAGCGACGGCGGCACCGCGACGCCGGGTTGCACCGAGAAGCACAGGCCATGCGCCTGCCCGGCGCCGTGGTAGGGATCCTGGCCGAGGACGACCACGCGCACCGCGTCGAACGGCGTGGCGTCGAGGGCGGCGAAGATGTTCGCCGGCGGCGGAAAGATCCGCGCGCCCTGCGCGCGGCGCGTGCGCAGGAACGCCGACAGCGCGCGCATGTCATCGCGCTGCAGGTAGTCGCCGACGCGCGCCTTCCACGAAGGTTCCAGCTTGATGCGATCGCTGCTCACGGCGGCGATTGTAGGGGTGGCGGGAGGCGCCCACGGCGCGGTGCACGCGTCAGGCGTTGAAGCTGCGCTGCTCCGGCAGCTTGGCCATGCGCAGCTGGAACAGCGCCTTGGTCACCAGCAGGCGCTCCTCGATCGGCTTGAGCACCAGGTCGTTGGCACCCTCGCGCAGCAGGTTGCTCTGGTTGTCGCGATTGGCGTCGCCGGTCATCACCAGCACCGGCAGCCGGCGCTTGCCGTAGCCGAACGCGCCGCGGATCTGCGACAGCAACTCGCGCCCGCTCAGCGCGCCTTTCAGGTACACGTCGGTCAGCACCAGGTCGGCGCCGACGTCGACCTCGGTGCGCGAGGCGTGCAGGTGCTCGAGCGCGCCTTCGACATCGGGGAAATGCAGCACCTGCATGCCGTGGCGTTCGAGGATGCGCTTGGTCGCCACCGCGACCACCTTGCTGTCCTCCACGTACAGCACGCGCGCACCGGGCACCGGTTCGGGGTGCACGTAGCCGCGGATGAAGGCGGCCAGCGCGCCGTGGCCGAGCGACTTGTCGAAATAATCGGTGACGTCCTCGCTCAGGCTGCGATCCTCCAGCCGCGCCTGCGCGTCGCCGGAGACCACGATCACCGGCACGTAGCGCTGGCCGCCGGCTTCGCGCACGGCGCGCGCCAGGGCCAGGCCATCGCCATCGGGCAGTGACAGCGAAGTCGTCACCAGGTCGACCGGGGCGCCATCGAGCGCGGCGCGCGCTTCGGCCATGCCCGCGCAGGCGACGACGTGGACGTTCGGCAATTCGCGCACCAGCACGTCGCCGATCAGCTTGCGCACGAGTTTGGAACCATCGACGACCATCACCCGTGGGGCGTCGGCGCTGACATGACGAAGATCGTGCGAAGCCATCAGGTGTCCGTGGGGCGCGTCTGCCGCAGGTAGTGACCGGCGACCAGCCCGGCACCCACCCAGCCTAACGCGGTCGCGCCAGCCACGACTGCGGCGGCGGTCGCGGGATCCAGACCCTGCAGCATGAACCGGCTGCCGTAGCTGGCCGCCAGTTCCGCCAGCGGCGCGCGCAGCGCGGTCGCTGCCAGCGTCAGCAGGCCGATCGCGAGCACGCCCGACGCCAGTCCGTACCACGTGCCCAGGTACAGGAACGGCCTGCGGATGAAGCCGTCGGTCGCGCCCAGGTGCTGCAGCACGCCGATCTCCTCGCGCCGCGACTGGATGTCCAGGCGCACGGTGTTGCCCACCACCAGCAGCGCGCCCAGGCCCAGCAGCGCGCCCAGCACCAGCGCCACCCGCAGGCCGAAGCGCAGCCAGCCATCGAGCCGTTGCCGCCACAGCGCGTCGTGCTGGACCAGCTCGGCTTCGGGCAGGCGCTGCAGCGAGCCGGCGAGCAGGGTTTCGTCCCCGCGCGGCGTCACCACCAGCACGCTGGGCAAGGGATTGCTGCCGACCACATCGATCGCCTCGCCCAGGCCGCGCGCGCGCAGCTCCGCCAGGCCCTGCTGCGGGGTGCGCAGCTGCACCGCGCCGATGTCGGCGCGCGCGCGCAGCGTGCGAGCCAATGCCTGCGCCTGCGCGTCGTCGACGCCGGTCTTCAGGAACACGCTGATCTGCCGCGAGCGCTGCACGTCGCCGGAAAACCGCGCGACGTTGCCCAGCACCAGCCACAGGCCCAGGGGCAGCGCCAGTGCGATCGCCATCACCCCGATCGTCAGCAGCGTCGACCACGGCCGCCGCGCGACGCGGCCGAGGCTGGCGACGAAGCTGTACAGGTGGTGGTCCAGCCACGTGCCGATGCGTCCGTGCGCCGGCACGGCGCGCCGCACGCGGGCGCCATCGAAAGCCTCAGGCATCGGCGAGATCCTCCGGCGCGATGTCGTCGACGAGCTGGCCGTGGTCGAGCACCAGCACGCGCTTCTTCATCCGCTTGACCAGCCCCAGGTCGTGGCTGGCGACCAGCACGCTGGTGCCGCGTTCGGGAAGGGAGGCGAACAGCGCCATGATTTCCGCCGACAACGTCGGGTCCAGGTTGCCAGTCGGTTCATCGGCGACCAGCAGCGCCGGCTCGGCGACCACGGCGCGCGCAATCCCGACGCGTTGCTGCTCGCCGGCCGACAACTGCGTCGGCAAGGCGCGTTCGCGCGCGGCCAGGCCGAGCTTGTCGAGCACGCTGCGCACGCGCTTGCCGATCTCGCCGCGGCGCATGCCGCGCAGGATCAATGGCAGCGCGATGTTGTCGTAGACGCTGCGGTCGGTGAGCAGGCGATGGTCCTGGAACACCACGCCGACCTCGCGCCGGTGCAAGGGCACGCGTCCGCGCCGCACCTTGCGCAGGTTGCGCTCGCCGAACAGCACCGCGCCGCGACTGGGCCGCTCGGACAGGTGGATCAGCTTGAGCAGGGTGCTCTTACCGGCGCCCGAATGCCCGGTGACGAACAGCATCTCGCCCGCCTGCACCTGGAAACTCACCTCCGACAGCGCGACATGACCGCCGGGATACTGCTTGCTGACGTTGTCGAAGCGCAGGACGCTCATCGGATCCCCGGCTGGCGTGGAAACCGGCGCGCCGCCTGCGCATTCCGGCGCGTGCAGTATCGGCGGCGCCCGGGTCGAAGGCCAGCGTCGATCGCGGCTGGCCGGCGACGCGGGGGCCGGAGCGCGCGCATAAAAAAGGCCCGGCGTGGCCGGGCCCTTGGTGCAAGCGGACGTTGCGCGTTGTTCAGCGCACGTGGCCGCGACGGAACAGGTTGACGATGGCCAGCAGGATGACCGCGCCGATCAGCGACGAGATCAGTCCCATGATGCTGAAGTCGCCCGAATTGACCGTTCCGGTGCCCAGCAGCGGTGCGATCAGCCAGCCGCCGAGGAAGGAACCGACGATACCGACGATGACGTTCAGGATGATGCCCTGCTGCCCGTCGGTCCTCATGATCATGCTGGCGAGCCAGCCGATGATACCGCCCACGATTAGCCAGATAATGAAGTTCATGCACCACTCCTTAGTTAGGGATTTGCGATCAGCTCCCCAGTGGTGGGGGCGGATCCAGTCTGGCGACGCATCCGTGATGGCGATGTCAGCGGTAGAGCCTGCGCAAAAGGCCTGAAAAGCCGCGTGCAGGCGGCGTGAGGCGGGCTCCGCGAGGCCGCGCGATGCGTGCCTTTGGTGGCCGCGGAGTCGTTCAGGAATCGGGCGTGCGGCATGGCATCCGGTGCGCGAATGGCAGGCACGCGCACTGCGTTGCAGTCGCGTCGCGCGGGTCAGCGGACGCCACGACGGCGTCGCCAACGTTCGCCCGCGCGGCGGGAATCGAGCTCGACGGCATTTCGCAGCGCGACACGCCGACACGCGCGCTGGAAGAGCCACCTGCAACGCCGGGATGACGAACCGCATTGCCTTTCGTCATTGCCGTGCTGGCGGGAACCTGGGTAATGGAACCCAGGCGCGAGGAGCGCTAGGCGGGATCGCCCTGCAGCAGCCGCAACAGCGCCGCGCGCGGCAGCTTGCCGGTGTCGTTGCGGGGCAGCGCCGGCACCCGCTTGAGCGGACGCGGCAGGAACACCGGGTCGATGCCGCGCCGCAACGCGCGCAGGATCTGCGCCTCGTCCAGCTGCGGCGCGACCGCGAGCGCGGCGATCCGGCGCACGCCGCCGGCATCGCAGGCATCGAGCTGGAACACCACGCCATCGAGTACCCCCGGCACTGCCTGCAACTGGCGGGTGAGGTCGCCCAGCGACGCGCGCTTGCCGGCGATCTCCAGCAGGTCGGCCTGGCGCCCGCGCAGGCGGAAGCGGCCGTCGGCGTCGACTTCGACCAGGTCGGCCAGCGCCACCGGCGCGGCCAGGTGCGGCGCGTGCACCAGGCTGCCATCGGGCTGCGGCTGCAGGTGCACGCCGGGCAAGGGCGTCCAGGCGTCCTCGATCGCGGTGCGGCGGCGGGCGATGACACAGGTCTCGGTGGATCCGAACACCTCGCGCACCTCGCAACCGAAGCGCGCCTCGGCGGCGGCGGCCAGCGCCGGTTCCAGCGGCGCGGTGGCCGAAACGATGCCCTGCAGCGGAGGCAGTGCGATGCCCGATTGGACCAGCGCGCGCAGGTGCACGGGCGTGGTCACCAGCAGGCGCGGCGCGCGCGCGGCCTGCAGCGCCTGCGCGATGTCGCCGGGGAAGAACGGCTTGGCCGCGTGCACCGCCACCGCGCCCAGCAGCGGCAGCAGCACCGACATCTCCATCCCGTACATGTGCTGCGGCGGCACCGTCGCCACCACCTGCGCCTGCGCGTCGTCCGGCCACAGGTCGCGCAGCGCCAGCAGGTTCTGCGCGGTGCTGGTGCGGAAGCTGCCCCAGGTCTTGGGGTTGGGCGTGGGCTGGCCGGTGCTGCCGGAGGTGAAACCGATCGCGACCAGCGCCTCGTCGTCGAGCTGCAGTGGCGCACCGGCGCGCTCGGGCAGTTCATCGGGCAGGCGCCAGTAATGCGGCGGCGGCTCGGCCAGCGCGAGGTCGCCGAGGCAGTAGCAGTCGGGGTGGCGTTGCAACTCGTCGGCGATCACCGCCGGCGCACGCGAGGGCGGCAGCAGCGTGGTCTGGCCACGCAGGGCGACCGCGCAGAAGGCCAGCAGGAAGCGATAGCGGTCCTCGCACAGGTTGATCGCATGGCGCCCGGCCGGGAGTACTGCGGCCAGCCCGCGGACCTGGGCCAGGAAGCGCTCGAGACTGACCTCGCCCGACGCGTCGAACGCCAGCACGCGGGCCGGGTCGCCGACGGCAAGCGGCGAGCGGCGCGCGACCGGGTTGGACTGAACGACTGCTGACATGACGACCTGCGAACCGCGGCTGGGGCCGCTCCCCGCTGGTTACTTTACGCTGCCGGTCCCAAGCCGCCCATTCTTCCTGATGCCGTTGTCGAGCCTGCCGCAAACCGCGTTGCCGTCCACCCTGCGGATCGGCTGGACGGGCGCGCGTGGCGAGGGCGCGGCCGAACCGCAGGTGCGCGCGTGGCTGGCGCAGCAGCTGGACTGCCCTGCGGTCGCAGTGCCACTGGTGCGCGATGCACTCGGACGGCCGCAGTTGTGCGCGCGGTACCGGGCCTTCGACGTCAACTGGAGTCATAGCGGCGACGGCCTGCTGGTCGGGCTCGGCGACGGCCTGCGGGTGGGCGTGGACGTCGAGCACGTGCGGCCACGCCCGCGCGCGATGGAGCTGGCGCAGCGTTTTTTTGCCGCCGAAGAAGTGCACTGGCTGGCGAAGCAGCCCGCGTCCACGCAGCAAACGGCGTTCCTGCGCCTGTGGTGCGCCAAGGAAGCCGTGCTCAAGGCCCACGGCCGCGGGCTGGCGTTCGGCTTGCAGCGGCTGCAGTTCGCCGAGCGCGACGGCGCCCTGAAGCTGGTGGCCTGCGAGCGCCTGCTGGGTACCCCGGACGACTGGTCGCTGCACGAATTCGAGCCGGCCGCGGGGTACCGCGCCGCCATCGCCTGGCGTGCGGGCGCGACGCCGCACTGAGCGCCCATTGCCGTGGCGGCCACGCCGCGACCCGCGTGCGCCGATCACCTACGCGCCATGAGCCGCCGCGCGCCACCGGCATACTTGCCGCCATGGACGTCTCCACCGACCCCGCCCTGCGCGACGAACTGCACCGCGGCCTGGCCACGCTCGGGCTCGCTGCCGCGCTGGCCGCGCCGCTGCTGGCCTATCTGGCGCTGCTCGATCGCTGGAACCGCACCTACAACCTCACTGCGATCCGCGACCCGCGCGAGATGGTCGCCCGCCACCTGCTCGATTCGCTGGCGATGCATGCCTCCACCCCCGGCGGCAGGCTGGCCGACCTCGGCACCGGTGCCGGGCTGCCCGGGATCCCGCTGGCGATCGCGCAGCCGCAGCGGCAGGTGACGCTGGTGGAATCCAACGGCAAGAAGGCGCGCTTCCTGCGCGAGGCCGTGCGCACGCTGGCGCTGGGCAACGCGCAGGTGGCGCAAAGCCGGATCGAGGCGCTCGACGCGGGCGGGCAATTCGACGCGATCACCGCGCGCGCACTGGCGACCCTGCCGCTGATCATCGAACTGGGCGGACGGCTGCTGGCCCCGCACGGACGCCTGCTGGCAATGAAGGGCGCCATCCCGGAGGCGGAGATCGCCGCGCTGCCGGCCGGCTGGCGGGTGGAACGGATCGAGCCGCTGGTGGTGCCCGGACTGGACGCCGAGCGCCACCTGGTGGTGGTCTGTCGCGCCTGAGCCATCGGCCAGGACCGCGCCGCGCGGCTCGCCCGCGCTTGCAAACTGTCGACGCGGTCCGCCGCGGGTGCGGCCCCCGCCCCCGCGCGGCATAATCCCGAGCCCGGTGCCCGTGCGTCGGACGTCCCCTGCATCGAGGCAACCGCGACCCATGGCTCGCATCATCGCTGTCGCCAACCAGAAAGGCGGAGTCGGCAAGACCACCACTGCGGTCAACCTCGCCGCGGCGCTGGCGCGCGCGCCGATGCGCGTGCTGCTGGTCGATCTCGACGCGCAGGGCAACGCGACGATGGGCAGCGGCATCGACAAGCGCGAGCTGGCCGCGTCCAGCTGCGACGTGCTGCTGGATGAAACACCGGCAAGCGACGCCATCGTCACCACGCCCGAAGGCTTCGACCTGCTGCCCGGCAACACCGACCTGACCGCGGCCGAGCTGGAACTGATGGACGCCGAGGGCCGCGAGCAGCGCCTCAAGCGCGCGCTGGAATCGGTGCGCGCCAACTACGACTTCATCCTGATCGACTGCCCGCCGGCGCTGTCGCTGCTCACCCTCAACGCGCTCACCGCCGCCGACAGCGTGCTGGTGCCGATGCAGTGCGAGTACTACGCGCTGGAAGGCCTGACGGCGCTGCTGCAGACCATCGACGCCCTCAAGGGCCGGCTCAATCCGGCGCTGGAGATCGAAGGCGTGCTGCGCACCATGTTCGATGTGCGCAACAACCTGGCCAACGCGGTGTCGGCCGAACTGATCGAGCATTTCGGCGACAAGGTCTTCCGCACCATCGTGCCGCGCAACGTGCGCCTGGCCGAAGCGCCGAGCCACGGCCAGAGCATCGTCGGTTACGACCGCGGCTCGCGCGGCGCGGTGGCCTATCTCGGCCTGGCCGGCGAAGTACTGCGCCACCAGCGCGAACGCGACCAGGGCGCCAAACGCGCCACCACCACGGAGACCGCGGCATGAGTACGGGCAAGGGCGCGGCGGGCAAGGGCGCGCTGGGCAGCGGCGTGCCGGGCCGGGACGCGCCGGCCAGGAAGCGCGGCCTCGGGCGCGGCCTGGAAGCGCTGCTCGGCCCCAAGGGCGCGGCGCAGGCGCCGGTGCTCGAAGCCACGCCGGCCGACACCCTGCGCCAGCTGCCGGTGGATGCGTTGTCGCCGGGCAAGTACCAGCCGCGCAAGACGATGGACCAGGCCAAGCTGGCCGAGCTCGCCGAGTCGATCAAGGCGCAGGGCGTGATCCAGCCGATCGTGGTGCGCGACCTGGGTGGCCAGCGCTTCGAGATCATCGCCGGCGAGCGCCGCTGGCGCGCGTCGCAACTGGCGGGGTTGAACGAGATCCCGGTGGTGGTGCGCGAAGTCGACGACCGCACCGTGATCGCGATGGCGCTGATCGAGAACATCCAGCGCGAGGATCTCAATCCGCTGGAGGAAGCGCAGGCGCTGCAGCGGCTGATCGACGAATTCGACCTCACCCATGCCCAGGCCGCCGATGCGGTCGGGCGCTCGCGCGCAGCGGTGTCCAACCTGCTGCGGCTGCTGGAAATGCCGAAGGAGATCCGCAGCCTGGTCGAGACCCGCGCGCTGGAAATGGGCCACGCGCGCGCCTTGCTGACGCTGGCGCCGGCCGCGGCGATCGCGCTGGCGCGGCAGGCCGCCGAACAGGGCTGGTCGGTGCGCGAAGTCGAGCATCGCGTGCAGCAGCTGGCCGCGGGCAAGGTCCCCGCCGCCGGCAAGGCCAAGACCGCCAAGCCCAAGCCGCAGGCCGACATCGCGACCCTGGAGCGCGAGCTGTCCGAGTCGCTGGGCACCACGGTCAACGTCCTCCACGGCCGTGCCGGCCGCGGCCGGCTGGTGATCCATTACAGCGACCTGGAAGCGCTGGATGGGGTATTGGACCGTCTGCGCAATCCGCGCGCGTAGATCCGCCGTGGCCGCCGTCCCCGCGAAAGCCGGGATCCGGTGATCCTTGACCGTCGCCCCTGGATGAAACCAACGTCGCTGGATTGCCGCCTACGCGGGAATGACGGCGGAGAGGCAACAATCGCCCCATGACCATCCTCGTCACCGGCGCAGCCGGCTTCATCGGTGCCTACACCTGCCGCGCGCTGCACGCCCGTGGCGAGCACGTCGTGGGCATCGACAACTACAACGACTACTACGACCCGCAGCTCAAGCGCGATCGCGTCGCCGCGCTGTGCCCGCAGGTCGACATCCGCACGCTCGACCTCACCGATCGCGACGGCCTGGCCGCCTTGTTCGAAGAGCTCGCGCCCACCCGCGTGGTCAACCTCGCCGCGCAGGCCGGTGTGCGCTACTCCATCACCAATCCGCACGTGTACGTCGAGTCCAACCTGGTCGGCTTCGTCAACCTGCTCGAGCAGTGCCGGCATCGCGGCGTGGAGCACCTGGTCTATGCCAGCTCGTCGTCGGTCTACGGCGATTCGGCCACGCCGCCGTTCTCGGAAGACCAGCGCGTCGACCAGCCGCGCTCGCTCTACGCCGCCACCAAGGCCGCCAACGAACTGATGGCGCACACCTACGCGCACCTCTACGGGCTGCGCGCCACCGGACTGCGCTTTTTCACCGTGTACGGCCCCTGGGGCCGGCCGGACATGGCACCGCTGCTGTTCTCGCGCGCGGTGCTCGCGGGGCGCCCGATCGACGTCTTCAACCACGGCGCGATGCGCCGCGATTTCACCTTCATCGACGACATCGTCGCCGGCGTGCTCGGCGCGCTCGACCATCCCCCCGCCGCGGAGCCGCCGCATCGCGTGTTCAACCTGGGCAACCACACCCCGGTCGAGCTGGAGCATTTCATCGACGTCATCGGCCAGGCCGCCGGCAGGCCGGTGCACAAGGTCTACAAGCCGATGCAACCGGGCGACATGGTGGAGACGATGGCCGATACATCGCGCGCGCAGGCCGCCTTCGGTTTCGAGCCGACGACGTCGATCGAGTCCGGACTCCCGCAGGTCGTCGCCTGGTGCCGCGACTATTTCGGAGACGCAGCATGAGCACGCCCGCACTGTCGGTCGTGGTGCCGGTGTTCAACGAGCAGGACAACGTCGCCGCGCTGGTGCACGAGATCGTCGCCGCGTTGCGTGGCCATCCACGGCTGGCGGACGATGCCGGCGGCGGACGCGGTTTCGAGATCGTCTACGTCGACGACAACTCGCGCGACGACACGCTCGCCCGCCTGCGGCAACTCAAGCGCGAGGTACCGGAATTGCGCGTCGTCCACCATGCGACCCAGAGCGGCCAGAGCGCGGCGGTGCGCAACGGCGTCAAGGCCGCGCGCGGACGCTGGATCGCGACCCTCGACGGCGACGGCCAGAACGATCCGGCCGACATCCCCAAACTGCTGGACCAGCGCGCGCGCAGCGCGGCCGACGTGAAACTCTTCGCCGGCTGGCGCACCCAGCGCAAGGACACCGGCAGCAAGCGCTGGGCATCGAAGATCGCCAACGCGATCCGATCGCGGATGCTGCGCGACGACACCCCCGATACCGGTTGCGGCATCAAGCTGTTCGAGCGCGAGGCCTTCCTCGACCTGCCGTGGTTCAACCACATGCACCGTTACCTGCCGGCGCTGATGCAGCGCGCCGGCTGGAAGACCGTCAGCGTGCCGGTCCACCACCGCGCGCGTTCCACCGGCGTCTCCAAATACAACAACCTCAATCGCGCCCTGGTCGGGATCGCCGACCTGCGCGGCGTGGCCTGGCTGATCCGCCGCGGCAACGTCACCGCGGTGGAGGAACTGCCGTGATCGCCGCCGTCGAGGCGGTCAACGCCGGGGTGATGAACTCGCCGATCGCCTGGCTGGAATGGACCGGGCTGTACATGTCGCCGTGGAAGGTGATCGGCCTGGTCGGCGCGCTGATGTTCGGCGGCCGCTGGCTGGTGCAGTTCGTCGCCTCGCGCCGCCACGGCAAGCCGGTCATCCCGCGGCTGTTCTGGTACATGAGCATCCTCGGCAGCCTGATGACGCTGTCGTATTTCGTATTCGGCAAGAACGACTCGGTCGGCATCCTGCAGAACCTGTTCCCGGCCTTCACCGCCGGCTACAGCCTGTACCTGGACATCCGCCACCGCGGCTGGCGGCGGGACCGGGCGACGCACTAGCCCCGTCCCCGGGCAAGGCCAGCGGTGGAGGAGGGTGTGGCAGCATCCGGTCTCCGCGGCGCCGGCCCTCACCCCAACCTCCGTCCCAGCGGGAGAGGGGTTCAGCGCTCCCCTTCTCCCTCCGGGAGAAGGTGCCCGAAGGGCGGATGAGGGTGCGCAGCACCGCGGTCTCCGCGGCACCGGCCCTCACCCCAACCCCTCTCCCGGAGGGAGAGCGCCTAAAGCATTGATCCGGCTCCGGTTCCCCCGCATAATGCGCGGCTCGCTGCGTCCGCCCCATCCTTACGAGGAGCCGGGTCCGGTCCGGCCCGGAAGCGCGATTCCGGCCGGCACCGTGCAGCGGAACTCCTGCCCGTATCGCATGCCGGCCCTGCCGGCGGGGCCGCCGTCTCCCTGGCCAAGGGAAACATCAAGTCAATTCGAGGTGCGTCATGTCCCGCGTATGCCAGGTTTCCGGCAAGCGCGTGCAGACCGGCAACAACGTCTCGCACGCCAACAACAAGACCCGCCGTCGCTTCCTGCCCAACCTGCACGAGCGCCGCTTCTGGGTCGCCAGCGAGAACCGCTGGATCAAGCTGAAGGTTTCCGCGCACTCGCTGCGCACCATCGACAAGAACGGCATCGACAGCGTTCTGGCCGAACTCCGCGCCCGCGGCGAAAAGGTCTGAGGAGGACGACATGGCAACCAAGCGCGACAAGATCCGCCTGATCTCCTCGGCCAACACCGGCCACTTCTACACGACCGACAAGAACAAGAAGAACACGCCGAACAAGATGGAGGTCAAGAAGTACGACCCCGTCGTCCGGAAGCACGTGATCTACAAGGAAGGCAAGATCAAGTGACGCATCGGCGCGTTTGCGCATGACGCAAACGCCCTTGTCGATGCGTCACCCGTGAGGATCCAGCGCCTGAGTTCCGGAAGCCCGCCGCAAGGCGGGCTTCTGCTTTGTGATCCCACGCCGAATGCCGCGTGGCGGCTCACGCGCCCAGGTGCGACAGCGGAATTGACGGCCACAGCCGCGCAGATGTGGACCGGCCGCACTACGAGCCAAGATCAAGTGACGCATCGGCGCTTGAGCTCAGCGCAAACACCCTTGCCGATGCGTCATCCCCGCGTAGGCTGGATCCAGCGCTTCGGCTCCGAAAGCCGGCCGCAAAGGCGGGCTTCGGCAGTGGCGAATCCAGTCCAGCCGCATGCTTGCATGACCCCCCGCCACTCGCAGACACTGCCCCTCGGCAAGGACGCCGTCGCCTGCATCAAGGAGGATTCATGAGGCTATTCGCTTTTACGCGCCACGTAGCGCCTGCGTTCGTCGCAGTGACTTCGCGCGGCGCAAGTTTCGGACGCTTCGTCTTGCAACCGGCTGGTTTGCCTAAGGCGTGCGCTTTTCACTGGACGCGGCCGACAGCGAACTTCCCAGCAACGCGATTTGCGGCCGGCGTGTTGGCGATCGGCCTGATGTCTGCTTGCGGCCTCTCCATGGCCGCATCGTTTGACTGTGGACGCGCGCAGACCAAGGTGGAGCAGCTCATCTGTCGCAACCCCGATCTTTCCAAACTCGACGAGGAGATGGGCGGGCTCTACAAAGCAATCGAGTCCGAGACGGCGGGTGTTGACGGCGAAACCGGAGCGGTCATCAATCCGCTCGGCGAGGAACAAGCCACCTGGCGTGAGCAAGTCCGCAACAGATGCGCGACGACGAGCTGCCTGCAGCGAGCGTACATCGAGCGTATCTGCGCAATGAAAACAAACTGGAAAGATGCGTTGCCATAGCCCGCGCGGGCCGGCTCACGATTTGGCCTGAACAAACTACCTGGGGACATGGAATGTCCGATCAGCAACGAGTCGTCCAGTTGATCCAGTCGATTGGAACGACGCGCGTGTTTCAACTCGAAGATGGCAGTGTCGTCGAACGCTCGGGAGGAACAGCTTCCTGGCGGAACAACAACGCCGGCAACCTCAAGTTCGAATACGCTGGAAGTGCCGACAAATCCTCCCATGCGCGCCATACACGTGAACAGGCGCTTGCGCGCGCGCAGAGCAGGTACGCCGGCATTGTCGCGCTGGACCAGTGGGGCAATGCGATTTTCGAAACGCCGGAGGCCGGTCGGCTTGCACAGCTACAGCTGCTGCGCAAATCCCACGCAAACCACACCGTTGAGCGCATGGTCGAAGGTTACTCGCGCGACGATTACAGCGGCGCCACCCATCATGCGGCACAGGTGCGTTCGATCTACCGCACCGCCGATGCCGAAGGCGTCGATCTGCGTGGGAAAACCATTGGTGCAATGACGCCGGCCGAACTGCGTGCATTGTCCGACGGCATCTGCCACTTCGAAGGTTTCGTCGTGGGTCGTGTCGCTATTGTGAGTAAACCCGTATTGCAGGACTCCCGGGTTGCATCGGCGCGGGTATACCCCGGCGTGCCCACTGACCCTGCCACTCCACTCGAAGCGAACGCGCATGCACTCGTGTCCCTCGAACGCAGCGGCCTGTCGGTCGCCGGCACTGCCCCAGCGCAACGCTCGCCGCATTTGCCGCAACCTCGCAGCATTTGCGCAAGCCAGCCCGATAAATCCGGGCAGTCCCAGCGTTCCGCACAGCCAGCTTCAGACCACCCCCATGGCGTCGCGCTCCATCTCGGCGACCAAGGCCCGGCCGTCAGCACGCTGCAGGCGCAACTCAATCGCCTCGGTTATCCCGATGCGCAGGGCCAGGCGCTGTCCGAGGACGGGCGCTTCGGCCGCCGCACGCACGATGCGCTCGCCGCGTTCCAGCAGGCCCGTGGCCTGGTCGCCTCCGGTCATGGCGATGCGCGCACGCAGGCGATGTTGCGCGTCGAGGATGCGCAGCTGCTGACCAGTCCCGCGCATCCGGACCACGCGCTGTTCGCGCAGGTGGTGCGGCAGCTGCGCACGGCCCGGATAGCGCAGGGCACGCCGCCTGGCGATCACGACCTGCGGGTCGCCGCGGCATTGCTGGTGCAGATGCGACGCGATGGCCTGCAGCGCGCCGATCGGATCGAGCTCAGCGGCGACGGTGCACGGGTGCGCGTGGTACAGGTCAGCGTGCTGCGCGACGAGCCCGCGCTTAACCGGGTGGGTACCGCCCTCGCCATACCGGTGGCCATGCAGGAGTCGCTGCGTGGTAGCAGTGCACAGCTCGGCGCGCTCACGTCCGCCACGCCCGCCCTGCCGCCGCCGGCCCGCCCTTCGACAGGCGTTTGCGACGGGAACCACCCGGCCCCGGCCGCGCCGGTGACTTCCTGCACCCTGCGCCGACCGGGCCCGGGGCTATCGTGGCCCACTCTTCCGACCGGTCCTGTCCATGACTGTCCTGCGTTCCGCGTTGTTCCTGGCCATCATCGTCGCCTGCGGGGCATGCCAGCCCGACCACACGGGCGAACAGCACGCTGCAACGGCGGCGCCCGCACCCGCCAAGGCGCCGACGGGCGGCGTGGACCTGGCCGGCATCGACCACGCCGTGCAACCTGGCGACGACTTCGACGGCTATGCCAACGGCGCGTGGCGCGCCAAGGCGGAGATCCCGGCGGACCGCTCCAGCACCGGCGTGTTCTTCGACGTGTTCCAGAAGGCCGAGAAGCGCAACGCCGAACTGATCCAGGACATCGCTGCCAGCCATCCGGCCGCCGGCAGCGATGCCGCACGCATCGCCGACTACTACACGGCGTACATGGACCAGACCGGGATCGAACAGCGCGGCCTGGCGCCGCTGCAGCCGACCTTCGACCGCATCGATGCGATCGCCAGCACCGCCGACCTTGCGCGGGTGCTGGGCGAGACAACCCGCGTCGACGTCGATCCGCTCAACGCCACCAACTATTCCACCGAACATCTGTTCGGCCTGTTCGTCGCCCAGGGCCTCGAGGATCCGACGCACAACATGGCCTACCTACTGCAGGGCGGGCTGGGCATGCCCAACCGCGATTACTACCTGTCCAGGGATCCGGCGATGGTCGGGATCCGCGACAAGTACAAGGCCTATGTCGCGGCGATGCTCAGGCAGGCGGGCATCGCCGACAGCGACGCCAAGGCGGCGGCGGTCTATGCGCTGGAAGAAAAGATCGCGAAAGCGCAGGCCTCGATCGTCGAGACCGAAGACGTGCACAAGGCCAACAATCCCTGGCCGGTCGCGGGCTTCGCAAAAAAAGCGCCGGGGCTGGACTGGGCGACCTACTTCAAGGCCGCGGGCCTGGACGGGCAAACGACGATCGATGCCTGGCAGCCCGACGCCATCGCCAAGCTCTCGGCGCTGACCGCCAGCCAGCCACTGCAGGCATGGAAGGCCTGGCTGGCGTTCCATGCCCTCAATGAACATGCCGCCGTGCTGCCCAAGGCGTTCGACGACCTGTCGTTCGGCTTCTACGGCACCACGCTCAACGGCACCCCGCAACAGCGCGATCGCTGGAAGCGCGCGCTGTCCGCGGTCAACAACGCGCTTGGCGATGCGGTCGGCAAGCTCTACGTGCAGAAGTATTTCCCCGCGTCCTCGCGCGCGCAGGTGCAGCAGATGGTGTCCAACCTGCTGGCGGTGTTCCCCGAGCGCATCGACCAGCTCGACTGGATGAGCCCCGACACCAAGGCCAAGGCGAAAGCGAAGGTCGCCGCGACCAAGGTCGGCGTCGGCTATCCCGACACCTGGCGCGATTACTCGGCGCTGGCGATCAAGCCCGACGACGCACTCGGCAACCTGCAGCGCGCCAGCCTGGCGGAAACGAAACACCAGCTCGCCAAGCTCGGCCAGCCGGTGGACCGCGGCGAATGGTGGATGACGCCGCAGACCGTCAACGCGGTCAACCTGCCGCTGCAGAACGCGCTGAACTTCCCCGCGGCGATCCTGGAACCACCGTTCTTCGATCCAAGCGCCGATGCCGCCGCCAACTACGGTTCGATCGGCGCCACCATCGGCCACGAGATCAGCCACAGCTTCGACAACACCGGCGCCGAGTTCGATGCGCAGGGACGGCTGGCCAACTGGTGGACGCCGTCGGACGCGGCGCATTTCGAGGCCGCCGGCGCCAAGCTCATCGCGCAGTACGACGCGTACGAAGCGCTGCCCGGCCTGCACCTCAACGGCGCGCAGACGCTCGGCGAGAACATCGCCGACCTGGCGGGCCTGGCGGTCGCGCACGATGCCTACATCAAGTCGCTCGGCGGCAAGCCGGCGCCGGTGATCGACGGGCTGACCGGTGACCAGCGCTTCTTCCTGGCCTTCGCGCAGAGCTGGCGCAGCAAGACCCGCGACGCGGCGCTGCGCGCGCAGGTGGTCAGCGATGGCCACGCGCCGGGCCGTTTCCGCGCGCAGACGGTGCGCAACATCGATGCCTGGTACGACGCCTTCGCGCCCAAGCCCGGGCAGGCGCTGTACCTCAAGCCCGAGGACCGCGTGCGGATCTGGTAAGCGGTGGCGAAAGGGACACCGGAACGCCCGCGACACGCGGGCGTTTCGCTGCCTGCTATCGCACCAGGCGTTCGCGCACCAGCGCCTCCACCACCGACGGATCGGCCAGCGTCGAGGTATCGCCCAGTTGCCCGGGCTGGTCCTCGGCGATCTTGCGCAGGATGCGGCGCATGATCTTGCCGCTGCGCGTCTTCGGCAGCGCCGGTGCCCACTGCAGGTGGTCGATGGTCGCGATCGGGCCGATCTCCCGGCGCACCTGGGCGACGAGTTGATCGCGCAGCGCATCGCTCGGCGCCTGGCCGGCCACCAGCGTCACGTAGGCATAGATGCCCTGGCCCTTGAGGTCGTGCGGAAAGCCGACCACCGCCGCCTCGGCGACGCTGGAATGCAGCACCAGCGCGCTTTCCACTTCCGCCGTGCCCAGGCGATGGCCGCTGACGTTGATGACGTCGTCCACGCGGCCGGTGATCCAGTAGTCGCCGTCGGCGTCGCGCCGGCAGCCGTCGCCGGTGAAATACATGCCGGGATAGGCCTTGAAATAAGTCTCGATGAAACGCGCATGGTCGCCATACACGGTGCGCATCTGCCCCGGCCAGGAATCGAGCAGGACCAGGTTGCCTTCGGCGGCGCCGTCGAGCAGCGTGCCGTTGGCGTCGACCAGCGCCGGCTGCACGCCGAAGAATGGCTTGCTCGCCGAGCCCGGCTTGACCTCGCTCATCCCAGGCAACGGCGAAATCATGATGCCGCCGGTCTCGGTCTGCCACCAGGTGTCGACGATCGGGCAGCGCGCGCCACCGACGACGTCGAAGTACCAGCGCCAGGCTTCCGGGTTGATCGGCTCGCCGACCGTGCCCAGCACGCGCAGCGACGCGCGCGAGGTCGCTTGCACCGGCGCGTCGCCCTCGCGCATCAGCGCGCGGATCGCGGTCGGCGCGGTGTAGAAGATCGTCACCGCGTGCCGGTCGACGACCTGCCAGAAGCGCGAGGCATCGGGGAAGTTCGGCACGCCTTCGAACACCACCTGGGTCGCGCCATTGGCCAGGGGGCCGTAGACGATGTAGCTGTGGCCGGTGATCCAGCCGACATCGGCGGTGCACCAGTACACGTCGTCGCCGCGCAGGTCGAAGACGGTTTCGTGGGTGTAACTCGCGTACACCAGGTAGCCCGCGGTCGTGTGCAGCACGCCCTTGGGCTTTCCGGTCGAGCCGGAGGTGTAGAGGATGAACAGCGGGTCTTCCGCACCCATCGGCTCGGGGACGCAGTGCGCCGGTTGCGGATCCACCACCGCGTCGTACCAGCGGTCGCGCGGCATCTGCATCGCCACCGGGGCGCCGGTGTGGCGCACCACCAGCACGGTTTCGACCGCGTTGGTGCCCGGCAACCGCAGCGCGGCATCGACGTTGGCCTTGAGCGCGATGCGCTTGCCGCCGCGCAGGCCCTCGTCGGCGGTGATGACCAGCTTGCTGGCGCAATCGGCGATGCGATCGGCGATCGACTGCGGCGCGAAGCCGCCGAACACCACCATGTGGATCGCCCCGATGCGCGCGCAGGCGAGCATCGCGATCACCGCCTCGGGAATCATCGGCAGGTAGATCGTGACGCGGTCGCCCTTGCCGATGCCGAGGTTGCGCAGCGCGTTGGCCAACTGGCATACGCGCGCATGCAGTTGGCGGTAGCTGATCTTCTGCGCCGGCTGCGCGGGATCGTCGCGTTCGAAGATCAGCGCGACCTTGTCGCCGTGCGCCGGCAGATGCCGGTCCAGGCAATTGACGCTGGCATTGAGCACGCCGTCGGCGTACCAGCGGATGTGGAAATCCTCCAGCGCGAAACTGGTGTCCTTGACCTGGGTGGGTGGCGTGATCCAGTCGAGGCGCCCGCCCACATCGCGCCAGAATCCCTCGGGATCGCGCAGCGAGTCGGCATGCAGGCGCGCGTAGGCGGCGTCGTCGATGGCGGCGCGCGAAGTCGGCAGGGGCATGGCGGCTCCCGGTGCTGGCGGAGCCGCCAGTGTGCCTCAGCGCCGCGCCGGGAGCGACGCGATGAAGGCATCCACCGCGCGGGTGTAATCGCCGGGCAGGCCGAGGGTGTCGTTGATTTCGCGGTGCGAGAGCGGCTCGGGCAGCAGTCGCGCGACATCACCCAGGTCGTGGGCGTGCTCGGCGAAGCGGCGCGCGCTGGTGCACGAATCCGCGCGCCGGGTGGAACAGACCAGCAGCATCGGCGCGACCCCGCGCGTGAGTTGCCGGTAAGGCGATGCGGCGCGCCAGACGCCGGGATCACTGCCGAAGGCGGCGTCGTACAGCGGCGGATGCGGCTGGCGCATGATGTGTTCGACGTCGAACGCGGCGCTGTCCAGCGCGATGGTGCCGCGCCATGGGCGCACGCCATGCGCGTGCGCGGCCAGCGGATCGGCCGCCACCAGCGCGACCAGGTGCGCGCCGGCCGAGTGGCCCATCAGCACGAATCCGCCCGGCTCGCCGCCCCAGTCGCGCGCATGGTGTTGCGCCCATGCCAGGGCAGCGGCGACATCGTCGGCCTGGTGCAGCGGATCGGTGCCGGGCAGCATGCGGTAGTCGATCGAAATGAAGATCGCGCCCTTGGCGAGCCAGTGCGTGAGCTTGCTGCCCACCACGCTGGGCAATGCCTTGTCGCCGTTGGCCCAGCCGCCGCCGTGCACCATCAGGATCACTTCGCCGTTCGGCCGCGCCGGCACGTACACGTCCAGGCGCTGTGCCGGATCGGGGCCATAGGCGAGATTGGCGATCCGGCGCGCGCCCGGCGGCAAGGGTGTGGCCTGCGCGGCCGCACGCGCCTGCAGGCGCGCGCGCAGGGCTCGCGGAAATCCCGGACGGGCGCTCGTGCCCAGGGCCACGGTGACCAGCAGCACGGCAAGCAGGCACGACGGTATCCGGGTCATCGACGTTTCCACGCGGGGCTCGGTGGCAGGAACGCGCGCGGCCGCGCGGCGTTGACATCGACGCGGTCTCGTCATGCGATGAGCCCGCGCATGCCCACGCCCGCGCGGTCGCTACTTCGCCGCTGCCTGCAGCGAGGCGCTGTCCAGGTCGAGCGTGTCGGCCTGCAGCACCGGCACGTCCGGATGCGCCTGTTTCAGCGCGGCGCCGAACTGCGCGGCGTCGCCGACGACGACCACGTGCGCGTCGGCCAGGTGCGCCTTCGCGTAGGCCTGCACCTGCGCCGGGGTGACCGCCTGCACGCGGGCGATGTAGCGGCCGATCTGCGCCAGGTCGACGTCGTACAGCGCCAGGTCGCCGACCTGCGCCGCCAGGCCGGCGGTGGTTTCCAGGTTGCGGCCGTATTCGCCGACCAGGGTGGCCTTGCGCGCGGCCAGTTCGGCGTCGCCGACCGGCGTCGAACCCAGGCGCTGGAACTCGCCCAGGGTGAGATCGACGACCTGCGGCGCGGAAGGATTCTTGGTCTGCGCCGAGGCCAGCCACAGGCCGCTGTCGCGGCGCAGGTCCAGGCTGGAGAACGCGCCGTAGGACAGGCCGCGCTTGATCCGGATTTCCTCGTTCAGGCGCGCCGAGTACGAGCCGCCGAGCACCGCGTCGGCGACCGTGCCGGCGTAGTAGCCGTCGTCGCTGCGCGGCGGGGCGCGATGCGCGGCGACCACGCCGGCCTGGCCGGCACCGTGCTGGTCGATCGCGACCAGCGACGGCAACGTCGTCGTCCCGGCGCCCGCCGGCGCCGCGGGCAGCGGCGTGGCCGGCCGGGTCCAGTTACCGAAACTGGCCTGTGCCAGCGTCAGTGCCTGTGCCGGCGTGATGTCGCCGGTGAAGACCAGGATCGCGTTGTCGGGCCGGTACAGCTGCGCGTGCAGCGCCTGCACGTCACTGCGTCCGATCCGCGCCAGCGAGGCCGGGGTGCCGCCGCGCGAATGCCCGTAGGCGCCGGTACCGAACACCGCGCGCGCGGCCACCAGCTGCGCCAGCGCGGTCGGCTGGCTCAGCTGCAGGCGCAGGTCATCGATCGCCTGCGCCTGCGCGCGCTTGAGCTCGTCGGCGGCGAAGTCCGGCCGGCGCACGACGTCGGCCAGCAGCGCCAGCGCCTGCGGCAGCTTGGGCGTGGTGACGGTGATGCCGACTTCGCTCTCGTCCCAGCCTGCGGCGGCAACCAGCGAGCCGCCCAGCGCTTCGGCCTGGGCGGCGATCTGCGGCGCGCTGCGCCCGGCGGCGCCCTTGGGCAGCAGCTGCGCGGTCAGGTCGGCCAGGCCGGCGAGCGCTTGCGGGTCGCGTTCGCCGCCGCTGCGCACCAGCAGCTGCACGGTCACCAGCGGAAGCCGCGCGCGGCGCACGCTGACCACGCGCAGGCCATTGACCAGGGTCTGCGCGTCCGGGGTCGGCACGTCCAGGGTCGGCGCGGGGCCGGGTGCCGGCGGCGTGGTCGGGAACGCGGCGTCGGCGGCGAATGCGCTGCCGGAGGCGAGCGCCAGGCCGCAGGCCAGCAAGGCCAGGGACAACGGTGCGCCACGCGCGGCGGCGCGGGTGGCGCGGTGGCGGATGGCGTCACTTCGCATGGCCGGTCTCCTCGTGGTCCGCCTTCGGCGCAGGCAGGTAATCGATGCTGACGCTGTGCGCGCCGGTGACGTAGTGCTTGAGCACGCGCTGCACATCGTCGGCGGTGACTGCCTGCAGCGCCGCGAGATCGGAGTTGACGCGTGCCGGGCTGCCTTCGATCAGCGTCGCCTGGCCCAGCGCGAACGCGATGCCCTGCGCGGTCTGGCGCTGCCTGAGCTCACGCGTGAGCAACTGCGTCTTGACCTTGTCGAGTTCGTCGGCGGGGATTGGCTGGGTCGCCAGCCGGGTGATTTCCTCGCGCAGCAGGCGTTCGGCTTCCGCCGGCGCGTGGCCGCTGGCGAGGATCGCGTAGGCAGTGAACAGGCCCGGGCCGACGCGGCCGTCGGCATCGGCGCCGGCCTGCTGCGCCACCTGGCTGCGATACACCAGCGACTGGTAGAAGCGCGAGGACTCGCCCTGCGACAGCAGCGCGGCAGCGACCTTCAGCGGCGCCAGGTCGGGATCGGCGGCGGGCGGGATCAGCCAGGTCAGCGCGACCGCAGGCAGCGGCGCGGTGTCGCTGGTTTCGGTGTAGCGAAGGTCCTGCGTGCGCGCCGGCTCCTGCGCGGCGACCTGCGGCACCGGCGTGGACGGTTTCGGGATCCAGGCGAAGTAGCGGTCGACCCAGGCATCGAGCTGCGCGGGATCGAAGTCGCCGGCGACGATCAGGGTCGCGTTGTCGGGGCGGTAGAAGGTGTGGTGGAAGTCGATCACGTCCGGCAGCGAGGCCGCTTCCAGGTCGGCGATGCTGCCGATGGTCGGACGCTGGTACGGATGCACGGTGTAGGAGTGCGGATCGATCGCGTTGAAAAGCTTGCCGTAGGGATTGGCCAGCACGCTCTGGCGGTATTCCTCCTCGACCACCGCGCGTTCGGACTTGAAGTTGGCGGCATCCACGTTGAGGTTGGACAGCCGTTCGGCTTCGGCCCACAGCAGCGTCTGCAGGTAGTTGCTCGGGATGACTTCGAAATAGTTGGTGACGTCATCGCCGGTGGAGGCGTTGTTGGCGCCGCCGACGTCCTCGGTGAGCCGGTCCATCTGCTCGGCGTGCATGTGCGCCGTGCTCTTGAACATCAGGTGCTCGAACAGGTGCGCGAAGCCCGAGCGGCCCTGCGGATCATCCTTGGAGCCGACGTGGTACCAGACCTGCACCGCGACGGTGGGGCTGGCGTGGTCCTCGACGCTGAGCACCTGCAGGCCGTTGGCGAGCGTGCGCTCGCGGTAGCGCACGTCGGGCACGTCCAGGCGCGTGGTGGTCGCGGTCGACGCTGCGGGCGTCGCGGCCGGCGCCACTGGCGCGTCGGCGGCCAGGGCGTCGGCGGCCAGCAGGCACCCCAGCAGCAGCGTGGCGGGCAGCGC